>CAVWWJ010000037.1:0-102386 GCA_963758625.1 uncultured Alphaproteobacteria bacterium | reverse complement strand
GCAGATCCTCACCCAGCTGGAGTACGCGCGCGCGGGCATCGTCACCAAGGAGATGATCTACGTCGCGCATCGAGAGAACATGGGCCGCAAGGCCATGTTGGAGCGGGCGAGAGCGGCGCTGGCCGACGGCGAGAGCTTCGGCGCCTCGATCCCCGACCACGTCACGCCGGAGTTCGTCCGCGACGAGATCGCCCGCGGCCGCGCCATCATCCCGGCCAACATCAACCACGCCGAGTTGGAGCCGATGATCATCGGCCGCAACTTCCTGGTGAAGATCAACGCCAACATCGGCAACTCGGCCGTCACCTCCTCCGTGGACGAGGAGGTCGACAAGATGGTCTGGGCGATCCGCTGGGGCGCCGACACCGTCATGGACCTCTCCACCGGCCGCAACATCCACAACATGCGCGAGTGGATCATCCGCAACTCGCCGGTGCCCGATCGGCACGGTGCCGATCTACCAGGCGCTGGAGAAGTGCGGCGGCGACGCCGACGAGCTCGACCTGGGAGCTCTACCGCGACACGCTGATCGAACAGTGCGAGCAGGGCGTGGACTACTTCACCATCCACGCCGGCGTGCGCCTGCGCTACGTGCCGCTCACCGCCAGCCGCGTCACCGGCATCGTCTCGCGCGGCGGCTCGATCATGGCCAAGTGGTGCCTCGCCCATCACAAGGAGAGCTTCCTCTACGAGCGCTTCGACGACATCTGCGACATCATGCGGGCCTACGACGTGTCGCTTCTCCCTGGGCGACGGCCTGCGCCCCGGCTCCATCGCCGACGCCAACGACGCCGCCCAGTTCGCCGAGCTGGAGACGCTGGGCGAGCTGACCAAGGTCGCCTGGGCGAAGGGCTGCCAGGTGATGATCGAGGGCCCCGGCCACGTGCCGATGCACAAGATCAAGGCCAACATGGACAAGCAGCTCAGCGTCTGCGGCGAGGCGCCGTTCTACACGCTGGGGCCGCTCACCACCGACATCGCGCCCGGCTACGACCACATCACTCGCGCCATCGGCGCCGCCATGATCGGCTGGTTCGGCACCGCCATGCTCTGCTACGTCACGCCCAAGGAGCACCTGGGGCTGCCCGACCGCGACGACGTCAAGACCGGCGTCATCACCTACAAGATCGCCGCCCACGCCGCCGACCTGGCCAAGGGCCACCCCGCCGCGCAGCTGCGCGACGACGCCTTGAGCACGCGCCCGCTTCGAGTTCCGCTGGGAGGACCAGTTCAACCTCTCGCTGGACCCGGAGACCGCGCGCAGCATCCACGACGAGACCCTGCCCAAGGAGGCCCACAAGATCGCCGCACTTCTGCTCCATGTGCGGCCCGAAGTTCTGCTCCATGAAGATCACCCAGCAGGTGCGGGACTACGCAGCGAAGCTCAACGAGCCGGGGTCAGACCCTGGGGTCTGACACCCCAGGGCAGGCCGAGGCGGGCATGGCGGAGATGAGCCAGAAGTTCCGCGACATGGGCAGCGAGGTCTACGTGGACGCCGACAAAGCCAAGGCGGCGAACAAGGCGCTGGGGTAGCCCGCGTACCGGTATCAGACCCTCCGGGTCTGATACCAGTGTCTTGCACTGTTCTGTTCAGAAATCAGGCAGCTCCTTGTCCAAGTCGGGGACGATGTAGTCTGGATCATGCTTCACAAATCGGAACACAAGATTTCACCATTCCTACAAGCATCGCCCTCTGAACTGTAGGTTCTGGTCCGCCGCCAACCAGCAAGCGCCCATTTCTCTCGCTTTCCCAAGAATTTGTAGCCCATCGGTCTTATTGCCGACGTGAGCAATCTCGCTTTGGAAGCCGTAGGGGTCACGCAGCGCGCTTACGGCGGCAAGCTCGATACCGGATCGAGAAGGAAGTCGTCTGACTGAAAAGGCACGATCAGAAATGATACGCCACGCCGGCTGCGGCGAGACCCGAGAAGCGGTCGTAGGCGGCGCGGGCGAGCTGCTGGAAGCCGGCATCTGCTGGTGCTCCGAGCGATGGCGCGGGTGCCCGGCCTGATCTCGTGCCAGCTGACGTCATCGAACCAGCGCTCCGCATCCGCGCAGCATCCGAGCGGCAGGACGATGGCCGTCGGCAGCCCAGCATTTGCTCTGCAGCCACCTTCAGGGTATCGACCAGCTCTACGTTTGCCTCGATCGCGGCCTCCTCGTCCCGCGTGCGTCCGCCCAGGGCTTCGACGACCCTGCCGAGCATTGCGCGTCCTTTGCTCGGGCCCGAGGAGATCAGCTGCTCGGCAGCGGCCGGCCGCCGCTCACCCGTGATGACACCGTTGAACCGGCCGCCAAGCTCCCACCAGTCCCAATAGCCGATCGGATTGAGCCAGCGGCCATATCGGCCGGTTTGCGGGTCGCGCCCCCGGTAGTCCGTGAAGCCGCGCACAAACCGGTCGAAATCGGGCTCGATCTCCGCAAGCGTCCCATCGAACGTATCGAGCTGGCAGGCCGCGAGGTGTTCCGCAAGTCGTGACAGCTGGAGATCGTAGAGCGCTACAGGGTCACCGTCGCGCGCAGCTCAGGCTTCCGTCTGCGTTGAAGTGGACTGTGGCATGGTGCAGGCGCGTCAGGCTCTCGGTGGCGTCGTCGAAGGCAAGCTTTTCGCGCGGAAACTCTGCCTCGTCACCCCGCTTGAATGGCGCCAGCGTCCGCTCGAGCTCCACCTGAAGCGAGGAGAACCGGTGTGGCAGGAGGACGTAGGCCAATCCATACATTGCCTTCTACCTGAGCCGGCTCCTGACCTGCGCAGCTTGCGAGTAGGGGCGCGCTACCCCACCAGCACGGCGATGCGGTGCATCGGATTGGCGGCGTAGCCGCGCGGGTTCCAGTTGCCCGCCGTGTGCGGCTGCGCGCGGCCGGCGGAGTTGGTGGCCCGCACCCACACCTCGTAGTAGCCGTCGCCCGGAAGCCGCAGCGCGGCGATCCAGCGGCGCCAGTCGTAGCGGTTGCGGGCGGCGGCCAGCACGGCCCGCTGCCAGGTGGCGCCGAAGTCCAGCGACAGGTCGACGCGCAGCACCTCAAGCTCGCCGGCCCAGGCGGCGCCGCGCAGCCGCAGCTCCCGCGTGCCGGCGGGCAAGCGCGTGCCGTTGGCGGGGCTCGTCACGATGCTGCGCACGGGCATCGACTCCAGGATGCGGAAGTCGCTGGCGTCGGCCGCGCTGCCGGGCATCATCGGCCGCACCGGGACCCGATAGGAGGTACCCTGCATACCCTCGCCGTCGTGCTCCCGGTTGCGCAGGGTGATCCTGGTGAGCCACTTGTGCGAGACCGAGCCCGGCCAGCCCGGATGGATGAGGCGCAACGGCCCGCCGTGGATGTGCTGCAGCGGCTGGCCGTTCATCGCCCATACCAGGAGGCTGTACTGGCTCATGGCCTTGGCGATCGGCACGCCGCGCGACAGCGACGGCCGCGACGGGTCGCCGGAGGCATGTCGGTCGGCACCGTAATTTCCGGTGTAGACGGCGACGGGCTTGACACCGGCCGCGCGCAGCACGGAGGCGAGCGGCACCCCGGTCCACTCTGCGCAGCCGGCACCGCCGTTGGCCCATTGCGGGCCCTCGACCCGCGGCACGAAGAACGAGCGGCCGTTGCCGCCGGTTTCCAGCACCATGCGGTACGTCCGAGGCGCACCACCCTTCTTCAGGTCGCCGAGCGCGATCTCCAGCGGCCGCCCGACCTCGCCGTCGACGGTGAGCTTCCAGGCATCGGGCTCGGTCGCCGGCTCCGGCATCAGGCCGCTGTTGGAGATGTAGAACCTCGAGGTCGGGGTGGTGTCGTCGTCGAGCAGATGCTCAGGTGTCTCGCGCCACCAGCGGGCTGGAGCGCAGGAGCACGAGATCCGGGTCCTTGCCGGGAAAGCGCAGCCGCTGCGGCGCGCACTCCAGAATTGCGCTGCCGGTGTCCCCGGCGCCCTCCCTGCCCGGCTCCTGCGCGAAGGCCGCCGGAATGAGGCCGCCGGGCATGTACGCCGCGAACACGATAGGACCACCGACAGCCGCGCCCATTGCCGCGAGCCCAGCGCCGCCCGAGAAACCCCCGGCGCGAGGTGCCCGGTGCGGCGGCCGAATACCAGCGCGTCGGCGCGCTCGGGATCGTCGGCGTAGAGCTCCCCGACCTGCCGCTCGCTCTTGCCGTGGTCCTGGCCCATCCTGATTTCCCGTCGCGGCGGCCACTCGACGGCGGCCGCCGGCCCGAAGTCACCCCGCTCCATTCCCGTGCTCGGCTATTATGCGGGAAGCGCGCGTACCTGCTCAACGCGTGGTGCTCGTCTTTCTTCGCGGGGTAGCACGACGGCATACGATTGACACGATGGCGTCGCATTCCCGACTATGCGAGCCAACCACACCCGGGAGGAAAGGCGGCACCATGGACCTGGAGCTCGAAGGGCAAAGTTGCGATCGTCACCGGCGGAAGCCGCGGCATCGGTCTGGCGATCGGCCGCGTGCTCGCGGCGGAGGGCGCCAACGTCGCGCTCGTTGCGCGCAACAAGGCGGCGCTGGACGGCGCTCGCCGCCGAGATTTCCGGGCAAGGCGGCGGCAGCGGCGAAAGGCTTCGCCTGCGACACCACCGACGACGAGGCGGTGAAAGGCATGGTCGCCGACGTGATCGCCGCCTTCGGACGCGTCGACATCCTCGTCAACTGCGCCGCCAAGCCGAGCGGCCAGGCGCGGCCGCCCACGCTCGGCGAGATCACCACCGAGGAGTTCTGGGACCACATGAACACCAAGGTGATGGGCTACCTGCGCACCGCCCGCGAGGTCGCCCCGCACATGATCGAGCAGGGCTCCGGGCGCATCATCAACGTCAGCGGGCTCGGCGCCAAGCACGTGGGCACCACCATCGGCAGCATCCGCAACGTCGGCGTGGCGGCGCTGACCAAGAACCTCGCCGACGAGCTGGCCCCGCATGGCATCCAGGCGGTGTGCGTGCATCCGGGGCTGGTGCGCACGGAGGCGACGCCCGGCGTGATCGCATTGCAGGCCAAGACCCAGGGCGTCGAGCGAGGCCGAGGTCGAGAAGCGCATGAGCGGGCGCAACCTGGTGAAGAGGATCGTCACCGCCGAGGAGATCGCCCAGGTGGTGGCGTTCCTGGCCTCGCCGAAGGCGATCGCCATCAACGGCGACGCGATCCCCGCCGGCGGCGGCACCCCGGGCTCGATCTTCTACTGACCGGCCACCGCGGTTCCTCGCGCCAGGTCAAGCCACCCCTAACTCTAACCCCTCACGAGGGAGGGGAATCGCGGTCCGTCAGGCGCGGCTGCGTTGCGCCCCGCAGCCGCCCTGGGCTATGACTGCCCGCACGCCAGAAGGGACGCGACCTCCCATGTCCCACAACACGTTCGGGCACCTGTTTCGGATCACGACTTGGGGCGAGAGCCACGGTCCGGCGCTCGGCTGTGTCGTCGACGGCTGCCCGCCCGGCATCGAGCTGACGGCCGACGCCATCCAGGCCTGCCTCGACCGCCGTCGCCCCGGCCAGTCGCGTTTCACCACCCAGCGCCGCGAGCCCGACATTGCGAGGCTGCTCTCCGGCGTCTTCACCGACGAGCAGGGCCGGCAAGTGACCACCGGCACGCCGATCTCCATCGTCATCGACAACGTCGACCAGCGCGGCCGCGACTATGCCGATATCGCCGCCAAATTCCGACCCGGCCACGCCGACTACACCTACTGGAAGAAGTATGGCGTCCGCGACTACCGCGGCGGCGGCCGGGCCAGCGCCCGCGAGACGGCGGCGCGCGTCGCCGCGGGCGCCATCGCCCGCAGGGTTGTGCCCGGCGTGACCATCCGTGGTGCCCTGATCCAGATTGGCAGGCACAAGATCGACCGTACGCGCTGGTCGTGGACCGAGGTAGACAACAACCCGTTCTTCTCCCCGGACCCAGGCATCGTGGAGACCTGGTCGGCCTACCTCGACGAGGTGCGCAAGGCGGGCTCCTCCATCGGCGCCGTGATAGAGGTGGTGGCGGAGGGTGTACCCGCCGGCTGGGGTGCCCCCGTCTATGGCAAGCTCGACCAGGATCTCGCCGCCGCCATGTTGAGCATCAACGCCGTCAAGGGCGTGGAGATCGGCGCCGGCATGGCCGCGGCGGAGTTGACGGGCGAGGAGAACGCCGACGAGATGCGCATGGGCAACGACGGAGAGCCGCGCTTCCTCTCCAATCATGCCGGAGGCATCCTGGGCGGCATCTCGTCGGGCCAGCCGATCGTGGTGCGCTTCGCCGTGAAGCCCACCTCCTCCATTCTCACCCCGCGCCGCACTGTCGACGCGGGCGGCCACGAGACCGAGATCTCGACCAAGGGCCGCCACGACCCCTGCGTCGGCATCCGCGCGGTGCCCGTGGGCGAGGCCATGATGGCCATCGTCCTCGCCGATCATTTCCTGCGCCACCGCGCGCAAGTTGGTGTCAGACCCTCCGGGTCTGACACCAGGCAATAGGCAGTAGCCGTCGGAGCTTGCCTCAGCGCCTACTGCCTACTGCCTACTGCCTCGAGGAGAGAACCGCCATGCCAGCCAAACCCGGCGTCCAGGCCCTGTTGTTCGACGTCTTCGGCACCGTCGTCGACTGGCGCTCGAGCCTCATCGACGACCTCGGCCGCTTCGGCGCCGAGAAGGGGATTGTCGCGGACTGGGCCGCCTTCGCCGACGACTGGCGCGCGCTCTACCAGCCGGCCATGGAGGCGGTGCGCTCCGGCCGGCGCGCCTGGACCATCCTCGATGTCCTGCACCGCGAGAGCCTCGAGAGCCTGCTCGCCAAATACGGCATTGCGGGCCTCGGCGAGGCCGACAAGGACCATATCAACCGCGTCTGGCATCGCCTGCGCCCCTGGCCCGACGCGGTGCCGGGGCTCCAGCGCCTAAAGGCCCGCTTCATCATCGGCACCCTGTCGAACGGCAACGTCGGCCTGCTCACGCGCCTGGCCAAGCACGCGGGCCTGCCGTGGGACGTGGTCCTGGGCGCCGAGACGGCGCGCGCCTACAAGCCGCTGCCGCAGGCCTATCTCGCCAGCGCCGCGCTCCTCAATCTGGAGCCGCGCGCAGGTCATGCTGGTCGCCGCTCACAACGGCGACCTCGCCGCCGCGGCCGCGGCGGGCCTGCGCACCAGCTTCGTGGTGCGTCCCACCGAGCATGGCCCGCACCAGCGCGCCGACCTCGAGGCCGCGCGCCCCTGGGACGTGGTAGCGCCGAGCTTCACCGCCCTCGCCGATGCCCTGGGAGCCTAGGGGCGTCGCATCGAGCCGATGATCCGCTCGAGCGATGATCCGGTGTCCCGGACCAGGCCCTGCTTCACCGCCGCCGCATGCCACGCCCGATACCAGCGCTCGGCCTCCGGCACGTCAGGGAAGGCATCGGCGGCGGGAATTCGGTCAGCACCGTCGGATCGAAGGACCTGGCGAGCGCCCACAGGACGTCGGGAGAGCCATCCGCGGCGAGCACGAGCAGCCGCTTGCGCGCCGTTTGAACCTGGCCGCCGTTCATGAGCATCACCGCGCCCTCCACGGCAGCCTTGGTCGTGTCACCTTTCTTTTCGGCGTCCGGCAGTGCCTTCTCGGCATCGGGCCCGGCGTTCGCCTTCGCCACCGAGGTGCTGTTCGGGCCGATGGTCTTCACATCCTTGGGAGCGGTCGTCTCCGACGCCGGCGGACGTGCCGCCACAGTTGCGCCCTGGGGCGCCGGGGTCACGACTTGCCTCAAGCTCGGAACTGCGGCGATTCCGAACACCACCACCGCCGTCAGCACCGCAATGAGTATCCGGAGCATGTTCATGCGGGACCCGCGCGGAGGAGGCTCGGGCTCCACACGTACGAGTTCTACAGAAGGGAGGCCCTGCAGATGATGGAGGACCGCCTTGACCTCTCTGAGCTTGGGGTCGTCTCTTCCGGATTGGTCCATATCAGTCGATGGAAGCGCTGCCCGCAGCGTCTGTGCTCACCCAAAATCTGGTCGGGAAGGTGGCGGGTGTGCGCGCAAAGGGTCACTCTTTCCGGCGTCGGCGTCGAATTTCACCGGATGGGAGTAGCACGAACTCCTCACTTCCGCCCTACTCGGCGCTATTGTCGCTGCCGCATTGCGGCCCGGTCGCCGCGGCGTCGTCTTCGGCGTTGTCGGCAGATGCGCGCGCGGGTTGCCGCCCACGTGCGGCCACCCCACCGGTTGACGAACATTTCAGGCCGGGCTCAGACTCCTCGCCGACGCCGGTAATTGGAGCAGCTTCGTGGACGTGAGGGTTTGACCCCGCCTCCCTTTCTCGGAATGCCGACATGTTCGATTGTCGCTGCGGTTTCGGCGCGGATGGTGCAGAATGGCCGGGCGTGGTGCTCACCAACAGGGATGAATTGTACTCGAGCTAGGTACCAACCGCTGTCCGTGGCAGCTTTTTCTCGTCGGCGGTCGGGAGCGGTGGGAGTTCCTGAAGGGGGGAGGCCGTGTCAAATCCAGCGCAAGAGGGCTCGCGCTTTTTCGCCACCCGCCAGATCGGCGCCGAGCTCGAGACCCTGCGGCGCGAGCTGATCGGCGTGCGGTCGCGAGCTGCAGAACGCCGCGCCCGTTCCGCGGCGGCTCGTTCGTCGACGACATGCTGCGCGTGCTGGCCCGGCTGACGTGCCGGATCGCCGTCATCGGGCAGGTCAAGGCCGGCAAGAGCACGTTCATCAACGGGCTTGTGCGCATTCCCGGCCTGCTGCCCACCGACGTGAACCCGTGGACCACGGCGGTGACCCATCTGCACTTCGCCCGCGCCGATGCGCCGCCCAATGTCGCGGCCGAGTTCACGTTCTTCGATTCCAACGAATGGGAGCGGCTGGCGCGCGGCGGCGGGCACATCCGCGAGCTCACCGCAGCGCCTGGTGCCCGGCTTCGAGCCGGAGCTGCTGCAAAAGCACGTGGACGCGATGCGGCGCCGCTCGGAGGACCGCCTCGGCGCCACGCTGCGCACGCTGCTCGGCAAGAAGCACGCGTTCCCCTCCGATCACCACCGAGGTGCTCGAGCAGGTACGTCTGCTCCGGCCTGCCCAGCACGCGGGCTCGGAGCACAAGGGCGTCTACTCCGACATCGTCAAGTCGGCGGACCTCTACTTCGCCAGCAACGATTTCGGCTTTCCCACCACCATCGTCGACACGCCGGGCACCAACGATCCCGTTCCTGGTGCGCGACGAGATCACCCGGCGGGCCCTGGAGAGCGCCGACATCTACGTCGTGGTGCTCACGGCGCGCCAGGCGCTGTCGTCCGCCGACGTGGCGCTGCTGCGCATCCTGCGCGGGCTGCACAAGGAGCGCATCGCGGTCTTCGTCAACCGCATCGACGAGCTCGGCGACCTGGTGCGCGACGTGCCGGCCGATCGTGGAGCACGTGCAGGCCGGCCTGCAGCCGCGAGTTCCCGACTTCGGAGATCCCGGTGGTGGCGGGCAGCGCGCTCTGGGCGGAGATCGCCATCCGGGGCGCGGCGCCGGAGATCGATCGCGCGCTGACGCCGAAGGTGGAGGCCTACGCCGAGCTGCTGGAGCAGTCGGCCGGCGCCCAGCGCGAGCGTCGCGGATCGGCGCTCAGGAGCGCGGCGAGACCCTGCTCCTGTGCTCGGGCCTCTCGCCCCTGTGCGAGGTGCTCGCGCACCTCACCCTGGACAGCCACACCGGCCGGGTGCTGACGCAGATCTCGCGCTCGTTCTCGGAGCTCGGCCGCGTCGGCCAGAGCGCGGCGCGGCACGAGGTCGAGGTCCTGGAGACGGAGGGAAAAGTGCGGGCCGCGCTGGGCCAGCAGCAGGGCGAGATGGAGCTGCGCGCCGTCGATGCCGAGGTCAAGGAGAACGAGCGTCTCACCATCACGCTGCAGAGCCTTCTGACCGACCTGCAGAACCGCACCGACCAGCTGATCGAGGACCACTGCGACGAGAATGGTCGAGATCCTGCGGGACGTCGTGCAGGGCTTCTCGGAGGCGGAATGCGAGAACCTGCGCAACGCGCTGGCGGAGGGGCACCGCGGCCGGGTGTGGAGGAGCGACGCGACGCTCCTGCGGCAGAACCTGGAGGAGGACTTCGTCAAGTCGTACCGCGAGGCGGAGCAGGAGATCGCCAAGCTCGAGATCGCACATCTTCCCGAAGCTGAAGCAGCTCCTCGGCCGCTACCGCCCGGATTGGCGGCCGCTCCGACGAGGTACGCCAACGAGAGCGACCGGCCGACCTGCCCCAGCTCACCGCCCTGAGCAAGGTGGTCGCCCTCGATCTCGGCGAGCCGTGGTGGAAGCACTGGTGGACGCGCGACCGCTCGCCGACGGGCAGGTTGCCGAGCTCGACACCCTGATCCGGCGCGAGTTCTACCCCATCGTCGACGAGCTTGCGGAGGCGGCGCGCGAGCATCTCAAGGTGCGGCAGGCGTCGACCCTGCAGGAGGCCAACATGGTCTATCTGGGCCTGGTCGAGCTGCTGAAGGAGCAGAGCCGGGCACGGCTGGAGCGCACGCGCGCGCTGATCACCGGCGGAGACGTGCCGCTCAGCCCGGAGGTGCAGCGCACCCGGGACGCACGCGCCGCGGAGCTGAAGGGCCAGATCGCCAAGATGGACCTCCTGGTGCAGCGGCTGGAGGGCATCGAGCAGGCCTGGGCCGAGAAATCGGATAGCCGGCCAACTTGCGCCGGCCGGATCCCCCTCCCTTTGCGGGGAGAGGCTAGGGGTGGGGGAACTCCCGACCTCAATTTTGCTCGCGCGCACCGGTGCAATGCGGCTGTCGCCGCATTGGCACCCTACGCCGCAGCGGCAATCCCCGGAAAAAAGCCGCAGCCGGTCGCAATTCCGGGGAACCGGCCAACTCCTGCCACGCTTCAGTCACGCGCCGGCTGATCCATTCCGCGCCGTCCGGCGCGCGCGGCGCCGGACGGAAGCTTCTGCCCACGCCACGCCAGGGATTGCACCATGCCATTGCTGCCGCTCTCCGGCTGCTCGCCTGCCTTCTCCTTGTCATGCTCGCCGCAAGCGCCGCCCAGCGCGCAGGAGCGCTCCTTCAGCCACGAGGGCGTGCAGGCCGATGCCAAGCGCTACGAGGCCTACCTGAAGGCGAACTGGCAGCCGCGGCACCAAGCAGGGGCGCGAGCTGCGCGCCGAAGGCCACCGGCTGCTGGCGGCCGGCACCGATTTCCGGGCGGCATCGCGCGCCTTCGCGCAGGCGGTGGTCGCCGATGCCAGCGATGCCGAGGCCTGGCTCGGCCTCGCCCGCGCGCTGCTCGCCATCAGCCCGGACCAGAGCAGCGAGCGCTACGACCTGCCCGTCAACGCCTCGGGCGCGGCCTGGAACGCCTACCAGCGCGGCGCAGACGCCGGCCGCCAAGGCGGCGGCGCTGCTGGTGCTGCACGAGGCCTTCAAGCGCCGCTCCTACTGGCGCCCCGCCATCGACGCGCTCAGGGCCAGCGTCGCGCTGGCCGACAACCCCGAGGCGCAGGCCGCGCTGGAGACGCTGGTCGCGCGAGCACGGCTTCCGCATCACCGAATACAAGGTCGACAGCCGACGCCGCGCAGCCGCGCCTGTGCATCCAGTTCAGCGAGGCGCTGGCGTCCGGCCAGGTCGACTGGGCGCAGTACTTCCAGGTCGACGGCAAGGACCCGCAGGCGGTCGACGGCCGAGGCGCGCCAGATCTGCGTCGACGGGCTTGCCCACGGCAGGCGCTACGAGGTGCAGGTGCGCGCCGGGCTGCCCTCGGCCATCCGCGGCGAGACGCTCGCTCAAGACGGCGGAGCTTGCCGTCTACGTGAAGGACCGGGCGCCGTCGGTGCGGGCCGCGGGGCGCAGCTACGTGCTGCCCAACCGCGGCCAGCAGGGCATCCCGCTCGTCACCGTCAACACCGACAAGCTCCAGATCGAGGTCTACCGCATCGGCGACCGCAGCATCGCCCAGGTCGCTGCAGAGCGGCGACTTCCAGAGGCAGCTCGCGTCCTACGACCTGAGCACCCTCAAGGAGAAGAGCGGCGCGCTGGTCTATGCCGGCGAGATGAGCGTCGCCTCCCGCCTCAACGAGGACGTGACGACGGCGTTCCCCGTGGCCGAGGCGATCCCGCGCCTCGAGCCCGGCGTCTACGTGCTCGCGGCCTACGCCGTCGGACAAGAAGGACGGACGCGGCGACGCGGCGGCCGCACCGCCACGCAGTGGTTCATCGTCTCCGATCTGGGCCTCACCGCCATCAACGGCGACGACGGCGTGCACGGCTTCGTGCGCTCGCTCGCCACCGCGCAACCCGGTCGCCAACGCCAGCGTGCGCCTGATCGCGCGCAACAACGAGGTGCTGGGCACGGCCAAGACCGACGGCCGCGGCTACGTGCGCTTCGACGCCGCGCTGCGCGCGGCGAGGGCGGGCAGGCGCCCGCGGTGCTGGTGGCCGAGACGGCGGCGGGCGACTACGCCTTCCTCGACATGGCGACGGCCGCGTTCGACCTCACCGACCGCGGCGTCAAGGGCCGCGCCGAGCCGGGGCCGGTGGACGCCTTCGCCTATGCCGACCGCGGCGTCTATCGGCCCGGCGAGAGCCGTGCACCTGACGACGCTGGTGCGCACCCGCTCCGGCGAGGCCGCCGCCGGTCCCGGTGACGCTGATCTTCTCGCGGCCCGACGGCGTGGAGCACTCGCGCGTCGCACTCGCCGACCAGGGCCTGGGCGGGCGGGCCACGAAGCTCGCCCTCGCGTCCTCGGCCATGACCGGCACCTGGCGCGTCAAGGTGCACACCGACCCCAAGGCCGCGCCCATCGCGCAGGCGGCCTTCCTGGTGGAGGACTTCGTCCCCGAGCGGCTCGAGCTGAAGCTCGAGGCGGCAGCGCAGGCGCTGAGCCCGCGACCAGCCGGGCGTCGTCAAGGTCGCGGGGCGCTATCTCTACGGTCCGCCGGCCGCCGGCCTCGCGCATCGAGGGCGAGCATCGCCGTCAGGGCGTCGCCCAAGGATGTCGCCGGCTTCCCCGGCTTCAAGTTCGGCCTGGCCGACGAGCAGATCAGCCCGGTGCGCAAGCCGCTCGACAAGCTTCCCGCCACCAGCGCCGACGGCAAGGCCGAGATCGCCGTGGAGCTGCCGGCGCTGCGCGAAGACCAGCCGCCCGCTGGAGGCCGATGTCATCGTCAGGCTGAGGGAATCGGGCGGGCGCACCATCGAGCGCACGGTGACGCTGCCCATCGACATGAAGCGCGCGCGCATCGGCATCAGGCCGCTGTTCAAGGGCCAGGTCGGCGAAGGCGAGACCGCAGGCTTCGAGGCCATCGTCGTCGGCGCGGACGGCAAGGCCGTCGCAGGCCAAGGGCCTCAAGTGGACAGCTCTTGCGCCTGGAGCGGCGCTGGCAGTGGTACAGCCGCGACGGCTCGTGGGCGTTCGAGCCGACCACCCGCACGCGGCGCGTGGCCTCGGGCACGGTCGACGCCGCACCCGGCGCGCCGGCCAAGATCGAGGCGCGCCTCGACTGGGGCCGCTACCGCCTGGAGGTGAGCGACGGCAGCGGGCTCGTCTCCAGCGTGGTGTTCAACGCCGGCTACTGGGCCGACGAGAGCGCCGACAGCCCCGAGACGCTCGACGTCGCCCTCGACAAGCACGAGCCTACCGGGCCGGCGACACCGCGCGCGTCAAGATCAGCTCGCGCATGGCGGGCCGCGCGCTCGTCGCCGTGCTCACAGCGGCCTGCTCGCCACCCAGGAGGTGGACCTGCCCGTCGGCGGCGGCGAGGTGCCGATCAAGGTCGGCGAGGGCTGGAACCCTGGCGCCTACGTGGCCGTCATGCTCTACCGCCCCCTGGACGAGAAGGCCAAGCGCATGCCGGGCCGGGCGCTCGGCCTGCGCTGGCTCGCCATCGACCAGGAGCCGCGCACGATCGGCGTCAACCTCGACGTCCCCGAGAAGGTCGGGTCCGGCAGGCGTGCTGACGGTTCCCGTCAAGCTCACCGGCCTGGCGCCCGGCGAGGAGGCGCGCGTTACGGTCGCGGCGACCGACCTCGGCATCCTCAACCTCACGCGCTTCGAGGCGCCGAAGCCCGACGGGTGGTTCTTCGGCCAGCGCCGGCTCGGCAGCGAGATCCGCGACCTCTACGGCCGCCTGATCGACGGCATGCGCGCCGAGCGCGGCAAGCTGCGCTCCGGCGGCGACGGTCCGGGCGGCGCGGACGGGCAGGGCAACCCGCCGGTCGAGGCGACGCTGGCGCTGTTCTCGGGCATCGTCCAGGTCGGCCCCGACGGCACCGCCAAGGTCGAGTTCCAGCTCCCCGACTTCAACGGAACGGTGCGCCTCACCGCGGTGGCGTGGAGCGCCAGCAAGGTCGGCTCGGCCACCAAGGACGTGATCGTGCGCGATCCCGTCGCCATGACGGTCTCGGCGCCGCGGTTCCTCACGCTCGGCGACGAGGCGCGGCTCGAGCTGGCGCTGCACAACGTCGAGGGCCAGGCGGGCACCTACGAGGTCGCCGGCGAGTTCGAGAAGGCGCCGGGCAGGCAAGTCCAGCCCGGCTTCGACCGCTCGGTCACCATCGCCGCGGGCGAGCGCAAGCGCGAGGCGTTCAGCTCAAGCCGCGCCGAGGTCGGCCTGACGAAGCTCGCGCTGCGCGTCACCGGCCCCGGCGGCATCGACGTGCGGCGCACGCTCACCTTCGATGTCAAGGTGCCGGCCGGCGACATCAAGCGCCTGACGGTGGCGACGCTGGCCCCCAAGGTCGGCAAGATCACGCTCACCAGCGATCTTCTGCACGACCTGATCCCGAGCCGGACCAAGGTCACCGTGACGGTCGGGCCGCAGGGCGCGCTCGACGTGCCGGGCATCCTCGCCGCGCTCGACCGCTACCCCTACGGCTGCGCCGAGCAGACCGTGAGCCGCGCGCTGCCGCTGCTCTACGTCAACAGCGTGGCGAAGCGCATCGGCCTCGGCAGCGACGCCGAGCTGCGCGAGCGCATCGAGGGCGCCATCGCGCGCGTGCTCGAGAAGCAGGACGCATCCGGCGCGTTCGGCGTCTGGGGCCCGTCCGACGGCGACATGTGGCTGACGAGCTTCGTCACCGACTTCCTGACGCGGGCCAAGGAGGCGGGCTACGCCGTGCGCCAGCGGCCGCTCCAGATGGCGCTCGACCGGCTCGCCAACTACATCAGCTACGCGCAGGACTTCGAGCGCGGCGGCGAGGACAGGGCCTATGCGCTCTACGTGCTCGCCCGCAACGGCCGGGCGCCCATCGGCGAGCTGCGCTACTACGTCGACACCAAGCTCGACACCTTCGCCACGCCGCTGGCGAAGGCCCAGCTCGGGGCGGCGCTCGCCATGATGGGCGACCGGCCGCGCGCCGAGCGCGCCTTGCGCGCCGCGCTCGCCATGCTCGACGAGAGCGATCCGCTCGAGATCCGGCGCGACTACGGCTCCAGCCATGCGCGACCAGGCGGCGGTCCTCACGCTCGCCGCCGAGGCCTCCGTCGCCAAGGCCGAGGTGCCGCGGCTGATCGAGCTGGTCGCCAAGGCCTACGCCGCGCGCGGCTACACCTCGACGCAGGAGCAGGCCTGGATGCTGCTCGCCGCGCACGCGCTGGGCGAGGAGGCCAAGGGCCTGAAGCTCGCCGTCAACGGCCAGCCGCACCAGGGCCAGCTCGTGCGCGCCGTCAGCCCGCAGGAGCTGCAGACGGGCCCGTTCACCATCGCCAACACCGGCGATACGCCGGCCGGCGCGGTGGTCTCGGTGGTCGGCGCGGCGCTGACGCCCGAGCCCGCCATCGCCAAGGGCTTCACCATCGAGCGCAGCTACTACACCTTGGACGGCAAGAAGGTGGACCTCGCCAGCGCCACCGGCGGTGTCAGCCAGCTCAAGCAGAACGAGCGTCTGATCGTGGTGCTCAAGGTGGACGCGCAGGAGACGGGCGGCCGCGTCCTGCTGGTCGACCGGCTGCCCGCCGGCCTCGAGATCGAGAACCCCCGGCTCGTCGACTCCGGCGACGTGAAGAGCCTCGGCTGGCTCAAGACCACGCTCGCGCCCCAGCACACGGAGTTCCGCGACGACCGCTTCGTGGCCGCCTTCGACTTCTTCGGCTCGGACGGCCCCGGCGCGGCGCGGCGGCGCGTTCCGCGAAGCGGCGTCCTCCGCCACGGTCGCCTACATCGTCAGGGCGGTGACGCCCGGCTCCTATGTGCATCCCGCCGCGACCGTGGAGGACATGTACAGGCCGGACCGCTTCGCCCGCACGTCGGCCGGCCGGCTCGAGGTCCTGGCCCAGTAGGGGTAACGCGATGGGTTCGCCACAGCGTTCCCTCCCCCCTTGCGGGGGAGGGACAGGGTGGGGGGGAATCCCGAACGTCGAAGGTGAGGGAGGACCCCCACCCCTAGCCCCTCCCCGCAGTCAAGTGGCGCGCCTCCGGCGCGACGGGGAGGGGAATCCGGCCGGCGCAGGTGGCGAGCGCCGCGGACTGCTTGCCAGGGCGGTGCGCGGCGTCCTCCTGGCGGTGGCGATCGTGGCGTGCGTGGTCGTGGGCATGGTGGCCTGGGTCTGGGTGCAGCTCGAGCCGCTGTCGCTCGCGCGCGCCGAAGCCCTGTCGGTCACCGTGCTCGACCGCAACGACCGCCTGCTGCGGGCCTACGTGGCGCCCGACGGGCGCTGGCGCCTGCCGGCCGAGGTCAAGGAGGTGGACCAGCGCTACCTCGCCATGCTGCTGGCCTACGAGGACAAGCGCTTCCGGCGCCATCGCGGCGTCGACCCCTGGGCCGTCGCCCGCGCGCTCTGGCTGCTCGTGCGCCACGGCCGCCCGCTCTCCGGCGGCTCGACCATCACGATGCAGGTGGTGCGCCTGCTGCTCGGCGAGCACGAGCGCTCGCTGTGGGGCAAGATCCGGCAGGCGCTGCTGGCGCTCGGCGCTCGAGCGGCGGCTGCCCAAGGACGAGATCCTGCGCCTCTACCTGGCGCTGGCGCCGTTCGGCGGCAACCTGGAGGGCGTGCGCGCAGCGTCGCTCGCCTACTTCGGCAAGGAGCCCCGGCGGCTCTCGGTGGGCGAGGCCGCGCTGCTCGTCGCCATCCCGCAGTCCCCCGAGGCTCGGCGGCCCGAGCGCTTCCCCGAGGCGGCCCGGCGCGCGCGCGACCGCGTGCTCGACCGCATGCACGCCGCGGGCGTGATCTCGCAAGAGGAGATGGCCCGCGCCAAGGCCGAGCGCGTGCCCACGGTGCGGCGCGACTTCCCCATGCTGGCCCCGCATCTCGCCGACGCGCAGCTCGAGCAGCACCCGAGCCGCACGGTGCATCACCTGACGCTGGACTATCATGCCCAGGCCAACATCGAGGCGCTGGTGCGCGACTACGTGGCCAGCGCCGGCGCCAGTCTGTCCGCGGCGGTGGTCGTGGTCGACCATCGCACCGGCGAGGTCGTCGCCTACGTCGGCTCGCCCGGGCTCCTCGATGCCGGCCGCTTCGGCGGTGTCGACATGGCGATCGCCATCCGCTCGCCGGGCTCGACCTTGAAGCCCATCATCTACGGCCTCGCCTTCGAGCTCGGCATCGCCCATCCCGACACGCTGATCGACGACGGGCCGACGCGCTTCGGCATCTACGTGCCCAAGAACTTCGACCGCGACTGGCACGGCACCGTCACCATCCGCGCGGCCCTCATCCACTCGCTCAACATCCCCGCGGTGAAGGTGCTGGAGGCACTGGGCGCGGGCCGGCTCTACGGCCGCCTCAATCAGGCCGGCATCATCCCGGTGCTGCCGAAGGGCACCGAGCCGTCGCTCGCAATCGCGCTGGGCGGCGTCGGCCTGCGCGTCGTCGACCTGGCCCAGCTCTATGCCGCCCTCGCGCGCGGCGGCGAGGTCGTGGTGCTGCGCTACCGGCGCGATCCTGCAGGGGCGAAGGCGGAGCCTGCCCCGGCGCAGGCCGGGGTGGAGGACCCCAAGGGACCCGCGGCCGGCCAGCGCCTGCTCTCCGCGGTGGCGGCCTTCTACATCGGCGACATCCTGTGCCGGGCGCTGCCGCCCGCCAACGCCAAGCCCGGCCTCGTCTGCTACAAGACGGGCACCTCCTACGGCTTCCGCGATGCCTGGTCGGTCGGCTTCGACGGGCGCCACACGATCGCTGTGTGGGTAGGCCGGCCGGATGGCGCTTCCACGCCGGGCCTCACTGGCCGCGCCTCTGCCGCGCCTCTGCTGTTCGATGCCTTTGCGCGCCTCACCCCGCATCGCACGCCGCTGGCGCCGGCGCCCTTCGGCGCGCTGCGCGTCAAGTCGACGAACGACCTGCCGCCGCCGCTGAAGCGCTTTCGCGAGGGCCGGGTCGATGACGCCTGCGTCCGACAATCAGGCCGAGCCGGCGGTCAAGATCGCCTTCCCGCCGGACCGGGCCGAGATCGAGGTGGACGAGAGCGACGGCGGCGTCCTCGTCAAGGCCGAGGGCGGCGCGCTGCCCTTCACCTGGCTGCTGGACGGCGAGCCCATCGCGTCAGAGCCAGGCCGGCGCGAGGTGGAGCTGCCGCCCGGCCGCCGCGGCTTCTTCAAGCTGACGGTGATCGATGCGAGGGGCCGCTCCGACCGGGTGACCATCAGGCTCAAGTGACCTCACCCGTCATCCCGGAAGCTGCGCGCGCTTGCGCAGCGCGTCGACCGGACCGAGGTAACCGTCGCGAGTCCCGGATGTTGATCGGCTTCGCCTACCGCAGCGATGCGACGCTCCCCCACAATCCGCGGACCCCTCCCCTGCGAGGGGCAGGGGTGGGGGTCGATCGCTCCCTCGGGAACCTCCAGCCGTCGAGCCGAGGCTCGCCTTCGGCCCCGGACTCCCGCAAGTCCGGGGTCAGCGCTGCTCGCGCTTCCGCTCGCATCGCTCGTCCGGGATGACGGGTGGCCGCAAAAGACGAAAGGACGTGGCCGCCTCTCTGAGCCACGTCCCCCGCTGTACCCCGCTTGCCCGCAGCCTTCGGCATCGTGGCACCCAGCGGGCTGGGGGCATGCTGGACCTGCCACGATCGCGACGCTTGCGGACGACACCCATATTGACCCAGGAGCGCCGCTTGCGCTGTCACGATTGCGTCACCCTGTCTCATGATATGCGTCAAGCGATATCAGAGAGCAGACTTGCGCACCCAGTTGACGCTGCCGTGCGGCCCCAATTTCATCCGCACGCTCTGCAATGCGCATGCAGAGGTTCGGTCTTGCTTGCTCACGCCGCCGTGCGACGCCGACGAGGCGTTCCCTCCGCCTCACTTCCGACCTGCAGGAGATCGCAGGTCGCCAAGAGCCGGTGGACCTCTCCTCCTTCTCAAACAGGCTGCACCAGATTGCCGCCGGCGCGGGCCGGACCGGCGGGCAGCGCGCTCCACCCCGCGAACGCGGCGCGCCCGGCGAGGGCCTCCTCGAGGCGGAGGAGCGCGTTCCACTTGGCCGTGCGCTCGCCGCGGGCGATGGAGCCGACCTTGATCTGCCCGGCGTTCCAGCCCACCGCCAGGTCGGCGATGGTCGTATCCTCGGTCTCGCCGGAGCGCGCCGAGACGATCGTCGCGAGCCCCGCGGCCTGCGCCGCCTCGAGCGCGGCCAGGGTCTCCGTCACGGTGCCCGCCTGGTTCGGCTTGATGAGCGCACAGGTGACGAGCCGCCGCGACGCGGCCTCGGCGACGCGGCCGGCATTGCGTCACCAGGAGATCGTCGCCGACCACCTGCACGCGCTCGCCGACCGCCGCGGTGAAGCGGCGGAAACCCTCCGGATCGTCCTCGCCGAACGGGTCCTCGATCGACAGGATCGGATAGCGCGCGAGCCACGACAGCAGCAGCTCGGCCATGCCGTCGCGGTCGAGCTCGCGTCCTTCCAGGGCCAGCTTGTAGCGCCCGTCCCTGCCGAAGTCGGAAGCGGCGATGTCGAGCGCGATATGCACCTCCTGGCCCGGGGTGAAGCCCGCCGCCTCGATGGCGCGCAGGAGCAGATCGAGTGCCTCCTCGTTGCTGCCGAAGGCCGGCCACCAGCCGCCTTCGTCGGCGACGCCGCCGGCGCGGCCGGACCTCGCGCAGCAGGCGGCCGGCGGCGTGGTAGACCTCCGCGGTGCGGTCGAGCGCCTCGGCGAAGCTCCCCGCCGACGGGCACATGACCAGGAAATCCTGGATGTCCACGCGCCGCCCCGCGTGCGCCCCGCCGCCGAGGATCTGGATCTCGGGCACCGGGATGCGCATGGGCCGCCCTCGCGCCAGATGGGCGTAGAGCGGCACGCCGGCGGCCGCTGCGGCCGCGTGCAGGGCGGCCATCGACACGGCGATGGTGGCATTGCCGCCGAGGCGCGCCTTCTGCGGCGTTCCGTCCAGCTCGACGAGGCGCCGGTCGATCGCCGCCTGGTCGCCGATATCCATGCCCTGCAGAGCTGCGGCGATCTCGGTCTCCACATGCTCGACCGCGCGCCGCACGTCCCAGCCGCCCAGCGCCGCCCCGCCGTCGCGCAGGTCCATGGCCTCGCCCGAGCCCATGGAGGCGCCCGCGGGCGCGATGGCGCGCCCCGCGATGCCGCTGTCGAGAATGACCTCGGCCTCGACCGTCGGCCGCGCGCGCGAGTCCCACACGCGCCGGCCCCTTACGCGCGCAATCCTGGTCATGTCGTGCTCTCGTCCTGAAGCTGCAGCGCCGCAGCCCATGCCTCACCTATTGCAGCAAGGCGCGCCGGCGGGGTGCCGACGAGGGGAATGGCCGCCGCCCGCACGAGGTCGCGATCGGCGTCGGCGGTGATGTATTCCACCGGCGACTTGCCGTCGACGCGGGCGAGGAGAAGCGCGGGCAGCAGGCGCGCCGCCCGCGCCTCGATCTCGTCTCTCGCCGCAGGCGGGAGCGCCTCGAAATAGGCCGCGCAGAGGGCATCGAACGCCGCCAGCAACCGGCGCGCCGCGGCCCTGTTCCACAGGCACTTGAGCAGAAGGTGGTTGAGGCAGAAGGCGAGGTCGAAGGCGGGATCGCCGCAGCAGGCGCACTCCGCGTCGAGCAGCACCGGGCCCTCCGGCCCCGCGAGGATGTTCTTCGGGCTCACGTCGCCGTGCACCAGCGCCTGACGGCAGGCGAGCGTGGAACGCGAGAGTGCCACCAGCGCATCGCCCAGGGCCGGATGGCGCCGCGCCGTCGCCTCCAGGTAGGGCTCCAGGCGAATGGCATGGAAGGTGGCATCGTTGGCGAATGCATCCGCTATGCCCGCATCGTGCATGGTCGCAGCGTGGATGCGCCCGATAGTGCGCCCGACCTGCGCGGCAAAGTCGAGGCTCACCTGCCCGTCGCGCAACTGCGCCTTCCACACGGGATAGCGCTCCGGCGGAAAATACGGCATCGCAAACAGGCCGCGCCCGGGGTCGTGGAACAAGACTTCCGGCACCGCTTCGGGGACGATGGCACGCGCCGTCCGGAACCAGGCTGCCTCGGCTGCATTGCGGCCGACGGGCGCCAGCCACTCCGCGGCAACGCGCAGCTTCGCCAGCGCCCGCTTGACCACGAGGGGCCGCACCGCGCCTTCGACCTTCCAGATGTCCGAGGCGACGCCGCCCGTCAGCGCCACGAAGCGCGGGCTGGGCTCCGGGTGGAATGAGGCCGGCCTCGCCGAGCGCAGCGGCGATCTCGGCCAGCGCCGCGCCGGCCTCCTCGCCCGCTGTCGATGTCGCCGGTCCGCCCACGATCTCACGCCACCCGATTGAGCAAGGGCTCACCCGCCGCCAGCCGGCGGCAGCACGTGCAGGAGCACTTCCGCCGAGCCCAGCTCGCGCAGGAGGCCCTCCCGGTCCGTCTCGTCGAGCCGGACGATCTCGACGACCGCCGGGTCCGCCTCGGCGATGATGGCGCGGATGCTCGGCGGGGCGTCGTAGGGCAGGACGGCTCTCATCGCGGGCAGTCGGCTCCGAGGTGCGCTTCGCGGGTGGAGGCGACGCTAGAAGAACAGATTGCAAACCGCAAATGTTTGCGGCACCAGTTTTCGACCGGCCGCAAGAAGCGCGGCGCGAAGGGGCAATGTCCGTGCGCACCTTCTCCGACCATCGGCTGCTGTCGCTCAACACCGCCACTGTGCGCAAGCAGGGTGACCTGCTCGCGATCTTCGACGCCTGCGCCCGGCTCGGCATCCGCGGCGTCAGCCCCTGGCGCGACCAGGTGGCCGCCGTCGGCCTGGCGCAGGCCGCGCGCGCGGTCCGCGACCTCGGGCTCAGCCTGTCCGGCTACTGCCGCGGCGGCATGCTGACCTGCGATGCCGCGCGCGTGCAGGAAGCGCGCGACGACAACAGGCGCGCGGTCGACGAGGCCAAGGCGCTGGGCGCGCCCTGCCTGGTGCTCGTGGTCGGAGGCCTGCCGCAGTTCTCCCGGCCCGGCAGCACGCCGTCGAAGGACATCGACGCCGCCCGCGCGCAGGTCGCGGAGCGCCTGGCCGAGCTGCTCGACTATGCCCGCAGCGTCGCCATGCCGCTGGCGATCGAGCCGATGCATCCCATGTACGCCGCCGATCGCGGCTGCGTGAACACCATGGGCCATGCCCTCGACCTGTGCGACGCGCTCGATCCCGGCCGCAGCGGCGCGCTCGGCGTCGCCCTCGACGTCTACCACACCTGGTGGGACCCCGAGCTCGCCGCCCAGATCGCGCGCGCCGGCAACGAGCGCCTGCTCGCGTTCCACGTCTGCGACTGGCTGGTGCCGACCACGGACCTCCTCAACGACCGCGGCATGCCCGGCGACGGCGTCATCGACATCCGCAAGATCAGGGGCCTGGTCGAGGCGCAGGGCTTCGACGGCTTCTGCGAGGTGGAGATTTTCTCCGACCGCTGGTGGGCCCGGCCGCTGGACGAGGTGCTCGCTACGTGCATCGAGCGCCACAAGACCGCGGTGTAGGTTGGGTCGAGCCCGGCGAAGCCGGCGGAAGACCCAACACCCGCACCCAATCGCTCAACCGTTGCCGGTCACTCGTGCAGCCGCAAGGACATCGCGGGCGAGGGTGGCGCGGGCAAGCCCGCGGCGCCCCAGCTCGGCGTCCGAGAGCCGCGCCAGCTCCTCGTACGTGGCCGCGGCCGCGCAGTGATCGACCATCACGCCGATGCAATCGGCGATCCATTGGCCGATCGAGGCGATGCGTCCGGCCGCCGTCGGCCCGCTGTCGGGCGCCGCTGTAGCGATGATGCTCATGGTCTCTCCTCCTCGCTTCACTGGGCGATTGGTCGCAGCGTGGGAGGAGGAGGTTCAAATCGTCGGCGGGCGACCGCCGTATCAACTCCGGCAAGGCGCCATCTCCCCGCGGCGAAGCCTGCCATCAGGACAAGGCTCACGCAGCTCTCGCCTGCCACGTTCGGCGGGAGCTCGCAAAGTCTGTCCTGCAACCCGGCAATCGTTTAGAGGAATTAACTCGCACCGCCGCATTCGAGGCAGGAGCGCCACCTTGGCCGGACCATGGCAGGGGAGCTTCCCGAGGCTCGACCGCACTCGGCGGTCTTCCTATCGCTTCCCAGGGGCATCCTGCAGGCGCGGCCCGGTGGCTGAACCCGCGGAAGCTCGACGCCCAGGAAGCCGTGGCGAGCATGTATCGGGTTGAGGTCCCATTTTGACCCACTAAGTCATAAGCCAGCGACGACGAGAGAAGCCACGCCATGTGCAACCTGCACTATTTCATCTTCGAGACCTCGAGCGGCTTCTGCGGCATTGCCTGGAGCGACGCAGGCGTCGCACGCTTTCTACTCCCGGCCAAGAGCGCCGAGGGCGCCGACCGCACGATGCGGCGCCGCGCGCCCGGCGCAGCGCCGGAGCGGCCGACTCCCGAGGTGGGCGAGGCCGTGGCCGCGGTGAAGCGCTACTTCGAAGGCAAGGAGACGGACTTTGCGCCGCTCAGGCTCGATCTCGACGGGCAGGACGCGTTCTTCAAACGGGTCTATGCCGCGGCACGCCGTATCAAGTGGGGGCAGACGACCACCTATGGCACCCTCGCCAGGGAGCTCGGGGGCGGGCCGGAGACGGCACGCGACGTGGGCCAAGCCATGGCCAGCAATCCGATCCCGCTGATCGTTCCCTGTCACAGGGTTCTGGCCGCCGGCGGCAAGGTCGGCGGGTTCTCGGCTCCGGGAGGCGCGGCGGCCAAGATTCGCATGCTCGGCCTGGAAGGCGTGCAGGTCGGGCCCTCGACAGGCGCGCAGCAGGCGTCATTCAGTTTTTGAGGCGTGCAGGGGCTCGGGTGAAGTTGGCAGCACCTATTGCGTCGTAGCAGCCGCACGCTTGCAGCGCGGGCAGACCAGGCCGTAGCAGGCGCGGCACCAAGCCTTGCCGCAGGACCGGCAGGGTGCCTGGCCGCCCGGGTCGGTCAGGTGCAGCTGCTCGTCGCAGACGAGCCGCGTCCGCTCCAGCCCGGTACCCCACTCGCACAGCGGCGGCTCCATCATGCGGGCGGCGGGGTGCCAGTCGATGGTGACGATCCGCTCGCCCTTGCGCCGCTTGATCAGCACCTCGTAGCGATGCACCGGGGCGAACAGGATCAGCCCCTGCATCCAATCGACCGTCACCCGCAGTGCGTAGTTGTGGCGCAGATCGTCGAGCTTGGCTGCATACTCGCGCTCGATGGCCGCTACCCGCAGGTTCTCGCGCTTGCGGTCGGCGTCGGCCTTGTCGCCGACGGCCGACTGGAGAGCGGCCAGCTTCGTCAGCGCACTGCGGCGCAGATCGTCGTGATACTCGTGGATCCGGGCGCTGTCGCGGTCGAGGCGGCGGCGCATGGCGCGCAGGAACGGCTCCAGGTCGCTGCCGCACCAGGTGGTCCAACGCGCCCCGCACTCGCTCTGCCAGCATCTGCGCATCCGCGGGCCGGCCTGCCTCGGAACGCACATCAGGGTCGGGCACGCGCCACTCCAGGTCACCCGCCAGCATGTGGCGCAGCCGCCCCACGATGTCATCGCCGAGCACCGCGCCGGTCCCGGCATTGAAGCCGAGCCAGATCAGCCCCTCGCGCCGCTCGTCGGAGGTTGCGGTGTAGCGGAAGGCGAGCAGCAGGCAGCGCGTCCAGGCCGGTGCGGCCGCGCGCAGGCGCCAGATTGCATTGTCCAGATTGAGCGCGGCCTCCAGCCGGCGCTCCGGGTCGCCCGGCGCGGCGGCGGGGACCGGGAGCACGAGCTGACGCTCGGCGAGACGGCCGCGGTCGCCAATGAGCGCCCCGAACCGGTCGAGCCAGTCGCCCTCGAGCCCGACCGGCACTGCTCCAGGCGGCAGCTGGGCGCCGAATCCCAGACGCGCCAGCTCGGGCCAGCCCATGGCAGCACGCAGCGGCTCAGGCGCCAGAACCTCGAGGCCGTCGGGCTCCACCGGCTCGACGAGCGCGCCCTCGCTGTCCAAGAGGTCTGCCACGAACTCGCGCAGCGCGCTCATGTCTCGCCCTCACGCCGCCTCGAAGTCCGCGCCGAACAGCTTCTCGTCCAGCTCCTTGGCCCCCCGATGCTGCCGGCTCGCATCGTCGAGCCGCTGGCCGAGCGCCTCGAACGCCTGGGCGCGGGCGGTCTCCGTCGTCTCCAGCCATGCCTCGAGCACCAGGTCGGGGAACTCGCGCTCCTCCTCCAGAGCACCGAGGATGGCGCCCACCTCGCCCACCACCAGCTCGAACATGGAGATCTTCTCCTCCAGCAGCGCCAGCACCTGCTCCTCCAGCGTGCCGCGCGTGACCAGGTTGAACACGAACACTTCGCGCTCCTGGCCGATGCGATCGATGCGGCCGATGCGCTGCTCGATCGCCATCGGGTTCCAGGGCACGTCGAAGTTGATCAGCGTGTTGCAGAACTGGATGTTGCGCCCCTCGCCGCCGGACTGGGTGCACAGGAGGATGGGGGCATGGTCGCGGAACTCGGCGATCGCTGCGTCCTTCTCCGGCCCGCTCAGGCTGCCGTCGAAGCGGGCGAAGGTGAGCCCCGCCTCCGCAAGGCGCTCGCCGACGCGGGCCAGCGTCTCGCGGGAATGGACGAAGATGAGCTTCTTCTCCTCGGGGTTGCTCCGCACCAGCTCGATCAGCGCGGCCTCCTTGCTGCCCGTCCCGATCGCGGCCCAGCGCTCAGCGAGCCCGGCCCAGGCCGGATCGGACCCGGTGCGCTCGGCGATCCGCGCCAGGGCGCCCGCCGCGGCAGCCGGGCAGGACCCCGCCGCACTCATCAGATGATGCAGCATGAGACGCTGGCGCCCCAGGCCGCTCTCCGCTGCCAGCCGCCGCGCGGCCCCGACCAGGTCGGCGTAGGCCTCGGCCTCGCCGGCAGCGGCGTCGACCTTGATGGTGGTTGCGTGCCGGCGCGGCAGCTTCAGGGCCGCCACCGCGCGCGTGCTGCGGATCATGGCGCCGCGCATGAGGGCGCGCAGGCGCTCGGGATTGGCCGGCTGGCGCGGCTTGCCCGGGGTCATGTAGGCCGCGCGGAACTCCTTTTGCGTCTTGAAGATGCCGGGCTTCAGCAGCGTCAGCAGATTGTAGAGCTCGATGAGGTCGTTCTGCACCGGCGTCGCCGACAGCAGCAGCAGGAAGCGCTTGTTGAGCGCATCGACGAGCTTCCAGCTCTGGCTCGACCGGTCGCGCAGATGGTGCGCCTCATCGACGATGACAATATCGAACTTGCGGGCGAGCAGGCGCTCGGCATGCTCGCGCCGCCGTGCCGTAGCGATCGAGGCGACAATCCGATCCTGATCCCAGAACGCCTCGGGGTCCTCGCGTACGCCCGGCTCGTAGGTGGTCGCGAACGCCAAGCCGAATTTGCTCGCCAGCTCCTCCTGCCACTGGCCGACGAGGGAGGCGGGCGTCAGCACCAGGGTGCGCTCCGCCATGCCGCGCAGCGCGTATTCCTTGAGCACCATGGCGGCCTCGATGGTCTTGCCGAGGCCCACCTCGTCGGCCAGCAGCACGCGGCCGCGGAACTGCTTGAGCACCTTGCGCACGGTCTCGATCTGATGCCACAGCGGCTCGAAGCCGGAGAGGTGCGGCAGGCACAGCAGCTCGTCGAAGCCCTGCGCAAGGCTCAGATGCGCGAGGCGCTCGCGCAGCCCGAACCAGCGCCCATCCTGGTCGCGGTTCGGCCAGGGCGTCCTGCGACAGCGACGCCAGGTCGATCTCCATCGTGAAGGGAATCTGGACCTCGATGCGCGGCAAGGCCGGCGGCTGAGATGCCTTCTCGGCAGCCGGTGCGGTCGCGATCTGGCGCTGCGACCGCGCTGGGGGAGCAGTGCCAGAGGGCGCCGCGGGTCTTGCTCCCGCCTTGCGGGGTACTGGGGCTCTTGGCGATGGCATCTGAGCGCCGGACGTGCGTGCGGGCGCGCGCTCTCATGATCTCGTCGAGAGGCGCGAGCAACCGCGGCAAGCATGGGAAGCGGCGCGAGAACACCTGGAGCACGGCCTGCCGGCTGGTCAGCCCCTGCTGCTGGAGGAGTGCCCTGGCATCGGCACGCCTGCCAAGCTGATCGAGCGCCAGGGCGTGCAGGAAATGTGCAGCCGGCGCCCTGCCGCGCTTGAAGAACCGTTCGAGCAGCACGAGCGCCCGCTCGGGTCGCCCATCGAGCACTGCTGCGGTGGCGGCCATCAGCAGAAGCTCACAGTCCGCGGGGCAGGCCGCAATCGCTTCCTCGGCGAGTGGCAGAAGAGGCCGGCCGACACCGTTGTCCGCGAACGCCCCAGTCAGCCGATCGGCCCAGACATCGCCGGCGTCCAACTGCTCCTCGAACAGATCCCTCTGGCGCAATGCCGGACTTGCCATCGCCATCCCACGTCAACGCGCCGGGCAACCTGAGGCTCCGCGACGCTCCCCGCCGAGCGGCGCTCGCGGCCCGCGCCGGCTGCCTCCTCACGAATGGAATCGCTCCTCCGCGCAGTATGCCCGCCAAAGCCCCACCTGCCACGACGCCACTGCCCTCTACCTGTGGATTTCCCCGTGCGTTGCCTGCGATGCGGTGCGTGTGCGTCTGGCCACGGATTGGCCTGAATAAAACGGATGACGAGCCAGATGAGATTTTTTGGCAGCTGGATGCAGGCGTCGAGCACTGACGCCGCACTCTCTCATGCGACCATCTTGACATTAATAGATGTCGATGACATTTATAGATGTCATGAAGAGGGTAGCAGACGATCTTGCCGAATTTGAGAACTGGACCGGTGATGTGAGCGAGCTTGCCCGCCTCGCGGGGGAGATCCTCGCCGCCCGCGGTCTCGTCGACGCCTCCACCGAGCCCAACGTGCGTGTGATCCGCGACTACGCACAACGCGGAATTGTAAGTCGTGCCGAGCGGCAGGGTAAGGAGGCGATCTACGGCTACCGGCAGCTGCTCGAGTTCGTAGCCGCCCGGGTGCTTGTCGCCGATGGATGGCCGCTGGCGAAGATTGCGGAGCACTTTGCGCACGTTGCAGACGCTGATCTGCGCACGCTGATCTCGGGAGATCAGGCGCGGAACCGGGCGCTTGCTGTTGCCCAGCGCCTGCGCAGCGAGGCCCAGCTCGCCCCTCCGGGGGGGCACGGCAAGTCGGCGCGATCCATGTCGTCCTCGGACCCTGCGGACGGCTTCCGGCAGCGCGCCGCGCGCCTGAGCTCGGTCCAAGTTGAGTTGCGGGAGGCCTTGCGGCGTCTCGGCCTGCCGGAGGACGGCCCGGCCGTGGAGCAGCTCACGCTGATCGCGGTCGCGCCTTGGTGCCAGGTGCTGGTCGAGAGCCGCCGCCTGCAGCGGGTGACAATAGAGGAAGCAGAGGAGATAGGCCGGGCCGTTACTGCGAGTTTGCTTACGGTTGCCAAGAAAGGATTTAAGCCATGATCGATCTGGAATTCGTGCCTCACCGCGCCGCGCTGCTCGCCGGCCAGGACAATACGCTGGACGTGGTGCTCCGCGCCAAGGCCCCGGCTGCACCCGACATGCAACGTGAGCGCCTGCCGCTCAATCTGGCGATCGTCATTGACCGGTCGGGATCGATGTCGGGCCGGCCGCTGGCCGAGGCAAAACGCTGCGCGGCAATGATCGTCGACGGATTGTCGGCGCAGGACCACGCCAGCGTCGTCGTTTATGACAATGTCGTGGACGTGCTGGTGCCGTCGCGGCCCGTCGACGACAAGGAGCTCTTTCGCCGCGCAATCGCGGCGGTTGAAAGCCGCGGCATGACGGCACTCCACGCCGGATGGCTGACCGGTGCGGAACAGGCTGCTTGCAAGCAGAACGGGCAGGCATTGTCCCGGGTGCTGCTGTTGTCCGATGGCTGCGCCAATCAGGGCCTCCGCGACACGCCCTCGATCTCCGGGCAATGCGCGGAGATGGCGGATGCCGGCGTCGGCACGTCGACCTACGGCCTCGGCCAGGATTTCAACGAGGAGCTGATGACGGCGATGGCCCGCGCCGGGCAGGGCAATGCCTACTACGGGCAGACGGCCGAGGACCTGATGGACCCGTTCCGTGAGGAGTTCGACCTGATGTCGGCCCTGTGTGCGCGCCGCCTGCGGCTCGCGCTTGCCCCTAAGGAAGGCGTGCGGGTGGAGGTCGTCAACCAGTACCGCACCGACGCGGAAGGGCGCACCATGCTTCCCGACCTGGCCTATGGCGGCGAGGCCTGGGCAGTCCTGCGCCTCACCGTGCCGCGCTCTCTGGTGGATGTGGGTGGAGCGGGAGATGTCCATCTCCTCACGGCGAGCCTCACCTACACCGATCTGGATGGCCGGCAGGGGCAATCGCAGCCCGTGCATCTGCGCCTGCCCCGCCTTCCCGCCGCGGCGTTCGCAGCGGTCGCCGCCAATGAGTTGGTTGCACAGCGGGCGGCGGAGCTGAGGGCCGCGGCGCTCCAGGAGCAAGGCCGCCAGGCCGCGCAGATGGGCGACTGGAGCCGCGTCGAGGAGCTGCTCGGCGAGCTGCGCGCGCTGGCCGAAGGCAACGCCTGGCTCAGCGCCTCCGTCGCGCAGCTCGAAGCGTACGCGCGCCGCCGGGAGACGCAGCGCTTCTCGAAGGAGGCTCTCTACAAGGCGGGCAAGATGCGGAGCCGGCTCGCGGAACTCAATGAGGGGCCGGCTTGGTCTGCGGATATGGAGCAAGCAAAGCGGTCGTACCTGCGGCGCAAGCCCGAGCAGGGCAAGCGTCTCGACGATCCCGATCGGGACAAGAGCGGCTCGGCCAAATGAAACCCTGCGCGGGCGGCGACCACTGCGCGTCGCCGCCCAGCAACAAAGCCTGCGTTTCCGCTCTCGCGCCGCGCACGGGCAGGAGTGCCCGCTAGCGTTTTGGCTCAGTCGTCGATTTTCTTCTCGACCTTCGAGAGACGGACCTCGAACTCGTCCATCCGATCGCGCATGCGTTGCTGCTCCCCCTCGCCGAACTCCTGGCGCCGTTCGAGCTCCTGCGATTTCAGAGCATTCGTTGTGCCCAGCATTAGCGTATGACTGGTGAGCGCATGAAAGTCCTCGAAGCGCTTGTCGAGCTGATCGAAGCGCTTATCGAACTGATCGAAGCGCGCAGAGTGCTCCAAAAGTGTCGCGCGGATCTCGCGCAACTGGACCAGAACGAGATTGTCGGGCTCATTTGCCATTTGCGCACCTGCTCATCCAACGAAAAATAATATAAAGCAGCCGCGGCGACAAGTGCAAAATCTCGTTTCCGCCTCCTGGCATGAGATCTTCCAGTTTGGTTGAAGCCCGAAGCCACGTTACTCCGCCGCCTGCTTCAGCTCCGCCTGGCGGCGGTCGATGCGCGCCTCGATGACGTGCCGGAAATGGCGGATCAGGCCCTGCACGGGCCACGCCGCGGCATCGCCCAGGGCGCAGATGGTATGGCCCTCGATCCTGGTCGAGACATCCCAGAGGAGGTCGATTTCGCGCTTCTCGGCCTCGCCGCGCTCCATGCGCTGCAGCACGCGCCACATCCAGCCGGTGCCCTCGCGGCAGGGCGTGCACTGGCCGCAGCTCTCGTGCTTGTAGAAGTAGGCGATGCGGCGGACGGCGGCGATGATGTCGGTCGACTTGTCCATGACGATCACGGCCGCCGTGCCCAGGCCCGATTTGAGCTTCGCCAGCGTGTCGAAGTCCAAGGCGAGGTCCTGGCAGATGTCGGCGGGCAGACACGGCATCGACGAGCCGCCGGGGATCACGGCGAGCAGGTTGTCCCAGCCGCCGCGCACGCCACCGGCGTGGCGGTCCAAGAGCTCGCGCAGTGGGATGCCCATCTCCTCCTCGACCACGCATGGCTTTTCGACATGGCCGGAAATCTGGAACAGCTTGGTGCCGGTGTTGTTCAGCTTGCCGATGCCCGCGAACCAGCTGGCCCCCCGGCGCAGGATGTCCGGCACCACCGCGATCGACTCGACGTTGTTGACCGTCGTCGGCGCGCCGTAGAGGCCCACGTTCGCCGGGAACGGCGGCTTGAGCCGGGGCAGGCCCTTCCTGCCCTCCAGGCTCTCGAGCAGCGCCGTCTCCTCGCCGCAGATGTAGGCGCCGGCGCCGTGGTGGACGTAGAGGTCGAAGTCCCAGCCGTGGATGTTGCCCTTGCCGATCAGGTTGGCCGCATACGCCTCGTCGATGGCTGCCTGCAACTGCTCTTGCTCGCGCATGAACTCGCCGCGCACGTAGATGTAGGCGGCATGCGCCCGCATCGCGAACGAGGCGATCAGCGCGCCCTCGATCAGCAGATGCGGATCGTGGCGCATGATCTCGCGGTCCTTGCAGGAGCCGGGCTCGGACTCGTCTGCGTTGATGACGAGGTAGCTGGGGCGCGGGTCCTCCTTGGGCATGAACGACCACTTGAGGCCGGTGGGGAAGCCGGCGCCGCCGCGCCCGCGCAGGCCCGACGCCTTCACCTCGTTGATGATGGCGTCGTGGCCCATCTCGATCAGGGCCTTGGTGCCGTCCCAGGCGCCGCGCGCCCTTGCGCCCGCGAGGCGCCAGTCCTGGAAGCCGTAGAGATTCCTGAAGATGCGGTCTTTGTCAGCGAGCATCGATACGCCTCTTTGCCCAGCGATAGGCCATCCAAGCGGCAACTGCATAGAGCAGTATCGTCAGCAAGGCTCCCATGGTGCCCCGCCCTTCCGGGCCGAGCCCCGGCCCCAGGACCGGCAACGCGGCGACGAGAAAAAGCGTCTCCACGCCGGCTGCAGCGATGCCGAGGACCACGAACAGCCAACCGCCTTCGAGTAGCCAGGATCGAACGAGAGCCTTGGCAGCGGGGTTCGCGCCGGCACCAGCTTTGCGGAAGGGGAGCACCGCGACAATCAACATGAACGCGAAGGGAATCATCGTAAGTCCGCCGAAGGCCCGCGGCGAGATGTCGGCGCCAGCCATCGGGAGCACCTTTCCGACAGCGAATGCGCAAGTCGTCTTTGCCAGCCCGAAGACAGCCCAGGCGTAGACGACCAAGCCGACAATCACGTTTTGCCTGAACTCTGCAGGCACCACCACGTGTACAATCTCCCGAGGTTAGGTCTTTGCCATCTCGATCAGCGTGGTCGGCCCGCCCTCGGGGCACGACGCCTGGCGGCCGATCTGCGACCCCGGCTTGGGTGGCTCGCCCCTGGCGTAGCCGTCGAGCACCTTCTCGAACAGCTCGGGCGTCAGGTCCTCGAAGGTGTCCTGGCCGATCTGCACCAGGGGGGCGTTGGCACACACGCCCAGGCACTCGACCTCCTCCCAGGAGAAATCCCCGTCGGCGGAGACGTGATGCGGCTCGGAATGGATGCGCCGCCGGCAGACCTCCACCAGCGCCTCGGCGCCGCGCAGCATGCAGGGTGTCGTGCCGCACACCCACACGTGCGCCTTCCGGCCCACCGGGGCGAGCTGGAACATCGTGTAGAAGGTGGCGATCTCGTAGACGCGGATGTCGGCCATGCCCAGCATATCGGCCACCAGCCGCAGCGCCGGCTCCGGCAGCCAGCCGCCGTGCTGCTCCTGGGCACGCCACAGGAGCGGGATCACCGCCGAGGCCTGCTTGCCCGGAGGATACTTGGCAATCGTCGCCTTCGCCCACGCCTCGTTCTCGGGTGTGAAGGCGAAGCTCGCGGGCTGATCGGGGCTCAATCTGCGGACGGACATGCTGCTCTGCTGCCATCGGGTTCAGGGACGGCCGCTTTTATAGGGGCGGTCGCGGCGGTTGTCGCGGGTCTTCAGCCGGTCGACCGGTGCGGGCGAACGCGGCAAATTCGCCGCACCGGGCGCGTTTGAGCGAGCGCCGTCACCGCTGCCGGGCGGCGACGCGCCAGCAGACGACGGCTAGTACGATGCACGCGGCGCCGCAGCCCATGTGGAAGGCGATCTGCGGTAGCCGGCCGGTTGAGCTTCCAGCTATGGCCGCGTCCGCGAAGCACACGATCGTACCCAGCGCGAACCACAGCGCCAGCGCCCGCCATTCCCGAAAGGCGGAGAATGCCACCGCCAGCAGCCCCAGCCAGACGTTGCGCAGACCGATGATGTAGTGGAACTCGTAGCCCGCCGGCCGCCCCGGCACGCCGAACGTGCGTGCGGCAAACTCCGGTACTACGAAGTAGCGAATACCAATGACCGTGAGGATGATGCCGCCGAGGAGACAGAGGGAGAGAACCCACCGCTCGATGCGCGTCGATTTTTGTGCGGCCACTCTTGCCCCGTTCGAAGATCTTAGCGAGGCAAGTTTGTCACCGCTCGCCGCCAGACCTCAGGGTCGCCGAGCTGTACCACACGATCCGCGCCGACGTTCTCCAGCAGGAGGCCGAGCAGCGTCTCACGGTCCCTGCTGGACCACAGAAGCTTTCCCTTGATCAGTTCGATCTTGTGCGGCGTCAGTTGGTACCTCTCCCAGGCTTCGTCACCCTTCCACGCACGACCCTTGTTGCGGATGTCCCAGTTCGGTTTTGGCATGTTGCCCGATCCCTCCGCATTGATCCCCGGCATTGGGAGTCGCGTTAGAACTCCGGCAGAAGCTCGCGAACCGGGATGGTCAGGCCGGGCGGGGCGAGGTCGAGCTGCCCGCCTTTCGGGATCCGGGTGGCGATGTCTCCCGCTTCGCTGCGGCCATGATGGACAACCGCCTTCTTCCTGGGATTGACGATCAGGTAGTGGTGGATGCTGGGAACGGAGAAGTATTCCACCAGCTTGTCGCCGATGTCGTCGCGCTCCGAGGAAGGCGAGCTGACCTCGACAACGATGAGCGGCGCTTCCAGGATCATCAATCCAGGTTCATCGCTACCCCGCATTGCACGGCGGCGTCGGCTCACGCGCATGCTCGTCGTCGATCACCACCGTCATGCCGTCGGTAAAGACAATGCAGAGCAGGCCGGCGCGCCTGACGGCGTCCTCGAGGCGCGCGCCACAGCCAGTTTCACCAGATTGTGCCGCGCACGCTCCGGGGCCATCGCCACCACCTCCCCCTGCACCAGCTCGTAGCGGCCGCGCGGCTGAGCGGCCGCCCAGGCGAGGAACTCGGCGACGGTCATGCGAGGCTTGGACTGCGCGGTCATCGGATCAACATAGCACGTTTTGAGGTCCTATAGGGACCTCCGCCACAATTGCTAAGCCCGGTACGCCCGCTCGGCCATCGCAAGGATCTCGCCAGGCGGGCGGAACCAAGCCGCGATGTGACCGCCGGGTGGCTCTACTCGGCCGCCTGGCGCGACTCCGCCCGAGCGGAAATCCCGGCCTTCTTCCCCCCGGTCTTACTCGGCGGGCCCCTGCTTGTGCACGCCGACCTCCGGCTTATGGCGCCGTCGCAACAGCCACCCGCCGAGGAGCACGATCAGGACGCCCGCGACAGCGGCGGTATGGTGCACGATCCCGGCGGCCTTGATACCGATTGGCGCCTCCGAGTCCGGTTCGACCCACGCGGGGTTCCATGCCTGGAGCTGTGCAGGGCGATCCTGTCGCTCACCATCAGCTCGCCCGCGATCCAGCCCAGGAGCGCGGCGCCCGCCCACACCAGGATCGGGTAGCGCGACAGCAATCCCATAATCAGCGTCGAGCCGGCAATCACCAGGGGAATGCTGACCACCAGGCCAAAGATGATGAGCCACAGCTGCTGCTCGGGGGGCGCACTCTTGGCGGCGCCGGCGATGGCGAGCACGTTGTCGAGGCTCATCACGATGTCGGCGATGGCGACGATCTTCACCGCCTCGAACAGGTTGGAGCCGGAGGCCACGCCGTCCCCCTCCGACTCGTCGGCGACCAAGAGCTTGATGGCGACCCAGAACAGCAACAGGCCACCGGCGATCTGCAGCCACGGCACGCCCAGGAGGTAGAAGACGACTGCCGTGAAGATGATGCGGAGCACAACGGCGGCACCTGCGCCCAGCAGGATGCCCATCATCCGCTGGCGCGGGGGGAGGCTGCGGCAGGCCAGCGCAATCACCACCGCGTTGTCACCGGACAGGATGATGTTGATGCCGATGATCTTGGCGGCGGCGATGGCGGTGAGGGCGTGCGGGCCGAACAGAGTGCCGAACCAGTCGAGCCATCGCTCCGTGAATTGCGAGAACCAGCCGCTGTCGCTCAGCGCAACCAACAGCTCCATCGCGCCCCCCTCCTCGAATATATTGCTCAGCGTGGGCTTTGGTACCACACCGCGCCGCCACGCGCCGAGACACCAACTGCGCACGATGGTCGCACGCACTGGGGCGGCCGCTCGGCAGATTCGGCAGGTACGTGTGGCCCGGGCAGGACCCTCGCACCGAACTTGTTGGCCTCGTCTCGACAGCCGGAGACTATATGGCATATGGTATGCCACTGCGCCAGCTTCGAAGCGCGGGGGCCGTGTTCCGCAGATCGGGCAGGGCCTCGCGAAAGCGGCAACTCACGACTTCTCCAGGCTTCCAATCCAGGCTTCCGAGGATGCAAGACAGGGCAACAGGCCACAACGATGCGCGTCCCTCGGGCGGCCGTGCGATCCACCCCGGCTCCGGCCGGCGCAAGGCGGCCCCATTCCCGCGCGGCCGCGTGCTCCGGGAGGCGGAGGTTGCCGCGGTCAGGGCCCTCCTGGGCGAGCGGCCGCGCGAGCGCGCGCTGCTGATCGAGTTTCTGCACCTCATCCAGGACAAGGAGGGGTGCCTGCCCGAAGGGCACCTGCAGGCGCTGGCCGATGAGCTGCGCATCCCGATGGCGGAGGTCTACGAGGTCGCCACCTTCTACGCCCACTTCGACGTGGTGGCCGACAGCGAGCCGAGGCCGCCGAAGGTGACAATCCGCGTCTGCGACAGCCTCAGCTGCATGCTCGCCGGCGCAGAGAAGCTGCTCGCCGAGATGAACGCGGCGCGGCTGGCGGGTGTACGGGTGGTACGCGCGCCCTGCCTCGGAGCCTGCGACGTGGCGCCCGCCGCGGAGGTGGGCCACCACCACGTTGGCCGGGCGAATACAGCGGTGCTGAGGGACCTGGCGCTGGGCGGGCACGTGCATGCCGAGATTCCGGCTTACCAGGACCTCGCTGCCTATACCCAAGCGGGCGGCTACGGGGTGCTGCGCTCCTGTGTCTCCGGCGAGCGCAAGGTCGAGGATGTCATCGCCGCGTTGTCGGACGGCGGCCTGCGCGGCCTCGGCGGTGCCGGCTTCCCGACCGGCCGCAAGTGGGGCCTGGTGCGCGCCGAGAAGGGCCCGCGGCTGATGGCCGTCAACGGCGACGAGGGCGAGCCCGGCACCTTCAAGGACCGCTACTACCTGGAGCGCGAGCCGCACAAGTTCCTGGAGGGCACGCTGGTCGCCGCCTGGGCGGTGGAGGCGGCCGAGGTGTTCATCTACATCCGCGACGAATACCCGGCGGTGCATCGTATCCTGGCCGACGAGATCCCCAGGCTGGAGGCGGCTGGGCTCTCCAAGCACACCAAGCTCACCCTTCGCCGCGGCGCCGGCGCCTACATCTGCGGCGAGGAAAGCGCCATGATCGAGTCGATCGAGGGCAAGCGGGGCCTGCCGCGCCATCGCCCGCCCTACGTCGCCCAGGTCGGCGTGTTCGGCCGGCCGACGCTCGTCAACAACATCGAGACGCTCTACTGGGTCCCCACCATCCTGGAGAAGGGCGCGCAGTGGTTCGCCTCTCAGGGCAAGAACGGCGCCAAGGGGCTGCGCTCGTACTCGGTGTCCGGGCGGGTGAAGAAGCCGGGTGTGGTGCTGACGGCTGCCGGCTCCACGGCGCGCGAGATGATCGAGCTGTGTGGCGGGATGCCCGACGGCCACCACTTCAAGGGCTATCTGCCGGGCGGCGCCTCGGGCGGCATCCTGCCGGCCTACATGGCCGACATCCCGCTCGACTTCGGCCAGCTCGAGAAGCACGGCTCGTTCGTCGGCAGCCACGCGGTTGTCATTCTGTCCGACAAGGACGACATGAAGGCTGTGGCGCTCAACCTGATGCGCTTCTTCGAGGACGAGAGCTGCGGCCAGTGCACGCCCTGCCGCAACGGCACCGAGAAGGCCGTCCAGCTCATGGCGAGCGGCAACTGGGACCCGGACCTGCTGGCGGACCTGTCGCAGGTGATGGCGGATGCCTCCATTTGCGGCCTCGGCCAGGCCGCGCCCAACCCGGTGCGGAGCGTGTTCAAGTACTTCCCGGAGGACTTGAGATGAGTGCACTGCCACAGGCCGTCCCCACCGTGCAGGTCGACAACGGCCGCGTGCGCGTGACGGAGTGGCGGTTTGCGCCCGGCGCCGAGACCGGCGAGCACGTGCACGAGATGGACTACGTGGTGGTTCCGTCCGGGAACGGCCGGCTGAAGCTGGTGTCGCCGCAGGGCGAGGAGAGTTTCGCCGACCTGAAGCATGGCGTGTCCTATTTCCGCAAGGCCGGTGTGCACCACAACGTCATCAACGCCAACGACTTCGAATTCGCCTTTGTCGAGATCGAGCTGAAGAGCTGATGGTGATTGGAGGAGGCATGAACTTCGGTCCACGTTGCGCCACAATGTTCCGCTTTTGTTCCGGAGACGTTGTGGGACGGGGGCTATGCGGGACGAGGAGTTCGAGTGGGATGACAGGAAGGCCGCACGTAACGTGCGCGAGCATGGCATCTCGTTCGACGTGGCGAGATTGGCTTTCGATGACCCGGACTGCATTAACCGCGAGGATCCAGACCCGGATGAGGAGCGTTTCAGCCGCCTCTGCAGGCTTAACTATCGCGTCTTTGTGGTAGTCTGGACTCTGCGAGGCAAACGCGTTCGCATCATATCGGCCAGACCGGCGAACAAACATGAGCAAGAAATCTACTTCCGCCAAGAAGCGTGACAGATACGGCATGACAGCCGAGGATTGGCGGCGCCTGGATGCGTTGACCGATGAGGAGATCACGGCGGCTGCATTGGCTGATCCCGATAATCCGCCGTTATCTGACGAGCAGCTTGCCCAATTCCGTCGTCCAGCGCTCTCGATGAATGTGCGACTTAAGCTGCGCATGGGCCGCGAGACCTTCGCTGCGGCCTATGGCATCCCTTTGGAGACGCTGCGGGCTTGGGAGCGCCATCAGGTCGAGCCCACTGACGTCGAACTGGCCTACCTGCGGCTGATCGAGCGCGAGCCGGAGATCGCACGCGCTCCAGTCGCAATACCGGCTGACTGAGACGACATATGACGCGCGGTTGTGTTGGATCATGAAGGCATTGGGAGGCTTGCCATGCTGCGCGAGAAGCTACGCCACGGATTTCCCGAAGCCGATTGGAATGCGGCGAAAGAGGAGGCGCGCGCCGTCATGATCGAGCGCGCCAAGGTCAGAGGGATGATTCCTTACTCCGACCTCGTCAGGCAGATCACCAGAATCAAGGTTGTGTCACACGACACACGCTTGTTTCATATGCTCGGCGAGATTTCGTCGGAGGAGGACGAGCAGGGGCGCGGAATGCTGACGGTCTTGGTCGTCCACAAGCACGGCGACATGCAGCCAGGTCCGGGTTTCTTCGAGTTAGCCCAGAGCCTCGGCCGCGACACCAAAGACATTCTGAAGTGTTGGGTTGACGAATTGCACCGAGTTCACGCGGTTTGGTCGAAGTCTGCGATGCCCGCTAGCTGAAAGTGCGGATTATCATGACCGACAAGATCACCTTAGAGCTGGATGGCAAGCCGGTGGAGGCTGAGGCCGGCGAGACCATCTGGCAAGTCGCCCAGCGCCACGGCACCAAGATCCCACACCTGTGCTGGCATCCGGCGCCCGGCTACCGCGCCGACGGCAACTGCCGCGCCTGCATGGTGGAGGTCGAGGGCGAGCGCGTGCTCGCCGCCTCGTGCCAGCGCAAGCCTGCCAACGGCATGAAGGTGAAGACCGCGTCGGAGCGGGCCAAGAAATCGCGCCAGATGGTGTTCGAGCTGCTGATGGCCGACCAACCGGAGCGCGAGGAGAGCCACGATCCCAAGTCCAAGTTCTGGAGCTGGGTCGATGCCATGGCCATCGAGCCGCGCAGCCGTTATCCGCGCGACGACCGCCCGGTCGCCGACAGCACCCACTCCGCAATCGCGGTGAACCTCGACGCCTGCATCAACTGCGGGCTGTGTGTGCGCGCGTGCCGTGAGGTGCAGGCCAACGACGTGATCGGCATGGCCTACCGCGGCCACGGCTCCAAGGTGGTGTTCGACTTCGACGAGGGCATGGGTCACTCCACCTGCGTCGCCTGCGGCGAGTGCGTGCAGGTGTGCCCTACCGGCGCGCTGATGGAGAAGAGTTTGCTCGACGACAAGGGCCGGCGCGTCAACTACGAGGAGAGGTCGGTCGACACCCTCTGCCCCTACTGCGGCGTCGGCTGCCAGACCACGGTGCACGTCAAGGACAACAAGATCCTCTACGTCGACGGCCGCGACGGGCCCGCCAACGAGAACCGCCTGTGCGTCAAGGGCCGCTTCGGCTTCGACTACATCCACCACCCCGACCGGCTGAAGGCGCCGCTGATCCGCCGCGAGGGCGTGCGCAAGGACGCCAACCTGCAGGTCCGCCGGGACGAGGTTCACAAATACTTCCGCGAGGCGACCTGGGAGGAGGCGCTGACCAAGGCGGCCGCGGGCCTTCAGGCGATCCACGCGAAGGGTGGCGGCAACGCGATCGCGGGCTTCGGATCGGCCAAGGGCTCCAACGAGGAGGCGTATCTGTTCCAGAAGCTGATCCGCCAGGGCTTCGGCACCAACAACGTCGACCACTGCACCCGGCTGTGCCATGCCTCCTCGGTGGCGGCCCTGATGGAGGGCCTCAACTCCGGCGCGGTCACGGCGCCGTTCACGGCGGCCAAGGATTCCGACTGCATCATCGTCATCGGCGCCCGGCCGACGGAGAACCATCCCGTCGCCGCCACGTTCCTCAAGAATGCCGCGGCACGCGGCGCCAAGCTCGTCGTCATGGACCCGCGCGGGCACTCGCAGGGTTTGGCCCGCTATGCCAGCCACGTCCTGCAGTTCAAGCCGGGCCGCGACGTGGCGCTCCTCAACGCCATGCTCAACGTGATCGTCGCGGAGGGCATGGTGGACGTGCAGTACGTCCAGGCCCACACCGAGGGCTTCGAGGCCCTCAAGGCCAAGGTGGCGGACTTCACGCCCGAAGCCATGGAGCCCGTGTGCGGAATCCCCCCCGACACCATCCGCGCGGTGGCCCGGCTCTACGCCCGCTCCGAGCGGTCGATCATCTTCTGGGGCATGGGCATCTCCCAGCACACGCACGGCACCGACAACGCCCGCTGCCTGATCGCGCTGGCGCTCGTCACCGGACAGGTCGGCCGTCCCGGTACCGGTCTGCACCCGCTGCGCGGCCAGAACAACGTGCAAGGCGCCTCCGACGCCGGCCTGATCCCCATGGTGTTCCCCGACTACAAGTCGGTGGAAGACCCCGAGATCCGCGGCAAGTACGAGGCGTTCTGGGGTGTGCAGCTGCCGCCCAATAAGGGCCTCACCGTGGTCGAGATCATGCACGCCATCAAGGACGACGTGATCAAGGGCATGTACGTCATGGGCGAGAACCCGGCCATGTCCGACCCCGACGTGCAGCACGCGCGCGAGGCGCTGGCGCACCTGGAGCACCTCGTCGTGCAGGACATCTTCCTCACCGAGACCGCCTGGCACGCCGACGTGGTGCTGCCGGCCTCGGCGCACGCCGAGAAGTGGGGCACCTTCACCAACACCAACCGCCAGGTGCAGATCGGGCGCCCCGTCATCGACCCGCCCGGCGAGGCGCGCCAGGACTGGGCGCTGATCCAGGAGCTGGCCCAACGCGTCGGGCTCGAGTGGAACTATAAGGATGTCTCGGAGGTGTTCACCGAGATGGCCTACGTGATGCCGTCGCTGGAGAACATCACCTGGGAGCGTCTGTTGCGCGAGGACGCCGTCACCTATCCCTGCGACGCTCCCGACAAGCCCGGCAACGAGATCATCTTCGCCACCTCGTTCCCGACCCAGTCGGGCCGCGCCAAGATCGTGCCGGCCGACCTCTTGCCGCCCGACGAGCTGCCCGACGAGGCCTATCCGCTGGTGCTCACCACGGGGCGTCTCCTGGAGCACTGGCACACCGGCTCCATGACGCGCCGCGCGTCGAATCTGGACACGCTGGAGCCCGAGGCCATCGCCGGCATGCACCCGCGCGAGCTGGACCGGCTGGGCGTGCCGCCCGGTGGCTTCATCCGCGTCTCCACGCGGCGGGGCACGGTGGTCCTGAAGGCGCGCGCCGACCGCGACGTTGCGGAAGGCATGGTGTTCATCCCCTTCTGCTTCGCGGAAGCCGCCGCCAACCTGCTCACCAACCCCCAGCTGGACCCGATGGGCAAGATCCCCGAGTTCAAGTTCTGCGCCGCCAAGGTGGAGCCGGTGCCGGGCGAGGCGCTGGCGGCGGCGGAGTAGGGTGCGGGGGCGGAACAGGCGTAGGGCGGATTAGAGGGCGAAGCCCGTAATCCGGCATTCGCGGGGTGCATCGTGGCCATGGCGCGACCGTTGTGACCTGGGCTGAGTTCTGGAACCAAGAGACGTCGATCTACGTCAATGCCCGCCACAGGCGTGTGCATTACGAGGGGATCGCGCGCGATATCCTGAAATACGTGCCGGGGCCCGGTGCGCGGGTGGTCGACTACGGCTGTGGCGATACGCTGAGCGCCGGCCGGGTGGCTGCCGCTTGCGGCCACCTCCTTCTCTGCGAGAGCGCGCCAACGGTGCGCGAGAGGCTCGCCGCCCGCTACGCCGGCTCACCCAACATCTCCGTCATCGACCCGCGCGCGTTCGCCGGGCTCGACCCTCGATCCATCGACACCATCGTCGTCAACTCGGTGGTCCAGTATCTGTCAGCGGCCGATTTGGCCCAGCTCCTCGGCCTGACGCGGGAGAAGCTCGCCGGCGGCGGACGGCTCGTCCTCGGCGACATCGTCCCGCGGCGCGTCAGTCCCGTTGCGCGACGCCGTGGAGCTGTTCCGGTTCGCCGCCGCCAACGGCTTCCTGATCGCGGCGGCCGCAGGCCTCGTGCGCTCGTCGCTCTCGAGCTATCCCCGCCTGCGCCGGGAGGTGGGGTTCCTCCAGTTCGACGAGGCGGACATGCTGCGCGAGCTGGAGCACGCCGGGTTCGCGGCCCAGCGCGACTTTCCCAACATCGGCCACAACAGGGCCCGCATGACCTTCGTTGCGACCCCGCGCTCCGACCCTACCGTCCCTTGAACTGTGGCTTGCGCTTCTCCATGAAGGCGCGGCGGCCCTCGATGTAATCCGCGCTGGCGAAGCAGGCCTTGATGGCGGCATCGATCGCGTCGAGCCGGCGCCGCTCCGGATCCTCCACCGCCGCATTGATCGCCATCTTCGCGGCCTTGACGGTGAGCGGTGCGTTGTCCGCGATGGTGCCGGCGAGGCGCCGCACGCTGGCCTCCAGCTCCGCCTACCGGCACCACGCGGTTGACGAGGCCCATGATGCGCGCGTCCTCGGCGGAAAACTTGCCCGCGGTGAAGAAGATCTCCTTGGCAAAGGCCGGCCCGACGATGTTCACCAGCCGTGCGATGCCGGGATACTTGTAGCCGAGGCCGAGCCTGGCGGCCGGCACCGCGAACACGGAGTTGTCCGAGCAGACGCGCAGGTCGGTGTTGAGCGCGATGGCGAGCCCGCCGCCGATGCAGATGCCGCGGATCATGGCGATGGTGGGCTTGGTGGCCTCGACCAGGGACCGCTGCGCCGCCTCGCCGGCGGCGTCGTAGAGCTTGATGCTGTCCTCGGCGCTGCGCTTCTCCTCGAACTCGGAGATGTCGGCGCCGGAGACGAACGCCTTCTCCCCGGCCCCCGTCAGCACGATCACGCGCACCTCGGGGTCGGCTTCGAAATCCGCCATGATTTTCGGCACCGCCTGCCACATCGCATAGGAGACGGCGTTGTGCTTCTCCGGCTGGTTGAAGATCATCCAGCCGATCCCGCCCTCCTTGCGGGCGATCATCTTGGTGTGCCGGTATCCACGTTCATCTCCTGCTGGCGATCGGGCTGCAACGAACGGCGGTGTATGTGTCATGCCGGGACTTGTTCCCGGCATCCAGCCATCAGCAAGCGCCGGTGCTCGCTGCTCACTGGATCCCGGTGACAAGCACGGGATGACATCGTCAAATCACGTTGCGGCGGCGCAGGTCGGCGATGGCGGCGCTGTCGTAGCCGAGCTCCGTCAGGATCTCCTCGGTGTGCTGGCCGAGCTCCGGCGTGGGACGGTCGATCACCGGCGGCGTGCGCGACAGGCTCACCGCCTGGTTCACCACCGCCACGTCGCTGCGCTTGGGATGCGGCATCGGCACCGCCATGCCGACGTGCTGCACCTGCGGGTCGGCGAACACCTGATCGATCGCATAGATCGGGCCCGACGGCACGCCGGCGGCATTGAGCCGCTCCACCAGCTCCTGGCTGCGGTAGTTCCTGGTGCGCGCGCCGATCTCGGCGTTGAGCCGCACGCGGTTCTCCGAGCGCTTGTCCGAGGAGTTGAAGTCCGGGTCGTCGAAGAGACCCGGCGCATCCAGCGCCTCGCACAGGCGCTTGAAGATGTGCTGCCCGGACGCGGCGATGTTGATGTGCCCGTCGGCGGTGGGGAACACGCCGGTCGGGATCGAGGTCGGGTGGTCGTTGCCGGCCTGGCCCGGCACCTGCCGCGCCACCGTCCAGCGCGCCGCCTGGAAGTCGAGCATGGAGATCTGCGCCTGCAGCAGCGAGGTCTGCACCCACTGGCCCTCGCCTGAGATTTCGCGCTCCAGCAGCGCGATGAACGCCCCCATGGCCGCGTAGTTGCCGGTCGACAGGTCGGCGATGGGAATGCCCACGCGCACCGGGCCCTGTCCCGGCAGGCCGGTGATGGACATGAGCCCGCCCATGCCCTGCGCGATCTGGTCGAAGCCCGGCCGGTTGGCGTAGGGCCCGTCCTGGCCGAAGCCCGAGAGCGAGACGTAGACGAGGCGCGGGTTGATCTTGCGCAGCGTCTCGTAGTCGATGCCGAGCCGGTGCTTCACGTCGGGGCGGTAGTTCTCGACCAGCACGTCGGCCGTCGCCGCCAGCTTCTTCAGGATCGCGACCGCCGTCCGCGGCTCTTGAGGTTCAGCGAGATGCTGCGCTTGTTGCGGTGCAGGTTGAAGAAGTCCGGGGCGTCGCGGCCGCCGCCCAGCATGTCCTCCTCGCCGGTGGCGGGCATCTCCACCTTGATGACGTCGGCGCCGAAGTCGGCGAAGTGGCGCGCCGCCGTCGGCCCGGCGCGGGCGCGGGTGAGATCGATCACCTTGAAGCGGGCCAGCGGGCCCTGGCGGTCTGCAGTCATGCGCTACGCCTCACTGACGGGTGAGATGGTGAGTGGTGAGATGGTGAGTTTTGGACAGTGCTTGTGGCGATGATGGGGTTTCATGCTCGATGATGGAAGCCGACTCTGATCCAGCCGCATGGCGCCAGCCCGATACTCACCATCTCACCACCTCACCATCTCACATCGACAAGGACGATCTTACCGAAGTGCTGGTTCTCGCGCATGTGCGCCAGCGCCGCCGCCGCCTGATCGAGCGGGAAGGTCCTGTCGATCGGCAGCGCGAGCTTGCCGCTCTCGACATGGCTCCACAGGTCGGCGCGCATGGCCTGCACGATCTCGCGCACCTCCTCGACCGAGCGGGTGCGGAAGGTGACGCCGATGTAGTCGATGCGCTTGAGCGCGTGCAGGTCGAAGTCGAACTCGCCCTTGAAGCCGCCGAGCCGGCCGACGTTGACGATGCGCCCGAGGATCGGCCGCCGCCTTCATGTTCTCGTTGGCGACGCTGGCCGAGACCTGGTCGACGATGAGGTCGACGCCCTTCTTGTCGGTGGCGGCCTGCACCTTCTCCGACCAGTTGGGCTCGGTGGTGTCGACGGCGAGGTCGGCGCCGAACTCCTTGAGCCGCGCGCGCCGCGCCGCGTTGGTGGAGGTGCCGATGACGAGGCGCGCGCCCTTGAGCTTGGCGATCTGCAGCCCCATCAGGCCGACGCCGGAGCTGGCGCCCTGGATCATCACCGCCTCGCCGGCCTTGAGCCGCCCGGCGGTGACGAGCGCGTTGTGCATGGTCTGCAGGGCGATGGGCAGCGTCGCCGCCTGCTCCCAGCTCATGTTGTTGGCGGGGACCGGCGACACCCGGCCCCAGTCCGCGACCGCATACTCGGCGTAGCCGCCGCTGCCGCTGCGCCATCACGCGGTCGCCGGCCTTCACGGCCTTGACGGCGCTGCCGACCGCCTCCACCTCGCCGGCGAACTCGAGCCCCACGACGGTGCCCGGCCCGCCGATGCGGCCGTGGGCGCGCCCCGACGCGACCTGCAGGTCGGCGCGGTTGAGGCCTGCGGCACGCACGCGCACCAGCACCTGCTCGGGCCCCGGCTGGGGCTTCTGCGACCTCCCGAACCTCGACCCCGCCCTCCGTCACCACCGCAGCCTTCATCGCGCGCTCCTCCCCTTGTGGATCGGTCGCTTTGCCCTTGAAAACATGCCATCCGACGCCGTAATCGGCGTGGCTCGGCGCGCCTGGATAGGAGGCGCACCTCACCCACCTAGATTGCGCCACGACGGGGAAAACCTCAAATCCCATCCTTCCCCGGGGCGCCACCTCGCACCTCCCCACATTCCGTCACCTCAACGCCAGATCAGAGAACCGCATGTCACCATGCCGCAACCGGACCGAAACCGCCAACCTCCGCCCGCTGCCCCAGCTCATCTTCGGCTCGCGCTGGCTGCAGCTGCCGCTGTACCTGGGCCTGATCGTCGCCCAGGGCGTCTATGTCGTGCAGTTCCTGAAGGAGCTGTGGCACCTGCATCACGCATGCGACATCGGTCGACCGAGGAGCAGATCATGCTGCTGGTGCTGGGCCTGATCGACGTGGTGATGATCTCCAACCTGCTGGTGATGGTGATCGTCGGCGGCTACGAGACCTTCGTCTCGCGCCTGCGCCTGCAGGGCCATCCGGACCAGCCCGAGTGGCTCGACCACGTCAACGCCAGCGTGCTCAAGATCAAGCTCGCCATGGCGATCATCGGCATCTCGTCGATCCATCTGCTGAAGACGTTCATCGAGGCCGGCCAACATCGGCAAGCCCGGCGCCATGTACACCGAGGCGGCCGATCCTGTGGCAGACCCTGATCCACCTCGCTTTCATCGTATCCGCAATCGGCATCGCCCTCGTCGACCGGATGGGCCAGTTCCCGCCGGCAAAGCCGCACAAGACCGAATAGCGCGCGGCTGCGCTCACCGCCGACGTGCTTTACTCCGCGTGGCGGCGCGCCTAGCTCGAAGGCCACAGTGGGGGCGCTGAAGAATTGCGACCCGGCACTCTCCGTCGCCCGGGCCCTGATCCGTGCCGCCTCTTCTTGCGTACCGATCGAGGGCACGACGCGTACTCGCGGCGGTGGAGCGACAGGGATGACGGGCATACGGCGCCTTCGCAAGCTCGGCACGCTGCCGCTGCTTCTGCTCGCGGCCCTCCCCTGCACTGCCGCCGGCGCCGCTGGCCGGTCCGGCTCTCGACACCCTGGAGGGGCGCTGGACGCCGACCGACTGCAACGACGCAGCGACCGGGACGTGGAGCGTGTTCGGCAGCCAGATCCAGTTCTTCTGGCCCACCGACCGCGCTAACGATGCCTTGGAAACCGTCATCGCCGAAACCGACAACGTGGTCGAGACCGAGGTCGTCTCTCCCGAGAAGCTGAAGGGAAGACGTTTCCGCTACAGGCTGCGTGGACGGGACGAGGTCCTGATCGAGGATCTTGTCCGGCGGGAAGCAAGTGCTGGTCCGGCGCTGCGGATAGCGTGGCGCCGCCGACAGGCGGCGCCTATTGGGCGCGGGAAGCCCGCGCTATTGCGTGGCGGCCGGCGCCGGCGCCTCCTCCTCCAGGAACTGCTGCACGGTGCGCAGGAGGAGCATGCGGTTCTTCTCGAGCAGGATGGTATGGGTTCCCTCGCTCAGGACAACGTGGCGCTTCCAGGCCGCGTTGGTGAGGAGAGGAAACAGAGCCTGCGCCATGTAGGGCGGCGTATCGCGGTCCCACTCGCCCAGCACGAGCAGCACCGGCGCGGTGATCCTGGCGGGGTCGTAGAACGGCTTGGGCGGCGACGCACCCCAGTAGTCGAGCCCGTCCCGGACCACGCCGTTGGGTGCGCGCAGCGTCTTGCCGCCGCCCTTGGGATCGGTGGCGAAGGTGGCATCCGCCCACATCTCGAACCAGCCGGCCGGGATCAGCGTCGCCTTCTTGTCCTCGGGCACGCCGGTGAGCCAGCGGTCGCGCGCGGCATCGCGGCTCACAGTGCGGTAGGCGCCGAGCTTGCCCTGGATCTGCACCAGCGACGGCGTGGTGCGCGACCACACGGGGGCATAGAGGGCGAGCCGGCCGACCTTGGCGCCATTGTCCGCGGTATAGGACGCCGTAATCGTCGTGCCCCACGACCAGCCGATCAGGTTGACCTTCGCCGCATTGCGCCGCTTCAGCACATGGTCCACGACGGCGCCCAGCGCCTTCGCGGCGTCGGCCGTTCCCATGAACGGGTCGTTCTCGCCGGCCGGAGCATCCATGAGGGCGGGCCGCGTCGAGCGGCCATAGCCCGGCAGGTCGAGCGCATACACGTCGTAGCCGCGCTCGGCGATGTAATCCATCCACGACTTGCCCGCGACCGGCAGGTCGAAGCTGGTACCAGGATAGGTGGCGCCGTGCATCACGACGACGATGCGATCCGCGCCGAAGCTCGCCACGCCCTCGGGCCGCTTGTTGCGCACGAAGATCTTCGCGACCCCGTGTGCAACGTAGATGTCCTCGCTGGCGATCTTGCCGCCTTGCGCCCAGGCTGGAGCCTGAGCCGCGCCCGCGCTCACGAGCATGAGCGCCATGGCCATTACCAGAATGCGCATGTTTTTCCTCCCGGATGCTGTTCTGGTTCAGTGCACGCAAGGTAGCGCCCTTGGGCCCACCAGTCATCCGTGCCTGCAGGAGCGGTGGACAGGGCAGGTATGCTGGCACGTTCGGCAGCTCACCATCGCAGTTGCATCATCGCGGCGATGGCCGGCGGCGTGCCGGGCGGCGCGAACAGCGCCGCCAGCCGCGCCGCATCGATCTCGCCGCCCGCCGCCACCTCGTCGTTGTGGATGCCCGCGGCGATGAACAGCGCATCGACGCCCAGGCCTTGCGCGGCGGCGAGATCGGTGCGCAGCGGCGTCGCCGACCGCGAGGATGCGATGGCAGCGGCGGCTCCGCGCCGCGCAGCTCCGCGGCGCGCCGCAGCGCTGTCTCATAGGCGGCGGGATGCGGCTTGCCGGCCCAGAACACAGGCCCGCCCTGGCGCTCGTACTCGGCGGCGATGCTGCCGGCGCACAGATAGCGCTTGTCGCCAACGTCGACCACGAGGTCGGGATTGGCGCAGACGAAGGGCAGGGCCGCGCCACCCCCTCCTCGATCAGCGCGCGGTAGCTCTCCACCGTCTCGTTGGCATCGTCGACGAGGCCGGTGCAGACGATGGCCTCGGCCTCGGCGAGCGGCACGCCTCGCCCGGCAGCGCTGGAATAGGCGGCTGTCGCGCTTGGCAGGGCCGATGCGGTGCAGGCGCCGGTAGCCCTTCTCGGCGATGTGCGCGAGCGCAATGTCGCCCGAGGAGACGATGGCGTCCCAGGCGTCGCGACGCACGCCTGGTGCGCTCCAGCACGCGCTCTACGCCGTCCGCCGGCACCGGCGCATTGGAAACCAGCACCACCGTGCCGCCCCGCTCACGAAAGCGCGCCAGCGCCGCCCCGGCTTCAGCATACGCCTCGCGGCCGTTGTGCATGACGCCCCACACATCGCAGAACATCGCGTCGTAGCGCTCGAGCAGCGGGCCGGCGTTGGCGATGATCGGGGGCGTCGTCGATGTCATGTTTCGGCGAGGTTACAGGGAATAGGGATCGGGGAGGGTAGCGAATAGGGAGTTCTGAACCCGCTGATTCCCTACTCGCTATCGCGATTCGCTCCATTGCGCTATCGCGGCAACCGACAGGACCGAAACAATGCAGCTCTCCTACGCGCAGAACCTCGAGGACTACCACCTCGACCTCGTTTTCGGCGACCAGCCCACGGGCACCTACGTCGATGTCGGCGGCGGCCATCCGGTGGCCGACAACGTCTCGTTCTGGTTCTACCTCAAGGGCTGGCGCGGCCTGGTGGTGGAGCCGCAGCAGGCGCTCGCCGACATCTACGCCGGCGTGCGCCCGCGCGACCATACCGTGAGCTGCCTTGCCGGCCGCGCGGAGGGCGAGGCGGAGTTCCATGTCGTCGACAGGCTGCACGGCTTCTCGACCACGGTGCGCGAGCACGCCGCCGGCGCCGGCCAGTTCGGGGCCGGCTACACGACCATCCGCAAGCCGGTGCGTACGCTTGCCTCGCTGTGCGCCGAGGCCGGCTCGCCCGCATCGATTTCCTCAAGATCGATGTGGAGGGCGCCGAGGCCGACGTGATCGCCGGCATGGACTTCGCGCGCTGGCGCCCGCGCGTCGTCGTCGTGGAGGCGGTCGCGCCGGGCAGCATGGCCGAGGCCTGGGACGCCTGGGAGCCGGCGCTGCATCGCGGCCGGCTACCGGTTCGCGCTTCTTCGACCGCCTCAACCGCTTCTATGTGGCCGACGAGGAGGCGGAGCTGGCGCGAGCGCTTTCCGCCCGAGCCGGCGCCCTGGGACCGCGTGCAGCACCTGTGGGACTTCGGCCGCGCGCCGGAGCGGCCCGACCATCCCGATCATGCGCTGTCCCGCGTGCTGCAGGCGGGCCTGCTCGCGCTGCTGCCGTCGCTGGATCCTGCCCTCGCTCGAGCGCCTCGTGGCGCGCGGTCTGGAGGCGACCGGCGCGGGGCCCATCTCGGCCAGCGCCGCCGCATCGACAGCTCATCGGCACGGCGGAGCTGCCGCGCGCGCGCACGCCGCGCGGCACCTCGCCGAGCTGCTGCAGACCGACGAGCTGCGCGCCGCCCTGGGCCGCATCGCCTGCCGCTACGACGGCGGCCTGCCGGACTGAGACGCCACCGCCATCACGAGCCATCGGCTCGGCTGCTTCCGTTGCTCCAGCACGCCGTAGCCGGCACGGCTTGCCGCGAGGGCTGCAACGGTGATATTGCCCCGTTACGCCCTCATGGTGCTCTCAGGGCGGCGTGCACGTCAGGGCGGGATTCGTCGAGCAAGGGGCGATCATGGAGAACGAGATTACAACGCAAGCTCTGCTGATCTGGGCGGTGGTTGGCGCCATCATCGGCTGGCTCGCCAGCCAGATCATGACCGAGGGCAGCTAGGCATTCAGACCGACCTCATCGTCGGCGCTGTAGCAGGCGTGGCCGGCGGCCTGCTCTTTACCCAGATCGTCGGTTTCAACCTGGGCGGGCAGCAGGCGCCGCTGCTCGGCCACATTGTCAACTCGGCGCTCGGCGCGGTGATCGGCACGTTCGCCTGGCGCATTTTCGCATCCAGCCACCAGCAGAAGTAGGTCGCGTCACACCACGCCCGCGGCGCGCAGCGCGGCGATCGCCTCGCGGTCGTAGCCGAGCTCCGTCAGGATCGCGTCGGTGTGCTCGCCGAGCATCGGCGCGCGGCGGCGGATCGAGCCCGGCGTGCTCGGACAGCCACACGGGCACCTTGGCGACCGGCGCCGGCCGCGGTGCTGCCCGGATATTCGACCGGCTGGAAGAACCCCATCGCCTCGATGTGCGGGTCGTCGAGCGTCTGCTGCGGCTTGAGCACCGGCCCCGCCGGGATCTTCGCCGCGCCCAGGATCTCCAGCGCCTCCGCGGTCGTGCGCTCGGCGCACCAGCGGCTCATGCGCTCGCTGACGATGTTGCCGTTGTCGCCGCGCGAGATGTCGTCCTTGAAGCGCTCGTCGGTGAGCCAGTGCTCCTCGCCCATCAGCCTGGCCCAGCGCCTGAACAGCGGATTGCCCACCACCTGGCACAGGATCCAGCCGTCCCTGGTGCGGAAGATGTCGACCGGCGCCGAGGTCTGGCCGCGATTGCCGGTCGGCACCCGGTTGCGCTCGATGACGGCCTGCTCGATCAGCAGCGCGTTGCCCAGGGTGACGGCGGTGGCGAGCAGCGCGCCCTCCACCCACTGGCCCTTGCCGGTGGCCTTGCGCGCCATCAGCGCCGCCATGGTGCCGAAGGCGCAGTGCAGCGCCGTGCCGAAGTCCACCCACGCCACCTGCGCGCGATAGGGCTGCTCCTCCGTCCCGGTCATGTAGACGGCGCCCGACATCACCTGGCCGATGCCGTCGAAGCCGACGCGGTCGCTGTAGGGCCCGCCGCGGCCGTAGGCGGTCACCGTGGTGAGGATGATGTCGGGCTTCACCGCGGTGAGGCGACTCATAGTCGAGCTTCATGGCGGCCAGCGTCTGCGGCGGCAGGTTCGCCACCACCACGTCGGCGGTGGCCACCAGCCGGCGCACCACCTCCTGGCCCTCCGGCCGCATGGGGTCGAGCGTGAGCCCCAGCTTGTTGCGGTTCATCTGCAGGAACAGCGCGCCGCCCTCGCCGGTCGGCGGTCACCGGCGCCTGGAAGCGGTCCTCGCTGCCCTCGCGCTTCTCGATGCGGATCACCTCGGCGCCGTGCTCGGCGAGCATGGCCGCGCAATAGGGCCCGGCGATGTAGCGCCCGAAGTCGAGCACACGGATGCCTTCCAGAACTCCTGCCACGTCACTCCCCACTTGGGTTGGTTGCTGCGCGCCGACGTTAGCACGGCTTGTGGGGCGGGAAAGTCCGCGCGTTGGCAGCTGTGCTCTGCAGTTGCATCGTTGGCGATGGCCCAGCACCGCTGGCCCCGCTGGCGGCTGCCGGCGAGGTGCGACGGGTACGCGGGTGCCTACTCCGCAACCAGGGAGGGCCCACAGTGACCCATGAGCCCTCCGAAACGGGTTGCCTTTCGGCACCCGCGTTACGGCGATTTGTGTCCCGCTGTGCAGCTGCGGCCTTGGGTGGGGTCAGACCCTGCGGGTCTGACCCCATGCACAAGGCCATGTGCCTCTCGGCGGTCTCCGGTCGCCGCAGCATTGCTGATGCGCCGCCGAAACGGGCGCAGCGGGCCTCCTGGACCTCGAGCCATCTCGCCCTCCTTCCAGGCGCCGGTCGCTTGCACATGGGGAGACGGATGGCGCCATCCATGTCCCGTCGCCGCAAACGACGCCATCATATTAACTCCGCCGCGACGGGGCGGGCATGACGTGGGCACACGTCACATCTCCCCTTCTTGGACGAGAGTTAGCGGAGGGCTAACAGCACGCTGCCGCGGCGGCGGCCTGAAGAACAGGTTCTCGTCGGTGAGCGAGCCGTGCTCGAAGTGCCGCAGCTTGCCCCGGTCTCGTCAGTTGAGCCAGACTAGGGCGTGTACTCAATTACAGGCGCATCCGCTTCAAGATACTACCACTTCGTTGCCGTGCGGCGATTTCTGTCTGCAATCTGAGAGACTCCTGCCGTGCTGGCGAGCCTTGCGGCAGGCTCACTCCAGCCCCGGAGCCGCCCCAAGCAATTGCAGCATGCGTGGCACGATGTCGAACGCCCCCGCATAGAGAGCCGACGTCGGCCCAATCTCGTGATCCACGACGGGGGCCAGCGAAAAAGCACGGCTGCTGGACCTCGTCTTGCGGTCCATTGGATTCCACTTTAGCCCCTTGAGCGCCTCCTGGATTTTCATCACGGCGTCGAAGTCCAGTCCGTCGCCGGTATAGCGGCACTGGTACAGGCCCTGGAGGTTGGACGGCAGCTCGACGCCGTTCTCCACGACCAGCACGAATTGGTCGGGGCAGTGCATCATCGCCGCGCCGATCTCGATCAGCACATTGGGGTTCATTGGCCACCCCTTGCCGTTCTTATCCAGCAGTTCTGCTTCTGAGCCGACATGGATGACGACGGCGCTGCTCTTGCGCATGTCGTCCATCACCTTCTGCGGCACAGGCTTGGCAACAGATACTTCGACTGCACCGACACGACCGGCTCGAGCCCAACGGAGGTGATGGTCCGCTTGATCTGCTCTAGAATCTTCGTGTTCTTGCCGTGCGTGACGAAGATGCTGTTGTTGGGCGCGATGGGTTGCACGATAGCTGCGACCTTGGGCGGCGACACATCTTCACCATTGACGTGCACGGGTTCGGCAGCCGGAGCGCCGACCGGACTCTCAGAGCCATCCACGAAGGCTCGGGCATTGGCCTCGTCGAACTCGAACCGCGTCGGCTGACCCTTGCGGCCGACGATCAACCGCCCAAGGTCAGCGCCCTCGCACAACTGGAAGAAACAGATTGCCTGCTGGTTCAGGATCTCGTCGCTGTCCGAGGCGTCGGCTCGGAAGTGTTGGTGCCAGGTGCGCGCCAACCTCGGTCGCCGTGACTGTCAATTCGCCCTTGTGCATGGCCCGGTCGATAATGGCCCGGTACGCCGGAACCTCAGCCAGGATGGAACCGAGCGGCATCGCCTTGCGAGCGCCCTTATCCTTGGCGATGGCGCGACCGCGCTCGGTGAGCCGCATCTTACCCGTGCTGTCGTCCACGAGCCCAAGCGTCTTGTAGGCCGTGACCTTGCGTGCATCGAGAATGGTGGCATCGAGGACGGCCTTCGCCTCTGTAACCGTCGCTCCCGTGGGCTTGGATTGTAGGAAGCCGCAAAAGGTGACGATGTCGTCAGTCGTAGCGCGGAAGGGAAGCTGAGCCACGTCGGCACTCCGAATCGGTTTCTGTCACGATTTATAAGCCGCATTCGTAAGAGCGTCAATTGTGCGCTGTTATTGTCCACAGCAAGCGATAGGCTCCAAGGATTGATCCGCGCAAGAGGGTATCCGCTCCGTCTCGACGACAGGTTCACAGTCGATGAGTGCTCGCGGGACGCCAACAATCTGGCGTCCTTTCGATTGGGCGACGATGCCATCGAGCTTGCTGAAAAGGAATCTGATGGTTGAAGCAATTCGCCAACTACCGGACGTAGTCAACGGCGCTCTCCCCTTGCGGACGCTTCTCCATCTCAAGCGCTGGGCTCCGAGACTTCAACCTGATGGAGATCGAGACGAAGGATGCGGCAATGCCGCTCCGCGACCTGTATGGCATCCTGCAAGGTACGGCGGCCTACCTGATTGCGAAAGGACCGATCATCCGTGACGGCGATACGATCGGCCACACGGCCCAGCAGCAAATCCGCGTGCGTCATGGGAAGTCCTACTGGAGGGCAGACAAGGTCTATCGCCTAGATTTCGGCGGCCAATGGATGGCTTGGGTCGAGCCTGATGGCTTTGTTCAAGCCTGCGACGGCTGGGTCGTGGGTCGCCCATCTAATGTATGCGGCGGCCCGATTGATGTAAGCGATCGCATTGCTCCGGATCGAGCCTGATCGCCTCGACAGTGTGCAGAACCTAGGGTGCAATCGTGCGTCAGCGCGCTTGCACCGAGCGGGCCTCGTCACGAGCGGCGTCGGCCGAGATGAGGGCCCATCGGTGCAATGCGGCTGTAGCCGCATTGCACCCTACGTTCCAACCGTGGCCCGATCAATCCACCGCGAGCACCAGCTTGCCCAGGTTGCCGCCCGTGTAGAGCAGGTTCAGCACGTCGGGGTAGGCGTCGACGCCGCCCTCGCGCACGTCCTCGCGGATCTTGAGCTTGCCCTCCTTGTGCCAGGCCGAGCTGGGCGATCGCCTCGGGAATGCGGTTGGCCCAGTCGAACACGATGAGGCCCTGCACCTTGAGGCGCTGGGTCAGCACGCAGCGGAGGTTCTTGGGGCCCGGCGGCAGCTCGGTGGCGTTGTAGGCGGAGATCAGCCCGCACACCGGGATGCGCCCGCGCAGGTTCATCTGCAACAGCACGGTGTCGAGGATCTCGCCGCCGACGTTCTCGAAGTAGACGTCGATGCCGTTGGGCGCCGCCGCCTTCAGGTCGGCGGCGAGGTTGCCGGCCTTGTAGTCGACGCAGGCGTCGAAGCCCAGCTCCTCCTTGACGTAGCGGCATTTCTCGGGCCCGCCGGCGATGCCGACCGCGCGGCAGCCCTTGATCTTGGCGATCTGGCCGACGACCGAGCCCACGGCGCCGGAGGCGGCCGACACCACCACCGTCTCGCCGGCCTTCGGCTGGCCCACCTCGAGCAGGCCGAAGTAGGCGGTCCAGCCGGGCATGCCGAGGCCGCCGATCCAGCGCTGCAGCGGCGCCTGGGAGGTGTCGACCTTGACCACGCGCTCGCCCTTGGAGATGGCGTACCGCTGCACGCCGAACAGGCCCTGCACGGCGTCGCCCGGCTTGAAGGCCGGGTTGTTGGAGGCCTCCACGATGCCGACGGCATAGGCGCGCATGACCTCGCCCAGCGCCACCGGCGGCACGTAGGAGCGGCCCTCGTTCATCCAGCCGCGCATGGCGGGGTCGAGCGAGATGTAGGCGACCTTGACGCGGAACTCGCCGGCACCCGGCTCCGGCACCGGGCCGTCCTCGATCTTGAAGTCCTCGCGCTTGACCATGCCTACGGGCCGGCGCGCCAGCTTGACCATGCGGTTGCTCATCGGGGGCCTCTCCGGTTCGTTCGATTGTCGCCGACCGCAATCATCGACCGCCGCCGGTTCAGGTCAAGCGCCGACTTTGCCCTTGCTGCGGCAGCCACGCTGGCGACACAACGGTCGGAACGCTCGACGGAGATAGCGGGGAAGTGCCAATGTCGAAGTTGCGGGAGCTGCTGCATCGGGCGCGCAATCAGCCGCTGATTGCGGGGCTGATCGCGCGCGTTGGGCGGATCGAGCGGATGACCCTGTCTGCCGTCATCCTCGCGGCCGCCGCTCCTGTTCGCGTTCGCCAAGCTCGCCAACGCGGTGGGCCGGGGCAGCACGCAAGCCTTCGACGAGTGGCTGATCGTCGCGCTGCGCACGCCCGGCGATCTCGCCGATCCCATCGGCCCCGAAGTGGCTCGAGGAGATGATGCGCGACTTCACGGCCATGGGCAGCACCGGCGTCCTCGCCGTGATGGTGCTGCCATCGCGGGCTTCCTCGCCATGACCCGCAAGGGCCACGCCGCCCTGTTCGTGCTGGCCTCCGTGGCCGGCGGCGCCCTCATCAGCCAGACCATGAAATTGGCCTACGCGCGCCCCAGGCCCGACCTGGTGCCGCACGGCGCCGAGGTCTTCACGGCAAGCTTTCCCTCCGGCCATTCGATGATGTCGGCGGTCGTCTACCTGACCCTGGGCGCGCTGCTGGCGCGCACGCAGACCGACCGGGCGGTGAAGGCCTACATCCTCGCCGTGGCCGTGCTGCTGACGGTGCTGGTCGGCGTGAGCCGCGTGTATCTGGGCGTGCACTGGCCCACCGACGTGCTGGCCGGATGGGCGCTCGGCGGCGTATGGGCGCTGATCTGCCTCCTCGTCATGCTGTGGCTGCAGACGCGCGGACAGGTGGAGGACGGCGCCGCCGATCAGACGCAGACCGAGGCGAGGGAACATGGCTGATGTGGAAGTGAACGGGCGGCGCTACCGGGTGCCCGATCGGCCCGCCGCGGTCATCTGCTTCGACGGCTGCGACCCCGCCTATATCCGCCGCGGCCTCGCCGACGGCATCCTGCCGACCATCGCCGGGCTGCGGGAGACGGGCTTCGTCGGCGAGGCGCTGGCGGTGGTGCCGACCTTCACCAACCCGAACAATGCCTCGATCGTCACCGGCGTGCTGCCGGCCGTGCACGGCATCTCCGGCAACTACTACCTCGACCGCGCCACCGGCGAGGAGCGCATGATCACCGACGCGGCCATGATGCGCTGCGGCACCATCCTCGCGGCCATGGCCGAAGCCGGCGTCAGGACCGCGGCGGTGACCGCCAAGGACAAGCTCAGGCTGATGCTGGCGCGCGGGCTCGAGGGCATCAACTTCTCCTCCGAGAAGGCCGATCGCGCCACGCTCGCCGACAACGGCATCGCCGATGTCGAGGCCATGGTGGGCCGGCCGAAGCCCGATCAGTACTCGGCGGACTTGTCGCTGTTCGTTCTGGACGCCGGGCTCGAGCTGTTGCAGCGGGGCGCGGCGCAGCTCCTCTACCTTTCCCTGTCGGACTTCGTGCAGCACGCGCACGCCCCCGGCACGCCGGAGGCCGACGCCTTCAACCGTGCGGTCGACGAGCGCATCGGCAAGCTGATTGCGCTGGGCGCCACGGTCGGCGTCGTGGCCGACCACGGCATGAACGACAAGTCGCGCGCCGACGGCTCGCCCAAGGCGATCTTCCTGGAAGACGAGCTGAACCGCCGGTTCGGCGACGATGCCGTGCGCGTGATCTGCCCGATCACCGATCCGTTCGTGCGCCACCACGGGGCGCTCGGCTCGTTCGTGCGCGTCTACCTGCGCAAGGCCACCGACCTCGCCGCCCTGATGGCGGCGTCGGCGGAGCTGCCGGGCGTCGAGGCTGGTGCTGGACGGCCCGGCCGCCGCGACCCGCTTCGGGCTGCCCCTCGACCTGGAAGGTGACTTCGTCGTGCTGGGCGACGCCGGCACAGTCATCGGCGCGAGCTCGCGCCGAGCACGACCTGTCGGCCCTCGCCGGCCATCGCCTGCGCTCGCACGGAGGCCTGGGCGAGCAGACGGTGCCGTTCATCGTCTCGCGCAAGCTGCGCCCGGACTATCTCGCCGCCAAGGCCGGCGGACTGCGCAACTTCGACATTTTCGATGCCGTGCTGAACGGCACGGACTCATAGCATCGGGGCGAGGGCGGTGACCCCCAGCGTCAGCCAAGGCCTCGGGAACCCTGCGCTACCTGATGATTTTGGTCTCATCCATGTAGCGGTTGATCTTCGAGGCGGCGCCGCCGAGGATCCACAGGTCGTAGAAAGCGACCAGCAGCGTCATCACGGCAATCACGTGGTTGAAAGCCGGACAGGCGGTGGAAGCCGACGACGCTGATGAAGATCGCCATCACCGCGACGAGGGCCGGCAGGGCGGAAATGATGTTGTCCAGATTGTGGGTGCTGGAGCTGCCGATCTCGCCGTGCGACACCGGGTAGCCCTGCACCACGAGATAGAGCCAGAACACGGCGAAGACCGCGCCCCAGACGACCATCGTGTTCGCAGCCAAACGTCTCCGGCTGCAGGCCCGGCACCAGCCAGAACACGAGGGCCAAGGCCGCCGAAAGCACGAACGCGCTGATGGCGCGCCATTTGATAGTGCGTCATTGCCTGCTCTCCCTCACGCGCGAGCGCGCGGCTCCCATATTAGCAGCATCCTTGCAGGGGTTTCGAGACCCTCGTCTGCAGGGCTCAGCCTTGCGAGGGCGATCAGCGCACAATGCTGCCGGGTGACCAAATCTGCCACAGGACTGCTCGGAGCGCCAATCCGGCACTATTCCTCATGATCAGACAATGATTTAGGAAAGTGACGCGACAATGGCGCGGCCGCCCTGGCGGCGTGCTGTGGCGGTTGGCGCCGCCGGATCGCCGACGGCGGCGGAGCGCTGGCGCCGCCGCGATGCAGCTTCTGAGTGAGACAGCAATGGCAAACGTCGTAGTGGTGGGCGCCCAGTGGGGCGACGAGGGCAAGGGCAAGATCGTCGACTGGCTCTCCGAGCGCGCCGACATCGTGGTGCGCTTCCAGGGCGGCCACAACGCCGGCCATACGCTCGTGATCGGCAACCAGACCTACAAGCTGTCGCTGCTGCCCTCGGGCGTGGTGCGCGAGGGCAAGCTCTCCGTGATCGGCAACGGCGTGGTCATCGATCCGTGGGCGCTGACCGACGAGATCGAGCGGCTGACGCGCCAGGGCGTCGCCGTGACGCCCGAGAACCTGCGCATCGCCGAGAACGCCACGCTGATCCTGCCGCTGCACCGCGAGCTCGACGTGATGCGCGAGGCCGCGGCCGGCGAGGGCAAGATCGGCACCACCGGGCGCGGCATCGGCCCGGCCTACGAGGACAAGGTCGGCCGGCGCGCCATCCGCGTGCAGGACCTCAAGAACCTCGGCACCCTGGGCCCCAAGGTCGACCGCATCCTGGTGCACCACAACGCGCTGCGGCGCGGGCTCGGCCAGCCGCGAGATCGACAAGGCCGCGCCTGATGGCCGAGCTGACCGCGCATCGCGCCCAAGATCCTCCCCTACATGGACGTGACCTGGGACCTGCTCGACCGCGAGCGCCGCGCCGGCAAGCGCATCCTGTTCGAAGGCGCGCAAGGCGCGCTGCTCGACGTCGACCACGGCACCTATCCGTTCGTCACCTCCTCCAACACGGTGGCGGCGCAGGCGGCCACCGGCTCCGGCGTCGGCCCCGCGCGCCATCAGCTACGTGCTGGGCATCGCCAAGGCCTACACCACGCGCGTCGGCGCTCGGCCCGTTCCCGACCGAGCTCACCGACGCGACCGGCGAGCAGCTCGGCACAGCGCGGCAACGAGTTCGGCACGGTCACCGGCCGCAAGCGCCGCTGCGGCTGGTTCGACGCCTGCCTGCTGCGCCAGACCATCAAGGTGGCGGGCATCGACGGCATCGCGCTCACCAAGCTCGACGTGCTCGACGGCTTCGAGACGCTGCAGGTGTGCGTCGGCTACCACCTCGACGGCGAGCGCATCGGCCGCCTGCCCGCCGGTCACAACGCCCAGGCGCGGCTGCAAGCCCATCTACCAGAGCTTCGAGGGCTGGACCCAGTCGACGCGCGGGGCGCGCAGCTGGACCGAGCTGCCGGCGCAGGCGGTGAAGTACGTGCGCACCATCGAGGAGCTGATCGAGTGCCCGGTGACGCTGCTCTCCACCAGCCCCGAGCGCGACGACACGATCCTGATGAAGGACCCGTTCGAGGATTGAGGTTGCACCCGTCATCCCGGAAGCCGAGCAGCAGGCGAGGCTATCCGGGACCTCGGCGAGCGAGTCGAACCTCGCCTCACGAGGTCCCGGATCGGAGCGCTGGCTCGCGTTCCGCTCGCATCGCTCCGTCCGGGATGACGGGTGGAGGCTACTTCCACACCATGGCGTCCCGCTTCGGCCCTGCCGCCTTGGCCCCGCTGCTCCAGTCGCGCTTGACGCCGAGGTAGCCGAGCAGCGGCGCGGCGATGAAGATCGACGAGTAGGTGCCGATCAGCACGCCGAGCAGCATGGCGAGGTTGAAGTTGCGGATCACCGCGCCGCCGAACGACGTAGCAGCGCGATCAGGACGGCGATGGCGGTGCAGCCCGTCAGGATGGTGCGCGACAGCGTCTCGTTGATCGACAGGTTCAGGAGCTCGTCGAGCGGCATGCGCTTGTACTGGCGCAGGTTCTCGCGGATGCGGTCGGACACCACCACCGTGTCGTTCACCGAGTAGCCGAGGATGGTGAGCAGCGCCGCGACGATGGAGAGGTCGAACTCGAGCTGCAGCAGCGAGAACATGCCGGCCGTGAGCAGCACGTCGTGCGTCAGCGCCACGATGGCGCCCAGCGCGAACTGCCACTCGAAGCGCAGCCACACGTAGGCGACGATGGCGAGCGAGGCCCGCCACCACGGCCATGAAGCCGGTCCAGCGCAGCTCGGCTCGACACCGCCGGGCCCACGGACTCGTAGCGCCGCTGCTCGTACTGCTCGCCCAGCGCACCGCGCACCTTCTCGATCGCCGCCTGCTGCTCCGCCTCGCCGCCCTTCTGCTGCTCGATACGGATCAGCACGTCGCCGGGTCGTTGCCGAAGCTCTGGATCTGCACGGCGCCGATGCCGAGCCGCCCCAGCGTGTCGCGCAGCCCGCGCGATGTCGGCGGGTCCCGACTTGGACTGCACCTCCATCATCGTGCCGCCCGTGAAGTCGACGCCGTAGTTGAAGCCGCGCTGCCAGACCAGCGCCAGCGACAGCAGCATGGCGACGATCGACAGCGCGAGGCACAGACCCTTGAAGCGCATGAACGGCAGGCGCAGGTCGTGGGGGAAGAAGTCGAAGCCCTTGAAGTTGGGAATGAGACGCATGGGATTGGTTCCTTGTTCCTTTGTTCCGTGACTCGCGCCAGCTAGACCGGGAGGGTGAGCGCGCCCTTGGCGCGCCCGGCATGGAGCGCGAGCCACCAGCTAGACGAGCAGCCGCACGACCGTGACGGAGGCGAAGATCGAGGTGCAGATGCCGATCGTGAGGGTGACGGCAAAGCCGCGGATCGGCCCGGCCCCGAGCCAGAACATGACGAGCGCGCAGGCGAGCGTCGTGAGCTGCGAAGTCGGCGATGGTGACGAAGGCGCGTGTGAAGCCGGCGTCGATCGCGGCCATCGCCGATCTTGCCGGCGCGCACCTCCTCGCGGATGCGCTCGTAGATCAGCACGTTGGCGTCCACCGCCATGGCGATGCCGAGCACCAGGCCGGCGATGCCGGGCAGCGTCAGCGCCGATCCGAACAGCGTCATCAGCGCGACCGTCAGCACGCCGTGCACGACGAGCCCGACGCAGGCGAAGATGCCGAACGTGCCGTAGTGAGGACGGTGAGGACGATGGTGGCGATGGCGCCGACGATGCCCGCCACCTTGCCGGCCGCGATGGAGTCGCTGCCGAGCGACGGCCCGACGGTGCCTTCGTTGACGACGGTCAGCTTCGCCGGCAGGGCGCCCGACTTGAGCTGGATCGCGAGCTTGGTCGCGGTCGCCGGCGTGAAGCTGCCCTCGATGTAGCCGCGCCCGCCGTCGATGGCGGTGCTGAATGCCCGGCGCCGAGATCACCTTGCCGTCGAGCACGACGGCGAACGGCTCGCCGACGTGCTCGCGCGTGAACTTGCGCGAACTTGCGGGCGCCGGACGTGGTTGAACGTGAAATCGACGATCGGCGCGCCGGTCTGCGGCTCGAAGCCCGGCCGGGCGCTCGTCAGGTCGTCGCCGCGCACCACCGGCGTCTCGCGCAGCAAGCAGCTCGCCCTCCGGCCGATCGGCGGCCGGATAGATCTTGTACCCGGGCGGGATGCCTCCGGCCTTGGCCTGCTTGGCGGTCAGCGCCGGGTGCACCTCGTGGAACGACAGCCGGGCGGTCTCGCCGATGCGCTCCTTCAGCTCGCCGTGTCCTGCAGCCCCGGCACCTGGACCAGGATGCGGCCGGCGCCCTCGCGCACGATGGTCGGCTCCGCCGTCCCGTTCGGGTCGACGCGCCGCCGCACCGTCTCGATCGCCGCCGCCACGGCGCTGCTCGTGCGCTCCCTGAGGCCGGCCTCGGTCGGCGTGATGGTGAAGGTGCCGCCCTCGCCGCGGCGCACCTCCACGTCGGTGCCGGAGCTGCCCAGCAGCGGGTTGCCGAGCGGCTGGACGATCTGCCGCAAGGCCTTGAAGGCGGCGTCGCCGTCCTCCGCCTTGGCGAGGCGCACCTCCACGGCGTTGCCGGCGATGCCGACCGCGGCGACGGGGATCTTGGCCTCCCTCAGGCGCTGGCGCGCAGCGTCGCGCAGCGCATCGAGCCAGTCCTTGCGGACGTCGTCGACCTCCAGCGCGTAGAGCAGGTGCGCGCCGCCCTGCAGGTCGAGGCCGAGCGTGAGCTGCTTCTTGGGCAGCCACCCCGGCCATTTGCTCAACGTCTGCTGGGACAGGAAATTGGGCAGCACCAGAAGGAACCCAAGCAGGCAGGTGAGCAGGATGGCGGCCTGCTTCCACCGGGAAAAATGCAGCATGGATGGATCTCGTGCCTCATGCGGCGCTCCGCGCCTTGGCGTGGCCGCGGACGCGCCTGTGCCTCGATCGGCCCACGCGCAGGCGAGCCGAGGCGGAGCAGCCGCCGGGCTCTGCGCACGCGCAGGCAGCGATAGTCCGATTCGAGCGGAGGGATCCCGCCCCAGCACGGCCGCCCGCGGGAAGGAGAGCCGCAGGCGGTCACCGGGGCGCTGATCGCTAGGCGCGAGGCGGCGCCCGCGTCAGGCCGGCGCGGGCGGCATGGGTCCGGGGTGCGCCGGGGCATCGACAGGCGCGCGCGCGCGCGTGTCAGGCTGGAGTGCGGCGAGAGCAGATGCAACCGGGCGCCGGCCTTTGCCGGCGCCCCGCCGGCCGCCGCATCGGGGGCTGGCGCTGCGCTCTCCTCGATCAGGCGCCGTGGCCGGAGAGGAGGGCGCGATCCGGTGCAGAAGCGTTCTGCAGGCCCTCGGCTGGCCGCCCCGGACGCGCGAGGAGCAGCGTCGCGGCGACGGCGAGCGACAGCACCGCCAGAAGACGCCTGCAAAGGCCGCTGAGGTTCTGTTGCGCGCTCAACCCGAACACCCCGTTATCCTGCCCGCTAGATGGGCCTGCAGCGCCCGCCTGGCAAGAGCAGGCCGCACGTCGCCCGGTGCGGCGCGCGGCCTCCCTCTCCCCGCAGCCCTCGGCCATCCACACGGGTTGCGCTCGCCACGCTGTTCCGAGGGCTACGGGGAGAGGGCTGGGGTGAGGGGCAGCAAAGGGCACTGCCCTGTCAGCGCCGGTCGCGACGCATGAGCAAGCAAGGGGCGTGGATACGATCCGACGCCAACGGGGATGGGTTACCCATTGTGGCTGCCCCTCACCCTAACCCTCTCCCCGCAAGCGGGGAGAGGGGACCGGTCGGCGCCCGTGTCGTAGGTCTCCTCCCCGTTGGGCCATCCGCGCCCGGCCCGGGGGCGGGCGCGTCGCGTGTGAATTCTTGCCGGCCCGTTCGCATTAACTGTTTCTTTACGGTTGGTCTTGTGGTAGCAACTAGCGAAGCATTGTGCTAGCAACCGACGCACTAGCAATGTCCGGCGAAGGAAACGGCCGCCATGAAAGTCTGGAGCATCGTCAATCCGAAGGGCGGGGCGGGGAAGACCACGCTCGCCCTGCACCTCGCCATCGCCGCCGCCGAGGACCTGAAGGTGCTGGTGATCGACCTCGACTCCCAGGAGTCGGCCGAGCGCTGGCACGCAATCCGGCAGCGGATCACCGGCAGCAAGGACGAGCCGAGCATTGCCGCCGGGCCCTACACCAAGCTTCCCGACATGCTGCGGACCGCGAAGCGGCTCGGCGCCGATCTCGTGCTGATCGACACGCCGCCGCAGGCTCGACAAGGCGATCGCCGCGACGCATCGGGCCCGCCACGCTGGTGCTGGTGCCGCTCAAGACATCCATTCTCGATCTGCAGGCCCTGCAGGACTGCGCCCGCGTCGTGGTCGACAAGGCCAGGGACAAGACCGTCGTGATCCTGAACGCCGTGCCGACCGATCGCAGCCGGGAGGCGGCCGTCAAGGACGCCCTGCGCTACGCCAGCCGTCACGATCTCGAAGTGCTCCCCGAGCGGCTCAGCGATCTCGCAGGCCTACGTGCAGGGGCTCAAGAGCGGTCGCAGCGCCACGGAGACCAGCAAGAATGGCAAGGAAGCCAGGGAAATCAGCGCGCTCTTCGAGGCCCTCTGGTCGCGCGACAGCGAGGGCACGGATGACTGACGTGGACGCCGGGAGGCGTCGCTGACCGACGCCATCAAGGCGGTCGCCACCGGTCACGTGCGCGCAGGAGCGATCGCGGCCCCGGCGCGCGGCCAGAGCCGTCCCTCACGGACGCCATGAAGGACGTGGCGAGCCGCAGGCGCAAGCCGCCGGCGACGCGCGCCGGTCGCAAGGGCATCGTCATCTACGTCGAGCCGGAGGTCGCCGACGCCATCCGGCGCCTGGCGGCGGAGTTCAACACCACCGTCCAGGCGCTCGGCATCACGGCCTTCGAGTTGCTGCTCGACAAGTTCGGAGAGCCGCGGCCGGGCTAACGGAGGCACGGATCGGCGGCGGGGTTCACGTGAAGAAGCGAATAGCGAGTAGCGAGTAGCGAATAAAAAGGAGCAACCTGACCTAATCCCTACTCCCTACTCCCTACTTGCTATTCGCTATTCGCTATTCGCTCTTCTCGAGTGTGGAGGGGTACGCACATGCGCATGCGCAAGGTCTTGTCTCTCACCGATGCCGTCAAGGAGGCCGCGGCGGGAGGACCTCGCTGACCGATGCGGTGAAGGAGGTGGTGGCCCGGGAGGGCGTCGGCCGCCAAGCCCGACCGCGTGGCGTCGCGCTCCTTCGCCGGCACGCTCGACGGCCGCCACGACGGCTCGCAGGGCGGCCGTCATCCCTGGGGGCCCGTACCTGCGCACAGACGGCAGTGCAGCGCGCAGGCCCAGGTTCGCGCGCAAGCCCGGCCCGCAGCTGGAGCCCGAGCCGGTGCTCTCGTTCGCCGCCGGCACCGAGGCACCGCCGGCACAGTCCCGTGCGGCCCGCGCACTTCCGCCGGATAGTGCGCCTGCGCAGGCTTGCGATGCCACTGGCCGATCCCGCCCTGCGCCTCCTCGGCTCCGGCGCCAGGCTCGCGGGCATCGTGCTCCTCTCCCTCCTGTCCCTCGTGGTCACCCCGAGCGGCATCGGCCCCGATCACCCGGTCGCGACGAAAGCGGTGCACAAGCGCGTCGCGCTCGTGATCGGCAACTCCGCCTACCGCCATGCCCGCAAGCTCGAGAACCCGAGGAACGACGCCGCCGACGTCGAGCGCCGCGCTGAAGAAGCTCGGGCTTCCAGGTGATCGAGGGCTTCGATCTCGACAAGGCCGGGCTCGACGCAAGATCCGCGCCTTCACGGCCGCCCTCAAGGGCGCCGACGTGGGCCTGTTCTTCTATGCCGGGCATGGCCTGCACGTGTCGGGGCAGAACTTCCTCGTGCCCGTCGACGCGGAGCTGGCCGAGCCACGGCCCTCGACCTGGAGCTGGTGCGGCTCGACCTGATCCACCGCACCATGGAGCGGGAGACGCCGACCAACCTGCTGTTCTTCGACGCCTGCCGCGACAACCCGCTCACCGACAATCTCGCCCGCGCGATGGGGGCGCGATCGATCGAGATCGGGCGCGGTCTCGCCGCCGCGCAGAGCGGGGCGGGCACGCTCATCAGCTTCTCGACCCAGCCGGGCAAGGTGGCGCTCGACGGCAAGGGCCGCAATTCGCCCTATTCCGCGGCGCTGGTCAAGGCAGCTGACCGCATCCAAGGAGGACCTGGCAGGCATGCTGATCGCCGTGCGCAACGACGTCATGAAGGAGACCGACCGCAAGCAGGTGCCGTGGGAGCATTCCGCGCTGACCGGACGGTTCCACTTCAACCCCGCCGGCGAGAAGCAGCCGCCGGCGCCGGCGGTGCACGTCTCGGCACGCGAGGCCTTCGAGGCCTGGACCGCAACCAGGGACACCACCAGCATCGGCGTGCTCGACGCCTTCATCGCGCGCTACCGCGACACGTTCTACGCCGCGCTGGCGCGGGCGCGCATCGAGGAGCTGAGCAAGCTCGACGAGATGCCGCTGTCGTCCTCCCTGCACGCGCGGCGCTGGCCCGCCGCGATGAACCGCGGCCCGCCGATGCTGAAACCCGGCGTAACGCTCTACTTCGTCAGGCACGGCGAGACCGACTGGAACGCGGCCCAGCGCTACCAGGGCCGGCGCGACATTCCCCTCAATGCGACGGGGCGCGCCCAGGCCAAGCGCAACGGCCGGGTGCTCGCCGATGCTCGTGGGCAGCAAGGCGGCATCGCTCGACCACGTGGCGAGCCCGCTCGTGCGGGCCCGCGAGACCATGGAGATCATGCGCGCCGAGCTGATGCTCGACCCGGCAGGCTACCGCACCGATGATCGCCTCAGCGAGATCGACTACGGCCACTGGGAGGGCCGGCTGTGGGCCGAGCTGCCGCACACCGACCCGGAAGACTTCGCCGCGCGCCAGGCCGACACCTGGAGCTGGCAGCCGGTCGGCGGCGAGAGCTACCGCATGCTGTCGGAGCGCGTGGCCTGTGGCTCGCGGAGATCGAGCGCGACACCGTCGTGGCCTCGCACGGCGGTGTCAGCAAGGCGCTGCGCGGCCTTGTCCTGCAGCTGGCGAGTGCGCGAGATTCCGCACCTCGACGTGCCGCAGGACAAGGTCTTCGTCGTGACGGCCGGCAGCATCCGCTGGCTGTGATAGGCCGGCGCCGCCGGCCGGCGCGCCTGATCCGGCGCCGCCGCTACGGCTGCTTGCGCCTTGGGGGCCGCCTTCGCGGCCGGGGCTCCCTTCTTGGCGGGCTTGCGAGCCGACACGCCGGCGTACTTGCTCCGGCCGGCCTCGCAGCGGCCCAGCGTGGCATTCCAGACCTGCTTGCCGCGCTCGCAGCCCATCTTGGTCTTGGCGGCCGAGGCAGGCCCTGCCGATGCGGCAATGCCGACGAGCGCAAGCGCGCCCAGTGCAACGACAACGAAACGCATGACCTTTTCCTCCTTTGTGCGCATCCCGCCCGTTCATGAGCGGGCTCCCCTGGCCCTTGCATCCATACGCCGCAATTGTGGCAGCCGTGCTGGAATTCGCGCAGGTTGGTTGTCGCCGCCCCGGGTGTGTACCTGGAACAATTGAGGTGCCTTCCCGCTTCCGCTCGGACGCGAGTGATGCCAAAGTCGCCTCGCGTTCGTATTGAGGCTCGGACATGAGATACGGCACGCTGGCGGTCGGGGGAGCTGCGAGAGGGCCATTGCGCCTCGCCGTGGCGCTGTGCGTCCTGGGTTTCGAGGCGCTCGGCGCCGGCGCGCAGACGGCGGCGCCGCCGTTGGCGAGCTGTCGCAACGAGGCGGTGGCGGCGGCGGAGCGCATTGCCGCCTGCACGCGGGTGATCGGTGAAGCCGGCGACGCGGACGTCCGCGCCGAGGCGCATCTGCAGCGCGGCGTCCTCCACGAGCTCGACGGCCGGGAGGAGGCGGCGGTCGAGGACTACACCGCAGCCATCAAGCTGCGTCCGGCCAACCCCCTCGCCTACTTCAATCGCGCCAACGCCTACAGCCAGCTCGATCAGCTCGACTTGGCGATTGCCGATTACACGCAGGCGATCAAGCTCGATCCCAAGGAGTCCGACTTCTTCAATAACCGCGGCCAGGCCCACGACGGCAAGGGCCAGCACGACCTCGCCATCGGCGACTATACCGAGGCGATCCGTCTCGACGGCTCGAACGCGCGCCCCTTCTACAATCGCGGCGTCTCCTATGCGAACAAGGGCGACTATCGGCGCGCGGTCGCCGACTTCGACCTGGCGATCAAGGCCACTCCCGACGACCCCGACATCTATGTCGCGCGCGGGGCGGCCTGGGAGGTGCTGGGCGACACGACTGCTGCCAGGGCCGACTTCAGCAAGGCGCTCGAGATCGACCCGGATCATGAAGATGCGCGCGAAGGCCTGAACCGCAACGGCGGTTGACGGCGGCCGATCGCCGATCCCGCAATCGCGAGTGAGACACAGCATGGCTGCGAGCGAACCGAGCCCCTCACCGCCGCCGGCGCCCGCCGCCGTGGCACGCCGCCGCGCGCCGCTCGGGCTGCTCGCCGAGCTCACCCATCGCTGCCCCCTGCAGTGCCCCTATTGCTCCAATCCGCTGCAGCTCGAAGGCGCCGGCGCCGAGCTCGACACCGCCGCCTGGCAGGACGTGATGCGCCAGGCGGCCGCGCTCGGTGTCCTGCAGCTGCACCTCTCCGGCGGCGAGCCCACCGTGCGCCGCGACCTCGAGGACATCGTCGCGAGTGCGGCCGATGCCGGGCTCTACACCAACCTCATCACCGCGGGCGTTCTGCTGGACCGCGCACGGCTGGAGGCGCTTGCCCGGCGCGGACTCGACCATGTGCAGCTCTCGATCCAGGACGTGGAGCCGGCCAACGCCGACCGCATCGCCCATTACGAGGGGGCGCACGCCAGGAAGCGCGCGCTTGCCGGCTGGGTGCGCGAGATGGACCTGGCGCTCACCATCAACGCCCCGGTGCATCGCCAGAACCTCGACCGGCTCGAGGGCATCATCGACTTCGCCGTGGAGGTCGGGGCCCGGCGGCTCGAGGTGGCGCACGTCCAGTACTACGCCTGGGCGCTCCAGAACCGCGCGGCGCTGATGCCGACACGGGCGCAGGTGGAGCGCAGCGTCGAGATCGTCCAGGAAGCGCGCAAGCGCCTCAAGGGCATCCTCCTCATCGACTTCGTGGTGCCCGACTACTACGCCACCTGGCCGAAGCCGTGCATGGGCGGCTGGGGGCGCGGCATCATCATGGTCACGCCGTCGGGCAAGGTGCTGCCCTGCCATGCCGCGGAGACCATCCCGGGCCTCGACGTTCGACAACGTGCGCGACAAGCCGCTGGCGCAGATCTGGCTGCGACGGCCAGGCGTTCGAGAAGTTCCGCGGGACCGACTGGATGATCGAGCCATGCCGCAGCTGCGAGCGGCGCGAGATCGACTGGGGCGGCTGCCGCTGCCAGGCGTTCGCCATGGCCGGCGACGCTGCCGCCGCCGATCCCGCCTGCGCCAAGTCTCTCACGCCACGCCGCGCTCGTGGCGCTTGCCGAGCGCGAGGCCGGCGCGCCGCCCCCGCCCGTTCGTCTACCGTCGCCCGCGCCGAAACACAGCGGGTTCGCCTCCAGCGGTTGTCGGTGAGGGGGCAGACCCCTCGCCTCCAGCGGTTGTGAAATGAACGCGGCGGATTCCCCCTCCCCCTTGCGGGCAGGGCTAGGGTGGGGGGATCTCCCAACCTCGGGGGCTCTCGCGATCCTCACCACCGCGGCAGAGTGCGCGGCAGACTGCCGGCGAAGCGCACGACGGAGGCCAGCGCGCCCCGCACCCCCTCGGCCGCGCCTTTGAGGTATGGCAGCGCCACGGACTCGTGCGCCCAGGCGGGCGTGTCGCTGCGGTCCGACTGCAGCGCATCGTAGAGCAGATATGGAGCCGTCACGAGGACGAGCCCGCAGAAGATGCCGAGGAGCCCGCCGAACATTCGCCCGGTCGACCCGACGCCGCGATCGCGGGTCCACACCGCGACGCGCTCCTTGAGATTGCTCATGAACATCAGGAGCGGCGCCAGCACCACGACGAAAGCCACCGCTGCGAGGACGGTCATGGTGACGGTGCCCGACAGGACGTTGAGGCCAGCGACCTCACCGTAGACGGCCAGATACAGAGCCATCGTCAGGGCGGCCAGCGACGCGCCCAGCACGCCCACGAGCCAGCGCATGGGCCACGTCGCCAGGAAGCGCCCGAGGCCGTACCAGGCTCCGAGCAGCCCCAGGACTGCCGGAACGCCGAACACTGCAGCGTCCAGGTACATCGATCCCCCATCGGCGAATGTCCGTGTTGCGTCTCGGCCCGCACCGATGTCTCCGAGCCATCGGAATTTAGCAGCCCGCAGTCGGACAAGTCCGTATCACGGCAGGCACCTTCAGCGGTCGGACGCCGAGAATCGTGCGCCGGCGTTGCCATTCAGTCAGCATGCAAGCAAAAACCAAGCGTGCACACATCGTCGCTGTTGACACACCCGTTCAGGCTTTGCTTCGATCGGGCTGCGTGACGGTCTCGCCGGGCCCAAACTCGGGTCCGGCGCGTGAAAAGGGAACGCGGTGCGAGGTCTGCACTTCTGGCCTCAAAGCCGCGGCTGCCCCCGCAACTGTAAGCGGCGAGCGTCGCCCCAGAAGCCACTGCCGGCAACGGCGGGAAGGTGGAGGCGAGCGCAACCAGCGAGAGCCGCGAGCCAGGAGACCTGCCGGCACGTGTCGCCCATCGTCGGCGCGGGGCGCGCTGGCGAGCGGACCACCGTAGTGGCGACGGCTCTGTGTCGTGAGTTGGGGTCGTGCCGGTGATGTCCGCGAAGGGGCCAGCGAAGCCAGCAAGTGCAATGAGCTAGCGGTCCGCGGCGCGCTCCCGGCGCCGCGCGGCCAGGTTGTCGTTCGCTCCTCGACGGGCATGCCGTCGCCGCCTCCGCTCCTTGTGTTCGGAGAGGCGTCATGCGTTCACGTACAAGTACGTGTGTCATCCCGGCGCTTGTCGCCGGGATCCATACCCACCACTTGCGCCGGTGTCTGCCGTTGGCTGGATGCCGGGGACAAGCCCCGGCATGACAGCGGAAGCAAGCTTTCGCGCCATGGCACCAAGGCTGCAACCGCGTTCGCACTCGGACTTCCTTCTTCTGCCGTCCTCCGCCGGGTTGGCGCAGACCCAGCTGCCCGGCATCTACGTCCAAGGCGCCACCCTGGAGAAGTCGCCGCGCGCCGCGCCCGGCCCCGAAGCGCCTGCCGAGCAGCCGGACCAGGCCGAAACCGCGGGCGGCGACACGGCCGATGGCGTGCCCGCCGGCACCGTCGGCAACGCCATCACCGTCATCACCCGCAAGGACCTGGAGCGCCAGCAGGTGCGCCACGTGGCCGATGCGCTGCGCGGCGTGCCCGGTGTCGCGGTCAATCGCAGCGGGGCCTTCGGCAACTTCACCCAGGTGCGCATCCGCGGCGCCGAGGGCAACCACACGCTGGTGCTGATCGACGGCGTGGAGGCCAACAGCGCCACCGACGGCGAGTTCGACTTCTCCAATCTCTCGCGGAGGACATCGAGCGCATCGAGGTGATCCGCGGCCCGATGAGCGCGCTCTATGGCTCCGGCGCCGTCGGCGGCGTGATCAACATCATCACCCGCAGGGGCCAGGGGCCGCTCACGCTCACCCTCAAGTCGGAGCTCGGCACGCTCGGCACCAGCGATTTCGCGGCGCGGCTCGCCGCCGGCGAGCCCGTGGGCGCATTTCTCGCTCGGCGCGCACTGGCGCAATACCGACGGGTTCAATATCTCGCCCTTCGGCAGCGAAGACGACGGTGCCCGTCTGAAGAGCTTCAACTTCAGGGGCGGCGTGAAGATCATGGAGGGCCTGGGGCTCGAGGTGCACCTGCGCCAGACCAACAAGATCGCCGACCGCGACGGCACCGACTTCACTGCGCCCCTGTTGATCCGCGATCGACGACGCCTCCACCCAGCACGACCGCGTGCTCGTGGGCGGGGTGCAAGCTGCGCTGGGACACGCTGAACAAGCCCTCACTCACCAGCTGCACTACAAGTACAACTCCGCGACCATCCTGGACCGGGACGTGGTCGCTCGGAAACTTCGACGAACATCGGCGAGCGGACGACCTACGGCTACCTCGCCACCTACCGGTTCGAGACGCCGGCGCTGTGGGCGCTGAAGCACACGCTGAGCGGCCTGATCGAGAGGGAGACCGAGGCCTTCACGCCGGGAGGCACCGGGCGGACGGCATCAAGCGCGAGCGCGACGGCTCGCCTTCGCCGGAGAGTGGAGCGGCGCGTTCGCCGACCAGGTCTTCATCACCGCCGGCGTGCGCCACGACGACAACAGCGTGTTCAGCGACTTCACGACTTGGCGGCTCTCCGGCGCGTGGGCCCTCAAGTCGCTCGGGCTGCGCCCGCATGCAAGCCTCGGCACGGCGGTCAAGTTCCCGCAGATGTTCGAGCAGTTCGGCGCGTTCCCGCTGTTTTTCGTCGCCAACCCCGACCTGCAGCCGGAGGAATCGTTCGGCTGGGATGCCGGCATCGAATGGACGCTGAACCGGACGCACGGCCCTCGACCTCACCTACTTCCACGCCGACCTGACGAACAAGATCGCCAGAGACTCCGGCCAGCGCCCCGCCGCCCTGCCCGACGCTGGTCAACCTGCCCGGCGTGAGCACGCGCGACGGCATCGAGCTCGCGTTGCGCACCCGCTGGTCCGAGGCGCTGACCGCAACCTTCGCCTACACCTATCTGCTCGCCGAGGATTCCGACGGCGTGCAGGAGATCCGGCGCCCGCGCCATGCCGGCCGCGTCGATCTGGCCTATGTCTTCGCCGAAGGAAAGGGCAGCGCCAATCTCGGCGTGGTCTACAACGGCACCATGACCGACAATGCCTTCAATGCCGGACTTCATCCGCGGCAGACCGTGCTGCTCGACGAGTACTGGCTCGTCAATGCCGCCGTCTCCTACAAGCTGCAGCGGGGCGTGGAGGTGTTCGGGCGCGTGGAGAACCTCTTCGATCAGCGCTATCAGGAGGTGTTCGGCTTCCAGGCGGCGCCGATCACGGCCTTCGCCGGCCTCAAGCTCACCTTCGGCGGGCCCGACGGCATCGTGCGACGGCCGGGCCAAGTAGAACGAGGTCGGAGCATGGGCTCCGCGCACTCACTGGAGCGACGCGCGGTTTCGGTCATGCGGGAGGGGTCGCCGGATCCAGCGAACAGCGGACGCCGCGCATGCTCGTGGATCCCGGCGACAAGCGCCGGGCTGACCGGGACAACCGGCGGATGCGACGCATCGGCAGTTCGTGCCGTTTGCCGCGGCGCTCGGCGTTCTCCCAGCGCTTGCTCGCCAGGCGCATGCGGCACGAGCGCAGGCCGCCGCCCAAGCCCACGCGCATCGTCTCGCTGGAGCTGTGCACCGACCAGCTCCTGATCGAGCTGGTCGAGCGCGAGCGCATCGCCGCCGTCACGCATCTCGCCGCCGATCCCGGCAACTCCGCGATCCCCGAGAAGGCCAAGGGCATCCCCGTCACGCGCGGCGCCGCCGAGGACGTGCTGCGCCACGACCCCGACCTCGTCCTCGCCGGTCCCTTCGGCGTCGCGCCGACCGTCGACCTGTTGCGCCGGATGCAGCGCAACGTGGTGGTGGTGCCGCAGGCCGCCGACCTCGACGGCGTGCGCGCCGCGGTGCGGGCCGTGGCCGCCGCCGTCGGCGAGGAGGCCAGGGGCGAGGCGATGGTCGCCCGGTTCGACCGGCGCCTCGCGAGCCTTCCTCCGGCCGGGCCGGGGCCGGCGCCGAGCGCCGTCATCTACGAGATCGGCGGCGGCGGTCTCGGGCGCCGGCAGCCTCGCCGACGCCGCGCTGGCGGCGGCCGGCTTTCGCAACGTGGCGGCCGAGTATCGCCGTGACCCGCAGCGGCCAGGTGCCCCTCGAGCTGCTCGTCGCCAGCGCCGCCCGACCTCATCGTGCTGTCGAGCGCCGCCGACGACCTACCGCACCGTCATCGCCGACAACCTGCGCCACCCGGCCCTGCAGCTCGCTGCGCCGGCGCCGCGCCTCGATCGAGCTGCCGTGGCAGTTGTGGCTGTGCGGCACGCCGCACATCGCCGAGGCCATCGCGCGGCTGGCCGAGGCGCGCGCCGCCAGTCGAGGCGCGGCGGCGATGAAAGCGGCGCCGGCGCAGGCGGGAGTGGCGCCGCGGCTTCTGCTCGGCGTCCTCTCGCTCGCCGCTGCTCGTCGCCTTCCTCCTGTCGCTGGCGGTCGGCCCGTCCGGCTTCGGGTTCGGCGGCCGGCGGCGAGGCGGGCGCGCTGATCTTCCGCGAGATCCGCCTGCCGCGGGCGCTCCTGGGCGCGCTGGTGGGGGCGGCGCTCGGCCTCGTCGGGGGCGGCGCTGCAGGGCTACCTGCGCAATCCGCTGGCCGAGCCCGGCCTGATCGGCGTCTCGGGCGGCGCGGCGCTGGGCGCGGTGCTGGCGATCCACCTCGGTCTGTCGCAGGCGTTCCCCCTGGCGCTGCCGATCGGCGGGCTCGCTCGGCGCCGCGCTCGCGATGCTGGCGGTGGTGGCGCTCGCCGGCGCACACGGCGGCCCGGTGACGCTGATCCTCGCCGGCCTCGCCGTGTCCGGCATCGCCACCGCCCTCATCTCGCTCGCGCTCAACCTGTCGCAGAACCCGTTCGCCTCCGTCGAGATGGTGTTCTGGCTGATGGGCTCGCTCGCCGACCGCAGCCTCGCTCCAGGTCTGGCTGGCGGCCCGCTGATGCTCGCCGGCATGGCCGTGCTGCTGCTCCTCGGGCGCGCGCTCGATGCGCTCACCCTCGGCGAGGATGCCGCGCAGCAGCCTCGGCATCGACCTGGCCGCACCCGCCTCGCCGTGGTGGCCGGCACGGCGCTCGGCGTCGGTGCCGCCACGGCCGTCACCGGGATCATCGGCTTCGTCGGCCTGCTGGTGCCGCATGTGCTGCGTCCGTTCGCCGGCCATCGCCCGGGCCTGCTGCTGCCCGCGAGCGCGCTGGCGGGCGCCGTCTTCCTGCTCCTCGCCGACACCGCGCTGCGCGTGGCGCAGCCGTGGATCGACGTGCGCATCGGCGTCCTCACCGCGCTCATCGGCGCGCCGTTCTTCGTCTGGCTGGTGCTCGCGACCCGATCGGAGCTGGCGCCATGAAGGTCGAGGCGCGCGGCCTCGTCGTGACGGCTCAGGGGCCGCGAGGTGCTGCGCGGCCTCGACTTCGTCGCCGCAGCCGGGCGAGCTCACCGCCGTGATCGGCCCCAACGGGGCCGGCAAGACCACGCTGCTCAGGGCCTCGCCGGCCTCGTCCCGCCGGCGGCCGGAACGGCGCTGCCTCGACGGCCGGCACCGTCGGCGACCTCGATGCGAAGGAGCTGGCGCGGCGCCTCGCCTATCTGCCGCAGGAGCGCATCGTGCACTGGGCGCTCACCGCGCGCGCGGTCGTGGCGCTGGGCCGCCTGCCCTATCGGCCGCCCGGCGCCGGCGAGAGCGCCGCCGACGCGGCCGCCATCGACGCCGCGCTGGCGGCGATGGACGTCGCCCATCTCGCCGATCGCCCGGTGCCGGAGCTGTCCGGCGGAGAGCGCGCCCGCGTGCTGATCGCCCGCGCGCTGGCCCAGGAGCCGCGCCGCGCTGCTCGCCGACGAGCCTGCCGCCGGCCTCGACCCGGCGCACCAGCTCGCCCTCTTCCGCCATCTCGCCGCGCTCGCGGCGGCGGGCCGCACCGTGATCGTCGCGCTGCACGATCTGTCGCTGGCCGCGCGCTTCTGCCACAGCGTCGCCCTGCTGCACGAGGGCCGCACCCTCGCGGCCGGCGCGCCGAAGGACGTGCTCTCGCCGCGAACATCTTGCCGCCGCCTACGGCATCGAGGCGCGCTATCAATCACTCGACGGCGTGCCGGTTGTGCTGCCCATCGACGTGCTGCCATGATGCTGCCCGCTTGCTTGCCTTGATGCGCGACCCCGATCCGCCCGCTGAATGGGGCTCGTCTCTCTTGAGCATGTTCCGGCGGCAGCAGCGGCACTCAATCTCGCGCTCGAGGGCGGCGGGGCGCACGGCGCCTTCACCTGGGGCGTGCTCGACCGCCTGCTCGAGGAGGAGAGCCTCGACATCGCCTGGATCAGCGCCACCAGCGCCGGCGCCGTCAACGCCGCGGCGCTCTGCGCCGGCCTCCTGGAGGACGGCCGGGCCGGCGCGCGCGCCAAGCTGCGCGCGGTCTGGGAGGCGGTGGCCAAGGCGGGGGTGCCCGATCTCGTGCGCCTCAATCCGTGGCTCGCCGGCATCAGCCGCTCCAACACGCTGGCCCACGTCGCCAGCCTGTTCTCGCCCTACGAGTTCAACCCGCTGGGCTTCGACCCTCTGCGCAAGCTGCTCGAGGCCCACATCGACTTCGCCATGCTGCGCGGCGAGCCGGGCCCGCAGCTGCTGATCGCCGCCACCGACGTGGCGACGGGACGCGCACGCATCTTCCGCCGCCGCGAGATCACCGTGGAGGCGGTCCTGGCGTCCGCCTGCCTGCCCACGCTGCACCATGCCGTCTCCATCGACGGCCAGGCCTACTGGGACGGCGGCTTCTCCGCCAACCCCGACCTCCTGACCCTCGGCGCGCGAGAGCCCGGTTGCCGACACGCTGATCGTCAAGCTCAGTGCGCTCGATCGCGACGGCGTGCCGACGAGCGCGCGCGAGATCGCCGGCCGCGTCAACCAGATCACCTTCATGCAGCCGATGCTGCGCGACATCGAGGTGATCGCGGCCGTGCGCCGCCTCGACAGCCGCTGGATGCGCTTGGCGAGCCCCGCCGACGCCAGGCTCGCCCGCCACCGCTTCCATCTGATCGAGGCCGGCCGCTTCACGCGCTCGCTGCCCCCGGAGAGCAAGGGCAAGCCCGACATCGAGCTGCTGACCTACCTCTTCGAGGCAGGCCGCAGCGAGACCGAGAAATGGCTCGCCCGCCACCGCCGCAGCATCGGCTCCAGGAGCACGGTGGACCTGGTCGAGCATTTCCTGGAGCGCCGCTGAGACCCGGTCGGCAGACGCTGACCGGACTCCCCTCCCCCTTGCGGGGAGGGGTCGGGGGTGGGGGTCCACGGGCGATGGGTGGGGGTCCACGGGCGATACGGACTATTCACCCTCCACCGGGATGTCCTACCGCCCCGCTCCCAGCCTGGCCAGCTCCCGGTCATCACAGGCGCTTCAGGCCGTCACAGATGGCGCGTCTCGGCCGGCACGGTCCACCAGTTGTCCGCACGGCCGTCCATGTACCTGACCGGGGCGGCCATCAGCTCTGCCGGATCGAGATCGTCGAGACAGGCGAGATTGATGGAGATGTAATCGCCGCCGATCTGGGGAAGGTACCCCCAGCCAAAGGAGATGACGCCGCACGCCTTGCAGAGCGCCCTGGTCCCGGGCTTGTCGGTGGGGAACCCATAGCCCAGCTCGTCCCGGCCGGCGAGCAGGCGAAATGCATCGGGCTTGATGATGGCACTCCACCAGCGGATCTTCCAGCAGTAGGTGCAGTTGCACTTGTTGGTCCCGCACGAGAGGTCGATGTCCGCCTCGAGACGAATGCGCTTGCAGTGGCAGCTGCCCTGGTAGGTCTTCATCGTTGGTCGTTCCCTCCTGCAGTTTTCCCTGGCCAAGAGCCGCACCGGGTTCCGGTCGCCGCTACACGCGCGTCCCGCCGTTGCCCTCCCAGCTCTGGCGCAGGCGGAGCAGCCGGCGCGCGCGCCATCCCTCCACCAGCCGCGCCAGCCGGGCTCGACCTGGGGCGGAGAGCCGTAGAGGGCGCAATGGTCGCGCCGCTCGTGGGCCACACTGCGGCACAGCTCGATGAGCTGGCGCTCGCGTGGGCTAGAGGTGGCAACACCGACGTGCTCTGGCACATTGCGCGGCTGGTACTTCCGGTATCTGGTCTCGTCGACGAGGCCGATGCGCCCGAGGCGGTCCTTCACGCTCCAATGCACCTTGGCGTTGAGCATGCGCTCGGTCCTCCCTCCCGTCAGCAGGGCCGCGCCCGCCCCGCCTATGGCCTCGGGAATCGACCGCAGATGGGTGCGCAGGCCGCCGAGCAGCCCGCGGTTGGATCGATAGAGCGAGCATGCGGCACAGGGCCAGAAATGCGTCTGGATGTACTCGTCGTCGAACTCCAGCCTGGTCAGCTCGCCGACCCGCGCGATCATCCAGATCAGCGCCAGGTCCGACAGGCCCGAGTGCCGGTAGCCGCCGCCGATGTTGGAATGGGCGCCCGCGAACCAGACCTGCTCCACGCCGGGCCGGTCGGCTTCCTTGTCGGTGACCCACGCCGTGGCCGAGAAGGAGCGGCGCCACTCGTCGATGGCCATGGCGTGCAGGCCGAGCTCGATGTGGTCGCCGATTGTGCTGTTGCTGAAGCCGCGCGTCCACGACGTCGCGCGGCGGGCGAGCCCTCCGAGCCCGAACCCCGCCGGGATGCCATAGCGGCCAACGGTGTCCCAGACGGCCACGCACTTGATGATGGGCTTCTTTTCCGGGGGCATCGGATAGATCAGCTCGTTGATCTCGGCCCGGCCGCGCCTGCGCTCCTCCTCGCTGCTCCGGTAGTAATCCCAGACCGTTTCGAGCCGATCGAAGCTCGACTGCCGCGGGATGCCCTGAATGGCGCCGAGCACCCCGGCCAGGGCGCGCGCACTGTAGGCCCCGCGCGAGAAGCCGAAGATGTAGATCTCGTCGGCTACCGGGTTGCCGGGCTCCTCCGGATCCCAGTTCAGCGCAAGGAAGGCGAGGCCGCGCTTGACGCTGTCGCGCAGGCCGGCGCCGAACACGCCGCCGAGCAGGCGATCGATCGGCCCGCCGTTGCCGACACCGGCGTTGTAGTAGACCATCTGCGTGATGCCGTCGGAGGAGACCGACTTGATCGCCTGCGCCACCCTGACGACGTTGGTCACCTCCTCGGGGTTGGTCAGGGCGTTCCAGGTCCCGTCGTAGCAGATCACGATGCGCTTCATTGGCAATCCCCCCGGTAAGAAACGCTCTCTGTATGCTTTCGTGCGCGCATCATGGCAAGCGCAGCGATGCAAGGGCCGGCAACTGAGGCGCCCGCGGGCGGGCGAAAGGCCGGCTGACACCATCTCCCAACCCGCGTCGGTGTCCCTTCGGGTCTGACACTGGCCCGCCGTCGGCGCTATGGTGTCGGCCTCCGCAATGGTGTCGGCTCCAGAGGGTCCGACACCGATAACCAACAAGAGGAGCCTCGATCATGGGCGTTGTCGTCGACGGCGTCTGGCACGACAAGTGGCACGACACCAGGAGCACCGGCGGGCGCTTCGTGCGCGTCGATGCGCGCTTCCGCAACTGGATCACACGGGACGGGTCGCCCGGACCCACCGGCGACGGCGGCTTCAGGGCCGAGCCCGGGCGCTATCACCTCTATGTGTCGCTGGCCTGCCCGTGGGCCAACCGCACGCTCATTTTTCGCACACTGAAGGGCCTGGAGGACCTCATCGGCCTCTCCGTGACGCATTGGCTGATGGCCGAGAACGGCTGGAGCTTCGCGTCAGGCGAGGGCGTCGTGCCCGACACGGTGAACGGCGTCTCCTACGTGCACCAGCTCTACGCCAAGGCCAACCCGCGCTACAGCGGGCGGGCAACGGTGCCGGTACTATGGGACAAGGAGCGCGCCACCATCGTCAGCAACAAGTCGAGCGAGATCATCCGCATGCTCAATTCCGCCTTCGACGGCGTGGGCGCCAAGGCCGGCGACTACTACCCCGAGCCGCTCAGGGCCGAGATCGACGCGGTCAACCAGCGCGTCTACGACACCGTCAACAACGGCGTCTACAGGTCCGGCTTCGCCACCACCCAGGAGGCCTACGAGGCGGCCGTCGTGCCGCTGTTCGAGACGCTGGACTGGCTGGAGGAGCGGCTCGCCAGCCGACGCTTCCTGATGGGCCCTGAGCCCACCGAGGCCGACTGGCGGCTCTTCACCACGCTCATCCGCTTCGATGCGGTCTATGTCGGCCACTTCAAGTGCAACATCCGCCGGATCGTCGACTATCCTAACCTGTTCGCCTACACGCGCGACCTCTACCAAACGCCGGGCGTGCGCGAGACTGTGAGCTTCGTCCACATCAAGCGGCACTACTACATGAGCCACACCACCATCAATCCGACCGGAATCGTCCCGGTAGGGCCGGCGATCGACTTCGATGCGCCGCATGGCCGAGAAGCGCCCGGCGGTGAAAGGCTCGACCCATGACCGAGCTCACACCCGTCTCTGCGGCCATCGGCGGCGCCCTGATCGGGCTCGCCGCGACGCTGCTGATGCTCCTCACCGGCCGCATCGCGGGCATCAGCGGCATCCTCGCGGGCGCCATCCTGCCCGGTGCCGATGCGAGGGGCTGGCGCTTCGCGTTCATCGCGGGCCTGATCCTGGCGCCGCTCGCTACCGCCCTCTTCGGCTATCCCCTGGCGCCGCCGCAGATGCCGGCGAGCTTGGCCATCGTCATCGCGGCCGGCCTGCTCGTCGGATTCGGTACGCGGCTCGCCGGGGGCTGCACCTCGGGACACGGGGTGTGCGGTGTCGCTCGGCTGTCGGCGCGCTCGCTCGTGGCCACCGTCATCTTCATGGCGACGGCCGTTGCCGTGGTGGCCGTCTCGCGTCATGCCATCGCAGGTTGACCCATGCTGGTTCAACTCGCAAGCCTTGCCTGCGGCTTCATTTTCGGGCTCGGACTGTTGGTCTCCGGAATGGTCCAGCCAGCGAAGGTGCTGGGCTTCCTCGACATCTTCGGCGCCTGGGACCCGAGCCTGGCGGTGGTGATGGCGGCTGCGCTCGTCGTCTCGGGCATCGGCTTTGCGCTTGCCAGGCGCACCCGGCGGCCGCTCTTCGCGCTACGCAGCGGGTGGCCCGACAGGGCCGATATCGACGGCCCCCTGGTGATCGGCTCGCTGCTGTTCGGCGCCGGCTGGGGCTTGGTGGGGCTCTGCCCCGGGCCGGCGCTGACAAACCTCGCCAGCCTCGCCCCGGCCGTAATCGCGTTCGTCGCCGCCATGGCGCTCGGCATGGCGCTGCACTACGCCTGGTCGAAGCAGCGCACTACGGCCCTCACCCGCCGGCAGGACGGACTGGCGCCGGACGGCTGACCGGCCGGAATCCTCGCGGATCAATCGTCGTCATCGTCGCCTTGGTCCCGGCGCCCGTCGTTCCGGCGCCCGTCGTTCCGGTACCGGCAGGGGGTCGCCCGGTAGAAGCACACCAACCTGGGCGAGCGAACATCTCCTCCGGAGCAGGTGATGATGTTCCGGTTGCTGTAATAGCTCCGGACCGCGTACGTACTGTAGCAGACCAAGCGATCCCGGCCGCCGCGCGCGAGGTCCACGTTGCTCCACTGGTCACCGTAGGTCCTTCGGGCGCAGTTGCTCCAGAGTATGCGCCCGACCCCCTCCGCGTGCCTTCTCTCGAAGACGTGGATGCGCACCTCCACGGCGGTATCGCCGCAAATGTGCTGCGCCGCTGCGGGGACGGTCTGCATCACGAGTGCTGCGACCAATGCCACGAAGGCTAGGCCGACAGACGTAACGGGGATAGAAATCTTCATGGGGAGTCTTCCAATGATCAATGTCCGTTGCGAGACGGGCCGTGCAGAATAGCGTAAACGCTTCTTTTCACCCACTTTGCCCCCTGTTGGTCATCCTGCATTGTGGCGATTTCTCGGCAACGCCCGTCTGCCCTGTGGCAAAACGAAAGACGGCCGCCGGCGCCAAGACCACGATGCTGACAAACAGCCAGCCGAGCAATGGCTCCAGTCTGTGCCGATCGTCTTTGTCCGACTTGTGAATGACATCCTGCGCCGGCCTCCTTGTTGCGGATAATTGTGCAGGTAATGCGCAGAAGCATCTCCCGCAAGCTTGGGGCCGATTCCCGTGGCGCCGAGAGGAGGCGCAACTGGATCAGGACGTGGAGGTCGGCCAGTTTGCGGCGGACATCCACGCCATCTTTCACCGCGCGCGACGTGATCCTGCTGGAGCGCCGGCGCCAGAAGGGAGGGGTCGCCACAATCGAGCTGGTGACGACTCGACGGCCGGCTTTCGCCGGGATCAACCCCTACCTCACTCACGCTCGCCCATCCAGCGCGATATCAGCCGCACCATTGCCGCCTTGCCGCGTTCAGGCGGCGAACGCGGCCCCTGACGCGCTCTGTCAAGTTGACTTGGCCGCCTTGACCGTTACTGGGAGGTGCTGGTCGGCTTGCTGGCGTGGACGCGGTTTGGCATGGGCTTGCTCGCGAAATGCAAGACAGCGCCCAGGGCCACAACCACCGCAAATATGAACAGCCAGCCGAAAAATGGCTCTACTTTATGCTTCACCGGTGACGACATCTTTGGGCAACCTCCGTGCCGCAGCCAGTTGCGCGAGATGCATGATGGAAATGGCGTCGGCGTAGCAGCGTTTCAAGATTGGAATGCGACAAGACGGAGACGAAACGATGCGTAAGATCCTGGGAGTTCCTGGCCTTGCTGCTGATCGCTCCGGCAGGCGTGCTGGCCCATCACGGCTGGGGCAGCTACGACGCCTCCAAGACCATCACGGTCGAAGGGTCGATCGAAACGTCGCAGTACGCCAATCCGCACGCGACCATCACGGTCAAGACCGCGGACAAGGTGTGGACGGTCACCCTGGCCCCGGTGTCGCGCATGCAGGCGCGCGGCGCAACGGCTGCCCTCTTGGCCGTCGGCAAGAGGGTCACCGCCGTGGGTTACGCCTCCAAGGCTGATCCCGACGAGATACGGGCGGAGCGCATCACCATCGACGGCAAGACCGTCGAGATGCGCTGATGCCCATGTTCATGCTGGTGCTCGCGGACGCGCCGCAGCTCCTCATAGCCCTCGAGCAGTCGGCGTTCGCGAGCGCGATCCGGCAGTCGGTCTGGGCCTATCCGCTGGCCAACGTCGGGCACATCGTGGCCCTCACGCTGTTTGCCGGCGCCGTGGCCGTCATGGACCTGCGTCTGCTCGGCGCCTTCGCCAAGACGCCGCCTGCGGCGATCGTGCGGCCCGCCAGAATCGCGGCCATGCTGGGGCTTGCCCTGATGGCGCTCACGGGCTTCATGCTGTTCGCGGCCGAGGCGAGCCATGTCGCCATGAACCGGGTGTTCCAGCTCAAGGCCGGGCTGATTGCGCTCGCCATTCTCAACGCCCTGCTGATTGCCGGACCGGTGGTGTCTGGGCTCGGCGCGACCGGACCGGATGCCCCCGTGCCGGCGCGCGCCAAGGTTGCCGCTGCGCTCTCGCTGGCACTCTGGATCGCCGTCGCGGCCTGCGGGCGGCTGATCGCGTATTTCTGACCCGGGTACAGGTTCCCGGCCGCGGGCAGCCGTTTGTCTACTTGTCTGCGGGCGAGCCGAGTTGCTAGCGTTGGCCCGTGGCGAGGGACGGGTTCGACGCGGCTTTCTCCGAGGTGAGCATTGTTCTCCCTTTCGCTTCACAACGACCGGCCGGGAGGACGAACGATGAAGCGCGCACCATTGACCTCCCCGGGGGGGATCGGCGCCCGGCGCGCCGGGCCCTCGCATCCCGCCATCTGGCTGGGGGCGCAGGATCGCGCTCGCTGCTGCGCTCCTCGCTGCATCGTGCGCATCCGCGCTCGCGGCCGAGCCCGCCTCGGCCCAGCCGCTCTATCTCCTCGGCATTCCCGTCGACTTCATCCTGTTCGGCGCGACGCTGCTGGGCGTGGCCCTGTTCCACCACCACACCCTGCGGGTGGCGCTCGTGGGCCTCGCCGCCATCGTCGCCTACAAGCTCGCTTTCACCGGCTTCAAGCTCGGCCCCGGGCTCGGCGGCCTGGCGCTGCACATGCAGCACGAGTGGGTGATCCTCGCCAACCTGTTCCTGCTGCTGATGGGCTTCGCCCTGCTCTCGCGCCACTTCGAGGAGAGCAAGGTGCCCGACCTCGTGCCTGCGTTCCTGCCCGACGACTGGAAGGGCGCCTTCCTGCTTCTGGTCATCGTCGCCGTGCTGTCGAGCTTCCTGGACAACATCGCAGCGGCCCTCATCGGCGGCGTGATGGCGCGCGAGGTATTCCGGGGCAAGGTGCACATCGGCTACCTGGCGGCGATCGTCGCGGCAGCCAATGCCGGCGGCGCCGGCAGCGTTGTGGGCGACACCACCACCACCATGATGTGGATCGCCGGCATCAGCCCTCTCTTGGTGGTCGAGGCCTACGTCGCCGTAGCGGTGGCGATCTTCATCTTCGGCATTCCGGCGGCGATCCAGCAGCAGCGGTACTCCCCGATCATGAAGGACGTTCCGCCGGGCGTGCGCGTCGAGTGGCCGCGCGTCGTCATCGTATTTGCAATCCTGGTGGCGGCGATCCTGTCCAATGTCATCGCCAACCTCCGCTTCCCAGCCGTGCTCAATATGCTGCCGGTGATCGGCCTCGCGGTGTGGGCCGTCATCCTGGTGACGGCGCCCTGGAAAAGGCCGGACTGGAAGGTGATGCCGGAGACCTTCAAGGGCACGACCTTCCTCCTGGCGCTCGTCACCTCCGCCTCGCTGATGCCGGTCGAGACCCTGCCCTCCCCGTCCTGGCAGACGGCCATGGGGCTCGGGTTCGTCTCGGCGGTGTTCGACAACATCCCGCTGACGGCGCTGGCCTTGAAGCAGGGCGGCTACGACTGGGGCTTCCTGGCCTACTCGGTGGGCTTCGGCGGCTCCATGATCTGGTTCGGGTCGTCGGCCGGCGTGGCCCTCTCCAACATGTACCCGGAGGCCAAATCGGTGGGCAGCTGGCTGCGGCACGGCTGGCCCGTCGCCATCGCTTTTGTCATCGGCTACCTGTTCATGCTGGCAGTCGTCGGCTGGCATCCCGACCGGTCGCACTGACGCTACCCGTCATCCCGGAAGCTGTAGCCCCGCAGGGGCGAAGAAGGGTCGGGGCCGACCTACTTCACGGTGGGATCGGCGTAGCAGCGGCGCATGGCTTCGCAGCGGTGGGACCCGGAGAAATGCATGCTGTCGCCCTTGGCGGGGGCGATGAAGCGGCACACCTCCTCCAGCCCCTCGGGCGTGAGCCAACCCTGGCGCCGGCCGCGCTGCACCGCGAAGCAGTCGGCGGTCTCCTCGTCGGGGCCGCGATACTGGTGGCCGCATTCGTGCGCATGGATCCACAGCTTCACCGGCGTGGAGAGCTTGGCCATCAGCTTCGGGTTCAGGATCAGGAAGCCCGGGTAGGCTGCGCCGTAGTCGTCGAGCTTCTCGTCGAGCACGGTCGGGCGCCGGCCGCAGATCACCTTGCGCTCGTCGATCTCGAGCTTGCCCGCCGGCACCAGCTTTGCGTTGCCGCCGACCCTGGCCAGGTACTCCTCGGGCGTTGGACCGGCGCTGGCACCTCCCAGCAGCGCCGCGGCCGCCAGGAGTGAGATGGCCGTGGCCGCGCATAGCCCGCTTCTGCGTCGTAAAAAAACGCCCATGCGGATCACCCCCATGGCCCTTCCCTCGGAGACTTGCCGCCAGCTTTGCCCGGGCTGGCCGGGTTTGCAACCCATGTTTTGCGAGGAATTCGTTAGGGTTTGGATAACTGTGGCGAGGGACGCGTCGGAGCTGCGGTGATCAGTCCCCTGCTGCCGCCTCGATGTGATCGATGTCGGCGTCGGAGAGGCCGAAGTGGTGGCCGATCTCGTGCACCAGAACGTGGGCCACGAGGTGGCCCAGCGTCTCCTCGTGCTCGGCCCAGTAGTCCAGGATCGGGCGGCGGTAGAGGTAGACCATGTTGGGAAGACCGGTAGGGTCCATCACGCTCCTCTTGTCGATGCTGACGCCCTGGAACAGCCCCAACAGGTCGTAGGCGCTCTCGAGGCCGAGGTCGGTCAGCACCTCGCCGGTGGCAAAATCCTCGACCCGGATCACGACGTTGTCGCACAGGTCCCGGAACTGGCGCGGCAGCCGCCGCCACGCCTGCTCGGCCAGCGCCTCGAGGTCGGCGAGGCTCGGCGCCTCCTTCCCTGCCCAGTCCTTTGCGCTCGCCATCGTTGCAACGCGTGCAATCGGGAGATTCGTAGGTCGGGTCAAGCGAAGCGCGACCCGACACCTTGACGGACCTACGCTGGTTGCGTTGGGTCATCGCTATCGCTCGACCCAACCTACGCGAGGCGGCAGGCGGCCTCAATCGGCCCTTTCCGGCTCCACCACCGCCTTCACCTGACGCACGCCCACCACGGCGCGCAGCGCGCGCCCGACGAGATCGGCAATGCGCGGGGTGACGCCGGCAAGGCGCAGGTCGACGACGAGCTCCGTGCCGTCGCCCGATTCGCGCGAGGCGTGCACGCAGGCGGGCACGGCGCCGAGCTTGGCAACAGGCTCGATCAGGCGCGGCAGCAGGCCGGGGTCGGCGGGGCGGAGACGAGGTAGTAGGCGCGGACGGTGACCCGCCTCGGCGCTCTCGGCGTCGGGGGCGGAAACAACGACAGGCGATGTCATGGAGGGGAGGTCCTTGCAGCGTGGTCGCGAAATGGAACGGCCCAAGCCCGGCGCCCTTAGGCAGCCGGGGCCATAATTCGCGCAATCACGATGGCAAGGCGCTGGTGCATGCGGCTGTCGTAGCAGGGAGCCGCGGCGCCTTCAAGCCGTTGCCGGCGGTGCGAACCGCCTCCTCCGCCGACCGTTGCCGGCTTACCTCTGCTATCGCCCCTGGCCGTAGCGCGCCAGCCGCTGCTCCAGTGTCCCGGTGTGCAGCTCGAACAGGTGGTTGTCGTGGTCGTAGAAATAGATCGACCGGCCCTCGCCCTCGACGCGCGCGCGGCCCTCCCTCACCTCCAGACCAAGGGAGCGGATACGCGCGAGGCAGTCGTCGTAGTCCGCATCATCGATCTTGAAGGCGATGTGGTTGTAGGACCGGGCTTGCAGGGGCTCGCCTTCCATGACGGCTATCCACAACTCTCCCACCAGGAAGAACCGCTCCCTGGAGAGAGAAAACGTCACCGAGCCGCTGTCGTAGACGCTGCGCGCGCCGAGCACCGTCGTCAGCACGTCCTCCATCCGAGCGAGGTCGCGGACGATGAAGGTGATGTGGCTGAGCCCTGCAACCGTGCCCATGCGCGCCTCCGGTGGTCCTCCTGAATGGGGTCCGCGATCGCACGCAGCGGGCTGCGCGCTTAGCGCTGTCCCGACCTACGCCTTGCGCGCGATCAGAATCGCCTCGTCGAGGGTGAACCAGAGCGCGCCGTCCTCGAGCCGAGGCTCGAGGAACGCCTTCAGCGCCGGGGTTGCCTCCTCCAGCATGGCGCGCAGTCGCGCCACTGTCGCGGCATCGACCGCCATGCGCTCGACCCAGGGCATGAACTCCATGTCCTTGCCGAGGCGCTCGCTGTGCGTCACGTCGAGCCCGGCGGCGCCGATCATGCCCCCCCACTCGGCGAGGCCGAGACAGCGGCCGTGGCTCGGGTCGCGCATCTTCTCGAAGACGTTGTAGCTTAGGGCGGCGGCGCGCAGCTCGGCCTCGGAGAAGCCGGGCGTGGAGAGGGGATCGGGAGAGATGTTGTCGACCAGTGCGAACGTGCCGCCGGCTTTGAGCACGCGCCTTACCTCGCGCAGGAACCGTGGCACGTTCGGGAAATGATGCGCCGCGATGCGGCAGGTGACGAGGTCGAAGCGCTGATCCTCGAAGGGGAGCGCCTCGGCATCGGCGGCGGCTGCCTCCATGTTGGCGAAGCCCTTGGCGGCGGCGAGCTTGCGCGCCTCCTCGAGCATCTCGCCGGTGAGGTCGCTGGCTATCACGTGCGCCACGTGGGGCGCGAAGGCGGCCGCGGTGTGCCCGGCGCCGGTGGCGATGTCGAGCGCATGCCAGGAGGCCTGCGGCTCGACCAGCTCGATCAGGCGGCTGAGGCTTGCGCCTTTGGCATGGACTGCCGAGGTGGCATAGGCCGCCGCATGGGCACCGAACTGCTGCTGCACGAGCGTCTTGGTCATGGATCTCCCCGCTGTCGACTGACGCGCTCAGTTTGCGATCATGTGGCCGGATCGGCAAGGACCGGAAGTGACGGCAGCCGGATTGTGTCGGTCGTTCCATGTCATGCCGGGACTTGTTCCCGGCATCCATCCAACCGCTTGCTCCGGCGCTCGCGTTGCGCTGGATCCCCGGCAACAGGTGCCGGGATGACAGAGGTGGGTTCCTTTGTCGGGGCTCGCAACACGGCTGCGCCCGAGCACCGCTACGCCTTGCCCACCAGCTCGCCCCGGATCGCCTTGGCGATCAGCTCGCGCGTCTGCGCGAGGCCGTAGAGCTCGATGAAGCCGCCGAAGCGCGGGCCCTGGGTCTGGCCGAGCAGAACCTCGTAGAGGGCCCCGAACCAGGCGCGCAGAGGCTCGAAGGCGTGCGCCTTGCCGACGGCGTAGACGATGTTCTGCAGGTCCTCGGCGCCGGCACCGGGCTTGACCTTGCCGAGCTCGTCGGAGAGCGCCTGCAGCGCCTTGCGCTCGACCTCGGTGGGCAGCCGGTAGGTCTTCTGCGGCTGCACGAAGTCGCGGTAGTAGCTCAGCGCATAGCCCACCAGCTGGTCGAGCAGCGGGAACTGGGCCGGCGTCGCCCCGGGGGCGTACTTGCGGATGAAGCCCCACAGGGTGGCCTTGTCCTCGGCGTTGGAGACCGACACGAGGTTCAGGAGCAGGGCGAAGCTGATAGGCAGCTCGGCGCGCGGCGGGGGCCCGGCATGAATGTGCCACACCGGGTTCTCCAGATGCGCCGCCTGCTCCTCGCGCGGGTAGGCGGCGAGGTGCGCCAGGTACTCGTCGACCGCCTTGGGGATCACGTCGAAGTAGAGCCGCTTGGCCGCGCGCGGCTTCTGGAACATGAACAGCGACAGGCTCTCCGGCGAGGCATAGGTGAGCCAGGCATCCACCGCGAGGCCGTTGCCCTTGGACTTGGAGATCTTGCCCCCGGTCTCGTCGAGGAACAGCTCGTATACGAACGTCTCGGGTGGCGTGCCGCCGAGCGCCCGGCAGATCCTGGAGGAGAGCGTGACCGAATCGATGAGGTCCTTGCCGCACATCTCGTAGTCGACGCCGAGCGCGGTCCAGCGCAGCGCCCAGTCGGCCTTCCACTGCGCCTTGACGCGCCCGCCCGTCACCGGCGTCTCGACCTTCTTGCTGGTTTCCGGGTCGACGTAGACCACAGTGCCCTTGTTCGGGTGGCGCTCGATCATCGGCACCTGCAGCACCTTGCCGCTGGTGGGCGAGATCGGCAGGAACGGCGAATAGCTGGCGCGCCGCTCGGGCCCCAGGGTGGGCAGGATGATGTCCATCACCTGGTCGTAGACCTCGAGCATCCGCAGCAGCGTGGCATCGAGCTGGCCCGAGCGATAGCACTCGCTCGCCGACAGGAAATCGTAGTCGAAGCGGAAGCGATCGAGGAAGCGATGCAGGCGCGCGTTGTTGTGCGCGGCAAAGCTCGGATACTCGTTGCTGAACGGGTCCGGGATGGAGGAGAGCGGCTTGTCGATGTGAGCCCGCAGCATGTCCTTGTTCGGGACGTTGTCGGGCACCTTGCGCAGCGCGTCCATGTCGTCGGAGAAGCACACGAGGCGCGTCTTCACGCGCCCCTCGGTCAGCACCTCGAAGGCGTGCCGTACCATGGCGGTGCGCGCCACCTCGCCGAAGGTGCCGATGTGCGGCAGCCCGGACGGGCCGTAGCCGGTCTCGAAGATCACCGTCTTGCGCTGCGCCGCCGGCCCGCCCGCCCGGCGGCTTCAAGGCGACGCAGCACCTTGCGCGCCTCCTCGAACGGCCAGGCGCGGGCCTCCTTCGCGAGGGCGGCAATGTCAGGCGGTGACGGCTCCATGGCCTGGACATCTTTTTTCTGAGGCACGGCACGTTCTTTCTGACGCACGGCACTGGGCGCGCGTGCTTTGCTGGATTCGCGCCGGACCCTATGGACGTCTCCCTTGTGCGTCAACTTGCCGGTATCCGTCGGGAGCCGTCGGGGCAGACGCACATGAGCTGCGCTTCTGTCGACAGCGTGTTTCTCAGTAGAATGCTTGCGAGCGGCGCCAGACCGTCCTGGCTGAAGAGCGAGAGACGGGCTCAGGCGTGGTATCACAAGCGCTACAAGTGCTTTCCTTCCCGCTTCTCCCACTGGCGGCAGGCCGCGCGCTCCGCCATATCCCGTGCAGGCCATCACACCGAGGAGGACCCGCCCATGAGAACCCGCGCAGCCGTTGCCTTGGAGAAGGGCAAGCCGCTTTCGATCATGGACGTGGAGCTTGACGGTCCCAGGGCGGGCGAGGTGCTGGTGGAGATCAAGGCCACCGGGATCTGCCACACCGACGAGTTCACCTTGTCGGGTGCCGATCCCGAGGGCTTGTTCCCGGCGATCCTCGGCCACGAGGGCGCCGGCATCGTCGTCGACGTGGGCCCGGGCGTGACGAGCGTGAAGAAAGGCGACCACGTGATCCCTCTCTACACCCCCGAGTGCCGCGCGTGCCCCTCCTGCCTCTCGCGCAAGACCAACCTGTGCACCGCCATCCGCGCCACCCAGGGCCAGGGCGTGATGCCCGACGGCACCTCGCGCTTCTCCATGGGCGGCCAGAAGCTGTTCCACTACATGGGCACCTCGACGTTCTCCAACCTCACGGTGCTGCCCGAGATCGCCGTGGCCAAGATCCGCGAGGACGCGCCCTTCGACAAGGTCTGCTACATCGGCTGCGGCGTGACCACCGGCATCGGCGCGGTGCTGAACACCGCCAAGGTGGAGCCGGGCGCCAAGGCGATCGTGTTCGGACTGGGCGGCATCGGTCTCAACGTGATCCAGGGGCTCAGGCTCGCCGGCGCCGACATGATCATCGGCGTCGACATCAACAACGACAGGAAGGCGTGGGGCGAGCGCTTCGGCATGACGCACTTCGTCAATCCGAAGGAGATGGGCGCCGACCCCGGCTCGGGGCCGGGCAGGCCCGGGCTCGGGGGCCGGGGCGGCCTCGTCGCCTACCTCGTCAACATGACCAAGAAGGGCGCCGACCAGATCGGCGGTGCCGACTACACCTTCGACTGCACCGGCAACGTGAGCGTGATGCGCCAGGCGCTGGAATCCTGCCATCGCGGCTGGGGTGTCAGCGTCATCATCGGCGTGGCGCCGGCCGGCGCCGAGATCTCCACCCGGCCGTTCCAGCTCGTCACCGGGCGCGTCTGGAAGGGCACGGCGTTCGGCGGCGCCAGGGGGCGCACGGACGTGCCGAAGATCGTCGACTGGTACATGGAGAAGAAGATCCAGATCGACCCGATGATCACCCACACGATGCCGCTCGCCGACATCAACAAGGGCTTCGACCTCATGCACGCGGGCAAGAGCATCCGCAGCGTCGTGGTGTACTGAGGTTCTCCCGCTCCCGGGCGGCCCCGTCGCCCTCGGAGCGTCGCGGCGCCTGCACCCTTGTGGATGGCCGAGGGCGACGGGGAGAGGGAGCCCCGCTCACTTCGGGGCGCCCAGCAGCGAGCGCATCAGGGCGGCCGAGTTGGAGCCGGGCAGGGCGGCGATCTCGCGGAAGAGGGCAGTGCCGATCCTGCAGGCGTCGCGCTCGCGCCCAGCGGCCGGCGTCTCCGGGTTGATCAGATTGACCAGCTCGCCGTGCTCACGTGCAAGCTTGGTCAGGATGCCCTGCATGATCTGCGTCTGCTCGGGCTTCGTGAACCGGCGCCGCGACTCGGTCTTGTCGGCCAGCAGGGCCTCCTCGAGGAGCTGCATCTCCTGGGCCTGGAGCCCCTCGGGCAGATAGGTGCGCACATCGCCGATGTCCGGCCGGCCGTGCAGCAGGCGCACGCAGAGCCCGGGGTTCCTCTGCGCAAAGGCGTCCATCTGGTCGCCGATGAGGGTGACGTAGCGGATCATAGCCGTCGTCATCGAGATGGGTCGCGTTCACGCGCAGCTGCTGCGCGATGGTTGCCCGGTCGACGTTCGTCCCGAAGAAGCCGCTGCCGAGGAACTTATCCGAGGCGACCATGGCCAGCGCCCCGATCAGGGTGGCCACGACCACGGCGGCCGCAGCGATCACGATGCGGCGCTGCGGGAGCGGCACCGATGGCGCCGCGGCGGGTTGCGGGTCGCGGCCCCTCCTCGGGCTTGCGCCTTCTGCAGGCGCGGGCTGCAGCTGTGGCTCGGGCTTCGGCGCGGGTTTGGCGACGGCGGGCGCGGGTCGAGCCCGGGACCTGCGTGGCGGGCATCCAGTCGGGCGCGCCCTCGTGCCAGACGTAGTCGGTGGCCTTCAGATGGCCCAGCTCGACGAGCTTGCGGAACTCGCCGTCGGTGACGGGACCGTGCTGCTTGACCGTCCCTCGCGATGTACCAGGTCGTCGGCATGGCCCCCTCGGAAACGCGACACCGGACGCGCGATCGTACACTGCCATGTCCCTGCGCTGCCACACATTCTGGCCCGGCGGACTGCGGCTCGCGCGCCCAGCGCGGAGCTTAGCGGAGCGACGGTGCGGAGCAGCCCGCAGCGTCCTTGCGACGCGCAGGCCCTGCACCGTGCTGCGGTTGTGGGGCAGGTTCCAGTAGCGGTGCGCGGCGCGCAGATCGCGCGGAGGGTAGTTCCAGGCGCCGCCGCGCACGACGCGCCACGTGCAGTCTCCCGTGCGCCGCGGCGATCCGTCGCCGCGGATTGCCCGCGTTGGCCTCGTTCCAGCAGTCGTCGGTCCAGTCCCAGACGTTGCCGTGCACGCCGTAGAGCCCCCACGGGTTGGGGCGGAAGCTGTCGACCGGCACCGTCCGCTGCCGCCACTCGCCCTTGCCGCCCCCGGCGTAGGCGGTTCTGCCGTCGTAGTTGGCCGATCGGTCGAGATCGAGGAGCCCCACCAGAACGGCGTCGCGGTGCCGGCCCGCGCCACGTACTCGCGCTCGGCCTCGGAGAGCAGGCGGTAGGCCTTGCCCGTCCGCTGCCGACAGCCAGGCGACGTAGGCCCGGGCATCGGCGAGATTGACGCACAGCGCCGGGTGGCGGTCGTCCTGCGGGAAGTTCACCGAGCCGCCAGGAGCGGTCGGCGTGCTGCTCCCAGGTGGTGCCGGTCCAGATGTAGCAGCCGCCGTCGGGCTTGTGGCCCGTGGCCGCGACGAAGGCCGCGTACTCGCCGCGGGTCACGGCGAACGCCCCGACGGCGAACGGCTCGGCGAACGACACCCGCACCAGGTCTTCGCGCTCGGACGCCCGCTCGGGCTCGCCGGGCGGCGAGCCCATGGTGAAGCTGCCGGCCGGGACGACGACCATCTCCGGGCAGTCGGGACAGTCCCTGAAGCGCTCGCCGGCGCCCGGCACGAGGCAGCGCGTCCCGCCGGTGCCGAGGTCGACCCTGACGCCCTCGCATGGCTGCTGCGCCGCCGCAGGAGAGGGCGCCGCCAAGCCCACGGCGAAGGCGATGACGGCGACGGCTACGCCGCCCCGCGGCAGCGCCGTCGCCGGGAAAGGCGATCGTCATTTGTCCATAGCGTCCGACCTGGCATCATCGCCTCGAACCCGGGCGCCCTATCATTGCGTTTTCGCCAGCGCCTCGACCGGCACGTAGCCCAGCCTTTCCCCATCGCGAGCGATGACGGCCCAGCCGCGCCGTCGAACTCGACCACCCGCAGCAGCGTGCCCGGCGACAGCTCGCGTTTGCCGGTGCGTCGGCGGCTGGTCGCTCCCGCACGCGCTCCGGCCGGATCAGCACATGCGTCGGCGTCTTGGGAATCGCGTCGGCCAGCCTCCTCGAGCACCGGCCTGCCGGATGCCGATGGGAAAGTCGTTGCCCGACAGCCTGCGGATCGGCCTCTGCTGCTGGCCGAACAGCTCCTGGGTGATCGCGGGCACGCGCCCGTCGACGTGATCGGCGAGAGCCGCGCAACCCGGACGCTGTCGTCACCGCTGCCGTCCCTCTTGTGCAGGGCTTCGAGCAGCGCGTAGGTGAGCACGCCGTGGCCCCTGTAGCCCTCGAAGGCGGCCTGGCGTGAGGCCGCGATCAGGTTCTGCCCGGTGGCGTGCTTGAGCTGGTCCATGGCGGTCTGGCTGGCGCTGTCGGCGCCGCGAACCAGGCCGGGGCCGCCCCGCTCTAGCAGGTGTCGAGGATGAGCACCGATTTCTGCACGTGCCCGACCTTGGCCAGCCACGCCTGCCACTTGTCCTGGCCGATGCCGTGCGTCTCCACGTTCTGGCCGGCCTTGAAGTCCAGGGTCTGCGGATAGTAGTAGTACCTGCCTTCGATCGATTTGCCGTGGCCGGCGAGATAGAGGACGAACACGTCGCCGGGCTTGGCATCGGCGCCGATGCGGTCGAAGGCGGCGGCGATGGCGCTCTCCGTCACCTGCTCGTCCGTCAGGGTCGTGGTCTCGACCTTGGCGAACAGGGTGCTGCCGACCAGCTCCAGCGCCTTGCTGAACTTCAACGTGTCCTTCACGGCATACTTCAGCTCGCAGGTCCGGCATGCGGTACTTGTCGACGCCGACGGCCAGCACGTGCATGCGCGGGCGCTCCTCGGTGGTGGCGCCGAACTTGTCAACGGTGATGCGGAACGGCGGCGTGGCGAGCAGGCCGGCGCCGTTGTAGGCCGTCAGCTCGACGATGTTGTCCTTGCTCGGGTCGATGCGGAACGTCTCCGTGAGCGTGAAAGCGCCGAGCGACGGCGCCTGGGCGCCCTTCAGCTCGGCAGGCTCGACCCTGCCTTGGGTCTGGCCGTTGACGCGCCACACCACGCGCGTGCCGATGCCGCCGCCCGTATCCACGATCCGCACCGCCAGCTTGACCGTGTCGCCGGCGCGTTCGGTCTTCTTCTCCAGGTGCTCGATGCGCGGCGCGGGGCCGCTGTCGAGGATCTTCTCCAGGTTGAGATTGAAGGCGGCGTCCTTGTGCTTGCCTTCGGGATCGCCCTTGAGGGCCTCCTCGACTAGGTCGGGACGATAGAGATGGTCGTAGAACTGCATCACCGAGTAGCTCTCCAGCCCGCGCACGACGCCCAGCATCTCGGTGCCCTTGATCGAGCGGCGAAGAAGCCCTTCGGCGTGATCGCGAGCCATTCGCCGGCGCGGCCGCCGATCAGGGTAGCGATGAGGCTGCCGGTCGCGGTGTCCCAGATCCGGACCGTGGTGTCCTGGCTTCCCGACACGATCGGGTGCCGTCGGGCGAGAACGCGACCGACTTCACCGCGCTCGGAGTGCCCCTCGAAGCGTGCGGATGAGGCGCCCGGTCGCCGCATCCCACAGCTTGAGCGTCTTGTCCTAGCCGCCCGAGAGCAGGCGCGTGCCGTCGGGCGAGAACGCCACCGAGCTGACCGACTTCGGAATGCCCCTCGAAGGTGCGGATCAGCCGCCCGGTGGCCGCGTCCCACAGCTTGAGCGTCTTGTCGTGGCTGCCCGAAAGCAGGCGCGTGCCGTCGGGCGAGAACGCCACCGAGTTGACCGCGTCGGAATGCCCCTCGAAGGTGCGGATCAAGCTGGCCGGTGGCGGCGTCCCAGAGCTTGAGCGTGCCTATCCAAGCTGCCCGAGAGCAGCGCGTGCCGTCGGGCGAGAACGCCACCGATTGAGCACGTCGCCTCGCGGAGCGCGTGCCCTCGCGCCCCTCGAAGGTGCGGATCAGCTGGCCGGTGGCGGCGTCCCACAGCTTGAGCGTCGCTGTCGTTGCTGCCCGAGAGCAGGCGCGTCCCGTCGGGCGAGAACGCCACCGAAGTGACCCCGTCGGCATGCCCCTCGAAGGTGCGGATCAGCCGGCCGGTGGCGGCGTCCCACAGCTTGAACGTGCCTGTCGTCGCTGCCCGAGAGCAGGCGCGTGCCGTCGGGCGAGAACGCCACCGAATTGATCGGGTCGGGAATGCCCCTCGAGGTGCGGATCAGCTGGCCCGTGGCCGCGTCCCACAGCTTGAGCGTCTTGTCTGCTGCCCGAGAGCACGCGCGTGCCGTCGGGCGAGAACGCCACCGAGTTGACCGCGTCGCGCTGCCCCTCGAAGGTGCGGATCAGCTGGCCCGTGGCGGCGTCCCAGAGCTTGAGCGTGTTGTCCGCACTGCCCGAGAGCAGGCGCGTGCCGTCGGGCGAGAACGCCACCGAGCTGACCGCAGCGGCATGCCCCTCGAAGGTGCGGATCAGCCGCCCGGTGGCCGCATCCCACAGCTTGAGCGTCTTGTCGAAGCTGCCCGAGAGCAGGCGCGTGCCGTCGGGCGAGAACGCCACCGAATTGACGTGGTACGCATGCCCCTCGAAGGTGCGGATCAGCTGGCCGGTGGCGGCGTCCCAGAGCTTGAGCGTCTTGTCGCCGCTGCCCGAGAGCAGGCGCGTGCCGTCGGGCGAGAACGCCACCGAATTGACGCCGTGCGCCATGCCCTCGAAGGTGCGGATCAGCTGGCCCGGTGGCGGCGTCCCACAGCTTGAGCGTGCTGTCGTACGCTACCCGAGAGCAGGCGCGTGCCGTCGGGCGAGAACGCCACCGATTGACCGCGCCGCATGCCCCTCGAAGGTGCGGATCAGCCGGCCGCTGGCGGCGTCCCAGAGCTTGAACGTCTTGTCCCCGCTGCCCGAGAGCAGGCGCGTGCCGTCGGGCGAGAACGCCACCGACGTGACCCAGTCGGCATGTCCCTCGAAGGTGCGGATCAGCCGGCCGCTGGCGGCGTCCCACAGCTTGAGCGTCTTGTCCCCGCTGCCGGAGAGCAGGCGCGTGCCGTCGGGCGAGAACGCCACCGACGTGACCCCGTCGGCATGCCCCTCGAAGGTGCGGATCAGCCGGCCGCTGGCGGTGTCCCAGAGCTTGAGCGTCTTGTCCCCGCTGCCCGAGAGCAGACGCGTGCCGTCGGGCGAAAACGCCACCGAGGCAACTGCCCCGGAATGCGCGATCCGAGGGGTGATTTCGATCTTGGGGCGATCCTGGGCGCTCGCTGGCGACGCGCCCGCGAAAATCGCTCAGCCCGAAGCCGATCGCCACACCCAGCCGGCCAGCCACACAGTCCGCATGCCGGCACCTGTCGGAGATCCCAAATCCGTATGCTCCCAGTCTTCGCCAGGATCATGGCGCAGGCAAGACGATCGAGATACCGCGGTCGTCCGCCGGCACTTGTCTGTGCCGCCGGATCATGGATCATCATTCAGGCCGTTGAGCCGAATTTGTCCAGCTCCGCCGCATTGAATACGCCCGCGCGATAGAGGTTGAGAAACTCCTCCGAGACGCCTTGTCCGAACATCAGGATGTCGTCGGTGTTTACGGTAACTTTGACCCCGCGTCGTAGAGCTTGCGGATCGGATGCGCCGCCAGCGTCTCGACCCGGCCGAGCATCACGTTGGAGGTCGGGCAAATGTTGAGGCGGATGCGATGGTCCGCCAGGAACCGCATCACGGCCTTCGACTGCGCTGCGGCGATCCCGTGCTGCACCTCATCGAGCTCCAGCTCCTCGACCGCACGCTGCACCGAATCGCGTCGCCCCATTCGCCGACGTGCGCCTTCAGCCGCAGGCCCGCTTGCCTTGGCCATCCGATACAGCGGCTTGAAGTTCTCGATCGGCTGCGCAAGCTCGTCGCCAGACATGTCGAGCGTCCGGTAGAAGCCGAGCTCGAGAACGGCGCCAGCCAGCTGGTCAGGATCTCGGAACCGCGACCTGGCGCGACATGTCGAGCTGCGGGATCCACTCGACGTCCGGCGCGACGCGCGCGTGCACGCCCTTCAGCGCGTCCGTCAGTGCCACAGCGGCCGAATTGTTGTGCAGGGTGATCGCCCATACGGTCTCGCCGGTATCGAGGCGCGTGACGCCATCGAGCTTGGCTTGGACGAGCGTCGCCTCGAACGCCCGCAGCCGTCCGTGCGCCCCGGCGAACAGCGAGCCGAACCGGCTCTGGACCCACTCGTGCATCTCCGCCATGGAGGCGAGCTTGCGATCCAGAGCGGAGCGATGTCGCGTCCCGCCCACTCGGACACGAGCGCGCGGTTGCCTCCCAGGAAGAAGTGGTTGTGCAGGTCGCTCTTGGGAATGCGCCGGATGGCGTCCAGATCGCCGCTCGCCAGGGCGGCCTGGAACGGCGGTCATTGCAAGCCCCTGTCGGGGCAACGAACGCGATGTGGGTGCAATAGCACGTGGTTGAAAGGCGTGGCCGCGCTTGCACCCATCCGCGCGCGCGCTCCGATCCACTTGGTCAGGGTGCATCGGGCAATGCGGCCGTCGCCGCACTGCACCTAAAATGTCCGGCGCGTTCAGAGCTTGTGCGCCATGCGCTCCTTCTTGGTCTTCAGGTAGCGCGTGTTGTAGTTCGACGGCGTGACGATCAGCGGCAGCTGCTCGATCACGTCGACGCCCTCCTCCCGCAGCGCCTCGACCTTCGCCGGGTTGTTGGTCAGGAGCTTGATCTCGGGATAGCCGAGATCGAACAGGATGTGGGCGGCCAGGTCGTAGTCGCGCGCCTCGATCGGGGCGCCGATGGCGACGTTGGCATCCACCGTGTCGTAGCCCTGGTCCTGCAGGGCATAGGCCCTGATCTTGTTCACCAGGCCGATGCCGCGGCCCTCCTGGTAGGGCAGATACACCAGGACGCCGACCGGGCTCGTCAGTATCCGGTCGATGCGCCGCCTGCAACTGCGGATAGCAGTCGCAGCGCAGGGAATGGAAGATGTCGCCGGTAACGCAGCCGCTGTGCACCCGCACGACCGGAACCTCGTCGCCGGCCTCCTTGTCGCGATGCACCAGCACCAGCGCCTGGCAGGTCGGGATCGGCACCCTGGTAGGCGCGTGCCTCGACCTGCACCTCCTGGTTGCGAAACTCGATGGGAAGAATGGTCTGTGCAGACCAATCCATTTCCAGGTCGACTGACTTCACGGCATTCGAATTCATCGAACTCTCCAAAGGCGTGCCGGCGCGGATATGTGGGGACGATTTGGGTCTTGTAAAGGCGGCGGGCCAGCGACGCCCCGTCACAAGTTGTTACCGCGGATTATCGGCTTCGTTCGCCGTAGACGCTCCACAGGGTTACCCGCTTCCGCCGGCGCAAAGCCGGCGGGGTGCGGCAAAAAGGAATTCGCCTCCTCAAGGCCGACTCCAGCCACGCCATACGCCCCGACATGAACGCGGCCCGCATGCGACCGGTTCCCGCACGCACTTGCGAAGCTTCCGACGGCGCTCGGACAGCCACCATTCTTCCATGTCGATCAATCCGCTTACCGCGGGCCAGGCGTCTCAGCGGTGCGGCGGGCACGCCGTCGGGAATGCTCTCCTTGTGCAGAGCAGCGCGATGCCGCCTGGGGCGGCCGCAAGAACCTGTTCCTGGCGCGACACTGGCTCCTTCATTGCCCGTTCATCGGCGTTGTGGTGCGTCTATGACAATTAGGTGACGATCAGCCCATCCGAACGCCATCCGCGATGACCGACCACTCCATTGGTTTGCCGGGCGTCCCGGCAAAAGGGGAGCGCCTGCGCTCGGTTGCCGCGTATTGTGCTGGGCGGTCACGGTAGTTGTCGCCTGGCGGCGGCATGGCTGGGCGTCGCCGCTGGTGTCGGTGGGCATGGCCGGCTCGTTCTGGCAGGACGAGGGCGAATTCGCCAACGTCGTCTTCACCGCTGGGCGTGACCGCCGCGCTGGTTGCGCTCGCTGACGCTGCTCACCCGCCGGGCCTTGTTCGCGACGGTTCTCGTCGCATGCCTCGTCACCTGATCGTGGCCGCCGCAGCGGTGAAGCGCGCCACCATGAACATGGTCGTGCACGCCTACGACTTGTTCTTCTACCTGGGCTCCTGGTCGACGGTCAGCTACCTCTGGAGCGACCAGCGGCGCTATGTGCTGGCGGCCCTCGCCGGGCTGCTGGCAGCGGCGCTGGTCGCACCTGCGCGCCTACCGCCTCGACGGGACGCGGGTGGCGCGGCGCTGGTCGGCCATGGCGCTCGCCCTCTCGCTGCTCGTGGCCTGGTACGGGGCCGTGAGCAAGGGCGAACGGCGCCACATGCAGTTCTACTTCTCGAACCTGTACGTGTCGTCGTTCTACGCATCCTGGGGCGAGACGCTGGAGGCCCTCTGGCGCGGGGCGCTGATGGAGGCCGACCCGCGCGCCGCTGGCGGCGCCCGCCTTCACGATCCCGACGCGCTGCGATCCGGCGACAGAGCCGCCGCACATCATGCTGATCCATCAGGAATCGGTGGTGCAGCCGTCGCTGTTTACGGGCCTGCAGCTACGACAGCTCCGTGGACCCCTTCTTCCGCTCCGCCGACGGGACCCTGCACCGGCTGCGGGTCGAGACCTACGGCGGCGCATCGTGGCTCACCGAGTTCTCGCTGCTGGCCGGCGTGTCGACCCACTCGTTCGGCAGCATGCGCCAGTTCGTGCAGACCTTCATGCAGAACAAGCTGAAGGACACGCTGCCGCAGGCGCTGGAGCGCTGCGGCTATCGCAACGTGGTGTTCTACCCGCATGCTGAAGAATTTCGTGTCGAACGACCGGTTCTACAATTCGATCGGGCTGCGCGAGATCTTCGACCTCAAGGCGCAGAAGGCCAAGAGCGCGCAGGAGCGCGACCGCTTCTATTTCGACAACGCCATGGCCGAGATGGAGCGCCACTTCAAGGCATCGAAGCGGCCGCTCTTCACCTTCATTCAGACCATGTCGGCGCACTGGCCCTACGACTTCGCCTTCGAGCCCCATGTCGACGTCCCCGGCGGCGGCCCCGGCACCGACCCGGAGATGCACGAATACCTGCGCCGCGTGTCGATGGCGAAGATCGACTACGACTACCTGCTCGGCGAGCTGCAGCGGCGCTTCCCGGGCGAGCGCTTCCTGATCGTGCACTACGGCGATCACCATCCGATGGCGACCCGCACGCTGCTCGGCTACAAGAGCGACACGGAGGCGGAGGATGTCGTCCTCGATCCCGAATCCATCGGCTTCATCACCTACTATGCGGCGCAGGGCATAAACTACCGCGTGCCGGCGCTGCCGCCCTACGAGACGCTCGATGTGTCCTATCTCGGCAGCGTCGATACTCGACCTCGCCGGCCTGCCGCTCTCCGATTCCCATCGCGAGCGCATGCGGCTCATGGCATTGTGCCAGGGGCGCTACTACAGCTGCGCCCGGCGCGAGGAGATCCTGCGCTTCCACCGCCGCCTGATCAACTCCGGCGATCGTCGCGGCGCAGTGAATTCCCTCTCCCCATGCTTTTCAGCATGGGGAGAGAGGGTTAGGGTGAGGGCAGCCACAGGCTCCGACGCTGGAGTGTGCCACTGCCCCTCACCCCGACCCTCTCCCCGCAAGCGGGGAGAGGGAGAACGACTGACCGCACGCAACGAACATGGCAGAGCGGCAAGAGACGAGATTGGCCACTGGAGGCTCGAGTGACGATGGCGGCGCCTGAGGTTGCTGCACCGGCGAGGACTGCGGCCGATCCGCCGCACCGGGCCAGGCTGTCGGTGATCGTGCCCGGCCTCAACGAGGAGCGCTCGATCCCGGCGCTGGTGGAGCGCCTGGAGCCCGTGCTCGACAGCCTCGACCTCGACTGGGAGGTCGTCTTCATCGACGACGGCTCCACCGACGGCACCTTGGCGCTGCTCAGGGCGCTCAATGCCCGCGACCCGCGGTTCAAGGCGGTCTCGCTCAGCCGCAACTTCGGCAAGGAGATCGCCGCCGCGGCCGGGCTCACCTACGTGACGGGCGATGCCGCGGTGCTGATGGACGCCGACCTGCAGCATCCGCCGGAGCTGATCCGCGAGTTCGTGCGCCACTGGCGGCAGGGCAGCGACATCGTCTATGGCCAGCGCATCGACCGCAACACCGACAGTCTCTTGCACCGCCTGTCGGCGCGCCTCTTCTATGCCGCGTTCGAGAAGCTCAGTCGGCACGACGCTGCCCGAGGGCGCCGGCGACTTCCGCCTGCTCGACCGCAAGGCCGTCGATGCCATGAACCGCATGCGCGAGCGCGTGCGCTTCAACAAGGGGCTCTACGCCTGGATGGGGTTCCGCTCGGTCGGCGTGCCGTTCACCGTGCCGCCGCGGGTCGGCGGAGGCGCTTCGCGCTGGCGCCGCGCAAGCTCCTGCACTTCGCGCTCGACGGGCTCGCCTCGTTCTCCACCATCCCGCTCAGGGTGTGGTCGTACCTGGGGCTCCTGATCTCGCTGTTCGCGTTCTGCTATGCCATGGTGATCCTGGTGAAGACGCTGATCTACGGCGTGGACGTGCCGGGCTTCCCGTCGCTGATCATCTCGGTGATGTTCTTCGCCGGCGTGCAGCTGATCTCGCTCGGCGTGATGGGCGAGTACCTCGGCCGCATGTACGAGGAGGTGAAGGGCCGGCCGCTGTTCCTGGTGGCCGAGGAGCTGGGGTTCGAGCGCCCTCGGGCGGAGACGGACGGCGTCGCCGAGGCGCGCGCGCGGCGCGAGCGGTCGTAGAGCGGGGCGATGGCCGGGTATTGCAGAAGCTCAGAGGGCGGGGAGTCTCCCCCCACCCCTTGCCCCTCCCCGCAAGGGGGAGGGGAATCCGGTCGGCGCAGGG
>CAVWWJ010000036.1:0-301275 GCA_963758625.1 uncultured Alphaproteobacteria bacterium | reverse complement strand
GGCACTGTCCTGCGCCTGGGCGAGCTGGGCGCCGGCAAGGAGGACGAGCCAGGCGACAATACATGTAAGCAACCACCTCTGGCGCATGAGACGCTCCGAAACAGACAAAACTCTACGGATCAATCGAACGGACTGACGCCACTGCTGGCAGCGAGGCACAAGTTTAGCCTTGTCCGCCACGATCCGCAAAGCTGCGAAGGACCAAGCCTGGGCTCCTCGCGCACCTAATGCTTGGTGAACTCGCCCTTGGGACCGGCCGTGCAGCACGGGTCCATGCGCAGCTTGGCATAGGCCGACATCGCGCGCCCGCCCACCTCGCCCGCCGCCTGCATGAAGTTCTCCACGACCGAGGCGCTGCAGGCCCTCCATTCCGCCACGTCGTCGGGTGTCAGCTCGATCACCTTCATGCCCTTGGAGCGCGCGAAGGCGTACGCCTCGGCGTCGATGTCTGCCGACTTCCGGCGCAGGTCCCGCTCGGCCTTCCGGGCCGCCGCGACGATGATGCTGCGGTGCTCGCGGGAGAGGGACCGCCACGTCTTCTCGTTGATGATGACGACGAACTCGAACATGGCATGCTCGGTGCGCGTGATCGTGTCCGTCGCCTTCCACAGCTCGCGCGACTTCACCGTCGTGATCCCGCTGATGGTGAGGTCGATCTCCCCGTCCTCGATCGCCTTCTTCTGCTTCGACGCCAGCATGACGAACGGAATACCTCCGCAGTACTTGATGACGTCGGCCATGTTCTCGCCCGCCACGCGCACCTTCTTGCCCTGGATCGAGGCGGGCGATTTCGCGTCCATCCCCTTGGCGAAGAACACGCTCGAGCCGAACGCCTGCCAGAGCAGGACGCGCGTGCCGGTGGACTCGAGGATCGCCGTGTCGAGCAGCTTACGCAACTCGCCATCCGGGTCGGCCGCCGCCCGCACCAGGGCCTCGAAGTTGAAGAAGAACGGGTTCTCGATCACCTCCATGGCCCGCACGGTCTTGTGGAACTGCGGGACCGTCAGCACGCCGATCTCGAGGGCGCCCTTGGAGACGGCGCCCAGCACCTCGTTGTCCTTGATCATCCGGGGGTTGCCGCTGTCGTAGATCTCGACGGAGATGGCCCCGCCGGTCTTCTCCTCCACCTCGGTCTTGAACTGCGCCAAGTTCGCCCCCAGGGGGCTTGCGAGGGGCAGCTGCGTCGTGGCCCTGAGCTTGATCGGCTCCGCATCGGCCGTGAACGGCGCAAGGGCCAGGCACGCCAGCAGGAAGCAACCGCGCCATATGCTCGTCATCACGCCCCCCGGACATCCGCAAACAGATCGCCAGCCTAGCACCGGGTCCACCTCCTACGCAGCCGTGCTGAGGGCTGCGCCGGTGGTTTTGCCGCGCCTGTTGCGCAGGCGTCAGGCGGGTTGAGCATGGTACGCGCGGTGATTGTGTGGACTGCCCGCGTTCGCGCGGTGCCTTCCGGGAGGGCATGCCCGGGAACGCCATACCGCTCGCTCAGCGAGACGGTTGAAACGCACCGGCGGAGGCGCACCGCAACGATGCGACGGTCACCAAGGAGCCCGGCTGAATCCGCGCATCGGCCACGCCGTAGTGGCTTGCCTCACGAGGAAAATTCCTTGTTGCCCGCCGCGCGGCACGCGTCTAGCGTGGCTCAATAAAGAAACGAGGCTTTGCCGGCCGCTCCGTCAGGATGCACGCCCGGGCAGCAAGCCCACGGAGGACGCCAATGCGGGAAAAGCTCGTCTTTGTCGCTACGGTCGCATGTTTGGCTGTGACGCTGGCGGTCACCCCCGCCCTCGCCGAGAAGGCCGGCGGGACGCTGCGCCTCTATCACCGCGACAACCTGCCCAGCGCCTCCATCCACGAGGAGGCGACCATCTCCACGGTGCAGCCGTTCATGGCCGTGTTCAACAACCTGGTGCTCTTCGACCAGACAAAGAAGCTGAACACGGCCGAGAACATCGTCCCCGATCTGGCGGAGAGCTGGAAGTGGGATGACACCGGCACGAGGCTCACCTTCAAGCTGCGCCAGGGCGTGAAGTGGCACGACGGCAAGCCGTTCACGGCCAAGGACGTGCAGTGCACCTGGAACAAGCTCACCGGCAAGGACCCGGCGGATGATCTCCGTAAGAACCCGCGCGCGATCTGGTGGCACAATCTCAAGGAGATCGAGGCCAACGGTGACCACGAGGCGACCTTCGTGCTCAAGCGGCCGCAGCCTGCCGTGCTGAGCATGCTGGCGTCCGGCTACACGCCGGTCTACCCGTGCCATGTCAAGAGCCAGGCCATGCGCACCAGCCCGATCGGGACGGGACCCTTCAAGTTCGTCGAGTTCAAGCGCGGCGACTCGGTGAAGTTTGTGCGCAACCCGGACTATTGGAAGAAGGGGCGGCCCTATGTCGACGCCATCGAGTGGAAGGTGATCGAGAACCGCTCCACGCGTATCCTTGCGTTCGTCTCGGGCGAGTTCGACATGACCTTCAGCGCCGATGTGACGATCCCGCTCCTCAAGGACGTGAACAGTCAGGCGCCCAAGGCCGTCTGCGAGGTCGCGCCGACCTATGTGTCGACCAACCTGATCATCAATCCGAAGGCGCCGCCCTTCAGCGACCCCAACATACGCAAGGCGATGGCGCTCGCCCTCGATCGCCAGAGCTTCATCGACATCCTGAGCGGCGGGAAGGCAGAGGTGGCCGGGGTCATGCTGCCGGGGCCCGTGGGGACGTGGGGCATGCCGCCCGACAAGCTGCGGACGCTCCCAGGCTATGGCAGCGACCTCGAGAAGAACCGGGCCGAGGGGCGTAAGATCATGGAGGGCCTCGGCTACAGTCAGGCCAAGCCGCTGAAGATCAAGGTCTCGACCCGCAACATCGCCATCTACCGCGATCCGGCCGTCATCCTCATCGACCAGCTCAAGAAGATCCACATCGACGGCGAGCTCGAGGTGATCGACACCTCGATCTGGCACGCCAAGGTCACGCGCGGGGAGTTCTCCGTCGGCCTCAATCTGACCGGCGTCGGGGTGGACGATCCGGACGTCAACCTCTACGAGAACTATTCCTGCGACTCGGAGCGCAACCTCACCAAGTACTGCAACAAGGAGGTCGACGCCCTCACCGAGAAGCAGTCGCGCGAGCCCGACTTCAACAAGCGCCGTGAGATCGTCTGGGAGGTCGAACGGCGGCTGGCTGAGGATTTGGCCCGGCCGATCATCCTCTACGATCGCGCGGCGACCTGCTGGCAGCCCCACGTGAAGGGATTTGTCCTGCACCAGAACAGCATTTACAACAACTGGCGCTTCGAGGACGTGTGGCTCGACAAGTAGTCGGCCTTGCCTGGACGCTTGAACCGAAGCATCGGGAGAGCAGCACGTGGGATCCTATCTCGTACGCCGCTTCCTCCTGATGCTGCTCACGCTGTTCGGCATGTCGGTGCTCATCTTCGTGATGCTGCGCCTGGTGCCGGGCAACATCACCGACATCATCTTCGACTCGGCCGGGTTCGTGAACCCGGCCCAGAAGGCCAGGATCGAGCGCGAGCTAGGTCTCGACCAGCCGATCGTCACCCAGTACGTCAACTGGATCGTGGGCCTGGCGCGCGGCGATCTGGGCTACGCCTACGTCTCCGAGAAGCCGGCGATCGAGGAAATCCTGCCGCGCATCCCGGTCACCGCCAAGCTCGCGGTGCTGGCGCTCGTGTTCTCGGTTTTGTTCGGGGTGCCTTTGGGCGTGATCAGCGCCGTGCGCCAGAACAGCCCGCTCGACTATGCACTGCGTGTGGTCAGTCTCAGCGGCCTGTCGCTGCCCTCGTTCTGGCTCGGTCTCCTGATCCTGATGGCGTTCGTGCAGTGGTTCGGGTGGATCCCCATCTACCGCGGCTCGGACAACCTGTGGCAGGAGCTCGCCTTCCTCTGCATCCCTGCAGCCGCGGTCGGCTTCCGGGCGTCGGCTCTCATCATGCGGCTCACCCGGTCGTCGATGCTCGAGGTGCTGCGCCAGGACTACATCCGTACCGCGCGCGCCAAGGGTGCCTCCGAATCCGCCGTCAACTACAAGCATGCCCTCAATAACGCCGTGCTGCCGGTGGTGACCATCATCGGCATCGAGGCCGCGTTCCTGATCGGCGGCCTGATCGTCACGGAGACCGTGTTCAACATCCCCGGCGTGGCGCGCTTCCTGGTGGAGGCCATCCGCTGGCGCGACTATCCGATCGTGCAGAACCTCGTCATGTTCATCGCCATCGTGGTGGTGGTCGTGAACTTCATCGTCGACATGGCGTACGTGGCGCTCGACCCGCGCATCAAGTACGAGGAGTGAGGGAAACGTGGCCGTAATCGACCATGACGCACAGCTGAGCCGGGCGGGCGCCAACGTCCGCGGTCCCTTGGGCTCGCTCCTGTTCTTCATGCGCCGCTATCCGCTGGGCGCCATAGGCGCGCTCATCATGATCGCCTTCGTGAGTGTCGCCCTATTCGCCGATGCCATCGCCACCCACGACCCCCTGACGACCAACGCCCGAGCATCGCTCGCCCGGCCCGGCGGGGAAAATGTGCTGGGGGCGGATTTCATGGGCCGCGACGTGCTCGCGCGCATCATCTACGGGGCGCGCATCTCGCTCATGGTCGGCATCGGCGCCACCGCGCTCGGCTGCACGATCGGCATGGCCATCGGGCTCCTGTCGGGCTTCTTCGGCGGCTGGTTCGATCTCACCGTGCAGCGGCTGATGGACATCATGCAGTCCCTGCCGCTCCTGGTGATGGCGCTGGTGATGGCGGCCTCGCTGGGGCCGTCGCTCGGCAACACCATCATCGCCATCGCCATTCCGCTGGTGCCCACGGTCGCGCGCACCATCCGCGCCAATACGCTCGCATTGCGCGAGATGCCGTTCGTGGAGGCGGCGCGGGCGGTCGGCATGAGCGAGACGCGCATCGCCGTCCAGCACGTGCTGCCCAACACGCTGGCACCGCTGATCGTGCTCGCCACCGCCCAGCTGGGCTCCGCGATCCTGGTCGAGTTGGCGCTCGCCTTCCTGGGCCTCGGGGTGCCGGAGCCGCATCCGTCCTGGGGCCGCATGCTGTCGGAATTGGCCGCCGAGTACGTGCGCACGGCCCCGTGGCTCGTGATCTTCCCCGGCATCGCCATCAGCGCCGTGGTGTTCGGCACCAACCTGCTGGGCGATGCCATCCGCGACCTCCTCGATCCACGCCAGCGGTTCTGATGCAGCACACGCCCGTCACCACCGAGACCATGAAGCAGGGGCGAGGCACCGGCGACAGCGTGCTCTCCGTCGAGGGCCTCACCACCTACTTCTACACCCGCGGCGGGTTGGTAAAGGCCGTCGAGGGCGTCTCCTTCTCGTTGAAGCGCGGCGAGATGCTGGCGATCGTCGGCGAATCCGGCTGCGGCAAGAGCGTCACCGCGCTGTCGCTCATGCGTCTCGTCGCCGACCCGCCGGGGCGCATCGTCAGCGGCTCGGTACGGCTCGGCGGCGTCGATCTCCTGGGCCTCGACGAAGCCGCCATGCGTGCCGTACGCGGCAAGGAGATCTCCATGATCTTCCAGGAGCCGATGACCTCGCTCAACCCGGTGATGACCATCGGCCGCCAGATCGGCGAGGCGCTCCTGCTGCACGAGACGACCTCGCGCCGCGCAGCACTGGCGCGCACGATCGAGATGCTGCAGCTCGTCGGCATCCCCGAGCCCAAGGTGCGCGTCAACGAATACCCGCACCAGCTCTCCGGCGGCATGCGCCAGCGCGCCATGATCGCCATGGCGCTCGCCTGCAACCCCAAGGTGCTGATCGCCGACGAGCCCACGTCGGCGCTCGACGTGACGATCCAGGCGCAGATCATCGACCTCATCGGCAAGCTGCGCACCGAGCTCGGCACCGCCGTCATCTTGATCACGCACGACCTCGGCGTGGTGGCCGAGACGGCCGAGCGCGTGATCGTCATGTACGCCGGGCGCAAGGTGGAGGAGGCGCCGGTGGCCGACCTGTTCGCGCACCCGAGCACCCCTATACCCGCGGCCTGATGACCTCCATCCCGCGCCTCGCCCTGATGCGGCAGGAGAAGACGCGCGTCGACCGCCTGCAGGAGATTCCGGGCATGGTACCGGCGCTCAGCAACCTCCCGCCGGGCTGCGCCTTCGCCCCGCGCTGCGCCTTCGCCAGCGAGCAGTGCCGCCGCGAGTATCCCCCCTACCAGGAGAAGCGCCCGGGCCACTGGGCCTCCTGCTGGCACTCGGACCGCCTGCGGGTCCGCGCCTGCATAGGTCCAAAGCCCAACGGGTCTGGTCCTCCAAGCAGCCGAAGGAGAGAAGAATGCGGTGGTCGCTTCGCCTGCTCGGGGTGATGTGCGCCATATTCGCCGGCCTCCAGGCCGTGCAAGCGCAACCCCCTTCCCCACCGGCCGGGGAGGCGCTGCCTCTCGCCAAGGTCCGAATCAGTGAGGTCGTCGGTCCGCCGAAACTGCTCGGCGGGCAGCTGCAGGTCGAGCTTGCCGCGGCACTCGGCGGGCACCGCGTGGCGGTAGCCGCCGGAAAGGACGAGCCCGTCGATTTCTACCTCCGTTCGTATGTCCTCGCGTCCATCGAGCAGAATGCGGCCAAGGTCTCGTGGGTCGTCGATGTCGCCGACGCCACCGGCCGACGCATGATGCGCTTCTCGGGCGAGGAAGTCCCTTTCCCTGGTCCCTCCCCGGACCCCGATCCATGGGCCGCAGTCACGCCCCCGGTAGCCCAGGCGTTTGCCGGCAGGGTCGCCAGCGCGTTTGCCGCATGGCGGGCCGACAACTCCAAGCGGCGCTGATCGCTTTGCGTTCTTGTTCCGTGGTCGCAGGCCGGGGCTGGTTGCCTGCGACCCGCCACGTGCGCCGAAGAAAGCGCACTCGCAACAAGCGTGCGCCCGGTTTGCGCCGAGTGCACTTCCACGTGCGCCGAGCACGAGGGTGCATCGCGGCTTCGGTGCAATGGGGCTTCACCCGCATCGAGACCCCGCGCCTCGTGGCCACGCAGGTGTTGGCGCGCGCACGCAAATGTGCTGATCTGCCGGGACCATGACCAATGCTCAGCACCTCCTCCAGGTCGACGGCCTGAAAAAGTATTTCCCCGTGCGCAAGGGGCTGCTCCGGCGCACGGTCGGCTACGTCTACGCCGTCGACGACGTGAGCTTCTCGATCGGGGCGGGCGAGACCCTGGGTCTCGTGGGTGAGTTGGGCTGCGGCAAGACCACGGTGGGGCGCACCGTGCTGCGCCTGCTCGAGCCTACCGCCGGCACGCTGCGCCTCGACGGCCAGGACATCACGCGGCTCGGCAAGAAGGACCTGCGGCCGTGGCGCCAGCAGATGCAGATCATCTTCCAGGACCCGTTCTCCTCGCTCAACCCGCGCCTGCGCGCGGGTGACATCGTCGCGGAGCCCTTGAAGGTGCACCGCATTGCCGCAAAGCGGGAGCGGCAGGACCGGGTGGCGCAGCTGTTCGAGCGCGTGGGGCTCAGAACGGCACAGATGGACAACTACCCGCACCAGTTCTCCGGCGGGCAGCGCCAGCGCATCGGGGTTGCGCGCGCGCTCGCCTTGAACCCCAAGCTCATCGTCGCCGACGAGCCGGTGTCGGCGCTCGATGTCTCGATCCAGGCGCAGGTGATCAACCTGCTCATGGACCTGCAGAAGGACTTGGCGCTCTCCTACCTCTTCATCTCGCACAACCTGGCAGTGGTGGAGCACATCTCGCACCGCATCGCCGTCATGTACCTGGGCCGCATCGTCGAGCACACCGACAAGACGACGCTGTTCACGCGGCCGCTGCATCCCTACACCGAGGCGCTGCTGGCGGCGGTGCCGGTGCCCGACCCGGCCATCAAGCGGACCAGGCGCGTCATTCAAGGTGACGTGCCGAGCCCGCTCCGGCCACCACCGGGCTGCCACTTCCACACGCGCTGCCCCTACGCCGAACCGCGCTGCCGCACCGAGGCCCCGGCGCTGCGCGAGGTCGAGCCCGGCCACCACGTCTCCTGCCACCTGCGGTAGGCCGAGGGCTCCCTCTTTCCGCTTGCGTGGAGAGAGGGCGGGGAGAGAGGGACAGCCAAGAGCGCCGACCTATCGGCGGTCTGCCTCCGAACAGCCCGATCCGAAAAATGTCGCAATCCTCGGTGAGGAAAACGCGCCGGATCCGCGCCCGCCCCCGTGGCTCGCTGATTGCGCCACGCAGTGGCTGCCCTACCGAGGTGCCTTTCGATGCGACGTTCCCTTGCCCTTGCCTCACTCGTCCTCTGTCTGCTCCTCATGCTCGACATTGGAGGCGCGCGCGCGCAGGCACCGCAAGAGCCGGCGCGGCACGAGGTCACGCCGCAGGACATCGACACCGCGCTGGGCAGCGACTGGTACGGCGTCTACTTCCGGGACGTGAAGATCGGCTGGGCCACCAACGAGACCAGCAAGGCCGTGGTTGACGGCACGCCCGTCGTGCGCACCAGGCTCGCCATCGTGATCAAGGGTGCGCCGGCCGACTCGCTTCTCTCGCAAGAGCACGAGTACGAGATGGCGCCGCCCTACCGGCTGCGCTGGGCAGACTTCATGGAGGACGGCGGGGGCGTGCGCAACGCCAAGCGGATCGTAGCCACCGCAACGGGATACGAGGCGGTGATCGTCTCCGGCAACGCCCAGCGCAAGCGGCCGCTGCCTGGGTTCGAATACTCGCTCGCCGACGCCTTGTGCATGGACATCTGGCTCCGCCGCCAGGCTCCCCAGCCCGGCGCCGGGAACGTCTGTCGCGGCATCGAATCGGATGTGCTCGAGGTCCGCAACGAGACGGGCACCCTGCTCGCCACCAAGAACAGTCTGGTTGGCGGTGTACCGGTCGTCTTCCACGAGGTGAAGCTCGTCAGCCACAACCAGCAAGAGATGTTCGTGCGCTACGACGCCAGCCGCGGGCGCGTGATCTTCGTCGACCTCTCCCAGTTCGAGCTGCGGCTGGAGACCGAGGCGCAGGCCAAGGACGCCACCTACGCTGCCGACCCGTTCGTGCTGGGCATGGCGAAGCTCGACCGGGGCATCGGCAACCCCGAGAAAATCGCCGCCCTCGTGCTGGAGGTGCAGGGCCCCGACCTCGCCAAGCATATCAAGCCGGGGCCGCAGCAGCATGTCGAAGCTCCAGCCCGATGGCAGCGTCATCATGAAGGTCGGCGCCAAGTATGCCGCGCCCGTGCCGGCAACCGAGGCGGAGACCAAGGAGGCGCTGCGCGAGACGCTGCGGTACCCGATCGACGAGCCCCGGGTGAAGGCCATGGCGCTGCAGGCGATCGGCGATGCCAAGACGCCGCGCGAGAAGGTGGCGCGCCTGTTGAGCTTCACGCGCAGGTACATCAAGCCGCAGATCGATGCGGTGGGACCGGCGCTGCTCGACCTGCTCGATCGCAAGGCCGGAGACTGCAAGTCTTACGCGCTCCTCTTCAATACGCTGGCGCGCGCGGTCGGCGTGCCTTCGCGCAAGGTGGCCGGGCTCGGTTACATGGGCGATGACGTGCTGGCCTTCGGCGGCCACGTCTGGAACGAGGTCGTGCTCGACGGCGTGTGGGTGCCGGTGGACGCCCAGACGCTGCACGTGCCGATGCGCGAGCTGCATCTGCGCGGCGGCCTCGCGGATCAGTTCACCACCCTGCCAAAGGTCTCCTTGCGGGTGTTGGCCGTGGAGGCCAGACAGTAGAAGTAGAGCGTCAGTCTACGGGGTCAGACCCCTTTCAACTGCGACGATAAGCTCGACCGCCGAGGAAAGGGGTCTGTCCCCGTTCCCGGCGCCGCGGGCCAGACCGGCCGCCTCAGGCCGCGTGCCCGACCTCGGTCTCTTGCCTGTGTGCGGCGGCCCGGCGGCACAGCTCCGCCACGCGCTGCTCGGCGGTCCTGATGTCGGCCTCCGAGCCCACGCCGGCGTAGGGATCGGCGTAGCAGCGCCAGAGATAGCCGGTGCCTTCCACCTTCACGATCGAGCCCACCGCAAGGTGGGGATCGCTGACGAAGAAGAAGTTCACGACCCCCGTGTGAGGGCATCGCCGCTTTGACAGCATCTCGAACTCTCCAACACAGATCCTGCCCCCAGCCGTGCTGGCCCATACATAGCGGCTGTTACGAGATGATGGCAGCAGCAAATGGCAGTGCCGCGGGTAAATTTCGGTGAACAATGGTAAACCTGGAGCGTGGCCGATTATCTGTGAACTGGCATCGACGATAGGAGCCACTCCTCTGTCGCGACGACGTTGGATCGTACGTTTCGGAGTCGCATGCGCGTTGACAGGCGGCGGATAAGCGAGACCGGCGCCGGACAGCCGAGGGGAGCCTTGGCCGGCGACGGGAGCGATATAAGATGCGGCCATGAACTACCGCCACGCCTATCACGCCGGCAATTTCGCGGATGTGCTGAAGCACGCCGTGCTCGCGCTGGTCATCGAGTACCTGAAGCGCAAGGAGGCGCCGTTTCGCGTCATCGACACGCACGCGGGGCGCGGCCGCTACGCGCTCGATGCGGCCGAGGCTGCCAAGACTGGCGAATGGCAGGGCGGCATCGGCCGCTTCCTCGGTCCCGATGTGCCGCCGCTGCCGGCGCAGATCGCCGGGCTCATGTCCCCCTATCTCGACGCCGTGCGCGCAGAGAACGGCGGTCGAGGCCTTGCGCTTCTATCCCGGCAGCCCGCTCATTGCGCGACGGCTGATGCGGGCGCAGGACACGCTCGTCGTCAACGAGCTGCAGCCGGAGGAGCGGGCGCATCTGCAAGTGCAGCTCGGGCGGGACCGCCGGGTCAAGGTGATGGCGCTCGACGGTTGGATCGCGCTCAAGTCGCTGCTGCCGCCCAAGGAGCGGCGCGGCATCGTGCTGATCGATCCGCCCTTCGAGGCAGAGGGCGAGCTCGACCGGCTGGCGCAGGGCCTGACGCAGGGCCTGCGCCGGTTCCAGACGGGTGTCTGCATCGCCTGGTATCCGATCAAGGACCCGAAGCCCATAGCCGGGTTCCACGCAGCGGTGGCGGCCCTCGACAAGCCCGAGTTGCTCGCTGTCGAGCTGATGCTGCGCCGTCCCGTTGCTCGCGAGCGCCTCAACGGCTGCGGACTCGTTATTGCAAACCCGCCGCACACGCTTGCGGAAGAGCTTGCAAGGCTCCTGCCGGAGCTGACGCGCCGAATGGGCGAAGGCAGCGCCGCCCACCACCGTATCGAGACCATCGCTGCAAAGGCGCGAAGCGGCGGGCGAGTCTCGCTCATGCCGCAGCGCGAAAAGCGCTCGACCCTCTGAGCAACGCATGGTCATCGAATGGTCGTCTGAGGCACATTTGAGGTGCTTTTGCCTTGCACAGTGCACGGCGATCATCGATACTCCGGGCCAGTTCGGGGCGGCCTATCGGACCCGGTCGAGACTGCCGAGATTGACTGAGATGACTTGCGCAGACGCTGAAACGTTCCGCTTGCGCTCCTCTCCTTCCCGGACGGACGAGACATCATGCGCGCCGGCCAGTCGGCTGGCGTGCCCACTAACCTTTCCAACGGGGTAAGGAGACCTCGCATGCGGCAGAAGGGAACCGTGAAGTTCTTCAATCAGTCGAAAGGCTTCGGCTTCATCACGCCGGACGACGGAGGGAAGGACGTATTTGTTCACATCACGGCAGTCGAGCGTTCCAACGTGGGCGCGCTGAGCGAGAACATGCGCGTGTCCTTCGAGACCGAGCCGGACAAGCGCGGCAAGGGACCCAAGGCGGTCAACCTGCAGTCGGCAGACTGAGCCGCGCGCCTGCCCCCCCTGCCGAGTGCGTCTTGCATCCGAGCGCCCGATGCGCGCTGGCCGTGGCGTCACCCATAAGCCACGGCTCGGCAGGATTCGGTCGATTGCGCACCGCAACGCCGGTGTGCGCCCGTTGCCATGTGAGCGATCTCGGGCAATCTCCCGCCGCAACCGATCTGGCTTCAGGGGAGCTTCCCGTGATGAAGACGACGTCCGTGCGCTTTGTGCTGGCTGCAGGCGCGTTCGCGGCAGCTGGCGCGCTCATGCTGGCTGCCGATGCGTTCACATCGGCCGGGGCGATCGCCCAGGCTCAATGTGTCAACAAGGCCGGCAAAGGCACCGGCTCCACCGACAACGACGCCAAGTTCCAGGCGTGGGAGGCCGTGCTGCAAGGCACCGACTGGGGCTCCTGGGGAACCTGGATGGTGTCGAGCCAGACGGTCGGCGTGGCCCCCGGCTACAAGGTTAGCAACCTGAAGACCCGGTGCTCAGCAGGCGGGTTCCTGGGCCGCGAGTGTGTGGTGGCCGCCAGGCTCTGCAAGGCCTAACACCGGTCCGCTATCGGCAATCGCACAGACGGCAACGCAACGCGAGCAAGCTGGCCGCAATCTGGTCGCGGCCATCTCCGCGCCGCGCCCGGCAAGGTCCGGCCTACGCACAACGAGCCGCGGTGACGCTTTTTTCAGGGATCGGCTGCTCTCCTGCTGTTGACTGGGGCGCGCCATTCATGGCGAATGGGCTCGTGTCCAAATCCGGAGTGACAGTCGTCATGAGGTACAAAGGCATACTGGCGGTCTGCGGCGCGCTCGCGCTGCTCGCATTCAGCGGCTCTCCCATGGTGGGCCAGTCGTCCACGGCCGTAGCGGATGGCGGCAAGTCGCGGGTGAAGGCGACCAAGATGGTTCGCTCCAAGATGAAGCGCGGAACGCGGGTGCGGGGCTTCCTGCTGCGCGGCGGCTACTACTCCTACATCGATCCCGACGTCATCAACACCTACGGCGGAACGGGCACGCTATATCGCAGCACGAGCAGCTTCCGCGACCCGTTGGCCGAGCGCCAGAGCCAGGGCGGTCCCTTCGACAGCGGCTTCTTCTTCGACTCCGGCATCGGGCCGCGCTTCAACGACTCGCCCTACCCGCGCTGAGGACGGGCCGGCAAGGCATACGAGGCTCCAAGGGGGATAGACGACATGCGCAGGGGCTACACGCTGCTGGCGGGCGTCCTCGTTCTCGGCGGTACCGTCTTCGCCGCCACCGAGGCCCATGCCCGATGCACCAAGCTCGCCTTCTCCGTCAACGACTACGGCAAGGCCGGTCCTACCAAGGACGCGCTCTCCCTGCTCGACAAGTACATTGCCGACTGGACCAAGTCGAAGGGCATCCAGAATTACACGGTCGGCAAGAAGGACGTGAGCTGCGAGCTGTTCCTCGACTTCGGCGTCTTCGACGAGCACACTTGCAAGGCCACCGCGCTGGTGTGCTGGCCTGACGCCAAGGGGACGGAGAAGGCGGAGGCGAAGTAGGCTGGGTCGTCCCGGCGTAAGCCGGGAAGACCCAACACCGCGATTGTTGGGTCATCGCCCTGGCCTTCGCCGGCGCTCGACCCAACCTACACCTTGAAGATTCGGGTGTAGCGGGTCTTGATGTCGTCGGCCGACCGTTCCACGCCAGCCGGGTCGTCGTGCATCAGCTTGATGTCGGAGAGCTTGAGCCGGCCGGCTTTCGCCTTCACCTGGGCATGCGCCGAGTGCTGGGCGGCGAAGTCGACCAGGAGCTGCTGCGCCTCGACGGTGTGCAGCCAGCTGTAGAACAGGCGCGCGGCGCTGGGGTTGGGCGCGGAGCGGAACACGGCCGACGGCCCGGTGATGAGCGGCGTTCCCTCGGTCGGATAGACGACCTCTACCGGCTCACCCCGCTCCTTGAGCTGGATCAGGTTGTAGTCGTTGCCGTCGGCCATCACGGCGCGCTCGCCGGCGGCGAGCTTCTTGGGCGGATCGGTCGAGGACTGCACCTGCATGATCCGCTGCCCGGAGAGCTTCTCGAGGTACTCCCAACCCAGCTCGCGCACGATCTGGAAGGTCGCCGTCATGATGGTGCCGCTGTAGGCGGGATGCGCCTTGACCATCTTGCCGGCCCACTTGGGGTCGAGGAGGTCGGCGAAGCTCTTCGGCGCCTCCTCGGCCTTCACCAGGCGGGTGTTGTAGCCGAGCGAGGAGAGCCAGATGCGCGTGGTGATGTGCGTGCCATCCGGGTCGTGATAGCGGGCGGGGATGTGCTTGCGCCGCTTCCTCCGGCACGTAGGGTGCCAGCCAGCCGTTGCGTTTCCAGACGATGAAATGCGCGGCATCGGCGCTGTTGACCACATCGACCGCGGAGATGTTGCTGCCGCGCTCCTGCTCGATGCGCTGATAGAGGCGCTCCGAGCCCGAGCGCTCCACCCGCACGGCGACGCCGGGGTACCTCGCCCCGAAGGTCTTGGTGAGCCGCTCGGCCACGGGAATGTCCATGGCGGTGTAGAAGGAGAGCCGGCCCTCCTTGCGCGCCGCCTCGATGAGAGCGGGCGTGATCGCCTCCGCAGCGGGCGCCTGCGCCAGCACGCGGGTCGCGAACGCCGCCGGCGCAGCGAGCGCTGCGCCCGTGCCTTGCAGCATCCGGCGCCTGGAGATGAATAGCTTCGGCATTGGTCCTCCCCTGAAGAGACGCCCGCGTTATGCGCGTTCGATCGTTCGGGCGAGTTTATCGCCTGTGCGATGCCGCCGCGAGCCCCTTCGGCGCACCATTCAGCCTCATGGGATTGCGGCTTTCGCGCCGGCCCGGACCTGCCTTACCCTGCGTGGCATCAATTGCAGGACCGGGAGCGAAGCCCATGAAGATGAAGCTGCACCACGTGAACTTCTGCACCACCGACGTGCCGGCACTCGACGAGTTCTACCAGTCCGTCCTCGGTCTCGAGGCGATCCCGTCGATGGGCGCGACCCGCATCCGCGATCAGCAGGGCTACCCCGGCGCCGTGTCCTTCCTGAGCGACGGGGAGACGCAGCTGCATCTCGCCGAGAAGGACCTGGGCGTCACCTTCCGCACCGGCCAGGCCATCAACCCGGTGGAGCGCGGCCACATCGCCTTCCGCACCGACGACATCGAGGCCTTCAAGCAGCGGCTGAAGGAGAAGGGCATTCCCTTCAGCGACTACGGCGCCTGGGCCATGAAGGGCTGGGAGCAGATCTTCTTCTACGACCCCGACGGCAACATCGTCGAGGTGCACCAGGTGCGCGAGGCGTAGGGCGCATTGGGGCGCCAGCCCGTAATGTGCCGCTGCGCCGGCGAGACAGCCGTAACCGCCGACGCGTCGGGGCACCGTTGCGATTGCGGCGATCAGTCGGCCTTGATCGCGAGCACGACACTGGCCGTCACCGCGAGCTTCAGGCGCGGCAGCTCGCCGGGTTGGCGGGCGTCGATCAGGTTCTGATCTACGCCAACGCCGGGGGCGTAGTGCGCCGCCATACCGTGAACAGCCTGTGAGGGTTGGGTGATGAGGTCGACGACGCCGCCTGTTTTCACGCCCGCGTGGGCTGCCAAGCGCCGCGCCTCAGCGATGGCGCTCTCGATGGCCTCCTTCCGCAATTCCTCGCGCACGGCCTCGGCTCTGGAGTGATCGGCGTTCAGGATTATCGTCTGATGCAGCCCGTGCCGCCCGAGCACTTCGAGCACGTCCTCGATGCGCTTGAAGCCGGTGATGCGGAAAGTTGCTTGCTTGCGCACGTCGAAAGGCTCGCGCGCATTCCCGGCGTTCGCTGCGATCTTGGGCACGCCGTAAGCGCTCGGGTTGGCGAAGTAGCGTACCGATTTCGTGAGAACCCGGAGGCCTTTCTCCTCCATGGCCTTGGCAAGGATGTCGCGAGGATCGGCGGCCGCCTCGCCGGGTACGATCCGCTCCGTCATGGTGAACGACACGACCAGGATGTCGGCCGGAACCTCGCGGTGTGCCGCCGTCGTCGCCTTGATGCCGTCCGCCGCCTGGCTCGCAGAGGCAAACAGGAGCAGCACGCCGGCCAACGCCGGCGCCAAACGAAGCGCACGTTGCATGGGTCACCTTCTTGCTCTGCTGATCCCCCGCGCGACAAGAGGGTCCCTATGGCGGCGGAAATTGGGCGCGGGAGCCGCATGGCGCGCAGCGCCGCGGAGCGCTTTCACCGACAGGGTTGTGCAAGTTGCACAGGATCCAGCAACCAGTCGTTAACTCGGAACGCGCCAGCGCCCCCAGGACGCGCGCCGGCACAAAGATGGGGAAAGGTACCGGGCAAGGCGCCGATCGCAGCCCAGGGGCTCCGCAGCCATCGCTACGCGCCATCCGCTGGCCGGGTCAGACCCGCCAAAGCCGCGTCAGCGGGCCGTCTGCGCCTTTGACGGGGTCGGTGGCCGGGATCGGCAGGGCGGCGATGGTGGCGAGCATCGCGGGCGTAGGCGCGCTGCGGCACAGGTCCCAGCTCTGGCCCGGCGGATAGGCGCCGACCACGAGGAAATCGGGCGTCGCCTCGATGCGGCAGTGGCCGGTCCCGGCGGGCAGGACAGTGACATCTCCCGCGCCCACGGCCGTCTCGTGGCCGCCCGGACCTCCGAGGACGAGCCGCGCACGGCCGGCGGCGAAGCCCAGCACCTCGTGCGCCGTGGAGTGATAGTGGTGGAAGGGGTACACGCCGTTGCGCCATTCGGGCGGCCAGCCGTTGCGCGCGAAGAGTGCCTCGATGACCGCCGCCGGGTGGCCGCCCTCTACCCGGACAGCGGCGCGATAGACGAGCACCGGCAGGCGCGGATTGTTGGGCATCCATCCGTTCGCAGTGAGCCGCAGGACCTCGGGCATGGCATCCCACCTCACGCCGCGGGCAGCCGGAGGATGGCCAACGCCAGCGCCTGGGCGCGCGGGATGAGCGACTCGATCTCGAGATACTCCTCCGGCGTGTGGGCATTGCCGCCGACGGGGCCGGTGGCGCACAAGGTCGGGACAGCCGACGGCGGCGGTGAAGCCGGAGTTGGCGCAGCCGCCGGAGAACTCGCCGTGCGACATCGAGGCCCGGCGTCCGCGGCGGCGGCGCGGTAGGCGGCGAACAGCGCCTCGGAGGCCGGCTTCTGGGCCAGCGGCAGGAACTCGCCGCGTCACGCTCGAGCCGCGCACGTCGTGCCGGCAACGGTGGCATGCGCCGATGATCTCCTGCAGGGCGGCCAAGGTCACGGCCCGGTCGCTTGGGATCGATGTAGCGCAGGTCGATCTCGGCCCTCGGCCTAGGGCGCGGTGGTGTTCACGGACTGGCCGCCCTTGACGATGCCGACGTTGACGGTGACGCCGCGGGCGAGATCGGTGAGGCGATGCATGGCGACGATCTTGTGCGCCAGCTCGCCGATGGCGCTGATGCCCTTCTCGAAGGCTGCCGCCCGAGTGCGCCGCCTTGCCCGTCACCTCGAAGCGCATGAACACGCCGCCCTTGCGCCCGGTGACGACGTTGCCGCTGGGCCGGCCCGGCTCGGAGTTGAACACGCAGCGCGCGCCGCGCGCCACGCGCTCGATGATCGGCCGCGACGAGGGCGAGGCGATCTCCTCGTCGCTGGTGACGAGGCCCGCGAGCGGCGCCGGCGCCCCGCCGAAGCGCTTGAAGGCGGCGAGCACGAAGGCGTTGACGACGAGCCCGCCTTCATGTCGGCCACGCCCGGGCCGTAGGCGCGGCCGCCCTCGATGCTGAACGGGCGGCGGCCGGCCTCGCCCTTCGGGAACACGGTGTCGCGGTGGCCCAGCAGCACGATCGGCGGCTCGTTGGCGTGGGTGTCGTCGAGGCGCACGTGGATGGCGTCGCCGAAGGCCTCGATCGGCTCGATGGAGGTCACGAGGCCGTGCTCCTGGAAGAACGGCGACGAAGCGCGCGCCCACGGCATCGACGCCGGCCTTGTCGTAGCTGCCGCTGTCGATGTTCACGACCTCGGCGAGCAGCGCCAGCATGGCCTCCTGCTGGTTGCCGAGCCATTCGGTGATGCGTGCCTCCTGCGCTCCGCCGATCCGCTCATGCCGTGCCTCCCTGCGCTTGCGCATCCTCGGCTGCGGCCAGGCGACGCAAGGCCTGCGCCGTCGCCGCGTCCGCAGGATAGAAGCATCCAGCGCCAACTCCGACAGTCAGAAACGTCGGACCGAGCGTGCCGCGGTCGTGGCGCAGCGCGAGCCCCTCGGCTCCAGCGTCGCAGTGAAGCTCCAAGCCGGCAAACGCTTGTGTCAGGCCCGCATTTTCGCTAAAGAGGCGCCGAGTTTCGGACTGCCCGAGGGCGCATTGGCGCTTTTGGTAAAAATCGGCGCCGCATCCGTGGCAACAGTCCTCGCGACAACAAGCCCATCAAGGCCGGCAGCGCCATGAAGAAAGACCGAGGATTTCCATCCCCACTACCACATGATCAAGGTGGTGATGACGGACGGCACGACGTTCAACACCTACTCCACCTATGGCTCGGAGGGCGACACCTTCAGCTGGACGTGGACCCCAAGACGCACCCGGCCTGGACCGGCGGCAGCCAGCATCTGATGGACCGCGGCGGCCGCCTGTCGCGGTTCAAGAAGAAGTTCGAGGGGATTTTCTGAGGGCAACGTAGGGCGGATTAGCCTTCCAACCGGGACGCGCCCGGAATGCGCGGGCAGGAAAGATACGAGAATCTCGTCGATTGATTCTCAAGGGCTTTTTCGTGTCTTTCTTGAGAGGGCGAAGCCCCTAACCCGCCGTTACGCCCTCAATTTTCTCTGACGATGTCGACGGCGGATTACGGCTTCGCCAGCGCGGTGGCGCGTTTGACGAGATGCTTGAGGCCGCCCACGCGGTAGCGCTCCTCCTCGACCGCCTGCATCCGGTCCTCGTACAACATACCCTTGGTGAGTGCGGCATGGACGCCACGCCGCGCCAGCTTGTGCGCCGCGGCCTTGATGGCAACGCCCATGCCGAGGCGGCTGGCCATACGTCTGAAGTAGGCCCCGAGCGCCGACTTGCTCGTCTCAGGCCGCCGGACGCCAGCCGCAGGGCATGGCCGGCGCGATTGAACCTGTTGCGCTCGCGGCCCCGCAGCCGCTTGCCGCCGGTGATGCGCGTGGTCAGGCACAGGTTCAGCCACGAGGTGAAATGCTTGACTGTCGCAAAGCGGCTCAGATCAGGGGCCCGTCTCCGACCACGCCTTCAGCGCCATCGTCGTGTCGATGCCGTCGCTCCGCGTCAAGTCAGCCCGCACATCGCGAAACAGGCGCACCCGCACGTCGAAGCGCGGCGCATTCATCTGCCCGTCCGCGACGCTTGAGCTTGCCGGGAGCGCCGTCGTTGCGAGCCAGTCCGGCCGAGCATCCGCTCCAGCTCGCGGCCGCCTCCGCAGCATCCTGCCCGTATCGAACAGGGCCACGCCTGCTTCAGTGCAAAAAGATGCTGCTGCGCGCCACGTTCCTTCCAGCGCCCGCGCGATCTCGTGCCTCGCTCGCCTCGAATGAGCGGCCCGTGCAGCGCCGCCAAGCGATACCGAAGTCAAGCAACCGGGCCACGATCGCCCCCACGAACCGCTGGCCCTCGCCCCCACTACGTGCGAGGTAGTTGACGAGCTGGATGTTCAATCTCGTCAGGGCTTGCGTGCTGCCATGTAGCTCCTGGTCGCCAGCAGCATGTCGCGCTGCCGCATCACTGCCCGCAGCGCACACACCTCCTGCGACGGACGAAAAGCGCCACGCAGCAGCCCGAAGCTCATCAGCTCGCGGTAATGGCAGTCCAGAACGTCGCTCTTGCGCCCCGTCACGTTCTCCACTGCGCGCGTTCACCAGTGGCCTCAAAGCCGCGTCACCATCAGCTCATAGACATGATCCATCACCATGGTCATTCATCACCATGGTCATCATCACCATCGCCACCATCCACCACCATCGTCGCTCATCATCATCACCATGGTTCCATCATCACCACCACCACCATGGTCATCACCACCACCGCCATTGCGGTGGGTGGGCCACTCAAAGCTCGCCTTGCGCGCGCGCTTCTTGCGCCCTTTGCGCTGCCGCCGCCGGCCACAGCCACCTCGCGCCATTCCCATCCTTGGCTCCATGGCGCCATCCTCCATGCTGTTGATGAGCGCCGCGCGGATCGGGTACGTCCTTCTTGCTCACTCTCTCAATCGGGATGTCCGCTCGCGCGGAGCTCGCCACTGTCGCCCACGTGACCCAGGGCCATGCTAATCCGCGGGCAGATCTGCACCATTGCGAAACCGGCCATCCTCCGCGCGGCGGCCACAGGCTAGCACCGCCCGGGAGTTGAAGCCCGTTTCCTGCCCGCGCATTCCGGGCGCGCCCCGGTTGGAAGGCTAATCCGCCCTACCGCCTAATGGCCAGGCTCGCCTGCACCCCGAGAAAAAAATCCAGCGACGCGTGAACCAGGGAGCGCGTCGCTGCGACCCATGAGCAGGGCCCGTGTGGGGGCCTTTGGGCAGATCGTCCGGTGGCCTCTGTTCCCTCCCCCGGAGGTCCCGGACGATCTGCGATCACTGACGAATGTCTCGCTGCTGCCCGAGCGCCGCTGTAGCTCAGTCGGGAGAGCGCCTGATTGTGGGTCAGGAGGTCCGTGGTTCGAGGCCACGCGGCGGTACCAAGCCTTTGCCGGGATGCATCGGTCGGCTATAAGCCCATCAACTCAAAAGCCCAGCATCATCAAGAGTCGTAGTGCCGCCGATGGCCAAGTCGAACAAGAACGCCGACAGGAACGAGCGTCCCGGGGCGCGGCTGCCCAAGGGCTTCCTCGACACGCCGGCGGAGGATATCCGCGCGACGGCGCCGCATGCTGGCCGCCATCCGCGCAGGTCTACGAGCGCTACGGCTTCGAGCCCTTGGAGACGCCGGCCATCGAGTACACCGATGCGCTTGGGCAAGTTCCTGCCCGACCAGGACCGGCCCAACGAGGGCGTGTTCTCGTTCCAGGACGAGGACGAGCAGTGGCTCTCGCTGCGCTACGACCTGACCGCGCCGCTGGCGCGCTATGTGGCGGAGAACTTCGAGCAGCTGCCGAAGCCATTCCGCCGCTACGCCGTGGGCCCGGTGTGGCGCAACGAGAAGCCGGGGCCCGGGCGCTTCCGCCAGTTCACCCAGTTCGACGCCGACACCGTGGGCACCGACAACATCGCCGCCGACGCCGAGATCTGCATGCTCGCCGCCGACACGCTGGAGGCGCTCGGCATCAAGCGCGGCGACTACGTGATCAAGGTGAGCAACCGCAAGCTGCTCGACGGCGTGATGGAGGTGGCTGGGCTCGGCGGCGACGCCAACGCCCAGCGGCGCCTCATGTGCTGCGTGCCATCGACAAGGTCGACGGCTTGGCCATCGAGGAGTCAGGAAGCTTGCTGGGCGCCGGACGCAAGGACGAGAGCGGCGACTTCACCAAGGGCGCGGAGCTGATCGCGCGAGCAGGTCGAGCAAGTCATGGGTTCTCGGGCCGCGTTGAGGAGCGACGTGAGCGACGACATCGACGCGAGTTCGACTTTCCAGTGCTCGGGAATTCGATCAGCTGAGAGGTTCTCAGCCTGCTGTACTAGCAAGAGCGCGCTGGCGCTGGAAGGCATCGATGAGCTCGGCAAATCGTGATCTGGTGGCGCGCCAGCGGCTACGGCGACGAGCGGATCCGCATCGATCCCTCCGTGCGTCCGCGGGCTCGAGTACTACACCGGCCCGGTGTTCGAGGCCGAGATGACCTTCCAGGTCAACGAGGACGGACAGACCGTGCGCTTCGGCTCGGTCGGCGGCGGCGGGCGCTACGACGGCCTGGTCGAGCGCTTCCTCGGAACCAAGGTGCCGGCCACCGGCTTCTCCATCGGCGTCTCGCGCCTGCGGCGGCGCTCGCCGCGCTCAACAAGGACAAGCCGGCCGTCTCCGACGGCCCCGTGGTCGTGCTGGTCATGGAGAAGGACCGCATCGCCGACTACCAGAGGATGGCGCAGGCGCTGCGCGCCGCCGGCATCCGCGCCGAGATGTACCTCGGCACCTCGGGATGAAGGCGCAGATGAAGTATGCCGACAAGCGCGGCGCCCCGTGCGTCGTGATCCAGGGCGGCGACGAGCGCGCCAAGGGCGAGGTGCAGATCAAGGACCTGATCGAGGGCGCCAAGGCCGCCGCCACCATCAAGGACAGCAAGGAGTGGCGCGAAGGCCGCCCCGCGCAGTTCTCCGTCAAGGAGGACGAGCTCGTCGCCAAGGTGCGCGAGGTCCTCGCCCGGCACACGGGCTGAGCCATGGCCTCGTGCGACCTCCGCGGCGTCGCCTCTCCCCGCGCTCGGCGTAGGTTGGGTCAAGGCGAAGCGCAGACCCACACAAACGTCGGGGTGTTGGGCTACCCTTCGCCCTAGCCCCTCCCCGCAGCGGGGAGGGGACCTACGCCTGCGGAGCGCGGTGAGGTGCCATGCCCACCGTCGCCACGACCGCCGACATCGAGGCGCTGGAGGCGCAGGCGCAGCGCCTGATGGCGACCTTCACGCGCGCCGGCTACGAGCGCATCGAGCCGGCCGTGATCCAGCCGGCCGACCTGTTCCTCGACGTGGTCGGCGAGAGCCTGCGCGCGCGCACCTATGTGTTCACCGATCCCGACGGCGCCGAGCTGTGCCTGCGCCCCGACCTCACGGTGCCGACCTGCCGCCTGCACCTCGACCGCCACCCGGCGGCCACGTCGCCCGCGCGCTACTGCTACAGCGGGCCGGCCTTCCGCTACCAGCCCGCGGGCGCCGACCGCGCGCACCCGCGCGAGTTCCGCCAGGCCGGCATCGAATCGTTCGCGGCGGCCGACCGCGAGGCGCGACGACGCCGGCCGTGCTCGCCCTCACCGTCGAGGCGCTGCGCGACGCCGGCCTCGGCCGCCTCGAGATCCGGATCGGCGACCTCGGCCTGTTCGCCGCGCTCATCCAGGCGCTCCCCATGCCCGAGCGCTGGCGCGCGCGGCTCAAGCACCAGTTCTGGCGCCCGGAAGCATTCCGCGCCGAGCTGCAGCGCCTGACCTCGAACGACGCCCTGGCGACGGGCCTGCCGCACGATCTCGTCGACCGGCTCGATCCGGCCGATCCCGCCGGCGCCGAGGCGCTGTCGCTCGAGCACCTCGACAAGGCGGGCCACGAGCTGATCGGCACGCGCACGGCGGCCGAGATCGCCCAGCGCCTGCTGGACGCGGCCGCGGACATGCGCGAGCGGCCGCTGCCGGCGGAGACGGCGGCGCTGATCGAGAGCTACGTGGCGGTCAAGGCGCCGGCGCGCGAGACCGCGGACAGGCTGGCCCGCCTCGCGCGCGGGCAGGGCGTCGACCTGTCGGCCGGGCTCGACGCCTTCCAGCGGCGGCTCGATCTGCATCGAGGCAGGCGGGCGTCGGCATCGCCGGCGCCGGAGTTCTCCGCCGAGTTCGGCCGCAACCTGGAATACTACACGGGCTTCGTGTTCGAGGTCATCGGCCCCGGCGCTCGGGCCCCGCAGCCCCGTCGCCGGCGGCGGGCGCTACGACGGCCTGCTCGCCGAGGTCGGCGCGCCCGGCCCGGTGCCGGCGGTCGGCGCCTCGATCCACACCGAGCGGCTGCTCGCCGCCTTGCAGCGCGGGCAGGAGGCGGCGCCGTGAACGGCAAGCTCATCCTCGCGCTGCCCTCCAAGGGCCGGCTGATGGAGCAGTGCAACGGCGGCGCTCGCCGAGGCCGGGCTCGCCATCATGCGCACGGGGCCGGCGCGCGGCTACAAGGGCGAGATCGAGGGCTGGCCCGGCGTCGAGGTCAACTTCGTCTCGTCGTCCGAGATCGCCCAGCTCCTGAAGACCGGCGCGGCGCATCTGGGCGTCACCGGCGAGGACCTGATCCGCGAGGCCATGGCCGATGCCGACGAGCGCGTGCGCTTCCTGCAGCCGCCTCGGCTTCGGCCGCGCCGACGTGGTCGTGGCGGTGCCCGCCTGCTGGCTCGACGTGCGGCGCATGGCGGACCTGGAGCAGATGTCGCTGGCTGTTCCGCAGGCTGCACGGGCGGCGCGTGCGCGTCGCCACCAAGTACATGAACCTGACGCGCCGCTTCTTCGCGCACGCCGGGCGTCACCGGCTACCGCATCGTCGAGAGCCTCGGCGCCACCGAGGGGACCCCCGCCGCGGGCCTCGCCGAGCTGATCGTCGACATCACCACCACGGGCGCCACGCTCGCGCGCCAACGGCCTCAAGGTCCTCGACGACGGCGTGATCCTCGAAGTCGCAGGCCAATCTGGTGGCGTCCCGTGCCGCGCCTGGACGCCCGAGCTTGCCGCGCTCGAGGCGCAGATGGCAGATCGCCTGCGGTCTCATGGGCGGCGCAGCGTAACGTCACGACGGCAAAAATATGATCCGGAAGGTGCGCGTTCCGCAGCGGCGTGCATCCAAGTCATTGGGAGCGTCCATGGCCAGTGCTATCGACCCAGTGCTATCGACCCAGTGCAGATATCACCTGAGGGAGGATGCGCTCGGCCAGAAGGGCGTATCCGGCAGGTGTGAAGTGGAGCCCGTCGTCGCGCAGCTCGGTTCGTGGCAATGCATCCAGAACGGTGTTCTCGATGACCAGAAGTTTGATATTGCGTGCAGAGAGAGCGTTGCGATCTTCTCGATGTTGGCTGAGCGTTCTGCGGTCAATCCCATGCGCTCATCGTTTGTGCCCGGCTGGAGTATCACAAGGTCGGTCCCAGCGGGCACCGCCCGGTCGAGTCTGGCCAGCATGCCGCCAGTGGTATCTCCCGCAATGCCGGCGTTGGCTACCGTGGCCTCAATGCCCCTCGCGCGCAGCAGGACTTGGAGCTGGGCTGGATAGGATTGCGCGGGCAAGACGCCCCAGCCCTCGGTGTTGCTGGCGCCGAGTGCGACGATCCGAACGGCGGTCTGGGCCTGCAAGACAGAAGCCAGCAGCATCACCAGGGCGAAGCTCGAGAAGGCAAGCGGAAGCCAGCTACGGGTGGTGGGCGCTACCAACATCTTTCTCTCTCCAGCTCTCCGGGCTGCGTGCCAAGTAATCTGGCGTGCGCTTCCTGGGGCAAGCTACCTCGCGGCGTATCTCTCACTCGATCGTGCGCACTTCTCCCGGCCGCAACGCCGCGAACCGCTCGGGTGGGACGCCGCCCTGCGCAAGGCGGCCGCGAGGTCGCGCGCGGGCTGTTCGACGGCCTCGTTGGTGAGGCGGAAGGTGCCCCAATGGTGGCCCAGCGCCCGGGCCGCGCCGCACAGCTCCAGGGCCTGCACCGCGTCATCCGGGTTCAGGTGGCTGTTCGCCATGAACCAGCGTGGCTCGTAGGCGCCGATGGGGAGCAGCGCCAGGGCGAGGCCTGGATGACGCTGGCGCACACGCCGGAAGGTCGCGCCGTCGCCGTAGCCGGTGTCGCCCACGCAGTAGATCTTCCGCGCGCCCGCCTGCAGCACGAAGCTCGCCCACAGGGCGTGGCTGCGGTCCCAGGCGCCGCGCGCCGACCAGTGCTGGCTGGGCTCGATGTGCACCGCCACGCCGCCTCCGAGATCGACCGTTGTGTCCCAGTCCACGGCCTCGGCGGTGAGCCCCGGCACGGCTGCACGCAGGATGGCATCGTTGCCGAGCGGGGTGACGATGCGTGGGGCAAACCGCTGCCACAGCCGGCTCGATCGTGGCCACGTCCATATGGTCGTAGTGGTTGTGGGTGACGAGCACGCAGTGGATACTGGGCAGGTCGTCGAAACCGATGCCCGGCGCGTTGACGCGCCGCGGTCCCAGCAAAGGAGAACGGGCTCGCGCGCTCGGCCCACACCGGATCGATCAGGATGTTGCGTCCGCGGGTCTGGATGAGGAACGAGGCGTGCCCGACGTAGGCGATGCGCACGGTCTCACCCTCAACGGCCGCGGGCGGGCGGTCGGGCGGAAAGGGGCTCGGGAACTGCGCGGGCCAGGCGGCCCAGCGCTCCGTGAGCTGCCAGCGCAGGAAGTCGAGCCCGCCCTTGGGCCCAGTGCCACCGGGATTGAAAAAGCGCCTACCGTCGAAATGGTCCGAGACCGGGCCGCGGTAGTAGGCGTTGCCGCGGGCTGCTCCGGTCAGCGCCCAGCCGCCGGCCCCGAGGGTGGCGGCGGCAGCGAGCCCCTGCAGCACGCGACGGCGGCTTGACATGGTTTCCCTGTGGGAAATCTCTACGGCCGATGGAAGTCCGCAGGCTCAGGAGATCGGCGGGCGGCCGCAGCCGTCGCGGTCGGAGGGCGGGCCGTGGTCGGCGTCGCGGCAGGGGTCGCGCTTGGGCGGTGGCTGTTTGGGGGGCTCTTTGGGCGGGGATTTGGGCTCGTTGGTCTGGGCGCGAGCGCTGGCGGCGGCCACTGCGGCGAGGCCGGCGCCGATGCCGAGTGTGGAGATGAGGGTGCGGCGGGTGACGGCGCGTCGTGAGGCGATGTCGGCGTCGGAAACGGTGCGGGACGTGTCTTTCATTCGCTTGTTCCTCCATCGGCTTCGCGAATGGCGAGTGGCCAATGGCGAATGAAGTAGCGGTCCATTCGCCACTCACCATTTCGCCATTCGCCATCATTTATCCGGCAGCGGCGACGGCACGGCGGGCCATGACGCCGACGAGGTGAGCGCGGTAGGCCGGGTCGGCGTGGATGTCGCCGATCATGTCGCCGGTATTGGTGGCGATGCCGGCGAGGCTCTGCGCCGACCAGCCCTTCGACAAGGCGGCCTCCATGGCGGTGTGGCGGAAGACGCCGTTCTTGCCGGCCCCGGTGACGGCGACGCGGGCCTGGCCGCCCGCCTGCGCCACGGCGACGCCGACCAGGGCATAGCGCGAGGCCGGATTCGGGAACTTGGCGTAACCGAACTTCGTGGGCACGGGGAGGGAGACGCGGGTGATGATCTCGCCGCCCTGCAGGGCCGTCCCGAACAGGCCCTTGAAGAAGTCGTCGGCCCTGATCTCGCGCTTGTTGGTGCCGATGGTGGCGCCGAGCGCCAGCAGCGCCGCCGGATAGTCCGCCGACGGGTCATTGTTGGCGACCGACCCGCCGATGGTGCCGCGGTTCCTCACATGGGGATCGCCGATCATGGCGGCGAGGGCGGCAAGGCCGGCGATCGTCGACTTCACGACGGTGGAATCCGCCACCTCGGCGTGGGTGGTCATGGCGCCGATGACGAGGGCGTTGCCCTTCCTGTCGATGCCCTTGAGCTCGGACACCCGGCCGAGATCGACGATCGCCTTGGGCGAGGCGAGCCTGAGCTTCATGGTGGGCAGCAGCGTGTGACCGCCCGCGAGCAGCTTGGCCTCGCTGTCGGCGGCGAGCAGTCTAGCGGCATCGGCCACGGATTGCGGGCGGTGGTATTGGAAGGCGTACATGGGCTCTCTCCCTCATTCCGCGGCGAGCTTGGCGGGCGATTTGTGCGCGGCGCGCCAGACCGCCTGCGGGGTCGCCGGCATGGCGATGTCCTCGTGGCCGAGCGCGTCGGTGATGGCGTTGATGACGGCCGCCGGAGCCGCGATCGCCCCCGCCTCGCCGCATCCCTTGATGCCGAGCGGATTGGAGGGACAGGGCGTGCTCACCATGGCGATCTTGATCGGCGGCAGGTCGTGCGCGTGCGGCATGGCGTAGTCCATGAAGCTCGCGGTGACGAGCTGGCCGTTCGCATCGTAGCGGGCGCCCTCCAGCAGCGCCTGGCCGATGCCCTGGGCGACGCCGCCGTGCACCTGGCCCTCGACGATCATCGGGTTCACCAGCGTGCCGAAGTCGTCGACCGCGGTCCAGCGGTCGATGCGCGTCGTCCCGGTCTGCGGGTCCACCTCGACCTCGCAGATGTGCACCCCCGACGGGAAGGTGAAGTTGGTGGGGTCGAAGAAGGCGCCTTCCTTGAGGCCCGGCTCGAGCTGGGCGCCCGTGAATTTGTGGGCGATATAGGCCTGCAGCGCCACCTCGGGGAAGGTCAGCGTCTTGTTGGTGGCGGTCGAGGAGAAGATGCCGTCGTTGAAGTCGACCGTGCCCTCCGGCACCTCCAGGACGTAGCCCGCCACCTTCTTGGCCTTGACGATCACCTTGTCGATGGCCCGGTAGATGGCGCTCATGCCGACAGCGCCCGAGCGCGAGCCGTAGGTGCCCATGCCGAACTGCACCTTGTCGGTGTCGCCGTGCACCACGGTGACCTGGTCGATGGAAATGCCGAGACGATCGGAGACGAGCTGCGCGAAGGTGGTCTCGTGGCCCTGGCCGTGGCTGTGCGAGCCGGTCAGCACCTCGACCGAGCCCGTCGGGTTCACCCGCACCTCGGCCGATTCCCACAGGCCGACGCCGGCACCGAGCGAACCCACCGCCGCGCTGGGCGCGATGCCGCAGGCCTCGATGTAGGCGGAGAAGCCGAGCCCACGCTTGAAGCCCTTTTGCTCGCTCGCGGACTTGCGAGCGGCGAGGCCGCGGTAGTCGGCGAGCTCCAGCGCCTTGTCGAGGCAGGCCGCGTAGTCGCCGGCGTCGTAGGCCATGATCACCGGCGTCTGGTGCGGGAACGACTGGATGAAGTTGAGACGCCGGAACTCGGCCGGGTCGCGGCCGGTCTGGCGGGCCGCGACCTCCACCAGCCGCTCCACCACGAAGGTGGCCTCCGGCCGGCCGGCGCCGCGGTAGGCATCTACCGGCGCGGTGTTGGTGTAGACGCCGTCGACCTCGCAGTAAATGGCGGGGATGTCGTACTGGCCGGAGAGCAGTGGGGCGTAGAGGTAGGTCGGCACCGAGGAGGAGAAGGTGGAGAGATAGGCGCCGAGGTTGGCCTTGGTCTTGACCCTCACCCCCAGCATCTTGCCGTCGCCGTCGAGCGCCAATTCCGCTGTCGTGACATGGTCGCGGCCGTGCGCGTCGGCGAGGAAGGACTCGGAGCGCTCCGCCGTCCATTTGATGGGACGGCCGACCTTCTTGGCGGCCCAGATGCAGGCCGTCTCCTCGGCGTAGAGGAAGATCTTGGAGCCGAAGCCGCCGCCCACATCGGGAGCGATCACCCTGAGCTTGTGCTCGGGCGCGATGCCGATGAAGGCGGAGAGGCAGAGCCGGATCACGTGCGGGTTCTGGCTCGTGGTGTGGAGCGTGAAGCTGTCCTGCCCGAGTTCGTGTTCGGCGATTGCCGCGCGCGGCTCGATGGCGTTGGGGATCAGCCGGTTGTTGACGAGGTCGATCCTGGTCACGTGCCGGGCGCGGGCGAACGCGGCCTCCGTCGCGGCCTGGTCGCCCAGGTGCCATTGGTAGACGGTGTTGTTGGGCGCATCGGCCTGCACCTGCGGCTTGCCGGGGTTCTGGGCGGTGGCGACATCGGCGGCGGCGGGCAGCGCCTCGTAGTCGACGACCACCGCCTCCGCGGCATCCTTCGCCTGCGCCAGTGTCTCGGCGACAACGAGGGCCACGTGGTCGCCGACATAGCGCACCTTGCCCAAGGCCAGCACCGGGTGCGTGCCCGCCTTCATCTGGGAGCCGTCCTTGGAGGTGATCATCCAGCCGCAGAACAGGGCGCCGATCTTGTCTCTGGCGATGTCCTCGCCGGTGAAGACGGCGAGGCAGCCGGGCTTCTTCAAGGCCTCCGCGGTGTTGACCTTCCTGATGTTGGCGTGCGCGTGGGGGGAGCGCACGAAAACGGCGTAGGTCTGGCCCGGACGGTTGATGTCGTCGGTGTACTGGCCCTTGCCGGTGATGAACCTCTGGTCTTCCTTGCGCCGAACTGGCGCCCCGATGCCGGTTGCACTCATGCGTTGCCTCCTCGGGCGATGGAATGACTTCTCGTGTTCAACCGCGGTGCTGTTCAGGCGGAGGGCCGTCTCAGACCTGGCGGCGGGTCGCTCGGACAGCCTTATTCGGCAGCCTGCCGCTTGGTGCCCATGGCCAGGGCGCCGGCACGCACCGCGGCGACGATGTTGTGATAGCCCGTGCAGCGACAGAGGTTGCCTTCGAGCTCGTGGCGGATGGTGGCCTCGTCCAGCTGGGTGCCCTTGCGGTTGACGATGTCGACCGCGGCCAAGATCATGCCAGGGGTACAGAAGCCGCACTGCAGCCCGTGGTGCTCCCGGAACGCCTCCTGCATGGGATGCAGCTTGTCGCCCTGCGCCAGCCCCTCGATGGTGCCGACGGTTGCGCCCTCGCACGAGGCCGCGAGCACCGTGCACGCCTTCACTGCGCGTCCGTCGAGATGCACGACGCACGCGCCGCATTGGCTGGTGTCGCAACCGACGTGCGTGCCGGTGAGGCGCAGGTGCTCGCGCAGGTAGTGAACGAGCAGCGTGCGCGCGTCCACGTTGGCGCTTGCCGTCTTGCCGTTCACCGTCATGGCCACCGTGATCGTCCCACCGGCGTTCGGCGCCGCAGCGCCCTGCGCCGGGCCTGCCGCTGGCTGGCTCTTGCGGAAGAACATGCGTTTGCCTCCTCATGGCCCTCTGGGCCGCACCACGATGCAGCGCCGGCTTTGAATTGTTCTCATGTGATTACGCCACAGTCGGGCGCTCTGCGCAATCGCACATACGGGTCTGCGCCCATGGACATGGCGCTGGCGGGACTGTCGGTCTAAGAACGCCGGCGATCGGGAGCTTCAGCGGGTGCGGCGGGAACGGTGCTCCGTGCGGTGATGGCGTCACGGCGCCGTCACACGGGACCGTCACCCATGCCCCGCGCAGGCTCGAGCCAAAGTCAGGAGAGGGACTAAAGTGCGCATCGCAGCAATCGCTTCCGTACTTGTCGCGGTTCTGGTCGTCTACCCCGACACCGCCACCGCCCAGAAGCAAGGCGGCACGCTCAGGGTCTACCATCGCGACAATCCGCCCAGCGCCTCTGTGCACGAGGAGGCCACGGTCTCGGTCAACCTCCCGTTCATGGCGGTGTTCAACAATCTCGTGCTGTTCGACCAGAACAGGCCGTCCAACAGCGCCGACACGATCGTACCGGACCTCGCCAGCAGCTGGTCGTGGGACGCCACCAACACCAAGCTGACTTTCAAGCTACGGGAAGGGGTGAAGTGGCACGACGGCAAGCCGTTCACGTCCAAGGACGTGCAATGCACCTGGCACGCCTTGATCGGCAAGGGCGACCAGGAAGGGTTCAACCGCAACCCGCGCCAGGTCTGGTACAGCAACCTGAAAGAGGTCACCACCAACGGCGACCACGAGGCCACGCTCCACCTCAAGGATCCGCAGCCGTCGCTCCTGATGCTGCTGGCATCGGGCTACTCGCCGGTCTACCCGTGCCATGTCTCGCCCAAGACCATGCGCACGCGGCCGATCGGAACGGGCCCGTTCAAGTTCGTCGAGCTCCAGCGCAACGTGGCGATCAAGCTCGCACGCAACCCCGACTACTGGAAGAAGGGGCGGCCGTTCCTCGACGGCATCGAGATGCGCATCATCGAGAGCCGGGCGACGCGCATTCTGGCGTTCATATCGGGTGAGTTCGACATGACGTTCGACCGTGACGTCACGGTCCCGGTGCTCAAGGATCTGCGCGCGCAGGCGCCCAAGGCCATCTGCGCGCTCGCGCCCAACAACGTCGCCAACACGCTGATCGTCAACCCGGCGAAGCCGCCCTTCGACAACCTCAAGATCCGGCAGGCCATGGCGCTGGCACTCGATCGCAAGGCCTTCGTCGACATCCTGGACTCGGGCGACGGCCGGATCGGGGCCGCCATGCTGCCCACTCCCGAGGGGCAATGGGGCATGCCACCCGAGGAGCTGGCCAAGCTGCCGGGCTACGGCCCGGACTTGGCCGCCAATATCGCCGAGGGGCAGAAGATCATGAAGTCCCTCGGCTATGCCCCGGACAAGCTGCTGAAGGTCAAGGTCGCCACCAGGAACCTCGCCATCTATCGCGATCCGGCGGTGATCCTGATCGACCAGCTCAAGAAGATCTACATCGACGGGGAGCTCGATGTGATCGACACCACGGTGTGGTACAACAAGGTCCAGCGTAAGGACTATTCCATCGGCTTCAACCTGACGGGCGTGGCCGTGGACGACCCTGACGCAAATCTGATCGAGAACTACGCCTGCAAGTCCGAGCGCAACTACACCCAGTACTGCAATCCGGACGTCGAGAGGCTCATTTTCGAGCAGTCGAAAGAGTTCGACGTGACGAAGCGCAAACAGCTCGTGTGGGAGATCGAGCGCAAGCTGGCGATCGATGTGGCTCGTCCCATCATCAGCCACAACGTGCGCGGGACGTGCTGGCACCCACACGTCAAGGGCATCGTCCTGCACACCAACAGCAACTACAACAACTGGCGCCTCGAAGACGTGTGGCTGGATAAGTAGGACAAGGCCGTAGGGCGGATTAGCCTCCCAACCGGCGCGCGCCCCGGTTGGAAGGCTAATCCGCCCACGATTGCGCCACAACTGCGTCGAGAGACGTTCCAACGGCAGGCTCGGCGCACGGCGTCCTGATGCGATGCCTGTCGCATTCGGCTCGAGCCGATCCATTCAGTCTCCACGCTGCGGCCTCTGCAATCGGCGCGTGGGACGAAGCCGTGCTCCGTGCTAAGATGGCACGGCCACCGAAAGCCCCGCAGAAGGGCACGAAGCCAAATGGGAGGAGACTATGGCGGCGCGCGTCGCGGCGATTGCCCTTGCACTTGTCACACTTTTGCTGGTCGATCTCGGGAGTGCACTCGCCCAGAAGCAGGGCGGCACGCTCAAGGTCTACCATCGCGACAACCCGCCGAGCGCCTCCCCGCATGAGGAGGCGACGGTGTCGGTGACGCTGCCGTTCATGGCGGTGTTCAACAATCTCGTGCTGTTCGATCAGGGAAAGCCGCTCAACAGCTTCGAGACCATCGTGCCGGAGCTCGCCACCAGTTGGTCGTGGGACGAGACCAAGACCAAGCTCACCTTCAAGCTGCGCGAGGGGGTGAAGTGGCACGACGGCAAACCGTTCACGGCCAAGGACGTGCAGTGCACCTGGCATGCCCTGATCGGCAAGGATCAGGAGGAGTTCAACCGGAACCCGCGCAAGGTCTGGTACTACGCCCTGCAGCAGGTCACCAGCAGCGGCGACCATGAGGCCACGTTCCACCTGGCGCATCCGCAGCCCTCGTTCCTGATGCTGCTGGCCTCGGGCTTCTCGCCGGTCTACCCCTGCCACGTTTCGCAGAAGAACATGCGCACCAAGCCGGTCGGCACCGGCCCGTTCAAGTTCGTCGAGTTCAATCGCAACGTCTCGATCAAGCTCGCGCGCAACCCTGACTACTGGAAGATGGGCCGGCCGTTCCTCGATGGCATCGAGATGCGCATCATCGAGAGCCGGGCGACGCGCGTTCTGGCTTTCATCTCGGGTGAGTTCGACATGACCTTCGACCGGGACATCACCGTTCCGGTGCTCAAGGACGTGCGTGCCCAGGCCCCCAAGGCCTTCTGCCAGATCTCTCCCAACAACGTCAGCACCAACCTGATCGTCAATCCGACGGCGCCGCCCTTCGACAAACTCGAGATCCGCCAGGCCATGGCGCTGGCGCTCGATCGCAAGGCCTTTATCGACATCCTGGAGGGTGGCGAGGGCCACGTGGGCGTGGCCATGCTGCCCGGTCCCGAGGGGCAATGGGCGCTGCCGCCCGAGGAGCTGGCCAAGCTGCCGGGCTACGGCACGAATCTGGCCGGCAACATCGCCGAGGCGCAGAAGATCATGGCCTCCCTCGGCTATGGGCCGGACAAGACGCTGAAGGTGAAGGTCTCGACCAGGAATATCGCCATCTATCGCGATCCCGCTGTGATCCTGATCGACCAGCTCAAGAGGATTTACATTCAAGCCGAGCTGGAGCCGATCGACACCAGCGTGTGGTACCCGAAGGTGCTGCGCAAGGACTACGCCATCGGCCTCAACCTGACCGGCGTCGCGGTGGACGATCCCGATGCCAACCTGATCGAGAACTACACCTGCAAGTCGGAGCGCAACTACACGCAGTACTGCAATCCGGAGGTCGACACGCTGATTTTTGCGCAGTCGAAGGAATTCGACGTGGCCAAGCGCAAGGCGCTGGTGTGGGAGGTGGAGCGCAAGCTGGCACTGGACGTTGCCCGTCCCATCATCTTCCACAACATGCGCGGCACCTGCTGGCACCCGCACGTCAAGGGCATCGTGCTGCACACGAACAGCTCCTACAACAACTGGCGCCTCGAGGACGTGTGGCTGGACAAGTAGGGGTGGGAGGGGTCAGACCCTTCGGCTGCGGTCGAAGACCGCATTGTCGGAAGTTTCGAGTATTGCGCAGTGTTATGCGTATCGCCCTATACGCTCGCTCTCCGAGGAGCATCGACCATGGCACGCATGCGCGAAACAGCCGACAATTGCGACCGACGAGGAAGTCGCGCATGGCGCGCAAGGCGAGCGAGGCGCTGGAGGCGCCCGATGCCGCCAGCCAGGGTCTGCGCGTGCAGATCCCCGGCGCCGGCGGCAAGACGAGGACGCTCGATCTGCCGGCGGCGGCGGCCACGCTGCTCAGGGAGATGCTCAAGGAGATGGGCGCTGGTAACGCGGTGGCACTGGTGCCGGTAGAGTCCGAGATCACGACGCAGGAGGCCGCCGACCTGCTGAACGTCTCGCGGCCCTACGTCGTGGGCCTGATCGACAAGGGCGTGCTGCCCGCCCGCATGGTCGGCAATCAGCGCCGGCTGCCGCTGAAGCACGTGCTCGTCTACAAGGCGGAGAAGCACGCGAAGGCGCCTCGATGCGCTCGGAGGAATTGTCCGCCCTCGATCAGGAGCTCGGGACTGCGGTGAGCGTCGCCGCCTTTCTCGATGCCAATGTCCTCTACTCCGGCGACCCTCCGCAGCGTTCTCATGTATCTGGCCAATGCGGCATCGTGTTCCGCGCACTTTGGTGCGCGATGCCGTGAACCGCGAATGGATGGCCGCAGCTCGCACGCGTAGCGTCCGGACCTACCAGCCTCGACCATTGCGCGCGTGCGCGACCGCATGGAGGCGTGCATCGAGCACAGCCGTCGTATCCGGCTATGAAGCGTCTGATCCCGACGTTGACGCTGCCGGACCCGACGACCGTCATGTCCTTGCTGCGGCTATCCACGGCGGGGCGAACGTTATCGTGACAGCCAATCTCGAGGATTTTCCAGTCGAGACCTCTGGCGCCGTACAACGTCGATGGCACAGGAGCCGGATGCCTTCATTCGCGATGCTCCTCCTGGCAGCGCCCGGATGCAGCTCGTCGCGGCATTCGCTGCTGACCGCGAGCGGCTGCGTAATCCGGCAATGAGCCAAGCGGAGTACATCCAAGGCCTGCGGCGCGCCGGACTTACCGAGACAGCCTACGATTCTGGAAGCCTTCACGGATAGGTCTGTAGCCTGGCAGGCTCTTGGCGTGACATGGGTCAGACCCGAGCGTCTGACACCATCACCGTCCCGCGGCGTAGCCTTGCATGCCGCGCGGGTTGGCGGCGGCCTTGCGGCGGGGGCCCTCCTGCGCCACGGCGGAGAGGCGGCCCTCCGACCAGTCGGGGCCGACCTCTACCTATGTGGCCGCGGCGCTCCAGCTCTCTGATGGTTGCTGCCGGGAGGCGGCTTTCGACCACCAGCACGCCGGGGCGCGCCGTGCGCGGCCAGAACGACAACGGGAAGTGCTCGATGTGCCAGGCCGGGGCGTCGATGGCTTCCTGCAGGTTCATTTTGGGCGTGGAGCCGGTGCGGCTGGCGTGGCGCAGGAAGAACTGGCAGTTCCACTGGTCCTGCTGGTCGCCGCCGGGCGTGCCCCAGCTCATGTAGGGCAGCCCGTCGCGCAGCGCCATGCCGATCGAGAGCGTCGAGCGCGGGCGCTTGCCGGGCGCCAGCGAGCCCGGCAGCCCCTCCTCCAGCCAGAACATCTGCCCGCGCGTGCCGAGCGGCCAGCCGAGCGCCGGGATCACCGGCGAGGACTGCAGCCAGCCGCCCGACGGTGTGGCGGTGAACATGTTGCCGCGCCTTGTCGATGACATCGATGTGCACCGTGTCGCCCCGCACCTCGCCTTGCGCGCTCGACGCGCTCGTCGGCGCCGTGCCCCGTTGAGACACGGGCGAACGTGGGCTCGCCGGCGCCGGCGCCCACGGCGCGCGCGTCCTTGACGATGACGCGTCCGCCGTAGCCGTCGATCGTGCCGGGGCGCTGCTCGAGCGAGGCGGTGTCGCCGACGAGCTTGCGCCGCTCCGCGTTGTAGGCCTCCGACAGCAGCGTCTCGATCGGCACGTCGGCGAACTTCGGGTCACCGTAGAACGCCTCGCGGTCGGCGTAGGCGAGCTTGGCGCACTCGGTCCAGATGTGGATGAAATCGGGGTCGGTGGTCGATAGCCTGTCGAGATCGAAGCCTTTCAGCAGCGCCAGCATCTGCAGGAGCACGGGGCCCTGCGTCCAGGCGTTCGGCTTGAGCACGCGCTAGCTGCCGTAGTCGAGGTGCACGGGCTCCTCCACCGTCGGCGCCCACGTCGCCATGTCCTGGGCCGAGAGCACGCCGCGGTGCCGGCGACCGCTCACGTCCATGACCTCGTTGCCGCGGCAGAAGGCGTCGATGGCCTCGGCGACGAAGCCCTGGCTCCAGGCGCGCCGCGCGCGCTCGATCTCGGCCTCGCGCCCGCCGCCGCCGGCCTCGGCCTCCTTCAGGATGCGCCGGTAGGTCTCGGCATGGCGCCGGTTGGTGAACAGCGTGCCGGGCTTCGGCACCTCGCCGCCCGGCAGATACACCTCGGCCGAGGTCGGCCAGTGCTCGCGGAACAGCGTCGGCCACGGTGCCGATGGTGACGCAGGCGCGCTCCACCAGCGGATAGCCGTTCTCCGCGTAGCCGAGCGCGGGCTCCAGCACGTCGCGCAGGCGCATGGTGCCCCAGTCGCGCAGCATCATCATGTAGGTCTCGAAGGTGCCGGGGATGCAGGCCGGCAGCAGCCCCGTGCCCGGCACGATGTCGAGGCCGAGATGGCCGCGGTAGTGCGCGATGGTGGCGCCGGCCGGCGCCGGGCCCTGGCCGCAGATCACCTTCGGCGCGGTGCTGCCGGCCTCGCAGATCATCACCGGCACGTCGCCGCCGGGCCCGCACAGATGCGGCTCCACCACCTGCAGGGTGAAGGCGATGGCGACGCCGGCATCGAAGGCGTTGCCGCCGCGCTCCAGGATGCCCATGCCCACCGCCGTCCCGATCCAGTGCGTGGAGGCCACCACGCCGAAGGTGCCGTCGATCTCGGGCCGGGTGGTGAACGGTCCGGCATTGATGTTGGCCATGGGCGGCTCCGTTCGAGACGTGTTGCGACGTTCGGGACGGGGTCAGACCCCTGGCCTCGACGCTCGTGCAGAATACGTAGGTCGCAGCTCAGGGGTCTGACCCCGCGGCGCTCACTATACGCGCTTGCCGCGCGCCAGCGCCACCACGGCCAGGATCTCGAACAGCATCTGGGCGGCGGCCTGGGCGGTGTTGGTGGTGGCGTCGTATTGCGGGGCCACCTCCACCACGTCGCCGCCGATCACGTCGAGGCCGGCGCAGCCGCGCACCAGCTCCAAGGCCTCGCGGGTGGTGAGGCCGCCGACCTCGGGCGTGCCGGTGCCGGGCGCGAAGGCGGGGTCGAGGCTGTCGATGTCGAAGGAGATGTAGGTGGGGCCGTCGCCCACCACCTCGTGGATCCTCTTGACCACCTTGGCGGTCGCCGAGGCGGGCGAACTCCTCCGCGTGGATCACCGTCATGCCGCTGACGTAGGAGAACTCCCACAGGTACTCCGCCCCGCCGCGGATGCCGATCTGGATGGTGCGCTCCGGGTCCAGCACGCCCGCCAGCACCGCGTTGCGGAACGGCCCGCCGTGGTGGAACTTGGCGCCCTCGAACGGGCCGCCGGTGTCGCAGTGCGCATCGATGTGCACGAGGCCCACGGGCCGCTTGGCGCCCAGCGCCTTCAGGATCGGGTAGGTGATGGAATGATCGCCGCCGACGGCCAGCGGTGTCACGCCGGCGGCGGCGATGCGGGTGAACAGGGCCTCGATGTCGGCGATGCTGTCATCGAGGCTGTAGCGGCTGCGGAACGGCACGTCGCCGATGTCGCCGGCCTTCACGGCGCTGAGCGGCAGGAGGCGGTGCACGTGGTGATAGGGCCCGATGCGCTCGACCTGCCGCACCGCCCGCGGCCCGAAGCGGGCGCCGGCCCGGTTGGTGACGCCGAGGTCGAGCGGCACGCCGACCAGCGCCACGTCGAGCCCGCCGAAGTCCGTCTCCTGGGGCGCATCGAGGCGCAGCGGCGCGCCGAGGAAGCTGGCGACGCCCTCGTAGGGCTTGGGCCGCCGGTCGGTGCCCGCGAAGACGGTCTCGATCGCCTTCTTGAACTCGGGATGGTGGGAGGCGGCGGGTGCGTCGGCCGGGTACTTCGCGCGCAGGTCTTCGAGCTTTTTGTGGTTCATGACGCCCTTATACACTACCCCGACGGCTAGGCAGCTTTGACATCACCGCGCCATCATGGGTCGGCGCTATGGTAGCGCTCTCGCTTGGCTCCAGGGGGTTCCACACCATGCGCATGCTGCTCGCCGCCCTCGTGTGGGCGCTCACCACCGTCATCGCGCTCGCTCAGGAGCAGCGCCCCATCGTCGATGCCCACATCCACTACAGTCACGACACGTGGGATGTCGTTCCCCCGCCTCAGGCCATCGAGGTGCTGCGCAAGGCCGGCGTGAAGAAGGCGTTCGTGTCGAGCTCCAACGACGACGGCACGCGCATGCTCTACAAGGAGGCGCCCGACCTCATCGTGCCGGTGCTGCGCCCCTATCGCTCGCGCGGCGAGATCGGCACCTGGGTGCGCGACCCCGCATCGTCCCCCACGTGGAAGCGCGCCTCAAGACATTGACCTACGCCGGCATCGGCGAGTTTCACGTGTTCGGCGCCGACGCCGACCTGCCGGTGATGCGCCGCCTGGTCCAGCTGGCCAAGGAGTACAAGATCTTCCTGCACGCGCATTCCGACGCCGACGCGGTGGAGCGCATCTTCAAGCAGGACCCGGACGCGCGCGTGCTGTGGGCGCACTCCGGCTTCGACCGGCCCGACAACGTGCGCGCCATGCTGGCCAAGCACAAGATGCTGTGGGCCGACCTCGCCTGGCGCAACGACTACGCGCCCGGCGGCAGCCTCGACGGCGCGTGGAAGGAGCTGTTCCTCGCCTTCCCCGACCGCTTCATGGTCGGCACCGACACGCCCTCGCCCGAGCGCTGGTACTACGTGGTCGAGCACGCGGCCTTCTCGCGCAAGTGGCTCTCCGAGCTGCCGCCCGAGGTCGCCGACGCCATCGCCTTCCGCAACGCCGAGCGGCTCGCCGCCTGGGCGCTGAGCCAGCGGGTCGGCCAATGACGGCCGCGCGCTTCCTACTCGGCTCGCTCTGGCTGCGCTGGCGGGCCTCGCCCGGCACGCCGGGATGGCCTGCCCGGATGGGCGAGGGCTTCCAGCGACTCAAGGCGGCCGACGCCGAGATTGCCTACCGCTGGGAGCCGGCCGAGCTGAAGGTCGGCCAGTTCTTCGCCGCCGAGGTGGTGGCCTGCCGCGCCCCGGCGGCCGGTCGGGCGAGATCGCCATCGACGCCACCATGCCGGCGCACGGCCACGGCATGAACTACCGCCCAGCGTCAACCGCACGGGCCCCGGCCACTACCGCTTCACCGGGCTGATGCTGCACATGCCGGGCACCTGGCAGATCACCTTCGACCTGATCCAAGGCGCCAAGCGCACCCGCCTCACGCACGAGGTGACCCTCAAGCCATGAGGCGTGCAGCGTATCCGGTTGAGTCAAGCGGAGCGGTGCCGGAAGACCGAGCCCGACTCGCGGCAGTCCGACGCACTTCGCGGCGTTGGGTCTGCGCTTCGCTCGACCCAACCTACGCAAGAGCGCTGCGGGCGTCGTCGTCTCGCCTGGCTGACGCTTCGCCGGCGCATCACAGCAGCCCATGCCGACCCGGCCGAGCTTCACCGCAGAGGAGCGCGCGGCGATCCTGGCGCACGGCCCCTGGCCGCAGCCGATGCCGCCCGATCCCAGCAACCGCGTCTCCGGCAACCTTGGGCCATCGCGCTGGGCCGCCGGCTGTTCTTCGACAAGCGCCTCTCCGCCGACGGGCAGCGCTCCTGCGCCACCTGCCACGACCCCGCCAAGGCGTTCGCCGATGGCCGCCCGCGCAGCATCGGCGTCGTGCGCGTCGACCGCAACGCCATCGCGCTCGCCAACCTGCGCCTCAACCGCTGGTTCGGCTGGGACGGGGCCAGCGACAGCCTGTGGGCCCAGAGCATCCGCCCGATCCTCGATCCGAAGGAGCTCGCCCTGACGCCGGAGGAGCTGCGCAGCGCCTCGGCAGCGACGCCGCCCTCACCGCAGCCTACCGGCGCCTGTTCGGCACCTCGGCGCAGACGAGCGAGCCGGAGCTGGTGCTGGTCAACGTCGCCAAGGCGCTCGCGGCCTACCAGGAGACCATCGTCACCGGCCGCACCGCCTTCGACGCCTTCCGCGACGCCCTGGAGCGCGGCGACGGCGCGGCCATCGCGCGCTATCCGGCCGCCGCGCAGCGGGGCCTCACGCTCTTCGTCGGCAAGGGCCAATGCAACGCGTGCCACTTCGGGCCCAACTTCACCAACGGCGAGTTCGACGATGCGGGGGTGCCCCACTTCGCCGACAAGGGCCGCGTCGACACCGGCCGCCACGGCGGCATCGCGCTTCTGAAGGCGAGCCCCTTCAACCTGCTCGGACGCTACAACGACGACCCGGCGAAGGCGCCCGGTCTGGCCACGCGCCACGTCGAGCCGCTGCACCGCAACTGGGGCGAGTTCCGCGTGCCCTCGCTGCGCAACGTCGCCCGCACCGCGCCCTACATGCACGACGGCAGCCGCGCCACGCTGGCCGACGTGGTGCGCCACTACTCCGAGCTCGACGAGGAGCGCCTGCACGGCATCCCCGGCCGCAGCCTGCTGCGCCCCCTGCGCCTCACGCCGCAGGAGCGGGCCGACCTCGTAGCGTTTCTGGAGACGTTGTGAGGCGGGGTCAGACCCGGCGGAATCTGACCCTCTTGCGCCCGCTGCCGCGAACAGGGGGCGGCCACGCTCATCGAGGGTGCGCCCCACCGTCTCCCAGCGATACCTGATGCCTCCTCCTCGATCATGCGACCGACCCAAGCCGGTCCGCTTGCTTCGGGAATCCCCCAGGCTGTGTCAGGGCTGAGGCCACTCCGACACGTGACCGCGCAGCGCGATTCAGCTGTCCCTCGGTGTATTTCTTACGTCGTGGCGGCGTCCGGCTCGCGGCGGTCCCGCGGTGTGGCCGTGCCCGGCTCGTTCAGCACCATCAGCAAGGGCGTGAGGCCCTCCGCGTCAACCAGGCGGAACACCTCGATGTCCTTGCGCGCCGTCTCGCTCCAGCCGGCGAATTCCAGCGCGCGTTCGGCCTTCGAGAACAGGCCGTGATTGCGGACTGGCCTCTCGCTGACCCCTTCATGCTCGGGCTTCAGCCCTTTCTCCTTCGCGCCATTTCTTGCGGATCTCGCTCAAGTCGGTGTCGCTTGTCTCGCTTTCCTCGGCCTTCAGCTGCTCCAGCTCGCTCTTCCTTCGGAGCCACCGGCGCGCGGGGGTTGGCCACACGACCAGCTGCAGGTCGCTCAGCATGCCGGCCAGCTGGTTCATGGCCAGCGCGCGTCTCGCTTCGTCCTCCTTCTTCTTGTCGTCCATCGTGTCATCGCTCGCGGCGCTGTAGAGGTTGGGGATCACGAGGTAGGAGGCCTTGTTGTGATGAATAAAGTGCCGCCGCACCCAGTCCCGGGAGGTGCCCGCGCGCGCCATGGTGATCTCGATGGCATCGCTGATCTGGTGCCTGAGGGCACCCGACAGGCGCCGGGGCGGCGGCTCGTGCGGCGGCGGATTGAGAATGCCGAGCGCCAGGAGACCCAGGTCGATGCCGATGGTTGCGAGCAGCGCGATCAAGTCGCGGCCGGTGATGGGCTCGCCGCCCTCCGTGCGGGCGGTGGCGATGTTGCCGCCGGAGAGCACGTAGGTCACGAGGCTCGTGGAATAGGTGCCGATGTTGCGCCACAGGTTCTTGACGGCGTTGGCGACGCCCGCCGGGCCCTCGTTGAACACGGCCTCGCGCAATTTCAGCTCGGCGGGCTGCTCCGCCTGGGCCGCGGCCTGTCTCAGCCGCTCGGCGAGCGTCGGGTCGAAGCAGGAGAAGCCCGACGCGCCGGGCGCGACGGCCACCGCGCCGGCGATCGCGCGCATCTCGGCGGCCGTCGACTTGCCGAGCTGGTTGGAGCGCGCGGCGATGTTGCGCGCCCGGCCGCGGATTTCCGACGCCTTGGCCTCGAACGCCTTCTGGCGTTCCTCCACGGTGGCGCCGGAGAGGCCCGCTGCGATCTTGCGCAGCTCCTCCACATCGGCGGCAACCGGATCGAGCCATGCGCGCGTCATGCCGTCACGCAGAGTGATCACGGCATCGCGCACCGCGCGGCGCGCATTGTACAGCGGCCCCCTGCCCGCGCCCGATTGCATCCCGCAGCTGCCGCCGCTCGTCTCCTCCCGCGCCATCTGGCTCTCCGACCAGGAGACCACGCTGTCGAGCTGCGCGCGTACGGCGTCGAGCCGGGCGGCGATGACGCCGCTGGCGTCGCGCGCGTCCTCCTGCAGGCCGGCGAGGCCCGTGCGGGTCGCCTCCTCGCCCGAGATCAGGCTCCACCAGAAACCGTAGCCGAAGCCGATCGACCAGACCGCCAGGAGCAGGTAGAGGGGGAAGGCGATGAGCCGGTCGCGCAGGCGGCGGTGGGCGCCGAAGCTCTCGCGCAGCATCAGCCACATCAGGAAGGTGAGCGCAGCGACCACCACGATGACCAGCACGTCGTTGGACACCGACATGCCGCCCGGGAGGTTCTGCCCCTGGCTGGTCGGGCTCGCCGACACCCCGATAATGAAGTCGCGCATGCCGTGCCAAGTGGCGAAGCCCGAGATGACGAGCAGCATCAGGGATGCCACGCCGATCAGCGTGTTGCGCCCGAGGATGTACTCGGCCACCCTGGTTGCACGGTCGGCGCCGCGGCTTTCCCCGCCGTCCCCTCTCGCCGCCCTCGTCGTGGCCATGACGCAACTCCCCCCTTGATGCCCGGCCCAACGCGGATAGCCGAAAATGCCACTTCTGTCCTCGCGTAGCGGCAGCGTGGGGCTACGCGACGGCAAGGGTGTGGCGCTCGTGTCTATCCAACCTGGGCCATCCTGGGGAACAGAACGGGAAGATCGGTCGGGATCCGCCCTGCCACGTGTTGCCGCACGGCCGGCCTCGAGAAATCAGGCTCGCTGTGCCCCGCAGCACAGCGGATTTACGGCGGAGGACACATAACGCCCGTCGCTCCCTTCTCGTGCACCGACCGCGAACGGTCCGTGTGCCGGGGACGTAGCGGGGTGGTGCGGGCTCGGGGTGCGGCGCCGCAAGGCGCTGCCCCCGAGACCAGCCTTGAGCCTTCGAGCCAAATCCTCGACAATTCAGGTGTCCGCCAGGGCGGACTCGGCCAGCCGCGCGAGGCCGCTCTCGTCGGTGATGACGATCCCGGCCTCGTTGATCCTGATGACGCCGGCCTTCCTCAGCTCGCTGAGCTGGCGGCTGACGTTCGACCGCGCCAGGCCCAGGTAGTTGCCGAGCTCCTCCTGCGACGCGGCGAGCTGCAGATGAATGCCGTCCTTGCGGCGCCGGCCGAGGTGTCTCGCGAGCCCGAGGAGGCCTCTCGCCACGCGCGCCGGCATTACCAGGGTCCGGTTCTCCAGGATCAGCGTGCCGACCCGCAGCTTCGCACACAGATAGCGGGCGATCTCGACGAGGCACTGCGGATGCGCGGCGAGCGCCGGCATCAGATCCCGGATACGGATCGCGAAGACCTCCGATGCCTCCAGCGCGACGGCGTTGAGCGCGCGCTCCTTGCCGTCCAAGGCGGAGATCTCCCCGAAGCTTTCGCCGAGCGCGGGGAAGTGCAGCACCATCTCCTTGGCCTGCCTGCTGATGATGGTGAGCTTGATGCCCCCGCTGACGAGGAGCATCAGGGAGTCGCCGGGATCGCCGCGCCGATAGACGGTTTCGCCCTTGGTATAGCGCTTGAACTGGCTCCTCTGAAGCAGGCCATCGAGAACGGCGTCGGGGAGCCGCCCGAGGGCGGGGTGCCGCTTCAGGAGGGGACGGACGCGCGCATAGTGCGGCAAGGTCTGCAAGCAAGTGCCTACGGCGTATGCAATGGGCGGCGCTGGCGCCGAGTATGGCGATCGTCTGGGGTACGAGAAATACCGGAAAACCCGGTGCTCGCAGTCCCCCAGGTGACAGACTGCTGAAGTATTGCAGCCGTCTTATCAGATTTCTCGGCGCAGTCAAAGCGGGATGGCGCAGGCAGCGCAGGTCGCGCGGCTATTGCGAATGACGCGGCATTCTAACCGGCGCTGTAGGGCTTGCTCGCCAGGAACTCGAGATGGGCCCTGGCCGTGGGCCATTCGGCGGCAACGATGCTGTAGACGCAGGTGTCGCGCAGCGTGCCGTTGGGCGCCACCTGGTGGCTGCGCAGGATGCCGTCGAGCTTGGCGCCCAGCCGCTCGATGCCGCGCCGGCTCTGATGGTTGAAGAAGTGCGTGCGGAACTCCACGGCGATGGTCCCGAGCGTCTCGAACGCGTGCGTCAGCAGCAAGAGCTTGCAGTGCGTGTTGAGGCCGGTGCGCTGCGCGGCCTTGCGATACCAGGTCGAGCCGATCTCGACGCGCTTGTTGGCGGCGTCGACGTTCATGTAGGTGGTCATCCCCGCGGCCTTGCCGCCATCGTTGTCGATCACGGCGAAGGGCAGCATGGAGCCCGCCGCCTGCAGGCCGAGGCGACGGTCGATCTCGGCCGCCATTTGCTCGGGTGCCGGGACCGATGTGTACCACAGCTTCCACAGCTCGCCGTCCTGCACGGCAATGGCGAGGTCGTCGCAATGGCGCTGCGCCAGCGGCTCGAGCGTGACGCGCGCGCTGCGCAGGGTGACGGGTTCGAGCCATGTCATGGTGTTCGATCCTTGCGGCGGTTCCTGCCCGATGTCGCGAGCCTGGCGGATATCTCTGGCGGATTCATAGCCGGTCGGTCTTCGCGACACCGCTCTTGCGCGCCGGGCGTGTGAGAGCGCCGAAGGCAATGGCGGCGATCACCAGCGCCGCGCCGGCTAACCTGGGCAACCCGATCGTCTCGCCGAGATAGAGTGACGATACGGCGAGCGCTGCGACGGGGACGGCCGCCGTGGCGAGGCCGGCGAGCCAGGTCTCGACGTAGGGCAGGCCGCGGTACCACAGCCACAGGCACAAGACGCTGGAGGTGAGCGTGTACCAGAGGCCGAGCGCCCAGGTCCCGGCGGCGACCGAGGCCGGCTCGAAGGCGGGCAGCTGCGCGAGCGCCGGCGGGATGGACAGGGCAAGTCCGACCAGATTGGCTCCGAACGCCAGCCGCAGCGGCCGGTAAGGCGGGGCGAGCCGCTTGCCGAGCAGGACGAAGCTCGCCTCGCACAGCACGGCGCCGCCGACCAGCAGATTGCCGATGAGCGTGGCGGTGCCGGACGCTGCCCCGGACACCTGCACCAGGGCGATCCCGACGACGGCCAGCACGATCGCGAGCCCCTGCAGGCGCGAGAGCCTCTCTCCGGCGAACACCGCGCCCAGGATCGCTGCAACAGCCGGCAGCGTGGCCGTGATGATGCCGGCGTCGGCAGCCGCGGTGCGTTTCAGGCCCTCGAACAGCAGGATGGTGAACCCCACCATGCCCAGCAGGGCCATCAAGGTGAGATCGCGCCACTGGGCGGCTGTCATGGCCGTAAGCCTGGGGCCAGGCTCGCGTGGGGCCAGCAGGGCGAGGGCGAGGCTCGCCACCGCAAACCGGAACAGCACGAACACGTAGACGGGGATCTCCGCGGCGATCGCCTTGGCGAACGCCACGTTGGCTCCGGTGAGCAGCATCGCTGCGACTAGGGACAGCGTGGCGGAGAGGCGCAGAGACGGCGGCATGGCTCCGTGATGCGCCGAGAGAGGCCGCCACGCAAGGGTGCACGCAAGGACCGGGCGGGCTCCACCAAAATCCGGTGAGCGCGGATTGCGCGAATCGACGCGCTCCCATAGTCGCGCTCCACCATCGATACGCAACTCTGGGGGCTGCGATGCCCGAGCTTCCGACCGCGTTGCCGGAGCTTGCCGTTCCGGTCGTGACTCTCTTGCTCTATGCGGCGCTCTGGTATGCGACGCGCGCCCTGCCGGGCCTCGCCAAGGCGCTGGCGCGCGCGGCACCCCTGGTCGTCGTCGCGGGCCTCGTGGGGCTGTCCCTCCACGGATCGACGCACGCCGGCCAGACCGGGCCTGCGGCCAGCGCGCCCCCGCCGCTCTCGGCCGACGCTGAGGCCAAGTCCGACCGGCGCAATGGCGATGTGGCGCCCACAACCCTCGCCGCGGCGGGGGCAACCGGGGACTGGGACGTGGTGCCGGTCTTCTACGGCACCGACCGCGTGCGCAAGGACGGGCCACGGCGCGTAGACCTACGGCTCGGAGCGGGCACGCCAGCTCGGGCTCGGACGGGCGCTGGTGACGGTCCCGGCGGCGCACCGGGTGCCCAACATCGAGCGGCCGTTCGCACTGCGTGTGCCCTACTTCCAGTACGTGCTCTACGAGCAGCAGGAGGACCCCAAGCGGCACTTCACCATCAAGGAGCTGAAACCCCTCTCGCGCGAGGAGTTCCTGGCGCTGACACGCGAGCGCATCGCCGCGAGCCGCGCGTTCAAGGACCAGGCGCTGGTATTCGTGCACGGCTTCAATACCACCTTCGATAATGCGCTCTACCGCACCGCGCAGCTCGCCTACGACCTCGAGTTCGACGGCGCGGCCTTCCTCTACAGCTGGCCCTCGGGCGAAGGCGTGAGCGGCTACAGCCGCGACCGCGAGAGCGCCACCCAGGCACACCCCTACCTGAAGGAGTTCCTCGACCTCGTCGTCAGGAAGAGTGGCGCCAGGAGCGTCAGCGTCATCGCCCACAGTATGGGCAACCTGCCGTTGCTCGAGGTCCTGCGCGAGCTGGGGCCGGCTTTGCCCGACGGCGTCCGGCTCGACCAGGTCATCCTGGCCGCGCCCGACGTCGACCGCGACGTGTTCGCCAACCTCGCAACCGTCATCAGGCCCTACGGCCGCGGCATCACGCTCTACTGCTCGGCCAACGACAGGGCCATGAGCGCCTCGCGCCGTTTTGCCGGCGGCGTACCGCGGGCGGGCGACGTGCCGGCCGAGGGGCCCGTCATCATCGCCGGCATCGACACCATCGATGTCACCGGGACCAGCACCGACCTGCTCGCGCTCAACCACTCCGTCTACGCGGAGAAGAGCGCCCTCCTCAACGACATCGCGCTGCTCCTGCGAACAGGCGTGCGCCCGCCCGGCAAGCGCGTCCCGATCCTCAAGAAGGTGACGACCGCCAAGGGCGAGTTCTGGCGCTACCCGTGAATAATGGATCGTAGGGTGCAATAAGGCGTTAGCCGCATTGCACCGGTCTTGCGCACGTGCGTATCGGCGCAATGCGGCTTCGCCTTATTGCACCCTACGACAGCGGATAGGCCGCCTCGATGGCATAGGGCCCCCCGCCGGAACCCGGGCGGGCGGAGAGCAGCACGAAGCGCTCGACCAGGAACGGCTCGAGGCGCAGGCCGCCGGTCTCGGCAAGGAAGCGGGCCACCGTGCCGGACCGTGCGCCGCGCATGCGCGCGAGCGTCACGTGCGGCCTGAAATCGCGCGGCTCGGGCTCCAGGCCGGCGGCGCGCGCCGCGCGCTCGTTGGCCCGGTGGAGCGCGTCGAGCTCAGGCCCCGCCTCCACGCCGGCCCAGAGCACGCGCGGATCGCGCCCGCCATAGGCGCCGCAATCCGCAATGGCGGCCATGAAGGACGGGACGCTCACGTCGGCCAGGAGATCGGCGAGGTCGTCGGCGGTGCGTCCGTCGATGTCGCCGGCAAAGCGCAGCGTGATGTGCATGTCCTCCGCCTGCACCCACCTGGCCCCGCCGATCGGCGCCCGCAGGAGCGACAGGCGCATACGCATCGCCTCGGGTATCTCGATGGCTGTGAAAAGACGCGGCATGGTGCAGCCTCAGTCTGAACAGGCCCCCCGGCGTTGGCCCAACGCAAGCTACCAGCAGGTCGGTTTACCCTGGAACTCGACGCGCGCGACTGGAGATCGCGTGCGACATCCCGACATTTCTCCTCCCGCCGTAGGCCGGCTCGAGAGGTGCGGGCCGCGGAGCGGTAAACTCAGGGTTCGCCCCGATGTCCCTCGATCAACAGGTATGACACCCTTGGTTCGATACCAAATCCTGGAATTGATCGGCCGTCCCGCCCTCACATCGGGAGAAGCCAACGAGGCGAGGCGCGCTGCGCGCACGGTCACTTTCATTCAGGAGGTATCGACTGGATGGAGGAGCTCATGCCGAAGCCATGGTTGGTCATCACCGTTGGTGCAGTTCCGGTTTTCGGGATCATGACGCTGGCCATTGCCGGAGCGGAGAAGGTCGCATTCCCCCACTACCAGACGCACGTGCTCTACGATGTGCTCGATCAGCCGGAGAACAAGGAGGTGCGGGAGCTCTACGTGAACGCCGAGGCGCTCGCGAGCCTCAAGGCGGGCCAGCCCTTGCCGAGCGGCACAGTGCTCAGCGCGCCGACCTTCAAGGCAGTCCTCAACGACAAGGGCGAACTCGTGAAGGATGTCAACGGGCGCTTGTTGCGCGGGCGTCTGGACCGGGTGGTCGTCATGGAGAAGCGCACCGGATGGGGTGCCGAGTATCCCTCCGAAGTTCGCAATGGAGAGTGGGAGTATGCGCGTTTCGGCGCCGACGGCGCTGCGAGCGCGAACGTCAAGTATGACGCCTGCTTCCAGTGCCACAAGCCCAAGGCCGACCAGGATTTCGTGTTCAGCTATGATCAGCTCGTCAAAGCTGCGCAGCGATAGGACTGTATGTTATAAGCGCACTGCTCCACGCGGGCGACCGCTCCCACTTTTCGGTGTCGCCTTCGCGTTCAGGTCGAACCTCGGCGCACGGCACAGCATCGAATGCAGACGCACGGAAGGCGGGCAAAGGTCAACTCGGCCGGGGCAGCCCGGCTCAGCCGGCGAACCGGCCCTTGACGCGCCCGCACGCACGCGATCAGCCCCCCTACCAGAGGCGACTGATCTCGAGTGCCCCGTCGCGACCCTGGGGCAAGGCCACACGCACCCTGCGTTGCACAGAAAAGCAGCAGCGAATCAGTTCGGCGTTGTGCCGCTCGGCAGATCACGGATTCGAGAGCAGGCGACCCCACGCATCAAAATATTGGGCGCGAGCAACGGCGCATCACAAGTCGGAAACAGAAGCCTAATGCCTTCATCTGAAAGAGATTTTCAACATCTGATGGCGGGATGGCCCGACGCGCGCCGAGTGTAACATGCCGTAACACACCGAGAGATCATCTCGACAACGCGCGCATCGTGCCGGCAAGGGTTTGCCGACGCACGAGCCGGCGCCCGTGCAACCACAACGTCACGCACTCATTCCAGTATTCGCGCGTCATGCCGTGGCACCCATGATGACGATCGAAGATGAGAGCTGAAGATGACGAACACGACTGAGGTGACCAAGACGACATTGCTGTCGACACCTCGCTTGCGATCGATGAATCCTCCGGAACTTTGTGGTGCGCTACTGGGCCCCTCTCGCAGCTCCTGGGTGTGCTGGTGGTCGCGCTCGCCGGCTACGCCTTCTGGCCGCGCACGACCTCCGCGACCGTTGCCACTGTCACCACCCCTCCTGCTGTTACCACCCCAAGCTGGACGCGTGTCTGCGTGGCGGGCGTGTCCTACCTCCAGTTCACGTCCGGCGTCAGCGTCGAGTGGACGCCGGCCGGCCGGGTCAAGACCTGCACCGAGCCCCGATGAGCCTGTGCCGGCCCCCGTCGGGTCGTGAAGCACATCTGAGAGCGGGCACCGCCATCCCCTCCCGCATGAGGGAGATAAAGCCTCGGTCGGAATGCTTCTAGCGTTCTGGCCCGTCCAATTGACAGCCATACGTCATGGCTCCGTGTGCTGGCGGCTCGGACACGGCGGGGGAAGATCCCGGATAACCTCGGCCCCGACCTGGCGGCCGGGGCTTCGGTTTCCGGGAACGCAAGCCTCTCCTCTTGCGTCCCGGCCGGAGCGCCTGCAGGGCGCGCAGAGCGGGGGTTCTTACATCTCATCAATGGACTACATCGCTAGCCGCGCTGCCGCGCGCCTGGCGCGCCCGCACGCGGGCGATCAGCTCCTCGACGAGGGGCAGGATGCGGCGGATGATCTCGGCGACGCCGTCCTTGTTGGGGTGCAGGCCGTCGCCCAGATTGAGCTTGGCGTCGAGGGCCACGCCGTCGAGGAAGAAGGGGTAGAGCAGCACGCCGTGCTTGCCGGCAAGCTCGCCGTAGATGGCATCGAAGCGGCGCGCATAGTCGTCGCCGAAGTTGCGCGGCGCCAGCATCCCGGCCAGCAGCACCTCGGCGCCGCCCGACTTCAATTTCGAGACGATGGTGTCGAGGTTGGCCTTGGCGCGGCCGGGGTCGAGCCCGCGCAGGGCATCGTTGGCGCCCAGCTCGACGATCACCGCATCTGTCCGCTCCGGCACGGCCCAGGCGAGGCGCTCGAGCGCGCCCGAGGTGGTATCGCCGGACACCCCGGCGTTGGTCACCGCGACGGCGTGGCCGCGTGCCTTCAAAGCGCGCTCCAGCTGGGCCGGAAAGGCGTCGGCGGTCTTGATCTGGAAGCCCGCGACCAGGCTGTCGCCGAGGACGACGATGCGCACGGGGCGGGTCTTCGACTGGGTCTGGGTTTCGGCTCTGGGCCGACACCGCGCCGGCGAGCCCCGCGACCAACGCAATCAGTGCTGCGGCAAGCAGCCGATTGCTTAGGACGACTCGCGCTACCATCTTTGCCAGCATTGGGTCTGGTGGCAGTGTCTGCATGCATGCTCTCCAATCGCCGAACCCGTCGTCTTGCTCGTCATTTGGTCCAGCATTTCAACTGTGCAGCACAAACTTGCAACCCTCGGGGCAGACCCGGGCCGGATGTGGGGGAGACGTGGTCGAACCAGTCATCGCTCTCAAGAATGTGTCGCTGACGCTCGGCACGCGCGCCGGTCCGGTGGAAATCCTCAGGAGCGTCGATCTCTCCGTTGCGCCGGGTGAATTGGTGGCGATCGTGGGCCCCAGCGGGTCCGGCAAGACCTCCCTCCTCATGGTGATCGCCGGCCTGGAGCGGGCGAGCCGCGGGCGCGTCGCGGTCGCGGGCCACGAGCTGGGCGGCCTGAACGAGGACGCGCTCGCCCTGGTGCGGGGTGCCAACATCGGCATCGTGTTCCAGTCCTTTCATCTGGTGCCGACCATGACGGCCTTGGAGAACGTCGCGCTGCCTCTGGAGCTCGCCGGCAAGGCGGATGCCTTCGGCACGGCGCGGGTGCTGCTCGACGAGGTCGGCCTGTCGCATCGCGCCGACCATTTTCCGGCACAGATGTCGGGCGGCGAGCAGCAGCGCGTTGCCGTTGCAAGGGCGCTCAGCCCCCGGCCGCAGATCCTGCTCGCCGACGAGCCGACCGGCAACCTGGACGGCAAGACCGGCGAGCTTGTCGCCGATCTCCTGTTCGACCTGCAACGCCGGCGCTCCGCCACGCTGGTCCTCGTCACGCACGAGACCGCCCTCGCGCGCCGCTGCGGCCGCATCGTGCGCATGGCCGACGGCGGCATCGAGCGCGAGCCGGTCGCGGCATGACGGCCACAGCCCTCGACCGCCGCGAGGCCGCCGCAAGGGCGCGCGTGCTGCCGCTCGTCCTGCGGCTTGCCGTGCGTGAGCTACGCAACGGGCTCAGCGGCTTCTACGTGTTCATCGCCTGCGTGGCCATCGGCGTGGCGGCGATCACCGGCGTCGGGGCCCTCGGCGATGCGCTGCGGGCGAGCTTCGAGCGCCAGGGCGAGCTTCTGCTCGGCGGCGACGTGACGCTGGCGCGCCCGCACAAGCCGGCCGAGGACGCCGAGCGCGCCTGGCTCGCCAGGCAGGGCGCCGTCAGCGAGACCGCGACGCTGAGGGCCATGGCGCGGCGCGCCGACGGCACGGACCAGGCCCTGGTGGAGCTCAAAGGCGTGGATGCCGCCTATCCCCTCATCGGCGCGGTGACGCTGTCGGACGGGGGGTCGCTCGACGCCGCGGTGCGCAGCGGGCCCGGCGCGGCGGTCGATCCGATCCTGCTCGAGCGCCTCGGCCTGAAGGTCGGCGACATGCTCGTGCTCGGCCGGATCAGCGTGCCGATCCGCGCCATCATAGCGACCGAGCCCGACAAGATCAGCGAGCGCTACAACGCTGGCCCGCGCGTGCTCGTCTCACTCGACACCCTGCGGCGCGCGGGCCTCGCCGAGCCCGGCAGCCTGGTGCGCTGGCGCTATGCGCTGAGGCTCGCCGGGACGGCCGCAAGGTCGGACGCCGCGCTCCTCGCGTTCCGCAAGAGCGTCGAGGACGCCCTGCCCGAGGGCGGCTTCACCCTGCGCGACCGGCGCGATCCCTCGCCGCAGGTCACGCGCACGCTGGAGCGGCTGCGCCAGTTCCTCACCCTGGTCGGCCTCACCGCGCTGCTCGTCGGCGGCGTCGGCATCGCCAATGCGGTCTCCACCTGGATCGAGGGGCGCCGGCGGGTGATCGCCACCTTCAAGAGCCTGGGTGCCACCACCGGCGTGATCTTCGGCGTGCACCTGTTGCAGGTGCTGCTGTTCTCGGCGCTCGGCGTCGCCATCGGCATTGGCCTCGGCCTCCTCCTCCCGCTGGCGCTCGCCGGGGCGCTGGGCAGCGCCCTGCCGATCGGCGCCGACCTTGCGCTCACCCTGCGCAGCCCGGCGACGGCGGCCGCCTACGGCTTCCTGGTGGTGCTCCTGTTCACGCTGTGGCCGCTGGGACGCGCGGGCGAGGTCGGGGCGGCTGTCCTGTTTCGCGACGAGGTGGCATCCGAGAAGCGCCGCCTGCCCGGCGTTCTCGTCGTGGTCTCGACGCTGGCGGCAGCAGCGGCGCTGGCGGCGCTCGCCATCCTGACCGCCGAGGCGCGCATGCTGGCGCTCTACTACTGCCTCGCCGTAGTGGCGGTGTTCGCGGCCTTCTGGGGGCTCGGATCAGGCCTGACCTGGCTCGCACGGCGCGTCCCGCGCCCGCATCAGCCCGAGCTGGCGCTCGCCCTGCGCGACCTCGGCGCCCCCGGAGGCCTCACCCGGTCCGTGGTGCTCTCGCTCGGCACGGGCCTGTCGCTGCTCGTCACGCTCGCCCTCGTCGACCACTCCATCGTCACCGACCTCACGGGGCGGATGCCCGGGCAAGAGCCCCGACTATTTCGTGCTCGACCTGAAGCGCAGCGAGGCCGAGGCGTTCCAGGCCTTCGTCCTCGGCGAGTTCCCCGAGCGCCAAGGTGCACACCGCGCCGATGCTGCGGGGCCGCATGGTGAAGCTCGGCGACCTGCCCGGTCGAGCAGGTCAAGGCGCCGCCCGAGGCCGCCTGGGTGCTCACCGGCGACCGCGGCCTCAGCTATTCGGCGGCGGTGCCGGAGGGCTCCACGGTGGTCGCCGGGGAATGGTGGCCCGCCGACTGGGCCGGCGAGCCGCTGGTCTCCTTCGACGCCGACATCGCCAGGGGCCTCGGCCTCAAGATCGGCGACACCGTCACCGTCAACGTGCTCGGCCGCAACGTCACCGCCCGCATCGCCAACCTGCGGGACGTGAAGTGGGAGAGCCTCACCCTCAATTTCGTCATGGTGTTCTCGCCCAACACGCTCGCCGGTGCGCCGCACAACCTGTTGGCAACCATAACTCTTCCCGAGGACGCCAGCCTGGCGGCAGAGGCCAAGCTCGCACGCGAGATGGGGAGGATGTTCCCCGCCACCACGGCAATCCGCGTCAAGGATGCCATCGAGGCGTTCAACGTCGTTTTCCAGCGGGTCATGACGGCGGTGCGGGCCGCCGGCAGCGTGACCCTGCTGACGGGCATGCTGGTGCTGGCAGGAGCGCTGGCGACGGCCCAGCGCCGGCGAATCAAGCAGGCCGTGATCCTCAAGACGCTGGGCGCCACGCGCCGGCGCATCCTCGCCTCGCATCTCCTGGAGTACGCGATCCTGGCGCTCCTGACCTCTGCCATCGCGCTCATTGTCGGCAGTGTGGCGGCCGCGATCACGGTTTCCCGCATCATGGACTTCGGCTTTACCTTTTCCGCCTCTACCGCGCTGCAAGCCCTTCTATTGGCTTCGATTTTGGTGGCTGTCCTGGGAGGATACGGTACCTGGCGGGTGCTCCGGGTCCGCCCGGTGCCCTACCTGCGGTCGGATTGAGCAGGTCACAGGCAGTCAGAATGCGGTAGCTACCACTTGTGCCGCCGCAATCCCGTGCTTACGTCTTGCACCGACGCTTGAATTGACCGGCAGAGCAATTGGCAGGCCGGTCTTGCCAGAGCGGGGCACGGCCGCCATAATTGCGGCGAAGCGATTGCTTCGCCTCTGTCGAAGGGAAGGATCACATGGCTGAGATCGACAACAGGTATGCGCAGGTCGGTGCGGGCGCGCGCACCGATGTCGCAGTAGACGAGGGTCTGCGCACGTACATGCTGCGCGTCTACAATTACATGGCGGCGGGCATCGCCCTGACGGGCGTGGTTGCCTACGTCATCTTCACGTACTCGGTGACAAACGATCCAGCGCTCGCGTTCCAGTCGGGCGGACGGGCCGTGGCGCTGCATCGCGGCATGTACCTCACTCAGCTCGGCCACACTCTGTTCGTGTCGCCGCTGAAGTGGGTTTTGATGTTCGCGCCGCTGGCATTCGTGTTGTTCCTGTCCTGGCGCATCTACAGCATGAGCGTGACCGCGGCCCAGATCGCCTTCTGGCTGTACGCTGCTCGTCGTGGGCGCATCGCTGGCGATCATCTTCATGGCCTTCACGGCGCAGTCCATCTTCCAGATCTTCTTCATCACGGCGGCGGCGTTCGGCGCGCTCAGCCTGTGGGGCTATACGACGAAGAAGGACCTTTCGGGTTGGGGCTCGTTCCTGCTCATGGGCGTGGTCGGCATTATCCTAGCCAGCATCGTCAACATGTTCTGGCCCTCGGGTGCGCTGCGCTTCGCGATCTCGGTGATCGGCGTGCTGGTCTTCGCCGGCCTCACCGCCTACGACACCCAGCAGATCAAGGACAACTACTACTCCGTGCTGGGCGACTACCGTTGCGATGACCAAGGGCGCCATCATGGGTGCGCTCAACCTCTACCTCGACTTCATCAACATGTTCGTCTTCATGCTGCAGCTGTTCGGCAACCGCGAGTAGAGTTCGACGAGACTGCCAGTACGAGGGCCCCGCGTCGCCGGGGCCCTTTGCTTTGGGGCCTCCGTCAGGCAAGCTGCGAGACCTTGCACTGTCTCCTCGACGGGGGGAATGTCCAATGACGCTGCCGAGCCTGCGCGCGGCCACAGCCGGCGATATCGCGGCCATCGCCGCCATCTACCGGCCGGCGGTGCTCACGGGAACGGCGAGCTTCGAGATCGAGCCCCCGGACGAGGCGGAGATGATGCGTCGCTTCGAGGCGATCGCCGCGGAGGGCTATCCCTATTTCGTCGCCGAGCTCGGCGGGCAGGTCGTGGGCTACGCCTATGCCAGTGCCTATCGCACGCGGCCCGCCTACCGCTTCACCGTGGAGGACTCCGTCTACATCGCGCCGGAGGCCCAGGGCAAAGGCGTCGGCCGGCTGCTGCTGAAGGCGCTGATCGATGCCTCGACTGTCAGCGGCTATCGCCTGATGGTCGCCGTCATCGGTGACTCGCGCAACCACGCCTCGATCACACTGCACCGCAGCGCCGGCTTCACCTTCTGTGGCACCATCCACTCGGTGGGCTACAAGTTCGGCCGCTGGCTCGACAGCGTGATCATGGAGCTCCCCCTCGGCGAGGGCGATACGTCGGCACCCGGGTAGGGCGGATTAGCGAAGCGTATCCGCCGATGCCGTCAGGCGGATTACGCTTCGCTAATCCGCCCTACAGTCTCAGCCGGCCGCCAGCCTGATGCCGCGGTCGAGCACGTCGAGCACCCGCCGCAGGTCCTGGCCGCGCTTCATGATGAGCCCGGTAGCGGTCACCACGCTGTAGGCGCCTTGGCGGCGCGCCAGCCGCGGGCATTTCTCGATGCGGTAGAGCGGCACCTCGCTGGTGCGGCGGAACACCGAGAACACCGCCTTGTCGCGCCCGAAATCGAGGGCGTAGTCGCGCCACTCGCCGGCCGCGACCTTGCGGCCGTAGATGCGCAGGATCTCGGCGAGCTCCCGGCGGTCGAAATAGACTGTCGCATCAACTGGGCTGGATGCGGGGCCAGCCGCGCCTGCAACGCCCGAGTGCAAGCGCGGGCGGAACGCTATGGGCTCGACGTCGCTCAATGGCGCCTCCCAGTGTCAGTACCGTCATATGATCATCACTTTGACCAGGAATTGCAAGGCAGACCTACCCGTCATTCTGGACGGAGCGATGCGAGCGGAACGCGAGCAGCGCTGCCCCGGACTTGATCCGGGGTCCGGGACCTCGTGAGGCAGGCTCCTGCTCGCCCCGGGAGGTCCCGGATTGCCTCCCTCGGCCTTCGCCGGAGTTGGCTTCCGGGATGACAGGTACGGGTGCGCTTGGCTTGAGGCGGCGCAGGCTCTATCACGGGCGAGGCTCGAGGAGGTTGGCGCGCCAGCCCGTGCTGGGCGGGGGGAGCCCCTCCCGCCCGAGGAGCGAGACGACATGGATATGACCGGCGAGGAGCGCATCGGCTTGAGCCGCGAGGCGGTGTGGGCGGCGCTCAACGACGTCGACGTGCTGAAGCAGTGCATCCCGGGCTGCCAATCGCTCGAGCGGCAGTCCGACACCGACATGGCCGCCAGGGTCAAGCTGCAGATCGGGCCGGTGAGTGCCACCTTCTCCGGCAAGGTCAAGCTCTCCGACCTCGACCCGCCCAACGGCTACCGCATCGCCGGCGAGGGCAGCGGCGGCGCGGCCGGGTACGCCAAGGGCCACGCGGTCGTGCGGCTCGTCGAGGACGGCGCCGATACGCTCCTGCAGTACGAGGCCAAGGCCGACGTGGGCGGTAAGCTCGCGCAGCTCGGCGGGCGCCTGATCGACGCCACGTCGCGCAAGCTCGCCGGCGAGTTCTTCCGCAACTTCAGCGCGCTGGTGGCACCGGCCGCGGCCGAGCCAGCAGTGGAGGCCGAGTCCGGGAAGAAGGCAGGTCTGCTGAAGCGGTGGTTCGGCAAGAAGGGGGACGCTTCCGGCGGAAGCGGGCCTTCGACGTAAGCCGCGCGGGGAGCCTTTGGCGAGCGCCGGCGGCGCACCCGCTGGCACGCCGGATCGTCATTCGCCCTGAATGGGCCCGAGGGAGCCAACGACGCCGTCATGCCATCGCAGCCGCTTTGGGCGACGCCGCGCAACGTCGCGCTTCTCATTGCCGGATATCTGCTCGTCCACTTCGGCGTACGCCTCTGGATGGGGCCGTCGCTGGGCTTCGACGACGCCGAGCAGGCGCTGTTCGCTCAGCACTGGCTGCTGAGCTACCGCCTGCGCGGCCCGCCTTTGTTTACCTGGGCGCTCCTGGCGATAAGCCCGGTAGCCGGCTTCGGCATGGTGGCCATCAGCCTCTTGCGCTACGCGCTCCTGGCGATGGTGCTCGGCTTCTCCTGGGCGACCGCGCGCCGGCTGATCCGCGATCCCGTGCTGGCGGCGCTGGCGGCCTTCAGCTTCACTGCCATCTACGTGTTCGGCTACTACAGCCATCACGACCTCACGCATACCACGGTGCTCGCCGCGTTCCTCGCGGCGAGCTGGTACGTGCTCGTCCGCCTGTGCGAGACGCCGACGCTCGGCTGGTACCTGGCGCTGGGCCTCTGCTTCGGGCTCGGGACGCTCGGCAAGTGGAACTTCGCCATCTTCGCCGTCGCGCTGCCGCTCGCCTGCCTCGTTCATCCCGGCTACCGCGCCCTGGTCCTGAGCTGGAAGATCCTCCCGGCGGCGCTGGTCGCGGCAGCCATCGCGCTGCCGCCCGCGCTCTGGATCCTCTCCATGGGAGCGGCGCAGGGCGACGGCATCGGCGAGGTCCTGGGCCAGCAGGGCGGCTCGCTGCCGCTGATCCTCGCCAAGGGAACGGCAAGCCTCGTCCTGGCGGTCCTGGCCTACCCGCTGCCGTTCCTGGCGATCTTCCTTGCCCTCTTCGGCGCCGCCGCCTGGGCCGGCCTGCGGGCGGCGCATCCTCCGGGGCAGGACCTGCAACCCATCCCGGACATCCGGCTGATCGGGACGGTGATGGCCATCGCACTCGGCCTGCACTGGCTGCTCGTCCCGATCGCGGGAGCGACGCAGTTCCCGGAGCGGCTGATGCAGCCGGCGCTCATGATCGTGCCGATCTGGCTCTTCATGCTGGTAGAGCGCAGCGGCAGGCCGCTCGCGCGCGCGGCGGGCATCTACGCCCTGGCGCTTGCCGTAGTGGTCGGCGTAGCCCTCGCTGTGCGTGTCGGCGTGCATGCGGCCGGCGGCGATTACTGCCGGCGCGTGTGCCGCGACCTCCTACCCGCCGCCGACCTCGCGGCAGGGCTGCGCGCGGTGGGCTTCCAGGGCAAGGGCACCATCGTCGTGCGCGACATGCATCTCGGCGGCAACCTCCGCGTCGCGTTTCCCGAGGCTCGGGTGATCGATATCGGCTATCCGCCGAGGGTCTGGCCCAAGCCGTCGGGGATGGGGCAATGCCTGGCGGTCTGGACCGAGTACGGCGGGCCCATCGAGCAGGCGCGCCAACGGGTGTATGGCTACGCCGGCAAGGAGCTGGGCGTTGCCGCGGCTGCCCCGAAGCGTGAAGGGGAGGTGACAGCCAATCTGCTTCGGGCCAAGACACGCTCCTATCGTCTCTACTATGGCCTCTACGACGGCCCGCAGGGAGAATGCCGATGACGAGCCAGCACGCCGCCATCGTCTCACGCGCCGGCTCCGCAGAGGAAGGTGCGCGCGTGCGCGACGTGAGCATCGTGGTGCCGGCGAAGGACGAGGAGCAGTCGCTGCCGCTGATCGTCGCGCGCATTCTCGAGGCGTGCGCCGCCAACGGCATCGCCCTGCGCGACATCGTGCTGGTCGACGACGGCAGCAGCGACGGCACCTGGGCGGTGATGTCGCGGCTCGCGGCCGACAACGCCGTCGTGCAGGCGATCCGGCTGCGGCGCAATTTCGGCAAGGCGACGGCGCTGATGACCGGCATCGGGGCCTGCTCGGGCGACATCGTCATCACCATGGATGCCGATCTGCAGGACGACCCGGACGAGATCCCCCGCTTCCTGGAGACGCTGGACGCCGGCTACGACCTGGTCTCCGGCTGGAAGAAGGACCGGCACGACCCGCTGTCCAAGACGCTGCCCTCGCGCCTCTTCAACCGCGTCACCGCGCGCATCAGCGGCGTGCGGCTCCACGACTTCAACTGCGGCTTCAAGGCCTACCGGCGGGAGATCTTCGACTCGGTCGAGCTGTACGGCGAGCTGCACCGCTACGTGCCGGTGCTGGCGAGCGCGCTCGGCTACCGGGTGGCGGAGATCCCGGTGCGCCACCACGCGCGCCGCTTCGGCAAGTCGAAGTACGGAGTGGCCCGCTTCACCCGCGGCTTGCTCGATCTCTTGACGGTCGTGATGATCACGCGGTTCGCCTACCGGCCGGGGCACCTCTTCGGCGGCATCGGCCTCTTCTTCTCCCTGGGCGGGGGCGCGGCGCTCGTCTACCTGACGGCGCTGAAGCTGCTCACGGGCGCCAGCATCGGCAGCCGGCCGCTCCTGCTGTTCGGGGTCATGGCTGTCATCATCGGCATGCAGCTCGTCCTGTTCGGGATGCTGGCCGAGCTCATCATCAGCCGCACCCAGCGGCCGGTGGAGGCGCGCAACCTGGTGGCGCAGCATCTGCGCCGATCGCGGCCATGATGGGGTCAGACCCCGCAGTCAGCGGAGGCGGGGGGCAGACCCCGTGCGCTCTGACCCCGTCCGTTTCGTCCTGCCCGTGCTCCTCGCGCTCGGCGTCACGGCGATCTGCCTCTGGTTCCTCCTGACGCCGCAGATCCTGGCCTCGTTTGCGCGCCTCCTCGCCGAGGCGAGCCCGCTGCCGCTGCTCGCGGCCTTCGCCCTCGTTGCCGTGGTGCAGTGGCTGCGCGCGTGGCGTTTCGCGGTGATGATGACCGGGCGGCTCGCCCTGCCGGGCGCGGAGCTCGTCCGCATCGCCTTCCAGCTCAATTTCTGGAACTTCGTTCTGCCCTTCCGGCTGGGCGAGCTCAGCTACCCCGTGCTCATGAACCGCCGTCTCGGCTACGGCCTGCTGCACGCCACTGGCGTCCTGCTCATCGCCCGCCTCTTCGACCTCGCCGTCGTCGCCGCGGTTCTCGCTGGGCGCCGCCGCCGCCCTCGATCTGTGGCCGGGCCCCGGCCGCGCCGTGCTCGCCCTCGCCGCTCTGGGCTCGGCGCTGGCGCCCTTTGGCCTCGCCGTCGCCGGGCTGGCGCTGCGCCCGCACATGGCGCGCCTGCCGCGCATCGGCGACGCCGCGGCGCGATTGACGGCGGGCTTCGAGGCCATCGGTGGCTACGCCGCGGGCCTCGCCGCGGTGGGCCTCAGCCTCGTGCTCTGGCTGCTGTTCGGCCTCGCCGCCGTCCTGGTGGCTCAGGCCGTGGTGGCGACCGTATCGCCTGCCGCCGCCATGCTGGGCGGGGCGGCCGGCAACGTGGCCTTCGCGCTGCCCATCAACGGCATCGCCGGCATCGGCCCGTCCCAGGCCGCCTGGGTGGCGGCCACCACCCGCGCCGGCGTGCCCTGGGACGACGCCGTGGTCAGCGCGCTCGCCCTCCATGCCGTGGTTCTCGCCAACGCCCTCGTCTGCGGCGCCCTGGCGATGGCCACGCCGCACCGCGCCCCGCAGGTCGCGCAGAAATAGGGAGGGCGCTCCCCGCCGGGCATTGTGGGTAGCCTCAATTCGGTTCGAGATTTGATAGCTTGAAGCATATTTTCTTAGAGTCTGTCCCTAAAACTTGGCTGCATAATCAGGTCCGCACCAGCCGCCTCAACATGATGCGGATCATGGCAAGGATGACGAAGGCGGCGTGCGTGCGCGTGAGGTTCTCGAAGTCCTTTGCCAGGCGCCGGCAACGGCCGAGCCAGCCGAAGGTGCGCTCTACGATCCAGCGCTTGGGCAGCACGTAGAAACCCTTCGCCGTGTCGGAGCGCTTGACGATCTCAAGCGGTATGCCTGCCTCGGCTTCGACAGCCGCCGCAGTCGCCTTACCCTGATAGCCGCCGTCAGCCACGGCGCGCTGCAAGGTCGGCATTCGGGCCGTTGCCGTTTTCAGCAGAATGGGGGCAACGTCGCGATCCTGGTAGTTGGCGGGCAACACGGCGAGGGCATGCATCAGTCCCAGCGTATCGACGCCGATGTGGCGCTTCTTGCCCTTGATTTTCTTGCCCGCATCGTAGCCATGCGGATCAATGTTTCGCCCCCTTTTTCCGCGCTCTTGACGCTCTGGCTGTCGATGATCGAGAGCGTTGGCGTGGGTGCCTTGCCGGCCTCCTCCCGCACTTTTCCGTAAAGTGCGTCGTGGATGCGCGTCAGCACGCCGTCATGCTGCAATCCGATCAGATATTTGTGCACGGCGCTTTTCGACGGGAAATCGCGCGGAAGCTGGCGCCATTGGCAACCTGTGGTCAGCACATAGAGGATCGCGTTCATCACCTCACGCCGGTCGAGCGCCGGGTGGCGCCGGCCCTTGGTCGGCGGCGGCAGATGCGGCTCAACCAGCGCCCACTCCTCGTCCGTGAGGTCGCTCGGATAGCGCTTCGTCCTATGATCGTACGTCTCCCGGTTCTCGGCCGTCCACATGGGAGTCCCCCGCGAATCACGCGCACGGGGCTACAGAATCACAACCGATTTCACACAACTCAAGAAGTTTGAGGACGGGCTCTTAGCGCTGCGATACGCTTCGGCATTTCATCTCTTGATGGCTTGATACATTAAACTATATAAATATGCTGGCTTGATATATCTGGATGCATCATGTACAGCACAGAGCACGTCATCCAGGCCTTGAAGTTGGCGCGGGCGCAGAGGCGTCTCAGCCAGCGTGAGCTCGGAGCGAAGGCCGGAGTCCCGCAAGGCCACATCTCGAAGATCGAGAACGGCACGGTCGATCTCAAGCTCTCGAGCCTGGTCGCGCTTGCCCGCATCCTTGGCCTGGAGGTCATGCTGGTGCCGCGCAAGCTGGTACCGGCCGTGGAGACGCTCGCGCGCAGCGGCGGGCCCGAGCAGGCGTCGCGCCCGGCCTACACGCTCGATGATGGTGACGACGATGCCTGAGGTCTCGGTGCTCGAGGTGCTGCTCCACGGCGAGCCGATCGGCACCCTGACCCTGGTCCCGGGTGACAGGACGCTCTTCGCCTTCAATCGAGAGTACATCGCCAACCCCGTCCGGGCGACACTCAGCCTGTCGTTCAAGGACCGGCTCGGCGGACTGCTGACCGACTTAAAGCCGGTGCAGTCGCGCGTGCCGCCGTTTTTCGCCAACATGCTCCCTGAGGGCAGTCTGCGGGAGTACCTGGCAGGTCGCGCCGGAGTAAATCCGAGGCGGGAGTTCTTCCTGCTGTGGGTTCTGGGCAGGGACCTCCCCGGCGCGATGGCGATCCGCCCGACCGATGGCGAGGCTTGGCCCCCCGATATCGAGGACCACGACGAGGAGGAAAGGAAGCGGTATCGCCGCAGGGCATTGCGCTTCTCGCTTGCCGGCGTGCAGCTCAAATTCTCAGCCCTTGCGAACGCCACCGGCGGTCTGACCATCCCTGCGCAGGGAATTGGCGGTGAGTGGATCGTCAAGCTGCCCTCCCTCAGGTTCGAGAGCGTGCCAGAGAACGAGTACGCCATGATGAGCCTCGCTGCAGCGATCGGCATGGACGTGCCGGAGCTGAAGCTGGTTGCCGTCGACGAGATCGAAGGCTTGCCGAGGATCTGGGAGCGCTGAAGGGGCCGGCGCTTGCGATCCGCCGTTTCGACAGATCCGACGAAGGACCCGTCCACATCGAGGATTTCGCGCAGGTGTTCGGTGTCTTCCCGGAGGACAAGTACCGGAAGGCGAGCTACCGCAACATCGCCGAGGTGATCGCCGCCGAGTCCGACGAGCGGGACATCTCGGAGTTCGTCAGGCGCCTGGTATTCAGCGTCCTGATCGGCAATGCCGACATGCACCTCAAGAACTGGTCCCTGATCTACCGCGATCGCCGCACCGCTCGCCTGGCTCCGGCATACGATCTGCTCGCGACCGTCCCCTACATCGCCGACAATAAGGCGGCCCTGACGCTCGGCCGTGGCAAGCGCATGGACGAATTCACCCTCGACGAGCTTGCCTACCTGGCCGGCAAGGCGCAGCTGCCCGAAAAGCTCGTACTCGACACGGCCAAAGAGACGGTTTCTCGCTTTCACGAGCTGTGGCGCACCGAAGGCAGGAACCGGCTGCCCAAGAACCTGAGTGCTGCCGTCGAGGAGCACGTGAGGACGATCCCCATCGCAAGGGAATAGGGGAGCGCCGGCGCGCTCACGCCCCCACTTCGTGCCCCAGATACTCCACTGCCGCCTGCACGCCGCCCGTCCCATGCGGGATGCCGAGCGCCATGAGGCCCATCTCCACGGCGCCCAGAGTGCCCAGCACCATCGGCGCGTTGACGTGGCCCATGTGGGCGATGCGGAAGGCCTTGTCCTCGAGTGCACCGATGCCGACGCCCAAGACGACACCGCACTTGTCGCGGCAATAGGCGCGCAGCGGCTCCGGGTCGCGCCCCTGCACGAGGACGCAGGTCACCGAATTGGCGCGCTCCTCCGCCTTGGCGATGTTGAAGGCCAGCACCTGGCCCTCGGCCCACTTCGCCACCGCCGCGCGGGTCGCCTCGGCCAGCAAGGCGTGCCGGCGCGACGCGGCGTCGAGGCCCTCGGCGAGGAGCATGTCGAGGGCTTTGCGCAGGCCGAACAGCAGGTGCTCGGGCGGCGTGCCGCAGTACTTCTGGTAATGCACCTCGCCCTCGCGGAAGGTCCAGTCCCAGTAGAGCGTGCGCAGGCCCGCCGTCTCGTGCGCCTGGCGCGCCCGCCTGCCGGCCGCGACGAAGGCGAGCCCCGGCGGCGTCATCAGCCCCTTCTGCGAGCCCGACATTGCTACGTCGACGCCCCAGGCATCCATCTCGAACGGCATGCACCCGAGCGAGGCCACGGCGTCCACCATCAGCAGTGCCGGATGCCGCGCTGCGTCCATGGCCTTGCGGATGGCGGGGATGTCGTTGACCACGCCCGAGGCGGTATCGATCTGCACCGCCAGGACCGCCTTGATCGCATGCGCCTTGTCGCGCTTCAGCCGCTCCTCCAGCGCCGCCGGGTCGACGGCCCGGCGTAAGCCGCCCGGCAGGACCTCCATCTCTACGCCCAGCATCCTCCCCATCTCGCCCCAGCCGATGGCGAAGCGGCCGCTCTCCAGCGCCAGCACCACGTCGCCGCGTGAGAGCACGTTGGAGAGGGCTGCCTCCCAGCCACCGTGGCCGTTGGCGGCGTAGATGTAGGTGCGTCCCTCGGTGCGGAAGATCTTCTTGAGATCACCCAAGCAGCTGTCGGTGATGCCGATCATCTCGCCGGCGTAGATGTCCATGGCGGGGCGGTGCATCGCCGCCAGCACCTCGTCGGGTACATTGGTCGGGCCCGGGATGCTCAGGACCTGTCTGCCGTTGCTGACCGTCATGGATGTGGATGTCCTTTCTCGGCTGCGGCGGCCTCGGCCGGCGCGCAATCGAACCACTTGTCCGCCGCATAGCACAGGTCACAGAGGACGCAGGCATCGCAACGTGGCTTGCGCGCCTGGCAGACATAGCGGCCATGCAGGATGAGCCAGTGGTGCGCGTGGCGCATGTACTGCTGCGGAATAACCTTGACGAGGCCCTGCTCGACCTCGTGCGGCGTTTTGCCGGCCGCGAGACCGAGGCGATGGGCCACCCGGAACACATGGGTGTCGACGGCGAGCGTCGGCTCGCCGAAGGCGATATTGAGCACGACATTGGCGGTCTTGCGGCCGACGCCCGGCAGCGCTTCCAGGGCGTCGTGCTCGCGCGGCACCCGGCCGCCATGCTCGGCGATGAGCTTCTCGGAGAGCGCAATCACATTCCTGGCCTTGTTGCGGTAGAGCCCTATGGTCTTGATGTGCTCCTGCACCGCCGCCTCGCCCAGCGCCACCATCCTCTCGGGCGTGTCCGCTGCCTTGAAGAGCCCCCGTGTCGCCTTGTTGACCCCCTCGTCGGTGGCCTGCGCGGACAGCACGACGGCGATGAGCAGGGTGTACGGATCGGTGTGCTCCAGCTCGCCCTTGGGCTCGGGATTGGCCGCCGCAAGGCGGCGGAAGATCGCCTCGACGCGCTCGGGCGTCGGCCGTGCCTGCTTGCGTCCCGGCTTGGGCTGCGTGCGGGCGACCTTGGGCCGGTTGCGTCGAACGGTTGTGGGCATTGAGGGCTTCGCGTCGGTCGCCGGGGTTGCTAGGATGGCGAGATGAACGGAAATCCCGACCAAACGCAAGCCGAGCCGGGCACCTTTCGCGCGCTCCTGACACCGCACCGGTCGCTCGGCCCTACCGGCTTCCTCGTCCTGATGGCTGCGCTGGGCACGGCCAGCTTCGTCACCGGCATGGTCTTTCTCCTGATGGGGGCCTGGCCGGTGTTCGGCTTTCTCGGCCTCGATGTCCTCATCGTCTACGTCGCCTTCCGGCTCAACTACCGCTCCGGTCGGCTCTACGAGACGGTGGAGCTGGCATCCGGGCGCTTCACGCTGACCCGCGTGCATCCCTCGGGCCGGCAGGAGCGGTTCGACTGCAACCCCTACTGGGCGCGTGTCAGTCTGCGCGAGTGGCCCGACGGGCGCACGGCGCTCAGCGTCGTCTCGCAAGGCCGGGAGCTGGCGTTTGCCCGTTTCTTGACCGACGGCGAGCGGCGCGATCTCGCCCACGCCCTGAAGGAGGCGCTGCTGGATGCACGCGGCGGCGCCAGGATTTAGAAGACCGCAACTTCTGCCGGTGGGCGATGATGAGCCAGATCGATATCCTGCCGACGATCCTCCGCCTCTACGACGCTGCCACGGACGCCGACAAGTGGCCGGCATTCCTGGAGGAGCTGGCCCGCGCTTTCGGGGCCGAGGGCGCGCACATCTGGTCCGTGTGCAGCCGCACGAGCGGGCATTGAGCTTCTCCGTGCTGTACGGCTACGACGAGTTCGTCCGGAAGCACTACGATTCGGCCGACGGGGGCTGGAGCGCCGCGCTCGCCCGCTTCGAGCGGCAGTTCTCCGAGCTGATGCCCACCGACCCCCGCGTGCAGCTGGCCTGGAGGTTCCCGAGCCGTCCTTTCTCCTGCCGTCTCGCCTTCGGCGACGCAGAGCTGCACGAATCGAGAATGTACCAGGACATCCTCCTGGCTGCCGGCGTCGAGTATTCACTGGTCGTGAGCATTCCCGAGGACGACGGCACGCTCATCATGTTCGGCACCTTTCGCGGCAGGCAGTCGACTTGGTTCAGGGAGCAGGAGGTGGAGGCGTTCGGCGCGCTGATCCCCCACGTCAAGCAGGCCGTGGCCTTGAGCGAGCATCTCGCCCGCGTCGATCTCGTCAACCGCATCGCCTTCGAGGCGCTCGACGGCATTTCGATCGGCATCCTGCTGGTCGACGAGAACGCCCGCCTCGTGCATGCCAACGCCACGGCGAGGCGCATCGTCGACATGGGTGACGGCGTTTCGCTCCACAACGGCACCCTGGCACTCCAGGCCAGGGACGAGAATGCTGCCCTGCGCCGCGCCATCTGGGAGGCCGTCGCTGAGGTCAGAGCCGGCCGCATCGCGCAGGGGGAGGCCCTGGCCATCACCCGCCTGTCGGGTGCGGAGCCGTTCCCGGCCCTGGTGGCGACACTGTGGGGTAATCACCTGCGCTACGGCCTGGGGCGCCTCGACCGGCCGCTGGCTGTCGTGTTCATGACCATACCCGAGGAGCCGCAGGAGGCTCCCGCCGAGCTGCTGCGCCGGCTGTTCGGCCTCACCCAGGCCGAGGCAAGGCTGTGCGAGCGGCTGGTGCTGGGGCGCACCATGGAGGAGGCGGCGAAGGACCTCGGGATCGCCACCGACACGGCGCGCGTGCACCTGAAGCGCATCTTCGACAAGACCGGCGTCGGCCGGCAGGCCGAGCTGGTCGCCAAGATCCTGGCCACCCCGGTTTGGCTGCGCAACCGGTCCCGCGATCTGCGAGCGCTTCCTACAATTTAGGTCCCCGCATACCCCATATAGGGTACGTCACGCGTGGCAGCCGGCGTCATAAGCGACGGTTGGAGTAACCGTCGCGATTTTCGGGCATCCGAGGCGAGCGGCAAAGTACAGGTGCAGGTGCCGGGCGCAATGCGCGACGGTCGCTCCACTCGCCTGCAATTCGCGTCGGCACGTGCCCCGGCTGCCCGCAGGTTTGCCCGATTGCGCACACCCCACCCTTGATTTTCCTCGCCTTCCTGGACAATGTTCGCCGCCAGTGCAGCGAATGGGAGCCGGGGCGGATGACAACCACGCGCGGATTGCTCGGCGTGCTGAGCCGAACGGACAGCCCGCGCGGAGAGACGCTGAGGGCCGAGCTGGCGCGGACCAAGCCCGCCGGGCGCCGCACCGGCCTCAAGCCCAAGCTGGTGCTCGCCAGCGCGTCCCCGCGGCGGCTTACGCTGCTTGCCCAGGTCGGCATCGAGCCCGACGCGCTGAGGCCGTCCAGCATCGACGAGACGCCAAAGAAGGGCGAGATGCCGCGTGCCCTGGCGACCCGCCTGGCGCGGTCGAAGGCGCTCGAGGCGCGCGATGCCATCGCCAACGACAAGGACATCGCCGACGCCTGCGTGCTGGCCGCCGATACCGTCGTGGCGGTCGGGCGGCGCGTCCTGGTGAAGCCGCGCTTCGTCGAGGAGGCGGTGGCGGCGCTGCGCCTCCTCTCGGGGCGCTCGCACCGCGTGCTGACCGCGGTGTGCCTCGTGACGCCCGATGACCGCGTGCGGGTCCGGATGGTCGACACGCGCGTGCGCTTCAAGCGCCTGACGCACGAGGAGATCGATGCCTACATCGCCTCGCGCGAATGGCGCGGCAAGGCGGGCGGCTACGCCGTCCAGGGCCTCGCCGGCTGCTTCGTGCAGAAGATCAACGGCTCCTACACCAACGTCGTCGGATTTCCGCTTACCGAGGTGGTCAGCATGCTGGCCGGCGAGAGCTTTCCGATCCACTTCAACTGGCTCAAGCTGGGGCAGGCGGACCCCGAGTAGGGATGACACCCCAGGCTGCCGGCAGCGTACGTGGCGAATGCCCGATCTGCGGGCGACCGAGCGCGCCCGGGTGCCGCCCGTTCTGCTCGCGCCGCTGCGCCGATGTCGACCTCGCCCGCTGGCTCGGTGGCGCCTACGCCATTCCGGACCGGGGAGAGGGCGAGGAGCCCGCGTCCGAGGGCGGAGCGGAGTCAGACCCCTCGCGCTGAACGGCTGAACGGGTCAGACCCTCGCCTTCGACGTTCGAAGTGAAGTCGCAGCGTCTGGTGCGAGGGTCTGACCCCGTCCCCTGGCGTCTACATAACCAAAGGCGAGCACCTACATAACTCCATGCGGTGCAAAGCTCAGCCGGCATTGCGTACCCTCGGGAGGCAGAGTGGCGCCGCCGCGACGGGATTGTGCCCCGCGCGCCGGACCGCAGCGTTTCCAATCGCGCCGGGAGGCGGGGGCCTCGCCCCGTTCTCCATGCGCTGCAACGATGGAGGTCACAGATGACAGACAAGCCGTCTCCCAGCGGTCGCGAGCTCGATCCGTTCCGCGGGTTCAGAACGCAGCTCGACAGCCTGTTCGAGGACTGGTTCGGGCGCAATATCGGCGGCACGCTGGCGCCGCGCATCAACGTGAGCGAGACCAGCAACGACATGACGGTCACCGTCGAGTTGCCCGGGGTCGAGGAGAAGGACATCGACGTTTCACTGTCCGGCAACCAGCTGACGGTCAAGGGCGAGAAGAAATCCGAGCAGGAGGAGAAGAAGGACGAGGACGGTCGCGTCTTTCATCGCATCGAGCGGTCCTACGGTGCGTTCCAGCGGACAATGACTGTGCCCTTCGAGGTCGCGCCCGACAAGGTGTCGGCCGGGTTCAAGGACGGCGTGTTGACGATCAGCGTGCCCAAGCCAGAGAGCGTCACCGTAGAGCCGAGGTCCAGCCGCATCGAGGTCAAGCGGGCGCCGTAACAACGCCACCTGTCGTCCCGGAAGCCGAGCTCCGGCCTCGAGCCGGCGCGAGCTTATCTGCGACCTCGGGTGCAACGCCATTTCGCTGTTGCGTGCCGGGGGATTCGACCACAATCCTGGAAGAGCAGCACCCGGGACGAGGGAGGGGGACCAATGAAACTCGTTACCTTCGAGCGCGACGGCCGCACCAGCTATGGCGCGGTGGTTCATGCCGGGATCGTCGATCTGGGCGCTCGCCTCGGGCGCGACGCGCCGACCTTGCAGGACCTGATCGCCAACGAGCTCACGGGCCGGGCGCGGGACATCGTCGCCGGGGAGAAGCCCGACTTCGCGCGCGATTCCGTCAGGGTTGAGCGGCCCATCCCGGCGCCCGGCAAGATCCTGTGCGTGGGGATCAACTATCTCGACCGCAACGCCGAGTACAAGGACGGCAGCCAGCAGCCGAAGTACCCCAGCGTGTTCGTGCGCTTTCCGGCCTCGTTCGTGGCGCATGGGGCACCGCTCGTGCGCCCGCCGGAGACCCGGCAGTTCGACTACGAGGGCGAGATCGCACTGGTGATCGGCAAGCGCGCGCGGCGCATTCGGCGCGAGCAGGCGATGGACCACCTGTTCGGCTACACTATCGCCAACGAAGGCACCGCGCGGGAATGGACGCGGCACGGCAAGTTCAATGTCACGCAGGGCAAGAACTTCGACAATTCCGGGTCGCTGGGCCCCTGGATCGTCACCGCCGATGCGATGCCGGCGGGGCCGCTGCGGGTCAAGACCCGCGTCAACGGCCAGGAGCGCCAGAACGACACCACCGACCGGCTCTTGTTCCCCTTCGACTTTCTGATCAGCTATCTGTCGACCTTCACCACGCTCGAGCCCGGCGACCTGATTCTCACTGGCACGCCCAACGGCGCCGGCGCGCGCTTCGATCCGCCGAAGTGGCTGGTGCCCGGCGACGTCGTGGAGGTCGAGGTGGAGGGGATCGGCGTGCTGTCGAACTCGGTGACCGACGAGGAGAGCGCTGCGACCTGACACCGGCGGACGCGTCATCGCGTCGCGCCGGCAACTGGCTGGCGTGCGGCATGTGGCCGGCTGTTTGGCACGGACGGAGCACAAGTGCTCCCTTCCGGCGCTGTCAGGTGTCTGATAATATCCTGTCCATACTCACGCCGGGGTCAGTGGTGCCGACACAGACGATGTGCCGGCACGACGATTGAGCATTCGTGATCGGAGGACCCATGCTTACGATGGTTTTTGGAGGCTTTGCCGGACGCCTTGCGGGCAGCCTGATTGCCACCGGCGTCATTCTCTCGATGATCCCTGCCGCAGCGGCGGCCCCGCTGAGCAGCGATGCGATCCGCGGCCCGACGGACTTCAAGAGCTCTGCCGTCGAGCCGATCCAGTACAGACGGGGCAGCTACTGCGACACGTTGCGGCGCGCGTGTCTCTACAAGGGCTCGCTGGGCGAGAGGGGGCTCGGCAACTGCAGCCGGTACCGCGCGGAATGCCGCGGATACTCGGGGTACCGGGAACGGCGGTACTACAGGAGCGAGAGGATATACCGCTACTACCGGGACTCCTGGGACTATGAGGACTACCGGCCGTACCGTCGCTATCGGTACTACGACTGAGAATCTCCACCTCATCATCCCGGAAGCCGGTGTCAGACCCTCCGGGTCTGACACCGCTACACCGAGGGGCCGCCCTCGAAGCCGAAGCGCCGCTTGATGCGCCGGAACAGGTGGTCGCGCACGCCGCGGTAGGCGTCGAGGACGTGCTCGCGGCTCACATGGCCGATCATCATGGTGGCGTCGAAGGTGGGCCAGTACTCGACATCCACCGCCATGGTGCGCGTCAGCTCCAGCGCCTGATGGTGCGCCTCCGGCGAGAGCGTGACGATCAGATCGAAGGAGGTGTCGTGCAGCTCCGCGAGTGTGCAGGGCTTGTGGGTGGCGATGTCGATGCCGATCTCGTCCATCACGCCGATGGCGAACGGATCGGGCCCGCCAGCCTTCACCCCTGCCGACACCACATAGATGCGCCGGCCCGCCAGGTGGCGCAGGATCGCCGCCGCCATGGGTGAGCGCACGGAGTTCATGGTGCAGACGAAAAGCACCGCGCCCGGCAGGTCATGATGCCGATCTGGGTCCCCCACACGCGGCACCTCTCATCCTTTCCAATGCAGGGCGCAGATGAGCGTGAACAGGCGCCGCGCGGTGTCGCCGTCGACGCTGATCTTGCCCTTCAGCCGCTCCAGCAACACGCGGCTGCCCTCGTCGTGCAACGCCTTGCGGCCCATGTCGATCGACTGGATGCGCGAGGGCGGTGCGGTGCGGATCGCCTCGTAGTAGCTCTCGCAGACCATGAAGTAGTCTTTGATGAGGCGCCGCAGCGGCGTGAGCGAGAGCACCACCGTGAAGGTATCGTCGGTTGCCTCCTGGGCAACGGCGAACACCAGGCGATCCTCGACGAGGCCGAGGTTGAGCACCCAGGGGCCGCCGTCGCGCCCGTCCAGCTCGAACTTGTTGCTCTCCAGGATGTCGTAGATCGCCACCTCGCGCTCGTGCTCGATGTTTGGGTTGGCGCGCCTTATGGAGGCCTCGTCGAGCGTGATGGCGACGAGGCGGGCCTTGGAGTTGGGATCGACGGGAGGGTCGAACATGGCACGGCCGCCTCAGGTCTCCTCGCCGCGCGAGCCCGTGCGCACGCTGACAGACCGGCGGTGCGCCTCGAGGCCCTCCGCGCGCGCCAGCGTTGCCGCCGCCGGCGCCAGCCGGGCGAGCGCGGTGGCATCGAGCTTCAGGAGGGAGGTGCGCTTCATGAAATCGGTGACGCCGAGGCCCGAGGAGAAGCGGGCGCTGCGCGCGGTCGGCAGCACGTGGTTGGAGCCCGCCACGTAGTCGCCGATCACTTCCGGCGTATGGCGGCCGAGAAAGATCGCCCCCGCATTGCGGATGCGCGCCGCCAGCCCTTCAGGGTCCGCGGTGGCGATCTCGAGATGCTCGGCGGCGATGCGGTCGGCCAGTGCCGGCGCCTCGTCGAGCGTGCCCAGCACGATGACCGCGCCAAAAGTCTCCCAGCTGGCCGCGGCGATGTTGCCACGGGGCAAGAGCTGCAGCTGGCGCGCCACGGCGGCTCCGACGGCCTCGGCGAAGCCGGCGTCGTCGGTCATGACGATGGCCTGCGCGGCGGTATCATGCTCGGCCTGGGCCAGCAGGTCGGCGGCGATCCACTCCGGGTCGTTGTCCTTGTCGGCGATCACCAGCACCTCGGAGGGGCCGGCGATGGCATCGATGCCCACCGTGCCGAACACCTGCCGCTTCGCCGCCGCCACGTAGGCGTTGCCGGGGCCGACGATCTTGGCGACCGGCGCGATGGTCGCGGTGCCGTAGGCAAGCGCCGCGATCGCCTGCGCGCCGCCGATGCGGTAGATCTCCGGGACGCCCGCCAGCCGCGCGGCCGCCAGCACCAGCGGGTTGATGCGGCCGTCCGGCGCGGGCACCGTCATGACGACGCGCGGCACGCCGGCCACCTTGGCAGGCACGGCGTTCATGAGGACGGAGCTGGGGTAGCTCGCGAGCCCGCCGGGCACGTAGAGGCCGACCGATTCCACCGCGGTCCAGCGCCAGCCGAGCTCGGCACCCAGCGCGTCGGTGTAGCGCTCGTCGCGGGGCAGCTGGCGGCGGTGGTGGCTTTCGATGCGGCTCTTTGCAAGGTCGAGTGCCGCCAGCGCCTGCGGGTCGCAGGCAGTGACGGCCGCTGCAATTTCGGGCGCGCCGACGGCGAGGCCGACCTCCGCGATGTCGAAGCCGTCGAAGCGTCGGGTATAGGCGGCGAGGGCCTCGTCACCGTCGCGGCGCACGGTGGCGATGATCTCGCGCACCGCGGCTTCGACATCGGGCGCCGTCTCGCGCTTGGCGGCCAGGAACGTCGCGAAGGCGCGCTCGAACCCGGGGTCGCTGGTGTTCAGATGGAGAGGCATCGATGCTCCGCACTTCTCTGCTCGTCAGGAGCCCCGGGTGCCCCCGGCCTTGGACGGCTCGTCGGGATGCATAGGCCGCGCCTTCGCCTCCCATACCGGACCGAGGTCCCGCAGCTCCGTCTCGATGCACTCGACGTGCAGCCTGATGGCGCCTCCGTCGGCGAACTGCAGGGTCACGTGCCCCTCCGGAGCCTCGCCGGGCTCGAAGGAGATGGCGAGCAGCGACACCACCTCGCCCTTCTTCTTAAGATCGAGGCCGTGCACCTGGGCGCCCAGGACGCGCTCGAAGCGCAGTGCCGCCTGGCGTCGGGCGTAGCGCTTCTCCTTGGCGGCATCGCCGCGCAATGCCTCGGCCCAGTCGAAGCGGTTGGCCACGGCCGCAAACCGCTTCTCGTGCGGACGGTAGACCATGTCGCCGACCTTCAGCACCGCGTCCTGCAAATGCGCCGAGACGACCGCGAGGTCCTCTGCATCGAGGGCAATGAGCTTCAACTCGGGCATGGTTACACGAATTCCTGCCAGGGCGGTGTCAGGCAGGGGTCAGACCCTGCGGGTCTGACCCCATGGCACCACCTACACGTAGGCAAAGCGGCCTGCTTACAACGCTATAGCCGCAACTGAGGCCTCGACCAAGGGGTCAGACCCGCAGTGTCTGACCCCTCAGCCGCTGACAATGCGCTCGATGGCGGCGCCGCAGCCGGCGAGCTTCTGCTCCAGCCGCTCGAAGCCGCGGTCGAGATGGTAAACGCGGTTGATGGTGGTCTGGCCTTCCGCCATCAACCCGGCGATGACGAGCGAGACGGAAGCCCTGAGGTCCGTGGCCATCACCTGGGCGCCGCGCAGGGCCTCGACGCCGCGCACTGTGGCCGTGTCGCCCTGCAGCTGGATGTCGGCGCCCAGCCGGGCCAGCTCCTGCACGTGCATGAAGCGGTTCTCGAAGATGGTCTCGCGGATCACGCTGGTGCCTTCGGCCCTGGTCATCAGCGCCATCAGCTGCGCCTGCAGGTCGGTCGGGAAGCCGGGGTAGGGCTGCGTCTCCACCCTGACCGGTTGCAGCGCTCTGCCGTTGCGGGCCACGCGCACGCCGCCCTCCGTCTCGGTGACGGCGACTCCGGCCTGCTCCAGCGCACCGAAGGCGGTCTCGAGCAGGCCCTTGCGGGCGCCCTTGAGCTCCACCTCGCCGCCGGCCGCGGCCACGGCGAAGGCGTAGGTGCCGGTCTCGATGCGGTCGGGCAGGACGGTGTGCACGGCGCCCTCGAGCCGGTCGGTGCCCTGGATGCGGATCGTATTGCTGCCGACGCCCTCGATCCTGGCGCCCATTTTGGCGAGGCATTCCGCAATATCGCCGATCTCGGGCTCGCGCGCGGCATTCTCGATTGCGGTCTCGCCCTTGGCGAGCGCAGCCGCCATGAGCACCGTGTGCGTGGCGCCGACCGAGACCTTGGGGAAGGTCACACGGGCGCCGCGCAGTCCGCGCGGGGCCCTGGCGACCACATAGCCGCCGTCGATGTCGATCGCGGCGCCGAGCGCCTTGAGGCCCATGAGATGCAGGTCGACCGGACGGGTGCCGATGGCGCAGCCGCCGGGCAAGGAGACGCGCGCCTCGCCACGGCGGGCAACCAGCGGACCCAGCACCCAGAAGCTCGCGCGCATGCGGCTCACCAGCTCGTAGGGGGCGGTCGTGTCGACGATGTCACGCGCGGTAAGATGGAACGTCTCGCCCAGGTGCGGCGAGGGATTGCCGCGCTTGCCGTCGATGGTGAGATCGACGCCGTGGTTGCGCAGGATGCGACCCAAGAGGGCGACATCGGCGAGGCTCGGCACGTTCTTCAAGGTGAGCCGGTCGGGGGTGAGGAGGCTTGCGATCATCAGCGGCAGGGCCGCATTCTTCGCTCCGGAGATGGAGATCGTGCCGTTGAGAGGCTTGCCGCCGACGACGCTGATGCGATCCATGGAAGGCCCTGTCCGTTTTTGCTCCGGTTCAGCTCAAGGCAGCCTTCAGGCGGGCCTTCCGGCCGGCTCGCCCTTGCCCTCAGATTGGCCCTCAGATTGGCCCTCGGGTGCGCTCGAGGCGCCTCTCCGGTCCCCCTCCTCGAGATCGAGGCCCGCGGTCGCTGCGGCGTCGCGCTGGGCGCGACGCCGGGCCTGCTGCCTGCGCTTGCCGAGGTTCGACCGCAGCTCGGCGGCCAGCCGCGCCTGGCGCCCTCGCGCTGACACCTTCTCGCCGGCCATGCTCGATCGTGCCGCTGGGTCTACTGGCATTCGCCCGACAGCATACGTGTGTCGCCCGGAGCGCGCAAGATTGGCTCGTGGGCTGTGGTTGCTGCGCACGGGAAGTTGCGGGCGGTGGACTGTTGCGCGCATCGGAGCGATGGTCTAGACCCTAGCCGGCGCCGGAGCTTGCCGTCTTCAGGGGACGCAAAAGAGGCGCAAATGGGCGATCCCTGCTGCCGTAGCTCAGTGGTAGAGCACTCCCTTGGTAAGGGAGAGGTCGTGTGTTCAATCCACACCGGCAGCACCACCAAAACTCCCGAGCAGCCTGAGCTTTTTCGAGCCGTGCTTGGACGCGGCTGCTTGCCAGAGTGCAGAACGGTGCAAGAACCTGCCGTTCGTCTGGCACGTCTTTGACACGCGCCGTTCCCGCTTCGTCGGCAGTGTCCTGAAGCAGGCCCGCCACGCTCGATGGCGGATCGAGCGGCTCGGGGCGCGCAGGTCGGCAGAGGTGTGATTATGAGTGGGCTTTTTGCAGACACCTCCCATGGTGCGCTGCGTCAGCTACGGCCGGGCCTTCCGAGTCTGATCGTGCGCTGTGCGCGGGGCGGCCCGGCTGATCGATTTGATCGGCGGGCGCAAGCGGCCCGAGCGCTCGGCGATCTCGAGATCCTGCGCTTCGATGAAGGCGCGTGCGGGCGTGTCTCCCTCCAGGCCGCCCAGCACCGAGCCGGGCACCCTCCGGTTCGAGGTCATCGTTCCATCCGCGTAGAGCACGTCGAAGAAGACGTGCTCCGCCTTCGCCGTCGGTTTCTGGCGTCCCATCTGATGCCTCGCTGATACGGCTGGCTATCGTTCTGCCGCCCCGGCACTCGCACCTCACGACGGGGCGCGCCATGCCAGCTCGCTCTCCTTGGCGACACGCTCGAACGTTTCAGCCTTGCTCTTGACGCGATAGAGGAACTCGCCGCCCTCGGCGGGGAGCAGCCGTACGATCTCGTATTGACGCCCAGGCGTCGGAATGCCCGGCCTGGCGGGTGAGAAATCCACCAGCTGACCGACCTTGAACCTGTGCTGCGCCATATCCGTCAACTCCGCGTTTGCTCGGCTGGCCCAGAGCGCCGCACGAAGCGCCCGTGCCGAACGACGTCTGCGCCTGCAAAGCCGCGATCAGAATGCTCCTGCGCGCCGTCGCCCTGCCCGTGCGCGTCGCGACCGCTGGCCGACGGGAGTCGGCCGCGGGCGACTGGCGCGGGAGCTTGCCGGGTGCCGCGCCTCGCGCTCTGCGTCTGCCTGGGGCCGAGTTGCCGCGCGCCTTCGCTTGCATATGCGCGCGACGCTTGGATCCGTGCGCGCACCCTCGGCTCCGCTGCCCGGCTCCCCTCGGCTGGCGCCGATCCTCGGCCGGGATCGACTGCCGGGTCAGTCGCTCGATGTCGCGCAGCTGCGCGCGCTCGTCCGCGTCGCAGAGCGAGATGGCGATGCCCGCGGCACCGGCGCGCGCGGTGCGGCCGATGCGGTGGACGTAGCTCTCCGGAACGTCCGGCAGCTCGTAGTTCACCACGTGCGTGACCCGATCGATGTCGATGCCGCGCGCGGCGATGTCGGTCGCCACCAGAACGCGGACCTTCGAGGCGCGAAAGGCCGCGAGCGCACGCTCGCGCTGCGGCTGGCTCTTGCCGCCGTGGATGGCGGCGACGCCGATGCTGGCGGTCTCGCAGATGGCGGGCGACGCGATCGGCGCGGCGCTTGGTGCGCGTGAAGACGAGCGCGCGCGACATCTGCGGGTCGCCGAGCAGCTGCACCAGCAGGGAGAGCTTGTTGCCGCTTTCCACGTGGATCACGCGCTGCGTGACGCTGTCGACCAGGGTGGCCACGGGAGCGACCGCGATCCTCGCCGGATCGCGCAGCAGCTCGTCGGCCAGCCTGCCGATCTCGCGCGGCATGGTGGCCGAGAAGAACAGGCTCTGGCGCCTCGATGTGAGGTGGGAGACGATGCGGCGGATCGGCGGCAGGAAGCCCAGATCCAGCATCCGATCGGCCTCGTCGAGCACCAGCACCTCGGTGCCCGCAAGCACGACGTTGCCCTCGGTCAGGTGGTCGATCAGCCGGCCCGGCGTGGCAACCAGCACGTCGACGCCTCGTGCCATGTCGCCGCACCTGGGACCGATGGTCCACGCCTCCGAACACCACCGCGACCGTCACGTCGAGATGGCGGCCGTAGGCGCGGAAGCTGTCGGCGATCTGCGTCGCAAGCTCGCGGGTGGGCGACAGGACCAGCACGCGGCAGCCCTTGCGCTGGGCAGGGCGGCGATCGGCCGCCAGCCGTTGCAGGATCGGCAGGGCGAATGCGGCGGTCTTGCCGGTGCCGGTCTGGGCGATGCCGAGAACGTCGCGTCCGGCAAGAACGACCGGTATGGCTTGGGCCTGAATGGCTGTCGGCGTGTCATAGCCTGCGCTCTGCAGCGCCCTCAGGATGGGCGCCGCAAGGCCGAGGTCGGAGAAATTCGTCAATTGCTAGGTCTTTCTTGTGGTCGCGCACGCAGCAGTGCCGAGCCGACATCCATGTCGATGCACGGGGCCGAGGTGCGGCCAGTTGTTTGAAGACACCCCGCGTGTCCTGGGCTGTCGGATGGAATTGTCTCGGGGCGCTCAACAGGAGGACGGGTCAGGCCAAGCGGGCCGAGTCATTTGCCCTTCACGCGGCTGGAGCGCCGCAAATCGCTCATCGAGCGTGGCTGCTTCTCACATGTTCGAGGAGCACAAGTCAAATTCAATCGGATGCTCTGGCGCTCCCGTCGCCCGCGTTCATAGAGGCGTTGGTCATCCAGACGACCTCTCCATCGGCCTTCACCAATGCCGTCGGCACTCGCAAGCTTGAGCCGCCGCAACGACGCGCTTGCGCTCTGCCGGACCCAGCAAGCCTGCGCGCCCGGAGGCGAGCAGATGCCGGCAAGCCATAGCTGCTACGGTGCTCGGGGCGGCGGGGCCGCGTCGCCGCAGAGCCGTGCGAGTCACGCGCTTTCCGCGTCCCATACGTTTCCGCTGGCAGGGGACGCCCCAATTGCTGCTATAAGCTCTGCAAGGCCGTGATCAAAGCCCGAGTGCGCCTGCAGAAGCCGGCGCTGCGCCAATCCCCGAAGAATAGGCGGACGTTCTCTTGAAGGTCGAAGCAGCGCGCAGCAACGCCACCTCTGCACGGGACTGGTTGCCGATTCTGAACCGCTATCGTGCGCCCAGCCACGTGCGCAGTGCAAGCGAGCTGCTCGTCACCGCCATACCGTTCGTCCTGCTCTGGGTCGCCGCATGGGTGTGCCTGCGCTGGAGCTACTGGCTCAGCCTCGCCATTGCCGTGCCTGCCGCCGGCTTCCTGGTGCGGCTCTTCATGATCCAGCACGATTGCGGGCACGGCGCATTCTTCCGCCAGAGGCAGACCAACGACTGGGCCGGCCGGATCATCGGCGTGCTGACGCTGACGCCCTACGATCAATTGGCGGCGCGGCCATGCCGTGCATCACGCCAGCTCGGGCAACCTCGATCGCCGGGGCATCGGCGACGTTGCCACGCTCACGGTCGGCGAGTATCTCGCGGCGTCTCGATTGCGGCGCCTTGCCTATCGCCTCTACCGCCACCCGCTGGTGATGTTCGGCCTGGGGCCGGCCTACCTCTTTCTCATCCAGCAAAGGTATCCAGCCGGTGCGGCGCTCAAATGCTGGCGATCCTGGGTCAGTCCGATGGGCACCAATGCTGCAATCGCTGGGGCCGTGGTTGCGGGCATGTGGCTCGCGGGCATGAAGCCGTTCCTGCTCGTGCACGTGCCGATCACCCTGCTCGCCGCATCGATCGGGGTGTGGCTGTTCTACGTCCAGCACCAGTTCGAGGCGACGTCATGGGCGAGGGGCAACGCGTGGAGCATGCCCGAGGCGGCGCTGCACGGCAGCTCTCACTACGACCTTCCGCCGGTGATGCGCTGGTTTACCGCCAACATCGGCGTGCACCACGTACATCATTTGTGCAGCCGCATCCCCTACTACCGCCTCGGGCAGGTGCTGCACGACCATCCTGGGTTGAAGGACGTCGGCCGCATCACGCTCCTGCAGAGCGTCGGCTGCATCCGCTTCGCGCTGTGGGACGAAGCGCGAGGCAGAATGATCTCATTCCGACAGTTGCGCGCCGTGAGGCGCTCGGGCGCGTAGCATCCCTCTGCGGGTTGCATTTGGCTGCCGCGCAGCCCATATCTCGGGAGCCGGTGCGGCCCATGAGGGGCCGCGTCCTCACCTTTTGGTTAGACGCTGGCCATCGCTGGCCGAGCCCTTTCCCGATCTTGAGTCGTCTGGGCTAAGCGTGGGCCCATTCACAACCGGCTCATTCACGCACAAACGGGAAAGGCTATCTCATGAGACTCACCGGGACCGTCAAGTTCTTCAACGCCGCCAAGGGATTCGGCTTCATTACGCCGGAAGACGGCTCCAAGGACGTGTTCGTGCATGCAACGGCCATCGAACGGGCGGGGCTGCAGACGCTCAACGAGGGTGACAGGGTGACCTTCACGCTCGAGGACGACAGAAGGGGCCGCGGCAAGCAGGCCGCGGACCTCCAGAAAGCCTAGCTGAAGCCCTCACGAGAGGCCTGAGATGCGTCGTCGGGGGCTTGCCCCCGCGGCGCGGTCGGCTTGGCAACAAGACCCTGCGGTCGTCCAATTCACGAAACCCCCAAGACAATGAAGGCACTGCGCGGCACGAAGCGCGTCTGCCAAGCGTGTGCAGTGCGCTTCTACGACCTGTCGCGAGAGCCGATCGTCTGTCCATCGTGTGGCGCGCACTACGTGCCCGACGCGGCGCCGATGGTCGCCGAGGCTGGGGCGCGCGCCGCACGGTTTACAGGCAAGACCGGCTGGCGCGGCAGGAGGTTCGAGCGCCCCGATCCTGAACCCCGTGCTGCGCTGGAGGTCGCGGCACCTGAGGACGTGACCGAGGAAGCCATCATCCCCGTTCCGAAAGAGGATGCCGTGCCCGAGGAGGAGCCGGATGAAGGCGACTTCACTCAGGGCGCGTGGCTGTTGCACGGCGACACACGCTTGCGTCGCGTTTGAACCGACGGCCGACCGCGAGCGTCTTGCGGTGCGCGAGCCTAACTGACCAGCAGCACGATGACCGTGCCGAACGTGGTCAGGATGATGTTGCCGAGAGCATAGGGAACCGTGAACCCCAATACCGGCGCCTTGCTCTTGGCGCGCTCCTGCACCGCCACCATCGCCGCTGTCATCGTCTGCGCGCCGGCCACGCCGCCCAGCAGCAGGAGCGGGTCCATGCGCAGCACATACTTGCCGAACAGAACGCCCACGAGCGGCGGCACGCACGTGCAGATCACGCCTGCGAAGAACAGCGCGAGCCCCACGTCCTTCAAGGCGCTGATGAACTCCGGGCCGGCGTGCAGGCCCGTGATGGCAACGAATCCGGCGAGCCCGAAATTGACCATGAACAGGCGCGAGGCCTCGGGGATGTGACCGACGATCCAGGGACGCTGGCTGTGCAACCATCCGAGGAACAACCCCGCGAGAAGGGTTCCAACCGATGTAGATAGCGAGAGCTTGACCCCGGCGAGGACCAGCGCCGGCAGGCCGATAAGGCAGCCTATAGCGATGCCTAGGCCCAATGTGAGTATCTCTGTGACGACCGACGGCCGCTCCCAATAGCCAAGCTCGTCGGCGGCTTTGGAGAGTGCCGCAGGATCGCCGATCAGGGAGAGCACATCGCCCTGTTGCAGTCTGGTCTGGGCACCAATGGGGATCTCCTGGCTGCCGCGCAGCAGGCGGGTTGCGAACACGCCGCGCGCAAAGGTCCTCGTTGCGGCCAGCTCCCCAAGCGTGAGCCTCTCCATGTCGCGATTGGTGACGAAGATATTTGCGGTATCGATCGGAAAGTTAAGCAGCGCCGTATCGTCCTGCTCGGGCCGAACCACGGAGCCCGCCCGCATCACGGCGTTCCTGCGGCCCCCGAGCGCGATCACGTCTCCCTTGGACAGGGCGGTGGATGGGTTCGCCTCCAGGATCGCGTCGCGGGTGCGCAGGCGAAATACCGACACGCGCGGCCCGGCTGCCGAGAGCTCCTTCTCAAGGTCCGCAACAGTACGAAGAGAGAAGACAGCCGATCCCTCCGGAATGCGCAGCTTTCCACGTCACGAGCGGTGCGGCATCTCGGCTATCCGCTGATCTATGCAGATTATCACAATGAGGAGCGTGTCCAAGCAAGCACGCCCGGCAACATTGCGGGTCCTCACGGATGATTTGATCGAGCTGGCTTTCGCGAATCACCCTTTGCTTGAGGTATCATCCGCCGTGGTCTGCACATTGAACGGTCACAGAAAGGTCACATTCCATGCTAATGGGACGCCCACGAACGACCGCTGTCGCACTTTGGGCGGCATCCCTGTCGCTGGCTGTCATCCTCACAATCGTCACAGCGCAGCCGGGACTGGCGCAACAGGCGTCGGACAAGTCTGACGCCGGGCCGGGTGCGGTCGACCTGACCCCCATGTTCCTGGGAGGGCGCGATGCCAAGGTCGTGCACGGCCCGTGGACTCCGAGCACTGTGTGGTACTCGGGCTACGACGTCGTGAAGGGCTCGCGGTACGTGTTCACCGGCGCCGCCGTTGCGCTCAACGGCGACATCTACCGCAACGGCTTCTACCTGCGCAGCTACGGCAGCCGCGTCGACTATGACCTCGACCCCGGCAACGGACTTGGATACCAGATCGATGTGATGCTGGGGTACAGGATGACCCTGGGGAAGGTGTTCGGAGGGGTCTACATCGGCGCCGACTATCAGAACTTCCGGCTCGACCCCGACGATCCGTTCGCCGAGGTGCGGGGGCCCGAGTGGGGCTTCAAGGTAGAGGCCGACGTGGCGACGCTGCGCAACGGCCTGCCCTACTACCTCGGTCTGGAAGGCTACTACTCGACCGCGTTTCAGACCTACTGGGCGCGGGCCCGCGCCGGCCTGACCATGCACGGCATCACCTTCGGGCCGGAGGGCGCCGTGGTGGGCGATCTCGAGTTCGACGCGCAACGCTTGGGCGGCTTCATCATCTTCGACATTCCTCTTTTCGCGCGCTCCACGCCTCTCGAGGTCTCGTTGTACCTCGGCCACCAGTTTGTCGGCAGCTCGGGCAATGCCATCGATGGGAACATCGGTGGCGGCGACGGGACTTACGGTGGCGTGATGCTTATCCTCACGTTCTGACCGCGCCTCTCCCGGCTGTGCAGCTGCGGCCGGCATCTCCTCGGGACGAGTTCAAGGAAGAAATAACCAAGGTCTCCGCTTGTCCGCGGACAGGAGGAACTGCCGAGTTGTCCACCGCGTTCGTCACCCCGTCGGTTCGTGCTCTGGGGGCGGACCGGTGGAGGCAATCTTTTGCGCAGTGCGGGTGTGCGTCCCGAGTTCTTCGACGCGAACGGGAGGCGTCGCTTATGTCGTTCCGGCGGTGCTCTGGTCGGCGACTACTCGTGTGGCGGCATTGCTGGCCTGTCTGCTCGCAAGCAGCATCTTCGGCCCCGCCCTGTCCCGCATAGAGTTCGCCCGGGCACCGCGCGTGCTGCACGAGGCGGTGACGGCGCCGCGAGTCCTGCACGAGCCCGCGGTCGGCCCGGCGCACCTGCGCAATCCCGCGGCCTCGCCGGCCGCTGCCGCCCTACGGTACGGCCACTTCGTCAACTGGGACGAGAACGGCTTCTCCTCGCTCAAGCGCGACGCTGGCGCCCTCGACGTTCTGGTGGCCGAAGGGCTGCGCCTGGGTGACGACGGCACCCTGGTACGGGACAACCCGCAGAAGGAGGAACTCGTCCGCAAGTGGGTGGCCGCCAGCGCCACCGGTCTCAAGATTCTATCCCCTCGTCAACAACTGCGACGTGGAGCAGCAACGCTGGGACGGGGATCGCGCGGCGCACATGCTGGCCTCGGAGTTGGCGCGCTGCTACTTCGGCAACGGACAAGGTCGCCGTCGCCGAGATGCGCGGCGATGTCCGTTTTGACGGCTCTGAGCCGAGCCGCGCGCAGGCCGCGGCCCTCGGTGATGGCGGTGGCCTCGCTCGAAGCGCCGATCACCAGCGCCACAAGGTCGTAGACGTGGGTGTATCAGCCGCGCGAACTTCGCGCGCGGCAGGCGGAGTCCGAAGAAACCGCCTCGTTCGGGGGCATCGAACTCGTAGGGGTCTGCGTTCGAGACCAGAACGGTACCGCCCCCGAGAAGCGTAATTTCGCGACCGCCCTGCGATATGATGTCCGGACCGGCTCTCGGGATGGCGAAGAGGAGATCGTCGTTGCCGTCGGCGAGCAGCTGGCGCGTGCGACGAACCCGCATGGCGGAGTTGGCGGTCGATGCAATGCCGAGCCCTGGCAGTGCGCGCAGCGTCGCATCGGCATGGAATGCACCCTCGCCCATTGGCTCGATGTCGAGGCGGGCTACCTTGGGTCCGCAAACCTCGCGGAAGAATGGAATGCGGTCCTGCGGCGAAAGCTCCGCGGTCGAATCGCACAACGGCGCAATCGGCTGATAGGCGATAAGAAGAAATGACCCCTGAGTCACAAACCTCCTGCGGTCGCTTGTTGAGCCTGTTGCGCGCTCTCCCTGTCGTCGAGGCGTGCGGGGCGTAGCGGCCCGAAGGGCAGCAATGCGGCGGAGACACGACGGCCGGCAGGCTCGGCGCAATGACGTTGCTAGTACTATTAATCAAAGGGCTATGCAGATGTGGAACTAATCACAACAACGAACGTATATTTCTTTGTGTCCGCTTCGCCTTGCCGGCAGGATCAGCGTCATGCTCTCGTTTCCAGATATTGCCTCCGCTTGCAAACTCTCTCGGCAACACTTCCTTGATCACAGCTGGCAAGGCAAAAATTCCGTAACCCGCATCGAGCAGCTCGAATTAGAGCTTGTCGACAGAATAAGACAAAACGGGCTTCGAGATATTCTCAAAAGATTAACCAAAGTTGGCATGTCGATAAGGCTTACTCCATATGTCATGGACCTCACAGATTGGGATGAGGTAGAGACTGACCCCATTAGTCGTCACTTCCTTCCAATGCTTTCGGAGCTGGAGGACGACCACCCCTGCCTGACAATGGCTTCCTTGGAGGAGCGGGCAACTTCACCAATACCAAATATCGTCCACCGATATCCCGACAAGGTATTATTTCTCGCAACCACAATGTGTCCCGTCTATTGCCAGGACTGTGCGCGCAGCTACGCGGTAGGCCAGGATACGGCAAAGATAAAAAAGGGATCACGTGGCTACCGCATCCAGTTGGAAAGGAGCGCTGCAGTACAATCGCGCAACTCCCACGGTAGAGGACGCGGTAGCCTCGGGCGGAGACATCTCCAGGCTCAAAGCGCAACATATCACGATCCTGGGCAACGAGCTTCTCGATATCGAGCACGTCAGGCGGATTCGTCTTACCGCGAAATGATAGCGGTACACGCGATGAAGTTTCTGAATCCAAACCTGATGCACTTCTACTTCGACTTTTACGCACGCTCGGTGAAACCGAGCAGGCAGAGTGCCGCACTCCGGGCGGTCGCGGTTCTGAGCCGCCTTCCGCAACCGCGCGACCGCAGCCGGTCCCTGTTAGCGGAGGCGGTTGGATGGGACGCACGTCCCCACCCGAGCGCGACCGATGCCCGGCTCACTTCCGCGGGCCGTAGGAGTTCGTGAATGCCGGAAGCGTCCTTGGGTCAACCGGGCACGAGGCTTTACCCGATGGACCTGTCAAGCTTCGACCGGGAGGAAAGCAATCGTGGCGCCAAGCCTGACCTTACTGCTGCGAGTTTCATCGAATGGATGAAGAGGACGACGCTATGGATGAGAGCGGACAGCAGCGCAAGCAGGTCCGGGCAAGATTGCTACTGCGCGAGACCCGCTACGGGACCTGGCTCGTGCAGGATGACGGCGAGCACCGCGGTGGCTGCTTCTTCACGCAAGAGGCCGCCCGCAAGTTCATCCGCCACGAGTTCGGAGCCGACGCATTGGTCCTCATAACGTACCAGGCGGACAGGCAAGCGGCATAGCCGGCAGACCCGCCGTGGCGCCGATCGCACCACACATTTCAGGAGTAGAGAGCATGCTGTCATCAGAGACGATGTTGCCCCCGACAAGGGATGCGCTGGCGGCCGAGACCAGCGTCTTCGCCCGCTACGAGTTGAACGTGCGGTCGTATGCGCGCAGCTTCCCGAGGATCTTCACGCGTGCGATCGGAGCCGAGCTGTTCGACGTGCATGGCCGGCGATGTCTCGACTTCCTCGCCGGCGCCGGCTCCTTGAACTACGGCCACAATAATCCCGTTTTGAAGTCGGCCCTCGTCGCCTACATCGAGGAGGACGGCATCGCGCACAGCCTCGATCTGCACACGGCAGCCAAGGCGCGCTTCCTGCAAGCCATGCAGGAGATCCTGCTCAAGCCGCGCGGATTGGACTACGTCATCCAGTTCACGGGTCCCACCGGCACCAACGCCGTGGAAGCGGCATTGAAGATCGCGCGCAAGGCAACCGGGCGCTCCAACGTCGTCTGCTTCACCAACGGCTTCCACGGCGTGTCGCTCGGCGCGCTGGCCGTGACGGGCAGCCAGTATCTCCGGCGTGCTGCCGGCGTTGCCCTCCCCGGCGCAATCGTCATGCCATACGATGGCTACCTCGGCGAGGGCATCGACACGCTCGACTACCTGGAGCGCATGCTTGCCGATGCTTCGAGCGGCATGGATCTGCCTGCGGCCGTCATCCTGGAGACGCTGCAGGGCGAAGGCGGCCTCAACCTGGCGAGCACAGCATGGCTGCGGCGCCTGGAGACCCTCTGCGACAGGCACAAGATCGTGCTTATCGTCGACGATATCCAGGCCGGATGTGGCCGCACCGGCACGTTCTTCTCGTTCGAGTTGGCGGACCTGAAGCCGGACATCGTCACGCTGTCGAAGTCGTTGTCGGGCTACGGACTTCCGCTCTCCGTAGTCCTCATCAGGCCGGAGCTCGACGTGTGGAAGCCGGGCGAGCACAACGGCACGTTCCGCGGCAACAATCACGCCTTCGTCACGGCAACGGCGACGCTGGAGCACTATTGGCGCACCCCGGAGCTGGCCGCAAGCGTGCGCGCGAAGGGGCAGCATCTGCACGCACGGCTGCAGGCGCTCGTCGACCGCTTCGCTCCCGACTTAATCGATGTGCGCGGCCGCGGCATGATGATCGGCGTGCGCTGCGCCGATCCCAGGCGGGCGGCCGCGGTCACCGCGCGGGCCTTCGAGCGCGGGCTCGTCATCGAGCGCTGCGGCCCCGAGGATGAGGTCATCAAATGCATGATGCCGCTCACCACCTCCTACGCCGAGCTAGACGAGGGCCTCGATATCCTGACGCGATCCCTCGCCGAGGAACTCGGGGCACGCGGTCCGACCGTCATGCGCAACAGCGCTCCGGAGCTTGCGACCCATTTCTGACCGGCAACACCCGAAGGGGGCCGCGAGGCTCGTCTGCAAAGGCGCGGACAACACTGTTCGCTGGACCAAGGGCGAGCGCCTCCACCACCTGTTCGAGGCGCGCTGCGATGCGCTTGTGAGAGCGGGCGAGGCGGACCATGCGGCGATCGTCACAGACGACGAGACGGTCTCGTTCCGCGCCCTCGATGAGCGTGCCAACCAGACCGCGCGCTACCTCATGGCACAGGGCCTCACGTCGGGCGACCGTGTCGGGCTTCTGCTCGACAAGACGGTCGAGAGCTACGTGGCTCTCCTTGCCGTGCTGAAGATCAACGCGGCCTATGTGCCGCTTGATGCAAGCTTTCCCTGCGAGCGCATAGCCTTCATTCTCAGCGACGCCAATGTCAAGGCGATCGTCTCGCTGTCGGGCTTCGCGGACAAGCTCGCCTCTTTCGCGCTGCCGAGGATTCTTCTCGACTCCGCCGCGGAGGAGATCGCGGCCATGCGCGCCGGCCGCCCGACGCCGACCGAGCTGCCGACGCCGAAGGACGAGCTCTGCTACGTCATCTACACGTCCGGGACGACCGGAAACCCCAAGGGTGTCGCGATCGAGCACGCCAGCATATGCAATTTCGTCCGCGTGGCCGGCGAGACCTACGGCGTCCGGAAGGGCGACCGCGCCTATCAGGGCATGACGATCGCCTTCGATTTCTCGGTCGAGGAGCTTTGGGTTCCGCTGCTCGAAGGCGCGACGCTCGTGCCGGGGAGGCCGGGTGCCAGTCTCGTCGGCGACGACCTCGCCGACGATCTCATAGAGCGCAGGGTGACGTATCTCGCCTGTGTGCCGACGCTGCTTGCCACCATCGAGAAGGACCTGCCGGAGCTGCGCATCCTGCTCGTCTCCGGCGAAGCATGCCCGCACAATCTGGTCGTGCGCTGGCACCGCCCGGGCCGCACCATCCTCAACGCCTATGGGCCGACCGAGGCGACCGTCACCGCCACCCTGACCGAGCTCAACCCCGACAAGCCCGTGACCATCGGCGGCCCGCTGCCGACCTATACCATCGTCATTCTGGACGAGAACGAGGATAGGGCGCTCGGAGAGGGCGCGCTCGGCGAGATCGGCATCGCCGGCGTCGGGCTCGCGGGCGGCTACCTCAATCTCCCCGACCTCACCGCCAGGAAGTTCATCCCCGATTTCATCGGCCTGCCCAACAACCCCTCCAAGCGCATCTACCGGACGGGGGACGTGGGCCGCATCAATGCGGCGGGCGAGGTGGAGTTCCATGGCCGCATAGACACCCAGATCAAGGTGCGCGGGTACCGCATCGAGCTCGGCGAGATCGAGGCGGCGCTCTCCGAGCTGCCGCAGGTCGCCCAGGCGGTGGCTCACACGATCGAACCGGAGCCGGGTACGCTTGATATCGCTGCCTATTACACCCTGAAGCAGGGCGAGAGCGGGCTGCCGCTGCAGGAGGCGGCGCATGCGCTCAAGGCGCGCCTGCCCAGCTATATGATGCCCGCCTACCTGGAGCAGCTTTCCGCGATCCCCATGACGGCCAGCAACAAGGCCGACCGCAAGCGGCTGCCGGCACCCAAGGGACCGCGGCTTGGCGCGGTCGGCCGGGATTATGTAGCCCCGCGCACGGCTATGGAGGGGAAGCTGGCTGAGGCCCTCAAGCAGGTTCTGAAGTTCGAGCGCGTCTCGGTCGTCGACAACTTCTTCCACGATATGGGCGCGCACTCGCTGCTGATGGCGCGCTTCTGCTCGGCGCTGCGCCGGCAAGGCGAGAACGTCGCCATCAAGGACATCTACCTCAACCCCTCCATCGAGAAGCTGGGCCGCTACCTGCAGGCGGCGGGCTGCGAGATCGGATCGACCGCGGAGCGGGAGCCGCTCCACGTACCGTCGAGCCTCGACTATTATCGTTGCGGCGCGCTGCAGCTCGCCTATGTGCTCGGCGCCGGGACGCTCGCGTTCTGGGTGCTGCTCTTCGGCATCGAACGGATCTACGCGGCGATCGACGACGGGGTGCAGCTCTACTTGCGCATGCTGGCCCTGGTGGTCGGCGGCTCCGTCGCCATGACCGCCCTTCCCGTCGCGGCGAAATGGCTGCTCATCGGCAGGTGGCGCGAGGAGGCGATCCCCGTCTGGAGCCTCAGGTATTTCCGCTTCTGGCTGGTGCGCAGCCTGATCTGCAGCGCGCCACCGGCGGCGTTTAGCGGTACACCGATCTATAACGTGTACCTTCGCCTGCTGGGAGCGAGGATCGGGCGCAACGTGATTCTGAAACCGCGCTTCATGCCGGTATGCACCGACCTGATCTCCATCGGCGACGGCTCGGTCGTGCTCAAGGATACCATCCTGCTCGGCTACAAGGCCCGGTCGAACCGCATCCACACCGGGTCGATTGTCATCGGCGCCAACGCTTATGTCGGCGAAAGCAGCCTGCTCGACGTCGGCACCGTCATGGAGGACGACACGCAGCTCGCGTATGGCTCATCGCTACAGACAGGCCAGCGGATTGCGCGTGGGCAGCGTTGGCACGGCTCGCCCGCCCAGGAGACGCACGTCGACTACTGCCGCGTGGAGGCCCGGCCCTGCACGCAGCTGCGACGCGCGGTCTACAGCGCGGTCCTGGTCGCCATCCCACTGCTCGTCATCCTGCCCGCGCTGATCATGGCCGTCTTCCTCCTGATCCCCCTGGTGGCGCGAGAGACCGTCGCGCACTTCGAGGGGCTGGAGACCAGCGCGTCCCCATGGTCCATTCCCTTTGCCGAGCTCGCTTTCGTCTCGCTCGGACTGTTCCTCGGAGCGCTGGTGGCGGGGCTTGCGGTGGTGCTTGTCGTGCCGCGCCTTCTGCGTCCGTTCTTGCGCGAGAATGAGACCTACGTGCTCTACGGCGTGCGCTACTATGTCTTCCGCCTGCTGTCGCTGGTGAGCAACTCGCCGCTCTACAACGACATCTTCGGCGACAGCTCGGCGATCGTCCACTACCTACGACTGGTCGGCTACAGGCTCGACACCATCGTGCAGACCGGCTCCAACTTTGGCTCAACGCAGGCGCACGAGAACCCGTTCATGGTGGCGTTCGGCACTGGCACCATGGTCTCCGATCGGCTCTGGCTGATGAATGCCGAGATGTCGAGCACCTCCTTCAGGCTCAGCACGGTGCGGATCGGCGCGCGCAACTATCTCGGCAATGACATCCGCGTTCCCGCCGGCCACCGCGTGGGCGACAATTGCCTGCTCGCCTCCAAGGTCATGGTGCCAATCGACGGGCCCGTGCGCGAGAACGTGGGACTCCTCGGGTCGCCAGCGTTTGAGATCCCCCGCGCCGTCGAGAGGGACCGGGCGGTGATGCAGGCCTGGAGCGAGGAGGGCCGCCGCGCGCAGATCAGGCGCAAGAACGTGCACAACCTGGTTACGATGGTGGCCTACCTTGGCAGCGTGTGGGTCTTCCTGCTGCTCTGGTTGATCGCCGCGTTGCTCGCCGTCGTCGGGTACCAGACCTTCGGGGTGGCAGTGCTCCTCGCCTTCAACGCGATCATGCTGCCGGCGACTGTGCTCTACTTCGTCGTTACCGAGCGCGCCTCGCTCGGCTTCAGGCGACTGACGCCCAGGGAGGTCGCCATCTACGACCGATACTTCTGGTCGCACGAGCGCTACTGGAAGTTCCAGCTGTCTCCCTTGCGGACGCTGTTCCCGGGCACGCCCATGCGCTCACTGATCTGGCGGCTCCTGGGGATGAAGGTCGGCGCCAAGCTCTTCGACGACGGCTGCACCTGCTTCGAGACATCCCTGATCGAGATTGGCGACTACGCGAATCTCAACGTGGCGACGACGCTGCAGGGGCACTCACTCGAGGAAGGGCTATTCAAGTCCGATCACATCCGTATCGGCGATGGCTGCACGGTGGGTGCCGCCGCACTGGTGCTCTACGGAGTGGCCATCGGCGACAACGTCGTGATCGAGCCCGACTCGTTCCTGATGAAGGGCGAGAGCCCGGCGTCCGGCACCATGTGGGGCGGCAACCCCGCTCGGGAGATGCGCTCGCCGGCGGCCCACGCGACGCTCATCTCGGTGCCGTTGCTGGAGCCGGCCGTATTGGATGCCGCATGAGTTGAGGTCCGTCATAATCCGCGTGCTGCAGCCGCCGGGCGCGCCAAAGGCGCTGAAGGTCGCGGTGGCCGAGGGCGCCGAGAGCACGCGCCGCGGCCTGCCGTCGGGTGAGATCGATCGGCTGTTCGAAGCGCTGCTACCCGGCCGGGCGATCATGCGCCGCGCCGGCGGCGGGCCAGCGGTGCGGGGCGCGGACGATATCCACCTCTCGGTCAGCCATGCGGCCAATGCGGTGGCGCTCGCCGTCGCACCCTTCCCAGTGGGGATCGATCTGGAGCGCGTCGACCCCGAGTTTGACCCCCTCTCGATCGATCCGGTGGTGTTCGGAGCGCGCGACTTCGCCTTTGTTAATAAGATGCAGGCCGAGGCAGTGCGACGCGATCACTTCTACCGGCTTTGGACCCTGAAGGAGGCACGGCTCAAGCACCTCGGCCGCACACTCGCGGTTGGCCCGCTGCCCGACATTTTCGGCGACAACGTCCCCCCCGGCGTGGGCATGACCAGCGTCTGGCTGGCACAATCGGGCAACCGCTACTGTCTCAGCGCTTGCTGGGGCTAGTGGACGTTACTCGCTCAACCCTGTTAGTAGCGTGACGTGGAGTGTCGGCGCCGCTCTTGACACTTCAATGAGGCCGCAAGCGGTGAGGCCGCGGAAGACATCTCCCTGCGCGGCATGCTCCCCAACTACTCGGCAAGCTGGTGGGCACGGCGAATGTGCTGGACGAGGGCGCGCACCGCGCGCGCATGCGAGGCGGCCGGATCGTCGTCGGCAGAGAACACCGCGATGGGGAGGCTCGGGGGAATGCCTTTGCCCTCCCATCTTTTCCCTTCAGCGTCGAGATAGACCTCGTTCGACAGCGTCAAATACCAGCCGTTGGGCAGCCGTTTGAAGAGCTCGTCGGACAGCGAGCCGCGTGTTGTCTGACCGGCGTGGATGACGTTGGGAAGCGCGCGCAGGGCAAGGGTCAGGATCTCGGCGGCGCTGACCGTGACGTTGCTGGTCAGGAGGTAGACCGGCCCGAGGTAACGGGCACCCGTGGCGGGCTCCACGTAGATCGCTTGCGGCTCAGCGCCCCGTGCGTCGCCGGCATACTTCGCGTAGGCGAGCGTGCGCTCCCTGGCAAAGCGGGCGGCGACGGCGCGGGCGTAAACGTCCGAGCCGCCGTCGTTGGTGCTTACGTCGACAATGACGGCCACTGCATCCTTGAGCACCGTCATCGCGTCATCAAGCAGCCGCTCCAGCGCTGGGCCGTCATCATCGCCGAGCGAGAAGTCGGCCATGGCGTCCAGACCGAGGTATCCGATCTTGCCGCCGATGAGGCCAAACCGCACGTTGCGCTTGGCCGCTGTCACGAGCGTGCCGCCGAACAGATCCTGCTCGATCACGGGCGACCACACTTTCCGCTTCCAGCGCTCGATCATGACGTTGAGGTCCATGCGCTTCCTGCGCGCCTTCTCGGCGACAGCGCGCAAAGCCTCGCCCTCACCCGTGGTGCAGACGACCTTCCGGCCCTTGATGCGCGCGCGCAAGGTGACGTGGTCGTCGTCAAAGCTCTCGACCAGGCATCTCGCGACCCGCAAGAGATCCTGCTCCGACGTCTTGGGCTCGACCGAGTGCCTCGCGGCGGCCACCAGCGCCGACCAGTCGATGCCGCGCTCCGCAAAGAACGCATAATGTGCCGAGAAATCTCCGCGATGGCGTCGATCACGGCCGGAGGGCCCGCGTCCGGCGTGCGGGTACAGGCTTCGGGCAGCGACACAATGCGATCGAAGGTGAAGCGGTAGGAAAGGTCGCCCATCGACAGGCGCAAGACGCGCCCGTCGGAGCTGAGCTCGATGTTTCGGGCAAGATGCCTGAGCTTCCGCGACTTGCTGCGCCCGGCGAGGCACAGCGAGCCGCTCTCATCGTAGACGCTCACGCGGCCATCCTTGATCGCCCACAGCCAGCCATAGCCCTGCGAGCGCCAGAAGCCGTTCAACCCGGTGTTCACCGAAGGTCCTCCCAGCTCACGCACGGCATGCAGCGCCTGGCCCCAGGGAACGAGGACGAGGCCCAGGATCACGGCAGCTGCCGTACCCATGGGCGTATTCCTGCGAAAGGACCTCATCGCTTTGTTGGCTGCCTCCTATCCCTCTGCGATGTCACAAGGCGTTCGTCGGCGCCAACGTGAACCGCTATTTAGATTACATCTGCGGCGCAATACCAGGGTCCGCGAGAGGCTCCGTTCGCCTGTTGTCGCCTGAATAATCGTCAGACAGCGCCAGCAATCCTCCCAGACTGCGATGCGCAAAGAGGGCTCCCATCGTTTTGGGGGCACCTCTTGCGGGAGGCCCCGTCACGGCAACGGAGAGATTGAGGACGACGGGATCGTCGGCGGCCGCGGGTTGCACGGCGGCTCCCAGCGCCAGGGTCAGCAGGATCGCCGCGTTGCAGATGAGGCGGGCGCTGGCTCGGGCGGTCGTTCGCATGGGTCTCACCGACTGCAGGCCGCGCGGTGCGGTGGTTGGTTCATCTTGTCGGACGCGCAAGGTTCCGGCATCGAGGGTTCTTCACCGGGTGTCTCACTTAGCAGTCTGGGTGATTGCCCGGATTACACGGGCGCATTCGTTCCCCGCAATGTGCGACAGGTGCGGTGCCATGATGGATGGAGAAAACCCATGCACAGGCTTCTGCCTGCAGCAGCCATCTTGTTCCTGGTCCCGATGTTCCTGCCGCTTCAGCTTCAAGCGGCGACGCCCGGGCCGACCACGGCCCTTCAGGAAGCGGCCAAGGCCGCGAGCGTTGTTGAGCCGGCCGTCGCATGTGCCAGCCGTCGGGTATGCGGTCCTCGCGGTTGCGCTTGGCGCAGGGTCTGTGGACGCCGTCGCTGGTAATGTAACGTCGAGCTTGCCTGAACAGGCGCCCCTGGTGGGTGTTCCGGATCGCGGTAGGCACGGTGGCGGGCGCCCCTTCCTAGCGGTGGACGGAAGCCGGCAGGATGTCCTGCTGGCGGGCCGCTGCGGCGGCGCGATCGCGGCTCACCTCGGTCCGGCCCCTCCAGGGCTCGTTGCGAGGGGTAGTGATTTGTCCCGTACTGAATTGCCGGCGGTCCCTGTCCCTGATGCCGGCGACCCGCGGGTCTCTGCAGCGCCGTCGGGCGCGCCCGGGGCTTGACCGCGGCCCTGGAGCGGCGCAAAGCTCCGTGCTGCTCGGGCCTGCCGATGGCGTCCGCCGGCCTCGGGCTCGCGAGGGGAGCAGCAGCGATGCTCAACGCTCTGGGTTACGTCGGCATCCGCTCCGACCGGCTGGACGACTGGGCTGCCTATGGTCCCGGCTTGCTCGGCCTCGAGCTGGTCGAGCGCAGCGCGGGCCTGCTCAAGTTCCGCATGGACGACCGCAAGCAGCGCCTCATCGTCTCCGGGGCCCAGGATGCGCAGCACACCTTCGGCTGGGAGGTGGAGGATGCCGCCGCTCTCGACGCCCTGGCAGCGCGCTTGGAGGCCGCCAAGCTCAGCGTCGAGCCGCTGGCGGCAGTGGAACTCGCCATGCGCGGTGTGACGGCGGGCATCCGCTTCGCCGATCCGGCGGGCAATCGGCTCGAGGCGTTCCATGGGCCCGAGACTGCCGCCGTGGCGTTTCGTCCCGGCCGGCCGATCTCGGGCTTCCGCACGGGGCCGCTGGGGATGGGCCATGTCGTGCTGCATGTGCACAAGGTCGAGGACCTGCAGTGGTTCTATCAGGACGTGCTGGGCTTCCACCTCACCGACTTCGCGCTCGAGCCCTTCAAGATTTTCTTCTTCCATGTCAATGCGCGTCACCACAGCCTGGCGTTGCTCGAGACCGGCAGAAGCGCGATCCACCACGTGATGATGGAGCTCGACAACCTGGACGATGTGGGCCAGGGCTACGACCTGGCGCTGGCCGAGCCCGAGCGCATCGCCACCACGCTGGGGCGGCACACCAACGACTTCATGACCTCCTTCTACGCCCGCACGCCCGGCGACTTCATGGTCGAGTACGGCTGGGGCGGGCGGTCGATCGACCCGGCGACATGGCAGCCTGGCGAGATGCGCCACGGCCCCAGCCTGTGGGGACACGAGCGTGCGTGGCTGCCGGCCGAGCGGCTCGCCGAGGCGCGCCGCCTGCGCGCCGAGGCGGCGTTCGCGGGGCTGCGTCAGCCGGTGCAGGTGGCCGAGGGCAACTACGCGACCGGGCCCACCGGCTGCACCTGGTGGGAGCAGGTGAAGCGCGGGGCGTGAGCCGCCGCGGCGGTCTATTCACGATGTCAAAGAGCGCGGGCCTGCAGGCGCCGGTTGCTCTGGCGAAGGATGCCGGGCAACGGAGCGAATTATGCGCCTGCGCGAAGTCGGCGGGAGAAATTCGCCGGGTGCGATCGATCTGCTTGCTTAACGAAGCGTGCATGACGCGAGGTCTTCGATCTTGGACCCCCACCCCTAGCCCCTCCCCGCAAGGGGGAGTGGAATCCGGTTGGCGCAAGTGGTGGGGGTCGGGGCTACTGGGAGGGGCGGCGCGGGGGGGCGAGCTTCAGCTCGTGGGAGCGGGCGCCGGATTTGAGGACGACGCTGCGCTCGCCGACCTTGTGAAGCTTCCAGCCGTTGAGCTCGGCGCCTTCGGTGATCCACTTGCCGGTCGGCTCGTTGGGGGAGCGCAAGAGGGCGCGGGGCGGCCGATCGGCCGATTTCATCACGCCGACGAGCCGCAGGTCGCTCACCGCTACGCCCGGTCCGTCCTCCGCGCTCTCCTTGCGCTCGACCGGCCTGCGGCTCGGGTTGAACAGGGTCCGGGAGACGGTCTCGCGAAACGCATCCGCTGTCCTCTTGTCGAGCGTCGTGGCGGGCTCCACGCTGCCGGGGGGCGGCGCATCGACTTTCCCCGCCGACGGGGCGACAGGCGAGATGTCGACGGGCGTGCGCAGGAGCTGGAGGCTCACGAGCGCCAGGAGGGCGGCGGCGACGGCCGGTGCGGCGACCGACAGCCTGATGCCGTTGCTCAAGCGCATGGCGGGGTGCTCTGGCTCGGGTGAATGGCGAATGGCGAATGGCGAATGGGGATCGGCCGTTGGCTGCTTGCCACTCGCCATTGGCCATTGGCCATTCGCAAAGCCGGTGTCACGGTGCTAGCTCCTCTTGGCTGGCAGGGCGCCGTAGACGTTGAGGCGCACGTCGAGGACGCCGTTGAGCTCGGCATCGCGTTGGGAGAACGGGGAGACGGGGCGCACCTGCAGCCCCTCGACGAGCAGGAATGGCCGGCTGCTCTCGATGCGGAAGAGAAGGCCGCGCAGCTGCTCGATGTCGGCCTTGAACTGCACGCTGACGCCGATGAGGCGTGCCCCGTCGCTCTCACGCGGCGGCAGCGCGCGCGTGCTGTGGAAGCGCACGCGGTTGGCGGCGGCGAGGCGCGCCAGCAGGCCCTGCAGGCCGGCGGCCGTCAACGCCTCGCTCTCGCCCTTCAACCAGGCGCTGCTGTCGAGTGCGGTGCGGCCGAGGCGCTCCAGCTCCGCCGTCTTGTCCTTGCCGACGGCGACGGCGGCGAAACGGCCCAGCAGCGCGCGCTCGGTCTCGATCTCGCCCTGGAGCTCGGCAACCCGCGCCGCCAGCGGGACGACCGTCAGCAATGCGAGGACGGCGAGCGCGAGGACGAGCAGCGCAAGGGCCGCCAGGCGACGCATGGGCTGCGACAACTGTGGCATCAGGGCCGCTCCTCGTTGACGGCGGCCTGGCGCGGGGCCTCGCGCGGCCTGATGCGTACCCTGAGGCTGAACCGCTCCCGGTCCTCGCGCGGGTCGAGGGTCACGGGGGCGGTGAGCGCGGCATCGGTGAAGAGGGCCGAGCCCACGAACAGCGACGGTAACGCGGCGCCCGACTTGGCGAGGCCGTTGATGTCCAGGGTATCGCCTTCGAGGCGCAGATCGGAGAGCCAGACCGAATTGGGCAGCAGCTTCGACAGCGCCTCCAGGATCTCGACGGTGGGCACCTGGGTGAGCTTCATCCTCTGCAGGCGGGCGAGATCGGCGACGGCGGCCTCGGCCCATTCCTGCGCGCCGCGTACGGCGGCGGCTTCGGCGCGCACCTTGGCGGTCCGGGCCCTGAGCTCCGCGAGCGCAGTGTCGTACCTCGAGAGTGCGAGGATGAAGGCCAGGCCCGCGAGCACGAGAGCCAGCGCCGTCAGCGCCCGCGGCAGGGTGACATGGCGGGCGAGGCCGGAGCGCCGCGCTTCGCCGGCCTTCAGGAAATCGACCGGGAGACCCGCGGCCGGCGTCGTCTCCCAGCAGTCCACGAAGGCCGGCTCCAGGCCGGCAGCCCGCACCCCGGCGAGAAGCGCCTCGACGGTCTCGCGCTTGACGATCAGCTGGCGCAAGCGCTGCCGGCCCTTGGCGGCGGGCCCTCCGGCCGGGAGATGGGCGGTATAGACCTCCGCCAGCCGGAACGGGGTGGCGCGCTCGAGGTCGAAGCTCAGCATCCGGCGCACATCGTCGCGGGCGGCCCTGGGCAGCTCGACCCGGCGCTCGAAGCACTGGCTGGAGGCGAGGCGGATGCCGACCGCGGCGACCCGGCGCGAGGCCGCCATTTCCGCCAGCGCCGCGAGCGCCTCGGTGCGCGACAGGGGGGCGGGCGGCCGCTTCGGGCCGGCTGACGGAGGCGCCGATGACGGCAAAGCCGCCATCGACCTGGGCCAGGACGAGACCGGCGTCCGCTGCGGCGAACAGCCGGCGCACGCGCTCGGGCACCATGCCCAACAGCTCGTCGCGCCACCAGGCGAGAAATCGCCCGGCGGCGTCCATGATCGATCCGAGTGCCGGCGCAGGCCTCTGCATTGCGCAACCAACTCCTCCGTTGGCGTCGGCGCGTCCTCGCCAACCGCCACTGCAATCAAGCTCCACCGCCCCCCACCCCCAACCCCTCCCCGCAAGGGGGAGGGGAGTCTTCAGGCCCCGCAAGGGAGAGGGGGCTCCGGGGAACCCTTGTGCGCTCTTGGTAAGCAAACCTTGACACATTGTGGTTTACCCGAGGTTTACCAAGTGCTTCGTTACCATCACGGAACCGATGATCGATCAGGACGTCTTGGGCCGGGGCGGTGGCATCGGCCCCTGCGAGAGCGAGCTCGTCGAGAAGCTCGCCCGGTTTCTCTCGCAGCGCGGGGTGCTCGACGACCTGGCGCTGCACCGGGCGCTCAGGGCGCAGCGGCAATCCGGCGAGCGCCTCGATCTGGTGCTGACCCGGCTCGGCCTGATTGCCGAGGCGGACCTCGCCCGACTGCTCGCCGAGTTCCTCGGCCTGCCACTTGTGCAAGCCGACGCGCTGCCGGAGGTGGCGCTGCTGGCGGACCGTCTGCAGCTGACGTTCCTGCAGAGCAACCGCATCATCCCCGTCGCCGACAAGGGCGACAGCCTGCTGGTGGCCGTCGCCGATCCCTTCAATGAGGAGGCTCCGGCCGCCCTGAGCTATCTGCTGGGGCGGCCGGTCGAGCGCGGGGTGATGGCGGCGGGCGAAATCGAGCGGGCGCTGGAACGGCTCTACGGCCGCGGCGGGGCCGTGGCGGTCGAAGGGCCGGCGGCGGAGGCTGGGCCGGCGAGCGAGGACGACGTGCGGCGCCTCGAGGACATGGCGAGCGAGGCGCCCGTGATCCGCCTGGTGCACGACCTCATCACGCGGGCGGTGGAGGCGCAGGCCTCCGATATCCACGTCGAGCCGCGCGAGGACAGCGTCCGCGTGCGCTATCGCATCGACGGGGTGCTGGCGACGGTGGAGACGCTGCCGCCGGCGCTGCGGGCGGCGGTGACCTCGCGCATCAAGATCATGGCCAACCTCAATATCGCCGAGCGGCGGCTGCCGCAGGACGGGCGCGTGAAGTCCACCGTGCGCGGAAAGCCAATCGACCTTCGCATCTCCACCATGCCCACCATGCTGGGAGAGAGCGTGGTGCTGCGCATTCTGGACCGCTCGAGTGCGGAGCTCGACTTCGAGCGCCTGGGTTTCGGCGGAGCGACGCTGGAGCGGTTCACGGGCCTGCTGGCGCAGCCCAACGGCATCGTGCTGGTGACCGGGCCCACCGGCAGCGGCAAGACCACGACGCTCTATACCGCGCTCAGCCGGCTCAATGCGGCGGAGAGCAAGCTGTTCACCGTGGAGGACCCGATCGAGTACCAGCTCGCCGGCATCAGCCAGATCCAGGTGCAGCCGAAGATCGGCCTCACCTTCGCCCATGCCCTGCGCTCGATCCTGCGCCAGGACCCGGACATCATCATGGTGGGCGAGATCCGCGACCTGGAGACGGCGCAGATGGCGATCCAGGCGTCGCTGACGGGACACCTGGTGCTCTCCACGCTGCACACCAACAGCGCGGCCGCCTCCCTGACCCGGCTGATGGACATGGGCGTCGACGACTATCTCCTGGCCTCGACGCTGACGGGGGTGCTGGCGCAGCGTCTGGTGCGGCGGCTGTGCGAGAGATGCGCCGCCCCCGACGATGCCCCGCCGCCGTTCGTGCGAGAACGGATGGGCGGCAAGCGGGGCGATTGCGGCGGGCTGCGCCGGAAGGTGGGATGCCCGGCCTGCCGGCACACCGGCTACTCGGGCCGCACCACCATCAGCGAGCTTCTGGTGATGAGCGAGGCGCTCCGCCGCAAGGTGCTGGACAGAGGCAGCGAGAGTGCCATCGAGGCTGCGGCTGTCGACGGAGGGATGATCGGCATGCTCGACGACGGGCTCGCCAAGGCGCTGGCCGGCGAGACGACCATCGAGGAAGTGCTGCGGGTCACGAGGATCGCCTGATGCCGCGGTTTTCTTATACCGCCTGCGACGACAAGGGAGGGCGCGCCGCCGGCGTCATCGATGCCGAGACGCGCGAAGCCGCCGTCGAGGCGCTGTTCCGCCAGGGCCGCTATCCGCTGGAGCTTGTCGAGGGCGGCCGGCTGGCGGCGCAGCCGCGATGGTGGGAGCGCGAGCTGTTCGCGGCGCGCGCCTTGTCGGGGCGCGGGCTCGCCTTGCTGACGCGGGAGCTGGCGACGCTGATCGAGGCCGATCTGCCGGTCGACGAGGCCCTGCGCATCGCGCATGTGCAACCACTGATGCCGGGGCGGGTACGCTCCACCATCGCCGCCGTGCTCGCCCGGGTTCTCGACGGCGCCTCGCTGTCGGAGGCGCTGGGGGCAGAGCAGGGTAGTTTCCCCACCTACTACGTGCATATCGTGCGCGCCGGCGAGGCCGCCGGCACGTTGGGCTCGACGCTGAAGGAGCTGGCCGTCTTCCTGGAGCGGCGGGCGGAGTTTTTTGCGCGCATCGGCTCGGCCCTGGTCTACCCGGCGCTCCTGCTCGTTGCCGCCGCCATCGCAGTCGCGGTGATCCTCACGGTACTGATCCCGACCGTGGCGCCGCTGTTCCGAGATGCGGGAGTGGCGCCGCCGTTCATCGTCGGCTTCCTGCTCGAGGTCGAGGAGACGGTGGCGGCGCATTGGCTCCTCGTGTTGGCGGGGGTAGTGGCGCTCGGCGCCGCGCTAACGGGGCTGGCCCGCAGCGAGCGCTGGCGTTTCTGGCGCGACCGCCAGCTCCTGCGGCTGCCCGTCGTCTCCGGCCTCGTTCGCAGCGGCCAGACCGCGGTCATGACACGCACGCTGGGGACGCTGATCCGCAACGGCGTGCCCATGCTGCAGGCGCTGCAGGTCACCGGCGATGTGCTGAGCAACCGCGCGATGGCGGCGGCCGTGCGCGACTGCGCCGTTGCGGTGAAGGAAGGTGCCTCCCTGATGGCGGCGCTGGGCCGGTCGGGCGTCCTGCCGGATCTGGCGCTGCGGCTCACCGGGGTGGGCGAGCGGACCGGGCAGCTCGACGTCATGCTGGAGCGCGTGGGGAGCATCTACGAGCAGGCACTGCAGCAGCAACTGGGGCGGCTCACGACCCTCGTCACCCCGCTGCTCACGATCGGCATCGGCGTGCTGGTGGGGGGGCTCCTCCTGTCCGTCATGGGCGCCATCGTCGGCGTCAACGAGCTGGCGCTCAAATGAGGTGGGTCGCCGATCAGCGCCGCGCGGACGGCGAGGGCGGTTTCACGCTCCTGGAGGTGATGGTGGTGATCGGCATCCTCGCCCTGGCGGTCGCCATCGTGGCCCCGTCGCTCGGACGCGCGCGAATGGGGCTCGCGGTGCGCAGCACGGCCTACGCGCTGGCCGCCGACTTGAGGGCGGCGCGCGCCGCGGCCCAGTCCACCAACATGGAGCGCGTGCTGACGGTCGACCTCGCCGGGCGCCGGTATTGGGCAGAGGGCGTCGTCGGACCACGGACGTTCCCGCCCAGCGTGACGGTGGAGCTGGCGGTCCCAGAGAGCGAGCGCCTCGGGGCCGTGGAAGGCTCGGGCTCAGGCTCGGGCCGCGTGCGCTTCTTCCCCGACGGCAGCGCCAGCGGGGCCAAGGTGGTGCTCGGCGACGGGCGCTCGGCCGCCTCCGTGCTGGTCGACTGGCTCAACGGTGATATTCGCATCGAGCTGAGGCCTTGAGCGATGCGGGTGGGCGACGACGGCGGCAGCTCCGGCTTCACCCTGATCGAGACCCTGGTGGCGCTCGTCGTCTTCGTTGCGGGGTATCTCCTCGTCCATCACAGCGTGTCGGTGGGGTGGCGCGGCGCACAGGTCGCCTGGGCGGAGAGCGCGGCCCTGCGGCTGGCGCATGCGCGCCTCGCCGCCGCCGGCGTGGAGGCGCGGCTCAGCGAGGGCGAGGTGGCGGGGGAGACGGAGGACGGCTTCCGCTGGACGCTCAGGATGGAGCGCTATCGCCGCCCGGGCCCCGACGCCGCCACGGAGCGGATCGCCGGCTACTGGGTGACCATCACCGTGCACTGGGACGGCGGCGTGCTGCGGTCTTCGCGGCAGCTGCAACTCACGACGCTCAAGCTTGGGGCGCCGCCGTGACGGCCGACAACGGACGGGGCGTTTGCCGTAGCGTCCCCTCCCCCCTTGTGGGGGAGGGACAGGGTGGGGGGACTCCCAAACTTCGAAGGTCGGGAGTCCCCCCACCCCTAACCCCTCCCCGCAAGGGGGAGGGGAATCCGGTTGGAGGAGCGACGCCGGCTTCACGCTGGTCGAGGTGCTCGTCTCGCTCGTGCTCCTGGCGCTGGTATTGGCCCTGCTGGCGGGCGGCGTGCGCTTCGCGCGCGGAGCCTGGGATGCCGCGGCGCGGCTGGAGGAGCAGACCGGCGCCGAGACGGCGGAGGCCTTCCTGCGGGCGCGCCTGGGCGAGGCCATGGCGCTCTACGAGCAGCACAAGTCGGGCATGGTGCGCGTGGTGTTCCACGGCACCGCCGACGGCCTGAGCTTCGTCGCCCCGGCGCCCAACGGCCCCGCGGGCGCCGCCCTCTACCGCTATGCGCTGGAGGTGGCCCCCGGCGTCGGTCCCGGGCGCGGGATGCTGGTCGTCAAGCTGGCGCCCTACCAGGCGAAGCAGGCCGAGGCCGGCGCCCAATGGGCGGTGCAGAGCCACGTGCTGGTGCGCAACGTCGCGTCAGTGGGCTTGCGCTACTTCGGCCGCGCAGCGCCCGGCGCGGAGCCCGCCTGGCACACTGCCTGGACCCGCACCGACGCCACCCCGAACCTCGTTGAGCTGCGCATCGCCCGCGACGCCGCCCACGGCGGTCCCATCGCCCTGGTGGTCGCCCTGCGCCTGCAGACCGTGACGCGGTGATCCGTGGCGGTATGCCAACACCGGCGCATGCACATGCAAACGGAATTTTTTCAACCCACACTGTGGGTTGCCCGCAACACGGGGCGTAAGGGCAAGGGCACGCCCGCCTGCCCTTTGGTCCGATCGGCAATCCGACCTCGGGCTAGTAGGCACGGGCCGGAGACCTGGGTAGCGTGGCCCGATGGACGGTCGCATTCGCCGGCCGCTCCGGCGCCAGTGTTGCGCAGGCATTGGAGACGTGGGCGTGCAGGTGGCTGATCGCATCAAGGTGGCCGTGGTCGACGCCCATCCGCTCTACCGGCAGGGGCTCTCCAACGCTCTGGCCGGATCGAGCCTGGTGCCGGTGGCGGAAGGTGCTACCGCCGACGACGCACACGAGGTGGTGGTGTGCGGCAATCCCGACGTGCTCCTGCTCGATGTCGAGGTGCCGGGCGATGGCATGGGTGCGGTCGAGGAGGTGCTGCGCACCCGCCCCGGCATCAAGGTCGTTATTCTCACGGCCCGCGACCAGGCGGAGCATGTCACCGACGCCCTGCGCATGGGCGTGCACGGCTACATCCTGAAGGACGTGAGCGGGCCGGAGCTGGTGAGCGCGATCGAGGCGATCCACCGCGGCGAGCCCTACATCACGCCGGCCTTGGCCTCGCGCCTGCTGATGCAGAGCCGGGGCCGGTCGCTCGCGCCGCAGGCGAACGGCAGCATCGATCTGACGCCCCGCGACAGGCAGCTCCTGGGCTTCCTCGCCACCGGCCTCACCAACCGGGAGATCGCGCTGAGCCTCGGAATGAACGTTCGCACTGTCAAGCACTACCTGACGCAGGTGTTCCGCAAGATGCGCGTGCGCAACCGGGTCGAGGCGATCCTCGAGGCGCAGCGCATGCGACTGGAGCTGGACACACGGATGCCGCCCTCGGCGCAGCCGAGCATGCGGCCCTCGGCGCAGCCGAGCATGCGGCGTTGACGCTCCGTCAGGGAACGATTTCTCCCCAAGGTCGCAGTACCACAGTCGGGGCCCGACAGGCTTCAGTCCCTCTAGTTCGTGACCGTGCGCCGACGGTAGATCGAGGCACCAATCGGTGCGTCAGTCGCCGGTGATGGGCTGTCGCGTGGAGGGAGCGAAGCAATGGCCGTCAACTACATCAGGTCCGACCTCGAGTTCATTCTCCAGCAGATCCTGATCGCGGAGCAGCATGCTGCCGGCGCGGATCTGGCGACCCTGATCCCCAACGCGTTCGTGCCCTTCGGGCTGCGCACGGTCGACGGGTCCTTGAACAACCTGGTCCCGGGCAACGAGGACTTCGGCGCCTCCGACGAGCTGTTCCCGCGCCTGCTGGACCCTGCGTTTGTCAGATGCCGACGCCGGAACGTCCTACGCGAATAGCGGGACCGTTATCGACGCCGACCCGCGCATCATCTCCAACCTGATCGTCGACCAGACCAGCAACAACCCGGCGGCCGTGGCGGTGGCTGGGAGTGCCGGCGACGACGGCATCTGGGGCACGGTCGACGATGTGTTGAACGAGGGCGTCAGCATCATCCAGGTGACGGCCGGTCTGGACGGCATCGCCGGCACCCAAGACGATATTGCCCAGTTCACGTTCGACAACGTGGCGCCCGATGAGGGCCTGTCCGCCCCCTTCAACCTGTGGTTCGTGTTCTTCGGCCAGTTCTTCGACCACGGCCTCGACCTGGTGCAGAAGGGCGGCAACGGCACGGTGTTCATCCCGCTGCAGCCGGACGATCCGCTCGTTACCCTGGGTCCTGACGGCGCCGCCAGCACCGGCGACGAGCTGCCGCCGCACCTGCGCTTCATGGTGTTGACGCGCGCCACGACCTACGCCGGGTCGGGCGCCGACGGCGTGGTGGGCGACGATCCCAATACGGTCGGCGTCGACGAGAGCCTCGACGACACCGTCGAGCACCTCAACCAGACCTCGCCGTTCGTCGACCAGAACCAGACCTACACCTCGACGCCCTCGCACCAGGTGTTCCTGCGCGAGTACCAGCTCGACGCCGACGGGCCGGCCGGTCGCCACCGGCAAGCTGATCACCAACCGCGATCTGGTCGACGGCGAGTTCGGCAACGGCAACGACATCGACCTGGGCGGCATGTCGACCTGGGCCATGGTGAAGGCCCAGGCGCGCGACATGCTGGGCATCCAGCTCACCGACCACGACGTCGCCAACATCCCGCTGGTCAAGGTCGACCTCTACGGCAACTTCATCCCCGACCCCGCGACCGGCTTTGCTCAGATTATCGTCGACCTCGGTCCCGACGGCATGGCGCAGACGGACGACGACGTCGTGCTGGTGGCCAACCCCAACGACGAAGGCGGTCAGGGTACCTTGGTCCCTGTCACCGCGCCGCGCACGGGCCACAGCTTCCTCCTCGACATCGCGCATTCCGCCAATCCGTTCAGCAGCCAGGACGGTCACTTCCTCGCGCCCGATGCCGACGGCGACATTGGCGACGACGGCAACCCCGAGACCTACGACGACGAGCTGCTCGACCAGCACTTCATGGCCGGCGACGGGCGCGTCAACGAGAACATCGCGCCTGACCGCCGTCCACCATGTCTTCCACTCCGAGCACAACCGCCTGGTCGAGCACACCAAGCAGGTGGCGCTGGACACGGGCGACGTGGCGTTCCTGAACCAGTGGCTAGCTGGTACGCCAGTCACCGACATTCCCGGCCGACAGCCGATCGAGCGCTGGTGTGGAACGGCGAGCGCCTGTTCCAGGCCGCCAAGTTCGGCACCGAGATGCAGTACCAGCACCTCGTGTTCGAGGAGTTCGCGCGCAAGGTGCAGGTGAACGTCGACGCGTTCCTGGCGCCCGGAGGGCTTCGCGACCCAGCTCGACCCGGCGATCCTCGCCGAGTTCGCGCACGTGGTCTATCGCTTCGGCCACTCCATGCTGCTCGACGAGGTCGACCGGCTTCGATCCGACCTTCCAGCAGGACACGACCCTCGGCCTGATCGAGGCCTTCCTCAACCCGCTGGCGTTCGACCTCGACGGCACGCCTCACCGCCGAGGAGGCGGCCGGCGCCATCGTGCGCGGCACCACCCGCCAGGTCGGCAACGAGATCGACGAGTTCAAGACCGAGGCGCTGCGCAACAACCTCCTCGGCCTGCCGCTCGACCTCGCCGCCATCAACCTGGCGCGCGGCCGCGACACCGGGGTTCCCTCGCTCAACGCGGCGCGGCGCGAGTTCCACGACATGACCGGCGACAGCCAGCTCACGCCGTACGAGAGCTGGATCGACTTCATGCAGGGCATCGAGCACCCGGAATCGCTCGTCAACTTCATCGCCGCCTACGGCACGCACGCCGAGCTGATCGCCGCCGACGTGGATACGCTGGCCGAGAAGCGCGCGGTGGCCATGGCGCTGGTGCTCGGCGGCAGCGCCGTCATCAACGCGGGCAACGCGGACGAGCGCACCTTCGTCGCCGACGATGCCGACCGCATGGCCTTCCTCAACGGCACCGGCATCTACGCCAATGTCGGCGGCGTGACCACGACCGGCGTCGACAACATCGACTTCTGGATCGGCGGCCTCGCCGAGCGGATCATGCCGTTCGGCGGCTTCCTCGGCTCGACCTTCAACTTCGTGTTCGAGACCCAGCTCGAGGCCCTGCAGAACGGCGATCGGCTCTACTACCTGGCGCGCCTCGCCGGCCTCAACTTCCTGACCGAGCTCGAGAACAACTCGTTCGCCAAGCTGATCATGGCGAACACCGACGCCACCCACCTGCCGGGTGACGTGTTCTCCACGCCCAGCTTCATCCTGGAGGTCGACCAGACCCGGCAGTTCACCGGCCTCGGGCCTGGACGATCGGGCTGACCCGACCCACGAGGACACCACCGGCCTCAACGCCCTCAATCCGCTCGTCATCCGCGACAATCCGGTCGATACGGACAACCCGGCGACACCGTTCAACGAGGCCACCGCGAACTATCTCGAGTACACCGGCGGCGACCACGTCGTGCTCGGCGGCACCGACGGCGACGACATCCTCATCGCCAGCATCGGCGACGACACGCTCTGGGGCGACGGCGGCAACGACCGGCTCGAGGGCGGCGACGGCAACGACATGATCATGGGCGGCGCCGGCCACGACATCATCACCGACCGTGGCGGCGACGACAACCTGCAGGGCGAGGCCGGCAACGACGTCATCCAGGGCGGCAACGGCTTCAACCTGATCCTCGGCGGCGCCGGCAACGACTTCATCATCACCGGCGAGGACGTTTCCGAGACCTTCGGCGGCACCGGGCAACGACTTCATCCTGGGTGCCCAGATGAACCTGCCGACCTTCGGCAACGAGGGCGACGACTGGATCGAGATCGGCACCTCCGACGGCGCCGGCGGCGACAACTTCGACCCGCAGGAAGCGAGCCCGGTCATCGGCCACGATGTGTTCATCACCGGCGGCGGCTTCGACGAGGCGGACGGCGAGGGCGGCGACGACGTCATGGTCGGCTCCGACGGCGAGGACCACTTCGCCGGCGGCGGCGGCTTCGACTGGGCGAGCTACGAGCACGACCGCTTCGGCGTGAAGGCCGACCTTTTGATCAGCGACCTCATCGAGCCGCCGGTGGCGCCCTCCAACCAGGGCCTGCAGGACCGCTTCGTCGAGGTGGAGGGCCTGTCGGGATCGGCGTTCGCCGACATCCTGCGCGGCAGCGACGCCGAAGCGGCCGAGATCGACGTCGCGGGCACGCTCAACAGTGCGCTCACCAGCGACGGCATCGCCCGCATCGACGGGATGCAGGAGCTGCTCGACAGCCTGCTCGGCCCCGGCACGACCCGGTTCGCGGCTGGCGATATCGTGCTGGGCGGCGACGGCAGCGACATCCTTGAAGGCCGCGCCGGCGACGATCTCATCGACGGCGACAGCTGGCTCAACGTGCGCGTTTCCGTCCGCGCGGGCTTCGATCCGGTGACCGGACAGCCAACCGGAGCGGAGATCGCGACGTTCGAGAGCATCGCCGAGCCGACCCTGCTGCAGAACATGCTGAACGGGATATGGAACCCCGGCCAGCTGATGATCGTGCGCGAGATCATCGACTCCAGCGACCCGCTCGCCAACCCGAACGGCACCGCCGTGAACGGCTTTGCGGGCGACTTCGACACCGTGCACTTCTCGGGCAGCCAGGGCGAATACACCATCATCGTCGACGCTGGCGGCGACGACGTGACGGCACCTCCGATGACGTTGTAACGGTGATCGACAACGTCGCCGGCCGCGACGGGGTCGACCGCCTCGTCAACGTCGAGCGGCTGCAGTTCTCCGACAGCCCGTTCACCCTGGTGGCGGGCCTCAACAACGATCCCGTCGGCCAGCCGACCATCGACGACCCCACGCCGCAGGTCGGGCAGCTCCTTACCGCTTCGGCGCTTGGCGTCACGGACGCCGACAATCCCGGCGGCGCCATCACGGGGCCGGTCGCCTTCTACTGGCAGGTGGAGCGCGACCCGGTGGGCGCACCCGGGCGTGTTCGAGGACATCGTCGACGAAGCCGGCGGCAGCCCCGCCTCCCAGGAGGGCGGGAGGTTCACGGTGACCGCCGACCTCGACGGGCTGAGATTGCGGGTCAAGGCCATCTACCAGGACGCCAACGGCGTGCTGGAGACGGTGTTCTCCGATGCGACCGCGACGGTCGCCGCCGGCACCGCACCGGCGTCCGGCGCCGATCCTGCCCGACGGCAGCAACGTCGAGAGTGAGGGCGTCCACCTCATCACCGCCGACCTGCAGTTCATCCTCGACCAGATCAAGATCGCGGAGCAGCATGCGGCGGGCGAGGATATCCTCGACCTGATCGCGAACTCGCGGCTGCCGTTCGGCCTGCGCACCGTCGACGGCTCGTTCAACAACCTGGTGCAGGACCAGACCGAGTTCGGCGCCGCCGACAACACCTTCCCGCGACTGCTCGATCCGTTCTTCCGCAACGACCAGGACGAAGCCCCGATTCTGTCCAGGCGGTCACCAACACCGACTTCGGCCAGAGCGGCAACGTGGTCGATGCCGACCCGCGCATCATCTCCAACCTGATCGTCGACCAGACCAGCAACAACCCGGCCGCCGTGGCGGTGGCGGGCGATCCCGGCGCTGACCTGATCTGGGGCACCGGCGACGACGCACTGAACGACGGCGTATCGATCATCGGCCGCAAGGTGGGCGTCGACCTGCTGCCCAACACCCAGGACGACATCGTCTTCTTCTCCTTCGAGAACGTGACCCCCGACGAGGGCCTGTCGGCGCCCTTCAACCTGTGGTTCGTGTTCTTCGGCCAGTTCTTCGACCACGGCCTCGACCTGTTGGCGAAGAACCCGGCATCCGGCACGGTCTTCATCCCGCTGCAGCCGGATGATCCGCTCATCGCCGGCGCGGACGGCGCCTTCGGCACACTCGACGACCTGCCGGCGAACCTGCGCTTCATGGTGCTGACGCGGGCGGAAAACCAGGCCGGTGACGACGGCATCCTGGGCGACGATCCCACCACACCGGGCATCGACGAGGGGGCCGACGACATCCACGAGCACAACAACATAACCTCACCGTTCGTCGACCAGAACCAGACCTATGCCTCGCATCCCTCGCACCAGGTGTTCCTGCGCGAGTACCGGCTCGACGCAAACGGCGATCCGGTCGCCACCGGCAGGCTGATCACCAATCACGTGATCAATCCCGACGGCACGCTCGGCGCCGACCTGGGCGGCATGTCGACCTGGGCGGCGGTGAAGGCGCAGGCGCGCCAGCTGCTCGGCATCGAGCTCAGCGACCAGGACGCCGTCAACGTGCCGGTGATCAAGGTCGATCCCTACGGCAACTTCATCCCGGGCGCGAACGGCTTCGCCCAGCTGGTCACCGATCTCGGCTCCGACGGCCTGCTCGGCACCGATGACGACGTGACGGTCGAGGGCAACCCGGCGGCGCCGATCAGCGCGGCCGCCGTCGGCGCCCTGCGCACCGGCCACCCGTTCCTGGCCGACATTGCGCACGCCGCCAATCCGTTCAGCAGTCAGACCGGGGCACCGCTCAACCCCGATGCCGATGATGTCGTCAACACTGGCCCGCCGGCCCGCCGGCACCTACGACGACGAGCTGCTCGACGAGCACTTCATGGCCGGCGACGGGCGCGTCAACGAGAACATCGGGCTGACCGCCGTCCACCACATCTTCCACGCCGAGCACAACCGCCTGGTCGGCCACATCAAGGATGTGATCCTGGCCTCGGCCGCCGAAGGCAACGTCTCCTTCCTCAACGAGTGGCTGGTCGACGACGTCCTGGCGGTTCCGGCAGACCTGAACTCACTCGTGTGGGAAGGCGAGCGCCTGTTCCAGGCGGCGCGGTTCGGCACCGAGATGCAGTACCAGCACCTCGTGTTCGAGGAGTTCGCGCGCAAGATCCAGCCGCAGGTCGACGTGTTCCTGCCGAAGGCCAGGGCTACGACACCACCATCGATGCGTCGATCGTCGCCGAGTTCGCGCACGTGGTCTACCGCTTCGGCCACTCGATGCTGCTCGACGAGGTCGACCGGTTCTCGACCGGAGTTCGCATCGAGCGAGCTCGGCCTGATCGAGGCGTTCCTCAATCCGACGGCGTTCGACCTCAACGGCACGCTCACCGCCGAAGAGGCGGCCGGCGCCATCGTGCGCGGCACCACCCGCCAGGTCGGCAACGAGATCGACGAGTTCAAGACCGAGGCGCTGCGCAACAACCTCCTGGGTCTGCCGCTCGACCTCGCCACCATCAACCTGGCGCGCGGCCGCGACACCGGCGTCCCGTCTCTCAACGCCGCCCGCGCCACGTTCTACGAGTGGACCGGCGACAGCCAGCTCAAGCCCTACGCGAGCTGGATCGACTTCATGCAGAACCTGCGGCATCCCGGAGTCGCTGGTCAACTTCATCGCCGCCTACGGCACGCACAGCACCATCACCAGCCAGACCACGCTCGCGGGCAAGCGGGCGGCGGCGCTCGCCATCGTGCTCGGCGGCGTCGGCGCGCCGGCGGACCGGCTCGAGTTCCTGAACGCCACCGGCCCTGCGGCCGGCGACCACTGGCGGCTCAACGACATCGACTTCTGGATCGGCGGCCTGGCCGAGAAGATCATGCCGTTCGGCGGCATGCTCGGCTCCACCTTCAACTACGTGTTCGAGAACCAGCTCGAGAAGCTGCAGAACGGCGACCGCTTCTACTACCTGGAGCGCACCGCGGCCCTCAACTTCCTGACCGAGCTCGAGAACAACTCGTTCGCCAAGCTGATCATGGCGAACACCGACGCCACCCATCTGCCCGGCGACGTGTTCTCCACGCCGGGCTTCATCCTGGAGGTCGACCCGACCCGGCAGTTCAACGAGACGCTTCAACGATCCGGGCCCGACGGCATCCTGGGCGACGACCCCACGACGCCGATCAACGAAGCCTTCGACAACGTCGCAACTCCGACCCAGGATCCCTCGGCGACAATCCCCTCAATCCGCTGGTGATCCGCACAATCCGACCGTCGTCGACGACCCGACGACGCCGTTCTTCAACGAGGCCGGCACCAGCTATCTGGAGTACACCGGCGACGAGCACGTCGTGCTCGGCGGCACCGAGGCCGACGACATCCTGATCGGCAGCATCGGCGACGACACGCTCTACGGCGACGAGGGCAACGACCGGCTCGAGGGCGGCGACGGCGTCGACATGATCCTCGGCGGCGACGGCGACGACATCATCACCGACATGAGCCTCGAGGACAACCTGCAGGGCGGCGACGGCAACGACGCCATCCACGGCGGCAACGGCATCGACCTGATCCTCGGCGGCTTCGGCAACGACTTCATCGTCCCCGGCGAGGATGGCGACGAGTCGTTCGGCGGTCCGGGCAGCGACTTCTTCCTGCTCGACGAGGCCGACGAGATGGTGTTCGGCAACGAGGGCGACGACTGGATCGAAGGCGGCATGTCCGACGGCAGCGCCGGCGAGAACTTCGACACCCGCGGGCTCGACCTCATCGTCGGCAACGACGTGTTCATCGACACTCGATCTTCCCCGCCCGCATGAACGGCGAGGGCGGCGACGACATCATGGTCGGCAGCGCGGGCGGCCAGGTGGACCGCTTCATCGGCGGCTCCGGCTTCGACTGGGCGAGCTTCCAGGGCGACCAGTTCGCCGCCGATGTCGACCTCAATCTGAGGGCCTTCGACGAGACCCCGGTACCGCTGTCGATCGCCTCGGCTCTCTCCCGGTTCGAATCGGCCGAGGGTCTGTCGGGGTCGGGGCGCAGCGACATCCTGCGCGGCGACGACGAGGACGCCACCACCATCCCGTTCTCCGGCACCCAGGGCAGCACGCTCACCAACTTCGCCCTCATCCTCGGCCTGCAGGCCCTGGTCGACGGCCTGCTCGGCCCCGGCCAGACCTCGTTCGCGGCCGGCAACATCATCCTCGGCGGCTCGGGCAGCGACATCATCGAGGGCCGCGGCGGCGACGACCTGATCGACGGCGACCACTGGCTCAGCGTGCAGATCGCCGTGCACCAGAACCCGGACGGCACTGGACCCGAGCTGTTCCGCGTCAACAGCATGACCGAGCTGGTCGACCGGGTGTTCTCGGGCGAGATCAACCCCGGCCAGCTGCAGATCGTGCGCGAGATCGTCGACGGCACGGGCTTCGACTTCGATACCGCGCACTTCTCCGGCGCCCTCATAGACGCGGGTGCCGACGGCATTCTTGGAAACGCAGACGACGTTCAGCAGTTCACCTTCGCCATCAACGGCGTTGCGACCACGCTTGCCGCCCTGGTCGCCAACGGTATCGACGACGGCGATGTGCTGACCGTCACCAACCTCATCGACGACGACGGCGACGGGGTCGCCGAGACCCCAGGCCCGGAGGGCAGCGACTCGCTGCGGCACATCGAGCGGCTGCAGTTCGCCGATGAGACCATCGTGCTGCGCGACGGGCTCAACGCCGAGCCGCAGGGCCTTCTCGTGATCCTCGACGACCAGGGCGACCCGATCGGCGCGACAACGCCGGTCGAGGGCCAGGTCCTCACCGTGTCGATCGATAACGTCACCGACGCCGACAACACCGACACCGGCGGCGCCATCACCGGCCCGGTGGCCTACGTCTGGCAGTTCGAGCCGCGGCCGGGCACCGGCGTGTTCGAGGACATCGTCATCGCCACCGGCCTGGGAGACCTGCGCGCCACCGGCCCCACCCTCACGGTGCCGCCCGACGTGGCGGGCGCTGCGATCCGCGTCAAGGCCCTCTACGAGGACGGGCACGGCGTGCTGGAGACGGTGTTCTCCGCCGCCACAGCCCCGGTCCAGGGCGTCAACGACCCCGCCGACCGGCGCGCCCACGATCAGCGATACGACCCCGACCGAGGGCGTCGCGCTGACCGCCATCATCGCCACCATCGCCGATCCTGACGGCACCGACGACGCAGTTGCGGGCGGCGTGTTCACCTTCCAGTGGCAGCAGTCGGCGAACGGCATCAATTGGGTCGATGCGGCCAACCCGCTGGCCGGCGACGACGGCACCGGGCAGCTGTTCGTTCCGGGGCCGGACCAGGTCGGGCTCATGCTGCGCGTGGTGGTGACATTCACCGACGACGGTGGCACCGACGGAGATCGTGTTCTCGCCCCCGACCCAGCCGGTGGCCGACGATCTCGTCTTCATCCTCACCGAGGATGCCGACAGCTTCATAGGTACCGCAGGCGCGGACCAGATCTGGGGCCTCGGAGGCGGCGACATCCTCTTCGGGCTCGCGGGCAACGACCAGATCTTCGGCGGCCTCGGCAACGACGTCATCGACGGGGGCACCGGCGCCGACCAGATGTGGGACAGCGAGGGCGGCGACGACATCTATGTCGTCGACAATCCCGGCGACCAGGTGTTCGAGTTCGTGGACCAGGGCACCGACACCATCCGGACGACCCTCAATACCTACGCACTCGGTCCCGCCGGCGAGTTCGACTCGGGGCACGTAGAGAACCTGACCTTCATCGGCACGGGCGACTTCACCGGCACCGGCAACGAGCTCGACAACGTGATCACCGGCGACGCCGGCGCCGACACGCTCGATGGCGGCGCCGGCAACGACACCCTCAACGGCGGTGCCGGCGCGGATACCGCGTCCTATGCCAACGAGACCGACGCCATGTTCGTCACCCTCGCGGCCGGAAGGGCGCGGCGCGGCTCGGCGGCGGCGCCGATCGAGGACACCCTCAACTCGATCGAGAACGTCACCGGCGGTGCGGGCAACGACACGCTCACCGGCAATGGCGGTGCCAATGTGCTGGATGGCAGGGCCGGCAACGACACGCTCAACGGCAACGGCGGCAACGATACGCTGATCGGCGGGTTGGGCAACGACACGCTGAACGGCGGCACCGGCAACGATACCGCATCCTATGCCAACGAGACCGACGCCATGTTCGTCAGCCTCGCGGCCGGAACGGCGCGGCGCGGCTCGGCGGCGGCGCCGATCGAGGATACCCTCAACTCGATCGCGAACGTCACCGGCGGTGCGGGCAACGACACGCTCACCGCCAATGGCGGTGCCAATGTGCTGGATGGCGGGGCCGGCAACGACACGCTCAGAGGCGGCAACGGTAACGACACCCTCAATGGCGGTGCTGGCGACGACACGTTCGCCTACGGCTTCGGAGAGGGAGCCGATGCCGTCGACGGCGGAACCGGCAGCGACACCTTGAACATCGTCGGCACCGCAGGTGCCAACACGCTCAACGTGATCTTCAACGGAGCGGCCATCACCGGCTTCGAGGGGGGAACGGTGACGAGCGTCGAGGCGGTCAACGCCAGCCTGGAGGGCGGCACCGATACGCTGACCTATGCCGGTACGACCGCCGGCATCACGGTGAACCTGGGCGCCGGAACCGCATCGGGCTTCGCTTCGATCGCCGGCATCGAGAACGCTACCGGCGGCTCCGGCAACGACACCCTGATCGGCGGCAATGGCGCCAATGTGCTCACCGGCGGCGCCGGCAACGACTTCCTGGATGGCGGTCTCGGCAACGATCAGCTGGTCGGCGGTGCTGGCGACGACACCTACTTCGTCAACCTGGGCGATACCATCACCGAGGCCGGCAATGGCGCGGGTGGCGTCGATTCGGTGCTCACCACCGGCAATACATTCGCCTTGGGTGGGAACATAGAGAACCTGACCTACGTCGGCGCCGGCAGCTTCACCGGCAGCGGCAACGGGCTCGCCAACGTCCTGACAGCCAACGGCGGCAACGACGTTCTCAACGGCAACGGCGGCAACGACACTCTGGTCGGCAACGGCGGCAACGACACCCTCAGCGGCGGTGCCGGCAACGACATCCTGATCGGCGGTGCCGGCAACGACATCCTGATCGCCGGCGGCGGCAACGACACTTTCGTGTTCGCGCCGGGCTTCGGCAACGATGTCGTCACCGCGTTCGACGCCAATCCGGGGGGCGGCCAGGACCAGCTCGACCTGTCGGCCCTCGGTATCACCGCCGTGAACTTCGGGGCGAGCGTCGTCATCACCGACCTCGGCACCGACATGCTGGTGGAGATCGACGTGGACGGGCTCGGCACGGCCACGGGTTCGATCACACTGCAGGGCGTCAACGGGGTGGGCGCGAACAGCATCACCCAGCAGGATTTCATCTTAGCTTAACCCTTTCGAGAGCAAGCAGGGCCATGAGCTTCGCAGCGGCAATGGAGAAACCGGTGGACACGTCGGCGCAGAGATCGCAAGGCAACGGAGCGGCCGGGCCACAGGTGCCGCCCGCCACGGCAGTCCAGGCAGCCGGGAGGACGGCGATCCGGCCCAGAGACGCGCGCCAGATGCGGTTCGCCCAGTCGTTCGCCCAGGTCGTCGCCGTCCTGATGCGCGACCCCAACTTCAGGAAGATGCGGCTCGCCGACCTCGAGTGGCTGGTGTTGCCGGCGGTAATGGCCGGGCAGTTCAATTTGGCACAGGCTCCGTCGGCCTTCGGCCGCGTACAGAAGGGCAAGGACGACGGCCGCGAGGGCGGCGTGCTCGTACCAGTGGCGGTGGCGCTGTGGGCACGCGTCTCCGACGCCGTCGACAAGACGTTGTCGGAAGACCTGGACAAGCCGGTGCGGCTGGGGCCTGCTGACTGGGCCTCGGGCGACAACATCTGGCTGATGGCCGTCGCCGGCGACCAGCGGGCGGTGCCGAGGTTCATCGAGGAGCTTGCCAAGGGCCAGTTCAAGGGCCAGCGCGTCAAGATGCGGCTGCGCGGGCCGGAGAACAGCGTCGTGGTCAAGACGCTCGGTCAGTCCGCCAGCAACGATTAGGATTCTTAGACCAGGGAGGAAGCCGCATGTACTTGCCGAGAAACGCCTCGCGCATCCGGGAAAGGGAAGCGCAGAAGGCGCGCGACAACCGCGCCGAGATCGTGCGCGCCCTGTCTCAGGGCCAGATCACGCGCCGTGATCTCGTCAAATGGGGCATCTTCACCGTCGCCGGCACGCTCGCCCTCAAGAACGGCCTCTCCCCGTTCGCCAGGAGCGCCTTTGCCGACGTGCCCACCGGCACGCCGAGAAGCCCCCTGTTCGGCGCCGCGAAATTCAGCCAGCGGATGCCCCGGCTCAGGGTGCAGACGCCGCACCGGCTGACCCGCAACGCCAACGACGAGGCGGTGTTTCCGGCCGGCCTCGGCTACGACAACGCCAAGCGGCTCTCCTACCACGAAGACTTCAACCGGTATGTCGACCCCGTCACGCACCAGCCGGTGCCGGCGAGCCAGAATCCGTTCCGCAACCCCCTCACCAACCGCGGTCCGATGGAGGGCCGCCCGCCGGGCGAGTTCTTCGCGCACCAGCGCTGGGACGAGTTTTTCCCCAAGGTCGGCTACGTCCAGTCGTGGGGGCCGTGCGTTCCCGGAACGAAGTTCCATCCCAACTTCCCCGACCAGAACCCCAACAGCGTATGGTGCTTCGGCACCGGCAAGCTCGCGCAGGGGGTCATGCCGCCGCCGCTGATCAAGGGGCGCTACGGCGAGCCGATCATACCGCGCATCTACAACAACACGCCCGTCAACCGCGCCGAGAACGGCGGGTTCGGCCGCAACGAGACGCAGCTGCACTTCCACAACGCCCACAACGGGGCGGAGAGCGACGGGGCCACCGGCGCGCACCACTTCCCAGGCACGTTCTACGACTACCTCTGGAGCACCACGCTCGCCCGGCGCGACACGATCAACACCGGCGCCTCCGACCCGCGCGCCGCGGGCCCCGACGACGGCACCGGCATCGTGCGGGTAAAGGGCGACTGGCGTGAGCTGCAGGGCACCATGTGGATTCACGACCACCGCTTCTTCTTCACCGCCGAGAACGTCTACAAGGGCAGCGTCGGCATGGTGAACTACTACTCGCGGCCGCGACCGCGGGCACGAGACCAACACCAACGGCGGCAACCTGCGGCTGCCGAGCGGCACGAAGCTCGGCTGGGGCAACGTCGACTTCGACGTGAACCTGGTCCTCTCCGACGGCGCCACCGACCAGCAGGGCCAGTACTTCTTCGACGTGTTCACGACGGACGGGTTCCTCGGCGACCTGCCGCTCGTCAACTTCGCCTATGCGCCCTACTTCGAGGTGCTGCCGAGGAAGTACCGCTTCCGCCTGCTCAACGCGTGCATGTCGCGCTTCTGGAAGTTCGCGCTGAGCTACAACGGATCGCCGGTGCCCTTCAAGTTCATCGCCAACGACGGCAACTTCGTCGTCAATCCGATCGCGCTCACCCAGCTCGACGAGCAGGGCATCGCCGAGCGCTACGACATCGTGGTCGACTTCTCGGGGTTCCCGGTCGGCTCGAAGATCCATCTCGTCAACCTCCTGCGCATGCGCGAGGACGGCCGCGGGCCGAACGGGGCCCTTTCGCTCGGGGAGGCGCTGGCGGGGCGGCCGGACGACCCGGCGATCGGTCGGATGCTGGAGTTCCGGGTGGTGAACGCGACGCCCAGCGTCGATCAGCCGGGCTTTACCCTGACGCGGGCCAATAGCTGCGGGCCCAACGACAAGAGCCTGGTGCCGGCGATGCTGACCGAGCAGATCCCGATCGTCGCCCCGGTGCGGACGCGACACATCGAGTTCGGCAGGTCCGGTGGCGGCGATTCGCGCGATCCGGTCACCGGGCAGTGCACGCCCGATTGCCCGGAGGGCATGCCGTTCCCGTGGTCGGTCAAGATCAACGGGCAGGATGCGCACACCTTCAACGCCAACCGCATCTCGCTCCTGATCCCCAAGCCCGGGGAGATCGAGCACTGGACGCTTGCCAACGGCGGCGGCGGCTGGGACCACCCGATCCACCTGCACTTCGAGGAAGGCATCACCATGAACCGGGGCACCGACCTCATTCCCGACACCGAGCGCTTGGTGAGGAAGGACGTGTGGCGGCTGCGCCCGTCGGGACAGGTCTCCTTCCAGGTCCAGTTCGGCGAGTACGGCGGCTCCTACGTCAACCACTGCCACAACACGGTGCACGAGGATTTCGCCATGCTGCTGCGCTACCAGCTGTTGTCGGCCGCCGGACCGCAGGTGGCCGTGACGCCCACGCCCCACCCGACGCCGGACGGCGTGTTCTTCACCACGCCGGAGATCCTGCCCGAGGGCGATCCGCGGCCGCCACAGAGCCTCACCGGCACGGGCAACGGCAGCGGCGGCGGCTAGCGTCATGCCGGGACTTGCCTGCACCGGCGAAGGCCGGTGTTCCCGGCATCCAGCCAACCACTTGCTCTGGCGCTTGCTTTTCGCCTGGCAATTCCGTGCAAGCAAGTGCCGGGATGACACGGAAACCACGCGTTGGTGTTCGGAACTCTAGGTCCGGGAGCGTACGAAAAGGGGGGCCTGCTCCCCCGTGCCCCTGCCGGGGAGCACGAGATAACAGTCCTGTGACTTGCGGCGGTCGCCGGCTGGGGCCAGCAATCGTCGGTGCGGGGTCAGGCCTCTCGCCTCCAGCGCCGATATTGGACGCGGGCGAGGACGCGAGTCTGACACCGGGTCTGACCCCGCTTTGCGGGGCCGCGCAGGCCCGTTCTCTACCTTTCGTGTCGCGAAAGTCATGTCACTGGCAGCATCCAACCGCAGGCCGCGAGAGCGTCAGACTTGGCGCGGCGGCGAAAGCGCCGCATAACAGGCCCGCGAGTGTGGTATGTGGCGCCGGGGGCGGGGAAATTCCCGAGGTGAGTAGATGCTGACCAGGAAGTTGGTGTCGGTCGTCGCAGCCGCCGCCGTCGCCCTGTCGCCTGCCGCGGCCGGACCGGCGCTGCTGTTCGATGCGGCCACCGGCAGGGTGCTCTACGCCGAGGATGCGGACGCCCAGTGGTACCCCGCCTCGCTCGCCAAGATCATGACCGCCTACCTGGTGTTCGAGGCGATCAAGAACGGCAAGCTCGACCTCGAGGACAAGATCACCGTATCGGAGCTGGCGCACAGCCAGCCCCCCAGCCGCCTGGGGCTTCCCGTCGGCGCCCAGATCAGCGTCCAGACCGCACTGCACGCCCTCATCGTCAAGTCGGCGAACGATGCCGCCGTGATGCTGGCGGAGGCCGTGGGCGGCTCGCACGAGGTGTTCGTGGAGCAGATGAATGCCGCCGCCCAGCGCCTGCGCATGACGCGCACCAAGTTCGTCAACGCCAACGGCCTGCCGGCGCCCGAGCAGGTCAGCACCGCGCGCGATCTGGCGCGGCTGACCGTCGCCGTGGTGCAGGAGTATCCGGACCATGCGCACATGTGGGCGATGCCGGAGATGAAGATGGGCAAGCGGCGCCTGCGCAACCACAACCCGCTCCTGCGCACCTACGAGGGCGCCGACGGCATCAAGACCGGCTTCATCTGCGACAGCGGGTTCAACATCGTGGCGAGCGCCACGCGCGACGGCCAGCGGCTGTTCGCCGTGGTGCTGGGCGAGGTCAGCGGCAAGGAGCGCAGCGCGCGCGCCGCCAACCTGCTGGAGCACGGCTTTCAGACCAACTCCTGGAAGGTCATGTTCGGCACCCACACGCTGGAGACGCTGCCCGCCGACGCCGACGCCAAGAGTGCCGCCAGCATCCGCTCGAGCGTGGTCTCCTGGGCCTGCGGCAACCGCCCGCGTGCCGCGCACAGCAAGCGCGGGCGCGCGCGTGCGGCGGCCGTCAAGCGGGCGACGCAGAAGACCACTCCCGACAAGGGCGCCGCCGTCAAGGCGCCGGCCCCGCCGGTGAACCCGGTGACCGACATCTCCAAGACCAAGGCCCCGGCCTCCGACAAAGGCGCCCGCCCCTGTCCTGACTCCGACAGAAGTACCCAGTGTCATCCCGGGCTCCTGCACCGGCGAACCATCTAACCACTCGCGCCGGCGCGCGTTGATGCTGATCGGGGACAAGCCCCGGCATGACATGGGAACCAAGCGTCGGCGCCGGAACACTAGCTTCCTTCCCGGCGCAAGATCGACGACCGATCCGTTGCAAGGCGAAGTCGGTTGCGCGCCGTAGGGCGGATGTGGCAAAATAATTCATTATACCTCTTGCGGGGGCGGACAATGGCGTTGCGGACGTTGCCGTTGCTTTGGGGTCTTGCGCTGACCCTGGGCGTCACCCTGGGCGCCATGCCGGCGCTGGCGCAGCAGCCATCGCCGCCGCCGCCACCGCGGGAGCCGATCCTGCGCATCGATCCGGGCATGCACACGGCGTCCATCCGGCGCATCGGCGTCGATGCGGCCTGCACGCTGCTGGCAACCGGGTCGTACGACAAGACGGTGCGGCTGTGGCGGCTGCCGCAGGGCAAGCTCCTGCGCACGCTGCGCCTGCCGATCGGCCCTGGCAATGACGGCAAGGTCTACGCGGTCGCCCTGGCGCCCGACGGCAGCTGGGTTGCCGCCGGGGGCTGGGACACCGCCCATGAGGAGCGGGGCGGGCACTTCGTCTACGTTTTCGACGCCGCAACGGGTGCGATCGTCACCCGGCTCGGGCCGCTGGGCGATGTGATCTACCACCTGGCCGTATCTCCCGACGGCCAGTTCATCGCGGCGACCCTCGGCGGGGGGCAAGGTGCTCGCGTGTGGAAGAAGGCCGGTACGAGCCCGGGCGCCTGGCGGCCGGTGGCCAGCGACAAGGCCTACGGCGGCCAGACTCCTACGGTGCGACCTTCGATCGCGCGGGTGGGCTCTATACGGTGGCCGATGACGGTAAGCTGCGCCGCTATGCACCGGGCTTTCAGGGCAAGCCCAGCGCGGTTGCGACCCGAGGGGGCAAGCGGCCCCGCTCCGTCGCGGTGCATCCCTCGGGTGACAAGGTCGCCGTAGGCTACGACGATACCACGGCGGTCGAGGTCTATGACGCTGCCACGCTTGTCTGGCGCTTCGCCGCCGATACGGCAGGCGCGACCAAGGGCGACCTGGGACGAGTCGCCTGGTCGGCTGACGGGGCGAGGCTCTACGGCGGGGGCACGTTCTCCAGAGGAGGACCCAACCCCATTCTCGTCTGGGACCGGGCCGGCAAGGGGCGTGCGCGCGAGCTCCAGGGACCGCAGAATACGGTGATGCACCTGCTCCCCTGCGGCAGCGGCATTGCCTTGGGCGCGGCCGATCCGGCCTTCGGGCTGTTCGCTGCCGACGGGCGCCGCACCATGTGGCGGGAGGGCGTTCAGGTCGATTTCCACGAGAAGAAGGGCCAGCAGGATTTTTCTGTCGCGGCCGACGGCCGCCGCCTGCGCTTTCATCTTCTCGAGCAACTCGGCAAAGGCCGCGTCTTGTTCGAGCTTGCCTCGGAGCAGCTCAAGGAAGCCCCGGAAGGGCCGGATGCGGCGGCCGACCTCGACGAGGCGGAGACCAAGAGCCTCCCGGTCCTCGAATGGCTCCGCGACCGAGACTCCAAGCTGGGCGGCACGCCGATCCTGCTGGAGAAGCTCGGAAGATACCGGTCCCATGCGATCGCGCGGGACAGGCAGAGATTCGTGATCGGCACTGAATGGTCGCTGCAGGGCTACGACCAGGCCCACAAGCTGCTGTGGCGCAAGGAGGTGCCCGGCATCGCCTTTGGCGTGAACGTCCCCAAGAGCGCCGACCTCGTCCTCGCGGCCTATGGGGACGGCACCATCCGCTGGCATCGCCTGTCCGATGGCGAGGAGCTGCTCGCCCTGTTCGTGCACAAGGTGGACCGGCGCTGGGTGGCCTGGACGCCCAAGGGCTACTACATGGCCTCGCCGGGGGCCGAGTCGCTGATCGGCTGGCACGTCAACCGCAGCTGGGACGAGGCTCCCCAATTCTTCAAGGCGGACCGCTTCCGCGCGCAGTTCAACCGTCCGGACATCGTCAAGCTGGCACTTGAGACCCTCGACGAGGGGAAGGCGACCGAGGCGGCCAACAAGCGCGCCGGCGTCAACCCCGCCGTGGCGGACGTGCGCAAGCTCGCGCCGCCCATCATCGTCATCCAGAACCCGGGGGACGGCTCCACCTTCCGCACGCCCGAGGTGACCATCGAGTACAACATCAACTCGGCAACCGGCCAGAGGATCACCAAGGTCGACTTCTTCATCAACAGTGCGGCCCTCGGCGCCCGTCTCGTCTCGGAGAGCCCTGGGGCGGGAAAGACCAGCACGCACAAAGTGACGCTTCCCGTGCCGGCCGAGGACGTGACCATCAGCCTGATCGCCCACGAGGGCAACCGGGCCAGCGAGCCGGCATCGCTGCGCCTGCGCTGGGACGGCGCGAAGCCGGGGCAGGAGAGCCTCAAGCGCCTGCGCGCGCTGTTCGTCGGCGTCAACGACTATGCCTCGCCCAAGCTCAGCAAGCTGCGCTTCGCGGCCAAGGATGCCGCCGATCTGGCGGCGTTCTTCAAGGCGCAGGCAGGCAAGAGCTACAGCAAGGTCGAGGCGCAGGTGATGACCGATGCCAAGCGCGCCGATGTCGTCAGAGGTCTCGTGTGGCTGCAGAAGGACTCCGAGGAGGGCGATATCAACCTGTTGTTCCTCGCCGGCCATGGCACCACCGACGAGCAGCATCAGTTCCACTTCATGGCCGCCGACAGCGAGCCAGACGAGCTGCGCGCGACGGCCGTCACGAGCGACGAGATCCTGCGCACCATCCGCAATCTCAAGGGCACCCGGATCGTGATGCTCGATGCGTGCCGCTCCGGTGCCGGCGCCACCGCCGCGGCTCTCGCCGCGCCGAGCCCGGTCGACATGAACCGCGCGCCCAACGAGATCGGCGACAAGTCGCTGGGTGTGCTGCTCTACGCTTCGGCCCAAGGGCGGCAGTATTCCTTCGAGCACGCCGACTGGGGCAACGGCGCCTTCACCAGGGCGATGCTCGAAGGGCTCGGCGGCGCGGCCGACGGCGGCAAGCTCGGCTACGTCGACAGCGAGGAATTGTCCCTCTACGTGCGCCGCCGCGTGATGGACATGACCAGGAAGATCGGCGTGCAGGAGCCGGTGCGCGTCAAGCCCGACACCGCCCCCGAGATGAAGCTCGTGCTCTTGAAGTAGCGCGGCTGCGTCTCGACGTTCCGCGGGGCAGGATGTTGCGCGACGCGTGGCGCGCGTGCGAGCATGCTTCGTAGTGCGAAGGTCTGTTCATGGAACCTCTTTCGGGGGCGGCCAATGGCGCTGCGGACGCTGCCGTTTGTCTGGCTCATGGCGCTGACCCTCGGCGCCCTGCCGGCGCTGGCGCAGCAGCCGTCGCCGCCCCCGCAGGAGCCGATCCTGCGCATCGATCCGGGCATGCACACGGCCATCATCCGGCGCATCGGCGTCGATGCCGCCTGCACGCTGCTGGCAACCGGCTCACACGATAAGACGGTGCGGCTGTGGCGACTGCCCGAGGGCAGCCTGCTGCGCACCTTGCGCCCGCCGATCGGACCCGGCAACGACGGCAAGATCAATGCTGTCGCCCTGGCGCCCGACGGTAGCTGGGTTGCCGCTGGGGGGTGGGATGCCGCGCAGAAAAGTCTCGGCGGAGACTTTGTCTATGTATTCCAAGCTTCCACAGGCGTGTTGGTCGCGCGGCTCGGTGCATCGGACAATGTGATCCTCCACCTTGCCGTCTCCTCCGACGGCCGATATCTCGCGGCGACCCTTGCAGGGGGAGCGGGCCTGCGGGTGTGGGAGAGGACCGGCGTCAGCCTGGGGAGCTGGCGTCTGGTTGCGGACGATCGGGACTATGGCGGCCAGGACGCCTCTGGCGCAGCTTTCGATCGCGCGGGCGCGCTCTACACGGTTGCCCTCGATGGCAAGCTGCGGCGCTATGCGCCGGGGTTTCGGGCCAGGCCGGCCCAGGTTGCGACCCGAGGCGGGCACCACCCCTACTCCGTCGCGGTGCATCCCTCGGGCGACAGCGTCGCCGTGGGCTTCGACGACACCACGGAGGTCGAGGTCTATGACGCCGCCACGCTGGTCTGGCGCTTCGCTGCCGATACGGCGAGCGCGATCAATGGCAATCTTTGGGCAGTCGCCTGGTCCGCTGACGGGTCGCGGCTCTACGCCGGTGGCAGGTTTGCGCGCCGGGTGGCCGTCAACGAGCCCTCGCCAGGCCTCGTCTGGGACCGGCCGATCCTCGTCTGGGACCAGTCCGGCAAGGGGCGTGTGCGCGAGCTGCTTGGACCGCAAACTGCCGTCGTGCACCTGCTGCCCTGCGGCAACGGCATTGTCATGGGCGCGCTCAGTCCAGCCTTCGGGCTCTTGGCTCCCAATGGCAGCCGCCTGGCCTGGAAAGAAGGCGTGCAGGCCGACCTTCGCGGCCGGCGTGGGGACGGGGAGCACGGCTTCTCTGTGGCCGCCGACGGCCGCCGTGTGCGCTTCGGGCTCGAGGAGTGGGGCGCAAATCCGGTTCTGTTCGACCTCGCAGCCGAGCAGCTCACCGATGCGCCGGTCCGACCAGGCGACCTCGCGAGAGCTGACACAACGAGCCTTCCCGTTACGGACTGGGTCAATGAGCCCAACCCCAAGCTGGGCGGCGCTCCGATCGGATTGGACCGGCTCGAGGCGGCCCGCTCGCTCGCCGTCGCGCCGGACAAGCAGCGGTTCGTGCTGGGCGCCGATTGGTCGCTGCGCGGCTACGACAGCGGCGGTACGCAGCAGTGGCGAAAGGACGTCCCCGACGTAGTCTGGGGCGTAAACATCCCCAAGGACGGCGGGATCGTCGTTGCCGCCTATGGCGACGGCACCATCCGCTGGCATCGCCTTGTCCGACGGCCAGGAACTGCTCGCCCTGTTCGTGCACAAGGTGGACCGGCGCTGGGTGGCCTGGACGCCGAAGGGCTACTACATGGCCTCGCCGGGGGCCGAGTCGCTGATCGGCTGGCACGTCAACCGCGGCTGGGACAGGGCCGCACGGTTCTTCCCCGCCGACCGCTTCCGCGAGCAGTTCAATCGGCCAGACATCGTCAAGCTGGTCCTTCAGACCCTCGACGAGACCAAGGCCATCGACGAGGCCAACACGCGCGCCAGAATCAGGCGCTCGGAGGAGGACGTGCGCAAGCTCGCCCCGCCCATCGTCGTCGTCCAGAGCCCGGGGGACGCCTCCACCTTCCGCGCCCCGGAGGTGACCATTGAGTACGATATCCATCCGGCAACCGAGGACCAGGCGATCACCAAGGTCGAGCACTTGGTCAACGGCGCGGCCTCGAGCACCCGGCTCCTCGCGGGCGGCGGCGCGGGCAAGATCACATCCCACAAGCTGTCGCTCACGCTGCCGCCCAAGGACGCCACCGTCTGCCTGGTGGGCTACGCGGGCGACAAGGCGAGCGAGCCGGCCTGCCGGCGCCTGCGCTGGGACGGCCCCAAGCCGGGGCAGGAGGACCTGAAGCGCCTGCGCGCGCTGTTCGTAGGCGTGAACAAGTATGCAAACGTGAGAGAGCTCAAGCTCGCCAACAAGGATGCCGCCGACCTCGCGGCGCTGTTCAAGGCCCACGAGGGCAGGAGCTACAGCAAGGTCGAGGCCAAGGTGCTGACCGATGCAACGCGCCTCGACGTGATCGATGGGCTCGAATGGCTGGAGAAAGGGAGCGAAGGCAACGACGTGAACCTCTTGTTCCTCGCCGGCCATGGCACCACCGACGAACGGCAGCAGTTCTACTTCATGGCCGCCGACAGCGACCCCGAGAAGCTGCGCGGCACGGCCATCGGCAGGGATGACATCCTGCGCACCATCCGCGCGCTCAGGGGCATTCGCGTCGTCATGCTCGATACCTGCCGGGCCGGTGCGGGCAGCGATGCCGCGGCGCTGGCCGCGCCCAGCGCCGTCGACATGAACAAGGGCGCCAACGAGATCGGCGACAAGTCGCTCGGCGTGCTCCTCTATGCCTCGGCCCAGGCGCGCCAGGTGTCGCTGGAGTACCCCGAGTGGGGCAACGGCGCCTTCACCAAGGCCATGATCGAGGGGCTCGGCGGTGCGGCCGACAGCGGCAAGCTCGGCTATGTCGACAGCGAGGAGCTTTCCCTTTACGTGCGCCGCCGCGTGATGGCCCTGGCCAAGGAGAAGGGCCTGCTGCAGGAGCCTGTGCGCGTCAAACCCGACGCCGCCCCCGAAACCAAGCTCGTGCTTCTCAAGTAGTGCGGGTGCGTCTCGACGTTCCTAGGCGCAGGAGATTGCGCGATGCGTGGCGCGCGTGCAAACATGCTTCACAGTCGTACGAAGGTCTTTCATTGAACCTCTTTCGGGGGCGGGCAATGGCATTGCGGGCGCTGCCGTTTACATGGCTCCTGGGGCTGACCCTCGGCGCCCTGCCGGCGCTGGCGCAGCAGGCACCACCGCCGCAGGAGCCGATCCTGCGCATCGATCCGGGCATGCACACGGCGCCCATCTTTCGGATCGGCGTCGACGCCACCTGCAGGGTGCTGGCAACGGGCTCTGATGACAAGACGGTGCGGCTGTGGCGGCAGCCTGAGGGCAAGCTGCTGCGCACGTTGCGCCCGCCGATCGGCCCCGGCGATGACGGCAAGGTCTTTGCGGTGGCCGTGGCGCCCGACGGCAGCTGGGTCGCGGCGGGGGGATGGGACGCCGCCCGACAAAGCCCTGGGCGGGGACTTCGTCTACATCTTCCAGGCGTCCACGGGCGCGATGATCACCCGGCTTGGTCCGCTGGACAACGTCATCCTACACCTCGCCGTTTCCCCCGACGGCCGATATCTCGCGGCGACGCTCTTTGGCGGTCAGGGACTGCGGGTGTGGGAGAGAACCGCGGACGGGGTAGCGACCTGGCGTCTCGTGTTGGACGATCGGGACTACGGCGGCCAACGAGCCATGGGCGCAGCCTTCGACCGCGACGGCGCGCTCTATACTGTGGCCTACGACGGCAAATTGCGGCGCTACGCACCGGGCTTCCAGGGCAGGCCGAGCATCGGTCGCGACCCGAGGGGGCAAGCGGCCCTACTCGGTCGCAGTGCATCCCGTCGGACAACAACGTTGCGGTTGGGCTACGAGGACACCTCGGCGGTCGAGGTCTACGACGCCGCCACGCTTGGCCTGGCGCTTTGCAGCCGATACGACGAGCGTGAGCAACGGCAATCTTGGCAGGGTCGCCTGGTCCGCCGACGGCGCACGTCTTTACGCCGGAGGCAGGTTCAGCCGTGTCGACGCCGGCGGCGACCACTTCCCCATCCTCGTCTGGGACCGGGCCGGCAAGGGGCGTGCGCGAGCTCCAGGGACCGCAAAATACTGTCATGCACCTGCTGCCTGCGGCGGCGGCATTGCCATGGGCGCGGCCGATCCGGCCTTCGGGCTTCTGGCTCCCGACGGGCGCCGCGCCAGCCTGGCAGGAGGGTGTGCAGGCCGACCTTCGCGAGCACGGACCCAGCTTCTCCGTTGCGGCCGACGGCCGCCGCGTACGCTTTCCTCTTGAGCAATCGGCAGAGACCGCGTCTTGTTCGACCTCGCCTCCGAACAGCTCGCCGATGCGCCGGATCCGACCGCGCGATCTTGCGAAGCCGGATACCAAGAGCCTCCCTGTCACCGACTGGGTCAACAATCGCTACCCCAAGCTCGGCGGCACGCCGATCGGGCTGGAGCGACTGAAAAATCCCGCTCGCTCGCCATCGCGCCGGACAGGCAGACGCTTCGTGCTCGGCACGGAGTGGCGCTGCGCGGCTACGACAAGGACGGCAAGCAGCTGTGGCGGAAGGACGTACCCGGCGTCAGCCTGGGGCGTAAACATCCCCAGAGACGGCAGGGTCGTCCTCGCCGCCTACGGCGACGGCACCATCCGCTGGCATCGCCTGTCCGACGGCCAGGAGCTGCTCGCGCTGTTCGTGCACAAGGTGGACCGGCGCTGGGTGGCCTGGACGCCCAAGGGCTACTACATGGCCTCGCCGGGCGCCGAGGTCGCTGATCGGCTGGCACGTCAACCGCGGCTGGGACGAGGCCGCCCGGTTCTACCCGGTCGACCGCTTCCGCGAGCAGTTCAACCGCCCTGATATCGTCAAGCTGGTGCTCGAGACCCTCGATGAGAGCAAGGCCATCGAGGAGGCCAACAGGCGCGCCAAGACGAGGCGCGCCGAGGAGGACGTGCGCAAGCTCGCCGCCGCCGATCGTGCACCATCCAGAGGCCGGGGGACGGCTCCACGTTTCCGCACGCCGGAGGTGACGGTCGAGTACAATGTCTTCTCGCCGACCGGCCGGAAGATGACGAAGGTCGACTACTTCGTCAACAGCGCCGCCCTCGATGGCGCCCGCCTGGATTGCCGGTCGCACGCCGGGCAAGTCCACGCTCTCAGCCGGGTGACGCTACCCCTGCCGCCCGAGGACGTGACCATCAGCCTCGTCGCCTATGAGGGCAACCGGGCCAGCGAGCCGGAACGAGCCGTCTGCGCTGGGACGGTGTCAAGCCGGGACGGGAGCAGCTAAGCGCCTGCGCGCGCTGTTCGTCGGGGTCAACAAGTACACCTCCCCCAAGCTGCGCAAGCTCAGCTTCGCCGCCAAGGATGCCACCGACCTGGCGGCGTTCTTCACGGCGCAGGAAGGCAGGAGCTACAGCAAGGTCGAGGCGAAGGTGCTGACCGATGCCAAGCGGGCGGATGTCATCAATGGTCTGGTGTGGTTGCGCAAGGACTCGGAGGAGGGCGATATCAACCTGCTGTTTCTCGCTGGCCATGGTACCAGCGACGAGCAGCAGCAGTTCTACTTCATGGCCGCCGACAGCAATCCTGACCAATTGGAGGCGACAGCCGTCACGACCGAGGAACTCTTGCGCACCATCCGCAATCTCAGGGGCACCCGCATCGTGATGCTCGACGCCTGCCGTTCGGGCGCAGGCGCCGACAGCATGGTGCTCGCAGCCAGCCCGGTCGACATGAACAGGGTCCCCAACGAGTTCGGCGACAAGTCGCTCGGCGTGATTCTCTATGCTTCGGCCCAGGGACGTCAGATTTCCTTCGAGCACGCGGAGTGGGGCAACGGGGCCTTCACCAAGGCGATGCTCGAAGGCCTCGGTGGAGCGGCCGACCCCAGGAGGCTCGGCTATGTCGAGAGCGACGCGCTTTCCTTCTACGTGCGCCACCGCGTGGAGGAGCTGACCAGGAAGATGGGCATCCAGGTGCCGGTGCACCTGAATACGGCACCCCAGATGAAGCTCGTGCTGCTCGAGAAGTAGCGCGCCGGAACTCGCCCTTGGAGCCTGCGTGTGCCTACACGCCCCGCACGCGCAGGGCCTCCCGGTGGTGCTCGGCGGAAGCCGGCGTGAAGCAGCAGAATACCACCCTGGCGAAATGGCTGTCGCCCGCCAGCGCGTCGGCGACCGTGCCAACGGCGATCCCGGCGGCGCGGTTGGCCGGGAAGCCGTAGACGCCCGTGGAGATCGCCGGGAACGCCAGCGAGCGCAGCAGCCCGTCCGCCCTGGCGAGGCCGAGCGCGCTGCCGTAGCAGCTCGCCAGCAGGGCATCCTCCCGGCCGCCCTCCTCGCCCCAGATCGGCCCCACCGTGTGAATCACATGGCGCGCCGGCAGCCGGTAGCCCCGGGTGATCTTCGCCTCGCCGGTGTTGCACCCGCCGAGCGTGCGGCATTCGGCGAGCAGCTCCGGCCCCGCTGCCCGGTGGATGGCGCCGTCCACCCCGCCGCCGCCCAGGAGCGTGCGGTTGGCCGCGTTGACGATGGCGTCCACGTCGAGCGTGGTGATGTCGGCGACGAGGATCTCGATCCGGTGCGGCATTGAGGGGCACCTCAGCGGTGGAAATGCCGGACTCGGCAACATTGCCGCCACGCCAGCGCCAGGAATGGCAGCAACGAGTGGGCCCCGTGTGGCTCCAGCCCGGCGCCGGCTCCGCCTCGATGGAGCCTCGAAGGAGCCTCGATGGCGTTTGCCGCTCGAAATGGTATAGTATCACAATGAACCCGAGGATTCCCAGCCAGGCCTTCCCGGCGCCCGAGCACGACCACGAGCACTGCCTCGACGAGGCCATGGCCCGCGCACGCTCGGCCTTCGCGGAGAGGGGCCTGAGGCTCACGCCCTTACGCGAGGCGGTGTTCCAGGAGATCGCGGCGGCCTCGCACCGGGCCATCGGCGCCTACGAGGTGCTGGACCGGATGGCCGCCCGCGGCGAGCGCCTGGCGCCCATTTCGGTCTACCGGGCCATCGACGCGCTGGTGGCCGCCGGCATCGTGCACCGTTTCGAGAGCCGCAACGCCTTCTTTGCCTGCCATGCCGGCCACGAGCAGCGCCAGTTGGTGCTGGCCTGCGAGCAGTGCGGATCGGTGGCCGAGGTCGACGGCAGCAAGGTGTTCGCCGCCATCGACAGGACAGCGGAGGTCGCCCAGTTCGTAGCCAGCGGCGCCAAGGGCGCGGTGGTGGAGGTCTGGGGCCTGTGCGCCAATTGCACCGGCAAGGATGCACGCCATGCAGGGTCGTGAAGGGCTGGACTGGCCGCCGCAACCCGCGCCCGGGAGCCCGCTCCTCCGCGATCCCGCGGCGGGCGGCCATGCGGGCCACGACCACGCCGCCCACGCTCATGCGGCGCCTGTCCGGGCCGCTTCGGCGCACGATCCGGCGGCGCTGATCAGCGCGCGCGCCGTCGCGCTGGCGCGCGGCGGACGCCCGATCCTGACCGACATCGACATCGACATTGCGCCGGGTGAGATCGTCACGGTGATCGGCCCCAACGGTGCGGGCAAGACCATGCTGGTGCGGGCGCTGCTCGGGCTCGAGCCGATCGACCGCGGCGAGGTGCGCCGCCCGCAGGGCCTCGTCATCGGCTACGCGCCGCAGCGCTTCGATGTCGACCGCGCAATCCCGCTCACCGTCGCCCGGTTCATAGCGCTGGGCGAGCCCCGCGCGAGCCCCGCCGAGATCGCGCGGGTGCTCGGGGACGTTGGGGCGGGCAAGCTCGTCGAGCGCCAGCTCTCCGAGCTGTCCGGCGGGGAATTGCAGCGCGTCGTGCTCGCGCGCGCGCTCGCCCGGCGCCCGGGCCTCCTCGTGCTCGACGAGCCCTCGCGCGGTGTCGACTACGCCGGCGAGGCCGAGCTCTACGCCCTCATCGGGCGCCTGCGCACCGAGCGCGGCTTCGGCGTGCTCCTGGTCTCGCACGACCTGCACATCGTGATGGCCCAGAGCGACCGCGTGATCTGCCTCAACCGCCATGTGTGCTGCTCGGGCGTGCCCCAGCTGGTGGCGCAGCATCCCGAGTATGCGCGCCTGTTCGGGCCCCAGGCCGCGCGCGTGCTTGGCGTCTACCAGCATCAGCACGACCACCGCCACGACCTGGCCGGCGCCCCGCGCCCGCCCGCGGCGCAGCCCCGGCCGGCGGGCGAGAGCGGGAGCTGACGTGCCGGACCCCTATCTCCTGCGCGCCCTGCTGTTCGGCCTCGGTCTTGCCGTGGTGGCGGCCCCGCTCGGCTGCTTCGTGGTCTGGCGCCGCATGGCCTACTATGGCGAGGCCATCTCCCAGGCGGCGCTGATCGGCGTCGCCCTCGGCCTCGCCCTGTCCCTCGACCTGACGGCCGGCGTGCTGATCGTGACGCTCGCCGTCTCCGGCCTCCTCCTTCTGCTCGGGCGCCAGCAGGTGGTGCCGTTCGACAGCCTGCTCGGCCTCATCGCCCATGCGGCCCTGGCCGGCGGCGTGGTCGCCGCGTCGCTGGTGAGCGGGCGCCAGCCGGATCTCATCGGCTTCCTGTTCGGCGACATCCTCGCCATCAGCTCGACCGACCTCTACTGGATCTTCCTCGGCGGCGCCGTGCGCGCTGGCGGCTCTGATCTGCGATCTGGCGCCCGCTGCTGTCGCTCTCGGTGCACGAGGACCTCGCGGCCGCGGAGGGCACGGCAACGGAGCGCGTCAAGCTGGTGTTCGTGGTGGTGCTGGCGCTGGTGGTGGCGATCGCCATCAAGATCGTCGGCGCGCTCCTGACGATCGCCTTCCTCATCATGCCCGCCGCCGCCGCGCGTCCGCTCGCCAGGACGCCGGAGGGGATGGCGGTCGTCTCCGCGGCCTTCGGCATGCTGGCCGTCGCCTCCGGCCTCTTCATGTCGGCGACGCTGGATACGCCGGCGGGGGCCTCCATCGTGCTGGTGCTGGCCGCCCTGTTCGCGCTCTCCATCCTGCCCTCGGTGCTCCGCCGCGGGCGGTAGGCGGAGGCGAGCCGGACGCCGCAAAGCGCCGCCTTGCATCGCGCCGCGCGCCAACTGCTCGATCGACCCCTCGTATCCAAGGACCCCGGTCTTGCGCCATGGGCAGTGCCCCCGGATCCGTAGGCCGCCGCTACTGCACTCAGTAAGCCGCAAATGTCGTTCCTCGTCAGCGCCTTGTCGACTCTGCCTGCACCAACTGTTGCGCGCGCGATGCAAACGTGAGCGAATTTCTTCTCCAGCAACGATGAGTGTGCGTAGAACACGGAATGCGCATGAACATCCGCCAATCCACGCGTCTCTATGAAGATTGGCTGCAGCACCAGCTCGAGGGGGACGTGGTCAAACCGGACCTCGTCCGCAAGCACGATAAGATGCGGGAGAGCCCGTTCGTATTCCTGCGGGCCACATACTGGCGTTGGGCGGAGACCATCCTGGACGTGTGTCCCGACTTGGCCGGAGCCGAGGAGGTGCTCGCGATCGGCGACGCTCATCTGGAGAACTTCGGGACCTGGCGAGACGCCGATGGTCGTCTGACGTGGGGCGTCAACGACTTCGACGAGGCGGCACAAATGCCCTATGCGCTCGATCTCGTACGCGTGGCCGCAAGCGCGCTGCTCGCGCGCGGCCGGCGCCACATGACCGCCGACGATATCTGCTCGAGGCTTCTCGAAGGCTACGAAGCCGGGCTGGTCAATCCCCGGCCGATCGTGCTGGACCGCGACTATGCGTGGTTGCGAGAGGCGGTGATCGTTCCGGAAAAGGAACGCGCCAAGTTCTGGGACAAGATTGCGGCAGCAAGAAAGAAGGCGGCGCCGGCGAGCTACCGGATGGCCCTCGACGCGGCCATGCCCCAACCGGGGCTCGCGCTGAAAGTTGTTTCGCGCAGCGCCGGAACGGGCAGCCTCGGCCGCCCGCGCTGGGTCGGCATCGCCGACTGGCAGGGAGCACCCGCTGTGCGGGAAGCCAAGGGAGTAGTGAGCTCAGCGTGGGTTCGTCCTCACGGTCGGGGGACCGGCAGGATCCGCGTCGCTGAGATCGCAAATGGCCGCTTCCGGTCGTGGGATCCGTGGTTCAAGGTCAAGGGCAGGATCGCCGTGAGACGCCTCTCTCCGAACAACCGGAAGATCGAGGCCGAGAAGGCTGTTGCGGTGCTGCTTACGCCCGACATGCTCCGGACGATGGGTTTCGAGGTTGCCAACGTCCATGTGGGCACGAGACCCTCCTGGGCCGAGATAAGCACAGACTTGAGCATGCGAAAGCGCGGATGGCTGGCGGCAAGCGCGAAAAAAGCCGTCGAGGCCGTCACCCGCGACTACGCGGACTGGACGGCGTGATCGGATGGACGATCCCCTCTCATCTCACCTCGGGCTGATGGCAGCTGCGGTCGTGGCTACTGCAGGAGGGGCGAGCCCAGCCGCACCGTTCAGATCGCCGCTCTACATCGCGCGGCGCACGAGCTGCTCGACGCAGCCATCGTATTCGATGACCCTTTGGCTCTGAGGATCATCGGGCCCGAACGCAGACGCTGCTGGAGTTGACCATCCGCCAGCCCGCGGCGTGCCTCGCAGGCAACGCGCGCCTTCATCGCCGCGCGCAGCCGGCTTCGGAGGCCCCACGGGCGACGGCCTGCGCGTTATGGGCTCGTCGGGCCAAATCATGACCGCCGTGTAGGTGTCTGACACCGTGGCTCCCGATCATGTTGTTATTGGATCGGGCCATCAACGCGCTCGGATGAACAAGTAATACTTCTTGCACCGCTGCCCAAGCTCCGGCATCTTGGCATTCGGAGGTGAGCCGTGGCCGAGATCGAACGTCTGAGCATTGCTCTGCCGGCGCCGATGGCCGATGCCGTACGGCGTGCTGTCGAGGATGGCGAATACGCCTCGGCCAGCGAGGTCATCCGTGATGCGCTGCGGCTCTGGGAGTCACGCCGCGACCTGCGTGAGCGCGACATCGAGATCGTGCGTCGGCGGTGGGATGAAGGAAAGGCCAGCGGGCGGGCTGGGCCGCTCGACGTCAAGCGCATCATGGCTGAAGAGCGCGCCAAGCTGAAAGGTGCCCGGCGCCGTCGTGGCTGAGCTCCTCACCACGCGTCGCGCGGAAGAGGAGCTACGTCAAATCTGGCGCCACATCGCTACTGCAAACCCTGCCGCGGCCGATCGCCTGCTGCTTCGGATTGGTGACAAGCTGCAGCTTCTCCGTGACTTTCCAGGCATCGGGACGCTGCGCGACGACATCCGCCCCGGCTTGCGCATGTTGGTCGAGGGCAACTACTTGTTGCTTTACGAGCATGACGCTGCCAACGACGCCGTGGAGCTGATCTCCGTTATCGACGGCCGAAGAGACCTGAGCACGCTCTTCTGATGGATTGTTCCTCGGCTGCGGTCCCATGACTACTGCGGAGCGCTCCTGACCGAGATAGAATTGGAAGATATGCACACCGCCCCTCCAGCCCCTGATCTGCGCGCCCCGCGCCGGCCCACAGTCCCCGTCGACGTGGGCGGCGTCGTCATCGGCGGGGGAGCCCCCATCGTCGTGCAGTCGATGACCAACACCGACACCGCCGACATCGAGGCAACCGCCCGCCAGACCGCCGACCTCGCCCGCGCCGGCTCCGAGATCGTGCGCATCACCGTGGACCGCGACGAGGCGGCGAAGGCGGTGCCCTACATCCGCGACCGCCTCGCGCAGATGGGCGTTGCCGTGCCCCTCGTCGGCGACTTCCACTACAACGGACACACGCTGCTCAGCCAGAACCGGGCCTGCGGCGAGGCGCTCGACAAGTGGCGCATCAACCCTGGCAACGTCGGCTTCAAGGCCAAGCGCGATACCCAGTTCTCCACCATCGTCGAGCTGGCGCTGCAATATGGCAAGCCCGTGCGCATCGGCGTCAACTGGGGCAGCCTCGATCAGGACCTGCTCACCCGTCTCATGGACGAGAACGCGGCCGCTGCGGAGCCCAGGGACGCCCGCAGCGTGATGCACGAGGCCATCGTGCAGTCCGCCCTGCTCTCGGCCGGGCGCGCCGAGGCGCTGGGCCTGGGCGCCGAGCGCATCATCCTGTCGGCCAAGGTCAGCGCGGTGCAGGACCTCGTCAGCGTCTACACGCTGCTCGCTGAGCGCTGCCGCTACGCCCTGCACCTGGGCCTCACGGAGGCCGGGATGGGCTCCAAGGGCATCGTCGCCTCCACCGCCGGCATCGGGCTCCTGCTGCAACAGGGCATCGGCGACACCATCCGCGTCTCGCTCACGCCCGAGCCCGGCGGCGACCGCACACTCGAGGTGCGCGTCGCCCAGGAGATCCTGCAGACCATGGGGCTGCGCTCCTTCGTGCCGATCGTGGCGGCCTGCCCCGGTTGCGGACGCACCACGTCCACCGTGTTCCAGGAGCTGGCGAGCGATATTCAAGGCTATGTGCGCAGCCGCATGCCCGAGTGGCGCACGCTCTATCCAGGCGTCGAGAGCCTCGAGCTGGCGGTGATGGGCTGTATCGTCAACGGCCCCGGCGAGAGCAAGCATGCCGACATCGGCATCTCCCTGCCGGGCACCGGCGAGGCTCCGTCTGCCCCCGTCTTCATCGACGGCCAAAAGGCCATGACCCTGCGCGGCCCCAACATCGCTTCGAGTTCAAGGCCATCGTCGAGGACTACGTCGCCCGCCGCTACGGCCGCGGCGCGCAATAGCGCCGGCGGTCCGACCTCTCACGGGTTTTGCGCTCCAGGGTGGCATGCTGATCGACTGCCCGAGATGGGAGTTGCGTGCTGCCATGAATGTCTCGCTGTCGCGGTACCTGCTTCTGCTCAGCGTCGCCACCTATGTTGTGTGCTTGCAGATGACTGCGTTCTGCTTGTCGGACAGCGCCATCAACTGCTTCAGCTCGTGGCACGCGCTCGCCTTTGGATGGCTGACGCTGGGGAAACACGGCTCGCACCTGATCTGGCTTGCCAATCCGATCCTGCTGGCGGCGTGGCTCGCGATTGCCACCTCGCTCCGGTACAGGACCACTGGAGACAGGGGGCCTGCGCTTGTGATCAGCGGGCTCGCTCTGGTCGTCGCTGCCGGTCGGTGTCGTCGCCAACGAGGGCGGCGTCCCGGTCGGTGTTTCGCAGCGCGCGGCCGGGTACTGGCTGTGGCTCGCCAGCATGGTCGCAGCGTTTGCGGCGGCCGTGCTGCTGCCGGTCCGGGCCCGCTCGACGGAAGGAGGAAGTCGATCTTGAGGAGCTCCGCACGTCAGCCGGCCATCCGGCTAGGCCCCCATCCGCCCGTCTTCATCGACGGCAGGAAGGCCATGACGCTGCGCGGCCCCGACATCGCCTCGAAGTTCAAGACGATCGTCGAGGACTACGTCACCCAGCGCTATGGCCGCCCGGCCCAGTAGCGGCGGTCGTCCGGACCGCCTGGCCGGCCCGCTTGCGGCAGGCGCCCCCTTTCGAAAATTTTAGGTTCGGCGCGCAGATGACCGATCTGTGCTGCTCAATGGAGAATTCATGAGTGCGATCAACAATCGAGCGCACCGTCTTCGGACGGCCTGTCAAGAAGGCAGCAGGTGCAACCTGAGAGGTGCGCTCGCCACCTCACGGCCTCGTGGTTGCACCCTCCTTCGAAAAAGTGCCAGAATTCCATGTTGTTGTGCGGCAACCATGGGTGGTGGCGCTTCACGCCGGGCGCCACCAACGGACGGGGTGACGCGCCAGCGTTCACCATAGCTTATGTCGTTGCCGCGCCGGCTTCGTCGGCCAGCAGAAGATGTGGTGCGGGCGAAGGCGGAGACCGGGTTGATGGACTACTGGCTGTCGCACTACGGCGTACTGTCTCTATTTCTCCTGCTCGGCATCGTCTTGCTGTGGCGGTCCGGGTTCTTTGGTCGGCTGTTCCGCATCATCGAGGAGATGATGTTCAACAACTGGCAGCTGGCGCTGCTCGGTGCCACGGCCATCGCCCTTTCGCTCGCCTCCGGCTACACCACGTTCGACGGCCTGCGCAACTTCACCTCCGCCCCGCTGCTCTCGGTCCTCATCGCGTTCGGCATCCAGGGAGTGATGCTGATCGTCGCCTGGCTGATCGGCGAGAGCTTTGCTGCAGGCATGAACCAGCAGCTGCCGCGCAACCGGGCCTTCAACGCGCGCGAGGCCGTGATCGGCATGGGGCTGGGCGTGGCGCTGGTCGGGCTCGTCTTCTACTGGGTGCTGAGCCGGTACAATGCGGTAGGCTTCAACGAGGCCGCCGGCGTCGATCAGGGCTTCCGTGCCGACTGGGCGAGGTTCTCCGACGTGGCCCTCTATTTCGCCCTGGCGCTGCTCGTCGTTGCCATCCTGGCCTTCAACTTCCGGCGCGGCGGCGACATCTCGACGCCCTATGTGCAGAGCATGCGCATCATCGTGAGAAACGTGGTGCTCTGGGTGATGTTTCTGGCCTCCATGGCCGCGTCGGTGTTCTTCTCCTTCGACTCGCACTTCAATGCCATCTTTCCGGCCGACCAGAAGAGGCGCGCCGCCGAGATCCGCACTTTGAACCAGGTCGGCCGCGTCGTCGCCGACATCGGCGAGGAGGCCAAGCGCGTGCGCCTTCTGGAGGCCGAGCGGTTGTTCGAGACGGCGGGCTGGAAGGCCTACGATGCGCAGCTCGCCAGGCTGGTGCAGGAGGCGAAGGCGGCGCAGGCCGACATCGAGAAGTACCTGGTCGGCAAGATGGAGGAGGTCCAGCGCGGCATCGCCGAGCAGCAGGAGCGCATCGCCGGCGCCGAGCGCGGCCAGTCGGCGCTGCTGCGGCGGCGGGACGAGGCCGAGGCCGAGCTGCAGCGCATCGAGCCGACCATCGGCGTGCTGGAAGCCGAGCTGGCGAAAGCCAAGTCGACCTACGACGAAACCCGGCAGGCGATGGCGGCGAAACGCATCGATGCCTCCGCCGAGGACGGCGGGGTGGAGGGCACGCTCAAGCGAGGCAAGGGACCCGTCTGGCGCCAGCGCGTGGTGGAGCTCGACGAGCTGCAGCGCAAGCTCACCATCACCGACGAGCCCAGGTTCAAGGAGGCCCAGCGCGAGCGCGATCGCGTCTCCACACGCATCGTCGGCCTGAAGCGCGAGCTCGCCACCATCAACGGCGAGGTTGCCAAGTACAAGGGAGAAACCAAGGCCGCCGAGTCCCGCATCAAGTCCGTCGAGGTTTCCGCTGCGGACGGCGATGGCGGCAGGCTCGATCCCGCGCGCGCCCTGCCGGCCTTCGAGCGGGCGCGCATCGGCTTCCGCCAGCAGCCCGACGCGGACAAGCTCGCCGTCATCCAGGCCCAGTGCAGCAATCTGCTCGCCGCCATGCTGGGCGCCCCGGCCGCCAAGGAGCGCGTGCGCAGCATCGACTGCGATCCCAAGCACGCGGCAGACGCGGCGGGCCGCCTCTTCGCCCTCAACGCCGGGCTGGTGCAGTTCCAGTCCAGTTGCGCCGGGGGCGCCAAGCTGCCGCAGAACGCCACCACCGACGAGCTCTTGGGGTTCGGGCGCCAGTGCCTGCAGGATTCCGGGCTCACCGGCAGGGAGGCCGAGGCGATCGGCGCGCGCCTGCAGGCGATCGACATGAACCGGGACGACAAGGCGCACCGCTTCGTCGTGACCTGGAACGCCTTCCTGGACGGCAACCGCCTGGCCTACCTGGCCCTGGTGCTGGCGATCGGCGTCGATGCCCTGGTGTTCATGGCGGGCCTGTTCGGCGCCGCCGCCGTCAAGTCGCCCCTGTCCGACGTGCCGAGCCCCAAGGCGCGCAGCGCCGAGCAGCTGGAGGCGATCGTCAAGAACGCGCTGGGCGAGGAGCGCCTGGAGAACGCGGAGCTGGTGCTGGCCGCCATGAAGCCGACACGCGGCGACGCCGACCATCGGGCCGAGGTGGATCTCAGGCATTTCGACCCGGAGATCGCGGGCCGCATCCGCAAAGTCCTGGTTGCCGGCCGAAGCATCGGCGCGGTGGAGCGCGCGTCCTCGGACGAGCACGACGAGCGCTACCTCGTGCGCTCGGAGCTGTTCGAGTACCTGTCGATGGTCGCCAACTCGGCGCGCGAGAGCGATCGCGACTACTCGAACCGGAAGCGGCTCGGCCCAGATCGTCGGCGTGGCGCTGGAGCCTGACCCGCAGCGCAACGCCGAGATAGTGCTGCAGTACGTGGAGCCGATAAACCAGCCGGGCGGACTTCATGGCCAAGGTCGACCTGCACACAGTCCCCGAGCGAAGAGCGGCGCCTCGTACAGAACGTCCTCAACGCCGGCATGACGCTCAGTGCCGTGCAGGTCAACAACCCGGCCGCGTTGCCCAAGCTCGGTGTCCTGGCGCGCTTCATGCGAAAGCAGCCGGCGGAGATCGAGGTCGCTTACCTCATCAGTTCCGAACTTTTCAGGACGCTGTTGCAATGCCGCGCCAGCGCATTAGCCCACCCGTTCCAGATCGACGCCAGGGCCTTTCCTCTGCACCCCGGCCATTACGGCCTCGGCCGGGCGCGGCCAGCGCCTCCTCACGATGGACGCAACGGGCACAATGGCAACGGGACATCCTACGACCTGGACGATGAATTCGGCCGACAGGTGCGGGAGGACCTGCTGAAGGCCCTGAGCCTGCCGAGCGAGGCGTTCGAGGAGCAGGAGGGCATTTCTGCCATCGCGGAGGAGCTCAAGCGGCACATCGAAGGACGCAGAAGCCTGGGCGTCCTCGGCGACATCAAGCAGGAAAGCGAGAGCAAGCTCGCCGAGGCCGTACGCAAGCTCAGGGAGGAACACACGGGCAACGACCGTGCCCTCCATCTCATCGACGAGGCGCGTCGTGAGATCAGCCGGATAGCCCCGGCATTGAAGCTCCTCCGGGAGCCGACCCTGCTCGATAGGCTGATCCGCGAGGTGGAAACCGACGGTGAGGAGACCCTGGCGTTGCGGCTGCGCAGGTTCAGGCCGCAAGCGGAGCGGCTGAACTGAGGCGTAGTGGGCGTAGGGCGGATTAGCCTTCCAACCGGGGCGCGCCCGGAATGCGCGGGCAGGAAAGACACGAGAACCCGGCCATTGATTCTCAAGGGCTTTTTCGTGTCTTTCTTGAGAGGGCGATAGCCCGTAATCCGCCGATGCAACGGTGAAATGGCGGATTGCGCTTCGCTCTCAAGAACACACTCTCCGCGCGTTGATCTTACGTCATTTTTTATTGCGCCTCCTGGAGTGTGGGGGAAAGGCTGTAGCCGAGCGCGGTGGCGCGTTTGACGAGATGCTTGAGGGCGCGCACGCGGTAGCGCTCCTCCTCGGCCGCCATGCCCCGGTCCACGTACACCATGCCCTTGGTGAGTGCGGCATGGACGAGCCGCGCCAGCTTGTGCGCCGCGGCCTTGATGGCAACGCCCATGCCGAGGCGGCTGGCCATACGTCGGAAGTAGGCCCCGAGCGCCGACTTGCTCGTACTCAGGCCGACGGCCGCCTGCCGCAGGGCCTGGCCGGCGCGATTGAACCTGTTGCGCTCGCGGCCCCGCAGCCGCTTGCCGCCGGTGATGCGCGTGGTCGGGCACAGGTTCAGCCACGAGGTGAAATGCTTGACTGTCGCAAAGCGGCTCAGATCGGGGCCCGTCTCCGACAGCACCTTCAGCGCCGTCGTCGTGTCGATGCCGTCGATCCGCGTCAAGTCCACCCCGCACATAGCAAACAGGCGCACCCGCACGTCGAAGCGCGGCGCATTCTTCGCCCGTCCGCGACGCTTGGGCTTGCCGGGATCGCCGTCGTAGCGCGCCAGTCCGGCCAGCATCCGCTCCAGCTCGCGGTCGCACTCCGCCAGCATCTGCCCGTAGGTGTCGAACAGGGCCAGCGCCTGCTTCAGTGCAAACAGATGCTCCTGGCGCCACGTTCCTTCCAGCGCCCGCGCGATCTCAGCCTCGCTCGCCTCGATGCGCGGCCCGCGCAGCGCCGCCAGGCGATACCGGTCCCGCTCCCCGGCCACGATCGCCCGCACGATCCGCTGGCCCGTCTCTCCCACTACGTCCGAGATCACGTTGACGAGCTGGATGTTCATCTGCGCCAGCGCCTTCTGCATGTGCTGCACATGCCGCGCCTGGCTCGCCAGCAGCATGTCGCGCTGCCGCATCACTGCCCGCAGCGCACACACCTCCTGCGACGGACGAAAAGCGCCACGCAGCAGCCCGAAGCTCATCAGCTCGCGGATCCACTGGCAGTCCAGAACGTCGCTCTTGCGCCCCGACACGTTCTTCACGTGCCGCGCGTTCACCAGATAGACCTCAAAGCCGCAACTCTCCAACAGCTCGTAGAGCGCGATCCAGTAGACCCCGGTGCTTTCCATCACCACCGTCCTGATCCCGCACGCCGAAAGCCAGTCCGCCAGACGATTGAGATCGTCGCTGAAGCTGCGAAACTCGCGCACCGGTTGGCTGTCCCGATCTGGCGGCACCGCCACGAAATGCGACGAGGCGCCAACGTCGATCCCCGCACAATCGGGGTGGGTGAGCTCAAAGCTCGCCTTGCGCGCGCGCTTCTTGCGCCCTTTGCGCTGCCGCCGGCCGGCCGCGTCGGCTGCCGCCATCTCCCCTCCCTTGCGCTCCATGGCGCCATCCTCCATGCTGTTGATGAGCGCCGCGCGGGATCGGGTACGTCCTCTTTGCTCACTCTCTCAATCGGGATGTCCGCTCGCGCGGAGCTCGCCAGTGTCGCCGACGTGACCCAGGGCCATGCTAATCCGCGGGCAGATCTGCACCATTGCGAAACCGGCCATCCTCCGCGCGGCGGCCAAGGCTAGCACCGCCCGGGAGTTGAAGCCCGTTTCCTGCCCGCGCATTCCGGGCGCGCCCCGGTTGGAAGGCTAATCCGCCCTACGCCCCACTCCCTACTCCTTGAACGGCACGACCTTCTGGGTCTGCTCGCCCAGTCCTTCGATCCGCAGCGTCATCGCATCGCCGGGTTTCAGCCACACCGGCGGCTTCATGCCCAGCGCCACGCCCGGCGGCGTGCCGGTCGTCACCACGTCGCCGGCCTCCAGCACCATGAACTGCGAGATGTAGGAGAGCTGGTGCGCGATGGAGAAGATCATGGTCCTGGTCGAGCCGGCCTGGCGGCGCTGACCGTTCACGTCGAGCGACATGGCGAGGTTTTGCACGTCGGGGATCTCGTCGGTCGTGACGAGCCACGGGCCCAGCGGCCCGAAGGTCTCGGCGCACTTGCCCTTCATCCATTGCCCGCCGCGCTCGGCCTGGAAGTGGCGCTCCGACACGTCGTTGCAGATCGTGTAGCCCGCGATGCAGGAGAGCGCGTCCTTCTCCGCCACGTAGCGCGCGCGCCTGCCCAGCACGAAGGCGATCTCGATCTCGTAGTCGAGCTTGAGGGAGCCCTTGGGGACCATCACGTTGTCGTTGGGACCGACGATGCAGTTGGGCAGCTTGTTGAAGAGGATCGGCTCCTTGGGGATCGGCGAGCCCGTCTCCTTCGCATGGTCCTCGTAGTTGAGGCCGACGGCGATGAAGTTCCTCACGCTGGCGACCGGGGGCCCGAGCCGCACCCCCTGCGGGGCCGCCGGCAGCGCCTTGGGGTCGAGCTTGCGCAGCTTGTCGAGGGTCGCGGGCGAAAGCGTCTCGCCGGTGATGTCGGTGACATGCGCGGACAGATCGCGGATCACGCCTTGCGCATCGACAAGACCGGGGCGCTCGGCGCCGGGCGCACCAAATCGAACAAGCTTCATGGGGGTCTCCTGCAGCGTTTACGGGGCTTGCCCCGGCGGACTGGCCGGGGCCTGCCCGGGCGGTTTGGCCGGGGCTCGCGCACGACGGGGGCCGGCACGCGGTGAGCCGGCTAGCCTAGTCCCGTACCCGGCGCGGAAGTCAAGGCTGCAACCTCCGCGGCGAATGCTCGCCGGGGCCTGGGCAGCCGTCCAAGATTCCTGTGGACAACCGGCCGAGCGCCCCGAAGGCGTCGCCAACGCCAACTTCGAGTTCGGCAGCGCCTGTTCTCGAGGGGATCGCAGGCGACCCCCGCCGCCTCAGAAAAGCGACACCATGAGATAGACACCAGCGCCAAGGAGAGGTGCGGCCGCACACGCCAACACCATGATGACAAAGGACTTGTCAATCACGACACAACCCCGCATTCCACACCGCGCCGAGTGGACCGGCCCCAGTCCAGCTCGGCTACCCCACGGACCATGTGCCCCCTTGGTCCGTTGGCTCAATATAGCGCAACGTCGTAGGCATTGCATCCAGAATTGGTGCGATTGCTGGGCGAGGATAGGCGTGTCGGCCCCGAGGTCGACGCGGCGCGCCTGTCCCGGCGAAGGTTCGGGACGCGTGCGAGGACCGTCGCGTGAGAGGAACTCAGACGAAGGCGAGGTGATCTCGACCACAATGAGCGGCGGCTCCAGCAGGTTACGCGAACAGGCGCAGCTGCTTCTCGTCCTGGCCCTTGGTCTCGCGCGCGAGCTGCTCGATGCGGTCGAAGGGCACCTGCTCGGCGGAGATCAGCGAGCGCTGGGCGCGCATGGGGCGCACCAGGCCCTCCTGCACCAGGTGGAACTCGCCCACCGTCTGGCCCGGCAGCACGGCGGCGGGGTCGAGGCCGGACTCGCTCTGGAAGGCGGCGCGCAGCTTCCTCAAGGCCGTGTCCTCGCGCACGCGGCCGATGAACCAGGACGTGATCTGGTCACGCGACTTGTAGTCGAGGTCGCCGGGCGACTGGGTGGCCAGCATGATGCCGAGCCCCGCCGAGCGCGCGCGCTTCAAGAGGCTCTGCAAGGGCTCTGCGGTCGCCGGCTTGGCGTTGGCGGGGATGTAGAGATCGGCCTCGTCGAACATCACGACCGCCTGCAGCTCGTCGTTGGGATTGCGCTGGCAGAAGCGCAGCGCCTCGGAGAGGAACTGCGAGACCCAGAACAGGATGTTCTCGTTGTCGCCCAGGAACCCCGTATAGATGATGGAGAGCCGCGTGCGGTTGTCGCTGCGGGCATAGGGCCCCCGCCCCAGCAGCGCCTCCATGCGAAGCAACTCGCCGCCGCCCTCGAACAGGGCGGAGTTGCGGTGCCGCAGGCTGTCGAGCTGGGCCACCAGGTCGCGGCGGATGCGTCCCGAGGGGTCCATGCGCTGCGTCAGCTCGGTGAGCTCCGGGTCCTCGTCCTCCAAGAGCCCGATGAGGTCGCCCAGCGCCACCTCCTTGCTCGAGCGCCCGCCCAGGATGCGTAATGCCACCGACAGGGTGCCCGACTGCTTCTGGTGCGTTGCGGAGTTCTTCAGGTGCAGCATGTCGCCCAGCGCCGCCGCCGACAGGTTGGCTAGGAGCTGTTGCTCCTGCTCGGGCAGCTCGTTGATGCCGTTGGGCAGGAGCGTGATGGAGATCGGCCGGCCTGACGCCCGCCCGGGCGTGTAGACCGCCACGTCGATGGAGTCGGCGAGCTTCTCGCGCTCGCCGCGCCGCTCGCCGAACTCGCCGTCGTGGGCGCGCCAGACGTCGGGGTTGGCGTAGGAGCACAAGTCGCCCTTGCGGTCGATCAGCACCGCCGGGATGCCCTTCATGAGCAGCTGCTCGATGATGCAGAGCGCCAGCGTGGTCTTGCCCGAGCCCGAGCCGCCGAGCACTGCCGAGTGCCGCTTCAGCACGTCCTTGTTCAGCGTGATCGAGCGGTTGGAGCGCAGCGCCCGGCCGGCCAGGATGCTCTTTGCCCCGTCGCCCACTTCGTCGAGGAGCACCGACAGCGGCAGGTCGTCCTTCGGCTCGGCCGATGCCGTCGCCGCAGCCGCGCCGTCCCAGCCGGTCCAGTCTGCCCCCTGCGGACCGGCAGCCGCGGCGGTGAAGGACGTCGCCGGACCGCCGTCATCTCCCGCCGCGGTCTGCTGGGTGCCCGCCTGCGCGGGACGCGCATTGTGGCCCAGGAGGTCGAGGCGCAGAAGGTGCGCCAGCGCCGGGACGGCAGAGATGAGCCTGGTGCGCTCGAACCACTCGGGAAAGCTCGGATCGTGGCGGTGCTGGGCGTGGAACTCGCGCACCATCATCATGCGCTCCCAGTCGGGGATCGGCACCAGGATCGAGCGTCCGCCCTTCTCGCGGAACTTGCGGAAGGCCTGTGCCGTCTGGTTCTTCCTGTTGGGCGGAAAGTCGCTGGCGCGCAGCATGAAGCAGGACTTGCCGGCCATCAGGGCGAGCACGCGGTCGAGCTGGCGCTTCAGGCCGCCGCCCTGCGCTGTGCGGTTGCACAGGAAGATGCGCGCCTCGGTCCTCAGCCCCGCGGCGTGACTGAGTGTCAGGTCGAGCGCGGGGGGGGCCTCTGCCACCTCGAGGCGGCGCACCGACACGTCGATGGCGTCGCCCCATTCCTGCTTGCCGAGCTTCAGCGCGGCGACCAGCACCTCGCTCAGCGCATCGTCGTCGCTGGGGATCTCGGCCTCCGACTGCGCCACGAAGCGCTCCCAGTGATCGCGGAACTCGACCAGTGGGCCGCCGGCCGGCTCCTGCCCGCCGAACCCGAGCGCTGCCGCCAGCGTCGAGATGAAGCCCGGCTTCGACGGCGGTTCCTCCTCGGGAGGCTCGCCCTCCTGCTCGCGCATGCGCTTCTGGGCCAGCTCCAGGATGCGCCGCGTGGAGAGCCCGCCGAACTCCTCGAAGAACTGGGGGCCCAGGTAGAGGGTCGGGTCGGAGCCGGTGCTGCGCTCGTCCTGCTGCAGGCGCTTGGCGATGATGAGCCGCGCCTCCTCGGCGGTGCGCGTCTCGATGAGGGGCACCGGCCCCGCCTTCTCGATGCGGTCGATGTAGGACTGTGCCAGCACCTCGCGCACCTTGCCGTAGAACTCGGCGAGGCAGGAGATGAGCACGATCGAGGTCGGCAGCCGGTTGGCGATCTGGATCAGGTCGCGCACCGCGCGCTGGAAGCGCTCCGGGTAGTCCTCGAAGAAGCGCAGGTCCTCCACCTGGTCGATCGCGAACACCAGGGCCGCGCGGTCGACCGACCACATCAGGCGCCCGAGCGACTCGATGATGTCGAAGGCGCGGCCGTCGCCGGTGTTCGGATCGAGGGCGGCGACGGCCTCCTGGGAGAGGTCGCCGAGCTTCTGCCCGTGGAGGTACTGGCGCACGCGCTGGTCGATGCGCGGATCGGAGCGCTGCAGGTAGAGCAGCGCGCGCACCACGTTCACGTCGAGGCCCTGGCCGGCGAACTTGGGCGCCGCCACGATCTGATCGGCGATGCCGAGCACGAGCTTGGCGAGCGAGGCGTCGCTGAGCTTGGCATCGCGCAGCTTGTCGAGCGTGACCGTCTCGACGACCGCGGCGTCGCCGACCAGATGCCCGGCGAGCCGCGCAAGGGCGCTCTCGCCGCCCTGGTCGGGATCGTAAGGCTTCTCGAGCGAGGCGATCAGCCGGCGCAGGAAATAGTCGGCGTAGTTGGCCACGTCCGGCGTCATCTGCGCGTAGCCGACGTAGGCCTTGCCGCCGCGGTGCGCGCTGGTGCGCAGCGCCCGGATCAGATGCGTCTTGCCGGCGCCCGACTGGCCGTGGAACAGCAGGATGCGGGCCTTCGCCGAGGCAGCGGCACTGGCGGCGGTCACGGCGTCGAGGAGCTCGGTGAACTTGCGACGCGCGGCGGCATGCACCAGCTCCACGTCCACCGGGTCGGCGCGCCAGATGTCGTCCTCCCAGGTGATGGAGTGCTCGAAGGCCGCGGACAGGCGGTCGGCAAGCGGCGCAATATGAGCCTCGTGGCGCATGAAACCTCAAATCCGATGCAATGCCGCGGGCTCTGACATCAGGCGTCGACGCGAATGAAGTGGAACACCGCGTTCCGGTACACCACGGCAAACTCCTGCACATCCTTGATGTTGCTTTCGTCCTTCAGGTCGGCGTTGGCGAGTGCCAGCTGGCCCGAGCGGTGCGCCTCGGCCAGCAGGTACTTGAACTCGTGCTCGGAGAGGCCCCATTCGGGGCGCGTTAAGCGCACCGTGCGCCATACATGGGAGATGTAGGCCTTGCGATCGCCGCTCCAGCCCTGCGCTTCGCTGGCGGCATAGCGGCGCACTTCCATGGCGAAGCCCGGCAGGTCGAGGGGCGCGGCCGCAGCCGGAGCGGGAGGTGGCGCTGCGGCAGCGGGCGCCGGTGTCACGGGGGCCCGCGTCGCGGGGGCAGTCCCCTGCGTCGGAGACGGGACGGGCCGTGCCGCTTCGGCCGGCGGAGCTGACGCGGGCGCCGCCTCTTGCAGCGGAGGCCGGGGCTCGACCCTGGCGCGTGCGGGCTGGAGCCTGCGCGGCGATCGCCTTCCCCTTGTGGGCCGCGCCGATGCGCCCAGCAGCCTCCGCAGGATGGCGCGGCGCAGGCTCGCCGGATCGGCGGCGGTGGCACCCACGCCCTCCGCCGCCAGGGCGGCAATGAGCTGTCCATCGGTGGCGAAGTCGCGCGGCTTGCCGAGCAGCTGGGCCGCAAGCAGGCGGCCGGCGCGGGCCGACAGCCGCAGCTTGCCGGCGAGCCAGGTGGAGCCTTCGCCGAAGGCGCTCTCCAGTGCCGCATCGGCCAGTGCCTTGCGCAGCTGCGCCGGCGTCGCCATGCCTTTGATCTGCAGCTCGTAGGCATGGGCGAGGACCGCGGCGCGCAATCCAGCGGGCGTCTCGAGCCCCGCGGCGCGCCTGGATGGCGGGCGTTGCCAGCCGAGCGCCTTGGCGATCAGCCACACGTCGCGCACCTGGATCCAGGAGCGCGGCAGGTCGCCCGGAGCGCCGAGGAACGCCGCAGCGGCGGCGAAGCCCGCGTCGGTTGCCTGCAGACCGGCCGGGGCGGCCGTGACGAGGCCAGCGCCGCTGAGAGCCTCGATCGCCCGATCGACGGCGCCGCGCAGCCGTGAGGCAGGCGCATGCGGATTGGCGAGGCTCGCAAGGTCGGCCACGAGGTCGCTCCTGGCGATACCCCGTCCCGCGGTGGCGATGCGCACGAGGGCCAGATCGGCGAGGCGGCCGATGCTCCCGGCCAGCGCCGGGGTCGATGCTTCCGCTGGGGCAACCCTTTGCACCCTGACCTCCTTGCACGCTCAAGCGACCGCTCGTGCCATCAGGGCGACCAACGGGCGAAATCGCGGCGTCCCCGGACGCGCGAATCACCGGAGGCGTATGCGCTATGTTGCGGAAGTCGGACAAAAAACCAAGCGCTTCGCGCAGGGATCCGGAGATGCCGCGCGAGCGGATCAGCCATAGCACAAGGTTTCGCAGGGCTGCGAGCGCACGGGCTCCGGCCCGGACGCGGCAGCGATCCTCGTTCATCGACACGTCCCGAACCCAGTGCAGCTTGTTCTCGATGCCCCAATGGCCGCGCGACAGCTGCAATAGCTGCTCAGGCCCGGCTTCAGCGGCCGGCAGGCTGGTGACGATATAGGCGACCTCGACGCTCTGCTTGTCGCCGATCCGGCGCGTGCGCTCGATGCGGGCCACCTGGGCGGCACCCGGCCATTGCAGATGCGGCACGACCTCCGCGCTGGTCGTTATGGTGCGCGTCTCGATCCGGCCATGCTCCTTGCCGGTCGTCTCGGCCTTGGCCAGATCAGGCGGCGCGACGGGCACCGCCCCGTCGTGACCTGAGGGGGGAAAGATCGCCGAAGCTCTCGGCGATGTTGGCTTTCAACTCGGGCTGGTTGTCTTTGACAACGAACAGATAATGCCCGTTGGCATCTCGGATGTATCGGCAGATCTCGCGCTGGCAGAAGATCGCATCCCCGGTGATGACGGCGCCGTCGAGCGGCAGCTCCTTGAGGAGCGCCATCGCTGCCACAATCTCGTTCTGGTCGGGCTCGACCACCAGATCGCCGACCACCACGCCGAGTTCGGCAACGAAGGCAGACAGCACATGCAGCGGCCTGGCATCCAGGCGCCGGCTGCCCTTGAGCGTCTTGCCATCGATGGCGATGTGGCGTGCGCGGTCCTCTCCCAGAGCGAACTTGCCGAGCGTGGCCGCCAGGGCGTCGGCATCGAGCAACTTGAAAACGTAGTGATATGTCGCGTGGCAAGGAGCCTTGCCGTCCTCGATCCCGAGCAGGCGCAGCGCCTCAGGCTTCAAGCGCCAGCCCCAGCCGAAGATCGCCCTCAGATCATTGGCGCCGGCCAGCATCGCCCCGATCGAGATGCCGAGCAGCGACCGCAGCTTGTACTGCTGGCCCTGCAAACCGCGCCTGTCCGGCACCTCGCCGAGTGCGCCCCACACTGTCCTGCTCATCGCCGTCACCTCCAAGTTGGTGACCGTGCGATGAAAGGTTTCAGGTTCCAGGTTTCAGGCAACCTGGGCGCCCGTGCACCGAAAAACCTGACATCTGGCGAAGGCCAAACTAACGTCATGATTGGGTTGTCGAATCGACAGGGGTTGGAGGTCTCGTTGCCGACCGGGGGAAGTAGCCGCGGGCACACCAAGTTGCCGTAGCCAACCGGGAAATCCGGCCGGCGGGGTGGGCGGCATGTATCCTCCAACGGCGAGGCGACCTGCTCGGTCAGGGGCTCGGTGCCCCGACCGAGTTAGCGTTAACGGGGGCTTAATGGGTGCGCGCCAAGATCGGGCTATCCCCGCATGGCGTCCATCCGCGGGAGGGTTTGCCATGTACCGCGTCCTGTTGCCCTCACTGCTTGCTCTGTCGCTTACCGGCTGCGGTATGGTCGGCTATTCCCTCACGGGCAGCTTCGCCAACTCCGGCCAGCCGACGGGCAAGGTGTCCCGCACCAAGTCGCCGCCCGGCAGCGAGACCAAGGCAGAGGCCAAAGTCGCCGCCCTCGCCGACGACAAGGCCCCCAAGGGCACCTTCGAGAAGGCCCGCTCCGGCGCGCTCAAGTCCCGAGATTACAGTGGCACGCGGCTCGACGCCGAAAAGGCGCGCGAGCTCGTCAACGCGTACCGTAAGGAGAAAGGCCTGCGGCCCCTCAAGCTTCAGCCCGCCCTCACCGAGGCCGCCCGTGCGCACTCGCGCGATCTCGCCAAGTGGGACCGGATCTCGCATTTCGGCTCGGACGGCTCCAACCCCTGGGACCGGGTCAGGCGGGCTGGCTACAGTGCGAGGCTGGCGGCGGAGAACGTTGGCACCGGCCAGGTGACCGTCGAGGAGGTCATCAACGGCTGGAAAGCGAGCCCCGGCCACAACAAGAACCTCCTGCTGGCCGAGGCCGAGCATATGGGCATCGCCCTCGTGCAAGACCCCAAGACCGAGTTCAAGACCTTCTGGACCCTGGTCATCGCCTCGCCGATGTGAGCGTTGCGCCGGCCTCGAAGGGGCCTAATCCCGTCAACTGTCAAAGATGCAGCACGCCGAGCCGGGCGGCGTGGGCGACGGCGTCGGTGCGGCTGACGGCGTCGAGCTTCTCCATCAGCGAGGCGACGTGATACTTGGCGGTGTGCGCGGAGATGCCGAGCCGCCGCGCGATCTGCTTGTTGGAGGCACCCTCTGCGAGCAGGGCGAGCACCTCCGCCTCCCGGCCCGTGAGGGCAACGTCTCCCTCCTCCCTCCCCCTGCCGCCGAGCGCGGCGTGACGACGACGGCATCGGGTGCATCGTCGACTGCGACCAGCTCGACACCGTCCACCTGGCTCAAGGCGGCGGCGATCTGCTCGCCGACAGCCGGATCGGCCATGTCGACCGCCAGCCGCAGCCGAGGCGTTGCACCAACGTCCCTCAATCCGGTCAACCCGCGGGCCTTTCCCCGATCTGGAGGTGCGTCTCGTGGGCCTGCCCGCCGCGGCGCAGCTCGAGCGCCAGGGTCTTGCCGACGCTGTCGGGCCCCAGCGACCGCAGCAGCGGCTGCAGCCGGCCCACGGCCTTGCCGTCCCAGCCGACCAGCACATCGCCCTGATGGATGCCGGCCGCCGCACCCGGGCCGCCGGGGTCCACGCCCATCACCATGATGCCGGCGCCGCCGCCCTCGACGGTCACCGGGCGCAGGGCCAGCCCCAGGTAGCCGCGCGGCATGCGCCCGTGCGTCTCGAGCTTCGCGGCCACCCGGCCGATCGTGACGGCAGGGATCACCAGCACGCGTCGGCGCGGGCCGAGCACCGTCATGCCGAAGGCCTGCCCAGCGGCGTCGACGGCAAGGCCGCCCTCCGCCGTGCCGCGCAGGCGGGCGTCCAGCTCGACGCGCGCGTCGATCTCGCCCCCGCGCAGCGACTGCCAGGCCCCTCGGCTCACCGCCACCAGCCCCAGCGCCGCCGTCGGCGCGCCTCCCTCGGCGCCGACGGCGAGCACCAGCGCGCCGGGCGCCGGGATGCTCGCGGCCATGGCGACGGGCCGCAAGTCGGCGCGCTCGACCCTGAGCAGCGCGACGGCGGTGCTGGAGTCGCGACCCGCAATGCGGGCGGCAGCCTCCTCGCCGCCCGGCAGGGTCACGCGCACCTCGCCCTCTTCCGCAAGGCCCTCGTCCGAGGTGACGACGAGCCCCGGGCGCCAGACGAAGCCCGAGGCCTGCATGCGGTGGGAAGCGACCGAGACGATGCTGGGCGCCAGCTGCGCCACCGCGCCTTCCAGCGCGGCCGACAGGTCTTGCAGTGCGGTGCTCATGGGACCTCCGGGGACCTCCGTTGTGCTGTCCCATAGGTGTGCCCACGGAGCCGCCGCGTCTACTGCCCGGATGGGCAGGCCGGGGTCTGACCCCTACGGCGCCTCGCGCCAGGCGATCAGCCGGCGGATGCCCTCGCGCATGTCGACCTCGGGCCGCCAGCCGATGACGCGCTCGGCCGCGCTGTGGTCGAGGCGCCAGGGCCCGCCCGAGGTGAGCCTGACCTTGCCGGCGGCGGGCTCGATGCGCTCGGGCTCCAGGTCCTTGCCGGCGAGCTCGGTGACGAGTCGCACGAGCTCCAGCGTGGTCACGGGCGACGGCCCGGAGATGTTGACGGCCACGTCGGTGGCCGCCGAGGCGAAGGCTGCCGCGTTGGCGCGTGCCACATCGGCGACGTGCACGAAATGCTTGGTCTCCGAGCCGTCGCCGATCACCTGCGGAGGAAGCCCCCGCTGCACGCGGTCGTAGGTCTCGATGATGTAGAGGGCGTTGGCGGCGCGGTAGTGCTGGCGCTCGCCGTAGACCGTGGCGTAGCGCAGCGCCACGTAGTCGAGGCCCCGCTTCGCGTGGGCATCGCGGCACAGCTGCTCGCCGATGATCTTGCTGGCGCCGTAGAGGATCGCGGCCGGCGGCGCCCCGGCCGAGTGGAACGGCGTGTCCTCCACGAGCTCGCCGACGATGCCGGGGCCGTAGCCGTAGGCGGCGGTGGAGGAGGGGAAGACGAGCTTCCTCACGCCGTTCACGCAGCAGGCCTCGATCACGTTCTGCGTGCCGTGGATGTTGACGTTGAGCCCCAGCCACGGGTCGCGGTCCATGGTCAGCGACATCACGGCGGCGAGATGCAGGACGCCGTCCATGCCCCTGGTGGCGCTGAGCACCTGCGGCAGGCGCAGCACGTCGCCCTCCACCACCCTGAGGCGGGAATCGTGCTCGATGTGCCGGATCGCATCGCGCGAGCCCTGATAGAAGCTGTCGAGGATCGCGACCTCGGCGGCCCCTTCCTCGAGCAGAAGCTGCGCCGTCGCCGAGCCCACCAGACTGGCGCCCCCCACGATCAGGAACCGGCTGCCGCGGATTGCAACTGCTGCGCCCATCGTCCGACCTCGTCTCTCCCCTGTGCAGCAACGGGCGTCACTTCGCGGCTTCCCCGCTTGCTGCACGGCTGCTGTTGTGGCTCCGAGCAGGGTACCGTGTCATTCCGGCGCTTGTCGGGGGCGACGTTCAGTCCGAGGTGCGCCCGAGCGCCTCAGTTGCCGAATCGCAGCCCAAAAGAGTAGCGTTGAGCCATGGCCACCCTCGAAGATCTCGACCGCCGCGTCACCGCCCTGGAGAAGGCGGCGGAGACCGAGAAGAACATCGTGCGCGCCGTGGCGCAGATCGTGGCCGAATCGGAGAAGCGCGTGCGAGCGGATCTGAAGGTGGATACGCAGCGCCTAGAGACGCGCATCGTCGAGGAGGTCAGCGCGTCCGAGCAGCGCATGGTGGATCTCCTGAACGACAGGTTCGACGCCGTCATGGCGGCGCTCGACCGGCGACACAACCCGCCCAAATAAGTCTGCCGCGCAGGTAGCGCGTCCCCGTGGTAGTGCCTCAGTTTCTGGTAGCACACGTCAAGCGTTCACTAAGCAGCTTCCGCCAGCTTGAACAACGGATCGGACCTGTAATTCCGTCTTCGCAGTGATTCGCGGAGGCGGGGCATGGCTGGGAAATCTCCGGTAATGGCGGACGAGGAGCAGCGTGAGGGCGTTGCGGGCGTTGGCGCACTCGCGCGAGCGCGGCGAGGCGGATCGGGCGCGGGCGATCCTGCTGACGCTGGCGGGCTGGACCAGCCCGCGCATCGCGGAAGCCTTCGGCGTGCGCGAGGACACGGTTCGTCTGTGGCGCAGTGAGTTTGCCCGCGGCGGCATCGAAACCCTGCGGGCGACCGTCGCGCCCGGCCCGGCGCCGGTGAAGAGCGAGGCCGCGCTGCGTGTCGTCACCCCTCTTCTGGAAGCCCCCGTCGCCGACCGGCCCAACTGGACGATCGCGCGCCTCATGGCCGAGATCGAGGCGCGCGAGGGCGTCACGATCAGCCGCTCGCAGTTGTCCAAGGCGCTGCGAAAAAAAACTTCCGCTGGCGGCGGCCCCGGCACACGCTGAAAGGCCGCCAGAATGCCGACGCGATCGAGCGCGTCGGACTGCGCCTCAAATTGCGCAAGGCCCAAGCCGCGGCCGGCGACATCGTGCTGCTCTACGGCGACGAAAGCGAAGCGCTCACCCACCCTTATCTGGCGCGGGCGTGGGCCAAGCGCGGGGTGGACCTGCGCGTGCCCGCCCCCGGACAGGCCAAGAAAGTGGCGATGATCGGCTCGCTCGATCACGTCACGCGCCGGCTCATCGTGCACACGAGCCCGACCAAACGCAGCACCGACTTCATCGCTCATCTGGAGCAACTCGACCGCCTCTACGGCCCAAAGCCGGGACGCGCCATGAAGCCGGTCGTGCTGGTCGAGGACAACGGCCCGATCCACGTCAGCAAGCTTACCCTCAAGGCGCTCGAAGAGCGCAAGCATTGGCTCATCGTCGAGTGGCTGCCCAAATACGCCCCCGAGCTCAACGACATCGAGGTTGTCTGGCACGATCTCAAGGCGCATCATCTGGCCCACCAGACCTTCACCGACGTCGCCGCTCTCGATCGCGCCATCCATACAGCCGTGGAGGACTTGAACAACGAGCGATGCCTCGATCCGTTGGTCAACCGGAAAATCTCTGCTTAGACTGGCATACCAGAAAAAACTGAGGCACCACCGTGCGCCGCGGCGGCCGATCTCATCCTTGGCGTTGCGCGGCGAAGACGACGGCCTCGCGCAGGATGTTCGCCGCGCTGCCGAACGATGCGAGCGTCGCAACCGCCTCGTCGGTCAGCATGGCGAGCCGCCGCTTGGCCGTGGCAATGTCGCTCGCGGCATGCAGCGTCGCCTTGCCCAAGTCTTTGCGTGCGGCCTTGCCCATGGCCGCGGCGTCGCCCTCGACATCGAGGATGTCGTCGGCGATCTGGAAGACGAGGCCCAGACGCGCGCCATATGTTGCCAGCGCGCGGCGCTCGTCGGCCCCGGCGCGGCCGAGGATCGCGCCTGCCTCGCAGGACCAGAGGATGAGCGCGCCCGTCTTCATGGCCTGCAGGCGCTGCACGTGGGTGGCGTCGGGGCGCGCCGGCAGCCCGAGCTTCTCGGCCTCCAGATCGAGGCACTGTCCGCCGACCATGCCGGCCGCGCCCGCGGCCTGTGCCAGTGTGGCGATCAGCGCCGCTGCGACGGCCGGGTCGGAGCTCTGCTCGGAGGTGGCGAGCACCTCGAAGGCCAGGGTGAGGAGGGCATCGCCGGCGAGGATCGCCGTCCAATCGTCGAACGCCTTGTGCACCGTGGGACGCCCGCGGCGCACGTCGTCGTTGTCCATGGCGGGCAGGTCGTCGTGCACCAGCGAGTAGCAGTGCACGCACTCCACCGCGGCGGCGGCGTCGATGGCCGCCTCCGCCCGGACGCCGAACAGTGCCGCCCCTTCGATGACGAGGAACGGCCGCAGGCGCTTGCCGCCGCCGAGCGCCGCATGGCGCATGGCCGCGACCACGCGTTCCGGCGCACCCGCAGCGGCGCAGCCGTCGAGCAGGGCCGCCAGCCTCCCCTCGACGAGCCGAGCCGCGTGCTCCAGGCGTTGGCTGAAGGCCATGGGCTACCCACATCTTGGCGGCATGCATCGACGGGCTCGACGCGCCGCGGGTGTGCTTTTTTCATAGCGTCGGGCTAATTGTAGCGAAAGACCTGAAGGACGGCGGGCAGGTGGACGAAGGAAAGCACATCGCCGATGCGGCGCCGGCCGAGCCGGAGGCCTCTGCGGACGCCGAGGCCGCGCTCCCGGCCCAACCCCCGGGTGATGCTGCAACCCCAGCGTCACGCGGGCCCGATGGGGCACCTCCACAATCATCCCCCGCCGATCCAGGCCGGGAGGCCGCGCCCGAGGCAGCCACAACCGCGCCTGCAACACTCGACGCGGAGCCTGCGGCGCCCCTCCCCGAAGCTCCAGGCGCAGAGCCAGAGCCACAGCTACTGGGAGCTGCGGCGCCGGAGCCGAAGCCGCCAGCTGGCGCTCAGCCCGAGCCCCAGGCGGTAGCTGCCGCCGAGCCCGAACTCCAGGCCGCGGTGGAGGCCGCCACCGCCGCGGGCACCGAGCCACAGGTAACGGAGTTGGCGGCTGCGGCGGAGCCCGAGTACCCGCCGGTGGAGCAGATGGCGGGCGCCGAGCCGGAGCCACAGGTGGTGGCTGCCGAGGCGCCAGAGCCTCGCACGGTGCAGGCGGCAGCTGTCGCGGAGCCTGAGCCTCCGGCGGCGGAGACGGCAGCCGCCGCCGACCCGGAACCCCAGACGGTGAGGGTGCCTGCCGAGCCTGCGCCTCAGCCTCACGCAGCCGCGCCGTTGGCTGTCGCTGAGCGCGAGCCCCGCCCGCCGGAGGCGGCTGCGCCCCCGCCGGAGCCTCGAGCCGGACACGGCGGTTGCAGCCACGCGAGCCGGAGCCGTCAGGCCGTCGAGGTGTTGGCGGCCGCGCCGCCGGAGCCTCCGCGAGCCGCTTCAGGGCCGGCGCAGCGGAGCGTCGACGGCGCTCGTGGCGCTGCCGTCGGGCGCAGCCACGGCGGGTGCCGAGCCCGCCCGGCCGCGACGGTTGCTGCCCGCGCCGCCCAGGGGCACCAGACACGGAGCCGGGCGCGGGTACCTCGCCTATGTGCGGCTCGCGCTCATGGGCGTCGCCGCCCTGGCCGCGGGGCTCGTGGCCCTGGTGTTGGCGCTCGTCGTGCTCTACCGCTGGGTCGATCCGCCGACCTCCACCCTGATGCTCGGCCAGCGTCTCGCCGGCACGCGCATCGAGCAGCGCTGGGTGCCTCTGGAACGCATCTCGCCGCACCTCGTCAAGGCCGTCGTGCTGTCGGAGGACGGTGGCTTCTGCCGGCACCGCGGGGTCGACTGGGGGGCGCTCGAGGAGGCGATGGAGGCCGCGCGCGGCGGCAGCACCATCACCATGCAGGTGGTCAAGAACCTGTTCCTGTGGCCGTCGCGCAGCTACGTGAGGAAGGTGATCGAGATCGCCCTTGCCTACGTCGTCGAGCTCCTCTGGCCGAAGCGGCGCATTCTCGAGATCTACCTCAACATTGCCGAATGGGGCGACGGCGTGTTCGGGGCGGAGGCGGCGGCGCAGCTGCATTTCGGCAAAGGCGCCGGGCGGCTCACCGCAGCGGAGGCGGCGCTGCTGGCGGTCGCTCTGCCCAATCCGATGGAGCGGGACGCGAGCAGCCCGACCCCCGGCATGCGCCGGCTGGCCACGCGGCTGCTGGTGCGGATGGCCACATCGCGGTCGAGCCTGGGCTGCGTGCACACGGGCCCCAGGGCGCTCCACGGGGCGCTCCCTGGGGCGCCGCGCCAGGCCCACTTGTTCGGGCCCAACGATTGAGGCTATAAGCCCGCAATTCGCAGCACCGCCGAGATCGGAAAGAAGAGCGCAATGGCCGTTCCACGCAAGAAGGTATCCCCCATGAAGCGCGGGATGCGCCGCTCCGCGGACGCGCTGCGCGCCCCCACCTACATCGAGGACAAGGACTCGGGCGAGCGCCGCCGCCCGCACCACATCGACCTCAAGACCGGCAAGTACAAGGGCCGCCGAATCCTCCCGCCCAAAGCCGAGGCGTAGGCGTAGGGCGGATTGGGCGATAGCCGTAATCCGCCGATCGACCGACATGATGGCGGATTACGTGATGGCGGATTACGGGCTTCGCCCTCTCAAGAAAGACACGAAAAAGCCCTTGAGAATCAATGGCCGGGTTCTCGTGTCTTTCCTGCCCGCGCATTCCGGGCGCGCCCCGGTTGGAAGGCTAATCCGCCCTACTTCTCATCTCACGCAGCGCGACGCGGTCGCCGGCCTTGATGCCGGCGGCATAGGCCAGCGTGCTGCTCGCCGGCGCGCGCCTGGCGATGGCCTTCGCCAGGGTGAGCCGGCATCGCCTGACAAGCTCCCTCGCCGTATCTTTGCCGCGTGCCAGCAGGCGCGTCTTGCGGCCGGCCTTGAGCCGGTGCAGGCGCGCACTCAGGCGCTGGCCCATGCCCCGCGAGAAGCTCGCCGCCAGGGCGCCGTCCTCGGAGAAGTGTAGGAAATCGCGCTCCATGGTGGCTCGGATCGCCGCCAGCATGGCGTGGGCGCGCGCCACGTCCACCCAATGGCCGTAGAAAAAGCTGCCTGCCTGGTTGTGCCAGTACCTGCAGTCGAAGAGCTCGCCGATGGCCGGTGCGACGTAGACCTCCGCCGCGTGCATGCGCGCAACCTCGATCCTGCCGATGGCGACGGCGCCCGTGGTCACGCTGCCAATGTCCCGAAAAATCATGCGCTGGTCACCTCCCGCAAGGCGCAGCCACCCCGTCCAGTTTGCGGCCGTGGAATGTGCGTCCAAAAGTGGCGAGACGGTGGAGGCTTGCCACCGGAACGCGAACGCATACACAACTCACAATCACGATTTCGAATGAAGCGGGTATTGTCCGTCGGACATGCGTTATTTGACATGCAACGCAGGGTGCAACCGCGTGGACTGCGCCGAGCTACCTTGCGGCATCGGGACTGGCTGGGGAGAGGGTGCTCGGTGCAATGCGGCTAACGCCTTATTGCACCCTACACCGCATGGCAGCCACGGTCAGCCGCGGTTGCGGGAGATTTCCTCGAGCCGCGCCTGCAGAGCCGCGAGCTGGGACCTCACCTGGTCGAGCTCATCCGGCTTGGGCGAGGGCGCCATGGTCGCAGGGCGCACCACCTCGGGTTTGGTGGGCTCCGGCTTCGCATCCGCAGGGTCCGGGGCACCGGAGCGCGCGGCGGGCGCGGCGGGCGGCTTGCCGAACGGGGAGAACATCGCCATGGCCTGCTCGAACATGGCCACGTTCTTGCGCACCTGCTCCTGATAGGCCTCGACCGCCCCGGCGGGGGTGAAGGCGCCCGCAAAGGACTTGCGGAAGCGATCCTGCTCCTTGGTGAGGGTATCGAGGCTGATCTGCAGGTAGCTCGGCACCAGCCTCTCGATCGAGTCGCCGTAGAAGCGGATCAGCTGGCGCAGGAAGGGAATGGGCAGCAGCGTCTGCCCGCCCACGCGGCTTTCCTGATCGACGATGATCTGGGTGAGCACCGAGTGGGTGAGGTCGTCGCCCGACTTGGCGTCGAACACCACGAAGTCGCGGCCGGATTTCACCATCGCGGCCAAGTCGTCGAGGGTCACATAGGTGCTGGTGTCGGTATTGTAGAGGCGGCGGTTGGCGTACTTCTTGATGACCACCGGTTCGATTTTGTCGGGGTCCTTGCTGCTGCCGGAAGGATCGACCTTGTTGAGCATGCGCATTGCGCCATCGCCGGAAGGAGCTGGAATGATGCAGGCCGCACGTTAACACGCCATTACGCTGCCGCACCAGCCCATTTCTTTGGCATTCGTCCAACGGAAGAATGGGATTCCGCGGCGCGGGGCTCCGCAAGAAAGGCTTTCCCCGGTGTTTGCGTCGAGCGCAAGCGTGCTATCGTGCGGCGTGTTGCAGGCATTTTTGCCCTGGCAGGAACGCGCGAAGCGTCGCATATGCGTCCCAGATGCGCACGCGCTTTCGCCCCCAACCTCCTGGAGCCATCGATGAGCAAGGACCAAGCTACGATCGTGATCGCCGGTGCTGCACGAACCCCGGTCGCTGCCTTCAACGGGGCCCTGGCGAGCCTCCCCGCGCATGAGCTCGGCAAGATGGCGATCAGGGCGGCGCTGGAGCGTGCCGGCGTGGAGCCGGGAGAGGTGTCCGAGGTCATCATGGGCCAGATTCTGGCGGCCGGTGCCGGCCAGAACCCGGCGCGGCAGGCCTCCATCGCGGCCGGCATCCCCGTCGATACGCCGGCCTGGGGCATGAACCAGCTGTGCGGCTCGGGCCTGCGCGCCGTGGCGCTGGGCGCCCAGCAGATCCAGCTCGGCTCCTCGCGCATCGTCGTGGCGGGCGGGCAGGAGAGCATGAGCCTGGCCCCGCACTGCGCCCACCTGCGCGACGGCACCAAGATGGGCGACGTGAAGTTCATCGATACCATGATCAAGGACGGCCTGTGGGATGCCTTCAACGGCTACCACATGGGCACCACGGCCGAGAACGTGGCACGCCAATGGCAGATCACGCGCGAGGAGCAGGACCGCTTCGCGGTGGCCTCGCAGAACAAGGCGGAAGCTGCAAGGAAGGCCGGCAAGTTCAGGGACGAGATCGCGCCCGTCACCATCAAGACGCGGAAGGGCGAGACGGTCTTCGCCGACGACGAGTACATCAAGGACGGCGTGACCTACAAGTCCATCTCCAAGCTGCGCCCCGCCTTCGACAAGGACGGCACGGTGACCGCCGCCAACGCCAGCGGCATCAACGACGGCGCCGCTGCAGTGGTGCTGATGACCCTGGAGGAGGCCCAGAAGCGGGGCATCACGCCGCTCGCCCGCATCGTCTCGTGGGCGCATGCAGGTGTCGACCCGTCGATCATGGGCACCGGGCCGATCCCGGCCTCCAAGAAGGCGCTGGAGCTGGCCGGCTGGAACGTCAAGGACCTCGACCTGATCGAGGCCAACGAGGCCTTCGCGGCCCAGGCCTGCGCGGTCAACAAGGGGCTCGGCTGGGACACCGAGAAGGTAAACGTCAACGGCGGCGCCATCGCCATCGGCCATCCCATCGGCGCGTCGGGCGCGCGCGTCCTCAACACGCTGCTCTACGAGATGAAGCGGCGCAACGCCAAGCGCGGGCTCGCCACGCTGTGCATCGGCGGCGGCATGGGCGTCGCCATGTGCGTGGAGCGGGATTGACCCAGCGCACCCGTCATCCCGGAAACCGAGCCCCGCAGGGGCGAGGTTATCCAGGACCTCGTGACACGAGGTGGACCTCCCGAGGTCCCGGATAGCTTCGGGCTGCGCCCTCAGCTTCCGTGATGACGGGTAGTGCTTTCCCGGCCGAGGAATTTATTTTTTACTCTATCGGCATAAGAATGTCTGCGAGGCCTCGGAGCTCAGGGGAGACGCCAGGTGGCGAGAGTTGCACTCGTGACAGGAGGGACGCGGGGGATCGGCCAGGCCATCTCGGCAGCCCTCAAGCGAAGGGGCTTCCGCGTCGCCGCCAACTACGGCGGCAATGACGCCGCCGCCCGCCAGTTCCAGGTCGAGACCGGCATCCCGATCTACAGGTGGGACGTGTCCGACTACGCCGCCTGCGAGAAGGGCATCGCCGCTGTGACGCGCGAGCTGGGGCCGGTGGATGTGCTGGTCAACAACGCCGGCATCACGCGCGATGCCGCGCTGCACCGCATGACCAAGGACAACTGGGACGCGGTGATCCGCACCAACCTCGACTCGGTCTTCAACATGACCCGCCTCGTCATCGACGGCATGCGCGCGCGCAACTTCGGGCGGATTGTCAGCATCTCCTCGATCAACGGGCGCAAGGGGCAGTTCGGCCAGGCCAACTATTCGGCCGCCAAGGCCGGGCTGCTGGGCTTCACCAAGGCCGTTGCGCAGGAAGGCGCCGCCAAGGGCATCACCTGCAACGTGATCGCGCCGGGCTATATCGCCACCGAGATGGTAATGGCGGTGCCCAAGGACGTGCTGGAAGGCAAGATCCTGCCGCAGATCCCGGTGGGCCGGCTCGGCACCCCGGAGGAGGTGGCGCGCTGCGTGGCGTTCCTCGCCGCCGACGATGCGGGCTTCATCACTGGCGCCTGCCTCGACGCCAACGGCGGGCAATATATGGCGTGAACGGAGGCGGGGGTCCGATCAACCCCGCTCAGCCCGCGGATATGCCGTCTGCCACGTGGTTGCCACGTCATGCTGGCATAGGCCCCGACCGGACGCCTTGCGCGTGCAGTCGATGGGGAGGTCGCCGCGATGCTGAAAAGAGCGCTCACGTACTCGTTTCTGGCGCTCGCCGCCGGAACGGCCCTGGCCGATGACCAGAAGGATTGCGACGAAGGCCGAGACTTGGAGCGGGTCGTGCGGGCCTGCACCGGCACCATTAAGGCCGATCCTTCGGCGGTGTGGGCTTACGGCCGCCGCGGCGCGGTCTATCTCATGAAGAACGACTTCGACCGCGCCATTGCCGACTTCACGAAGGTCCTGGACGCCGATCCCGGCAATGCCGCCGCCCTGATCCTGAGAGGGGAGGGCCATCTGGGGAAGGACGACTACAACCGCGCGGTGGCCGATCTCAGCAAGGCGATCGAGCTCAGTCCCAAGGAGGGCATCATCTTCGCCTACGTCAACCGTTCCGTGGCGTTCGACCGCTTGGGTCAATACGAGCGCGCCCTCGAGGATGCCGACATGGCCGTGAAGATCGATCCCAAGCTCCCTGACGGCTGGGCCAACCGGGCTGTCGCCCGCCTCAGGTTGAAGCAGTACGACCGCGCCGTCGCCGATGCCAGCAAGGCCATCGACCTCGGCTCGCGCAGCGCGGTCGATTTCATCCACCGGGCCGTCGCCTATATCCAGCTCGGCAAGCGCGACCTGGCGGTTGCCGATTATCGCCGCGCGTTGGAGCTCGATCCGGCAACACATATGCCGTGGCGGGGCTGAAAAGGCTCGGCGTCCGCCAGTGAGCCGAATGAACCGGCGGCGACTTTGGCGAGGGTCTGCAACCCCGTGAGGTCATTGCCGCCGATCACACTGGGCAGTGCGGTCTCACTCGCCGGCTACCGACCTCGTGCGACCCGGGAAAAGATGCCCCCCGCGCCAACGTCGTGACTCGAGCCTTGGCCTTCGGGCTCGAGATTGTGGGTACGGTTCTCCTCCAGAGACCACCAGTGACCGCTACGCACCTCCGGTGCTGGTAGCGGCTGCGCGGAGGCAGGGTCCGGCGCGCCCGTCGCCGCCGGCGGCGCCAGCCTGGCGGTGGCGCTGTTGCCCAGCCTGCCCGGCGCGTGGCCGGCGCCGAACCAGGCGTCGATCAGCTCGAACTCGTTGGCCGAGAGCTTGAGGCCCTGGCCGCGGCAGCGCGCCACCACGAAGTTGCGGAAGCGCGCGGCGAACACGTCGGCGGACGCCCCCTGCTCGAACCAGGGGTCGGCTTCGCTCACCACCTCGAGCACGAAGCGCACATCGTCGCGGCGCATCTCGATGCCGTGCTCGCGCGCCTTCTCCACGATGTTGGCGAGCGTCTGCACCCCGGTGAGGTCGTTGTCGCTGATCTCCTTGGCTATGATCTCGAAGAGCACGCGATACTCCTGCGGGGCCAGCGCAGGAGCCTGACAGGCCTCGTGGATGCGCGCGATCGACTGCTGAATGGCGCTGTGGACGTCTGGACGGCGCTGCGCCGGCAGCTCGCTGCGCTGCATGGCGGGTGCCTGCTGCAGGACATGGGCCTTGGCGGAGGCGTTGGGGCAGCTCGGCTCGGTCCGCTGGCGGGCCGTCGACCGCCACCGGGCGCAAGGGGGGCGCAGGTGCGCTCTCGGGTGCTGCCTGTCGCGGGGCCGCCGGCGGCGCGGCGGGGCCCGCCTCGGCCACCGTTGCCCTCGCCTCCAACGCCGCCTTGAGCGTGCGGTCGTCGCCGTGTCGCTTGGCCTCGAACACGAGATATGGCGGGTCGCCCGTCAGCTTGATCTCCTCGGGCAGGCTGCGGCGCAAGAGCTCGCGGAAGCTGCCCGCCCCGGCCCAGCCGGTGGCAATGGTCTTCTCGTGGCCGAGCGCCCTGAGCGCGCGGTCGGCCAGCGCCTCCAGCGGCACCGGCGCACCCGATGCGCGCACGCCGGCGACCACCTCGGCCAGGATCTCGCGCCTGGCCTCCTCGATCCGGCTCCTGGCGGGAGCCGCGGCGGCGGCGTCACTCGGGCCGCCCTCGGGCAGCTCGCCGGCGAGGATCAGCTCGATCAGCGCCGCCTCGCGGATCTCGCCGTCGCAGATGGCGGTGTAGGGCGCGGCCGTGTAATCGTTGGCGAACACCACGGTGCGGCGCGCGTGTGCCCTGAGCCGGATCAGCACCGGCGTGAAGTCGGCGTCGCCGGAGAGGATGATGAACTCGTCGAAGTAGGTGTCGTGCAGCAAGAGGTCGCGGATATCCATGACCATGCGGATATCGGCGGAGTTCTTGAGCTGCGCGGTGAGCGGCGGGCAGTCGATCACCTCGAAGCCCGAGCGCAGGAAATGGTGGCGCACGAACGGGAACGAGCTCATGTCGGTCGAGTTGTCGTGCGGATTGCGGCGCGGCACCGGGTTGCCGTAGCAGCGGTTCATGACGATGCGGCGCGGCGCGGCGCCGAACTGCGCGTTGGTGGGGGTGATGAGCTTGCCGCTCTCGATCTCGCGCAGCCAACGCCCGGCCTCCTTGGCGAAGCGCTTGGCCGCCTCCTCGCTCTTGCGCTTCAGCGACAGGTAGATGTTGTCGTAGTCGACGAACACCGCGCTGAGGCAAGGTCCGCCCGCTTCCCGCTTCATCCCGCTTCCCCCGACCATGCCGCCTGGTCACGGCACTGCCGCAAATGCAAAATCTGAGTCGGGCAGCCCCTGCAAGCGCAGGCGGCACTCGGCTCGTGTACATTCAACGTTGTGGCCAGGGGTTTTCGGGCGGAATTGGGCGTAGGGCGGATTAGCCTTCCAACCGGGGCGCGCCCGGAATGCGCGGGCAGGAAAGACACGAGAACCCGGCCATTGATTCTCAAGGGCTTTTTCGTGTCTTTCTTGAGAGGCGATAGCCGTAATCCGCCGATCGACCGCGCAACGGCGGATTACGCCTTCGGCTCTCAAGAAACACACTCTCCGCGCGTTGATCTTACGTCATTTTTTATTGCGCCTCCTGGAGTGTGGGGGAAAGGCTGTAGCCGAGCGCGGTGGCGCGTTTGACGAGATGCTTGAGGGCGCGCACGCGGTAGCGCTCCTCCTCGGCCGCCATGCCCCGGTCCACGTACACCATGCCCTTGGTGAGTGCGGCATGGACGAGCCGCGCCAGCTTGTGCGCCGCGGCCTTGATGGCAACGCCCATGCCGAGGCGGCTGGCCATACGTCGGAAGTAGGCCCCGAGCGCCGACTTGCTCGTACTCAGGCCGACGGCCGCCTGCCGCAGGGCCTGGCCGGCGCGATTGAACCTGTTGCGCTCGCGGCCCCGCAGCCGCTTGCCGCCGGTGATGCGCGTGGTCGGGCACAGGTTCAGCCACGAGGTGAAATGCTTGACTGTCGCAAAGCGGCTCAGATCGGGGCCCGTCTCCGACAGCACCTTCAGCGCCGTCGTCGTGTCGATGCCGTCGATCCGCGTCAAGTCCACCCCGCACATAGCAAACAGGCGCACCCGCACGTCGAAGCGCGGCGCATTCTTCGCCCGTCCGCGACGCTTGGGCTTGCCGGGATCGCCGTCGTAGCGCGCCAGTCCGGCCAGCATCCGCTCCAGCTCGCGGTCGCACTCCGCCAGCATCTGCCCGTAGGTGTCGAACAGGGCCAGCGCCTGCTTCAGTGCAAACAGATGCTCCTGGCGCCACGTTCCTTCCAGCGCCCGCGCGATCTCAGCCTCGCTCGCCTCGATGCGCGGCCCGCGCAGCGCCGCCAGGCGATACCGGTCCCGCTCCCCGGCCACGATCGCCCGCACGATCCGCTGGCCCGTCTCTCCCACTACGTCCGAGATCACGTTGACGAGCTGGATGTTCATCTGCGCCAGCGCCTTCTGCATGTGCTGCACATGCCGCGCCTGGCTCGCCAGCAGCATGTCGCGCTGCCGCATCACTGCCCGCAGCGCACACACCTCCTGCGACGGACGAAAAGCGCCACGCAGCAGCCCGAAGCTCATCAGCTCGCGGATCCACTGGCAGTCCAGAACGTCGCTCTTGCGCCCCGACACGTTCTTCACGTGCCGCGCGTTCACCAGATAGACCTCAAAGCCGCGACTCTCCAACAGCTCGTAGAGCGCGATCCAGTAGACCCCGGTGCTTTCCATCACCACCGTCCTGATCCCGCACGCCGAAAGCCAGTCCGCCAGACGATTGAGATCGTCGCTGAAGCTGCGAAACTCGCGCACCGGTTGGCTGTCCCGATCTGGCGGCACCGCCACGAAATGCGACGAGGCGCCAACGTCGATCCCCGCACAATCGGGGTGGGTCAGCTCAAAGCTCGCCTTGCGCGCGCGCTTCTTGCGCCCTTTGCGCTGCCGCCGGCCGGCCGCGTCGGCTGCCGCCATCTCCCCTCCCTTGCGCTCCATGGCGCCATCCTCCATGCTGTTGATGAGCGCCGCGCGGGATCGGGTACGTCCTCTTTGCTCACTCTCTCAATCGGGATGTCCGCTCGCGCGGAGCTCGCCAGTGTCGCCGACGTGACCCAGGGCCATGCTAATCCGCGGGCAGATCTGCACCATTGCGAAACCGGCCATCCTCCGCGCGGCGGCCAAGGCTAGCACCGCCCGGGAGTTGAAGCCCGTTTCCTGCCCGCGCATTCCGGGCGCGCCCCGGTTGGAAGGCTAATCCGCCCTACGCTTCTACGCCGGGCTCGAAGCCCTGAGGCGCCATCTCGAAGCCCGAGAATGCGAAGCCGGGGGCCACGGTGCAGCCCACCAGCGTCCATGCCCCGAGGCTCTGCGCCTGCTGCCAGGCCGACGCCGGCACCACCGCCTGCGGGCGCTCCCCGGCCGCCAGGTCCATGCCGAGGCGCGTGGCTTGGCGGCCGGACGCATCCGCAACCGTGAGCAGAAGGGACGCGCCCGCGTACCAGTGCCAGACCTCGGCGGCATCCACGCGGTGCCAGCGCGAATCTCGTCGGCCCGCAGCAGGAAGTAGATCGCGGTGGAAGCGGCGCGGCCATCGCCCGCCGTCGTCGCCGGATCGCGGAAGGTCTCGCGGTAGTGGCCGCCCTCGGGATGCGGGACGCAAGTCGAGGAGGCGGATGATGTCGTCCGCGGTCACGGGCTCGGCTATGGGATGATGCTGAAAGCATTGATGAGCCCGACGCAGACGGCGGCGCCGGCATAGACCAGAGCGGCGGCACCGTTCGCGCTCTCGATCTCCTTGGGCAGGAGCCAGTAGAGCACCTTGAAGCAGGCGAGCTGGACCAGACAGGCGATCAGCGCCCACTGCAGGTAGTCGAGCCAGCCGGCCCCGTAGAGCGAGGCCGCAAGCAGCGGCGCCGTGAAGCCCAACATCGCGCCCACGAGGGCGACCGCCGGGGCGATGTTGCCTTTGCGGATGTCCTCCGCCTCGTTGTAGGGCGTCATCCAGATGTAGGCGCGTGTGAAGACGAGGAGCATGCCGAGGCCCAGGCCGACGTAGAGTGCGAAGAAGCCGAAGGCTTCGAGATCGCGCAGAGCTCTCATGGTGTGTCTCTCATGTCTCGCTCGTGAAGTAGTGAGGCACGAAGCAGCTGGCGTTGGTGGTGAACGCCGCGGCATCCTCTCTGATGCCGAGCCCGCAGGCCTTGTCGGCCACGATCCAGACACCGAGAACGGGCGAAATTCCGCCGAACGAGCGCGATGGAAACCAGCGCTGCACGATGTAGCCGTGCTTGTCGTAGAGCGGGACTGGAGAGCGCGGCTGCCAGTCCGCCGACCCGGGCCTGCCGCGCGTGATGTTGGCGCCCTCGCGGCCGAGCACGGGCTTGCGCACCCACTCGTGCGACAGGCTCTGGCTGCCGGCGTCCGCCTCGAAGTGCGCCTCGAGCAGCAGCGGATGGCCCTGGTGCCGGCGCCACAGCAGGGGCAGCAGAGCCTTGGTGGAGAGCAGCATCTTCCACGCCGGCTCGATGAAACGCGTCTGGCTCTCGCGCACCTTCCAGCCGAACGCGTCGGCCATCATCCATTCCCAGGGGTACAGCTTGAAGAGAAGCTCTATGGGGCGTTCCTGGACATCGGTGAAAGTGTGGCCGTTCCAGCCGATCTCCTCGACAGGGATGGACGAGCCGTCGAAACCGGCCTCCGCCGCGGTCTCCAGGAGATAGTGGACGTTGCCCCAGTCCTCGTGCTGGCCGTCGCGCATCGCGGCGAAGTGGACGCGGGTCCGGCCCTCGCTGGCGCCGGAGCGCGCGAAGCTTTGCCAGCGCGCGAGGAGATGCTCGTGGATGGCGTTGAACTGATCCGGCCAGCCCCGGTCCTCCAGGGCGTGCCATTGCCAGACGCTGGCCTCGGGCAGCGCCGTCGGCGTGTCGGCGTTGTACTCGTAGAGCTTGAGGCCGGTGCCGTCGTAGCCGAGGTCGAGCCGGCCGTAGAGATGTCGATCGCCGCGCTTCCACGACGCCTCCACCCCCGCTTTGACCTCGTCCGGGAAGCCATAGCCCCGATAGTCGCCGCGGCCGACGACGTCGGCGGCATGGTCGAGGCACATCCGGTGCAGCTCGTCGCCGGCGTCCTCGATGCGGTCGATCTCGGCGCTGGAGAGCACATAGGCGGCATCCTCGCGCCAGTAGGGCTTGCCGTCGATGGTGTGGAAGTAGCATCCGGCGTCCTCCAGGCGCCGCTGCCAGCTGTCACGCCGCGGGATCGCCTCGCGCCGCATGAGTGTCAGCCCCCTCCGCCGTAGCCGCGCCCCGTGCTGCCGAAGCCGCCGCGCGCGGAGATGCCGGCGGGCTGCGGCGCGCCGAAAGAGACCGGCCTGAAGCTCTTTCCGGCGAGCCGCGCAGTGCTCACCGCTCGGGTCGCCGTCGGCGTGTAGTTGACGCCGCCATGCATCGCGGTGCGATTGCCCCCGAAGTACCCTGGACCCCATAAGAATAATGCCGGGGAATGTCGTGGTGTGCGGCGCGCTGCTGACGGCCTTCTTTTTCTCCTCCTCCGTCAGCGGCTGCTTGCAGAGCTCGGCAGTGCCCCAGTCCGCGATGCAGTTCTCCAGGGCCTTCGGACCGCCGTAAACGTCGCGCTGAGCGGGCCGGTCGCGGGGCCCGCTGTCGCATGCGGCGACACTGGCGGAGAGGGCCACGACGAGCGACATCGAGGGCAGTCGCTTGTTTCTCACCGGCAATCTCCTGGCATCATTCTATCGGGTGAAAACATCGCCTCCCGTGAGCATATAGGCGAGCGCCAGGGCCGCCAGAAGGGCTGCCGCGATCAGTAGGATGCGATTGCGGTCCATCCAGCCTCCTCCTCCGTTCCAGGCTGCTCGCAGGCCGCCGGCCGACCCGGCGCAGCGCGCACCGCACCAGCTCAGAACTTGTTCTTGCGCTCGCGGATCTCGGCGAAGATCTCCCACTCGGGGCGGCCCTCCATGCCGAGGCGCTTCTGGATCGCGGCGACCTGCGGGCGCAGGAATGGATTGGTCTCCAATTCGAGGCCGATGCTCGTCGGCAGGGTCGGCTTGCCGGCGGCGCGCAGCGCGTCCACCTCCTTGGCCCGCGTCTGCAAGGCCGCGTTCTCGGGCTCGATGGTGAGGGCGAAGGCGGCGTTGGCCTGCGTATACTCGTGGCCGCAGTAGACCGCCGTGTCGGCGGGCAGCGCCATCAACTTCTGGAGCGAGCCCCACATCATCCGGGGCGTGCCCTCGATCACGCGGCCGCAGCCGATGGCGAACAGCGTGTCGCCGCAGAACGCTATCCTGGCGGAGGGGATGAAGTAGCTGACCTGCCCGGCGGTGTGGCCCGGCGTCTCCAGCACGTGCACCTGGTGCGCGCCGAAGGCGAACGTGTCCCCGTCGCCGACCTTGGTGTCGATGCCGGGGATCTTGGCCGCTTCGCCACGCGGGCCGATGATGGTGCAGCCGGTCTCGGCCTTCAGCGCGGCGTTGCCGCCGGTGTGGTCGGCGTGATGATGGGTGGTGAGAATGTGCGTGAGCCGCCAGCCCTTCTCGGCGAGCGCCGCCTTAACCTTGCCGGCCTCGGGCGCGTCAATGGCGGCCGTGAGGTCCGCGCCGGGGTCGTGGACCAGCACGCCGTAATTGTCGGACAGACAGGGAAACTGGTAGATTTCGAGCGTTGCCATGGGCTTTACTCTCGTCGATCCGCTTGGTTTCTAGCCGTCTGGCATCAGCCTAGCAGCCAATTCCTCGAATTCAATCGGCGGCGAGGTTGCCCCTGACACACATGCAGCACGACGTTGTCGGTCTTCGGACCTTCTACCACCAGCCGCTCGGCGGCATCGTCCGGCGCCTGCTGACGCAGCGCATCCGCGCGCGCTGGCGCAACGCGCGCGGATGCCGGCTGGTGGGGCTCGGGTTTGCCGTACCCTACATCGGCATGTTCCGCGACGAGGCCGCCGGCATCGCTGCGCTGATGCCGGCCCACCAGGGCGCCCTGGTGTGGCCGAAGGACGGCAACGTGCTCTCCGTCCTGGTGGACGAGGTGCTGCTGCCGCTGCCGGATGCCTCGGTCGATCTCCTCTTGTGCGTGCACTGTCTGGAGGTGGCGGAGAGCACGCGGCCGATGCTGCGCGAGATCTGGCGCGTGCTGGCGCCGGAGGGCCGGCTCCTCCTGATCGTCCCCAACCGGCGCGGCATCTGGGCGCGGCTCGACACGACGCCGTTCGGTCACGGCCGCCCCTACAGCCGCGGCCAGCTCGAGCGGCTCCTGGGCGACGCGCTGTTCACGCCGACGGAATGGGCGAGCGCGCTCTACATGCCGCCCTTCAACCGCCAGTGGCTGGTGCGCTGGGCCACCGCGTTCGAGCGCATGGGCGCCAGGCTGTGGCCGGGGTTCGCCGGGGTGATCATCGTCGAGGCGCGCAAGGAGCTGATGGGCGCCGTGGCGAAGGGCGTGCCGGCGAGGGGCAAGCGGCGGCTGGCGCCGGCGCGGGGCGTGCTCGAGCGGGACGGGCCGCGGGAGTGATTTTTTCCACGGGGGATATCGGGGGATTTCATGACTATGGATCGGAGGCGTTGGCTGCTGGGCGGCGCGACGCTGTTGGACTAAACCGCTATCGCGGTAATCGTACTCGATAGCCGCATGCGATCATTCTCCCACCAAGTCTTTCGCCATAAGTACTTCGTCGTAGTAGCGATCGCCTTGCTTTAGAGCGTTCTTCTCCAGGCCGTACTCCAAGAAGCCTAGTCTCGCGTATAGCCTCCGTGCTTGCTCGTTGTCCCGCACCACTGTGAGCTGAATCAGCTCAACCTGCTGACGTGCAAGATCATATATCGCTTCGACGAGCCGGCGTCCGACCCCGGCCTTCCTCGCCGCAGGTCGAACGTACATGCCCCAGAGTTCGCCTTTGTGCGCTCGTTTCTGACCCTGCTGGACGGCGAAGCCCGCAACAGCGATCAGCTGAGCGTTGCCGAACGCGCCGAGCACTGTAGACCCGCCCGAGCCGATCAGCGAACCAACTCAGCGGCTTTTCATTTTCAACCTCGAAAGTGCTTCCGAACGCCTCCGGGTTAGCTTGGAGGGCCTCCAGCCGGATGCTTTGATATAGGACGGGATCGACTGGATCCTCCTGTGCGAGGCGGCGTATCTCAATGTCGGCGATCATCCTTCGTCCTCACGACGTGTTGCGCCCCATCCCTCGCGACGCAGGCTGGTCAACAGCGGGGCGAACTCGCGCTGTAGCGACAAATCCAACGCCCTCCGGGATCGCTCAAGCCCGCCCGTACGCCTGAACCCGAAACCCTTCATCGTCCTGCGGAGGCAGGAAGTGGGCGGTCACCACATGGAACGTCGCATCCGAGACGTAGCCCGAATAGATCCCTGGCGCCTTCTCCTCGTTGCGCCGGTGGATGTTGGCAAGGCACTGCTCGTCCGTCGCTTCGATGATGTGCAGCAGGTGATCCGCGTTCGTATTCTCGAAGATGCCACGCACCCACTGCCGGTCCTTGCGTGTGTTGCCGGCAAAGTCGAACACCACGGAGACGCCCAGGCGCAACAAATCGCTCGTGAGCGATGCGATCAGCTTGCGCACCCTGATTGATGCAACTCGGAAATCCTCCAGGGACTTGATCTCGAAGCCTAGCGTATCGATCCACTCATCCTCGACGAACACCACCGCCGGCAGCGTCCGCCCCAGCTCCCGCGCCAGCGTCGTCTTCCCCGCCCCGGCCTTCCCGCAGATGAAATGCAGCGTAGCCATCTTGATCCTGCACTATCATGAATCGGAGCTTACCGTCTCTGTCGACGAACCACTTTCGCTCCGCTGCATTTCGTACATCGCAGTGTTTGTTGCTGGCACGTTGCTTGCGATCGCGGTGCTAAGCCGCCCACTTCCGCGTCAGCATGAACACCGCCTTCTCGCCGAGGAGGTTGTGCGCGGTGAGCGGGGACCCAGGGCCCCGAGCTTGCCGCCGCACGATCACGGACTCCTCCCACTTGTGCCGCGAAGTCGACGCCCATGTGGAGCGGGCCGTGGCCTTCAACGCCGCCGCCCGTCGACGTCCTTGGTGTCGGCGAGCAGCTGCAACAGCGAGCCGTCGGGCGGAGTCTGTCGCTGCCCCTCACCCCGGCCCTCTCCCCGCAAGCGGGGAGAGGGAGGTGCGCGCCGGGAGGTTGGCGCTTACCCTGCCCACGTGCGGGTCAGCATGAACACCGCCTTCTCGCCGAGGAGGTTGTGCGCGGTGAGCGGGACCCAGGGCCCGAGCTTGCGGCCGGCGGCGTTGAAGGCCACGGCCCGCTCCACATGGGCGTTCACGTCGCGGCACAGGTGGGAGAAGTCCGTGATCGTGCACAGATGGACGTTGGGGGTCACGTACCAGGCCTCGGGCAGGTTCTCCGTCACCGGCATGCGCCCCGACATCAGGAGGCGCCAGCGCACCTGCCAGTGTCCGAAGTTGGGGAACGAGACGATGGCATGGCGGCCGATGCGCAAAAGCTGCTCCAAGACCTCCTTGGGCTGCAGGGTGGCCTGGATGGTGAGGCTCAGGATGGCATAGTCGAAGGCGTTGTCGGGATAGTCGACGAGGTCCTGGTCGGCGTCGCCCTGGATCACGGACAGGCCGCGTGCCACGCAGGCGTTGACCCGCTCGCGCGAGACCTCGATGCCGCGGCCGTCGACCTCCTTGGTGTCGGTGAGCAGCTGCAGCAGCGAGCCGTCGCCGCAGCCCACGTCGAGGACACGCGCGCCGCTCGCCACCATCTCGGCGATCAGGAGGTGGTCGGCGCGATAGACGGGCTTGGTGGGCGGCGCCAGCATCACGCGTCCCGCGCGGGCGTCAGGCCGCGCTTCCTGGCCGCGGCATTGAGAAAGCCGCGGATGGTGGCGAACAGCTCCGGCTCCTCGAGCAGGAAGGCGTCGTGGCCCTTGTCGGACTCGACCTCCACGAAGCTGACGTTGGCGGCCACTGCATTCAGCGCCTGCACGATCTCGCGGCTTTCGCGCGTGGGGTAGAGCCAGTCCGAGGTGAAGGAGACCACGCAGAAGCGCGTCCTGGTGCCCTTGAAGGCGTTGGCGAGGACATCGCCGTGCTCGGCGGCGAGGTCGAAGTAGTCCATCGCCCGCGTGATGTAGAGGTAGCTGTTGGCATCGAAGCGGTCGACGAAGGTGGAGCCCTGGTGACGCAGGTAGCTCTCGACCTGGAAGTCGGCATTGAAGGAGAAGGTCTTGGCGTCGAGATCCTGCAGCGAGCGGCCGAACTTGCTCTGCAGCGCCTCCTCGGAGAGGTAGGTGATGTGCGCGGCCATGCGCGCCACGGCGAGCCCGTTGCGCGGCTCCTTGCCGAGCTCCAGGTAGCGTCCGCCGGACCAGTTGGGGTCCGCCATGACGGCCTGCCGGCCGACCTCGTGGAAGGCGATGTTCTGCGAGGAATGCCGGGCCGCCGCCGCGACGGGCACCGCGGCGAACACCCGGTCCGTGTAGCGCGCCGCCCACTCCAGCACCTGCATGCCCCCCATGGAGCCGCCGATCACGCAGAACAGGGTGTCGATGCCGAGATGGTCGATCAGCGGTACCTGGGACTCCACCATGTCGCCGATGGTGATGACAGGGAAATCGAGGCCCCAGGGCTTGCCCGTCGCGGGGTCGATGCTGGCGGGGCCGGTGGAGCCCATGCAGCCGCCGAGGATGTTGGGGCAGACGACGAAGAAGCGGTCGGTATCGATGGGTTTGCCGGGGCCGACCATGGGCTCCCACCAGCCGGGCTTGCCGGTGACGGGTTGCGGGCTCGCCACGTACTGGTCCATCGTGAGCGCATGCTCGATCAGGATGGCGTTGGACTTGTCCGCGTTGAGCTCACCGTAGGTCTTGTAGGCGATGCGGTAGGGTGCCAGCTCCCGTCCGGAGGCGAGCAGCAGGGGCCGCGTCTCCGGCAGGTCCAGATAGTCGCTGCTGGGGTGCCTTGCTTCCACCGAGCGGGGGGCGCCCGTCCCCGTCGGGAAGCCCCGGACCTTTACCGTATCCACCAGGAAGTTCCGAACGTTGCCGCGTTCACAAGCGTGATCTGCTCAAATTTGCGCCGGTTAACTAGCCCTAGGCCGTCGCGGGCGAATGTCAATTGGTTTTCTCGTGCGTTGCAATAGGGCGCTAGCCCGTTTCTGCCTCGCTCGCCCGAGGGAAACCGCTTGCGCCGGTGGGCCGGTGAGACACGAGGGCGGGCGGGCACGTCGTGCGGTGTGCGACCGCTTGGTGTATGGTGCGACGAACAGAGGAAGCGCCAATGCTCGACCAGTTCACACCCAAGGGCCGCATCCTGGCGGCGGCGCTCGATTGCGCGGCGAAGAAAGGCTGGGCCGAGGTCACCCTCGCCGACATCGCCGAGGCGGCGAAGCTGCCGCTCCCCGACCTGCGCAACGAGCTCGGCTCCAAGGCCGAGATTCTGGCGGGCCTCGTGCGCGCCGTCGACGACGAGGTCCTGAAGCGCGCACCGAAGCGGGCGGAGGGCCAGCCCGCGCGCGACGCGCTGTTCGACATCGTCATGTCCCGCTTCGACGTGCTGGGCCCCTACAAGGCCGCGCTGAAGTCGATCCACGCCTCGGGCCCGGCCGATCTGTCGCTCGCCCGCCCGCTCCTCTCCTCCATGCACTGGATGCTGGAGGCCGCGGGCATCTCCACCGACGGGGCCAGGGGAAGCCTGCGCATCACCGGGCTGGCGACGGTCTATGCCTCGGTGTTCCGCACCTGGCTCGAGGACGACGATCCGGGCCTCGCCGGCACCATGGCGGCGCTGGACCGTCGGCTGCGGCGCGCGGAGCGCACGCTGCGCAACGTGGAGGACGTGGGCTCGATCCTGCAGCGTCTCGTCACCGACGCGCCCGGTTTCATGCGCAGCATCCTGCGCGGCGGCGGCAGGCCGGACGGCGGCAAGCCGGACGGTGGCAAGGCGGACGGTCCTGGCCGTGAGGCGGGCGGCGTGTGAGGTTGGGTGAGGCACCGGACCCGATGAGGCTCGCGCCATGGCAGATACCGGGGCAGACACCGGGGCAGATGCTGGGGCAGATGCACCGCGCATCGCCTTCGAGGATTTCCTGAAGGTCGACATCCGCGTCGGCACCGTGGTTGCGGCCGAGCCGCTGAGCGGGGCGCGCAAGCCCGCGATCCGGCTGGAGATCGACTTCGGATCCGAGCTCGGCGTGAAAAAGAGCTCGGCGCAGATCACGCGGCACTACCGGCCCGAGACGCTGATCGGGCGCCAGGTTGCCGCCGTGGTGAACTTCCCGCCGCGCCAGATCGGCAAGACGATGTCGGAGGTCCTCACCCTCGGCTTTCCGGACGCCGACGGCGAGGTGGTGCTGATCGTGCCGGAGCGCCCGGTGCCCAACGGCGGGCGCCTGTTCTAGGTGAGTGGTGAGATGGTGAGTGGTGAGTGGTGAGTGGTGAGATTTAGGTAGCGCGAGTGTCCTGCTCAGCTTTTCGCATCGCGGATGAAGACCAAACGAGAGCCACAGGCTCCGGCCAACGCTCGGCAATCACGATCTGAGGTGAAACAGACGGGGTCACAGGCCCCGCCGATCACCTCACCACTCACCATCTCACCACTCACGACTGCTTCACGGGCCCGCGATGGAAGATGCAGGCGATCCGATCCGGCCGGAGGAGACCGAGGCGCTGTTGGCGCCGTTCGCGGATCGCATGCCCTGCGCGCTCGCAGTCTCCGGCGGCAGCGACAGCACCGCGCTGATGGTGCTCCTCGCCGACTGGCTGCGCCGCACGGGGCAGGACCCGGCGGCGCATCTCGTGCTGACGGTCGACCACGGACTGCGGCCCGCGTCCGCTGCCGAGTTGCGCGCCGTGGCGGCGGCCGCGCAGGGGCTGGGTTACCGCCACGCCACGCTCGTCTGGCACGGCCCCAAGCCGCCAACCGGCATCCAGGCCGCATCGCGCCTCGCGCGCTATCGCCTGCTGGGCGGCGCCATGCACGCCCACGGGATCTCCCTCCTGCTCACCGCCCATACGCAGGACGACCAGGCCGAGACCATGCTCATGCGCCTCGCCCGCGGCAGCGGCCTCGACGGGCTTTGCGCGATGGCGCCGCTCGCCCCCTTGGAGCGATGGCCGGCCGGCGGCAGCGACAGCGACGGCGCGCTCTGGATCGGGCGCCCGCTCCTGGATGTGGCCAAGATGAGGCTGCGCGCCACGCTCGAGGCCCGCGGCGGCGGCTGGGTCGAGGACCCCAGCAACGTCGCACTCGAGTTCGAGCGGGCCCGGCTGCGCGCGGCAAGGGTCGTGCTCGATGGCCTGGGGCTGACGCCCGCGATGCTGGCGCTGAGCGCGGGACGCCTCGGCAGGGCGCGGCGGGCGCTCGATGGCATCGCCGATGCGCTGTGCAACCCGGCCGCGGGGGTGGTCCGCGTCGATCGGTGCGGGGTGATCGCCATCGATCGCACGAGGCTCGCGGAGGCCGGCGAGGAGATTGCGCTGCGCCTCTTGGACCGGGCCATCGCGGCAGCGGGAGGCGCCGGAGAGCCGGTTCCGCTGGGGAAGCTCGAGCGGATCGCGGCGTCCCTGGGCCAGGGCAGCGGCGCTTCGGGCCGGCGGTGGACCCTGGCGCGTGCCCTCATCACGGAGGAGGGCTCCGCAGTGCGCATCGAGCGCGAGCCGGGGCGGGAGCCGCTGCCGGAGCTCACCCTGAGACCCGGAGACGGCGCGCTATGGGACGGCCGGTTCATGGTGCGCGTTGCGCCCGGCTTCGCAGGCGGACCGGTGCAGGTGCAAGCCTTGGGCGAGGCGAACGTGCGCAGCCTGCGGCGGAGCGGCCAGATTGCTTGCGATGCCCCGGCGCAGGCGGCGGCCCTGGTGCCCTCGTTCTGGCTGGAGGACAGGCTCCTGGCAGCTCCGCCGCTGGGCTTCTGGGCTGCCCCGCTCGAAGCTGGAGAGGGTGATCTCGCGGCCGCCTTCGCGGGCCTCTGCAGCAAGAATGCGGCCCGGGGAGCAGCGACACCGGACGTTAACAGAAGTTAACCCAACCAGAACTTAACCGAACGGGCGCGATAAAGTCATCGTCGGAAAACAACGAACGTGGCACTTTTGCCTGCGCCCGCAGGGTCCGACCCCGTGCGCCGAAGGGGCCAAAACTTGGCAAAGACCCTGCACACACCTATGTTACAGCGGCTTGGACCGGAAGCGGCGCGCCGGTCGGCAGACACCTTGGGGCAGGCGGCCGCCGATGTACGCTGAGCGGGCACGCCGGGCCGGGGGCACATAAGGAATCCCAATGAACTCGAACTTCCGGAACCTCGCCATCTGGGTTGTCATTGCGCTGGTCCTGGTGGCGCTCTTCAACTTGTTCCAAGGGAGTGCGGGGCGCGGCCGCGGCGAGCCCATCAGCTACTCGGAGTTCCTGGCGGCCGTCGAGATCGGCAATGTCGCCGACGTGACCATCCAGAAGCATCGTGTGGAGGGCAGCTACCGCGACAAGGGCGGCCGCTTCACGACCTTTACGCCTCCGGAGGATCCTGGCCTCATCGAGCGGCTGAGCAAGAAGAACGTCAAGATCACCGTCCGGCCGCCCGACGACGAGGTGCCGTCGATCCTCAACCTGCTGGCGAGCTGGTTCCCCATGCTCCTGCTGATCGGCGTGTGGATCTTTTTCATGCGCCAGATGCAGTCGGGGGGCGGGCGCGCCATGGGCTTCGGCAAGTCCAAGGCCAAGCTGCTCACCGAGCGCCAGGGCCGCGTCACCTTCGACGACGTGGCGGGCGTCGACGAGGCCAAGTCCGACCTGCAGGAGATCGTCGAGTTCCTGCGCGATCCGCAGAAGTTCCAGCGCCTCGGCGGGCGCATCCCGCGCGGCTGCCTCCTGGTCGGGCCGCCCGGCACCGGCAAGACCCTGATCGCCCGCGCCGTGGCCGGCGAGGCCAACGTGCCGTTCTTCACCATCTCGGGCTCCGACTTCGTCGAGATGTTCGTCGGCGTCGGCGCCTCCCGCGTGCGCGACATGTTCGAGCAGGCCAAGAAGAACGCGCCCTGCATCATCTTCATCGACGAGATCGACGCGGTCGGCCGCCATCGCGGCGCCGGCCTCGGCGGCGGCAACGACGAGCGCGAGCAGACCTTGAACCAGCTGCTGGTCGAGATGGACGGCTTCGAGGCCAACGAAGGCATCATCATCATCGCCGCCACCAACCGGCCCGACGTGCTCGATCCCGCGCTGCTGCGCCCCGGCCGCTTCGACCGCCAGATCGTGGTGCCCAACCCCGACGTCGGCGGGCGCGAGAAGATCCTGAAGGTGCACATGCGCAAGGTGCCGCTGGCGCCCGATGTCGATCCCAAGATCATCGCCCGCGGCACGCCCGGCTTCTCGGGCGCCGACCTCGCCAACCTCGTCAACGAGGCGGCGCTGCTGGCGGCGCGGCGCAACAAGCGGCTCGTCACCCAGCAGGAGTTCGAGGACTCCAAGGACAAGGTCATGATGGGCGCCGAGCGCCGCTCCATGATCATGACCGAGGAGGAGAAGAAGCTCACCGCCTACCACGAGGCCGGCCACGCCCTCGTCGGCCTGCACGTGCCGCAGCACGACCCGCTGCACAAGGTCACGATCATCCCGCGCGGGCGCGCGCTCGGCGTCACCATGAACCTGCCGGAGCGCGACCGTCTCAGCTACACGCGCCAGTTCTGCATCTCCAGGCTCGCCTCGGTGTTCGGCGGGCGCGAGGCGGAGATCCTGGTCTTCGGGCCGGAGAACGTCACCAACGGCGCCACCGGCGACATCCAGCAGGCCACCAGGCTTGGGCGCGCGATGGTCATGGAATGGGGCATGTCGGAGAAGCTCGGCCGCGTGCGCTACCACGGCAACGAGCAGGAGGTGTTCCTCGGCCATTCGGTCACGCAGACCGTCAACATGTCCGAGGAGACGGCCAAGCTGATCGACGACGAGATCAGGAGCCTGGTCGACGAAGGCGAGCGGACGGCGCGGCGCATCCTCACCGAGCACCTCGACGACCTGCACAAGCTCGCCAAGGCGCTCCTGGAGCACGAGACGCTGTCGGGCGAGGAGGTCGACAAGGTGCTGAGGGGCGAGCCCATCGTGCGCGCCGCCGACGACGAGGAGAGCAAGGGCCCCGCGGGTCCCGCCGTTCCCGCCGCCGGCAAGTCGCGCCCGCCCCGCGGCGAGCCCGGCCGCGGCGGCCTCGAGCCCTACCCGCAGACGTGACCCGTCATCCCGGACGGGGCGATGCGAGCCAGCGGCGAGCAGCGCCCCGATCCGGGACCTCGTGAAGCGAGTCGGAGCTCAGGTCGCGCGAGGTCCCGGATAGTTGTCCATCGGCGGTGCCGACCCGCAGCGGATGAAACGATCCGCCCACCACAGGTGCGACCGGATTCCCCTCCCCCTTGCGGGGAGGGGCAAGGGGTGGGGGTCCTTCGGGTGCTCGCCCCTCCGGCGGACCCCCACCCGGCACGTCGTGGCGAAGGCACGCCTTCGCCGCGACGTGCCACCCTCCCCGCAAGGGGGAAGGTACAGCCGCGGCGCCCGCCTCGCTCAATCTCGACCGCCTGTTTCTTTGTAACGTCGGCCCCGGCTCCGCCGGGGCCTCGGCTTCCGGGATGACGGGTAGCAACTACTGAAGCCCCAGTCCCTTCTGCTCCCGCCCGACCTCCTGCGCCTTGTTGTAGCTCTCGATGACGGCGGCGTAGTTGGGCGCCACCAGCGCATAGAGCTTGGCGAGCTCAGCCGCCTCGGGGCGGTTCCAGGTGCGGTGCACCTCGGAGAGCACGGCGTTGGTCGAGGTCGGGATCACTCCGGCCTGGACGAAGCGCGCGAGCGTGGTGCGCGAGGCCAGCTCGCTCGGGTCGCCGGAGGCGTCCATCACCGCATACACCTTGAAGCCCGCGAGCCTGGCATCGAGCGCCGGGAACATCACGCACACGCTGGTCCACACGCCGGCCATGACGAGCGTCTTCCTGCCCGTCGCCCGCACCGCCCTGACGAAGTCTTCGTTGTCCCAGGCGTTCACCTCACCCTTGCGTCCAACGTACAGCGCGTGCGGCGCGTACTGGTGGATCTCGGGCATCAGCGGCCCGTTCGGGCCCCTGGGCTCGGACGCGGTGGTGATGACGGGGATTTTCAACAGGGTTGCGAGCTTCGCCAGCATGGCGGTGTTGTTGCGCAGCTCGGTGATGGGTACGTCCTTCACCGTCTGGAACAGCCCGGATTGGTGATCGAGCAGCAGGAAGACGGTGTCGCTCGGGTCGATGAGCCCCTGGCCGCCGCCGGTCGGCAGCACGCTCGACGGGGCCTGGGTGCTCTGGGCGAGCGCGCCCGGCTGCGGCAGCAGAATGCCGAGCGCCGAAACGAGGGCGAGGATCGGCAGGCACTTCTTGAGGACGGTCGACATCGCGACTCCTTTCCGTGGGACGGGCGCTGGGCGGCGCGGCTCCTCGGGGCAGGTGGTGTGGAGAATGGCGCGTTGCACGGAGCGTCGGTGCGCTCCGTGGCAAGCGGGTGCCCTTCGGTCATGTTGCGGCGGGCCGGTGCGGTTGAAAATCAGTACAAACCCCCGAAGCGGGCGACGCCCTACCCGGGGTGGACCCCCCCTCCCCGTTCAAGATTGGGGAGAGGGGACCGGACGGCGCTCGTGACCCGCGGACTGCCACAGCGGCGTGCGGCCGCTCGAGTGCACGATCCAATAGGCGATGGCCACGCCGGCGCCGCCGACCGTGTTGCCCACGGTCACGGGCAGAATATTCCCGGCAAAACCGGACCAGCCGACGTTGGCGCCAGCCAGCATGCCCGCCGGCATGAGATAGAGGTTGGCGATGCAGTGCTCGAAGCCGAGGGCCACGAACGCGCTGATCGGAAACACGATGGCCACCACCTTGCCTTCCACGCTGCGGGCCGCGGTGCTGAGCCAGACCGCGAGGCACACCAGCACGTTGCAGAGGATGCCGCGCAGGAAGGCCGCCCCCCAGCCGAGCTGAGCCTTCGCCTCCGCGATCCTGGCCGCGGTCGCCTCGACGCCGCCGGTCTGCAGCACGCCGCCGTAGTGGATGGCGAGGGCGAGCAGCACGCAGCCGGCGGCATTGGCCGCGAGCACCAGTCCCCAGTTGCGCAGGAGACCCTTGAGCGACGCCTTGCCGCTGGCATAAGCGGCGACCATCAGGTTGTTGCCGGTGAAGAGCTCGCCGCCGGCGACGACCAGCATGACGAGGCCCAGGCTGAAGGCGACGCCCGCGGCGAGGCGGCCGAGCCCGAAACCAAGGTTGCTGTCCGTGAGCACGAGCGTGGCGAGCGCTCCGCCGAAGCCGATGTAGAGGCCGCCGAGCAGTCCCAGGCAGACGAGGCTCCGCGCCGGCAGGCTCGCGCGCCGCGCGCTCGCCTCCTCGATGCGGTGGGCAACCTCCGCCGAGGTCAACGCATCGATGGGCGCCGCCACCGGGTGCTCGATGCGCTCGTGCCTGCTCATGGTCAGTCCTCTCCCGCACGTCTTAGTCACGTCACGTGCCGCCGAGGTTCAAAGTGAGGGCCCTGCAGCGCGGGTGAAGCAGTCGACATGGTTCGTGCCCGATCCCATGCAGCGCGGCCAGCCTCCCGCCCTCCCATCGGATGGGAGGCCACCAGCGCTCCCGGAACCGAGGCCCCCGACCTTCAGGTCGGGGGCGGAGGTATCCGGGACCTTCCCCCTGGGGTGTTCGATCGAGCCCCGTCCGCTGCGGCCGGAGACGCAAGGGGGCCAGGAGGCCGGGAGCATCCCGCGTGCGCGATTGCGCGGCCCGTGCCCGGCTGGTAGGGTCCTGCGCAACGGGGAAAGGCAGGCTCCCCGGTGCCAAAAGACGCGGCCTGCGCGTCCAAGCTCTGCTCCAACCGGTGCTCCTTGCGAGCCGTATGGGGCGTTTGGCACACGTGAAGCTCTTGCACACCACCCATCTTCCCTACCGGCTGGGCGGCGCCCTGCGCGACCCGGTGACGTGCGTCTATCTCGCCCGCGCGCTGCGCGACTTCGGCGACGGCTTCGTCGCCGTCCTGCTTCCCGTCTATCTCGCGGCCCTCGGGCTCGGCGCGCTCGAGATCGGCGTCGTGGCGACGCTGGCGCTGGCCGGCTCGGCACTGATGACCTTAGGGGTAGGCCTCATCGGCGCGCGCGCCGACCAGCGCACGCTGCTCATCGGGGCATCCGGCCTGATGATCGCCACCGGGCTCGCCTTCGCCTCGTCGAGCGCCTATCCCGTGGTGCTGCTCGTCGCCCTCGCCGGCACCGTCAACCCCTCCTCCGGCAGTGCAAGCATCTTCGTGCCGCTGGAGCATGCCCTGCTGGCGCGCTCCGTGGCCGATGCCGAGCGTACCCGGATGTTCGCGCGCTACAGCCTGATCGGCGCGCTCGCCGCGGCGGTCGGAGCGTTCGCCGCCGCCACTCCCGATGCCCTCGCCGCGCTCGGCCTGTCGCGCCTTGGTGCGCTGCGCGCCATGTTCGTCGTCTACGCCCTCATGGGGCTGGCGGGAGGCATCGTCTATGCGCGCATTCCCGCGCGCAAGGCGCCGGCCGAGGCGAAGCCCGGCTCCCCCCTCGGCCCGTCGCGCGGCATCGTCTACAGGATGGCGGCGCTGTTCAGCATCGATGCCTTCGCCGGCGGCTTTGCGGTGCAGTCTCTGATCGCGCTCTGGCTCTTCACCAAGTTCGGGCTTTCGCTCTCCACGGCTGCGGTGTTCTTTTTCTGGTCGGGCTTGCTCGCTGCCTTCTCGTTCCCGGTCGCCGCCTGGCTGTCGCGGCGCATCGGCCTCGTCAACACCATGGTGTACACGCACATACCTTCCAGTGTCTGCCTGATCCTCGCCGCCATCGCCCCGACGCTGGAAGTGGCGCTGGCACTCCTGCTCGCGCGCTCCGCCCTGTCGCAGATGGACGTGCCGGCGCGTTCCTCCTACGTGATGGCGGTGGTGACCCCGCCCGAGCGGCCGGCGGCGGCCAGCGTCACCTCGGTGCCGCGCAGCCTGGCGGCGGCGGCCAGCCCCGCGCTCGCCGGCGCGCTCCTCGAGGCCGGCCTCCTGGCCTGGCCGCTGATCCTCTGCGGCGTACTCAAGATCCTCTACGACCTCGCCTTGCTGTGGGCCTTCCGCCATGTGAAGCCGCCGGAGGAGCGCGCGCGCGAGGCTTGACCGGGCGCACGCAAACGGGCTTACAACGCTGCTATGGCAGCGAAGCTCTACATCCGGCCCATGGCCCGCATCGGCCCGCCGTGGACGGGGTCAGACCCTGCGCCCCGGCGAAGGCGGGGGCTGACCCCAGGCGCGCACGAGGACGGTGCGGGCGTTTCCGTGCTCGATGTCGGCGGGCGCAGCGACCTCCTGTTCGCGGCGATCGAGACTATCGAGCGGGACGGCGGCAAGATCAGACGCGAGGTACGGCTCGCCGACGGGCTTCATTGGACGTGGTCAGACCCGCAGGGTCCGACCCCAGGTGCGCCGGCGGGGCTGCCGGAGCTCATCGACCGTGTGCGTCAGCCCCGTCCCGCGATCGCCGGCCTCACGCTCGACCGGCCGCGCCTCATGGGGGTCGTCAACGTCACGCCGGACAGCTTCTCCGACGGCGGCCGCTGGCTCACCGCCGAGGCCGCGGTTGCGCGTGCGCTCGAGCTGGAGGCCGAGGGCGCCGACATCCTCGACATCGGCGGCGAATCGACCCGGCCCGGCGCCGAGCCGATCGGCGCGGAGGAGGAGCTGGCCCGCGTGCTGCCGGTGATCGAGGCGCTCGCCCGCAAGGCACAGGCGCCCATCTCCATCGACACCCGCAACGCGGAGGTGATGCGCCGCGCCGCCGACGCCGGCGCCCGTATCATCAACGATGTCGCGGCGCTCGCCCACGACCCCGACAGCTTGCGGATCGCAGCGGACTTGGGACTACCCGTGGTGCTCATGCATGCTCAGGGCGACCCGCGCATCATGCAGCTCGATCCGCGCTACGACGACGTGGTGCTCGATGTCTACGACTGGCTGGAGGCCCGCATTTCCGCCTGCGAGGCCGCCGGCATTCCCCGTGCGCGGCTCATCGTCGATCCCGGCATCGGCTTCGGCAAGACGCTGGCGCACAATCTGGCGCTCCTCGCCTCGCTCGGCATCTTTCACGGGCTCGGATGTCCCATTCTGCTCGGCGCCTCGCGCAAGAGCTTCATCGGCCGGCTCGCCGGCGGCGCCATGCCGGATCAGGGGCCGGCCCGGAGCCCGGACCAGAGGCTGCCAGGCTCGCTGGCCGCCGCCCTCCTCGGCGCGGCCCAGGGCGTGCAGCTCCTGCGCGTGCACGATGTCGCTGCCACCCGCCAGGCGCTGGCGCTCTGGGAGGCGGCCTCCAGGCTGTAACCTTCGCTTATGGATTTTGATACACTGCGGCGTGCAGGGGCCGCATGATTGCAACGTCCGGCTTTGCTTTTGCAGCCGAACGCGGCATCCTGACGAGGTGACCCGAGCTCAGCGAGACCTCCCCCGAGCGAAGCGAGACCGTTCCATGGCGCGCAAGTACTTCGGCACCGATGGCATCCGCGGCCTCGCCAACCGGTCGCCCATGACCTCGGAGGTGGCGCTGCGCGTGGGCATGGCAGCCGGCAAGCTGTTCTCGAACGGCGGCGGGCGCCCGCACCGGGTGGTGATCGGCAAGGATACGCGGCTCTCCGGCTACATGATCGAGTCCGCCCTGATGTCCGGCTTCACCGCTGTCGGCATGGACGTGTTCCTGCTGGGCCCGATGCCGACGCCCGCGGTGGCCATGCTCACGCGCTCGCTCCGGGCCGACCTCGGCGTCATGATCTCGGCCTCCCACAATCCCTACGCCGACAACGGCATCAAGCTGTTCGACCCGGAGGGCTACAAGCTCTCCGACCAGGCGGAGGCCGAGATCGAGGCGCTGATGGACGCCGACAGCGGCAGCCTGCTGGTCCCGCCCGACCGCATCGGCCGCGCCAAGCGCATCGACAGCGCCCAGGAGCGCTACATCGAGTTCGCCAAGCGCACCCTGCCGCGCGATATCCGCCTCAACAACCTGCGGGTGGTGATCGACTGCGCCAACGGCGCCGCCTACCAGGCGGCGCCGGCGGTGCTGTGGGAGCTGGGCGCGGAGGTGATCAAGATCGGGGTGGAGCCCAACGGCCGCAACATCAACGATGCGTGCGGCACCACCGACCCGGAGGCCTTGTGCGCCAAGGTGCGCGAGGTGCGCGCCGACCTCGGCATCGCGCTCGACGGCGACGCCGACCGCGTGGTGCTGGTCGACGAGAAGGGCCGCATCGTCGACGGCGACCAGATCATGGCGCTGATTGCCTGGAGCTGGCACCAGCGCAAGACGCTCACCGCCGGCGGCGTCGTCGCCACCGTCATGTCCAACCTGGGGCTCGAGCGCTACCTCGAGGGCCTGGGCCTGGCGCTGGTGCGCACGCCGGTGGGCGACCGCTACGTCGTGGAGCACATGCGCCGCCACGGCTACAATGTCGGCGGCGAGCAGTCGGGCCACATCGTGCTCTCCGACTTCACCACCACCGGCGACGGCCTCGTGGCGGCGCTGCAGGTGCTCTCCGTGGTGGTGGGCACGGGCAGGCCGGTGAGCGAGGTGTGCAAGCGCTTCGAGCCGGTGCCGCAGCTGCTCCAGAACGTGCGCTACACCAACGGGGCCAACGGCACCCCGCTCGACAACGACCGTGTGCGCAGCGCCATCGACCTCGCCAAGGCGCGCCTGGGCTCCCACGGCCGGCTCCTCGTTCGCCCCTCCGGCACCGAGCCCCTGATCCGCGTCATGGCCGAGGGCGACGACGAGCGCCTCGTGCGCCAGGTCGTCTCCGACATCGCCGAGGCGGTGCGCAGCGCCGCCCAGGGGTAGGTGCACCACTCACCTCGGAAATCGAGCGCGGTGAGGCGGTCTGGACCTCTCTCTGCGCGCCTGGGCTCCGACCTGCAAATCTGACCGTCGTCAATCCGCCGCTGACCGGGCGTCGTGCGGGAAAGCGGGTATCGGCATGCGCTTGGCGTGCGCCTCCAGAATGTCGCGAGCCGCTTGCAGAGCCTCTGCGATTGCGACGTCCATATCGATGTACCTGAAGGTGGCCAGGCGCCCGACAAAGCTCACACCGGGGCTCTCACGGGCCGCTTTCCCGTAAGCCCGCAGTACGGTCTCGTCATCCGCAAGGCGGACGGGGTAATAGCGCTCATCGGTCGGCCCCGCCTCGCGGCTGTACTCCCGCGACAGAATGCTCGTGTCGAAGGTCTGCCACGGGGCAAAGTGCTTGTGCTCGGTGATGCGAGTGTAGGGCACGCCGACGTTGCAGAAATTCATCACAGGGCAGCCCTGGGAGTTGCCGTCGACGACGAAATTCTCGAAATCGAGAGTGCGGTAGGGTAGTCGACCGAACGAATACTCGAACCACTCGTCCAACGGCCCGGTGAAGATGACATGGTCGTACCCGGTCCTCGGGGTTCTGGTCGTAAACGTCACACCGTAGTGCACATCGATTTCGAGCGTGCGCCAGAATTTCCGCGACCAGCTCCGTGTAACCCCTTCTCGGCAGACCCTGATGGCGATGAAAATAGTAATTCTGGTCATAGTTGAAGCGGAACGGCAGGCGCTTGAGTACGTCAGCGGGAATCTCTTCGGGTTGGCGGCCCCACTGCTTTATCGTATAGCCCTTGAAAAAGGCCTCGTAGAGCTCATACCCGAACATTGAGACGGCTTGCTCGGCGAAATTTTGCGGCGGACCCGGCAATTTCACGCGCATGCCCTCGATGAATGCGCGTGCCTCGGCCGGGCCGAATGCTTTCCTGAAGAACTGGTTGATGGTCTGCAGAGTGATGGGCAGAGGGTAGACTTCGTTGCCGACACGGGCACGTACCGTGAGCTGATAAGGATGAACCTCCGCGTAACGCCGCACAAACTCCCATACCGACACCGAGTTGGTATGGAAAATGTGCGGGCCGTAGGTATGAACAGGGATGCCCGTCTCAGCGTCCACGTGCATTGCGCAGTGGCCGCCCGGCGAGGCCCGCTTTTCCAGCACATCCACGCGCCACTCCGCGTCCGCGAGTTGCCTCGCAACGGTTGCCCCTGAGAAACCGGCGCCTACGACAAGAGCGCGCAAGCGTTAGCTCCCCTCGATCGTGGCCCGTGCCAAGGGAGAACGTCGGCACGCAGACCAGTTAGACATGACGGTGTTCCCTAGAGAAAGGACGCCAAGTACGGTGGTCGCTCAGAAGATTCCGCCAAGCCGCAACGGCGGCCTCGCGCGTAAGGTGCTGCTCGGCAAAGCGGCGGCCGCCCTCTGCGATCTTCTGTTCAAGTTGGGGATCGGCCAATACCTGCTGCAAGTGAACGATGAGGTTGGAAAGATCTCTTTCCACAGGCACGTAATGCTCCCATGCACGCAGATCATTGTAGAACCCCTGTCGCCAAGGCCTGTCTTGGATGAAAACGGCGCGCCCCGAATGGAGCAGGAAAGGCAAACGGGCACTGTAGCCGACGCCCTCGACATCAATGAGAAATCGAAATCTCAGCACTTGGTTCGGCAAAGTGAGCAGCCCGCTGCTTGTGCGCGCGCCACCGTGAGTTAATCGCTCGCCTCGCGCAAACCAATTTCCAACGTCCACGGCTTCCACGAGGTCTGAATGCAGCTTTGCTATTTCTAATTGGCGCTGGCGGGCTTCGATGTCAGTTGCCACGTTCCCGTACCAGCCCATGAGCGACGTTTCGGGCCGCGCCTGTCCGGCATTGGCGATCGACGCGCAGGCGCTATCGAAGTCGGGGAGGCCTGCCTCGGGCCACCCGCCAAAGACGAAATCGGGCGCGGCAATGTCTCGGTGCCCTTGAGCCTCGGCCGGGCCGAACACGCGCCACGGAACGAGACGCGTAAGGGGTCGGTCACCGATATTCACCAGGAAACGCTGATTGGGAAGCGATCTGTCCCGCAAGGCATCGCAGAGTATGCCGAGGATTGCGCCTACCCGATTTTGAAATGGCGTTCGAGCAAGAAGAAACCCGACTGAGCCACGGTCAGCCGAGATGAACATTGATTGCCTTGGAAGAAGCGAGGATAACATGCACTATTACAGCCGAGATGTTGCGTCCTGCGGTTCGAACGGGGGCGGCAGGGGCGTCAGATCGAGCCGACTAAGAATCATCCTTCGAACCCGCCTATTCAGTTTGCGAGCATTGATCGGAAAGTGCCCGGTCGCGGAGACTTGTCGGCGGAGCGGTCTCCACCCCGCGTGGAGCGCCGCCCAAAGCCGCAATCCCCGCCGCAAAAGGCGGCCCTGCGTGTCAAGCCCTGCATAGACAACAGAGCGTGGGACTTTCACCGCGTACCTCTCCATCAATTCAGTCAGCTCTCTTCTTTGCGCATTGGTCGCATCGCTGCTCAGGTTCCCTTTACCTACTGGCCTCGTGTGTCGCACCGTGACGGAATTGATGATCGCTGTGCTGAAGGTTGGGTCGGGCAGCCAACGAGACCACAAGAAGTCGAGTTCCCCAGCTAAACCGACGACCTTCAAAAGCGGGCACGATCCTGCGCAGCGCATTGCTGCTGAACACGGGCGCCATCACCTCCACGAAATTTGTCCAGCGAATTTGGAAGCACGGATTGTGCAACGTGATGAAGGGCCCGACGTAACTATCCCAGCTCAAACTTGGCTGAGCAATGTCAAGTTCGTGCGTCGCGACGAGGTCGAATAGACGATTGATGGACGGGGTTGTCGTTGCGATGTCGTCATCGGGGAGCCAAATCCAGTCGTACTCATGGAGCACCTTGGGATTGTCCGCAAAGAAGGCGTGGAGACCCTCCCACTTGCCGCCCTTGGCGATATGGCGGAGCTGTGCCTCGGCAAACGCATTTGGATCACTATCATAGTAGCTGACAGCCAAGTCGAAAGTTGCGGGCTCGCTACCGCCCAGCCATTGCGGATGCAGGGAAGCATCGCCCGCTCGAACCACGACCAAGCGGCGGAACCGTCCTGAATTCACTGTTGTCCCCCTCTTCCCTCCCCTCCTCCTATCATCCGCCCGCACCATAAGCAACGTTCCGCGGCTTGGAGACGCCGGGCCGTGCCAACAGCGCAGAGGGCCCCAACGCCATCGGCAGGTCTCGGCGGGTTCGGGTCGTGGGGATTCTGGATGAGGACGTATGCTCGCGATGCGCCGCGGCCACCCCAGGGGTGCCAACATGGCTGGGGGCGCAGCGAAGGAAGCCAGCCGACCAACTTGCAGGAAATACGATCAATAGCGGCGGGAGCCACCATCTCTTGCGCGCTTTTGCATGCCGAATAAGGTCGTGTACCCCGCTGCCAGGGTCCTCGTGACTGGCACCAGGCTGGCGCGCAGCTTGATGGCAGAATTTGGGTTACTCGAACACAGTTGGCCGATACTCGATACATAAAACACTCTCGTGCGCCGTTGTTCAATCCGATGCTGAGAGAATTTCATATGTGTGACCTTCTTGCGGCTCCGGAGAAGTTTCATTTTCGTTCCATCCTCTTGACTTGCCGGCGCCTCAACGCCACAACCCCCGGCGGGACACCCCTCCCCAACGAGGGGCTGCTATCTGGAAGGGTAGGCACATGACGACCTCCAAGCCGGCCGCGCGGCCGGTCAACCGCAGTTTTTCCTCCGGTCCCTGCGCCAAGCGCCCCGGCTGGTCCCTCCAAGCCCTCGACAACGCGTTTCTCGGCCGCTCGCACCGGGCCAAGGAAGGCAAGGTGCGCCTCAAGCGTGCCATCGAGGAGACCAAGGCGCTGCTGGGCCTGCCGCCCGGCCACATCTGCGCCATCGTCCCCGCCTCCGACACCGGCGCCTTCGAGATGGCCATATGGTCCATGCTGGGCGAGCGCGGCGTCGATGCCCTGGCCTGGGAGAGCTTCGGCGAGGGTTGGGTCACCGACGTGACCAAGCAGTTGAAGCTGAAGGACCTGCGCCTGCTGCGGGCCGAGTACGGCAAGCTGCCCGATCTCGCGCAAGTCGATTTCACCCGCGACGTGCTCTTCACCTGGAACGGCACCACCGCGGGCGTGCGGGTCCCCGACGGGGCCTGGATCCCCGTCGACCGCGCCGGCCTCACTTTCGTTGACGCCACCTCCGCGGTCTTCGCCCAGCCGATCCCCTGGGACAAGGTCGATGTCGCCACCTTCTCCTGGCAGAAGGCGCTCGGCAGCGAGGCCGCGCACGGCATGCTGATCCTCTCGCCGCGCGCCGTCGCCCGCCTCGAGAGCTACACGCCGCCCTGGCCGCTCCCCAAGCTGTTCCGCCTCACCAAGGGCGGCAAGCTGATGGCCGCCGTGTTCGAGGGCGAGACCATCAACACGCCCTCCATGCTGTGCGTGCAGGACTGGCTCGACGCCCTCGCCTGGGCCAGGAGCATCGGCGGGCTGCCCGCGCTGCAGGCCCGCGCCGACGCCAACGCCAAGGTCCTCTACGACTGGGCTGCGAGAACGCCGTGGCTCGAGCCGCTGCCTGTCGAGGAGGTGACGCGCTCCAACACCTCGGTGTGCCTCAAGATCGTGGACCCCGCCGTCGTCAGGCTGCCGGTCGACGCCCAGCGCGCCTTCGTGAAGCAGATCGAGGCGATGCTCGACCATGAGGACGCGGCGCACGACATCGCCGGCCACCGCGATGCCCCGCCGCACCTGCGCATCTGGACGGGCTGCACCATCGAGGCCTCCGACCTCGGCATCCTGACGGGCTGGCTCGACTGGGCTTTCGCCGAGGCCAAAGCCGGTCTCGCCAAGGCCGCGTAGGTGTCAGACCCTCCGGGTCTGACACCGTTCCGCCAACCCTTTCGTACCGGCTCCAGCAAGCAATTGGCGTTGGAGCCAGGGTGTCAGACCCAGAGGGTCTGACACCTCCAGGAGATCCCCATGTCCGCCCCCCGCGTACTCATCGCCGACCAGCTCTCCCCCGCCGCAGTCGCCATCTTCAAGCAGCACGGCATCGAAACCGACGTGAACGTCGGCCTTTCCAAGGAGGAGCTGGAGAAGACCATCCGGGCCTATGACGGCCTCGCCGTCCGCTCCGCCACCAAGGTCACCGAGAAGGTGCTGGCCGCCGCCACCCGGCTCAGGGTGGTCGGGCGCGCCGGCATCGGCGTCGACAACATCGACGTGAAGGCCGCGACCGCCAAGGGCGTAATCGTCATGAACACCCCCTTCGGCAACTCCATTACGACCGCGGAGCACGCCATCTCGCTCATGATGGCCCTGGCGCGCCAGATCCCGGAGGCCGACCGCTCCACCCAGGCGGGCAAGTGGGAGAAGTCGCGCTTCATGGGCGTCGAGGTTTTCGGCAAGACGCTCGGTGTGATCGGCTGTGGCAACATCGGCTCGATCGTCGCCGACCGCGCCATCGGCCTCAAGATGAAGGTGCTGGCCTTCGATCCTTTCCTCTCCGAGGAGCGGGCGCTGGAGCTGGGCGTCGCCAAGGTCGAGCTCGACCATCTCCTGCGCCGGGCAGACTTCATCACCCTGCACACGCCGCTCACCGACAAGACCCGTAACATCATCGATGCCGTGGCGCTGGCGAAGACAAAAAAGGGCGTACGCATCGTCAACTGCGCCCGCGGCGGCCTCGTGGACGAGCGGGCCCTGGCCGACGCGCTGAAGATCCGGGCAGGTGGCCGGCGCCGCCTTCGACGTGTTCGAGGTCGAGCCCGCCAAGGCCAGCGTGGTGTTCGGCCTCCCCAACGTAATCTGTACGCCGCATCTGGGCGCCGCCACCGGCGAGGCGCAGGAGAACGTGGCCCTGCAGGTGGCCGAGCAGATGTCGGACTACCTCCTGCGCGGCGCCATCTCCAACGCCGTGAACTTCCCCAACATCACCGCCGAGGAGGCGCCGCGCCTCAAGCCCTGGGTGAAGCTCGCCGAGCAGCTGGGCTCCTTCGCCGGCCAGCTCACCGAGACCCCCATCAAGGGCGTGCGCATCGAGTATTCCGGCGAGGTAGCGCGCCTCAACACCAAGCCGCTCACGGCGGCGGCACTGGCCGGCGTGCTGCGCCCGCTGCTCGCCGACGTCAACATGGTCTCCGCGGCCATCAGCGCGCGCGAGCGGGGGATGCAGATCGAGGAGGTGACGCGCGGCCAGGAGGGCGCCTTCGAGAGCTACGTCCGCTTCACCGTGAAGGCCGACAAGTTCGAGCGCTCGGTAGCCGGCACAGTGTTCGCCGACGGCCGGCCGCGCATCGTACAGGTGCGCGACATCGACATGGAGTTCGAATGCGCCCCGCGCATGCTGTTCATCCGCAACGAGGACAAGCCGGGTTTCATCGGTCGCTTCGGCACCTTGATGGGCGAGGCAGGCCTCAACATCGCCACGCTGAACCTGGGCCGTGACAAGCCGGGCGGCAACGCCATCTGCATGGTCGCCATCGACGAGCCCGCCTCCGACGAGGTGGTCGCCCGCATCCGGGCCCTCCCCCACGTCGTCCGCGCGAACCGGCTGGAGTTCTGACACACCTGTCATCCCGGAAGCCGAGCCGCAGGCGAGGCTATCCGGGACCTCGTGAAGCGAGTTGGAACCCAGTCTCCCGAGGTCCCGGATAGCTTCGGGCTGCGCCCTCAGCTTCCGGGATGACGGGTAGTGCACTCAAGACGCCGCCAGCCAGTCCTCGTGGCGGCTCAACACGCCCTTCACGATCGCCTCCTTCAGCACAGATGCGTCGGCGCTGCCGCCGCGCAAGCCGCGCGGCAGACTGATCTGCTGGGCCTTGGCGAGGGCCTGGAGGTGCCGGCTCTCCTCGATCCCGCGCAGCCGCTCCCTGAGGCCCCGCTCGCCGGAGGTGCGGTACACCTTCATCAGGCTGAAGGCGTTGGGATCGAACGCGGGCTTCTGGTAGCGCTCGATCAGCGTGCGGTCCGTCCTGATGGTTGCGATCGCGGCGCCGAGATGCCGGGCGAGCTCGGCCGCCGTCTCCTCGTCGAGATCGGGCACCTCTTGCAGCAGGCGGCGGATGAACTCGTCCTTGCGGCGTCCCGAGATTTGCGAGCGGGGCTGTTCCTGCGGCCTCGATGGCACGGCGCGCTTGTCGGACATGGGTCTCGGCCTCAAGTGCGTGCGGCGACCTCGCGCCCGGCGCCGGCGCCGTTTCTGCCGGGCGGCGGCGAGACGCCGGGCTTGGTTGTCTCTAACCACCCCAGGAAGTCGTTGTACAGCTGCTTCACCTGCGGCTCGGCCTTGCCGTATTTCTCCTTCAGCGTGCGCGGCTCCTCCTGCCAGTAGAACGCCTCCGACACGTCGGGGTGCCGCTTGAGCTGCGTCCTGAGCCTCGGATGCACACCCTCGAAGTCGTCCAGGATGCGCTTCTCCGTGGCGGTCCCGCCGTGCAGGTTCACGACCGACACATAGCGCCGCTGCTCGTGGGGGATGCTCGCCAGCTTCTTTCGGGTGAGGCTCCTCTTGTCGGTCCCCTGCGCCTTGTCGGCCATGCGGTCCAGCGCATACTGCGAGATGAGATCGGGGCGGAACGGTACGACCACCCTGTCGCCGAGGCCCACGGCGGCGTTGACGAGCGGCGACAATCCCGGCGGGCAATCCATCAGGATGAAGTCGTAGCGATCGTCCAGCGCCTCGAGCAGCCTGCGGACGTACAGGTTCATGGAGTTGAACACGTCGGCGAGATGGGTTTCGGCGATCGCCTCCTGGATGTCCTCGTCCAGATCGACGCTCGACGGGATGAGGTCGATGCCGGTGCGCGAGCTGTTGGCGACTTGCCGGCGCTCACGTCACCGACGTTCTCGATGATGAAATCGCGCCGGCCGCACCGGGCGGCTGCGCAGCACACCGCCCATGTAATCGGAGAGCGTGGCCTTCTCCTCGAGCGCCCTGCGCCAGCGGGCGCTGCCCACCATGGCGAACGAGGAGTTGCACTGCGTATCGAGATCGATGACGAGCACCCGGTTCTTGCCGAGGCCGGCCAGCGCGTGCGCCAGCATCATCGTGATGGTGGACTTGCCCACCCCTCCTTGGCGGTTTCCGACGCACACTCTCGTGGCCATGTCTCATCTCCCGGCGACCGGTGTCGCATTTCGACGCGAATCACTTTGACGCTGCCATTCGCACTCGAGTGCGGCCCTTTTCGGTCGAAACGGCGTCGATCAGTCGGCTGCCAACCCTTGCGCCGGCAACTCAAAATTGTTCACCAACCTTCGAGGCCATAGCCGGCCCCGAACGCCCGCCCCCTTCGGCCGTGGGACAATTGCGCCTGCAGAACACCCGAGCACGGAAAGGTCGACGCCATGGATGCCACCAGCAACTTGAGCCTCCCCTTCATCGTCGCCGCGCAGGCTCAGAAGCACGTCACCCACAACGAGGCCCTGCGCGCGCTCGACGCGCTCGTGCAGCTCGCCGTCCTCGACCGGGATCTGGCCGCGCCCCCCGGCTCGCCCGACGAGGGTGCCCGCTACATCGTCGGTGAGAGCCCCACCGGCGCCTGGGCCGGGCACGCCGGCAGCATCGCCGCCTTCCAGGACGGGGCCTGGGCCTTCTACGCACCCGAGGAGGGCTGGCGCGCCTGGGTCGCCGACGAGGCGAGGCTCTACGTCTGGATCGCCAGCGCCTGGGCCCTCCTGCCCCTCGCCTGCCCCGACGGCGCGGCCATCACCGACGAGAGCGGCAACGCCCAGCTCGCCTTCCTGACCGCCGCGAGCGCCGTCAACCACCTCGCCGTCGCCAACGCCCCCACCGGCACCGCCCCCCGGCTCTCCGCCGCGGGCACCGACCCCAACATCGACCTCCACCTCACCCCCAAGGGCACCGGCACCCTCCGCACCACCGGCCCCCTCGCCGTGTCCAGCCCCACCTATCCCCCGCTACGAACAGAAAGATTGACCGGTAGCACAAGCACTGCCATCGGCACTTTGCAGCTTCTCGCTACGTCCTCTGGAGATATGTCCGACGGCTTCGCAGCCAATCATGATTTTGCGGTTCGAGACAACAGCTTGACCATCAACAACATAGGATCGCTCCAATTCGCGCGCTCAGGCAGCGACAATTCCGGTCGATTCCGAGTATTGCCGGTCAACGGTGGCTCACAAGCTACCCAATTGGAGATTGCCCCTGGTGGCAATGCGTACTTTCCTGGTGCTGCCACGACTGCCAGTGGTGCCAACGCTGTGTTGAACAACGGTTCGTCCCCTGCAAATGAACTACTTCGATCCACTTCCTCGGCTCGCTATAAGAATGATATCGAGGACCTCGACTATGCGTTCGCGGAAAATATACTCAAGCTCCGGCCCGTTTGGTACCGTTCGAAATGTGCAACGGACAATCCGGCTTGGTCTTGGTATGGGCTTCTAGCTGAGGAAGTGGCCGCAATCGAACCGCGCCTTGCATCCTGGGGCTACGCTGACGAAGACCTTGAGTTTGCAAAGAAAGAAGTAGACGGTAAGGTTGTTAGCGAGAGGGTTCTTAAGCGTGACGCACGGCTCGTACCCGATGGTGTCGCCTACGACAGATTGGCCGTGTTGCTCTTGACAATCGTGAGGCGTCAAGAGGCGCGGGTGAGGGTTCTGGAGGGGATGGTCCTTGCGCAGGGCGGATCGCGTGTTCAATCGAACCTTGTGAAGACATAAGTAGGGCTTGTTGGGCAAAATTCATCAGGGAGCATCCCTCCGATCTGATCCAAGAAGTGAAGTTCGTAGTCAGTCTTTGCGAGCGCGGCTCTTCGTACTTGGTAGCCGGGAAGCAATTGGACGACATCGTCCACAAATGGATCGTATAGTTCCGCCAGGATCGCACGCGGTGGTGAGTGTTGGAGCACACGCTGGGCACCCTTAATCACCTCGGCCTCCACGCCCTCGACGTCCAACTTCCACAGATCAGCAGGTCTATCCAGCAGAATGCTGCTCGGCGGTCAAAGTTCGCACTGTTTGACTGTTGGCCATCGAAAAGGTCAGGGAACAGTGAGGTCATCGTTGGCGAGATTGTGTGACCCTGCATTGTGGGTTAGTGACAGCAAGAGCTTCAGCCACACCTTCTCGCGCGCCAAGTGCGCAATCCCATATGCTTATTCGACCAGAGGAAAGCGACTCTAGTGATCTCAGTCGTTTGACCAAGCTGCGCTCTGGCTCGACACATATGACGTGACGGGCACCGGACGCGAGGGCTTCGGCAGCTGTAAGGCCGATGTTAGCTCCCGCATCGAATACAACGTCGCCGGATTGCATGAAGGTTCGAAAGAGATGCCGATCTATGTCGGCCTGCGGATTGCGGAGGTTGAACAGGAGCCCGAGTGCGTAGCGCCGTTCATGTGGGAAGCGGAAATCGAGAGTAAGCTGTAGGTCGCCGATAGTGACTGCGACCTCACCTGTGTTTGGAAGCGAACTCTCAGCGTCCCAAACGTACTGCATGCCTCTCAACTCTTAGAATTTAGAGAACGCCTTTTCGGATTGCACCTTCCCCGCCTCACCCGCGCGTGAGCAGCTTGCCCTGGAGTTGGAGGATGCAGCCCTCGATGTTGTGCAGGGTCTCGTCGAGGCGGTGCAGCTCGCGCTCGATCTCGGCCGGGTCGCGCGCGCGGCGCTCCTCGCGTGAGACCGTCACGAGCTCGATCAGGGAGCCCAGCAAGCGCCCCATTCCGGTTAGAGCCCGCAGCCACAGCGAGCGCGCCCGCTTCGGCTTGCTGCCCTCCTTGGGGCGCACGGCGCGCTGACGCCGCAAGAGCGCGCTGCGCAGGAACTTCAGCTCGCGCATCTTGTGTCGCAGCTCCTTCACAGCCGCCTTCGCCTCGACGGCCGATTTCACCGACACCGCGACCACGGTACCTTCGATCTTGGTATAGCGCATGGGCGCCAGCTGCATGGGACGTTTCCGCTGCGTTGCAGGAGGAGAGACACCAAAAATAAGGGGCAGATACGGCAATAGTCCAGACGCACGAGCGCGTTGGCGCGCCCCCCGATTCATGCGTCGGCTATCGGTGTATGCAGATTTTACACGGCAAAATTGCAATCAAGTATCTTAATGCAGATCATCCATTCAGAATGTGATTAGCTTGTAACAATTGGAAAAAATCCGTCTCACTATTGCCACATCCCATGTCGAGATAGGCCGGCAACCAAACGATTCGGCTTGCCCAGGCGGCGTCGCCGCGGGCACGAGGGGACGCGGATACGCACAACGGAGGTGCTGTCCCGGCGGCGCATGGTGCGGCCGGCATCCGGGACGAGTGCAACAGTGTGAAGTGCGGCCGCACCGCGTAGTCCTTGCCGGATGTCAACCGGCACGGGGGAGAGGAGTGACATGAGACGGCTTTCAACCGTTGCGTTCGGCGTAGCGCTGTGTACGCTTGCGACCGCCGCCGATGCACAGCCAGGAGATGCTCCGTATGCACGGCGCGAGGTCCATCCGCACTATGCGGACGGCTACCGGGCGGTAAGGCGTCCGCGCGCCCAGCGGCGCGCGTCGGTGCGCCACAGAGGCCGGCGGCATGCCGCTGCGGGCCGCGCCGGGCGCCGCGCCTCGCTGCGCCGCGCCGGCCGCCGCTACGCGGCACGCACGCGGCCGCGCCATCGCTCGAGCCTGGCGGGGCGCAGCTTCACCCGGTTCGCACGCGGCGGCACTGCGCGGAGCTGCCTCACGCCGTCCGCGCGCGCCCTGCTCACCCGCATCGAGGGGCAGTTCGGCCCAGTACGGATCATCTCCACCTGCCGTCCCGGCGCGATCATCGCCGGCTCCGGCCAGCCGTCGCGGCACGCCAGCGGCAATGCCATCGACTTCAATCCTCCCACCGGCCGCAAGCAGGAGGTGGTGCGCTGGCTGATCGCCAATCATCGCTCCGGCGGCGTCATGACCTACGCGACGATGGATCACATTCACGTCGACATCGGACGGCGCTTCGTGGCGCTCAACTCCGGCGGCCGCCGCCGCTGGCGCACGTGGACAACAAAATCGTGACACTGCCGTTGCGTCCGATGGAGCTATTCTGTCGGGCGCAACGGAGAGGTGTCGACATTGGTTGATCTCGCAAGTCCGTTCCGACGGGCCACATCCGCCGATGCCGCGGCGATGGCCGACCTCGTGCACTTCGCCAGCGAGGGTCTGGCCTTCTATCTGTGGAGCAAGGTAGCAGGCGCCGGAGGCGATCCCTGGGCCGTCGGCCGTGATCGCGCCGCGCGCCAGGCGGGCGCCTTCTCCTACCGAAACACGATCCTCGCCGAATGTGATGGCCGCGTGGCCGCAGGCCTCATCGGCTATCCGTCGCCGGACGTTCCAGAGCCGCCACCCGACAACCCGCCGGCCATGTTCGTACCGCTGAACGAGCTTGAGGATCTGGTGCCGGGCACCTGGTACGTGAACGTGCTCGCCGCCTATCCCGAGTATCGCGGCAAGGGGTACGGGGCGGCGCTGCTGGGCCTCGCCGAGGATCTCGCCCGGGAGACCCTGCGACGCGGCATGAGCATCATCGTCGCCGATACCAACGCGCGCGCGCGCCGGCTCTACGAGCGCTGCGGGTATCGCGAAGTGGCGAGCCGGCGCATGGTGAAGGAGGGGTGGGTGCATCCCGGCGCCAGCTTCGTGCTGCTGACGAAGCGGTTCATCAGAAGCTAAGGCACCTGCATAAACAACCGCTCCATCAAATATATCGCGGCCGTAGCGTGTCGTTCCATTCACCATGGAAGGCGTGACGCTCGATGGCAAGGGTGGCCATTTCGGCGTCACTGACTTTGATGCCGGCGGGGTCGATATTGGTGTCGAGCTCGGCGCGGACTTGGAGACCTTTGCGTGTTGTTGTGGCGCCGATCAGCTGGACGATAACGCGATGGCTGCACGAGCGGTTTGCCGCGCCAGTTCTTGGTGATGAATGCGAACAGGCGGTGCTCGATCTTGTTCCATTTGCTGGTGCCGGGCGGCAAGTGGCAGACCGTGACGGGAATGGCGATCTCGTCGACGAGCTTTTGCAGCTTGATCTTCCACAGCCGCACGCGCGCACCGTTCGCGCCGCCGCCATCGGCAGTGATCATCAGCCGCTTGGCTCCTGGATAGCGGGCCTGTCCCATCGATGCTCCACCAGCGGCGGATCGCATTGACTGCGAACGCCGCGGTATCGTCATCGACGCCCACGCTCACCCAGCCTTTGTTGTCGGCGATATCGTAGATGCCATAAGGCACAGCTCGTCCGAGTTCGCGGTCGACGAAGTCGTGAACACGCACCTCCTCAGGCGACGCCTTGGGCCGCAGCTCCCGGCCCCCGTTCTCGAAGTCGCCGACCAGCTCCTTCTTTTTCGTATCGACCGAGACGACGGGCGACTGCTCCGCCATGTGCTCCTTCATCCGGGCGTCGAGATACTGGAACTGCGCGTCCCTATACGATTCTTGCTGCCCTCACGCGTTTTGCGATTGCTCTGCAAGCTGTGCCGGCTTGCGCAGCAGCTTAGCGATGACGTTCGGGCAAACATCATGTTGCATGTCCTTCAGCGCCGCGCACAATTTGTCGAGGCTCTTGGAGGTCCACAGCAGCGGCGACATCGGATCGCCTCTCGTCGAGGCTTCGAGGTTCTCTTCCAGATCGTCCAGAAGCTCGGGTCTTCCTGCGTCTTGGCCCTGCAGCCACCACCCAGCCGCCGTACCAACCCATCGCCCACCGAGCGGTTTTCCTCGATCTCTGCGATCCCGCGATTGATCATGCTCCGTGCGAGGCCCGTCACTTTCGAGACCAGCGTCACGCCGCCGTGTCCGAGCGAGCGCGCCTCGGCAGCCGCAAACCGCCGCCGCGCCTGCTCGTCCAGCACCGGGGCACGCATCGAAGCGCTGCCGAATCAAGGTCGCCGTGTCCGTCACGCTTCGCGTCTACCCGACGCATTCGACCTCGTGAATCCCCCCGCACAGCTTTCCATTGCGCCTGAGACATTTTAGATTCACTTGTTCATGCAGGCTACTTCAGGTTTCGGGTGCGGGTTTCAGGGTTCAGGTCTCAGGTTTGACCGTTTGAAATCCATGAGCGCCGGCGCTGCGAGGGACGGCGATCCCCGTTTTTTATGCCGGATGCAGAAGCATCGCTTCCAGGCAAGGCCAGCCTCGCGAGGAAACACATCCTTGTTGATGTTAACGGAGGCCGCCATAGCGGGCCGACACCTGAAAAACTGACGCCGGAAAGCCTCGAGTGATCACCTCGGGGGGGCCTGGCGTTAACCATGTTGGCACCTATTTGGCGCACGCGTTCCGTAGGTATTTACTGACTTGATTAGGTTGATTTTAATTGCGTTCGTCTACCTCTGGTTGCAAGTCCGACAATGTAGCGAGTATCATGACGGAACAACAATACAGGGCGCGCGTGCGCTATGTCATCGGGCCCGACGGAAGCCCGCTGACCATCGCCGATCTTCCACCCAAGGAAACCAAGCGCTGGGTGATCCGTCGCAAGGCGGAGGTGGTTGCAGCCGTGCGCGGCGGTCTCCTGAGCCTCGACGAGGCGTGCGAGCGCTACAAGCTCACCATCGACGAGTTCCTGTCCTGGCAGCGCTCGATCGAGCGCCACGGCCTGCCAGGGCTGCGCGCAACGCGCGTGCAGGACTACCGCGACTGAAGCCACCGCTGGCGCAAACCCGGTGGCTCTCGTCGTTCCGCAGGATCGTCAAGATCTCAGCGCGCCTTGTTCGCGGCAGGGCCTTTGACGGCCTTGCCCTTGGTAGGCGTCGGGGGCAACATCAGCGCGCGCAGGTGGCAGCTGGAGCCCCCCTTGGCCCAGGTCTCGACATCCTTTGCCATGGCCTGCGCGCGCGCCGCCTCGAACTTCAGGGCGATCATGTCGACGCGGACACCCGTGATCTCGCTGGCAAAGGCGATGCGATAGGCCTTCACACCGCGCTGATCGCGGAACGACGTATCACGCTCGTGGATCACGATCTCCGCCGCGCCGCCCTTGGCCGGCGGCTCGGCCTCGGCCCGGAACACGTGGCTCCCTTTGAGCGGGCCGCCCGGACTGAACCAGCATGCGAGCGCACCGCGTGCGACCAGCGCGTAGACCTGTGTTGACGTGCCCGGAACAATCGCGGCGGTCTCGTAAGGCCCTGAAGAGGAGGAGGTTTTCTTCTCAGGCTGGCCGGGCCCGGTCTTGCCGGGATCGGGGGCAGGGGGCCCGAGAAGCCCGGGTAGGCTGGAAGGCGTGCAACCCGCGGCGAGGGTATGCAAGAGCACCCCGAGCGTGATGAGACATGGCCCCCTCGTTGGCATGGCCGATCTCTACCAGCTTCCGTGCGAGGACGCAGGGGGGTGGGCGGATTTTGCCGACCGGCCGCGTGCACGACGGCGTCGCGAGCCGGAGCGGTCCTGCGCCGAGTGCCGACCGGCTAGCCCCCGGCAACGGCGCGCGGATCGCCCTTGCGGCGCAGGCGGCCACGATCGTCCGTGCCGCCGGGCTCGAGCCGCTTCAAGGCGAGCTCCGCCTCCTCGTAGTCGTGCCTGGCGGTGGCGAGCTTGACCTTGAGCTCGGCGACGGAGGTGAGGAGATTGGAGCGGCGCTGTGCGGCGGCCTTCGCAAAGGTGGAGTAGGCGAAGTGGACCTGGTCCCTCACGCCCGTGCGGTCCTCCTCGTTTGCGATCTGGCGCGACAGGTCTGCCGCCATGACCTCGAAATCGCGGATCGTCGTCTCGAGCTGCGTGACCTTGCGCGCCTGCTCCGATACCTCGAACCGTTTCGCCTTCAACGTGGAATCACGTGGTGTCATCACCATACCCAACACACCCCGACGATCGCCCCTGGTTGGCGGCACAGCGCGCCGATCCCCTGGCAAGGCGCAGGAACCGGCTAACGCCCGCCAATCTCGGCGGCGACCTGGCCGGCTCCCTGCTACGACACTACGAGGGAGCCTTTAAGTTGCGGTTAGCACGGCCAGCTGAACCTTATCCGCTTGTCTTCGCAAGGGGATTTTTTGTTTCTACCCCTCTAGGGCCCCGATCGCAAATCAGTTACATATCGGTCGTGAGGGCGGATTGCCTCGAAAGTGGGCCTGGGACGAGCTGGACTGAAGCGTGGGGGTCCAGGACAACGTGGAGGTCGTCTCCGCCTCTGCCGGCGTCATCGGCGGGAGTTGCGGAGGCATGTCGTCCGGGCGCCGATGCCGGTGTGGGTCAAGCGTGCGGGCTCGACCGGCCAGTTTGTGCGGAAATGCGCAGCGGCGTAAGGCAAAATTAGGTTTCGTTAACTTGTGGCGTCTAGGTTTGCCAGCAGTGGCTTGGCCTGGGCTATCGTCGGTCTCTTCGTGCGTGGGCAGCTGGTACGTGGGCAGCGGGACTCTTGAGGGTCAGGGAAGAGAGGAACAGCAATGCGGGTCCTTCTGATCGAGGATGACAGCACAACCGCAAAAAGCGTCGAGATGATGCTCCAGTCCGAGGGCTTCAACGTCTACATCACCGAGAGCGGTGAGGAAGGCGTCGATATCGGCAAGATCTACGATTACGACATCATCGTCCTTGATCTCAATCTGCCGGACATGAGCGGCTACGAGGTCTTGAAGTCGCTGCGCGTCAGCAAGGTCGCGACGCCGATCCTGATCCTGTCGGGCCTGGACGGCATCGAGGACAAGGTGCGGGGGCTCGGCTTCGGCGCCGACGACTATATGACCAAGCCTTTCCACAAGGACGAGCTGGTGGCGCGCATCCACGCCATCGTGCGCCGCTCCAAGGGCCACGCCCAGTCGGTGATCGAGACCGGCCACCTGCGCGTCAACCTCGACACCAAGACGGTGGAGGCGAACGGCCAGCGCGTGCATCTGACGAGCAAGGAATACCAGATGCTCGAGCTGCTCTCGCTGCGCAAGGGCACCACGCTGACCAAGGAGATGTTCCTGAACCATCTCTACGGCGGCATGGACGAGCCCGAGCTCAAGATCATCGACGTGTTCATCTGCAAGCTCAGGAAGAAGCTGCAGGCCGCCACCGGCGGGCACCATTACATCGAGACGGTATGGGGGCGCGGCTACGTTCTGCGCGACCCCAACAACAACGCCAACGTGGCTGCGTAGGCAGAAATAGGGCGTCAGCCCGTACTCCGCAGCCGGCAAGCCGACCTCACGGCACGCGTGAACCTGCCCGTCGTCTGAGCCGCGCTCCCTGCGGGCCGTCGCCATGCACCAGTTGCATGAACCCAGTGGGCATGGGAAGTACGCCCCAGGTCAACCATGCCGTGGTGGAGACGGGCCGTGTGCGCTGAAGCGATGCAGGTCTTCGCCTGCCACCGCCGGCCAGGAGGCTATCAGTGCCCGAGATCGTGCTCACCGAGGTCGCCCGCGAGCATGACTTCGAGGCCCTGGTCGCGTTCCTCGCCGCCAACGCGTTTCCGTTCCACGTGCGCGCCCGTCTGACCGAGGGGGAAGCCCGCGAGGCGGTTGCCAAGGGCCGGTTCTGGTCCGACGACAGCGCCGGATTCTGGGTCGACGCCAATGGCGAACGGGTCGGCGTCGCCACCCTTGATGACCTGGCGTGCCTCGCCGAGGGCGGCGACCCGGTGTTCGACCTGCGCCTCGCCGAGCGACACCGGAAGCGGGGGCTCGGTGTGCCCCTGCTGCGCGAGCTGACCGCCCTGGTGTTCGCCCGCTTCCCGGGCATCGCCCGCTTCGAGGGCCACACGCGCGAGGACAATGTTGCCATGCGCAGGACCTTCCTGCGCGCCGGGTTCGTCAAGGAGGCTCATTACCGCGACGCCTGGGCGATCGCCGGCGAGCCGCCCAAAGCCTGCGTCGTCTATGCGATCCTGCGCCGCGACTGGGAGACGGGCGCCACTACGCCCGTCCTCTGGGATGACCTGCCGGTGTGAAACCGGAGGCGTTTTGCGTTCTCGCGTCAGTGCGCGAGGACTGCCAGCAGCAGCAGCGCCACGATGTTGGTGATCTTGATCATCGGGTTGACGGCGGGGCCGGCGGTATCCTTGTAGGGATCGCCGACGGTGTCGCCGGTGACCGCAGCCTTGTGTGTTTCCGAGCCCTTGCCGCCGTAGTGGCCGTCCTCAATGTACTTCTTGGCGTTGTCCCAGGCGCCGCCGCCCGCCGTCATGGAGATCGCCACGAACAGACCTGTGACGATGACACCGAGCAGCATGGCGCCGAGCGCCGCGAAGGCGTTGCCGGTGCCGCCGATCCAGCGCACCACGAAGAAGCAGACGATTGGCGAGAGCACCGGCAGGAGCGAGGGGATGATCATCTCCTTGATCGCCGCCTTCGTCAGCAGGTCGACCGCGCGCGCGTAGTTGGGCTTCTCCGTGCCCTCCATGATGCCGGGCTTCTCGCGGAACTGGCGGCGCACCTCCTCCACGATCGCAGAGGCGGCCCGGCCCACCGCCGTCATGGCGATGCCGCCGAACAGGTAGGGCAGGAGACCGCCGAAGAAGAGGCCGACCACGACGTAGGGGTTCGAGAGCGAGAACAGCCCGTCGACGTTGAGGCCGTAGAAGATCGAGCCCTCCTTGGCCTGTGCGACGAAATACTTGAGGTCCTCGTTGTAGGCCGTGAATAGCACGAGCGCGCCGAGGCCGGCAGAGCCGATGGCGTAGCCCTTGGTGACGGCCTTGGTGGTATTGCCGACGGCGTCCAGCGCATCGGTGGTCTTGCGGGTCTCCTTGGGCAGGCCCGCCATCTCGGCGATGCCGCCGGCGTTGTCGGTGACCGGCCCGAAGGCGTCGAGGGCCACCACCACGCCGGCAAGCGAGAGCATGGCCGTGACGGCGATGGCGATGCCGAAGAGGCCGGCGATGTTGTAGGCGACGAGGATGCCGGCGATGATGATGAGCGCCGGCAGGGCGGTCGCCTCGAGCGACACGGCGAGGCCCTGGATCACGTTGGTGCCGTGGCCGGTCTGGGAGGCCGAGGCGATCGACTGCACGGGGCGGTAGTTGGTGCCCGTGTAGTACTCGGTGACCACGATGATGAGCGCGGTCACGGCGAGGCCGACGAGGCCGCACCAGAAGAGGTCGAGGCCGGAGAAGGTGTTGCCCCGCGCCGTGAACTCCGAGCTCATGCCGAGCAGGTAGTCCGTCACCGGCCAGAGTGCCAGGATGGAGAGCGCACCGGTGGCGATGAGGCCCTTGTAGAGGGCGCCCATGATCGACTGGTTGGAGCCGAGGCGCACGAAGAAGGTGCCGATGATGGAGGCCACGACGCCCACCGCGCACACGGCCAGGGGATAGATCATCAGGTTGTAGGCGACGGGCTGACCGGCGAAGTAGATGACGGCGAGCACCATGGTCGCCACCACGGTGACGGCGTAGGTCTCGAACAGGTCGGCGGCCATGCCGGCGCAGTCGCCGACGTTGTCGCCCACGTTGTCGGCGATGGTGGCGGGGTTGCGCGGGTCGTCCTCGGGGATGCCGGCCTCGACCTTGCCGACGAGGTCGCCGCCCACGTCGGCGCCCTTGGTGAAGATGCCGCCGCCGAGACGGGCGAAGATCGAGATCAGCGAGGCGCCGAAGCCCAAGGCCACCAGCGCGTCGACCACCGTGCGGCTGGTCGGCTCGAGCCCGAGCCCGTTGGTGAGCACCACGAAGTAGACGGTGACGCCGAGGAGGGCGAGGCCGGCGACCAGGAGGCCGGTGACGGCGCCGGCCCGGAACGCAATGGAGAGGCCCTCGCCCAGCGAGCGGGTGGCAGCCTGCGCGGTGCGTACGTTGGCGCGCACCGAGACCATCATGCCGGCGAAGCCGGCGGCGCCCGAGAGCACCGCGCCGATCAGGAAGCCCAGCGCCACGAGCCAGCCCAGAAGAAGGCCGATGATCGCGAACACGACGATGCCGACGATGGCGATCGTGGTGTACTGGCGGGCCAGATACGCCTGGGCGCCCTCCTGGATGGCGGCAGCGATCTCGCGCATGCGCGGGGTGCCGGCGTCGGCGGCCATCAGGGTATAGACGGTGTAGGCGCCGTAGACGAGCGACAGCACCCCGCACAGGATGATCGCCCACATCACCGTTTGCATGACATTCCCCTTTCGTGGCGGCGGCAGGCCGCGCAACTGTTCCCCCGGCGACCGGCCTCTCTCGCGCCTGCCCGCCGCAGTCCGCGCACTGGCGGATTCGCGGCCGGACCATGCCAAATGTCACAAAGCGTTGCAACAACGGCACAAGTGCCATTATTGCCGCATGCTTTTTTGTGGTCGGGTCGGGAGGCCCCAGGTGGATGATAGGCGGCTGCCGCAGTGTCGCAGTTGCAGCCGCGCCTCATGCCATTGGGGCGGCCACAACGAGATCGGGTTCACTTGCTCCGATTGGCCTCGACGATGCATTGGACGAGGGCCCCGTCACGCTCGAACTCGCGGAAGAACGCCGCGGGGCGAGCTATCGAAGGGTTCTCGGTGGCGATTGCTGCCTCTCCCTGCGTCCCCCCACTCCCAGCCCCTCCCCGCAAGGGGGAGGGGAGTCCGGTGGCGATTGCTGCCCGGGTTGTGCTCGCTCAGGACGCCTTCTGATAGGCCGCGGGGCAGTGGTATTGGCCAGGCAGCTTCGACGACGGGCTGCGACTTTCGCTTGTGCGGGCGGCCACCTCTCCACCGGAGGCTCCACGCAGGAGCTGCTCGGTTGTGGGCAATAGTCGGGAGATTAGCAACATAATAGCAAACGAGGGGCACCATGTCAAGCGCAATATGCGATAAAGTGCCTCTGCATCTCGGGTGTGCCTGGGGTCAGACCCGCAGGGTCTGACGCCTATCCGGCAGGGTCTGACCCCTCAAAAATGCGTCCAGCCGGTGCGGGTGAAGGTCATGGGGTGGCCGTCGGGGGCCTCGACGAGGAGGCCGGGGCCGTCCTGGGGCCAGGGCGCCGGCTCCACGGTGCCGACCTCGGTCAGGGGGATGCCCGCTGCAGAGGCGGCGGAGCAGAGTGAGGCGCAGGCAGAGGGGGGACGGCGGCCAGGACCTCGTAGTCGTCGCCGGCGGTGAGGAGGTGCGCCAGGCGCTCGGGCTCGCGGGCGATGACCTTGGCCGCGGCGTCGGAGAGGGGGACGGCGGCGGCCCGGAGGCGGCCGGAGAGGCCGGAGCCGCGCAGCATGCGCTCCAGGTCTTTGACGAGGCCGTCGGAGAGGTCCATCGCCGCCGCGGCCCACCGGCGCAGCAGGGGGGCGAGCGCCAGGCGCGGCTCCGGGCGGCGATAGCGGTGCCGGAGGTGGTTCGCCTCGGCCGGCGACAGGCCCCAGGAGGTTGCGAGCGCCGGGTCCCTGGCGAGGGCGAGGCCCAGGGCGGCGTCGCCGATGGTGCCCGAGACGAGAAGGGTGGCTCCGGGCTGAGCCGTGGTGCGGCGTACCATCTCTCCTTGCGGGACCGAGCCGATGGCGGTGATGGAGACGGTGAGCGGGCCGGGGCGGCGGTCGGTGTCGCCGCCCAGGAGATGGCAGCCGAACCGGGTCTGGGCGGCGCGCAGGCCGTCCACGAACTGCGCCATCCAGGCATACGCGGGAGCCTCGGGGAAGGAGAGGGCCATGAGGTAGCCCAAGGGCGTGGCGCCCTTGGCGGCGAGGTCCGAGACGTTCACCGCCAGCGCCTTCCAGGCGATGTCCCCGGGGGTGTCGCCGGGGAGGAAATGGACGCCCTCGGCCACCGGGTCGGTCTTGAGGACGAGGTCCTCGCCGGGTGGCGGGCCGAGGATGGCGCAGTCGTCCTGGAGGCCGAAGGCGCCGGGGTGGCCCGCGGCGAGCGGGGCCAGGAGGGCGATGACGGCCTCCTCGCCGATCAGGATGTCGTCGGGCTTGCGGGGTGCCATGGCGAGGGTGCCGGTCAATGCAGAATATCCGATGGCGGGAGTCCCGACCCCCACCCCTAAGTCCCCTCCCCGCAAGGGGGAGGGGAATCCGGTCGGCGCAAGTGGGTGGTCAGGTTCATGGCCGAATGTACCAGAGTAAACTGCAGATGTCGGGTCACGGGCCTTGCCCCGATCCGGCCTACCGCTCGGGGAGCTCGCCGGGGCGCAGCTTGCGCGCGAGCGCATCGAGGACGCCGTTGATCACCCGGGGCTCGTCGGCGTCGAAGAAGGCGTGCGCGACGTTGACATACTCGCTGATCGCCACGCGGGCCGGCACGTCGGCGAGCTCCATCAGCTCGAAGGTGGCCGCGCGCAGGATCGCCCGCACGATGGCATCGACGCGCAGGAGGCTCCAGCCGGCGGCGAGCTGCTGGTCGACCAGGGGATCGATCTCGCGCTGGCGCCGCACCACGCCGCCGAGCACGCGGGTGAAGTGGTCGATGTCGCCGCCGGCCACCGCCTCGTCCCCGGCCTCGCGGGCGAGCCGGTGGGTCTTGAAGTCGTCGAGCACCTCGGCGAGGTCAGTACCGGCGAGGTCCATCTGATAGAGCGCCTGCACCGCGGCGAGCCGCGCCCGGCTGCGCGCCAGCGCCTCTCCCCTGGCGGGGCCCTGGTGCGCGGGGCTCATGAGCGGTCCATGGGGTGTTCCGGGGGGTGTTCCAGGGGGTGTTCCGGGGGGCGCCCCGCGGGGCCGGCCGCGGCGAGTGCGGCGAAGGCCTGCGCATGCGCGATGAGGGCGAGGCAGGCGCGCACCGCCTCCGCGCCCTTGCCGCGGCGGCCGCCCTGCGCCCGCTCGAGCGCCTGCGCCTCCGATTCCACCGTCAGGATGGCGTTGCCGAGCGGGATGGCGTGGCGGACGGCGAGGTCCATCAGCCAGTGGTTGGCGTTGGCGCACACGGTGTCGTAGTGCGTGGTCTCGCCGCGGATGACGCAGCCGAGCGCCACGCAGCCGTCGAAGCGGGCATGCGCGCCGTCGCCGGGGATGACGCCCGCCTTGACGGCGCCGGCGAGCGCCAGCGGAATCTCCAGGGCGCCGGGCACCGCGATGCGCTCGAAGCTGGCGCCGGCGGCCTCGAGCTCGGCGGTGGCGCCGGCCAGCAACTCGGCCGCGACCGCTCCGTAGTAGGGCGACTCGATGATGAGGATGCGGGCACCCGCCGGCCCGCGCGGGGCGCCGCCATCGGTCGGCACTCTGCCGGGGCCCGCCATCCGTTTCACCCGATCTTGCGCTGGCCCACGATGCGCAGGCCGAACGCCTCGAGGCCCACGTAGCGCGAGGGCGGCGTGTTCGACAGGAGCACCATGTCGGTGACGCCCAGGTCACGCAAGATCTGCGAGCCGATGCCGATCTCCACCAGGCGCCGCTCGGCGTCGCCCTTGCGGGGCCCCCTGCGCTCGGCGTTGCGCGCGATCCATTCGGAGACCGACTTCGGCCGCAGGTCGCGGATGAGGACGATGACGCCGCGCCCCTCCTGGGCGATCATCTGCATCGACTTGGCGACCAGCGAGCCCTTGCCGCCCTCGGTGCCGATGCCGAGCAGGTCGGCGAGCACGCTCACCGCGTGCACGCGCACCAGCACAGGGCCGGGCGCCTCGAGGTTGCCCTTGACGATGGCCAGGTGCTCGACCGGCTCCACCGTGGTCTCGTAGACGTGCAGATCGAAGCTGCCGCCGAATGCGCTCTCGAGCGTCGAGCGCGTCACCCGGCGCACGATGCGGTCGTGCTGCAGGCGGTAGCCGATCAGGTCCTCGATGGTGCCGATCTTGAGGCCGTGGCGCTGGGCGAACGGGACCAGATCGGGCATCCGCGCCATGGTGCCGTCGTCGTTCATGATCTCGCAGATCACGCCGGCGGGGTAGAGGCCCGCGAGGCGCGCGAGGTCGATGCTGGCCTCCGTGTGGCCCGCCCTCACCAGCACGCCGCCCTCGCGCGCGATCAGCGGGAACACGTGGCCCGGCGAGACGATGTCCCGGTAATCCTTGGTGGGGTCGATGGCGGTGGCGATGGTGCGGGCGCGGTCGTGCGCGGAGATGCCGGTGGCCACGCCCTCGCGCGCCTCGATCGATACCGTGAAGGCGGTGCGCTTCCTCGCCTCGTTCTGGCGCGACATGTACTCCAGTCGGAGCTGGTCGGCGCGCTGGCGGGTGAGCGAGAGGCACACGAGGCCGCGCCCGTGCTTGGCCATGAAGTTGATGGTGTCGGGCGTTGCCATCTGCGCGGGGATCACGAGGTCGCCCTCGTTCTCGCGGTCCTCGGCATCGACCAGGATGATCATGCGGCCGTTGCGCAAATCCTCGATGATGTCGTCGATGGGCGAGAGGAAGCCCTTGCCCTCCGCGTAGATCACCCGCTGCGGGGTCGTGCTCACCTAGTCCTGCTCCTCTGGCCCCTGGTAAGGTGTCATGGGCTGCCACCATGGGCTGCCGACCGGCACCGCCGACCTCTGGATGTCGATCAATCGCCCTACATAGCGCGCGATCAGGTCCACCTCCAGATTGACCCGGTCGCCGGGCTTTCTGGCCCCCAATGTGGTGTGGGTCAAGGTGTGGGGGATGATGTTGATGCCGAAGCGGGTCAGCGCCATCTCGTTGACGGTGAGCGAGATGCCGTCGAGGGCCACCGAGCCCTTGCCGGCGACGAAGCGCGCCAGCTCCGCCGGCGCCTCCACCAGGAAGCGGCGGGACTGACCGTCGTCGCGCATATCCATGATGCGACCGACGCCGTCGACATGGCCGGCCACCAGATGGCCGCCCAGCTCCTCGCCGGCCCTGAGCGCCCGTTCCAGATTGACGCGCCGGCCCGGCTGCCATTCCCCGAGCGTGGTCTTGGCCAGCGTCTCATTGGACACATCGACCGTGAAGGTGCTGCCGCCTCCCGGCCCGGGCGCGACCGCCACGGCGGTCAGGCAGGCGCCGTCGCAGGCGATGGAGGCGCCGAGCGCGATGCTGTCGGCCGGGTAGCGACACCGGATCACGAACCGCCCGCCGTCGCGCGCGGTCACCTCGCCGATGTCGCTGATGATGCCCGTGAACATGGGAGCCAAGGTACCATGCGGCGCCGCCCGGCCGGAAGCCACGGAGGCGAGAGGGCGGCAATGCGAGGCTCGCAATGCGGCAGCGGCCGCTGTTCAATGCCGGAAACCGCCTCTATGGTCGCTGCAACGAACAGGGGAGGAGAGCCAGCGTGACCGTCGAGGCCGTATCGGCACCCGCAATGCGGCCGCGTTCCGCCCGGCTCGATCTGTCCGGCGCGGTGATGGTCCTGTTCGCCGCCGGGTTGTGCCTGCTGATCGTCCTGCCGATGGCCTGGCTCGGCGTGTTCGCCTTCACCGACCGCGCGCGCAACGCCACGCTCGCCAACTTCCATACGCTGTTCACCGACCCTGCCTTCGTCGAGCCGCTCCTCACCACGCTCGTCATTGCCACCTCGGTGAGCCTCATCTGCTGCCTCGTCGCCGCCCCGCTCGGCTGGATCGTGGCCCGCACCGATATCCCGGCGTCGAGGACCATCCGCATCCTGGTGATGGCCTCGTTCGTGACGCCGCCGTTCCTGGGCGCCATCGCCTGGGAGATCCTGGCGGCACCCAACTCGGGCCTCCTGAACCAGCTCTACCGCTGGGTCACGGGGCTCGGTCCGGAGGCCGTGCTGTTCGACATATACACTCTGACGGGCCTGATCTTCGTCATCTCCTGCTACACCTTCCCCTACGTCTTCGTGCTGGTCGCCAACGCGCTCGACCGCATCCCCGGCGATCTGGAGGACGCCTCCTCCATGCTAGGCGGCAGCGCCTGGCGCACGGCGCGGCGCATCACCATCCCGCTGGCGCTGCCGGCGCTGGTGGCGGGCGCACTGGTGGCCTTCCTGCAGGCGCTCACGCTGTTCGGCTCGCCGGCGATCCTGGCCCTGCCCGCCGGTTTCCACACCATGACCACCAAGATCTGGAGCCTGTTCCAGTTCCCGCCCAAGCCTGAGCTGGCCGCCGCCGCCGCGCTGCCCTTGCTCCTGCTCACCATCGTGCTGCTCAGGGGGCAGGCGGCCGTGCTCGGCCGGCGCGGCTATACCGTCGTCGCCGGCAAGGGCGGCGCGCCGCGCCCCGTGCGCCTCGGCGTGCTGCGCTGGCCGGCGCTGGCTTTGTGCTTCGCCGTCCTGTGCCTCCCCGTCTTCCTGCCCTACATGGCGCTCGCCAACGCGGCGTTCTCGCGCATCCCGTCCCAGCCGCTGACGCTCGAGACCTTCACGCTGTACAACTTCAACTTCGTGTTCTTCGAGCTCTCCGCCACCCGGCTCGCCCTGCAGAACACCTTCCTGCTCGGGCTGATGACGGCGACGCTCGGCAGCCTGCTCGCCCTCGTCATCGCCTACCTGACGGCACGCGCCGCCATCGCCGGCCACCGCTTCCTCGGCTTCCTCGCCACCGCGCCCATTGCGATCCCCGGCATCGTGCTGGGCGTCGGCCTGTTCCTCGCCTACACGCGGGGGCCCGTGGTGCTCTACGGCACCTTGTGGATTTTGCTGCTCGCCTACCTCACCATCGAGCTGCCTGCCGCCTACCAGCAGCTGCAGTCGGCCTTCAAGTCGCTGGCGCCGGAGCTGGAGGAGGCGAGCCGGGTGCTCGGCGCCTCGCGGCTCAGGACTCTGCGCGATGTCACGGCGCCTCTGCTGGGCCCCAGCCTGGTGGCGACCTGGTGTTTCATCTTCGTGGCCGTGCTGCGCGAGCTGTCCGCGGCGGTGATCCTGTTCACCTCCGAGACCAAGGTGATCTCCGTCCTGATCTTCGACCTCAAGGAGAGCGGCGACATGGCGGCGATCGCCGTGCTCGGCCTCACCATGCTGTTTCTGACCACCATCGTCCTGATCGCCGCCAACCGCATCCCCGGCTTCAGCGGCGTGCGCCTGCGCAACAGTCTCGAGCCTTGCCACTTGCGCGACGGGATCTCCCGTCACCCGCTTGCGAGGAGGGAGCGACTGACGCCGGGATGAGGGGTCGGACAAGCTCGCAATCGCGTTTCGAGTCCGGGGATCGCGAATGTCTCGCGTTCGAGTAGCGCATCGGTCTCCGAGCAACTGGCGCAACGCATCGCTGCGATCGATTCTGCCCGGCTGCCGCCGCCGTGCGCGAGACGTGCGAGCGCCTGCTGATCGACGTGACGGGGCTCTGCGCGGCGGCCCGAAGCACCGACTACGTCAGGGCGGCGCTGGCGGCCTGGCCCGAGCGGGGGCCGGCCACCGCGATCGGCCACGCCCAGCCTCTGAGCGCAGCGGGGGCGGCCTTCGTCAACGGGACGGCCGCGCACGGGGAGGACTTCGACGATACCTTCGAAGGCGGCCCCGTGCATGCCGGCGCCGTCATCGTGCCGGCGGTGCTGGCGGCGGCCGAGCAGGAGGGCCTCGATGGCGAGTCCGTCCTCCGGGGCATTGCCGTCGGCGTAGAGGCCATCTGCCGCCTCAGCACGGTGGTGCCGAAGGCGGTGCACAAGGCGGGCTTCCACCCCACGGCCGTGCTCGGCACCATGGCGGCGACGGCGGGCGTCGGCGCCGCACTGCACCTCGACGAGCAGCAGCTCACCGATGCGCTGGGGGTGGCCGGCTCGATGGCCGGCGGCATCATCGAGTACCTGGCCGACGGCAGCTGGACCAAGCGCATGCACCCCGGCTGGGCGGCGCAATCGGGCCTGCGCGCGGCGCTGCTGGGCCGTGCGGGCTTCAACGGCCCGCGCACCGTCTTCGAGGGCACGCACGGCCTGTTCCACGGCTTCGCCCACACGCGGGAGGGCGACTGGGGCGCACTCATCGACGGCTTCGGGGAGCGCTGGCTCGCCGAGACGCTGGCGTTCAAGCCCTACCCGTGCGGGACCATGGTCCAGCCCTACATCGACTGCGCCCGCCGCCTCTCGACCCGCGGCATCGGGCCCGGGGACATCGCCCAGATGGTGTGCGAGGTGGGCGAGGGCACCGTGCACCGCCTGTGGGAGCCGCTCGAGCAGAAGCAGCGCCCGCCGAACGGCTACGCGGCCAAGTTCTCCACGCCCTATTGCATCGCCTTCGGCGTTCTCCACGGCACCCTCGGCCTCGACGCCTTCACCGATGCGGCGGTGGCGGACGAGCGGGTGCGCGCGCTGGCCGCCAAGGTCGGCTACGTGGTCGACCCGGCGAACCCCTACCCCAATGCGTTCACGGGCCACATCCGCGCCACCCTGCGCGACGGCCGCGTCGTCGAGGAGCGCCAGCCGCACCTGCGGGGAGGTGCCAGCGAGCCGCTGTCGCGTGCCGAGCTGGAGGCGAAATTCGCCGCCAACGCCCGCATCGGCGGCTGGAGCGAGGCGCAGGCCCGGGCCGCCCTCGCCCACATCGCCTCGCTGTGGGGTAATCGGATTGATCTGGGGTCTTTGCGTTCGTAGGTTGGTCTGCGCTTCGCTTGACTCGACCTACGCGAGTGCGCCATTGCAGGGTGCCATTCACGCATTGTTGGGTCTGCGGCTTCGCCTCGATCCAACCCGCACTATCCTTGGTCGGAGGGCCGTGCATTGCAGTCGGGGTTCGAGCACGTGGCGTGCCGGGACATCCATGCGCCGATCGCGAGAGTATGGGGCTTCATCGATACGTTCGACGTCGCTGCCTCTAAGAGGCTCAATCCGCGACTCCTGAATATAGTACCGCCTGCAACGCCCCTGGATCGGCAAGGCCTGGCTGGCGCAACATACTGGCAACGGACGCAAGTTGGTTTTGCCCTATTGTCTGTGGAGAGCGAGCATAAAATAACTGCCTACGTACCAATGAGTTTTTGGGTGGAGGAGCAAAGCCTGGGCGGCAAGCTCACGAGTAGAATGATGTTTCGCTTGACGGCCATTGGTGATGACACCCGCCTGGAAATGCATCTCGAGGCATTTGCAGGCATCGGCTTTTTCGGCCGGCTTTTTGGCATGCCTGGAAAGATGAGGAAGCAGATGGCGGAGTTCCTGGACCGCCTCGAGTACGCTGCGGAGCGTTCGGACTGATCGTGTGGGATTCTGGGGCTTCGCCGTGACCCAACCTACGCCACATCGCGGCACGCTGCCCGCTACGGCACCGCGCACAGCGCAGGTGAGCCAACGTGGCGGTTGCGCGCGCCGTTGAAGCAACGCTACGGTTGCGGCCTCATGAAGATCACCATCGAATCCAACTCCGGCGCCTTCGACTTCGAGTGTGGCCCGAGCGAGCGCCTCCTCTACGCCGGCCTGACGCAGGGCCTCGCCCTGCCCTACGAGTGCGCCACCGGCACCTGCGGCACCTGCCGCGGGCGGATCGTCTCGGGCGCCGCGCACGTGGAGTGGGACGAGGCGCCGGGGTACGCCAAGCTCAAGCGCGAGAAGGGCGACATCCTGATGTGCCAGTCGCGACCCGAGGCCGACTGCACGCTCCGCGTCCCCGCCAGGCTCGGCCGCCACGCCAACCCCGACACCGTGCCGGCGCACTGCACCGGGCGCATCGAGAACGTGCGCCGGCTGGTACGCGATGTCATGGATTTCGACGTGGTCCTGTCGCAGCCCGTGACCTTCGAGGCCGGCCAGTTCGTGGTGCTGGAGAAGGCGGGCATCGCCGGCGGGCGGGCCTACTCCATGGTCAATTTCGAGCGCGGCACCAGCCGGCTCAAGATCGTCGTCAAGGAGCTGCCGGGCGGCAGGTTCTCCGAGTGGCTGTTCGGCTCCGGCATCGCCGGGACGGAGCTCAACGTGTTCGGACCGCTGGGCGCGGCCACCTTCCGCCCCGAGGAGGGCAGGGACCTGCTGTGCATCGCCGGCGGCTCCGGCATCGCCGGCATGATGGCGATCCTCGACCGCGCGGTGCAGGAGGGCTACTTCCGCGACCGCAGCGGGCGCGTGTTCTTCGGCGTGCGCACACTCGCCGACGCCTTCTACATGGAGGAGCTGGCGGGCTTCGTGGCCGCGGCCGGCGGCAGGCTCGAGGTGACGCTGGCGCTTTCGCACGAGCCGGCGCCGGGCGCGGCGCATCCGCAATTCCCCGGCATCCGCCTCGCTGGCGGCCTGGTGGGCGAGGTGGCGAAGAGCGCCATGGCCGGGCAGTATGCCAACACGGTCGCGTTCACCGCCGGCCCGCCGGTGATGGTCGACGCCGTGCTGCGCCATCTCCTGCACGAGGCCAAGCTGCCGCGCGCATTCGTGCGCTACGACAAGTTCGCCTGAGGGCGGGCTCAGACCCCTTTCGTCCAAGCTCGAGTATGCGCCCTGACGTGGTCGAAAGGGGTCCCCTGGCCTACTGCAGCGCGGCCTCGAGATCGATGGTCGGGCAGCGGCGCTCCGCGAGTGCTGCGTTCCATTTCTCCGCGCGGTCGCTCTGCTTTGCGAAGTCCCGCAGCGCCGCGAGCTCGTCGCCCTTCTTGGCCGGACGGGCGGGGGGCTTCGGCGCCTTGGCGAGAGCCTCCTGCTCGGCGATGAACGCGTCGTCCGCCTTCTTCTTGGCGGCCTTGAGGCCCTCGATCTCGGCCGCCAGCTCCGCTCTGAGCTGCCGGCACGAGCCGCGCGGCACATCGAACAGCCCGGCGAACAGGGCCGTCTCCGCGTCCCCGCGCCGCGTCAGCGAGCACGCCTGCATGAGGAGACCGGCGAGACCGATCAGGATCACGCCAAGCAGCTTGCGCATGCGCTATCCTCCGGCCCAGCTCCCTGGGACGGGAGCCTAGCATGGCGGCCGCGGAGCTCGCCAACCCGAGGGACGAGCTTTCGGGATCTGCACCAGGATCGAGGATTAGAGGACGGGAGGGAGAATGAGCACGACCAGAGAGCTCGACGGCCGCGTGGCCATCGTCACCGGCGCGGGGCGCAACATCGGCCGGGCCATTGCGCTCGCGCTGGCGGAGGCCGGCGCCGCCGTCGCCGTCAACGCCCGCGCCAACCGCGAGGCCGCCGATGCCGTCGTGCGCGAGATCGAGGACCGGGGCGGCAAGGCCCTCGCCGTCATCGCCGACGTAGCCGACGAGGCCGCCGTGGAGCGCATGACGCGGGCCACCGCGGAGCGCTTCGGCCGCATCGACATCGTCGTCAACAACGCCGCCGGCCGGCCCGAGCAGAGCCTGGACGAGATGACGCTCGCCGACTGGCGCGGCGTCATCGCCACCATCCTCGACGGCTCGTTCCTCACCGTCAGGGCGGCGCTGCCCCTCCTCGAGGCGAGCGGCGCCGGCGCCATCATCAACATCGGCGGCGTCTCGGGGCACGCCGGTGCGAAGCGTCGCGCGCACGTGGTGACCGCCAAGGCCGGCCTGGTCGGCCTCACCAGGGCCCTGGCGCACGAATTGGCCCCGCACGACATCACCGCCAACCTCGTGGTGCCCGGCCTGATCGCCACCGCGCGCGATCCCAAGGTGCTGCTCCCCGCCCACCACAGCGTCAGCCGGACGCTTTCCGGTCGCTTCGGCGCTCCGGAGGAGATCGCAGCCGCGGTGCGCTTCCTGGCCGGGCCGCAGGCCCGCTACATCACGGGCCAGACCCTGCACGTCAATGGCGGCGTGTATCTTGGATGATTTTTCGGGATGATACGTCTCATTCCAGTTGACTCAGCGTACAGCGCAAGCTTGGCTGCGCTCATCTCCCGGTGCGGGAAGGAAGGACGGTGCGGGAGGGAAAGAGGCTCCAGGCGGACCGAGCCGGGCCTCTTTCCCACTTTTGTCCTCCCGGCGCTCCCCGCAATTCGAAACAGGTTCTCCCGAGCGCCGGATCAGCATGAGCTGGGACTTGCCCTGACGATCGACAAACAGGTTCAGCCGCGGGTCGAGCCGAGAAGCACGGCAACCCGCGGCTGATTTGCGGCGCGAGGAGAGCGGCTGCAGAGAGGACTGGAGACCGGCCTACCAGCGCCGGCCCCAGCCCCGGTTGCCCCAGCCACCACGATAGCCCCAGCCGCCCCACCACGGTAGCCATAGCCGCCGCCGTAGCCGTAGCCGCGGCCATAGCCGCCGCCGTAGCCGTAGCCGCAGCCGCGGCCGGTAGCCCCAGCGCGCGGCCGATAGAAGTAGCTGCTGCTGTAGCCGTAGTAGGGACGGTAGTACGGCGCATAGCTGTAGCCGTAAGACGGCCGATAGTTGTAATAGGGGGCGTATCCGTAGCCGGATCCGTATCCATAGCCGGATCCGTACCCCCGGCACCAGCCGGCCTCGGCGGGGCTGCTGATGCTGGCCACGGCCAAGAGTGGCGCCGCGGTCACCAGGGCTACGAGCGTTTTTCGACGCATCTGAGCACTCCTTCTCGGTCAACCGACCTCCCACCGAGAAGATGCAAGCTGCGCGGCGCCGGGGCACTACCGATAAACCCGGAAACGAGACCAGACATTGCCGGTAGCGGGTGCCGAATGCTGCCGAAGCGGGCGCCGGGGTTGCCCTCACTGCCCAGCTTCAGCGACCCTTGAGAGTGCAAGCCGTGCGAGGCTACTCCCGGCGCTCCTTCTCCAGCTCGACCATGCGCCGGTCGACATAGGCGCCGGCGACCTTGATCAGGTCGTCGATCTTGTCCTGGAAGAAGTGGTTGGCGTCGGGCACCACGGCGTGCTCGATCTTGACGCCCTTCTGCACCTTGGTGCGGACCGCGAGCTCGGCCACCGAGGCCGACGGCACCACCCGGTCCTTGTCGCCGTTCGCCATCAGGCCCGAGGCGGGGCACGGCGCGAGGAAAGTGAAATCGTAGAGGTTGGCGGGCGGGGCCACGCAGATGAAGCCGTCGATCTCGGGCCGCCGCATCAGGAGCTGCATGGCGGTGTAGGTGCCGAACGAGACCCCGGCGATCCAGCAGAAGCTCGAATCCTGGTTCTGCAGCTGCAACCAATCGAGCGCCGCGGCCGCGTCGGCGAGCTCGCCGGGGCCGCCATCCCAGTAGCCCTGGCTGCGGCCCACGCCGCGGAAATTGAAGCGCAGGACAGAGTAGCCGCGCTCCACGAACAGGTAGTAGAGGGCATACACCACCTGGTTGTTCATGGTGCCGCCGAGCTGCGGGTGCGGGTGCAGGATGAGGGCGATCGGACTGCCCGTGGCCGACTCGTGATGGTAGCGTGCCTCGAGGCGCCCGGCCGGGCCGTTGATGATCAGCTCAGGCATAGGTGCGTTCACTCGCTCTTTCGTCGGCGGGGTCAGACCCCTGGCCTGACCGCTCAGGTCCATCGCGTCGGCGAGGCCACGGGTTTGGCCCCGTCAACACGGCTGCTGCCCTGGGGTCTGACCAGGGGTCTGACCCCGTCTGTTGGCGGCTGGGTTGGCAAAAAAACTTGACTTGCCCACTCGGAATTTAATATATCCAAGGTGTTTTAGAACAGTTCGAAAGAGGTGAAAGAGCCGGAGTCCCGCCATCCCAACCGCCGCGCGCGGCGGTTCATAGCACGAGCCGGGGTGGCGGATGCAAGTGGAGTGTTCAACCCGCAGGGTACGGAGCCGAGCGCGTGGAGCTCAACACCAGAGGCCGATACGCCGTCACCGCGATGGCGGATCTCGCCAAGTTCGGGGCAGGCAGGGCGGTGCCCCTCTCGGCCATCGCCGAGCGCCAGCACATTTCGCTCGCCTATCTCGAGCAGCTGTTCGCGAGCCTCAGGCGCGCGGGCCTCCTGGAGAGCGAGCGTGGGCGCGCGGGCGGCTACCGGCTGAGCCGGCCAGCCGAGAGGATCTCGGTCGCCGAGATCATGCGCGCGGTCGAGGAGCAAATCCGCATGACCCGGTGCGCGGGCGAGGATGCGGCCCCCTGCATCCCCGGCAAGCGCTGTCTCACGCACTCGCTCTGGGACGCGTTGGGCGAGCAGATCGCCTGGTTCCTGGAGTGCGTGACCCTCGAGGAGGTGATCGGCGGCATCGCGCCGAGCAAGATCGGCGGCATGCCTCCGCCGATCGCGGAGGAGCGGGCGAGCGAATGAGCGCCACGCGCGCATATCTCGACTGGAATGCCACCGCGCCCCTGCGCGAGGAGGCGCGCGCAGCCGTGGTTGCGGCGCTCGACGTCGTCGGCAATCCATCCTCCCCCCATACCGAGGGGCGGCGCGCCCGGGCGATCGTCGAGGACGCGCGCGAGGAGGTGGCGGCGCTCGTCGGTGCCGAGCCGGCCGACGTGGTGTTCACCAGCGGTGGCACGGAGGCCAACAACGCCGTCCTGGCGCGCGGCTGGAGCGCGATTGGCCTCGCGGGCATCGAGCACGATTCGGTGCGGGTGCCGGCGCGCGTCAGCGGCGCGCGGCTGATCGGGCTGCCGGTCGATGCCGATGGCGTCATTGACGGATCTGCTGCGGCGACGGCGCTCGGCGCCGGCATGGACGGGCTGCGCGGACCGCGGGCGCTCGTGACGCTGCAGATGGCCAACAACGAGACCGGCGTCGTGCAGCCGGTGGCAGAGGCGGCGGCCATCGCCAGGGCGCGTGGGCTGGCGGTCCACACCGATGCGGTGCAGGCCGCGGGCCGTGTTGCCGTCGATTTCAGGGCGCTCGGCGTCGATTTCCTGAGCCTCTCGGCCCACAAGCTCGGCGGACCCAAAGGAGCGGGCGCCCTCGTCATCCGCGCCGGGGCGGCCCTCCCCGCCCTTCTCGCAGGCGGCGGCCAGGAGCGGTCCCGGCGCGCCGGGACCGAGAATGTGCCGGCCATCGCCGGCTTTGGTGCCGCGGCGCGCGCCGCTGCCCGCGATCTCGCCCAGATGGAGAGGGTGCGCGCCTTGCGCGACCGGCTCGAGGCCGAGGTTCGCGCCATCACCCCGCAGGCTGGCCTGATCGCGGCAGGCGCCGCGCGGCTGCCCAATACAACGAGCATCGCGTTGCCCGGAGCGAGCGCGGAGACGCTGGTGATCGCCCTCGATCTGGCCGGCGTGGCGGTGAGTGCGGGGGCGGCGTGCTCCTCCGGCAAGGTCGGCGCGAGCCACGTGCTCGCGGCGATGGACGTTGAGCCGGCCCTGGCGCGCGCGGCCATCCGCGTGAGCCTGGGCTGGGGGTCGACGGAGGCCGACGTGGTGGCCTTCCTGGAGGCCTGGAGCCGTCTCGCCGTCGAGCGCCAGCGGCGCGCGGTGGCCTGAGATAGCCTGAGATAAAACGAAGAAACACAGAGATGCGAGCGTAGCAATGGCGGCAGACCAGCAGACGATCGAGCAGGTGAGGCGCATCGACGTCGACCAGTACAAGTACGGCTTCGAGACGGCCATCGAGGTGGTCAAGGCCCCGAAGGGCCTCAACGAGGACATCGTCCGCTTCATCTCGGAGAAGAAGGGCGATCCCGCGTGGATGCTGGAGTGGCGGCTCGACGCCTACCGTCGCTGGCTGCAGATGACCAAGCCCACCTGGGCGCGCGTCAGCTACCCCGAGATCGACTTTCAGGACCTCTACTACTACGCCGCGCCCAAATCCATGGACGGCCCGGGCAGCCTTGCCGAGGTGGACCCGGAGCTGCTGCGGACCTACGAGAAGCTCGGCATCCCGCTCAAGGAGCAGGCGGTGCTGGCCGGCGTGCAGGGCGCCCGTGTAGCCGTCGACGCCGTGTTCGACAGCGTATCGGTGGTCACCACCTACAAGGCGGAGTTGGCCAAGGCCGGCGTGATCTTCTGCTCCATCTCCGAGGCCCTGCGCGAGCATCCAGAGCTCGTGCGCAGGTATCTGGGCACGGTCGTGCCCCAGGGCGACAACTTCTATGCCGCGCTCAATTCGGCCGTGTTCTCCGACGGCTCGTTCGTGTACGTGCCGCCCGGCGTCCGCTGTCCGATGGAGCTCTCCACCTATTTCCGAATCAACGAGAAGCAGACCGGCCAGTTCGAGCGTACGCTCATCATCGCCGACAAGGGCGCCTACGTGAGCTACCTGGAAGGCTGCACGGCGCCCACCCGCGAGGAGAACCAGCTGCACGCCGCGGTGGTGGAGCTGATCGCGCTCGACGACGCCGAGATCAAATATTCAACGGTGCAAAACTGGTATCCGGGCGATAAGAACGGCAAGGGCGGGGTTTATAACTTCGTCACCAAGCGCGGTGACTGCCGCGGCCGCAACGCCAAGATCAGCTGGACCCAGGTCGAGACCGGATCGGCCATCACCTGGAAGTATCCGAGCTGCATCCTGCGGGGTGACGGCTCGCGCGGCGAGTTCTATTCGATTGCGGTCTCCAACGGCCACCAGCAAGTGGACAGCGGCACCAAGATGATCCACCTGGGCTCCAACTCCTCGAGCCGCATCATCTCCAAGGGGATCGCCGCCGGCCGGTCGCAGAACACCTACCGCGGCCTCGTCTCGGCGCACCGCAAAGCCCGCAACGTGCGCAACTACACGAGCTGCGACAGCCTGCTGATCGGCGACCAGTGCGGCGCCCACACGGTGCCATACATCGAGGCCAAGAACGCCTCTGCGCACTTCGAGCACGAGGCGACGACGTCGAAGATCTCGGAGGACAAGCTGTTCTACTGCATGCAGCGGGGCCTGAGCGAGGAGGAGGCGGTGGCGCTGATCGTCAACGGCTTCGTGCGCGAGGTGCTGCAGCAGCTGCCGATGGAGTTCATGGCCGAGACCCAAAAGCTGATCGGCGTCAGCCTGGAAGGATCGGTGGGATGACGCAAAGGGTGTCATCCCGGGCACAAGGCCCAGGATGACAAGCGCGAGATTGACGGGCCTTGCCGAGCAGCAGGCCGGGCCCGGCCGAGATGGGAATGGGGAGCGCTCGAAAGAACCCCGCGGCGTCGGGGCGTTTCAGGAGGTCTAGAGAATGCGCGATGCGGTGGAAATGACGGCGGCGATGGCCAGGCTGCGGCGGGAGCTGGACGAGCACGAATGCAAACGGCGCAACGCGCTGTCGCGGACGATCCCGGGCTTCGTCCTGCGCCCGGGCGACGTTGGCACCGTGCTGGAGACCCTCGGCAACAACGAGGCGTTCCTCGTCGAGTTCAACCGGGAAGGCAAGGCGAAGAACGGCGAGTGCGACTGGCTCGGCGTGCTTTACCCCGCCGAGATCGAGGTGGTGGACCAGCGGCAGAGGTGAGAGGGGTCGAGACCCCTGACCTCGATGCTGGATAGGAGAACGGAGTAGGGCGTCAGGTGTCTCTGACCCCTCCCCTGAGAGATGATCTGAGCGATGTTGGAAATCAGAAACCTGCATGTGAAGCTGGCCGAGGATGGCACGCCCATCCTGGCGGGCGTGAACCTCACGGTGCCCAAGGGGCAGGTGCACGCGATCATGGGCCCGAACGGCTCGGGCAAGTCGACGCTCGCCTACGTGCTCGCCGGCCGCGCGGGCTACGAGGTGACCCAGGGCGACATCCTCTGGAACGGCGAGAGCGTGCTCGAGCTGGAGCCCTACGAGCGGGCCACCAGGGGCATCTTCCTCGCCTTCCAGTACCCGCTGGAGATCCCGGGCGTTGCCACCATGACGTTCCTGCGCGCTGCCGCCAACGGCGTGCGCAAGCAGCGCGGAGCGAAAGAGTACACGACGCCCGAGTTCCTGAAGCTGGTGCGCGAGGCGGCCGCGCGCCTCGGCGTGTCGGACGAGATCCTGAGGCGTCCGCTCAATGTCGGCTTCTCCGGCGGCGAGAAGAAGCGCATGGAGATCCTGCAGATGGCCGTGCTGGAGCCCACGCTGTGCGTCATGGACGAGACCGACTCCGGGCTCGATATCGACGCCGTGCGCATCGTCTCCGACGGCGTCAACGCGCTGCGCTCGCCGGACCGGGCGATGCTGGTCATCACCCACTACCAGCGGCTCTTGAACTACATCGTCCCCGACCGGGTGCACGTGATGGCCGACGGCGCGATCAGGAAGAGCGGCGGCAAGGAGCTGGCCTTCGAGCTGGAGGAGACGGGCTACGCCGGGTTCCGCGCGGCGTGAAATCACCCGTCATCCCGGACGGAGCGTGTAGGTTGGGTCGAGCGCAGCGAAGACCCGAACACGGGCAAGGGAATCGCGGGTGTTGGGTCTGCGCTTCGCTTGACCCAACCTACGGGATGACGGGTAAGAGAAGACGACGGACATGACTGTGGCAGTAACGCGTAGCAAGGCCGAGCAGGCCTTGACCGAGAGCTTCGAGGCGGTGGACGGTGCGCTGCCGGGCAGCGCCGCCGTGCGCGCTGCGCGCCGGCGCGCGATCGGCACCTTCGCTGCCCTCGGCCTGCCGCACCGGCGGATCGAGGAGTGGAAGTACACCGACCTGCGCGCGCTCATGAAGGAGGCGTACGCCCCCGCCGTCGGCCGCCCCGCAGCCGTCGATCGGCGCGCCCTCGATGCGGCGCTGGGCCCCGCGCTCGCCGGCCTCGACGCGATCCGTCTCGTCTTCCTCGACGGCGCCTTCGCGCCCGACCTGACGCAGCTCGATGGCGAGCACGGGCGCAGCTGGCACTTCGACCCGCTCGCACGCGGGCTCAGCCAAGGCTTCCAGTGGCTCGAGGCTCTGCTGGGCGAGGCGAACGGCCCCAAGAGCGGCGCGGTCGTTGCTCTCAACACGGCGTTTGCGACGGACGGCGCGCTCTTGCGCATCGTCGAAGGCGCCCGCCTGCCGAAGCCCCTGCATCTGATCTTCGCGACCAGCGGCGTGAAGAAGGCGGCCATCGCCACGCGCAACCTCATCGAGGTCGGCGCCGGCGCCGACGCCGTGATCGTCGAAAGCCACGTCGCGCTCGGCGCGGCGGCGAGCCAGCACAACACGGTGACGGAGATCTCCGTCGGCGACCGCGCACGCCTGCAGCATCTGAAGGTGCTGGCCGGAGCCGAGGGCGCAGCCGCCTCCGCGCACATCTGCACCTGGATCGCGGGGCTCGGTGCCGGTGCCAAGTACCGCGCCTTCCAGCTCACCGCCGGCCTGCCGCTGGTGCGCAACGAGCTCCACGTCGCCTTCGCCGGCGAGGGGGCCAAGCTCGACTTCTCCGGCTGCCTCCTGGGCGCCGGAGCGGAGCACGTCGACACCACGCTGGTGGTGGACCACGCCGTGCCCGCCTGCGAGAGCCGCGAGCTTTTCAAGGCGGTGCTGGCGGACCGGGCGCGCGGCGTGTTCCAGGGCAGGGTGATCGTGCGCCCCGATGCCCAGAAGACCGACGGCAAGCAGATGGCGCAGGCGCTGATGCTGTCCGAGGACGCCGAGTTCGACTCCAAGCCCGAGCTCGAGATATACGCCGACGACGTGGTCTGCGGCCACGGCTCCACCGCGGCCGAGCTCGATGCCGACATGCTGTTCTACCTGTGCTCGCGTGGCATCACGCCCACCGACGCGCGCGCGCTGCTGATCGAGAGCTTCGCCGGCGAGGCCATCGACAGGATCGAGCACGAGCCGCTGCGCGAGGCGCTGTGGGCGGTCGCGAGGCGAGATTGGCCGGGCTGGCGCGCGTGCGTACGCCTGCGACCCGCGCGGAGGAAGACCATGACGGCGATGATCAGAGAGCGAGCCTTCGCGGATGGCGCCTATGACGTGGAGCGCATCCGCGCCGATTTCCCGATCCTGTTCCGCGAGGTCTACGGCAAGCCGCTCGTCTACCTCGACAACGGCGCCTCGGCGCAGAAGCCGCAGGCCGTGCTCGACGCCATCGATCACGCCTACAAGATGGAGTACGCCAACGTCCACCGCGGCCTGCACTACCTCTCCAACACCGCCACCGCCAAGTTCGAGAACGCGCGCGAGACGGTGCGCCGCTTCCTCAACGCGCCCAGCACGGACGAGATCGTCTTCACCCGCAACCTGACGGACGGCGTCAACCTGGTCGCCAGCTCCTTCGGCATGGACTTCAAGGAGGGCGACGAGATCGTGCTCTCCATCATGGAGCACCACTCCAACATCGTGCCCTGGCATTTCCTGCGCGAGCGCAAGGGCTGCGTCATCAGGTGGGCGCCGATCTCCGATACGGGCGAGTTCCTGCTCGACGAGTTTGAGCGCCTCCTTACCCCGCGCACCCGGATCGTCGCCATCACCCACATGTCGAACGTGCTGGGCACCGTGGTGCCGGTCAAGGAGGTGGTGCGCATCGCGCACGCGCACGGGGTTCCAGTGCTGGTGGACGGGGCGCAGGCCGCGGTGCACCTGCCCGTCGATGTGCAGGACCTCGACTGCGACTTCTACGGCTTCACCGGCCACAAGACCTACGGACCCACCGGCATCGGCGTCCTCTACGCCAAGAGGAAGCACCTCGACGCCATGCCGCCCTACCAGGGCGGGGGCGAGATGATCGAGAGCGTGCACCGGGATGCCATCAGCTATGGCAGGACGCCGCACAAGTTCGAGGCCGGCACGCCGCCGATCGTGCAGGCCATCGGGCTCGGCGCCGCGCTCGACTACATGATGCAGGTGGGCCGAGAGCGCATCGCCGCCTACGAGGCGGGCCTCAAGGATTACGCGCACGCGCGGCTGGCCCAGCTCAACTGGCTGAAGATTTACGGTCACGCCACGGACAAGGGCGCCATCGTGTCATTCTCGATCGACGGCCTGCATCCCCACGACATCTCGACCATCATCGATCGCTCGGGCGTGGCAGTGCGCGCCGGCCACCACTGCGCGCAACCCCTGATGGAGCGGCTCGGCGTCACTGCCACCTGCCGCGCCTCGTTCGCGATGTACAACACCAGGGCCGAGGTGGATGCGCTCGCCGAGGCGCTCATCAAGGCGCACGAGTTCTTCGCGTGAACGGTGTCAGACCCTCCGGGTCTGGCACCATTGGAACCACCGGCGATGGAGCACCGGTGTCAGACCCGGAGGGTCTGACACCCCGCGGATGACGACCCATGGACGACAAACCGACAGCGCTGGAGCCTGGCTCCTCCATCCCCAAGGAGGAACTCGAGCAGCTCACCGCCGACATCGTGGCGGCCTTGAAGACCGTGTACGACCCGGAGATCCCGGCCGACATCTACGAGCTGGGGCTGATCTACAAGATCGACGTCGACGACGCGCGCAACGTCGCCATCGACATGACGCTGACCTCGCCGGGCTGCCCGGTCGCCGGCGAGATGCCGGGCTGGGTGGAGAACGCGGTCGGCTCCATCGCCGGCGTCGGCCAGGTCACCGTCAAGCTCACCTTCGACCCGCCCTGGGACAAGGAGCCGCATGTCCGACGAGGCCCGCCTGCTGCTCGGCATGTACTGAGCTCTTGTCATCCCGGAATTCGCGTCAGCGGAATTGGGTCAAGCGCAGCCGAGCTAACGATTCTGGTACCGGCCTCGGGCTATGCCTCGGCCGGCATGACAAGCTTGCGATCCGGCCTCGAGCTCCAGCCGCGCCAGCCAGGAGCGCAAGCCATGCAGATCGGCGTCGTGGGCCTTGGCCGCATGGGCGCGAACATCGCGCGCCGGCTGATGCGCCGGGGCCATTCCTGCGTGGTCTATGACCGCGATCCGAGGCCGGGGGAGCAGCTTGCGGGCGAGGGTGCGCATGCGGCCGCGAGCATCGGACGCGCTGGTGCGCGCGCTGGCGCCGCCGCGGACCGTCTGGCTCATGCTGCCGGCCGGTGACGCGACGGAGGCCGCCATCGCCGAGCTCGCCGGGCTGCTGGCGCCGGGCGACACCGTCATCGACGGCGGCAACACCTTCTGGAAGGACGACGTCCGCCGCGGGCGCGAGCTGGGCGCCGGCGGCTTCCACTACGTCGATGTGGGGACGTTCGGCGGCGTGTGGGGCCTGGAGCGCGGCTACTGCCTGATGATCGGCGGCGAGGCGGCGGTCGTCGAGCGGCTCGATCCCATCTTCGCCGCCCTGGCCCCGGGCAAGGGCGATATTGCGCCGACGCCGGGCCGGCAGGGCCGCGATGCGCGCGTCGAGCAGGGCTATCTGCACGCGGGGCCCAATGGCGCCGGCCACTTCGTCAAGATGATCCACAACGGCATCGAGTACGGCATGATGCAGGCCATCGCCGAGGGCCTCGACATCCTGAAGCACGCCGGCTCGCCGCGGCTGCCCGAGGAGATGCGCCTCGCCATCGACGTGGCGGATACCGCCGAGGTGTGGCGGCGTGGCAGCGTCGTCACCTCCTGGCTGCTCGACCTCACCGCAGCCGCGCTCGCCGAGGATGCGGAGCTCGCGGCCTACTCCGGCCATGTCGAGGATTCCGGCGAAGGCCGCTGGACCGTGCAGGCCGCCATCGAGGAGGCGGTGCCGGCCGAGGTGCTGACATCCGCGCTCTATGCCCGCTTCCGCTCGCGCCAGCAGCACACGTTCGCCGAGAAGGTGCTCTCCGCCATGCGCAAGGGCTTCGGCGGGCATGTGGAGCCGAAGAAGGATGGCTGAACGGCATGACGACCTACTGCGCTGTCAGCGTGCGGCGGAAGAACTCGATCATCTCCGTGTTGAGGCGGGCGTGGACCGCGGCGCGATCGACACCGGGCGGGTCCCTGCAGATGGCCGGAACGCGGGTTGCCAGCACAGCCGGGCACGGCGCGAGGAAGACGAAGTGGCCGGCGCCTTCGATCAGGTGATACTCGGGCGGGTTGGGAAGCATCTGGGCAATGCGCTCGCGCGTTCCAGGGATGGACCAGGATCTCGTCCGCCGTCGGTCGGTAGAGGCGCACGGGCACCTCGACCTTCGCCAGGCCGGCCCGGTCGAACACGTAGCCGAGCGCCGGTGCCATCAGGAAGATGGCGCGCACGCGCGCATCGGCGACAATCTTCAGATCAGGCTTGCGGCGCTGCGTTGCCGGCCGCGTCGGCGCGCGCGCGCAAAGGATCATCCGCCACGGCGCGACGGTATTCCGCCGCCAGGGAGAAGTCGGGCACGGCGCCGGCGATCAGCAGCGTCGTATATCCTCCGGCCGAGAAGCCCGCCATGCCGATGCGCTGCCGATCGACGAGCGGGCCGAGCTTGGCGTCGGCAAGCACGCCGTCGATGAGGGCCACGATGTGGTGCGGGCGCCCGATCAACTGCAGGTCGGTCGCGAAGCCGCTGCTGTCCAGGTAATTGTCGCGGGGATGCTGGACGGCGGCCGCCACGAAGCCGGCGCGGGCGAGCGCCGCGAGCGTGTCGTGGTGGCCGAGATGATCGCCGCCGGTGCCGTGGGAATGCACGATGAACGCAAAGGCGCCCGGGGCCGGCGCGGCGCCGCGCGTTGCGGCGATGGAGTAGGGGCCAACCTGCGTCGGGCCGCCGTCGCCGCGCGTGGGATAGAAGACGATGGCCGGCATCGGTCCGCCTTCCACGGGATCGGTGAGCTGGAGCTCCTGGAAGCCGGCCCCAAAGTCGTCCGCCCAGGCCGCGTGGCGCGGTGTGCCGGACAAGGAGCACGAGAGCCAGCGCCAATGTCAGCAGTACGCTTCGCATGCGACCGTCCCGGAGCTTGCAGCCGGGGGTTCTGATAGCATGCGGCGGGTGTCAGCATAGTGTCACCTCGCCAGGCGTTCGGGCCGGCGGGGAGAGGGCGAAGCGCAATGTCCAATGCAGGCGCCGCTGGTGATCGTGCTGATGGGCGTCTCCGGCTGCGGCAAGAGCACCATCGGCGCGGAGCTGTCGCGCGCGCTCGGCTGGCCGTTCCGCGACGCCGACGGCTTCCATCCGCCCGCCAACATCGCCAAGATGAGCCGGGGCGTCCCGCTCACCGACGCGGATCGCTGGCCCTGGCTCGATGCCATCGCCCGGTGGATCGACGACCGCGTCGACCGCCGTGAGCCGGGCATCGTCTCCTGCTCGGCCTTGAAGCGCGCCTACCGCGAGCGCATCGTCGGCGCCCGCCCCGCTGTGGCCCTCGTCTATCTCGAAGGCGAGATCGGCCTGATCGGCGACGCCTGGCGAAGCGCACGGACCATTTCATGCCCCCGGCGCTGCTGGCGAGCCAGTTCGAGGCGCTGGAGGCAGCCGCACCCCGAGGAGCGGCCCGTCGTCGTCTCCATCGCGCAGACGCCGGCCCGCGATCGCTGCGGCGATCATGGCGCGAGCTCGGAGGCTGCGGCGCCGCGGAGGGCAGGTGAGATGGCCGTCAGCGAGAGCCTCGTCGCCCTGCTGCAGGAGCAACTCGAGCCCCTCGGGCAGATCGCCGCTGCGGCGCATGTTCAGCGGCGCCGGCGTCTACTGCGACGGCGTGATCTTCGCCCTCATCCTGCGCGACACGCTGCTACTTCAAGGTCGACGACGCCAACCGCGCCGCTTACCAGGCGGAGGGCATGGAGCCCTTCAGCTACGAGGCCCAGGGCAAGCGCAGGGAGCTTGGCGCCTACTGGGGCGTGCCCGAGCGCCTCTTCGACGAGGCCGACGAGATGCGCGACTGGGCCCGCGCCGCGCTCGCCGCCGGACGGCGCGCCGAGGCGGGCAAGAAGCCGAAAAAGCCCGGCCGGAGAGGGAAGGCCGCTGCAACCCGGCGCGGGCGAGCTTGAGGCTTCGCGGACATGCAACACAAAGCCCTGCATTGCACATCCGCAGGCTGTGAGAGGGGGTCCTACGCCAATGGCCCTTCCCGCTGCGTAGGAAGCGATTCTCGGGGCCATCGCGGCCCGGTCGGTACTCGGGGGCCTCCCGTCCGGGGTGGCAGAAATAGGCCCTCCTGGGCGGGAAAATCGCGCCCGAGAGCCGCATCCGCAACTCGTTGCTTCTGCGGCGGTCGAACGCGACATGCAACACGCGAGGCAACGTGCGCGAGCGCGGCTACACCGGCCACACCGGGGCGTGCGTGCCGAGCGGCACCGGCGGCCTCGCCCAGAACGCCGGCGTCTCCGAGAGGCGCGCGGCGTGCCTGATCGAGGTGAGGCGGCCGAAAGGCGTGTCCATCTCCTCCAGCGCCGCCCTGATCTCCTCCCCGCCGGGCTCGGGGCAATCGAAGCCGCCCTCGACGCGCCGAGTTCCGCTCAGCCAATGCCCGTCTGCGCCAGTGATACGCGCACGTGCCACGAGCCGCCCTCGCGCGCCTTGCGCAGCAGCGCCATCATGGCCCCGAACGCCATCAGGTAGCCGGAAGCGTGGTCGAGCGCCTGGCAGGGCAGCTCCCTGGGCGGCGGCACGCCCGCAGCCTCGGCTTCGGCGACATTGATGCCGCTGGCATTCTGCACCTGCGAGTCGAAGCCGCGGCGGCCGGCCCACGGTCCCGCGTGGCCGTAGGCGGAGAGCGAGACAGCGACGATCCCGGGCCGCATCTCCGCCAGCGCCTCGGGCGCGAACCCGAGTGCGGCCAGTCCGCCGGGCCGGTAGCCCTGCACGAACACATGCGACTCGCGCATAAGCGCGGCGAGGCGCTCGCAGTCCTCGGCGGCGCGCACGTCAAGGGCGGCGGAGAGCTTGCCCCGGCCCATGTCGATGTCGAGGTCGGGCAGCCCCGGCAGGTGGGGCGCAGTGATGCGCATGACATCGGCGCCGTGCGCCGCAAGCGTGCGCCCGCACACAGGGCCGGCGATCACGCGCGTGAGGTCGAGCACGCGGATGCCGGCGAGCGGCCGTTCGGCGCCGGCGGGCAGCCGCCGCGCCGGGGCTTCCCCGATCTTGACGATCTCGAACAGGGGCAGGCTGGCAACCGCCTTCCCCTGCGGGTGGGCGGCCCATTCCTCCGGCGACCGCAGCATGGTGGCGATCGCCTTGGCCTCGGCCGCCGCGGTTTCGAGTGCCTCGGCGTCCCACTTCATGAGGGCGGCCTGCACGGCGTCGCGCTCATAGGAGCAGCCGAGCAGTTTCAGCACGCGGTCGCGGTGGTGCGGGAAATTGGTGTGCAGGCGCACCTTTCTGCCGTCACGGGTCGCGTAGACGCCGGCGATCTTGTCCCACGCCGGTCCCGGCGGCTTGCCGTCGATGCGCGCATAGCGCTCGCTGCGGAACTCGACGGCCGCATGGCGCATGTCGACGGCGACGCCCTGGCTGCGGCCGGCGCGCTGCCGCCAGACCTCGGCGGCGGCCAGGCCGGCGGCGGCAATCGCCGCCTGCGCCGCCGTGCCGACCCGGAACGACGACGGCAGCGCCGGATCGGCCCCGGTGAGCGCGACATTGGCGAGCGCCTCCTCATCGCCGCCGGCGCCGAGCCAGAGGTCGCGCAGCACCTGCGCGGGGAAGTCGCCGGCGCCGCCGGCCTGGTCCGAGGTCATGGCGGAGATGTGGCCCCTGCTCTACTTCTTCGTCACGAACGCCAGGATGTCGGCGCTGAGGCTGGTGTCCTTGGTGTTGATGGCGTAGGTCTCCGACATGTGGCTGTGCTTGGCCAGCATGGCGAAGCGCGGGCAGCGCTCGGCCTTGCAGAGCGCCGCATTGAGCTGCTTGGCCTCCTCGCGGAACAGAGGAGGATCGAGCTCGGCGGCCACGACCAGCAGCGGAAGCCGCGCCTCGACGAGGCCCTTCAGCGAGGAGCGCTCGGCGTATTTCGAGGCGTCGCCGCCGTAGTAGATCTTCTCGTTCGGCCCCGGTTCCCGCGCGGTGAGGTCGTAGATGCCCGAGACCAGGATCGCCCCGGCGAGACCGATGCCCTTCGGGCCGTGAAACTGGCGATGCGCCACATAGGTCGCGACGTGCACGGCGCCGGCCGAATGGCCCATCAGGAACACGCGGCTGGCATCGCCGCCGTGGGCGGCGATGTTCTCGTTCACCCAGCGCACCGCCGCCGCCACGTCCTCGGCGCCCGCCGGCCAGGGGTGCTGCGGCGCCAGGCGATAGGTGGTGTTGACGCCGACCATGCCGTTGCGCGCCGCGAACAGCATGATGTTGTCGTAGAACGGGGTGCCGGGCGTGCGCCTGGCGCCGCGCACGAAGCCGCCGCCGTGCACGAACATCAGGACCGGGCGCGGAGCTGCGGCCGTCCCTTCCGGCAACGAACACATCGAGGGCCTGCCGCTCGGGGTCGGACCCGAACTTGATGTCGCGCGTGACCTTGACGCGCTGGTAGGGCTCCTTCTCGTGGTGCAGCGGGGCATAGATCTTGGCGGTCTCCGGCGGATTGATCACCTCCCCCAGCGCGGCGACCTTCGCTGCGATCTCGGCGGGCATGCCGGCCGTCTGTGCTGCGGCGGGCAGCGTCAGGGCGAGCAGCAGCGCTGTGCCGAGGACTTGGCCGTGTCGTCTCCTGGGCATGGTGGCGTTTCCCCGTGGTTAGTCTTGGTCAGCAGGATGGCACAAAGGTAGGGCGCAATAAGGCGTCAGCCGCATTGCGCCGATCCAACTCTAAGCTTGCGGTACGGTGGTCTCGGTGCAATCGCGCTTCGCACGATTGCACCCTACCCGGCCTTGGTCACCGGCGCGCCGGCGGCCAGCCAGCGCTCCAGCGGCTCGGCGAGATCGTCCAGGGGCCGGTAGCCGTTGGTGAGCAGGGCATAGCCCTTCTCCTCGCTGCCGGCGATCAGGGTCGGGAAGCCGTGGATGCCGAGCGACTGGGCCGTGAGGAAATCGCGGAACGTCTCGTTGCGCGTCTCGGGGGCAGCGAACGCCTCGCTGAAACCGGCGCGGTCGAAGCCCGCTTCCTCGGCGACGCCGGCGATCTCCTCGGCCGCCGTCATGTCGCGGTTCTCGGCGTAGAAGGCCTGCTGGATGCGCGCCATGAACGGCAAGGCCATGCGCGGCATGAGGCGCCGCGCCGCGACCACCGCCCGGCAGGCGGGCTCGGTGTCGTAGACGAAGCCCTCGCGGTCGAAGAAGGAGAAGTCGAAGGGCTGGCCGCTGGCGGCGCCGACGCGGGTCCAGGCGCTGCGGATGTAATCCTTGTCCTGGGAACGCATGGGCTCGGCGTTGCCGGCGCGCAGGCCGCCCATGACCAGATCGAGAGGCAGCCGGCCCTCGAAGCGCGCGGCCAGCGCCGCCACCACCGGCGAGAAGCCGTAGCACCACGAGCACATGGGATCGGCGAAATAGACGAGGCGGGTCTGTGCTTGCATTTCACCGTTCTCCGCTGGGTCTGCGGCGGACGCGCGGGCCGGCCCACTATAGTCCCGTTCCCATCGGCGCCACCAAGTCAAAGATTTGCGTGAGATCGTGAACGGCGGTTTTGCGGGCTGTCTGACGAGCCTGCGCGCGCCTGAATGTCTGCCAACGGGACGGGTTGCGTGGGCGCGCCGGAACTTTGTGCGGCGGCCGGCAATTCCTATCTGAGATGAATGGCCGATATGCCGGGCGTGCGGATTGTGCCCCGCACCGCTCCGGCGGAGACATTATCCCGAGCAGCCCCGCGAGCCCCAGAGGGCCCCCTGTTTCCGATCAGAGACAGCGTCAGCAAGAGCCGTCCGGCGGTCGTCGTCTGGACCATCATCGCTGCCAACGTCGCGGCCTTTCTCTATCAGCAGACCTTGGGCGAAAGGGAGCTGCAGTGGTTCCTCTTCGAGCATGCGCTGGTGCCGCGGCGCTACTTCTTCCCGTCCTGGGGCGAGCTGAACGGGCTGTCGCCGCTCGATCTGACACCCTTCGTCACCAACACCTTCCTGCACGGCGGCTGGCTGCACATCATCCTGAACCTGTGGACCCTCTACATCTTCGGGCCGGCGCTCGAGGACCGGCTGGGGTCCTTCCGCTTTCTCGTCCTCTACCTCCTGTCGGGGATCGCGGCCAGCGCCACACATGCCGTCTTCAATGCGACCTCGCCGGTCCCCGTGCTCGGCGCCTCTGGGGCCATCGCCGGCGTGATCGCCGCCTACGCTGTGCGGTTCCCCTATGCCTGGGTGCTCGTGATCGTCCCGATCCTGTTCATCCCGCTGTTCTTCAGCATTCCCGCCCTGGTGTTCGCGGGCATCTGGTTCTTCATACAGGTGTACCAGGGCGCCAGCGAGCTCGTGTCGCCGTTCGCCGGTGCCGGCGGCATCGCCTGGTGGGCCCACATCGGCGGCTTCGTCGCCGGCTGGCTGCTGCTGCCTCTGCTCGAGCCGTCAGCCGCCTCGGGCAACGGGCGGCGTAGGGCTTGGTACAACGGCGGGCCGTGGGAGCGGGGCCGCTGAGGCTGTGTCCTTGTCGTGGGCTTGAGAACCGCGGCCCCCCTGCGCTACAAGGCGCGCCAACTCCCCATTCGATCCGCGAAAAGGACGAGGCCGGTGGCCAACCCCCAGTACGTCTATCACATGCACAAGCTCTCCAAGACCTACCCGGGGGGCAAGCAGGTGCTGAAGGACATCTCGCTGTCGTTCTTCCCCGGCGCCAAGATCGGCGTGGTGGGCCTGAACGGCGCGGGCAAGTCGACGCTGCTCAAGATCATGGCCGGCGAGCGTCGAGGACTACGTCGGCGAGGCCTGGGCCGCCGAGGGCGTGCGCGTGGGCTACCTGCCGCAGGAGCCGGAGCTCGACGCCGGCCAAGGACGTGCTCGGCAACGCCATGGAGGGCGTGGCGGAGAAGAAGGCGCTGGTCGACCGCTACAACGAGATCGCCGCCAACTACTCCGACGAGACCGCCGACGAGATGGCCAAGCTCCAGGACGAGATCGAGGCCCAGAACCTGTGGGACCTGGACACCCAGGTGGAGCAGGCGCTCGACGCCCTGCGCTGCCCGCCGGGCGATGCGGAGGTGGCCAAGCTCTCCGGCGGCGAGAAGCGGCGCGTGGCGCTCTGCCGGCTCCTGCTCTCCAAGCCCGACATCCTGCTGCTGGACGAGCCCACCAACCATCTGGACGCGGAGTCCGTGGCGTGGCTGGAGCGGTATCTCAAGGAGTACGCCGGCTGCATCATGCTGGTGACGCACGACCGCTACTTCCTCGACAACATCACCGAATGGACGCTGGAGCTCGATCGCGGGCAGGGCGTGCCCTACAAGGGCAACTACTCGAGCTGGCTGGAGCAGAAGGCCAAGCGCCTGGAGGTCGAGAAGGGCCAGGAGGAGGCCAAGCAGCGCACGCTTGAGGCGCGAGCTGGAATGGATCAGGTCGAGCGCCCAAGGCGCGCCAGGCCAAGTCCAAGGCGCGCATCCAGGCCTACGAGAAGCTGGCCGAGGAGGCCGGGCCGCGAGGAGATCGGCAAGGCGCAGATCAAGATCCCGCCGGGGCCGCGGCTCGGCGGCCTGGTGGTGGAGGTGGAGGGCCTCTCCAAGGCGTTCGGCGACCAGCTGCTGATCGACAACCTCTCCTTCAAGCTGCCGCCCGGCGGCATCGTCGGCGTGATCGGCCCGAACGGCGCCGGCAAGACCACGCTGTTCAAGATGATCACCGGCCAGGAGAAGCCCGACGCCGGCGCGATCCGCCTGGGCGAGACCGTGAAGCTCGGCTACGTCGACCAGAGCCGCGCCCACCTCGACGGCAAGAAGACCGTGTGGGAGGAGGTGTCGGGCGGCAAGGACATCATGAAGCTCGGCGACAAGATGGAGATGCCCTCCCGCGCCTACGTCGGCTGGTTCAACTTCAAGGGGCCGGACCAGCAGAAGAAGGTGGGCCTGCTCTCCGGCGGCGAGCGCAACCGCGTGCACCTCGCCAAGATGCTGAAGGAGGGCGGCAACCTGCTGCTCCTCGACGAGCCCACCAACGACCTCGACACCGAGACCCTGTCGGCCCTGGAGGCGGCGCTGGAGGATTTCGCCGGCTGCGCCGTGGTCATCAGCCACGACCGCTTCTTCCTCGACCGCATGGCCACCCACATCCTCGCCTTCGAGGGCGACAGCCACGTCGAATGGTTCGAGGGCAACTTCGCCGACTACGAGGAGGACAAGAAGCGCCGCCTCGGCGACGCCTCCGTCGAGCCGCACCGCATCAAGTTCAAGCGCTTCGAGCGGCGGTAGGCGGAGCATCCCGCGCATGCTATGATCGGCGCCAGAGACAGCGGCCATGCTCGCAAGCGCGGGTACCAACATGGAAGAAGTCAGCGTCGCTCACGCCAAGGCGCACCTCGAAGAGCTCGTTGCGCGTGCCGCGCGTGGCGAGGACGTAAACATCGTCGACCCCAAGATCGGCAAGGTCAAGCTGACGCTTGCCGGCAATGGGGCTGCTCGCCCACGCAAGCCGCGCCGCCTCGGGCTGCTCGAAGGCAAGATGAAGGTTCCCGCGCGCCTCCTGGAGCAGACGACCGAGGAAGAGCTTGCGGACTGGTACGGCGACGAGCCGTGAGGCTGCTCGCCGACACGCACGTCGTGTTCTGGGCCACGATGGAGCGCCCGCGTCTCTCGCTGACGGCGCAAGCAGCGCTGCAGTCGGAACAGAACGACGTTTTCGTCAGCGTCGCGAGTGCGTGGGAGATCGCGATCAAGGTCGGTCTCGGAAAATGGCCCGAGGCGCGCGACCTGCTCTTCGATTTCGAGCGTCACATGGACGATGCAGGGTTCGGCATCCTGCCCATCACTGTTGCGCATGTGCGCACGGCTGGCCTGATCGCTGCTCCTCATCGCGATCCCTTCGACCGCATCCTGGCTGCCCAGGCAACGATCGATGGACTTGTGCTGGTTACGGCCGACGCCAATCTCACGACCCTCGGAGCCGCGTGTATCTGGTAGCGGCCGAGCTGGGTCGGTACCGTCTTCGGCGCCCTCAAGCCGCGACGCGGTTCTTCTCCTTGGCGAAGGGGCTGAGGCCCAGCCACTGCTGCATCGACCTCGGCGATGTCGGTGTCGCCGATCAGCTCGACGTGGCCCGCCTCGATCTCCTTGGCGACGGTCGTCAGCCCCATCCAGATGGCCGTCATGCTGCGCAGCGGGCTCTTCACGTAGAGATCGATCTCGAAGCCGGGATTGGTGGAGCACAGATCGACCTTGCCGCCGTCGATCACGTCCACGACCAGCCACCAGGAGCGCTTGGCGGACATCACGTCCGGATAGAGGAAGTTGATGGTGCAGCGCCGCTCGGGCAGCGGCGTCGGAATCGAGCCAGCGGCGCATGTCCCACATCAGAAGCGACGGGTCCAGGTTCCTGAGCGAGACCGAGGAGCTCCACCCAGCGCTGCCCCCAGATGCCGAGCGACATGACGACGGGGCGCAACTCCTCGCCCGCCTCCGTCAGCTTGTACTCGACGACGCCCGGCTGGCCGGTCGGGACGGTGGCGATCACGCCCGCCTCCTCCAGCTCCTTGAGGCGCTTCGAGAGCAGCGACGGCGACATCAGCGGCACCCCGCGCCGCAGCTCGTTGAACCGCGTCGTGCCGCACAGGAGCTCGCGCAGCACCAGGGCGGTCCAGCGCGAGCACACGATCTCCGCCGCCATCGCCACCGGGCAGAATTGGCCGTAGCTGGCCTTTTCCAATTCTCTCGCCCACGATATCTCTCCTGGTCGAATAAAATCGGGCCCAGCTATGCGGCAAACAGGGCAACGCCGCCAGTACAGATATTGTACCCCGCCCAGCCTCTTCGAGCCATGGGGAAGCCGGACCTGCGGGCCGATCCGAGCGTTGATATCAGCGTCCCCAGTGGATTGCGGACCGGAAGCTGGGGCGTCGGTGCGGCCGCCAGTACAGTTCGTGGACTGGTGGCGGGCACGCGACCTGGCCAGGATGGGCCATCGACGATCCATCCATCATCCATCCCAAAGGGAGGTTCCTGACCATGAGTGCTGCAACAGCCCAAATCATCCGCAGCGGTGAGCCGAGGAGCGCAGTCGAGATCGCGCGCGAGCTCGGGCCCCTCTTCACCCGCCGTGCGAGCGAGGCATCCGACGAGGACCGCTTCGTTGCGGACAACTTCGCGACGCTCAAGGCCTCCGGCCTGGTGGAAGCCGGGGTGCCGGCCGAGCTCGGAGGCGGCGGGGCCGATGTCGACGAGCTTGCCGCCATGTTGCGCACCCTCGCCTACCATTGCGGGTCGACGGCGCTGGCGTTCTCCATGCACACGCATCAGGTGGCGGTGCCCGCCTGGCGCTGGACGCACCAGAAGGCGGCACCCGTGAAGCCTTTGCTCGAGCGCATCGCCAAGGAGCGCATCATGCTGCTCTCCAGCGGCGGATCGGACTGGATCGCCGGCTCCGGCAAGGCCGAGAAGGTGGACGGCGGCTATCGCATCCACGCGCGCAAGATCTTCACCTCCGGCGCCCCCACCGGCGACATCCTGATGACGGGCGCGGTTCTCGAGACCGAGAACGGGCCGCGAGGTGCTGCACTTCGGCGTGCCCATGAGCTCGCCCGCACGTGAAGGTGCTCGACACCTGGCGCACGCTCGGCATGCGCGCCACCGGCTCGCACGACGTGCTGATCGAGGGCCACGTCGTTCCCGACGCCGCGGTGGCCGTGCGCCGCAAGGCCGGCGAGTGGCATCCGCTGTTCCACATCATCGCCACCATCGCCTTCCCGCTGGTCTATGCGGTCTACGTCGGGGTGGCCGAGAGCGCGCGCGACCTCGCCGTCGAGCTTGCCAAGCGCAAGACAGCCGACGCGGCATACGATCGATCTCGCCGGCCGCATGGACACCGAGCTCACCGGTGCCCGGCTCGCACTGGAGTTCATGCTGGCCGCCGTCCGCGTCAACGCGCCGTCGGCGGGCACCGTCAACCAGGTGATGATCGGCAAGCAGCTCGTCGACGCGCCACGCCATCGCCGCGGTCGAGTACGCGATGGAGGTGGCGGGAGGCGTCGGCTTCTACCGGTCGGCGGGGCTGGAGCGCAAGTTCCGCGACATCCAGGCGGCGCGCTATCACCCGCTGCAGTCGGGGCCGCAGGCCGAGTACGCCGGGGCCATGGCGCTCGGGCTGCCGGTGGAGCGGATCTCTGAGGGGCCGCCGGTTCCGCAATCTGTCGCGCGAGGCGCTTCTCCGGGAGGCGCCTCGCGCCGTCGTGCCCATTTGACAGCCACGGCGGGGTCGGGCATAGGCGGCGCGCTGTCTGCACACGAGGCAGAGACGGGAGAGCAGCGCCGCACCGATGCCCAAGATCACCTACGTCGAGCACGACGGAACCGCCCGCACGGTCGCGGGGAGCTCGGGGAAACCGTCATGGAGACGGCGCTCAAGAACGACGTCCCCGGCATCGTCGCCGAATGCGGCGGCTCGTGCACCTGCGCCACCTGCCTCGTGCACGTCGACGAGGCGTGGGCCGACAAGGTGGGCAAGCGCTCCGAGGAGGAGGAGGACCAGCTCGACAACGCCTTCGACGTGCGCCCCACCTCGCGCTTGTCCTGCCAGATCGTCGTGAGCGAGGCGCTCGACGGCCTTGTTGTGCACACGCCCTCCTACCAGGGGCGGTGACGCAGCCGGCGGCCGTTCCGCCATTGCCGGCGTACGGTGAGGCTCTACGACAGCCCAAAGCGGCTCAGTCACCGAACAGGGCGTCGCTGCAGGCCTCGCTCAGCTTGTCGGCATTCTGAAGGATGCAGGCGCGCGCGGCGGGGCTGCCGGGCGGCAGCCTGCGGGCAGAGCCTCTCGAGGTCAGGCAGGCACGCCTTCGATGGCGCCGTTGAACGGGTCCTGGTCGAGCAGGGCGTCGCCGCACGCCTTGCTCAGCCGGTCCGCATTCTGGAGCAGGCAGATGCGCGCGCGTGGCCCTCGCGGCGGGAGATGCGGGCACAGCCTCTCGGCGTCGGGCAGGCACGCCTTGATCGCATTGGCGTTCGCAAGGGCCCAGGCGGTCATGGCCTGGAAGCATCGTTGGCTCAGCTTGTCGGCGTTGGAGCGCATGCAGGCGATGATGCGGCCCCGGCCCGGCGGCACGCCCCCGCAGTAGCGCGCGACGTCGTCGGCGCAGGCCGCCATGGCCTCCAGCCGTCGCGATGCCACCGCGTCCTGCGCGGCACCCGGCTGGGGGAAAGACGCGGCGAGCACAGCGGCACAGAGCCACACGAGCAACCAATGCTTCAATGCACGCCGCCTTTCAAAAGCGCCTTACACTCGAGGCTTCCGCCCCCGGCAGCCGGCAGGGCGCACCCGCCGTGGCTGCGCCTCGCCCTGTCCGGTCCGCGTTGCGGCACCTGTCTGATACGGAGGAACCTCATGGTCGGACCAGCTCCGGGCGTCGCGCGGCGTCTTGCTCCGCGACCGCAGCATCTGACACAACCGCCACGCATTGAGCGGCAACAGTCCCGCGTGGAGGAGGACGATCGGTGCCAATCCGCCGAGGTGGCCGTAGACGATGAACGCGATATTGCTCGCAATCGCGATGAGCCGCAACGCCGGCATCGCCTTCGTGTAGAAAGTGGCGAACACGAGCGCGGAGGCCAGATAGCCGACGAGCTCCACGCGGGACATGGCAATCTCCTGTCTCTGCAATCGTTGCTGAGCAATGGCTGGTGCGGCGCCCGGCATCCGTGGACTCTCCCCGCGCGGAATTGCGTTCCCTGGGCAAGCGCCTGTGGGTGGCGACCCGCATACCCGGCGGGGCCACGGCCACAGGCAGAGGTACGAGCCATTCACCCCGTCCTCCCGGCTGCTCACCGGCTGGCGACGCAGGCGCGCCCAGCTACCACCGGCAGCGGCGAACGCCGTAGCGGTCGACGAAGCACCGGTGCGGATGGCGGGCGCGCGGATAGCACGCGACGCGCACGCAGTAGGGGCCCACGTGCCGGTGCCAGCCCGCAGGCCCCAGCTCGCAGGAGCGGTGGCAGCCGTGGGTCTTGTGCACCAGGCCGTCGGCACCCCCTGCGTCCTTGAGCGCCCCGAGCGGGTTGGCGGATGCCGGCGCGGCCCAGACGCCCGCGGCGAGGGCGAGGCCGGCGAGCGTGGTCAGAAGGTGGCGTGTCATTCGTGCTTTCTCCGTTTGTCCAGCGAGTGGAGGTCCCCGGCTGGGTCCTGCGCTCTCGCGCAGGCGAAGAGCTACAGGGCGCGCTTTGCCGGCCTTTGCCGCTGCCGAAACGATTTCTGTCAATTCTTGGCGCCTCGTAACAATCTGTAACAGCGGGCGGAAAGCCGCTTGTCTTGCCTGCCTGCGGCTCGCTATCGTGGACCCATGACGGGGACTATCCGACGCACTCATTGTTCTCGTCGAGGATGACGAGGACATCCGGCGCCTGGTGCGCGACCTGCTGGCGCGCGAGGGCTTCGCCGTCGAGGTGGCCGACACCGCAGTTGCGTTCGACCAGATTCTCGCGCGCAAGCGCCCCGACCTCGTCATTCTCGACCTGATGCTGCCGGGCGAAGACGGTCTCAGCATCTGCCGGCGGCTGCGCGGCCGCGGCGGCGTGCCGATCCTGATGCTGACGGCCAAGAGCGATCCGGTGGACCGCGTGGTCGGGCTCGAGATGGGAGCCGACGACTACGTCACCAAGCCGTTCGATCCGCGCGAGCTGCTGGCCCGCGTGCGGGCACTGCTGCGCCGCGCCAGGAGCCACGGCGAGCCCGAGCCGAGCCGGCGCTACGCCTTCGAGGGGCTCGTCATCGATCTCGATGCGCGCCGCCTGACGACGGAGGCGGGCAAGGCGATCGCCCTGACCAGCGCCGAGTTCGACCTGCTCGCCTGCTTCGTCGTGCGCCCGCGGCGCGTGCTCTCCCGCGACCAGCTGCTCGACTGGACCTGCGGCCGCGACGCCGATCCCTTCGACCGCACCATCGACATGACCATCTCGAGGCTGCGCAAGAAGGTCGAGGCGGCGGCGCCCGGGCTCAATCTCATCACCACCGTGCGCAACAACGGCTATCTGTTCGTCCCCGTCGTGACGCAGTTGCCGCTATGATCCGCCTCGGCTTCGCCGCGCGTCTGTTCATCATCTTCGTGACGAGCCTCGTGGCGCTGCAGCTGCTCGTTGTCCTCGCCTTCTTCCTGCAGCGCAGCCGGGACACCGACAGCGGCCTGCGCATGCCGCTGCCGGACCAGGCCGCGGCGCTGGTCGAGCTGCTGGAGGCATGCCCAAGGAGCAGTGGCCGGTCTCCTGCGCGCCACCAGCAGCACGGACCTGCGCGTGCGCATATCCGAGAAGCCGCCCGAGGGCCGCGAGGCCGCCTGGTACGAGGCGCCGGTGGTGGAGCTGATCCTGCGCCGCTATCTCGCGGCCCTCGGCGGGCGCGAGGTGCGCGTGCGCGTCGAGCCGTCCTCGGAGCTGTTCTCCGGGCCGATGCAGACATTGGCCTGGGCCTCGCCCGGCGTCGTGGAGATCGAGGTCGGGCTCAAGAGCGGGCGAAACGCTGGTGGTGGCGACCGGCGGCCTCCTGCACCTCACCATGTTCGGGCTTCCGCCGGGCTTCTGGGCAGGGGCCGTGCCTCGCGACGCACCATGAGCACGGTGACGACCGCCACCGCAAAGCCCAGGATCCCCGTGGATCGAGAATTGCCATCACTGGCGCAATCATGCGTACTAGGCGTGCCGACTACACTACGGTTCAGAGGGGGACGCATGAATATCCCGAGCGATCTGCACGAGCTGACTGCGCTGTTCGAGAGGTTGGGTGCGAGGGAGCCGGCATCCTGGGCGAGATCGCAGCTGGATGAAGGGATCCCCAGCTGCAGAGGTTCCTGTTTCTCAGGCGGGCCTGGGACAGGTCATTCGCGACGGCGATACGGATTGCGATCCACGGCGCTATGCGGAGGGCACAGGGAGCGTCCTGACGAGCCGTGACGCTGGAGTCTGGTCGAGCCCTGCGGCGGTGCGTTGAAAAGGCGTATCCGCTCAGGATCTCAACGACATCGCCCGCGGGTGCAGGCCCGAGCTGCTTTTTCATCTCTGCTACTTGCTGGACGACCCCGATGCTCACTGAGAAGGAGCTTCGCGGGTTCGCATCGGGGCTGCTTTCAGGTCGAGACTGGAAGTCGATTCCGCCGCGTATCTACGGTCTCCACGTATTGGTCTCGACATGGATCCGACGGGCCGCGAGATGCGGCCGCGGCCGCAGTTCGGCTGATGCGGTCTCGCACCGGCATCCGCCTGATCTCGAACCCTCCATGGTTCCACCGGGCACGCGGGCGCACGAGCCTTTCGAGATGGCGCCGGATAGCGGGAGAGGACTGTCACAATGCTCAAAGGCAGCTGCCTGTGCGGCGGCATACGATTCGAGATCACCGGCAGGCATTCAAGGATCGTCGTCTGCCACTGCTCGCTTTGCCGGAAGACCTCCGGCACCAGCTCGGCGGCGCAGATCGTGGTCGCGTACGACGGGCTGGCGTGGCTGTCGGGTCAGGACCTAGTGGTGAGCGGGCCGAAGCATGCCTTCTGCGCGCACCTGCGGCGCCCATGCGCCGGACGCCAACGCGCGCAAGACGGCCTATGTCGTGCCCGCCGGCATTCTCGACGACGATCCCAGCCTCGTCGTCGGCGAGCACATCTTCGTCGGCTCCAAGGCTCATTGGGAGGTGCTCGGAGACGATGGCGCGCCCTGCTTCGACGCCGGCAGCTCGGGTCCGCCGATCGCGCTCGATCAGCAGGCCTGATGGGACACTCCTAGTCTGACCCCGCCGCACGACGCCCGCAGGAGCGGCCAGCGAAGCGCCGGCTGCTACCGATCCGGTCTTTGATCCCAGGTCGTGCGATCCCACGACATGGTCAGTCCTCGATATGCAGCGTCGACGGGGACGCGGTAGCCGTTGGAGAGGCGGTTGGTCTCGTTCGCCATGCCCACCACTGCCATCAGCTCGCCGAACATGGCCTCCGTCATGCCGGCCTTGCGCGCCGCTGCGGTGTGGCTCGCGGTGCAGTACTCGCAACCGTTGCTGATGCTGACGGCAAGGTAAATCATCTCCTTCACGAGCGGGTCGAGCGCGCCCGGGGCCATGGTCGCCTTGAGGCTCGTCCAGGTGCGCTCGAGCAGCGCCGGGTCGCGCGCCAGGTATTTCCAGAAGTTGTTCACGTCCGGCACATTGCGCGTTCTCTTGATGTCGTCGAACACGGCGCGCACCTCGCGCGAGGCCTTGCGGGGGTCGATGGGCTTGGGCATGGGGCGCCTCGCTCGCTCGCTTGTTGCTCCGCCGCCGTTGCAGCGGGTATCGTTGGGTCGATGCATTGACGGTCTGCAGGGTTCTCCATGTCAAGGCTCGCGGCGCTGTCCATGGTCCTGGCGATTGCGCTCTCGCTGATTTGGCGCTCGGCACCTCCGCCGCGCTGGCGGACGCGCGCACGGACTGCTACCGCATGAGCGGCGACGCCGCGATCCGGGCGTGCACCGAGGCGATCGCCCGCAATCCTGGCGACGCGCTCTCCTACGTCAACCGCGCCTACGAGTACCTGCAGAAGGGCGAGCATGCGCGCAGCATCGCCGACTACTCCAAGGCGATCGAGCTCGACCCCCGGCGCTGGGATGCCTGGCAAGGCCGCGCCTGGGTCCATTTCAAGGCCGGCAAGGCGGCCGAGGGCCTCGCCGATGCCGACGCCTCGCTGAAGCTCGAGCCCGACGCCGCCCAGGCACTCGACACGCGCGGCCACATCCTGGAGGCACTGGGCCGGCGCGAGGAGGCGATCGCCGACTTCCGCCGCGCGCTCAGCCTCGAGCCGCGCCTCACCGGCAGCAGGAGAGGCCTGCGACGGCTCGGCGCGACCCCCTGACGCCGGCTGCGCGCATACGCGCCATATCACCCCGTTGACGGAAGACCAGAGGCATCAGTCCCGACAGGTGCGGGGTGGACGCCGAGACTGAATGCCCCCAGTCTGCGCGCACCGCTGGTGCGTGCGGCTTATAGTCTGGCTGAGCAAAAAATTTCTGTCGACCCCGAGGGGAACGGCATTCAGGAGGGCGCGTCGATTCCGCAACAGTGGTCCGTATTGTGCAAGATTGAACCGGGGATCGCCAGACGAGCGCGCAGCGCCAAGGCTTTGCAAACGCAGGGTGGATGCACACCCCGAGCAACTACGGGCAGCACGCTGGAGGGACAATCGCAAGTTGCTGCCAGCGGAGCTGGACGAGGCGCGGCGCGCATGTTGGGGGATTTTCCGCCAGGGCCAAGGCGAGGAGCGTGACCCGCCGTGGTGGTGCGCTTCCGCAAGACCCGCAGACGCTGCGAGCACCAGGCCCTCCTGGTCGAGCCACAGGCTGGTGAGAAACCAGCAAGAGATCGATCAATTCGGAGGGACCGCAGCAGGCTCCCGGCGGGCGGCGCAAAGGCGCGTGGTGAGGATTGGGAGGGCTGGCTCCGCGGGTAGGATTCGAACCTACGACCAGCCGGTTAACAGCCGGCTGCTCTACCGCTGAGCTACCGCGGAATAGCCGATTTTGCTCAGGCGCTCAGGCCGGGCACTTCTGCCTATTTTGCCCGGGACAGTCAAGCGGTTGGCCTCGCAATCAGGGTCACTGCGCCCGGCCGCAAGTTGTGTGGGTCGTTTCGAATGGCGATCTGACGCCAGCAGTGGCAATCAAGGCGAGGGCTGCCACTAGTCTCAGCCTGCGATTCCGCCAAGACCGGCGTGTCGCGGCAGTTCGAGCTGGTTCGGCTGGCCGCGCAGATTGGCCCGGCGGCAGGACGCTCAGGTGATCGGCGCCGCAGGCCCGCGCTGAATTCAGATCGTCCTCGGCTGCTGACGACGCCGTGCATTCGTTCCCTTGCGGACTTTCACGGCGATACGCCGAGCCGCTTCAATCCGTCTAAGCTTTGCTTGTTGATCGCATCGAGCTGCAATGCCTGCCGATAGTCGGCGATCGCTCGATCTTTTTGCCCCATCTTTTCGAAGCCGAGGCCGCGACTGGAGATAGACTCGGCGTCCTTGGATGGAGCTCGATGGCTTTGGTGTAGTCGTCGATCGCCGGCCCGAGATCGCCCTTTTCGACGTAGGCACGGCCGCGGATGCTGTAAGTCACTGCGACCTTCGGATTGAGCTCGACGGTCTTGGTGTGGTCGGCGATGGCCTTGTCGTGGTCGCCCTTCTTCTGGTAGGCGGCGCCCCGCAAATGGTAGATTTGGACCGCCTTCGGGTTGAGCTCGAGCACTTTGGTGAAGTCGGCGATCGCCGCATCGTAGTCGCCTTTTTTTTGGTACGCGCCCGCGCGGCCGTAATAGGCAAACGCGAGCATTTGTTGCTTTCGATCGCCTTGTTGTAGTCGGCGATGGCCCGGTCATTGTCGCCCTTGAGGTAGTACGCCAAACCGCGGCGGTGAAGGCGCCGGCCTCTTGCGGGTCGATCTCGATTGCCTTGCTGTAGTCGGCGATGGCGCGGTCGTAGTCGCCTCTCGCCTGGTAGACCTGGCCGCGGTTGCTGTATGTCCCCGCTGAGCTTTATCGTCCCGACCGGATGAGCCCGTGCAGGCGCGCATGCGAAGATCGAGATCGGCTTTTTGACTGCAGTCCTGCTGGCTGTCCGCCAGCGCCGCAGTGGCCCCGGTCGTGACGCTGAGCGGGAACAGGATTGGTTTCAACATGGCAACGATCTCCCAGGCAAACTGCTGTCGCGGACCGGCATCGACACGGCCAGCGCAGGGCGCCGCCTCACCCGGTGCGGGCTGTTGGGTTTCAGCATGTGGCGACTCTGCGGCGATCATCCGACGTAGGGACGCCTTGCTGGCAGTGGTGGCTGGCGCCGTGGCGGTGGCTGGAGCCGTGTCGGTGGCGGCTGGAACCTTCGCCTCTCCGTTGGCGGTGGCGGCTGGAACTTTGGCCCCTGCGGTGGCGGCGGCTGGAGCCCTGGCCCCTGCGGTGGCGCCAGACGAGGGCGGTGGCCGTTGCGGCCAATGGCAGTGCCGGCGGCGTACCGGCCATGCCGGCGGGGCAGACCTCGACGCATCTCCTGCCGTCCCAGACCTCGTCGGACGGACACCGGCAGTCGGGAACGGACCGATCTTTCCGTCTGGGCACCCCAGGGTATGGCACGTGCCGTCCCTGCTGCGGTTCATGCCGTAGGACAGCAGCCCGCAAGGGGTTGCCTGCGTGCTTTGTTTTTCCTCGGCCAGCTGCTGGGGCTCGGAAGGCTGAGCCGGCGGCCGTCCGCACCGTTCACGCAGAACCTGAAATGTCCCTCTCCGGTGCCCCAGCGATCCGGCCGCTCGGCCGTCAAGCGGGCGAGGCAGGCGATCTTCCCGTCCTCCGACGCCTGCCTGATGATGCTGAGTGCCTCGGGCTCGTAGAGCCTGCAATCCTCGCATGTGACCAGTTGCAGGCGGCGCGCTCTCTCTTCGTCCGCGATACGCTTCTCCGCAGCCCGCGCCGCCGCTCATGCAGAAACCGAAATGGTCGCTTTCCAGGCCCCGGCGACTCGTGTCGAAGCTCGACATGACGTCGAGGCAAGCGCTCGGCAGCTTGGATTTGCCTGCGGGCGCGCGTCGTAGTCGTTGCAACCCGTACATCGCTTGAGGCCGTCGGTCCGGGCCCTCAACTCTCGTCGACTGACCCCGGGTCTGCCGACATGCACCAATTGAAGTGGGCGGTCTCATTCGCTTGCCCAGCGGGGACCCGACAGCCGCACTGCCGTCGGACATTCCGCCGACTGGTTCGCCACCGCCTCGCGTGCGTAGTCGCCGCAACCCGTACATTGGTTGAGGCGGTCGGTGCCGCGCCTTCGCCTCCCTGCCGACCGACCCCGCGTCTGCCGACCTGCACCAATTGTATGAGCGGCGTGATCCCCTTGCCAGCCGTTACCCACCCGCCCGCACTGCTGGTGCAGGTTCCGCCCCCTGTCCGCCACCGCCTTGCGTGGATTTCGGTCGCATTCTTCGTCGCTCTTGCGCGGCGGAGGCGATGCTCGGGGCAGGCGCCCGAGAGAAACGTGTCCTCTACAGGGTCGAAGCCGATCGCGGCTTTCGCCTTCGCCCCCGCAGCTGCCCTGGCCTCCGCCGCCAGCTCGGCCTGCGCGGCACGGATCTTGGCCGCCCGCCGCTTCTTGTCGGCCACCCAGGCGGGCATCTCGTCATGCCGGAGGCATGCTTCCAGCATGACCCGCTTGTCCCGGCCGTGGAGCTGTCCTCCGCCGCGTCGGCCGCCTCGGCCGCCGTCAGCCACGTGTCGACCTCCGCTTCCGGGTCGCTCGCCCGCGCCTCCATCCGCCCGTACGACATCGCCTTGTGCTTGAGGCGTTGGCCCTGATCTTCGAGCCGTCGAACGCCACATGCCGATTCGCCAGCCCGGCCGCCTCGCACAGCAGGAGGACCTGCACGAACAGCCCCTTCAGCGCCGGCAGACGCCGCTTGCGGAAATCGGAGATGGTACGGAAGTCCGGCGCAGCAAGTCGGCGCGCTCCCGGCACGCCTTGGCAATACGCCGCGACGAGGCGATGCCGCTGGCGTAGCCGTTGAGCAGCAGCGCCGTCATCAGCGCCGATGGAACGCCGGCTGGCCGAGTGTGCTCGCGTCGCTGGCCTCGATCTCGCTCAGGTCGAGGTGCTCGCGCACCAGCGCAACAATGAAGCGCGATGGGTGATCCTTCCGCACATCGTCCTGCACGCTCGGCGGCAGCAGCTGCGCCTCGTCGATCTTCCAGGGCGATAATGCGCTCATGCCCCTGGACAAAATCAGACTCGCCTCAGAAAATCCAGCGACTACTCGGACAACGCCGCCGCCGGCGCCCGCACGCGTTGGTGCGGCAACGACGCCCGAGCCAGGGGAGGGCCGCGGCGCGGCTACTTCTTCTTGGCGGCCGCGTCGAGGATGATGGCCGAGCGGATGGTGTCCGCGCGCGGCGGCGGCGGGGCCACGGCCACGGCCTCACTGTTGGGGCACGGGCGATCCGGCAGCAGGTCGCTGGCGGCCGCGCCGGAAGGCCCGGCGAGGCCCGGCGAGCATCTTGCGCCAGCGGTCAGCGAGGCCACCGGCCGCCTCGCGCATCGGCGCCGGTGTCGCGCAGAATATGTTGGCGTAGCTGTCCTCGATCCACTTGCGCTCGTGCTCGGGTGCGTTGGCCATGGCGAGGCCGGCGAGGGCGAGCGCGCGCGCCTCGTCCTTCCTCACATGACGCCCGCCCCCGAACAGGTCGGCGAGCATCGCCTGCGCGCCCGGATGGCCGGCTTGCGTCAAGACCGAGAGATAGTGCAGCCCGACGCTGATCTCGCCGCTCGACCACCCTCCGGCGCCCAGATAGGTGCGCGCCAGCTCGTATTGGGCATCCTTGTCGCCGAAGTAGGTGGCGGCATGCTCGAGGTAGCGGGCGGCGCTGCGCGGATTGGGGGGAAGGTCGATCTCCTTGAGGCCCGAGCGCACATATCCCGCGAGCGCGATCAGCGCCTTGGCCACGTAGGCCGCGCGCTGGCTGCGCTCGGGCACCTCGACGTTCTCGTCGGCGATCTTGCGGTACAGCACGTAGGCCTTGGTGTGGTTCGCGGTGGCGCCGGCACCCTCGGCGTAGGCGCGCGCCAGAAAGAACTCGGCCAGGAACTTGGCCGACGCGTCGCCGGTCGCCGCAACCTCGGTCAGCGCCGGAATTGCCGCCTCCTGCTGCCCGTTCTGGAAGGCGCTGAGCCCCCGCTTCAGCGCGGATGGCCCGACGGGGTCCTGCTGTGCCGCTGCGCCACCTGTCGCGGCCAGCAGCGCTGCTGCAAGGAGGCCCCTAAATATTCGCATGGCAAACGTCCAGTGTGTGGCGGCCCGGCAGCTTCGATCTATCGAACGTCTTGCCATCGAACGTCCTGGAGTCCATGTCCCAGAAGAGTCCATGTCCCAGAAGCCTTCCTCGATCACCTTGCAAACGCGCAACCACAGACGGGCGGAAAAACACACGAGGACGTGCGTCCGAGCCGATGCCTCCCCAACGAGGCTTAGACGGTTGTGATCGTGCTGCCGGCCCGCCAGACCGGCGAGTCTGGAACCTGTCCAAGCTTTGTGGCTCTACGGTGGCACGGGGTTGCCGCACGGCCACAGCCGTTCGACAAGCATTCACGATTCCGACATTATCAACAGGTGCGCGACAGAGTGTGCGCAACATCGAGCACCGGCGCTCAAATCCCGAAGCTCATGATCTTTGTCATTGCGGCGCTTGCCGGCACCGGCGAAAGTTGCGCGCATCGACTTTTGCCACTTGCTCCGGTGCGCGCGTTGGATGGATGCCGGGCCAAGCCCCCGGCATGACACCTACAGGGCGGCTTCGCACGCGTTGCAGAGCGGCGCGCAGCTTGCGCGCGGTGGCCTCGAAGGCGATGCGGCGCTCTCGGTTCTCCTCCACGACCTCGGGCGGCGCCTTGGCGACGAACTGGGCGTTGCCCAGCTTGGAGTCGATCTTGCCGATCTCGCCCTCGATCTTGTCGAGCTCGCGCTCGAGCCGGGTGCGCTCTGCGGCCATGTCGATCACGCCCGCCAGCGGCAGTGCCACCGTGGTCTCTCCGATCACGATCTGAGCGGAGCCCTTGGGCGCCGTCCGCGCGAACGACATCTTATCGATGCGCGCCATGCGCTTGATGGTATCCTCGTGGCGCTCCGCCCGCGCACGCTCGAGCTTCTTGGCGCCGATCAGCACCAGCGGGATCCTCGCCCCGCCCGGAACGTTCATCTCGCTGCGGACCGAGCGCACCTCGCCGATGAGCTGCGACGAGCCAGCCGATCTCGGCGTCGGCCTCTGCGTCCGCGAGGCCCTCGAGGCCGGCCAGGCGGCGAGGCACAGCAGGCTCTCGCGCGGCGCCCCGCCTGCCGCAAGGCGGTCCCACAGCTCCTCGGTGATGAACGGCATGAAGGGATGCAGGAGCTTCGAGGATCTGGTCGAGCGCCCAGGCCGTGGTGGCGCGCGTCTCGGCCTTCGCCGCCTCGTCGTCGCCTTCGAAGATCGGCTTGATCAGCTCCAGGTACCAGTCGCAGAAGGTGCCCCAGACGAACTCGTAGACGGCGCCCGCCGCCTCGTTGAACCTGTAGGTCTCGATGCCGGCGGTGACCGCGGCAGCAGGTGCGCTCGACCTCGCCGGCGATCCAGCGGTTGACCGTCTGCTCGCACGCCCTTGGGATCGAAGCCCGGCGCGCCGCGTGCACTTGTTCATCTCGGCGAAGCGCGCGGCGTTCCAGAGCTTGGTGGCGAAGTTGCGGTAGCCCTCCACCGCCTTCAGGGAGAGCTTGATGTCGCGCCCCTGCGCGGCCATCGCCGCCAGCGTGAAGCGCAGCGCGTCGGCGCCGTAGGCCGTGATGCCGCCGGGATAGTCCTTGCGCGTGTCCCTGGCGATGCGGCTCGCATCCTTCTTGTCCAGGAGCCCGTCGACACGCTTCTGGATCAGCCTGTCGAGGTCGATGCCGTCGATGATGTCCAGGGGGTCCATGACGTTGCCCTTGGTCTTGGACATCTTCTGCCCGCGCTCGTCGCGCACGAGGGCGTGGATGTAGACGTCGTGGAACGGCACCTCCTTCATGAAGTGCAGCCCCATCATCATCATGCGCGCCACCCAGAAGAAGATGATGTCGAAGCCGGTGACGAGCGCGCTGGTGGGATAGAACCGCTCGAGCTCCTTCGTCTGCTCGGGCCAGCCCAGCGTCGAGAACGGCCACAGCGCGGAGGAGAACCAGGTGTCGAGCACGTCCTCGTCGCGCCATGAGTACGATGCGTTGCTTACCACTGTTGCCGTATACGTACTCGCGTAACCACTGATCGTGCTCTTGTTTGTTCCTTGCCACCGATACAGGCGTACCTTCGGGATAGCACGGCCTTCGCCTGCGCGAAGCTGCTTCTTCTTCCGTTCAGGCAACGAATATCTCTTCGTGAAAAGCGGCCTGTGCCTGCCATATCGACTATAGGCTTTTGACCGTATGTCCTCGGATCTTTCGGGCCCGTACCACGCCGGGATTCGATGACCCCACCAGAGCTGGCGCGAGATGCACCAGGGCTGGATGTTGCGCATCCACTCGAAGTAGGTCTTCTCCCAGTTCTGCGGGCACGAACTTGGTCTTGCCGCTCTCCACGGCCTCGATCGCGCGCTCCGCCAGCTCGTCGGCGTTGACGTACCACTGGTCGGTCAGCCACGGCTCGATCACGGCCTCGCCGCGCTGCGCGTGCGGAACGGCATGCAGTTGGGCTCGATCTTGTCGACGAGGCCGAGCGCCTCGAGGTCGGCGACGACGCGCTTGCGCGCCACGAAGCGATCGAGGCCGCGGTATGCTCTCGGGCACGTTCGTCGTTGAGCTGCGCCGTCGCGCATCGAAGATGTTGATCAGCGATCAGGTTGTGGCGCCGGCCGACCTCGTAGTCGTTGAAGTCGTGCGCCGGCGTGATCTTCACCGCGCCGGAGCCCTTCTCGGGGTCGGAGTACTCGTCGGCGACGATGGGGATCTCGCGCCCGACCAGCGGCAGCACGACCGTCTTGCCGACGAGGTGCTTGTAGCGCTCGTCCTCCGGGTGCACGGCGACCGCCGTGTCGCCCAGCATGGTCTCGGGCCGCGTGGTGGCGACGATGATGAAGACCTTGCCGTAGCCCGGCATCGTGCTTCGTCAGCGGATACTTGAAGTGCCAGAGGTGCCCGTTGACCTCGACCATCTCGCACTTCGAGGTCGGAGAGCGCCGTCTGGAACTCCGGGTCCCAGTTGACGAGGCGCTTGTCCTTGTAGATCAGGCCCTCGCTGTAGAGCTCGACGAACACCTTGAGCGACCGCCTTGGACAGGCCCTCGTCCATGGTGAAGCGCTCGCGCGACCAGTCGCAGGAGGCGCCGAGCCGCTTCAGCTGGTTGACGATGGTGCCGCCGCTCTCGGCCTTCCACGCCCACACCTTCTCGATGAACTTCTCGCGGCCCGATCCTGCGCCGGTCGGGCTCCTGGCGCTCCATCATCTGGCGCTCGACCACCAGCTGGGTGGCGATGCCGGCGTGGTCGGTGCCCGGCTGCCACAGCACGTCCTTGCCGCGCATGCGCTCGAAGCGGCAGAGCACGTCCTGCAGCGTGTTGTTGAGGGCATGCCCCATGTGCAGCGAGCCCGTCACGTTGGGCGGCGGGATGACGATGCAATAGGCGGGCGCCTTGCGCGCGCTCCGGCCGGCCGGCCTTGAAGGCCTCCGCCTTCATCCACGCGGCATGGATGCGCGCCTCGATCTCGGCGGGCTCATAGGTCTTGTCGAGCATGAAACGGGCCGTTGCCTGAACTTGGTGACGACTGGAAGGGGTGCGGGCCTCTTATACGGATTGGCAGAAAGAATCCACCCACCCGTCATCCATAACCCGTCGCCACCCGTCATCCCGGAAGCCGAGCCCCGGCCTCGAGCCGGGGCGAGGCTATCCGGGACCTTGTGCAGTGAGTTCAAGCTCACCTTCCGCGAGCGCTGCTCGCCTGGATCGCATCGCCCCGTCCGGGATCGGCTGTGCGCTGATGACGGGTGGGGTCAGGCTTCCTGGGGTCTCGCGCGGCCATGCGGACCGCCTCGTCCTTCAGCGCGGCGGACACGAGGCGCGGCATGTTCTCGTCGAGCCAGCGCTGCAGCATCGGCCGCAGCAGCTCCGCGACCATCGCCTCCAGCGCATGGACGTGCGGCGTGGCGCCCTCCGGCGCGGCCCTGGCATCCGAGGCGGCGTGGCCGAAGAGCGCGCCGGCCGCACCATTGCGCAGGCCGTCGCCCGCCTGCCCCGGCGCCCGGGCCCGCCTGCCCGTTGGCGGCCTTTGCCGGCGGCGCCGGCGGCAGCATCATGCCCGCGCCGGCCGCGCTCGGCTGCACCAGCACCACTTCGGCCTTCTGGGCCTCGGCGCTCGATCCAAAGAACGGCGGCAGCGGCCCGCGCAGGACCCCCGACCGCGCCGTCGCTCGCCTGGCGCAGGCTTGGGATCGACAGCCGCGGGCCTCGCAGGTTCGGCAGGTGCGGGCGGGCCGCTTTCCGGCGCTGCCGGGCGGTCGCGCCCGCCCAGGAACCACAGCGCATCCTTTTGCGGCTGCGCAGGCGGCGGGGGCTGCCGCCACGGCGCCACCGGAGCCGATGGCGGGGCGCTCGGCGCCGGGTCCTGATGCGGGAGGTCCAGGGCAGGCTCGAGCTCGGGCTCGACCGGCGTCCGCGTCATCGACCGGCGGCGCGTCCTCCGCGCTCTCCGCAAGCCGCCGCGTAAGCCCCGATATGACGCCCTTTGGCGCAGTCGGCCGGCGCGGCAGGAGCTCTCTCCTGCCAGGACATCGGTCGATTGTTCCGAGAGGCTCCTGCGGATCGATGCCAGGATCGATTCCAGGCTTTCGCCCGTCGGATCGGGCTTACTCATACCGAACCTGCTCCGTCGTCACCCGCGCCGCGGTCCCGGCGGACCGCCCAGTCGCAAAGGCCGGCCATCATAGCACGACCGCGAGACCGCGAATATTCCCGGCCGATCCGTCGTCCTTGGCGCCGGAGCCGGCTGGCCGAGCCCGGGACGATGCCGCCCTCCGGCTCACTTCTTGGTGGGGGGCGGCGCCTTTGCCGGGGGCGGAGGCGGCGGCAGCGTCTCCTTGCTTCCGTCAGGACGGGTGATGGAGATGTCGAACCACTTGTTCGCGCACCTCCTTGTAGTGCTGCTCGGGATCGTACACCAGGGAGAGACGCCGAGCTCCTGCGCGTTGAGCCGGCCGATCGCCGACACCAGCGCGTAGGACGCCACCACCACGTTGCGGCGGTCCGTCGCCAGCGTCACCTCCGAGTTCAGCAGCTCCTGCTCGGCGTTCAGCACATCGAGCAGCGTGCGCTGGCCCACCCGCTCCTCCTCGCGCACGCCGGCGAGCGCGGTCTTGTTGGCCGCCACGCTCGCCAGGTCGGATTCCACGGCGGCCTTGGCGGCCTCCAGCTGCGCCCATGCGGTGATCACCTGGGCCTGCACCTCGCTGCGCGCCTGCTCGATCTCCTGCAGCCGCTGCACGTGGGTCTGCTTGGCCTGGCGCACGCGCGCCTCCACCTCGCCGCCCGTGTAGAACGGCACCGTGAGACGGCCGGTGACGGTGGTGCTCTCGGTGTCCTCGATGCCCGGCTTGGGGTCGAGGCGCCGTGAGTAGTTGGTCTCCAGCTGCACGCTGGGCAGCAGCTCGCCGCGGATCAGGTCGATATTGAAGCGCGCGGCCTGCTCGCGATAGAGCGCGGAGACAATGGCCGGGCTCTCGCGCCCGGCGATCTCCCTGCTCTCGTCCAGGCTCTTGGGCACCAGTGCGCTCGGCTTCGGCTCCACCAGACGGCTCGGGGGATGGCCGATCACGCGCTCGAACACGGCCCGGCTCGTCTTGAGGTTGGCCCTGGCGAGGTCGAGGGCCGCCACGGCGCCGGCCCGACGCGCCTCGGCCTGCGCCACGTCGGTCCTGGTCACGTCGCCCACCTTGAAGCGCTCGCGCGTGGCCGAGAGATCTCGCGTCAGCACCGTCACGTTGTTCTCGCGCAGGGTGACGATCGCCTGGTCGCGCACCACGTCGAGGTAGGCCGTGACCGCCTCCAGCAGCACCGAGCTTTCCGTGATGCGCAGCGCCTCCCAGCCCGCGCGCACGGTGGCTTCCGCGAGCGAGACCGCATTCTTGGTGCGAAAGCCGCGGAAGAGGGGCTGCGTCAACGCCGATCGCGATAGCCGCGCGGATTGGTCTCCGTGTTCTGCTCGGCCCAGTCGTCGGGCTTGACGCGGCTCTTCTCGTAGGTGGTATCGGCGCTGCCGACGATCGAGGGGCGATACCCCGAAAGGGCGCGCGGCACCTCCTCGTCCGTCGCGCGCTGACAGGGCGCGGGCGGCGTCGAGGCGGGGGTTGAACTTGTAGGTCGGCGTTGAGCGCCTCCTTCAGCGTCTCTGCAGACGCCTGCCCGACCATCGGGCCCGCCAGGAACGCGCAAACATCAACAGCCCGGCCCCCCCGAGGCACAGGCAGAGCCGCCTACGATGCCCAATTCGCACTGGTTCTTGCTCCCCGATCCTGGGCCTTGGCCAGCGAAACGCGCGCGACTGCCGTCTCCCGTTCCAGATGCATGCGGCAGGCGCGCCCCCCACCCGGCCGTGGCCGGCCCCTGATTTGGTCGCCCGATTCTCGCGCGATAGTCACACACCGGCTTCCTGCATTCGCAGTCTTAAATCCTTTTGCCGGCATGATTTCCACGATGCGTTGCCCGAATTCCACACGCCGGCCTGCCGCTGCCGGGGCCGACTGCGCTCCGGTTGATCGAGGTCAGAAAACGAACTCGGCCGGCACTTCGAAGCCCGGCAGCGGCTCGGCCGCGCCCTCGAACGCCGGCTGGCGGTCGATGGTCTTGCCGCTGCGCTGCCAGACGTAGGCGCGGCACAGCGGGCCCTCGCGCAAGCATGGCGACCAGCCGCCCGCCCTCTGCGAGCTGCTGCGAGCAGAGCGGGTCGCGACGGCCGGCACGGCGCCGTTGAGCAGGATGGCATCGAACGGGGCCTCGGCCGGCACGCCGTCGGCGAGCGGGCCCTCGATCACGACGGCATTGCCGGTGCCGGCCTCGCGCAGATGCGCGCTCTGCCTCGCGCGCGAGGCCGGGCTCCGCCTCCAGGGCCACGACGCGCTGGGCGAGCCGGGCCAGCACCGCCGTCGAATAGCCGGTGGCACAGCCGACATCGAGCACGACCGACTGCGGCCCCACGTGCGCCAGCTGTATCAGCTTGGCCAGCGTCCGCGGCGGCAGCAGGCTGGCGCTCGCGGCGGCCCCGGCCGGGCCGACTGCACGGGGACGGCGCCGTCGCTATAGGCGATGGCGGCGAGATTCGTCCGGCACGAACGCCTCGCGCGGCACCTCCAGCATCGCCCTGATGATGCGCCCGTCGGTGATGTCGCTCGGCCGCACCTGGCTTTCCACCATGTTGAGGCGCTGCACTTGAAGCTGTCATGAAGTTCGGTCATCGCGTTTGCGCTGGCGTTCCCGGCACGGCCTGCACGCACCAGCGTGCCGCCTCCCCCGCATGGTGCGGCGCACCTTATCCAACGGCCGCACGGGCGGCCAGGGGACGCTGCGGGGCCGAGCCTGCCGCCAATCGCCGCTCCCGGCGCCGCCCCGGTGCCGCCATGCCGTTTGCCAGGGCAAGACCGCGCGTGATAGATGGGAGGCCAGAGGGCCACGTGGCGGAGTGGTTACGCAACGGTCTGCAAAACCGTGTACCCCGGTTCAATTCCGGGCGTGGCCTCCAGTATTTGGCCCGATCGATGCTCGAATCCCGAAAGCAGGGGCTGGCCTCAGAGGCGCGCGCCATGATGCTGGGCGAAGGGTCAATCGAGGAGCTCGACCAACAGCCATTGCGCAGCGGCTTGCCGCCACGCCGTTGACCGTCGGCATTACCGAACATGACCACCTGGCGAGCGAGGGTGCATGACCGCTTGCGCGTACTGGTGACCCCGAACGGGACCTCGGACCTTCGACGGCACAGAGACAGAGTATGACGGCTCGGCCGCGACCCCGACCGTCAGCTGGCTACGCCCGGCGTGATCTGCGCCGCCAGCCGGGTCAGCTCGGACTGCCGCGATACGCCGGTCTTGGCGAAGATGGCATCGAGGTGGGCGCGGGCCGTGGTTGGGGCGACGCCGAGGTCGGCGGCGGCTTCGGCCACGGTGCGGCCCGTGAGCATGCGGCGCAATACCCGCGTCTCGGCCGGCGTCAGCCCGCAGGTGACGGCGACGGCCTGGGCGCTCGCCGCATCGTCGACTTTCGGACTGACGAACACGGCTGCCACGGCGGCGGGCTCGAGCCGGCTGCGCACCTCGCCTCCGGCCAGCGGCAGCACATGGGCGACGACGGGCGCCTCGTCCTCCTCGGTCAGGCGCACGGCGAGCCCGGTCTTGCCGATGCCGCTCTCGTTGCTCGCGACCTGCCTGATCACCGACCTGATCTCCAGTCACGCCGCTCCCCCCTCCGCCCGCAGCACCCCGCCGCGGCCGCGCAGCGGACCGCCGTCACGCATCATCTCCTCGGCGGCGCGGTTGGCATGCAGGATGCGGCTGTCCTCGCTGGCGAGCACGACACCGACCTTGAGGGCATCGAGCGTCTCGGCCATGCGCGGCTCGCGCAAAGTGGGCTACGCAAGTCTCGTGTGCATCGTTAATCTGGGGTCTGGGCTCGCCCCCGTGATCCGGCCCTCGCCGGAAGCCGGCTGCCGAGAGGGAAGCACATCATGTTGCGCACGATTGCCCTGGCGGGGCTGCTCGCATTCGCCGCCTCAGCCGTGATTGCGCAGGCGCCATCGGGCGCCCTGTCTGCGGCCGCCGCCGAGTGCGACCGCCTGGCCGCCAGCGCCTACGATCCGGACGCCACGGCGCCCGGCGTCGATGGGAACGACATCGAGCACGCGCGCGCCGTTCCGGCTTGCGAGGCAGCCGTGGCGCAGCACCCGGAGATCCCGAGGCTCGCCTTCCAGCTCGCACGCGTCTACGGCGCTGCCTGGCGCGAGAGCGATGCCGCACGTCTTTACCGGAAGGCCGCGGACAACGGCTACGTGCCGGCAATGAACGATCTCGGCTACTGCTACAACGAAGGCCGGGGCCTCCCCATCGACAAGGTCGAGGCGGTGCGGTGGTTCCGCCTGGGAGCCGGCAACGGGGACGTGCGCTCGATGGACGACCTCGGCACGGCGTATCTGGATGGCGCCGGCGTCGGCAGCAACGCGGCCGAGGCCATGCGCTGGTTCCGGCAGGCAGCCGACCGGGGGTATGGGCCGTCCATGCACAGCATCGGCACGATCTATCAGCTCGGCCTCGGCGTGACCAAGGACAATGCCGAGGCGGAACGCTGGTTCAGGCAGGCGGCGCAGTGGTACCGGCAGGCGGCGGGGAAGGGCGCCGCTTTCGCCATGGCGGGTATGGGCTTCATCCAGCAGAGCGGCCAGGGCGAGCCGCGCGACGACGACGAGGCCATCCGCTGGTTCCGGCGCGCTGCCGAGAAGGGGAACTCGGCCGGCATGCTCGGCCTCGGCTTCATGTACACGCGACGGCCGGGGCGTGCCCCGCGACGGTGGCGAGGCCATGCGCTGGTATCGGCAGGCTGCAGAGAAGGGGTCCGCCCGGGCGATGACGGCGCTCGGCCAGTTGCTCGCGGATGGCCAGGACGTGCCCCGGGACGAGGCAGAGGCGGTCCGCTGGTTCCGGCGCGCGGCGGAGAAGGGCGATGCGTTCGGCAGCTTTTACCTCAGTGCCAGCTACGGCAGTCTCGGCGTGGCGATGGACGCCGAGGAGGAGGCGCGGTTCCTACTGCTGGCGGTGCGGGGGGCGGAGCTCAGCTATTCTGGTCCATGCCCTCAGGCAGCTCGGCGGTCCCGTCATCAGTCACGAGGGCTGCCGAGCCCTGCAGCGCCGGCTTGGGGATGCGGGCTACTACCCTGGCCGATCGATGACGGCTGCGGGGCGGAGGTGCTGCAGGCCTGGAGAGGTTTCGCGAGAGCCCTCCTGGCCCTCAGTGACCCCGGCGCGGCGCTCAATCCACCGCCAGCTCCACCCACACCGGCACGTGGTCGGAGGGCTTCTCCCAGGCGCGCGTGAACTTGTCGATGCCGGCGCCTGCGAGCCGGTCGGCCGCCTGCGGGGAGGCCAGGATGTGGTCGATGCGGATGCCGTGGTCCTTCTGCCAGGCGCCCGCCTGGTAGTCCCAGAAGGTATAGACGCCGGGCCCCGGACAGCAGGCGCGGATCGCATCGGTGAGGCCGAGGTTGACGAGCGAGCGATAGGCGGCGCGCGTCTCCGGCTGGAACAGGGCGTCGTTGCGCCACGCCTCGCGGGTTCCTGGCATCGGTCGCCTCGGGGATCACATTGAAGTCGCCCACCAGCAGGAACGGCTCCTCCAGCGCGCAGCAGCTCGCGCGTGTGCGCCTCCAGGCGCTGCATCCAGTGCGAGCTTGTAGGCGAACTTGTCGGTGCCGATGGGGTTGCCGTTGGGCAGATAGAGGCAGGCGACCCTGACGATGCCGCCGCGCGCGCGGCACCACCGCCTCGATGTAGCGCGCATGCGCGTCGCCGTCGTCGCCGGGCAGCCCGCGCACCGCCACCTCGTCGAGCCGGCGCTTGGAGAGGATGGCGACGCCGTTGAAGCCCTTCTGGCCATGCACGGCGACGTTGTAGCCGAGCGCCTCGAAGGCCCCGGCCGGGAAGGCCTCGTTGGTGCACTTGATCTCCTGGAAGCAGGCGACCTCCGGGCTTCGTCTCCTTGAGCCAGGTGACGGCGCCGTCGATGCGGGCCTTGACGCCGTTGATGTTCCAGGTGGCGATTCTCATGGCGGTGGTAATGCGCCGGGCGCGGCGTCTCGCGCAAGCCGCAAATCTCGATTTCCGCCACAATGCGCGGGTTTGCTCCGAGCCTTGTCCCGGCGCGGGCGGCGGCGATCCCAAGTTTCAGACAATTGAAACGAGAGTTGCACGACAAATGATCGCTCCAGCCGGCACTGCGCAGTCGGACTTGCGCGACGCCCTCCGGCCCCATCTCGACAAGCTTCCGCGAGAATGCGCCGCTGCGGCGCGTCATCGCGTCCGATCCCATCCAGAAGCTCGTCGACCTGTTCGACAAGGCCGATGCAACCGCCATCAAGGAGCAGCGTACCTACCGGCGCCTGGGCCGAATGGCACTCTGGGCCACCATGGCCGGGCACCGTCGTCGGTGCGCTGGTGCTGCTGCCCATCGACCGATGGACGACGGGATGGCCGAAGCTCGTCATCCAGGGCCTGCAGGCCGTCGCGCTGACGCTGAGCCTCGTCGCCACCCTTTGGGTCGGCTGGCGCCAGTCGGTGGGCCGCTGGCTGCGGGCGCGGGCGGTGGCGGAGGGGCTGCGCGGCGACGTGTTCCGCGCCATCGTCCAGGCCGGCGCGGAGGCCCGCGGCTCGCTGGCGCCGGCGCTCGCCTGCTTCAAGGACGCACACCTCGACTGGCAGCTCGCCTACTACAGGCGGCGCGGGCGCGAGCATCGCCGATCCGCCGGCAACACGGCGCCCTACAAGCTGCTGGGATACCTCATCCTGGCTGTTGCCGTCGTCATCGGCGCGGTGGGCTTCCTCAATCTGGCGGCAACGTTCGAGTGGGCGTGGCTGCCGATCAAGGCCGCGGCGCAGTGGCTTCCCGTTGGAGCACTCGGGGCACTGGCAGCTCGGGCTCGGCGTCATGGCGACGAGCATCCTGGCGTTTGCCAGCGCCCGCTCCTTCATGGACCAGGACGACCGGCACGCCGTGCTCTGCGAGCTGGCGGCCGAGCGGCTGGAGGAGATCGAGCGTGAGGGCATGGCCGAGGCCGACGCTGCCGCCGCCTCCGGCGATGCAGACCCGTGGTGGCCTTCTGCCGAGAGCGTGCAGGCGATCATGTCGGCGGAGCACCTCGCGTGGACCTATCCGCGCCACTTCGACCAGGAGACCGACCGCCCTGCGGGCGTGGCCGACCACGGCAGCCGGCATCGGTCGTCTGCATGCCGGGCTTGCCTGCCCGGCGAAGGCCGGGTCCCCTGCATCCACCGAACGGCGAACTCTGGAGCAGGTGGCAAGATGGATTCCGGCGACCAGCGCCGGAATGACATGTACGAGCGCTCGACAGTGACGGCACGGCCGCTCGCCGATCAGCCCGGCACCTCCTCGTAGGTCGCCGCGAACGTCTCGGCGTGGTTGCCGTACACCTGCCTCGCCGTTGAAGATCAGGTAGCCGGCCGGCCCGTCTGGCGCTCGCCCCAGGGCGCCACGATGTCGAAGCCGCCGGGAAACCGGATCGCCTCGACGGTGCCGCTTGGCGCGGTAGATGGCGCCGAGCTCGCCTGTCTCCTCCGGTCGGCTCGTAGAGGCTGGCGAACTGTTCCGCCGCGATGACGTAGACGTTGAGGTGGCCCTCGCGATCGCGCAGGGGCTTCTCTCGGGCGTCAGATTGGTCACGATCCAGTCGCCGGCGCGTGGCCGTGTTGGTCGTCTCCCTGCCGTTCCAGCGGGTCTCCACTGCCTGGCGCTCTGGCCCCTTCTGGCCGCGACGAAGCCGGTCTTGCGGGCCCGCATGCGCCGGCCGCCGCCGACCTCTCGGCAATGCGCCGGAAATCGGCGCGCTCAGCACGGCATCCGCCACGAGGCGGGCGTCGCCGTCTCCTCCTCCGACCGGCCTGCACAATCTCGAACATCGGCAAAGCCTCTCCGGCCGCCCGGCGCAAGATGGTGAGTGGTGAGATGGTGAGCTTGGACTGGCGCTCGACAATGCCGCCAGCCTCCATCATCCGAGGTGGAAGCGAGCCCTTACCAGCGAGCGGCAAGTCGAACTCACCACTCACCATCTCACCACTCACCCTAGATCGAAAAACTCGTGCCGCAGCCGCACGAGGCGGTGGCCTGGGGATTCTTCACCTTGAATGCGGCGCCCATGAGGTCTTCCACGAAATCGATCTCCGAGCCGCTGAGCAGACCCAGCGACACCGGGTCGATCAGCACCCGCGCGCCGCCCTTCTCGATCACCAGGTCGTCCGCCTCGCTGGCGCTGCACGAGGTCGAACTTGTACTGGAAGCCGGAGCATCCGCCGCCCTCGACGCTCACGCGCAGCATCGGGCGTGCCGGCCTCGCGTGCGACGATCTCGGCGATGCGGCGCGCGGCCCGGTCGGTGACGGTAACGGCGGTTGTCGTTCATGTGATATTGAGCTGTCGAATTGGTGTTGGGGCCGCCTGCCCTCGGGGCAACGGTCTAGCTGTAACATTAGGGCGATGGTCGATCTTGTCAAACCCGGGGCCCGGCATGGCTGACGGCCCGGCAGTGCAGGGGCGGGGCGGTCCGGGGCCGGCAGCGGCACCGCCGACACGGGGCCCGCGCGGGCGGTCGCGGCCTATGCGACGCACCCGCACGAGAGCGGCGGACGCCTCCACGCCGAGCCCGGCTGCCCGATGCGCACGCCCTTCCAGCGCGACCGCGACCGCATCATCCATGCCACCGCCTTCCGGCGTCTCACCTACAAGACCCAGGTGTTCGTGTTCCACGAAGGCGACCACTACCGCACGCGCCTCACCCACAGCCTGGAGGTCGCCCAGATCGCCCGCGCCATCGCCCGCATGCTGGCGCTCGACGAGGACCTGGCCGAGGCGTTGGCGCTGGCGCACGACCTCGGCCACCCGCCCTTCGGCCACGCCGGCGAGCGCGCCCTGGCCGAGGCGATGGCGCCCTAGGGCGGCTTCGACCACAACGCCCAGAGCTTCGAGGTCGTGACCCGGCTGGAGCGCAAGTACGCGCACTTCGACGGCCTGAACCTGACGCTCGCGACGCTGGAGGGTCTCGCCAAGCACAACGGGCCGCTCGCCGGCGCCAACCCTGCGAGGCGAGGCGATGCTGCGCGCCGCCGTCGCGGACGGCCGGTCTGACGACGAGCCTGCATCTCGAGCCTTCGCGCCGGCCGAGGCCCAGGCCGCGGCCGTTGCCGACGACATCGCCTACTGCAGCCACGACCTCGACGACGGCCTGCGCGCCGGCCTGATCCGCCTCGATGACCTGGCCGCCATCCCGCTCGCCGGCGAGTTCGTGCCGCCGGCGGTGGCCGCACGCAGTGCGGGCGGGCGACGCGTCATCTACGAGGTCAACCGGCGCATCATCACGGTCCTGATCGACGACGTGGTGCGCTCGTCGCGCGCGCGGCTCGCCGCCCTGCTGGAGCCCAGCCTCGAGAGCGTGCGCGCGGCCGGACGGCCCGTGATCGCTGCTTCGGCGGAGATGGCCGCCCGGATCGACGCGCTGAAGGCCCACCTCACCGCCCACGTCTACCGCCACCCCCGCGTGATGCGCGTGGTCGCCGGAGCCGAGGCGATCGTGCGCGACCTGTTCGCCCGCTACCTGGCCGAGCCTGCCCTGATGCCGGAGCTCCTGGCACCAGGCCGCGCGCGCCGGCACGAGCGAGCGGGCTCGGGCGGCCGTGGTCTGCGATTTCGTGGCCGGCATGACCGACCGCTACGCCATCGCCCAGCACCGCCGCCTGTTTGACGCTACCCCGGATTTGCGTTAGCCGAAATCGTGAGTGGTGAGATGGTGAGTTGTGAGTATCGCGTTGCGAATTGCTCCAACTCGTATTCAACACCGCAAGAAGTGAAAAACCGAGGTGCGGTGGGCACCGGATAGGTATGGCTGGAAGGACCAAGATCATCGCAGGTTCGAACGATGCCGTGCGCTATGCGCGCGGTGACCGCCCTTGCGGCACGTCCCAAGTCGTCAGGAACAGAGCGATGAAGGAGCACGCTATGACCGAGGGTGAGATGATCATCCAGGGTCTCACGGAGGCCTTGGCCTATGCTCGTGGCGACAAGAGCGTGGGCAAGTCCCGACGTGTACATCGAGCAGACCCGGCACGGCCGTCGAGGGCATGAGTTGTCAGGCGCGCCCGTGGTAGCACATACCGACCTGACTCACCATCTCACCACTCACAATCTCACCTTTTCGAGGCTCGAAACCCGCAATGAACGTACACGCCCTGGTGCACGGCCGGATCATCGAGGCGCTCGAGGCGCTGCAGGGTGAGGGCTCCCTGCCGGCCGGGCTCGACCTAGCCAATGTCGAGGTGGCGCCGCCGCGCGAGGCGGCGCACGGCGACCTTGCCACCAACGCCGCCCTCGTGCTGGCCAAGCAGGCCAAGATGAAGCCGCGCGACATCGCCGACAGGCTGGCGCAGAAGCTCGAGGCCCTGCCCGACGTCGAGAGCGTCGAGGTGGCGGGCGCCGGCTTCGTCAACATGCGCTTCGCACAGGGCTTCTGGCAGGGCGTGGTGGCCTCGATCCTGAAAGAGGGCGATGCCTACGGCAGGGCCGGCCTGGGCCGCGGCGAGCGGGTCAACGTCGAGTACGTGTCGGCCAACCCCACGGGGCCCATGCACGTCGGCCACTGCCGCGGCGCGGTGTTCGGCGATGCGCTGGCGAACCTGCTCGCCTTCGTCGGCTACGACGTGACGCGCGAGTACTACATCAACGACGCCGGCGCCCAGGTCGACGTGCTGGCGCGCTCCACCTTCCTGCGCTACCGCGAGGCGCTGGGCGAGGACATCGGCAAGATCCCCGAGGGGCTCTATCCCGGCGACTACTTGAAGCCGGTCGGCCAGGCGCTGGCCGCGGAGCACGACCACGCGCTCCTGAACTTTCCCGAGGATCGCTGGCTGCCGCTGGTGCGCGAGGCGGCAAGCGCGGCGATGCTCGCCACCATCAAGGAGGACCTCGCCTTTCTCAATGTCGCGCACGAGGTGTTCTTCTCCGAGCGCTCGCTGACGGCGAGCCACGACGAGATAACGGTCACCATCGAGGAGCTGCGCAAGAAGGGCCTCGTCTACGAGGGCCGGCTCGAGAAGCCCAAGGGCCACGACGACGGTGAATGGGAGGACCGCGAGCAGACGCTGTTCAAGTCCACCGCCTTCGGCGACGATGTCGACCGCGCGCTGATGAAGTCGGACGGCAGCTACACCTATTTCGCCGCCGACATGGCCTACCACCACAACAAGCTGGCGCGCGGCTTCCGCCACCTCATCAACGTGTTCGGCGCCGACCACGCCGGCTACATCTCGCGCATCCTGGCGACGGTTGCGGCGCTCGCCGGCGGCAAGGTCATCGACAAGAGGGGCGAGCATCGCACGGAAGGAGGCAGCGCGGACCTCGACATCAAGATCTGCCAGCTCGTCAACCTGTTCCGGGCGGGCGAGCAGGTGCGCATGTCCAAGCGCTCGGGCGAATTCGTTACCCTGCGCGAGGTCGTGGACGAGGTCGGCCGCGACCCGGTGCGCTTCATGATGCTCTATCGCAAGAACGACGCGTCCCTCGACTTCGACCTGGCCAAGGTGCTGGAGCAGTCGAAGGACAATCCGGTATTCTACGTCCAATATGCGCACGCGCGGGCCAAATCGGTGTTCCGCAATGCGCGGGAGGTTTTTCCACGGCTGAGTGAGGGCGCGCCGGACATTCTGAGCGCCGATCTTTCGCGCCTGGAGGACCCCGGCGAGATCGACCTGATGCGCAAGCTGGCCGCGTTTCCGGTGATCATCGAAGGCGCGGCGCGGGCCCACGAGCCCCACCGTATCGCTTTCTATCTGTATGATCTGGCTTCGACTTTTCACACGCAGTACACGCGTGGCAATAAATCGCCACATTTGCGCTTTATCCAGCCCGGCGACGGGACACTCACTGCCGCGCGCCTCGCCCTGGTACAGGCCAACGCTATTGTGCTGGCCTCGGGGCTGACGCTTTTGGGTGTGCTTGCGCCCAGCGAGATGCGATAAACTCGCGAATCGGGGGAGCAAGAAGGGCAACATTGTAGGGGAAAAGCGCATGGCTCGGTCGAACGGTCCATTTGGGCCACCGGGAGGGAGGCCGCCCCTGCGGCGGGACTCCCTGGCGTCCTTGCAGCCTCCTCAGGCCCCGTCTCAGGTGCCCGCTCTCCCTGGCCCACGCAGGGATATGCGGACCATGGCCAGCCCCGCGCAGCCGGGCCCGGCCTATCATTTTCCCCCGCCGGAGCCCGAGCCGAACTACGGCTACAATCAGCCGGCCTATGCGCCGCAGCAGTGGGGCCAGCAGGACCAGCGCGGCACGATCTCGCCAACTACCTGCCCGCGGACGGCCCGCCGCCGTTCCAGCACACCGCGCATCACCAGCATGCCTACGCCGAGCCGGACCCAGACTACGGCGACGAACTCTACGAGGACGAAGAGCCGCGCCGCGGCCGGCGCTGGATCTTGATCGCGGCGGCCCTTGTCGGCGCGATCGGCGTCGGCGGCGCGCTGGCCTACACGTATCGGTCTTTGATCGCCCCGAACAACGTGCGCGTGCCGCTGGTCAAGGCCGAGTACAACGTCAAGGTGAAGCCCGAGCAACGCGGCGGCAAGGAGTTTCCGGGCGACGGACAAGAAGCTGCCGAACCTGGCAGCCGCCCCGCCGCCTTCAGAGGCGGACGCCAAGAACGAGGTCGCCCGCGCAGACGGGCCGCGCAAGATCAAGACCATCCCGGTCGGTCCGCGGCCGGGCCAAGCGCCGCCTCCGCCGTAGTCTGACGTTCCGGGGATCACGCTGGAGAACATGCGCCCGCCGCCCAGGCGCCGCCGCCGGAAGAGCCGCCTACAGCGGAGCCGCCGGCCGACGCGACCCCGTCGACCGAGCGGGCGAGCTCGACCGAGCCGCCCCCGACCGCAGCCCCGCCGAAGCCGATAAGGATGCAAGGACGACCGCCGCCCCGCCGGCTGACCCCAGCCGCCGGCGGCCTGAAGAACGTCCGCCGGTCGACGCAAGGTCGCAGCACCGATCGCCAAGGCCCCGGCACCCAGCTCGGGCCTCGGCTATGTGGCCGTGGTGTCGTCGCAGAAGACGCACATGGACGCCTTCAAGGCGTTACGCCGACGCCGCCGAGAAGCACGCGCGAGCTGCTCGGCGGCAAGACCCCGGACGTGCAGGAAGCCGACCTGGGGGAGAAAGGGCGTCCGGTATCGCGCCGTCGTGGGCCCGCCCGGATCGCGCGAGGCGGCCGTGAGCCTCTGCAACCAGCTCAAGGCCGCCGGGCAGGACTGCTGGGTGACGGAGTACAGAGGCAGCTAGCGGGACGCGCCCACTGCCGGCGCATTTTCCCTGTTGCATAGCGCGCTTCGCGTGCAGCCGCTGCGATCCTGGCTCGTGAGCGCGCATTGGGGATATCCTGCCGCATGCTGTCGGCGTTCATCACCGGCTTGGCTGGTCTGGAGCTCGACCCGCACGAGGCGGCCGCGCTGCGCGCCGCGCGACCGTGCGGCGTGATCCTGTTCGCGCGTAACGTGGCCGACCCGGCCCAGGTGCGCCGCCTGAGCGAGGCCGCGCGCGACGCCGTCGGCTCGGACATCCTCGTGCTCGTCGATCAGGAAGGCGGCCGCGTGCGGCGCTTGCAGCCGCCGCACTGGCGCCAGTTGCCCGCGGCCGCGGCCTACGGGCGGCTCTACGCGGGCGGTCGCCGCCGAGGCCTGCCGCATCGCGCGGCTGGCGGCGCAGCTGACGGCGGCCGAGCTGCGCGCTTGCGGGATCGACACCAACTGCGCGCCGGTGCTCGACGTGCCGGCGCCCGGCAGCCACGACATCATCGGCGATCGCGCCTATGGCGCCGCCGTCGAGCAGGTCGTCGCGCTGGGGCGTGCCGTCGCCGAGGGCCACATCGCCGGCGGCGTGCTGCCGGTGATGAAGCACGTACCGGGCCACGGCCGGGCGACCAAGGACAGCCACCTGGAGCTGCCGGCGGTCACGGCCGCCGCTGGCCGAGCTGGAGCGCACGGACTTCGCTGCGTTTCGCGCCTGCGCCGATCTGCCGGCGGCCATGACGGCGCACGTCGTCTTCGAGGCCATCGACCGGGATCGGCCCGCGAGCACCTCGGCGCGGGTCATTGCAGACATCGTGCGCGGCGCCATCGGCTTCGACGGCCTCCTGATGAGCGACGATCTGGGCATGCAGGCGCTCGCAGGCACCATCGCCGAGCGGGCCCGGGCCGTGCTGGCCGCGGGCTGCGACCTGGCGCTCGTGTGCAGCGGCAACCTGGCCGACACCGAAGCCGTGGCGGCGGTCGCCCCGCAGCTCGGCGGAGCCGCATTCGCGCGCTTCGAGCGCGCCCGCGCGACCATCGGCCGCCGGCAGAGCTTCGACGTCGCCGAGGCGGAGAGCTGCCTCGCCCAGGCGTTGCGCGCCTGAGCCTGAATCGGTGTAGTGTCGCGCGGCTCCACAGGTTATCCACGGTGCGCCGGCGAGCTGGTTGAACCATGGTCACGGCGAATCGGCAGATCGAGCCCGAATTCGAGCGCTGGGACGATCCGGCCGACATCCCAGCGCCGGACGAGGCCCTGGTCGTCAATCTGGAGGGCTTCGAAGGCCCGCTCGACCTCCTGCTGGCGCTGGCGCGCACGCAGAAGGTGGACCTCGCCAAGATCTCGGTGCTGGCGCTGGCCGAGCAGTACCTGGACTTCGTCGAGCGCGCGCTGAAGCTGCAGGCTGTCGCTCGCCGCCGACTATCTGGTGATGGCCGCCTGGCTCGCCTTCCTCAAGTCCCGGCTGCTGCTGCCGCGCGAGCAGGGCAGCGGAGGACCAGCCGAGCGGCGAGGAGCTGGCCGCAGCGCCTGGCGTTCCGCCTGATGCGGCTCGAGGCCATGCGCGACGCCGCCGGCAAGCTCATGACGCGCCACCGGCTCGGCCGCGACGTGTTCGCGCGCGGCCAGCCCGAGGGCGTGCGCACCATCCGCGTGCGCAAGTACACGGCGATGATCTTCGACCTCCTCAAGGCGTACGCGGACCAGCGCAAGAAGACGGTCAAGCGCGTGCATGTCGTGCCCAGGCGCACGGTCTGGTCCATCAAGGAGGCGCGCGACCGGCTCGAGGCCCTGCTGGGAGAGAGCACCGCCGAATGGGTGCACCTCGACGCGTTCCTGCAGCAGTACGGCGCCGTTCCCGACATCGCCCGCACGGCGCGCGCCTCCTCCTTCGGGGCCACCCTGGAGATGGCGCGCGAGGGCCTGATCGAGCTCTCGCAAGCCGAGCCGTTCGCGCCCATCTACATGCGCAAGCGCGAGGCGAATGCCGACTGGCAGCGCGTCACGTGAGCCGAGCAGCCGGAGCCGAAACGCTGAAGAACAAGAACAAGGGGACAGGCATGGTTCCGCCCAAGCTCAACACGCTGCCGCAGCGTCACGGCGACGACGATGCGCGCGCGGAGGCGGTCGCCGACGCCGGAGCTCGAGGTGGACCCGAGCGAGGTGCTGGCGCACGAGGGCTGGCGCGGGCTTGCCCCCCAACGTGGCGCAGCTGCCCTCGGCGGACCGGCGCCAGCAGCTGCGCATCCTGGAGGCGCTCTTGTTCGCCGCCTCCGAGCCGATCGCGGAGAGCTATCTGTCGCAGCACCTGAAGTCGAGCGACGACGTGGCGGCCCTGCTGGACGAGCTGAAGGGCTTCTACGCCAGCCGCGGCGTCAATCTCGTCAAGGTCGCCGACAAGTGGATGTTCCGCACGGCGGAGGACCTCTCCTATCTCCTGGAGCGCCATGCCGTGGAGCAGCGGCGCCTGTCGAAGGCGGCCTTGGAGACGCTGGCCATCGTCGCCTACCACCAGCCCGTGACGCGCGCCGAGATCGAGGAGATCCGCGGCGTCTCGGTCTCGGCCGGCACGCTCGATTCGCTCATGGAGATCGGCTGGGTGCGCCCGCGCGGGCGGCGCCGCGCGCCGGGCCGGCCCATCACCTACGGCACCACCGAGGAGTTCCTGGTCCACTTCGGCCTGGAGTTCATCAAGGACCTGCCCGGGCCTCGCGGAGCTGAAGGGCTCCGGCCTCCTGCAGAGCAACCTGCCGCCCGACTTCACGGTGCCCGAGCCCACCGACGCCGCCGCCCTGATGCCCGACGAGCTGCCGCTCGACGCCGGCGACGAGGAATGAAAGGTGTCGAACCCTCCGGCTCCGGGTCCGATAACAAAAGTTCCTATCAGCCGGGGACACAAAGAGGAGAGGCTGCCTGCTGATAACCGACCTCTTGCTGCGTCCCCGGAAATCGAGGCCCCGGCCGTCGGTTGGGGCCGAGGTTGTCCGGGATCTTCCCGCAGCAGTGAAGACCCCGGTTCTGCGCGCCCTGGACTTGATCTTCGATCAAGTCCCGTGCGCTTCGGCCGGGGACGCAAGAGGAGAGGCTCGCGGGTTGAGCGCCAGCCCCGTTCTGTGTTCCACGATGCTCTGCCTTCAGGCGGGAGGGTTGTCCCGCATCCTCCCCCGCAGACTTCCACCTCGAACACGCTCATCCCTCGCGGGCTGCGAGCCCCGCGAGGCGGGCGGAGAGCGTCGAATTCCGCGCGGCGGCGGTGCCCAGCGCGTTGGCCCAGCCGAAGGCGACGAGCGTCAGCAGCGCCGATGCGGCGAAGCAATAGGTCCCCGGCAGGATCAGGACACCGGAGCGGTCCGATGCGCCCAGATAGAACACCATGAGCGCCAGGATGGCGATCTCGCTGATCGGATAGCCCCCGAGCCATTCGATGGCGCGCATCGATTTGACCCGCGTGCCGTAGGGGAGCAGGCGGGCGGCGAGGAGGGCCAAGAGGTAGAGGAGCTTCAGGCCCGGCAGCAGCACCATGAGCGTGAAGAGCACGAGGCAGGGGAAGTACTCCCCTTGTCCGTACAGCCCCCGCAGCAGGGAGACGGCGGAATGCTGGTCGGCTCCTGCCCAGCTGCCGGGAAGGCGGATCGCCGGCAGCAGCACGCCGAGGGCGAAAAGGAGGGCGGCCAGCAGGAGCAGGACCGTGAAGGCTGCCCCGCGCGTGGCAGAGGAGTAGGCGAGCTTCGTTGCCGGCACGCGCATCCGGGCGGCCGCCACATCGCCGCGCTGCCAGGCATAGGCGAGGAGCATCAGCAGCACGGCGCCGGCGAACGCGTAGATGCCGCCCGCGTTGCCGGCCGCATGCGCGCCTTGGCTCTGGATCAGGGCGATGGTGAGGGCGAGCGCGACGAGGTCCCAGAACGACCAACGGCCGAGCCATTCGAGCGCGCGCAGCGGGCGTGCCAGCCGGTCGATGTCCCGCAGGGGAAGAAGTACGAGCAGGAGCAGGTAAAGGAGCCTCAGCACCGGCAGGAAGATGGCGAACACGAGCACGGCGACGCCGAGCAGGAACTGGCTCGAGCGCATCAGCACATTCACCACGGCGATCAGGGAGTGCTCGTAGGTGTAGAGCATGAACTTGGTCAGCCTGACGAAAGGCAGGCTGATGCCGAGGGCGAGGGCGAGGCTCGCCGCCGCAACCGCGCAGGCCAACAGAAAGCGACGACCGCCGATAATCATGGCTGCGGCACGGGCCCTGGCTGGATCGATACCGGCGGCAGTGGAGAGCCGATCGCGCCGAGCCGGTGCCAGGCAGCGACGCCGTCGCGGTGCCCTCCCCAGGCCGCAGGTTTCGCATCCTAGGCGAGCAAGCGGCGGGAATATGTCGGCAGCCACTGAGCGGGGTCAGACCCCTCGCCTCCGGCGCGGAAGCGAAACATCGCGGTCGAGGCGAGGCGTCTGATCCGGTTCAGGAGGCGAGGTCTGACCCCCTTCATGAACGAATGCTGTCATCGGCATTCAGATTGGTTTCAGACCGCCGCGGCTAGAAATCGCGAGTTGGCCCGTTAGACGTACTGCCAGATCTGATAGTCCGCACAATTTCAGAGCACCCATCATGATTGGTACGACGCAAGACTTGGCTGTCGGCACCGGAAGGCGCGCCGCATCCAGCCGCTCCATCGGCCAGCTGCTGCGGTCGGTGCGCGAGCGGATGTCAATGTGGACGACAACCGGTGCCGACTACTTTGCCGCCGCGGGCGCCTGGGAGGGCCTCTCGCGCCTCTGCGATCAGGAGCTGCAGCGCCGTGGATTGAGCCGAGCGACGCTCGCCCGCGATGTCTGCATGGCCTTCGACCGCTCGCAGCGGACCCCCTGGGACGGATGAACTCGTTCATGGGCTTGAACCACAGGCACAGCGCTGCTCGGAACGCCGTCCGCCGCACGACATGCCGCGCTGCATGCATCAAGGAGATCGAACATGCTCAGGACCACAGCTAAACTGACTGCTGCCACGGCCTTTCTGGCGCTGACGACGCTCGGTGCCTTCGCGCTTTCGAGCGGAGCTGCGCGACTCCCGGGCTCGAGCGTCGATGCGCATGAGGGGATCATCGAGCAGGCTCAGTATTGGCGCCGGGGCCGCTGCTTCCGCCAGTGCATCGCCGGCAAGAGGTACCGTTCCTGCCAGCGAGATCCGCAGGGCAACAGGGAGAACTGCTGCTCGGATCGCTGCCGTCCGCGGTGGTAGGCCGTCCGGTTTTCTCGAACCACGCGTGTCTCGGGACGCAGCGGTCAGCCGGCACTCGGCCGCGCTGGGCGCTGCGTCTCCTTGTTCGGACCGTGACACCCATCCCATGCCTCGGATATGGCGAGTGGCAACGGATCTGAGCGGACGATCGCGAGACAGACAACAGAGGACGAGCAGCGATTCGACATTGCCCGAGGACACGGGCGGAGCCCCGGAGGGGGACTCCACTGAGCAAAAAGAAAATTTAGCGCCAATCCCGGTCCGGCATGAACCTGTTCGGTGGCGGGAGCGACATTAGAGGAGATACGGGCCTAGCGGAGCTTGGCCCGAATGAACCTCGGATCGGACAATTCTAGCAGGAGTTACTGCCATGACGTGGAACAGTCGTATTCGTCTCACTGCGATCGCATCCGCTGCCCTGATGCTCTCGGCTCCGATCGCGAGTGCCCAGACCGCCACTTCCTTCGGCTTCAACATCATGGAGATCGACAGGAGCACTGGGTCCCCTTGGCTCGGTCTGCCGTCCTACACCTTCGTGTCCCCGGACGGTGATCCGACCAAGAGCATCGCCATCTCCGCGCTCTCGCTCAGGTCGTCGGGTCGGTCGGTCACCCTCTCCGAGGGCGTGGACAGCGCCGGGTCGATCGGCGTGCTCGCCAACGGCGACGACGAGCAGAAGACCTATCTCTCGGAGGCCATTCACATCCGGCTGGGCCAGCAGGCCAGCAGGGTGGAGCTGACGCTGAAGGACCTCCACGCGCTGGACCGCCAATTGCTCTGGACGGTGTCGGGCAGGGATGCCAGGGGCAGGACCGTCGTCATCACGGGCAACATCCAGGGCCGGGGCGTCGCCAACAACGAGACCGAGGTGTTCGTGATCGATCAGGATACGCTGATCGCGACGCCGGGTCAGCCTGCGGGCGGCTTCTCGGGTCCGGTGGCGATCGAGGAGGTTACGCTGAGCTCGCTGCACGAGTTCGCCACCCTGCCTCAGTTCGGCAACATCCGCTTCGACCAGTCGTTCCTGCTGGTGGAAGTCCAGGCCTACGTCGGCGACGAAGGCGAAGAGGATGATGACGATGACGACGCCGCGCCCAATACCAATACGCCTCCGAACGCCAACAGTGACGATGATGATGACGACGACGACAACAACAAGCAGTAGGCGATTCCGTCGCCATGGAACCTGAGCAGTGGGGCGGCCCCGAGGGGCCGCCCTCGCAGTTGGTGCGCCAGGCATGGCGCGGGGGTGCCGGAGGCACCGTCTGGCCGGGGAGGAAGCTGCTCGATGACTTGGAAGTGCACGTCCTTTGCGGGCCACGGGTTTGGGAAGTCGCCAGCTGAACGGCACGTGTCTCGGGCGATCCGGAAGCGGAGTGAGGCTGCCCTTACGAACAGGAAGCAGATACGAGGCGTCCGCGGGGTGCCCCCACCCCTAGCCCCTCCCCGCAAGGGGGAGGGGAGCCGGCGGCGCAAGGGAGAGGGAGCCGCCCTCGCAGTGGCCAGGTCCCACGCGCCCGCGCGGGTCTATTCACGATGTCAAAGAGCGCGGCGCCGAGGGACGCCGGTTCCCCGCCTGCTGCAGCAGGATGAGGCGGGTAACGATGCGAATTGTACGACGCGCCCGAGTTGCCGGGCGGACGGGTGCTGCGGCAAACCGGGCGTCGTGGTTAGCAAAGGGTTATGGGCCCGTGGCGGGTTGGCTGCAGAGCTGCGGTGCCTGCCATCCAGCAGAACACGAGGGCGGGGTTCCCCCGGGTTCGCTTCGCTCCCCCAGGGTTCCCCACCCCTAGCCCCTCCCCGCAAGGGGCCGCAAGGGGGAGGGGAACCCGTCGGCGCAAGGGGAGGGGGACCCGTCGGGCGCAAGGGGGAGGGGAACCGTCGGTGTTAGGCCCTGATGCGCTGCATCTGCGGGTCGTAGAGGGGTCGCAGGGAGACCCGGGCGGGGTAGAGCCGGCCGGCGATGTCGACCTGCCAGCGGCCCTCGGCGAGCCAGGCGGCGTCGATGGGGCGGCCGGCCTCGACCATGGCAAGGCCGACGGCGCCGCCCAGCGTGTGGCCATAGGAGCCGGCGCGCACGTAGCCCACGGGCTTGCCGTCGCGCAGCACGATTTCGGCGTGGAAGAGCAGAGGCTCGGGGTCCTGCACGAGCACCTGCACCAGACGCCGCCGCGGCGGGCCGGAGGCCTTCTGCGCGAGCGCTGCGTCGCGGCCGATGAAGGCGGGCTTGCCGAGATCGACGAACGGGCCGAGGCCGGTCTCGAAGGGATTGTCGGTGTTGTCGATGTCGTGGCCGTAGTCGCGGTAGCCCTTCTCCATGCGCAGGCTGGCGAGCGCCTTGAGGCCTGCGTGGCGCAGGCCGAAGGTCCTCCCGGCCTCGACGAGGCGGTCGTAGACGTGGGCAGCCTGCTCGGTGGGAATGTAGAGCTCGTAGCCGAGCTCGCCCAGGTAGGTGATGCGAACGGCGAGCACGCGGGCGAAGCCGATGTCGATCTCGCGCGCCGCGCGGAAGGGAAATGCAGCGTTGGAGAGGTCCACGCTGGTCAGCGTCTGCATCAGCTCGCGCGACTTGGGACCCTGCACGTTGAGCTGGCAGTAGGCGGAGGTCGCATCGGTGATGAAGGCATGGGCGTCCGGCGGCGTGTGGCGCCTTAGCCAGGTCTCGGCGTGGCGGTGCATGGTGTCGGTGACGACGACGAGGAAGCGCTCGTCCTCGAGCTTGGTGACGGTGAGGTCGGCCTCGAGGAGGCCCTTCCGGTTGAGCCACTGGGTGTAGGTGATGGTGCCCGGCGCGCCGTCGACGGAATTGGCGGAGACGTGGTCGAGGACGCGGCCGGCGTCGCGGCCCTGCACCAGGAATTTGCTCATGAACGACATGTCCATGACGATCACGCCCTCGCGCGCGGCGCGATGCTCGTCCTCCCACCAGCCGAACCAGTTCTCGCGACCCCAGGAGAGCTTCTCCACCTTCGCCTCGACGCCGGGCGGGGCGTACCAGTCGGCGCCCTCCCAGCCGCTGACATCCCGGAAGTAGGCGCCGGCCGCGGCCAGCCGGTCGTGGACGGCCGATTGCTTCACGCCGCGCGCGGTCTGCGGGCTCAGGCTAGGGTAGTGGCACCGGTAGACGAGGCCCAGGGACTCGATGGTGCGCTCTCGGCGATACTCCGGGTTGGCCTGGTAGCGGTGCAGCCGGTCGATGTTGAAGGCGGTCACGTCCATGTCGGGCGTGCCCTCGACGATCCAGTGCGCGAGGAGCCGCCCGATACCGCCGCCGGTGAGGATGCCGATGGAGTTCAAGCCGGCGGCGACGAAGTAGTTCTCGAGCTCCGGCGCCTCGCCAACGATGGGGCGCAGGTCGGGCGTGAAGCTCTCGGGCCCGCAGAAGAGCTTCCTGATGCCGGCCTCGGCGGTAACGGGGACGCGCGCCATCGCCGTCTCCAGGTAGGGGGCCATGCGGTCCCAGTCCGGCTCGATCTCGCCGAAGGAGTAGTCGGCGGGGATACCCTCGATCCTCCAGGGTGCGCACACCGGCTCGAACAGGCCGACCAGCAAGCCGCCGGTCTCCTCGCGGAAATAGCCGTAGGAGGCGGGGTCCTCGAGCACCGGCAGCCCGGGCGGCAGGTCCGGGATTTTCTCCGTTATGAGATAGTAATGCTCCGCCGCCTGGTTGGGGATGGTGACGCCGCCCTCCTCGCCGAGCTGGCGCGCCCACATGCCCGCGCAGTTGACGACGTACTCGGCAGCGATGTCGCCCAGCGCGGTGCGCACGCCGGTGGCGCGGCCGCCCTTGCGCAGGATGCCCGTCACGGCCACGCCCTCGACGATGCGCGCGCCGGCCAGGCGCGCGCCTTTGGCGAGCGCCATCGTCACGTCCACCGGGTTCACGCGGCCGTCGCCGGCGACATAGAAGCCGGCCTCGATGTCGTCGACCCGCGCGAGGGGGAACAGGCGCTTCACCTCCGAGGGCGAGATCTCCTCGACGTTGACGCCGCACCAGCGGTTGAAGGCCGCAATGCGCCGGAACTCCTCGAGCCGGTCGGCGTCGGCGGCGATCTCGATGAAGCCGACGGGCATGAAGCCGGTGGCCTGGCCGGTCTCGGCCTCCAGCCGGCGGTAGAGGTCGCGGGTGTACTTCCTGAGCTCGGTGGAGGTCTCCGAGGTGGAGCCGAAGGTGACCATCAGGCCGGCGGCGTGCCAGGTGGTGCCGGAGGTCAAGCGGTCGCGCTCGATGAGCACCACGTCCCTCCAGCCCAGGTGGGCGAGGTGGTAGGCCACCGAGGTGCCGATGACGCCGCCGCCGATCACCACGACGCGCGCGCGATCCGGCAAGGCTGGGTCCGACATGGCCGTTCTCCTGTGGCTCGCCCGCGGCCAGCACCTAAGGTGCCATCTGCCACGGAGGCAAGCCCCGGGTGCCGTTTGGGTGACGATGGCGTGAGCGTTGCGGCGGCGAGGGCCCGGCCGGCTCGATCGGCGCGCGGCCTTTTGCCATCCCGCGCCTGGTGGGTGACCGGCCGATGCCGCCTCGTGTACCATGCGATGCAAGAACCAGCGACGGCAACGATTGACCTCGGGGAGGGAGCGTGGAAGCCAGCACATCCAAAGGCGGTGCCGTCCCGGGACAGGCGCCGGCAGAGCTGACCCAGGACGCGCGCGAGCGGCTCGAGCAGCTGATCGAGGCCGAGGAGGGCACCTTCAACCGCCTCTCGGGCTGGATCGGCGTCGCCATCACGGCGTTCGCTGTCGCCGTCTCGCTGTTCCATCTCTACGCCGCCTTCGATGTGGTGCCGGCGCATGTGCTGCGGCCTTCCCACGTGGGCATGGTGCTGGTGCTCTGCTTCCTGCTGTTCCCCATGGCGAAGCGGTATCGCGACCGCATCCGCTGGTGGGACTATCTGCTGGCGGCAGGGGCCGCCGGCACCATGCTCTACGTGCTCTCGCAGGGCGCCGACTTCGGCGACCGCGCGACCGCGCCGTTGCGCGTCGACTGGCTCGTGGGCCTCGTGCTCGTCGTCCTCCTGCTCGAGGGCACGCGGCGCGCCACCGGATGGATCATGCCCGGCGTGGCGATTGCCTTCATCCTCTACGCGCTCTTCGGCCACCTTCTGCCGCATCCCTGGACCCACCGCGGCTATCCGCCGGAGGACCTGATCGCCCACCTCTACATGACGCTCGAGGGCATCTTCGGCACCACGGTGGACGTGGCCTCGAGCCTCATCATTCTGTTCACGGTGTTCGGCGCGGTGCTGGCGCAGTCGGGCGCAGGGCGCTTTTTCATCGATTTCTCGTTCGCCGCCATGGGCGGCCGACGCAACGCGGCAGGGCGCGCGGTGGTGCTCTCGTCTTTCCTGATGGGCGGGCCCTCGGGGTCCGGTGTCGCCACTACCGTGACCATCGGCACCGTCGCCTACCCGCTGCTCGAGAAGGCGGGCTACGACAGGAACGCGGCGGGCGGGTTGTTCGCCGCCGGCGGACTCGGCGCCATCATCTCGCCGCCGGTGCTCGGTGCCGCGGCCTTCCTGATCGCCGAGTTCCTCAAGATCTCCTACTTCGACGTGATCGTCATGGCGGTGCTGCCGACGCTCCTCTACTACTTCGCCATCTTCGTGATGGTGGAGATCGACGCGCGCAAGCAGGGCGGCGCCGGCGAGGTCCTGGTGGCCAAGGGCGAGCTGTGGCGCCTCACCAAGAACTACTGGTTCCACTTCGGCTCGCTGATCTCCATTATCGTGTTCATGCTGCTCGGATTCTCGCCGGTGCTCGCGGTGTTCTGGGCGACGATCCTGGCGATCGCGGTGAGCGCGCTGCGCTCCGACACCGCCATCGTGCCGTGGTGGGTCACGGTCCCGCTGCTCGTCGCGGCCGCGCTCACCATCTCGCAGCTCCTGGGGTGGCCGATCAGCCCCGCGCTCTCCGCTTACAGCTGGGCGCTGATCTTCCTGCCGATCCTGGCGGTCATCGTGATCGGCATGGCGGCGCCGCAGCGCGCGCCGGTGAGCCAGCGCTTCGTGACGGCCATGAAGGAGGGCACCACGGGTGTTCTCAACGTCGCGGCCACCTGCGCCACCGCCGGCATCATCGTCGGCGTCACCACGCTGACGGGCCTCGCCCAGCGCTTCGCCGACATCATCATCGGCTACGCCCAGGGGAGCCTCCTGCTCACTGCCCTGTTCACGGCGGCGATCGTGTGGATCGTGGGGCTCGCGGTGCCGGTGACGGCCTCCTACATCATGTGCGCGGTGATCGCGGCGCCGGCCATGATCAGGCTCGGCGTGCCGGATTTCGCCGCCCACATGTTCATCTTCTACTACGCGGTGCTGTCGGAGGTTTCTCCGCCTACCGCGCTTTCCCCGTTCGCGGCGGCGGCCATCACCGGGGGCAACCCCTACATCACGACGCTGCAGTCGTGGAAATACACCATGCCGGCGTTCCTGGTTCCGTTCGTGTTCGTGCTCGACCCGCAGGGCATCGGCCTCCTCCTCAAGGTGCCGCCGGGCGGCGGCTGGCTCGACATCGTGGAAATCTTCATCGAGACCGGCGCCGGCATCGCCATGCTCGCATTCGCCGCCCAGGGCTGGTTCCTGAAGCGGAGCACATGGGTGGAGACGGCGCTGTTCGCCATCGGCGGCCTGTTCCTCGTGTTCCCGGCTATCCTCAGCGCGATCCTGAAGCCGCTGCTGGGCCTCGATATCGGGGCCTTCGTCCCGGGGCTGTCGGGGCTCGGCCTGCGCGTCGGCTACAACGTCCTCCTGGGCGTCGCCGTGTTCGTGCTGGCGGCAACGATGCAGCGGATGCGGACGGCCTAGGCCTCAATGCGGCTGGTGGATGAGCTTGTCATGCCGGGGCTTGTCCCCGGCATCCACCTGACAGCGAGCACCGGAGCAAGTGGAAGCCTGGATTTCGGCGACAAGCGCCGGAATGACACGCCCGTCTGGAGCGCGAGGGCTGGGTGAACTCGGGCGGTAAGAAGCACGACGTATTCAAGCATCCGCAGAGAGGCGGTCGCGTCGTCGTTGCTCGACATCGAGAGCAATCGACCAATGTCGCCCGCCAGATCGCCAGAGATGCCGGATGGACCTGAACATGAAGAAGCCCGCAACCCGCTACATCGTCGTCGTCGACGGCAAGCCTGGGGCATATGGCATGTACGTGCCGGATATGCCGGGCTGCACTTCGATGGGCGACACCATCGGCGAGCTGCTCGTCAATGCCCAGGAGGCTCTGCAGCTCTGGGCGGAAGACGTCATCAAGAGCAACGAGCGCCTTCCCAAGCCGCGCAGCATCGAGGCGATCCGCAAGGATCCGGATGTAGCCCGCGACCTGACTGAAGGTTGCGTGCTGGCTGTCGTACCGCTCATCCTGGAAACCGGGCGCCCGGTGAAGGCCAATCTGTCGCTCGATGCCGGGCTGCTCGCTGCCATCGACGAGGCGGCGGCGGCCCACGGGCTCACGCGCTCGGCCTTTCTCGCGAGTGCAGCGCGCGAGAAGATCGCATCCGAAGGATAGGCCGGCAGGCGTAGCCGTTCGTTGGCATCCGGAGCGAACCTCCCGAGGTCCCGGACCCCGGATCAAGTCCGGGCAGCGCTGCTCGCCTTCGGCACGCATCGCTCCGTCCGGGATGACGGGTGGATATCGATCGGCGATCCCCGCAGCGTCACCGCATCAGGCTCGGCAGCCACAGCGCGATGGCCGGGAATGCGATCAGGATGGCGAGCCTGACGACGTTGGCCACCATGAAGGGCAGCACGCCGCGGAACAGGGTGCCCGTCGGCACTTGCGGCAACAGGGCGTTGAGGACGAACAGGTTCATGCCGACGGGCGGGCTGATCAGCCCGATCTCCACCACCACCACGATCAGGATACCGAACCAGATCGGATCGATCCCGACGTGCACGATCAGGGGAAAGAACACCGGCACCGTCAGCAGGATCATCGACAGCTCCTCCATAGCGGTGCCGAGGATCACGTAGATCGCGCAGATCGCCGCCAGGAGCATGACCGGCGACAGGTCGAGTGCCGTGACCAGGTTTTTCAGGTCGTTCGGCATGGACGTGTAGTTGACGAACTCGGCGAACATCAGGGCGCCTGTCAGGATGGCGAACAGCATCGCCGTGGTGCGGGCGGACTCGACGAGCGAGTTCGAGCAGCGCGCGCCAGGTCAGCGCCCGGCGCGCGAGCGCGAAGACGAGCGCGCCGCAGGCGCCGATGCCCGCCCCTTCCGTAGCCGTGAAGACCCCGCCGTAGATGCCGCCCATGACGACGAAAAAGAGCAGCACCACGGCCCATACGCCCTTGAGCGCAATGAGCCGCTCGCGCCAGCTCGCGCGTTCCCCGCGCGGGCCGGAGGCGGGATCGATCCACACGGTCCACTGCACGGCAAGGCACAAGAGGGCGGTACCGAGCAGGCCCGGCAGGATGCCGGCGGCAAACATCTTGCCGATGTTGGTCTCGGTCAGCACACCGTAGATCACCATCAGCGTGGAGGGGGGAATCATGATGCCGAGCGTGCCGCCGCTCGCAATCGCGCCGGTCGACAGGCGGTCGGAATAGCCGAGACGGTTCATGGCAGGATACGCCACCTTGGCCATGGTGGCGGCGGTGGCGATCGAGGAGCCGCAGATGGCGCCGAAACCGGCGCAGGCGCATACCGTTGCCATGGCCAGCCCGCCGCGCAGGTGGCCGATGCACTTGTGGGCCGCGCGGAACAGCTCCTGCGACATGCCGGCCCGGGTGACGAGGCTGCCCATGAGAATGAAGAGCGGAATGACCGAAAGGGTATAGTTGCGTCCCGTCTCGTAGACTTTCGTCTCCACCATTGCGAGCGCAGGCGCGAAGTTCCAGTCGCGCAGATAGGCGACGCCGAGGAAGCCGACCACGCCCATGGCGAGCGCGATCGGAATGCGCAGGAGGGCGAGCGCCATCATCAGGCCGAGGCCGACCAGAGCTTCCGTCATGTCGTACCCGCCTTTTCAGGATCGAGCTGCGGTCCCGTGCGGGGAGGGGGCGGGAAAATCACCTTGGCCAAGTGAACAACGCCGGTTACCGCCACCATTATCGTCATGAAGTAAACGAAGGGGGTGACCGGCACGCGCAAGACGTTGGTGGTGTCGCCGTAGCCGGCGATCTTGCCGGCCTTGACCCACACGCGCCAAGCGAGCGCGAGGATGATGACGCCGCAGACAAGATCCACGGCCCGTTGCAAGAATAGCCGCCCCTTCGGGCCGAGCAGCATGTCGACGAAATCGAGCGTCACATGCTCGCCGGCCCGCGAGGCGAGCGGCAGTCCGGCAAAGATCAGGGTCAACAGCAACAGCTCGGTGATCTCGAAGGCACCGCGCAGCGGCCTATTGAAAAAGTAGCGGCCGATGACGTCCGCTGTGGTCAGCGCCATCAGCCCGAACAGCAGGACGGCCGCGGCGGCTCCCAGCACGCGATCGAGCCAGGAGCCGGCCTCGGGAGGGCGCAATGTCATCGACCGCGGCTCCGTCACTTGCCGGCGGCGAGGCGTGCGACCTCCTCTCGGAACTCGGCGAGCACCTTGGCGCCGTCGATGCCCTTGGCCGAGGCGGCCTTTACCCAGTTGTCCTCGAGCTGCTTGGTCTTTTCGCGCACGCCTTTGACGAGCTCGGGCGAGGCCTCGTCGACCCGGATGCCGAACTTCTTCATCTCCTCGAGGCCGGCACGGTCGGCTTCGTCCCAGGACTTGCCGGCGAGCCGCGCCAGCGCCTCACCCGAGAGGGAGAGAATGGCGTCCTGGTCCTCCTTGGGAAGCTGGTTCCATTTGTCCTCGTTCATGAAGAAGCCGAACGCCGAGCTGTAGAAGCCGCCGGGAAACAGCGTGGCGTACTTTATGACCGGCCCGAGCTTGAAGGAGACGATGGCCTCGGAGGGGAAGAAGGTGCCATCCGCGACGCCGGAGCTCAGGAGCTCGTAGGATTCCGGCGCCGGCTTGACGAACACCGAGGCGCCGAGCGCGCGCCCCATCTCCTCCGCGATGCCCCCGCCGGAGCGGATCTTCATGCCAGCAAGGTCCTCGACCTTGGTGATGGCTTTCTTGGTGTTGAACATCTGCCCGGGACCGTGGGTGAAGACCCCGAGCAGCTTGACGCCCTTGTACTCGCCGACGGCGTGCAGATGCTTCCAATGGATGCGCGAGTAGGCGACCGAGTTGATCTCGGCGGTTGCCCCACCACCCGGCAGCTCGGGCAACAGCGGCAGCACGTGGCGGGCGGGCGTGTAGCTCGCCGTGACGAAGGAGATGTCGACCAGGCCATCCTTGACCGCGTCGAAGGTGCCTCCGGGTGCGGAGGGGTGCTTCGGCAGCATCTGGATCTTGACGCGGCCGTTGGTGGCCTTCTCGACCTGCTGACCCCACACCCCCAGAGTTCTTGGTCAGATGGTGTGTCGGCGGCACCCAGCTCGAGATGGTGAGCTTGGTCTGGGCGATGACGGACGTCGAAAGACAAGCGAGCGGCGGCGGCAACGAGCATGGCCACGCCGCAGCCCGCGATCGTGAAGCGGTGCATTTTGGGGTTCCTCCCAGTGGGCGCACAGGCCCCATCCGGCCATCAGGTCCGGGAAGCGTCAAGCCATATTCGCAGTGCCGGCACAGGGCCTCCGGCGGACACGGCACGTCGACGGGTGCGGGGGGTCCGCCAGCTCGGCCTCGGAGATCTGGGGCGCCGCTCGGCAGAACCGCAATCCTGGCGGTCATCCTGTACGCGGTGCTCGGGTGCCTGCTCGATTGCTGGCTCGGTCGCGAGCTCGGCCGCCGTACGCTGAAGGTGACGAGGGGCTCGGCCGGAAAAGCCCGCAAACACCCGTGTAGGGTGCTTGTGCGCGGGACCGCCGGGCCGGCTCGTGGGCGTGCTTGCGAAGGTCCTTCTCACGCGGGCGCACCCGTGTATGACTGGTTCGGCTCTGCAAGAGGGGGGCTGCCGTGATCCCATTCGACGGACTGGGCAAGCACTACGGCTCGTTCGGCGCCGTGCGCGACCTGACCTTCGCGGTCGCGCGCGGCGAGGTGTTCGGCTTCCTCGGGCCCAACGGCGCCGGCAAGACCACCACCATCCGCATGCTCATGGGCATCCTCGTGCCCTCCGTCGGGCCGCGCGACCATCGACGGGCTCGACTGCCAGGCCGAGCGCGTGGAGGTGAAGCGCCGCGTCGGCTACCTGCCGGACTCGCCGATCTTCTACGACTTCCTGCGCGGGCGCGAGATCCTGGAGTTCGTGGGCGAGATGCACGGCCAGTCGCCGCGGCGATGCCAGGCGCAACGCCGCGCGGCTGCTGGAGGAGCTGGCGCTCGGCGACGCCGCCGAGGAGTACGCCGTCAACTACTCGATGGGCATGAAGAAGAAGCTGGGCCTCGCCTGCGCGCTGATCCACGACCCGTCGGTGCTGATCCTGGACGAGCCCACCAACGGCCTCGACCCGCGCGCGGCGCGCGAGGTGCAGGAGCTGCTGCGAGGACAACGCGGCGCGCGGCAAGACCATCTTCCTGTCCACCCACCTGCTCGACATGGCCGAGCGGCTCTGCACGCGGCTCGGCATCATCCACAAGGGCGAGCTGGTGGCGGTCGGCGAGCTGGAGGCGCTGCGGCGCCAGGTCGTGCCCGGGCGGCACGCTGGAGGAGGTGTTCCTGAAGGCGACGCAGCCCGACGAGGCCGAGGGGCGCGGCCGCCGACGCGCCGGAGGCGCGCCGTGAGCGGCAGCGCTCCGTCGGGGCCGTCGGGGCCGCGCGCCTGCTGGTCGGGCTGCGGCTGCGCCGGCTGCTCAACCAGGTCAGGTGAGCTGGCAGGTCATGCGCCGCCAGCCGGTCAGCGGGAAGAAGCGCACCGCGACACCCGGCAAGGCCAAGCTCGGGTGGCTGCTCGCCGGCCTCGTCGGCCTTTCGATGCTGTTCGGCGCCGCCAATCTCGCCGTCCAGGCGGATGGCCAACCTGCAGCGGGCGCTGGGCTCGGTCGAGGTTGCCGGCCAGGACGCAAGGCCGAGCAGGCGCAGGCGCCCAAGTCGCAGGCCCGCCGTGCCCCTGCCGCCGGCGGCGGGCAGCCGCTCCCGCCGGCGTGCTGCAAGGGGTGGCGCTCGAGCTCCTGATCCTGCTGGCGGCGGCCTTGCTCCTGTCCGCTCGGCAGCGGCGAGCTGGCGCAAGCCCGGACTGGGACATGGAGTGGCTGGCCACGCTGCCGCTGTCGCTGCCACGCTGCTGGCCGTGCGCATCGCCGAGCGCACGTTCGTGAGCGGCGGGCTTCTGCTGCTGTGGCCGTTCCTCACCGTCGTCGCCTGGGAGGCGGGCTACGGCCTCGCCGGCGCCGCTGGCGCTGGGATTGCTGGCGGCGCTGCCGCTGCTGGCGATCGTGGCGACGCTGCGCACCATCGTCGACACCGGCCTGCGCCTCAGCGTGAGCCCGGGCACGCTGCGCAACCTGCAGGCCGTCATGGGCGTCGTCGGCGGTGCTGTTCCTGTATCTCGGCATGTCCCCCGGCATGTCCGCCAGCAGCTATGTCATCGACTGGGCGCCGGCGCTGCCCGGCTGGGCCTTCTGGCTGCCGCCGGGTCTTGCCACCAGCGTCGTTGACCGCCACGGACAGGGGCTCGATCGGCCCGGTCGCTCCTGGTGCTGGCGCTGCAGGCGGGTGCTTTCGCCGCCGCCGGCCTCGCGCGTGATGCTGCGCCAGCTCAGGCTACGGCGTGGTCGGCCGCGGGCGCGCGCGAGAGCGGCAGGCGCGCCGGCCGCAGGCGTGCGCCGCGCGCCGCCGGCGCGGGGCCGCAGAGCGCGCGCGCTGCTCACGCCGATCCAGGCGCGCGAGCTCGTCCTGCTCTCGCGCGACCGCAACTTCCTCGTGCAGTCGCTGGTGCTGCCGGTGCTCGTGATCGGCGCGCAGTTCTGGTTCAACGCGGGCGGCGACATGACGCGGCGGCCTGGGCACCCCGAGCGGGCTCGCCGCCATCGCCTTCTCCATGGCGGCCTACGCGCTGATGTTCTCGGCCTTCCAGACGCTGAACACCGAGGGCAACGCGCTGTGGATCCTCTACTCCGTGCCGCATTCGCTGGAGCCGATCCTGCGCCAGAAGGCGATCCTGTGGGGGATCGTCTGCCTCGTCTATCCCCTTGGCGATCTTCGCCTTCGCCCTGGTCACGGGCAGGCGCACCTGCCGAGCTGCTGGGGCTCGGCGCCGGTCGTGCTCGCGGGCGTGCCGATCTTCGCGGTGATCGCCACGGCGCTCGGCGTGTTCGGCTGCGATCCGCTGGCCCAGGTGGTGCAGCGGCGGCTGCGCCCCAGCTACATGTATCTCTACATGCTGCTGGCCGGTCTCTACGTCTACGCGATCTTCGCCAGCAGCGTGTGGCAGCGCGCGGGCCGATGGTGCTCACGGCCCTGCTGGGCCTCGCCCTGTGGCAGAAGGCGCGCGACCACCTGCCCTACCTGCTCGACCCGTCGGCGTCGCCGCCGCCGCGGGTCTCGCTGTCCGACGGCCTGGTCGCGGCCATGCTGTTCTTCGTGCGTGCAGGGGCTGGTGGGCATGATCTACGTGCTGAGCGGCCAGAAGAGCCGACGGGCCAGCGCGGTGCTGATCGCCTTCTCCATCGCGGGCGCCGTCACCTTCCTGCTGATGCGGTTCGTCTTCTGGCGGCTGAAATCCGAGGGGGTGCCGCGCACCTTCGGCGCCGGCACGGCCGTGCGCTCGCCTGGGGTGCCGGCGGCGGGGCGCTGGCGGCGCTGGCGGCGTTCGCCTATCTGCGTGCTGGCCCGGCACACCTCGCTGTCTCGAGAGGCGCGCGCGAGAGCGTGCTCGTCGGCGTCCAGGACGAGCTCTGGATCGCGGTCCTGGCCGTGGTGGCGGCGCCGATCTTCGAGGAGTTCATCTTCCGCGGCCTCATCTTCGGCGGGCTGCGGCGCACGCTGGGGCTGACCGTCTCGGTGCTCGCCAGCGCCGCCATCTTCGCGCTGGTGCACCCGCCGTTCTCGGTGATCCCGGTGTTCGGGCTCGGCATCGCCACGGCGCTCGTCTACGAGCGCACACGGCTGCTGATCGGGCCCATTGCCGTGCATGCGGTCTACAACGCCGCGGTGGTCGGGCTGCAGTTCCTTCCGGGGTGGTGAGGTCAGGTAACGATCCTCGCCGAACCATGGTGTCAGACCCGTAGGGTCACACCCCAAGGATCAGACTTGAGGCAGACGCGAATTTAAGATACTATCTTTAACATCGTTTGAGATGGCGTCCATGGGCCTGCACACCAGCGACACGCGTGTCACCGGCTATCTCGCGGGACGGGAGGCATCGCTGTCGGCTCTGATCGTCGCCGACGTGCGCGAGGCGCTGTTTGCCAAGCGCCTGAAGCCCGGCGACGTCGCTCGGCACGGAGAAGGAGATCGCCGGCCGTTTCGGGGTCAGCCGCATCGTCGCGCGCGATGCGCTGAGAACGCTCCAGGCGCTCGGCATCGCCGAGATCAGAATGGGCCGGGGCGGCGGCGCGCGCGTCGCCAAGGGCAACGCGCGGCTGTTCGCCGAGGCGCTGGCGATCCAGCTCGAACTGACGGGCGTCGGCGCGGGCGAGGTCTGGATGCGCAGCGGGCCGTCGAGACGCTCTCGGCGGAGCTTGCCGCCGAGCACGCGACGGCGGCCGACCATGCCAGGCTGCGGCGGCTCATCGCCGACGCCGAAGCCAAGCTCGACGATGTGGCCGAGTTCACCCGCTCCTGCCGCGATTTTCACCTGGCGGTGGCCGAGGCCTCGCACAACCGCGTGCTCGTCGTGCAGCTCGTCTCGCTGGAGCATGTGGCCTGGCCGGCGCGCAACCCGACGCTGACGCCGGCGGTGGCGCGGCGGATTCTCGACGTCCACAGAGAGCTCGCGGAGCTGATCGAGATGCGCGACGGCGCCGGCGCCCGCCGGTTGATGGACGAGCACGTCAAGATGATCCGCTCGCGGCGTGTCGCCGAGCAGCGGAGCGGCGGCGCGGGTGCGGGTGTTGCTGACTGAAGGGAGCAGACATGGGGTCAGACCCGCAGGGTCTGACCCCACGTCTGACCCCTACGGAGGAGAAGACCAATGGCGAAGTTCATCATCGAGCCGCACTTCCGGCTGCAGGAGTGGGTGGCGGAGGAGAAGGGCTACTTCAAGGCCGAGGGCCTCGACTACGAGTTCCGCGAGCTGGTGCAGGCGACCGGCGGCAAGATCCACGACAAGGGCGACAAGGTCGGCGCCTATCAGTCGTTCGAGAAGGGGCGCGCGGCCGATGTCAGCTGCGCCTGCCACTGGACGGTGGGCGTGGCCGCCTCGTCCGGGCACGGCAAGCTCTATCCCAACGTCTACTCGGTGACGCCCTCCGGCGTGTTCGTGCCCGGCCGAATTCGCCGGTGAAGAGCCCGGAGGACCTGGCAGGCGTGCCGATCTCGGTCGGCTACCAGTCGGGCAGCCACTACTCGACCATCCAGGCGCTGGAGCAGTACCTGCCGGCGGACAAGATCAACCTGTCGTTCGCCGACGGCATGCTGTTCAGGCGCATGGAGCTGCTGCTCGACGGCAAGGTGCCGGCGTGCGCGCTGTTCAGCGGGCCCTACTACCTCGCCGAGCAGCTGGGCTTCCGCAAGATCATCGACACCAGCTTCATGATCGCCACCATGGTGCACGGCAACCCCGACCCGGAGGACCTCGCCAAGTTCTTCCGCGCGCTGCGCAGCGCGCAGCGCGACATCGATCTGAGGCCCGACCGCTATACGCACTACTACACGCGCGAGTTCCCGGCGCGCTGGCACGCGTCGATGGACACGCGGCGCTGGGGGCCCGGCGAGCGGCTGGTGTTCGAGCCCTACACCAAGGAGGTGTTCGACGAGACCTTCAAGTGGATCGCCGAGCGCGGCATCTTCGCCGACACCGGCATGGGGTCGTGCCAGTACGAGAGCTCGATCGCGAAGGTGGCCTGAGCCGGCATGGACGACCAGCTGCTCGATCTGGCCGAGCAGATCGCCGCGGGCTCAAGGCGCGCGGCGAGACCATCGCCGTCGCCAAGTCCTCGACGGGAGGCCTGATCTCGGCGGCGCTGCTGGCGGTGCCGGGGGCGTCGGCCTACTTCCTGGGCGGCGCCGTCGTCTACACGCGGCAGGCGCGGCGCAGCCTCGTGTCGATCCACGATGCGGCGATGGCGGGCATCCGCTCGGCGAGCGAGCCCTATGCGGCACTGCTGGCCCGCACGGTGCGCGAGCGACACGGGGCGACGTGGGGCTTGTCGGAGACCGGCGCCGCGGGGCCCGACCGGGAACCGCTACGGCGACCCCGCCGGGCATACGTGCATCGCCATTGCGGGGCCGTCCGAGCGCGCCTGACCTTCAATACGGGCAGTGCGGACCGTCGGGCCAACATGCAGCTGTTTGCGAGGGAGGCCCTGGAGACGCTGCTCGATGCGATCAAGGTTGATCCCACCCGTCATCCCGGACGAAGCGATGCGAGCCGAAAGGCGAGCAGCGCTCCGATCCGGGACCTCGGGAGGTTCGACTCGCTTCGGGAGGTCCCGGATAGCCTCGCCTGCGGGCTCGGCTTCCGGGATGACGGGTAGTCACCAACGCGGCGAAAGCGCCGAGGGCCAGCGCGGCGCAGACGGCCAAGGTGGTCAGGATGCCCCGGTGCAGAACGAACAGCAGGAGGGCGGCGACCGCCGCGAGCAGGGCCGTCTTGAGGCTCAGGCTGGCCGGGTCGGGCACGAGCAGAGCCAAAGGCCCCGCGCTCACCTGATGGAGGCTGGCGAACAGCACGTGCAGGCCGAACCAGACCGTCAGGTTCAGGATGACGCCGACCACGGCGGCGGTCACCGCGGCAAGCGCCGACTTGAGCTTCGGCTCGGCGTTGAGGCGCTCGATGTAGGGGGCGCCGGCGAAGATCCACAGGAAGCAGGGGGCGAAGGTGGCCCACAGGGTGACGATGGCGCCCAGCGTGCCCATCGCCCACGGGTTGCCGCCGCCCTGGCGGAAGGCGGCCAGGAAGCCGACGAACTCGGTGACGAGGATCAGCGGCCCTGGCGTGGTCTCGGCGAGGCCGAGGCCGTCGAGCATCTCGCTGGCGGAGAGCCAGCCGGTAGTGCTGCACCACGTCCTGGGCCATGTAGGCGAGGACGGCGTAGGCGCCGCCGAAGGTCACCACCGCCAGCTTGGAGAAGAACCAGCCGATCTCGGCGAGCACGTGGCCGCCGCCGAACAGCACCGGCGATGGCGAGGAGCGGGACGATCCAGATCGCCAGCCAGATCGGCCACCGTGCGTGCCGTCGCGAGCAGCAGAGACGGCGGGGGCGGGCACTGCCGCGTCCGGCGCCTGGCCGATGCCCCGCCAGAACCCGTAGAGGGCGGCGGCGATGACGATCAGCGGAAACGGCACCTTGAAGAAGAAGATCGCGGCGAAGGCGGCCGCCGCGATCAGCCAGTCCACGCTTCCCTTGAGGGCGCGCCGCGCCACCCGCAGCAGGGCCTCGACGACGATGGCAAGCACGGCGGCCTGGATGCCGACGAACAGGGCCTGGGCGACCGGCAGCTTGCCCAGGCCCGCATAGAGCATCGACAGCGCCAGGATGACGAACGCGCCGGGCAGCACGAACAGGAGCCCGGCGGCGAGGCCGCCCTTCACGCCGTGCAGGCGCCAGCCGACGTAGGTGGCGAGCTGCATGGCCTCGGGGCCCGGCAGCAGCATGCAGAAGTTGAGGGCCGAGAGGAAGCGCGGCTCGTCGATCCAGCGCTTCTCGTCGACCAGCACGCGGTGCATGAGGGCGATCTGCCCGGCCGGCCCGCCGAAGCTCAGCACGCCGATCTTGGCCCAGACGCGCAGCGCCTCGCCGAAGGAGGGCGGCTGCGGCGGTGTCGAGTGCGGCCGGCGTCGCCGCGGCGGGGATGCTCGTCATCGCGTTCGCCCTCAGGCCGGCGTCTTGGTGGAGGGCCAGTTGTGCGTCTCCTCGGCTGGCGTCGCGGCACCAGCGGTAGAAGGCGTCGTAGAGCCCCATGGCCGCCTCCAGCTGCGCGAGGTCGTCGCGGTACATGCGCGAAAGCCCGAGCGAGGCGGCGAGCAGGCCCGGCCGCCTGCGGCGCCAGGTCGAGCCTCGCGGTATCGGCGCCGCGCACGATGGTGGCGAGGTGCAGGAGCGGCGCCGGACTTGAGGCCGAGCTCCTCGAGCATGGTGTCGAAGGTGCAGGCGGGCCCGCGATGGCTCCAGAACACGCCGTCGATGTCGAAGGGCGTGGCGCCGAAGCGCTCGGCGACGGGCAGCACCTCGGACGGGTCGACGAACAGGAACACGGCGTCGGGGTCGACGAAGCGGCGGATCAGCCAGGGGCAGGCGATGCGGTCGACCTTGGGCCGCGCGCGGGTGACCCAGACGGTGCGGCCCTGGGCTGTCGCGCGGCGGCAGCTTGGCCGTCTCGACGAGCGGCTGGCCGGCGGCGCGCCAGGCCTCGAAGCCGCCCTCCAGCGTCTGCGCATCGATGCCGGCATGCCGCAGCCAGGCGGCCACGCCCTGGCTGAGCTTCAGGCCCTTCTGGCAGACGACGATGACGGACTTGCCGCGGTATTCGTCCTGCCACGCGTGCGGACTGGCGAAGTCGCGCCGGCGCGCGCCGGGCAGCAGGCGCGGGTCGGCGGCCCAGTCCTCTTCGGTGCGCACATCGATCAGACGCGGGGCATTGGGCAGGCCGATGAGGCGGGAAAGCTGGGCTGCGGTGATTTCGGTGGTTGACGGCATAGAGCGTCCTCCTCGGAATGAGGGTTGGGACGCGATTTTGGGCTGCCGCCTCACGGGGCAATCGCGGGTAGCCCCTTGGGCGGGAAGATCCGGCCTAAGCAGGAGAATGTCAAGATGGTGTCAGCCGATCACCGGCTGCGCCGACCCTCGATGACGAAACGGTGGTAGCGTAGCGACGCCTCGTCTTTTCTTGTCATGCCGGGGCTTGTCCCCGGCATCCAGCCATCCGCCTGCTCCGACGCCCCTTTCGCGCTGAATCCCGGCAACAAGTGCCCGGATGACATGGAGACAGAACGCCAGTTTCGTCTCAGACCCTTCGGGTCTGACACCGAGTCACCACCCGTCATCCGGCCGGAGCGATGCGAGCCAGAGGCGAGCAGCGCTCCGAGCCGGGATCTCGTGAGGTTCGACTCGTTGCCCGAGGTCCCGGATAGCTTCGGCCCCGGCTTTCGGGCCGGGGCCTCAGCTTCCGGGATGACGGGTGTAGATGGTGTCAGACCCGGAGGGTCTGACACCTTCGCCGATCTTGAGGCCGATGTAGCGGTCGAGCGTGGCGGCGTCGCGCGAGCAGCTCGGCGGAGGCGGCGCGGTGCACGATGGCGCCGCGCTCCATGATCACGCGCGTCGCGCGTCAGCGACAGGGCAAGCTCCGCGTGCTGCTCGACCAGGATGACGGCGGTGCCTTCCTGCGCCAGCATGCGCCGGATGGCCTCGGCCAGCTCCTCGACGATGATCGGGGCGAGGCCCTCCAGGGGCTCGTCGAGCAGCAGGAGCGCCGGGTTGGTCATCAGCGCGCGGGCGATGGCCAGCATCTGCTGCTCGCCGCCCGAGAGCTGGTTGCCCATGTTGCCGCGGCGCTCGGCCAGCCGGGGAAACAGCCTATAGACTGCGGCAAGGTCCCAGCGTCCGGGCCGGGCGGCGACGGTCAGGTTCTCCTCCACCGTCAGGGAGGGGAAGATCTCGCGCTCCTGCGCCACCCAGCCGAGGCCCGGCCCTGGCCCGCCGGTGGGGCGGCAGGCCGGTGATGTCGGCTCCCGCGCCAGTCGATCGCGCCCGCGCATCACCTGCGTGCCAGGCCCATGATGGACAGCAGCAGGGTGGACTTGCCGACGCCGTTGCGGCCGAGGACCGCGAGGCTGCCGTCTCGGCGGCAGCTCGAGGGAGACATCGTCGAGCACGACCGCTTCGCCGTAGCCGGCGCGCAGGCCTTCCAGCGTCGAGCAGGGCTTCAGCCATGGTGCGCCCCGCCCAGGTAGACCTCGCGCACGCGCGGCGTCGGCCGCGATCTCCTGCGGCGTGCCCTCGACCAGGATGCCGCCCGCCACCATGACGATGATGCGGGAGGCGAAGCGGAACACGAGGTCCATGTCGTGCTCGATGAACAGCACCGTGATGTCCTTGGACAGGCCGGCGATGGCGGCGAACAGCTCGCCCGATTCCTCGCGCGGCACCCCGGCGGCCGGCTCGTCCAGCAGCAGCACCCTGGGTCTGGTGGCGAGCGCAAGCGCGATCTCGAGGAGGCGCTGTTGGCCATAGGCGAGCTCGCGCGTCAGCCGGGTGGCAGTCGGCGCCGAGCGACAGCGACTCGAGGATCGCGTGTGCCTCCTCGACCGCGTCGGAGAAGGCGGGCAGCCGCTGCCAGAAATTGCGCGGCCACGCCGCGCCGCTCGCACACCGCCAGCATCACCGCCTCCAGCGCGGTGAGCTGGGGGAACAGGGTGTTGATCTGGAACGTGCGCACCAGGCCGCGCCTGACGCGCTGGTCGGGCCGAGCGCGGTGATGTCGTCCTCGCCGAGGCGGATGCGGCCGGCGTCGGGCGCAGCATGCCGGTGATCAGGTTGATGAGCGTGGTCTTGCCGGCGCCGTTGGGCCCGATCAGGGCGTAGCGGGCGCCCTGCGGCAGGGTGATATTGATGTCCTTGGCGACGACGAGCGAGCCGAAGCTCTTGTCGAGGCCCTGGGTCGACAATGCCGGGGACGCTAGTCCCGATGCGGACGCGGCGGGCGGGCTCACGACATGCCTGCCTCCGCCAGGACTGGGTGAGCTGGGCGATGCCGCCGAGAATGCCGTTAGGCAGGAACATGACGACGGCGACCAGCAGAAGCCCGATCCAGAAATACCAATACTGCGGCGCGATGCCGGAGAACTGGTCGTGTGCCACCATGAAGACGATGGCGCCGATGAGCCCCCCGTAGAGGCGGCCGGCGCCGCCCAGAACCAGAATGATCAGAACTTCCGCCGAGCGCTGAAAATCGATGGCACCGAGCGAAACCGTGCTGGTGGTCTGCGTCAGCACGGCACCGGCGATGCCGGCGATCACGGCGGAGATGGTGTAGACCTTGCGGATGTGCGAGGCGCTCGGCGCGCCGATGGCCGGCATGCGTACCGGGTTCTCGCGGATGCCGCGCAGGGAGAGGCCAAAGGGCGAGTGGATCAGCCGGCGCACCGCCAGAAACACGATGAACAGCACGGTCAGGGAGTAGGTGTAGGCTGTGTAGCCGATAGGGTCGAACGGGAAATGCCGAGCAGTGGCCCGATGTTGATGCCCTGGAGTCCGTCGGACCCGCCGGTCAGCCAGCTCGCCTGGTTGGCGGCCTCGTGCAAGAGGAAGACGATGCCGAGGGTGATCATGATCAGGGTAAGATGTCGGAAGCGGGCGATGATGAAGCTCGTCGCATAGCCGCGAGCCAGCGACCGCCGACGCGCCACAGGCCGGCCAGCGGTCGCGCCAGCCCGGAACGAAGAGGTCGCCCCAAACAGTAGACGGAAAACGAGAATGCCGATCAGCCCCGCAGTATAGGCGCCCAACCCGAAGAAAGCTGCATGACCCGAGCGAGACGATTCCCGCATAGCCGAGGATCAGGTCGAGAGACAGTGCGAACAGGGCGGTGATGGCGATCTGGCTCGCGAGCCGAGGTAATTCGAGGACAAAGCCGCCGCGAGGAAGGGCAGGAGCGTCGCCGCCCAGAACGCGAACTCGGGGGGGTGCCAGCGCGTCTGCGCCTCCAGGCAAGCTTGGCGTCAGAGGCCACGTTGGCGGTGACGGCCATGGCTCAGCGCCTCCCGAACAGGCCGGCCGGGCGCCACATCAGCATGATGAGCATCACCAGATAGATGAGGAACGAGCCCACCTCAGGAACATAATACTTGCCGGCGATGTAGCTGATGCCGAGCAGGACGGCGGCGGCAAACGATCCGCCGATGGAGCCCAGTCCTCCGACCGAAACCATGATGAGAACGTAGACCAGGTAGGCGAAAGCGAAGTGCGGATCGAGCCCGACGATCTCGATGGCGAGCGCGCCGCCGAGGCCGGCCAAGCCGCTGCCGAGCGCGAAGGTAACCGCGAACACGCCGCCGACATTTATGCCGAGAGCGGCGGCCATGCGCTGGTTGTCGACGGCGGCGCGCACCTGGGCACCAAAACGCGTGTACTCGAGGCGAGCGCCAGTGCCACGGCAACCGCAAGGCCGACGGCGACCAAAAACAGACGATAGGCGCCGATCGTCATGCCGAGAACGTTGAAGGAGCCGCGCAGATAGGGCGGCGTGTCGATCGGCTGCTGGACCGTGGTGAAGAGGTAGGTGGCGACCGCCACCGACATGTAAGCGAGCCCGATGGTGAGGAGGACCTGGTCGAGCTCGCCCGCGCGGTAGAGGCGGCGGTAGAGGATGCGCTCGAAAGCGACGCTTGCCACGGCCGCCGCCAGAAAGGCCACGGGTAGAGTCGCCAGGAATGGCCACCCGTAGCGGTTCACCAAGAGTCACGCTGGCGTAGCCGCCGAGCATGGCGAAGGCGCAGTGGGCCAGGTTGACGAAATTCATCATCCCCAGCGTGACGGACAGCCCGACGGAGAGCAGGAACAGCAGCATCCCGTACGCAAAGCCGTCGAACAGGACACCGAAGACTGGTCCGAACGCCACGGGCCGCCTCGCCTACGACCGATCCCAGAAGGTCGCGATGGTCTACTTCTTACCTGCCGATCCCGGGTCCTTGACGTTCTCCGCCTTGTCGATGACGACGTTGCGCAGCTCGTTGCCGACTTTCTCCACCCGGCGGATTTAGATGTTCTGCACGATGTCGCGGGTCTCGGCATCGATCTGCATCGGCCCGCGCGGGCTTTCCCATTTCAGACCCTTGGCTGCCGCGACCAGGCCCTCGGCGTCCGTCTTGCCGCCGGTCTTCTTCAGAGCCTCGTAGATGACGTGCATCCCATCGTAGCCGCCGACCGCCCCGAAGTCCGGATTGCGCTTGAACTCGGCGTTGTAGGCCTTGACGAACTCCGCGTTCATCTTGGTGGGGTCATTGTAGTCGTAGTGCCACACGCTGATGATCCCGAGCCCGGCATCGCCCATGCCCTTCAGAGAGGCTTCGTCCACCACCTCGCCAGTCCCTATGATCTTCACCTTCTTGGCGTCGATCCCGCGCTCGGCAAACGCCTTGCCGAGTGCTGCCGGCTGCGCGCCGGCCGGGATGAACATGAAGATCGACTCCGGACTGAGGTCCTTGGCCTTCTGAACGAAGGCGGAGAAATCCGGGTTGACAGGCGGCATCCGGACGGCGTCGATGATCTCGCCACCAGCCTTCTTGAAGGCCGCGTGGAAGGCGGCTTCGGCGTCCTTGCCCGGAGCAAAATCCGACACCATCGTGTAGGCCTTGCGGATGCCGCTCTTGTAGGCCCAGGCCCCCGCGGTCGAGCCGACCGACGGCAACGTGACCGAGGTGCGCACCGAGTAGGGCGACATGGTGATGATCACCGTGGTCGCCGCGTTCATGATGACCATGAACTTCTTGGCGTCGGCCGAAACCTTGGATACGGCGATCGCGTTCGGCGAGAGCGTGAATCCGGCAAGGATATCGACCTTGTCGCGGGTGACGAGCTCCTGTGCGATCCGGGTGGCCTTGGGGGGATCAATTTTTTCGCTGTCCTTGAATATGATCTCGATCTTCTTGCCGGCAACCTTGTCGCCCTTCTGCTTCATGTAGAGCTTGATGCCGTTGTCCATCTGCTTCGCGAGGTCGCCGAACGGACCCGAATAGGCCAGGATCACCCCGATTTTGACCGTGTCCTGTGCCTGGGCGGCCGAGGCCGCGAACGCGGCAATGGCCAGGCTGCCTAGGCCCGCGAGCAGTCTCTTCATCGGCGTCATATGGCGTCCTCCCTACGTCGTTGGTAGCCCAAACTTTTGCGACCGATCCTAGTGCGGACTCCCCAACGAGGTCAAACTGGAGCGTACGCAATGCGGTCGTGGCCAGCCTATTACGACACGAATGTCTTGCCTGTCAGCTTCTCGATGTTGCGGAAGTAGATTTTGTCGCGGTCGGCTTTGGAGATGTCGAGCCCGTCGATGATCTCGATGGTCTCGCGGATGTATTGCGTCCCACCTTCCGGATCGAACGGGCAGTCGGAAGCGAACACCACCTTGTCCGCGCCGAAGAAATCGAGTCCGCAGACGGTGGCCGCGCGCGAGCCGAAAACGGCGCTGTCGGCATTGAAATCCTGCTTGAAATAGTCAATCGGGCGCTTCTTCAGGCTCTTGAGCAGCGCGAAATAATCCTCGTCCGTGGTACGCTTCCCAAGCTGGTCCCACCCCGGCCCCACGCGGCCCTCATGGTAGGGTACCATCGCCCCCAGGTGGTGCACGACGATCTTGAGGTTGGGATGCTTGTCGAGGGTCTTGGAGAACACCAGGCGCGACATGGCCACGCTGGTCTCGTAGGGCCAGCCGAACGTCCACCAGATCTCGTAGAGCGACTTCTTCTCGTCCATGTAGTCGGGATGGTCGGCGCCCCGCTCGGGATGGATCCAGACGGGCTTGCCGATCCGGTTCATGGCCGCGAAGAACGGCTCGAATTCGGGCCGGTCCAGGGGTTTGCCCCCCACGTTGGTGTAGATCTGCACGCCCACCGCCCCGAGCTCATTGATCGCACGCTCGGCCTCGGCCACGCCCGCGTCCTGACCCGACAGCGGCACCTGGGCGATGAAGGCGGGGAAATGCTTCGGATGCTTGGCGACCAGCTCGGCGAGGCCGTCGTTGCCGATTTTGGCCAGCTCGGCGGCCACCTCCGGGCGGCCCTTGCTCAGCCTTTCCAGCGTGGGCGCCGGCAGGGACAGGATCTGCGGCATAGTCGGGAAACTGCTCGACGACGCGCAGTCGCGTGTCGAGGTCGTGGATCGACTTGCACCGCGCGCGTGCGCCGGAACATGTCCTTGAGGTCGCCGGCGACCTCCTCCATCTTCTTGTAGTAGCCCGCCGGGAAGAAATGGTTGAAGGCATCTATTCGGCGCATTCGTGTTCCCTCCAGGTTTCAGCGGTAGGGCGGATCAGCGAAGCGTCATCCGCCGTTTCGAGGATGCATCGGCGGGTTACGGCTATCGCCTAACCCGCCCTACAACCTCCTAATCGATCTTGCTCTCGTCGCGATACATGACCTTGTGGCGCTCCTCGCGCACCCAGGCATCGATCTGATCGAGGGTCATGTAGTTCGCCCTGTCGAAGCGGTCCCAGCACCATCTCGATATGCGCGCGCGGGACGGCTATCTGCGGGTTGAACTGCCGCGACGTGAAGCGGTGCCGGACAACGTCCATCAGCTGTTCGTAACGTGCAAATTCGCTGCGAATTCTGTGAGCCGTTCGCTCATCGCCTGCTTCCCCTCGGGCATCGCTCGGGGCCCTTGGTCTCGACCATACCGCACCGCGGACGGATGCGCGATGCGGATGCGATGGGCCCCGCCACGTGCTATCAGTGCCGGCCACGGCGAGGAGAGCTGGATGCGATGCACGGATGTCTTGAAAGCGGGGACGGACGGCGGTTGCCTGAGAAGCGTCGCGGCCCTTGCCGGGGTGGCCGAGGCCACGTAGGTGAGTATGGTTCCGACGGACCATCCGGTCGCAACGTGTGCGCAGGCAGTTCCGGAACGCTCCGTTTTTGTCTTCTGGAGACAGGGGAGGAGCAATGATCCTTCGTGAACGGCCACGGGTATGCAGTACGGTACCGGATCATGAATGTGCTCGTGCCGGCGTCCTAGGGGCCCGGCATTGCTGATGCAGGCTTGAACGTCGAACAACTCGTCGATCCGCTGAAATGATGGGTAGCCGAATTTCTCTCCCGCCGCAGGAACACGTGCCCGCCCGCACGGCGCTGCGCGGAGCGTGGTGGCATCGTGCATTCGAGGTGTCGGCCAGGCATCATGGGACTTGGCGGGTTGCTGCTCCTGGCGGCAGGCTGCACCAACGATCCCTATCCCGCCGCGGACCGCGAGAGGAAGATCCTCTACTCCTCCTTCACCGAGGCGCCCAAGACGCTCGACCCGGCGGTGGCCTACACGACGGCCGAGCATATCGTCACCGGCAACGTCTACGACACGCTCCTCGACTACCACTTTCTGAAGCGGCCCTACGAGCTGATCCCCAGCCTCGCCGAAGCCGTGCCGAAGGCCGAGACCCTGCCCAACGGCCACCAGCGCTATCGCTTCAAGCTGCGCAGCGGCATCCGCTACCACCGCGACCCCAGCTTCGCCCTGAGCCAGAAGGGCCGCGATACGCGGGAGGTCACGGCCGCCGACGTAGCCTTCCAGCTGGCGCGTCTGGCCGATCCCGCGGTCAACAGCCCGGTCGCCTCCACCTTCGGCGATGTCCTGGGCTTCGGCGCCTTCCGCAAGCGGCTCGCCGACCGGCGCAAGGCGGAGCCCGCGTTCGCGGCCCTGCCGGTGCACGAGCAGTATCGGCGCGCCGGCGGCATCGAGGGGGTCGTCGTGCATGGGGATCTCGATCTCGAGATCGTGCTGGCGCAGCCCAACCCGCAGATCCTCTACTGGTTCGCCATGCCCTTCACCACGCCCATGCCCTGGGAGGCCGTGGCCTACTACGACGGCAAGGAGGGGCGTCCCAACTTCGCCGACCACGCGGTCGGCACCGGCCCCTTCAGGCTCGCGCTCTACGAGAAACAGCACCGCTTCACGCTCGAGCGCAACAAGGACTGGTACGGCAGGGCGGAGGGGCGCGGCGACGCGCCCGGCACGGTGTTTCCCTCCCAGATCGACCAGGAGGACATCGAAGCCAAGCGCATCGACCCCGCCTACGCGGGCAAGCGCCTGCCTTTCCTCGACCAGATCCGGTACACGCGGGAGAAGGAGAGCATCCCGAAGTTCAACAAGTTCCTGCAGGGCTACTACGACGACAGCGGCATCATCAAGGAGAGCTTCGATGCGGTCATCGTCGATGGCGATCTGTCGGACGAGATGAAGACCCGCGGCATGCGCCTCGACAAGGAGGTCGAGCCATCAGTGTTCTACATTGGCTTCAACATGGAGGATCCCGTCGTGGGCGCGCCGGCCGGCGAGAAAGGCCGCAAGCTGCGCCAGGCGATGAGCCTCACTCTCAACGTGGAGGAATCCTGCGCCTGTTCGTTAACGGGCGCGGCGTGCCGGCGCAATCGCCGCTGCCACCGGGCATTTTCGGCTACAGCAAGGACTACCGTAATCCGTTCCGTCAACCCGACTTGGAGCGGGCGCGCCAACTGCTGGCCGAGGCCGGCTACAAGAACGGCATCGACCCCGCCACCGGCCAGCCCTTGAAGCTCAGCTTCGACACGGGCAGTACCACGGCCGAATCGCTGCTGCAGTACGAATTCTTCGTTGCGGGGTGGCGCGAGATCGGCCTCGACGTCGAGATCAAGGCGACGACCTACAACCAGTTCCAGGACAGGGTACGCCGCGGCGCCTACCAGATCTTCAGCTGGGGATGGATCGCCGATTTCCCGGACCCTGAGAACTTCCTGTTCCTGCTGATCTGCGAGAACGCACGGTCCAAGAACAACGGTCCGAATACAGCCTGCTTCTGCAGCGCAGAATATGATGCCCTCTACCGCACCATGAAAACCATGCCGAACGACGCCAAGCGCGCCGAGGTCATCGCGCGCATGGTGGCGATCCTGGAGCGCGAGCGGCCCTGGATCGAGCTCTACCATCGCGAGAGCTATGCCCTGCGTCATGCCTGGCTCGTCAACTCCAAGCCGATGGGAATCTCCGTACCCGACCAGAAGTACATGGACGTTAAGCCCGAACTGCGCGCGCAGCTGCGGGCCGAGTGGAACGTGCCCGTGCGCTGGCCGCTGTATGTCCTGTTTGCGGTACTGGTGGCGGCGGTCGTGCCGGCGGTCAGGACCTACTACAGGGAGCGGATGTAGATGGCCGCCTATCTTGTCCGCCGGCTTGCCTACGGTGTGCTGACCATCTTCGGCGTGCTGCTCCTGCTGTTCGTCCTGTTCTTCGCCGTCACCGACCCCGACGACATCGCGCGCAAGGCGGTGGGCGAGCGGGCGCGGCCCGAGGCCTACGTGCAGTGGAAGAAGAACCACGGCTACGACAAGCCGATGTTCCTCAACCGCGAGCACGGCCTCACCGACGGCAGGCGCTATACCGACACGCTGCTGTTCGAGCACTTCCGCCGCTCGCTCACCTTCGACTTCGGCCGCAGCGACGCCGGCGACGAGCCTATCGCCAAGCGCATCCGGGAGGGCTCGGCCCCAGCCTCAGCCTCACCCTGCCGCTGTTCGTGCTGGGCCTGATGCTGGGCGTCGTCGTTGCCCTGACGGTGGCGTTCTTCCGCGAGACCTACATCGACGCTTCCGCGCTGGTGCTGTGCATCCTGACCATGAGCGTTCCGCTCCTGCTGTTCATCATCGGCGGGCAGTACCTGATCGGTCTCCTGCTCAAATGGTTTCCGGTCTCTGGCTTCGACCCCAGCTTCGCGGTCGTCGCCCGCTTTCTGGCGCTGGCCGTGCTGGTCGGCCTGGTCGCCGGCTTCGGCGCCGAAGTGCGCCTCTACCGCACCATCTTCGTCGAGGAGATGAACCGGACTACGTCCGTACCGCCCGGGCCAAGGGGGCCGGCGACGCGCGGGTCATGCTGGGCCATGTGCTCCGCAACGCGCTGATCCCAATCCTCACCAATGTGGTCGTTGCCATTCCGGCCCTGTTCACCGGCTCGCTCC
>CAVWWJ010000035.1:0-106586 GCA_963758625.1 uncultured Alphaproteobacteria bacterium | reverse complement strand
GCCAATACCCGAAGTGAATGGTCCTTACATTTTTCGGGTCAGGCTCGGTTTCCGTGTCGGTTCGCCAACAAGGGCAACCGCCCTTCAAGGTGGTCGCATCGGTGAACGTGTACTGTCTCCCCAATCTCGAATGACATCAGGTCCTCTCCGACCTCCAAGGGACCGGCGTAGGTCTCCCGAGTTTCTGCGCGGAACGCGTCTACCGTTGCCTGGGATATACCGTCGCTGCCAAGACATACGAGGTGCGTGCAGGCCGCGAGCTTCGGCTTGTGCGCTCGAAGACCAAACCTGCTTCGCGCGCGGTCGTGTGATAGCCCATGATGCGCTGGATATAGGGCTCGGAATTGTGTTCTGGTCTCGCGATCGCCGCCTCGTGAATGAGCAGGTCAGCGCCGGCGCCGTACTTCACCACATTCTCGTTGTAGCGGGTGTCGCCCGAGATCACGACCGTGCGGCCAGCGTACTCAATCCGATAACCGAAGGCCGGCTTGACGGCAGAACCATGGTCGACCTCGAAAGCAATGACTTTTACGCCGCCAGCGTCATACACAACGCCATCCCGGTTGAACTCCTGCACCATCACCGCTGCTCCCTCCGGCGCCAGGTTTTCGTGCTCGATGCGCATCCTTATGTCGAGGGCGTAGGCCCTCTCTAGATACGACATCAAATTCTTTGCGCCGGTCGGACCGATGACGCGGAAGGGCCCGGTTCGCTTCCCGTAGGGACCTTGAAGCCAGCCGGTGAGCCACAAGTCCGGAATGCCCACGGTGTGATCGGAGTGATAGTGCGTGAGCAGTAGCGCGTCGATCCGTCCGAGCGGGACGCCCAGCTGGTAGAGCCGGATGGTCGCGCCGCGGCCGGCATCGATCAGCAGCTTCTGATCGCCGGCCTCGATCAGAGTGCTTGGCCCAAAGCGCTCGGGCCGCGGCGTTGGCACGCCCGTCCCGAGCAAGGTGACCTTGAAACGGCTCTCCGCGGTCATTCGCGTATCCTGATACCTGTGTCTTTTACGACTTTGCCCCAGAGAGCAACCTGGGATTTCACGAACGCGCCGAACTCGGCGGGCGCGCCGCCCGCGGGCTCCGCCGCCATTTTGGTGAACGCCTCGTGCACGCTGTGCTTAGCCAGCGCTTTGTTTGTCGCCTCATTCAGTCGAACGATGATGTCGTTAGGCGTCCCTTTCTTCACCAGCCAGCCGACAAACTCCTGAATGATCAGGTTCGGAAATCCCTCTTCGACAACAGTAGGGACCTCTGGCAAAGCTGGCATCCGCTTTGGGGCGGTCACGGCGAGCGCACGCAACTTGCCGGCGGCAACAAGCTCCAGTACGGGCAGCGGTGTGATGAACTGGTAGTGGTTGGTCCCGTTGAGGAGATCGCCAATCGCCTGCGGCAGCGCCCGATAGGGAACGTGGGCCACGCGCACACCGGTTTGCAGCTTGAACAGCTCGCCCGCGAGATGGGCAGGAGTGCCGAACCCACCGGATGAGAATGTGAGTTTGTCGGGTTGGCTTTTCAGCAGAGCGACAAGCTCCGTCAGCGACTTGGCAGGCACAGAGGGATTGACGACCAGGACGTGGTACGCAGTCGCAAGCTTGATCACCGGAGCGAAATCAGTGTCCAGCCGATAGCTCATGTTGGGCAACAGCGCAGGGGCAACCATGCCTGGTAGACTTTGCGACACGATCGTGTAGCCATCAGCCGGCTGCTTGAGAACTTCGGTCGCCCCCATGGTGGACATCGCGCCGGGCTTGTTCTCGACCATGATCTGCCAGCCTTCGCTCTGTCCGAGCTCGTTCGCGACAATGCGGCTGATAATATCTCCGGGCGTGCCAGCGGCGGCCGGGACGACAATGCGGATCATGTTGGACGGGTAGGATTGCGCGATGGCCGGCGTGGCGAGCGCTCCCATGCTCACCGCGAGCAGCGGGAGTCCGAACAAATGGCGATACGGCTGCTTCAGCATGTCACCCTCCCTGGGTTTGACTAAGCCTCAAGAGACCGCGAAGAGACCGCGTCTCGGGTATTTGCAATGATCCACTTCGATTGTCGCCAACGCGAGGAAAAAAGGCTGCAATTCCACCAGCCGAAACGTTGGATTCCACACGGTGGAATGCTATGAACGCTAGCCGCCACGCGGTTCGGGAAGGTGTTTGGCAATGCAAGGAACAAAGACAATCAGAGCATTGCAACGCGGGCTCGAGGTCATCGACGCTCTGCAAGCAAGGCCCATTTCATCGCTGCACGATGTTCATCTGGCAACGAGAATACCCAAGCCCACCCTACTGCGAATTCTCCATACGCTGGATCGAGCAGGCCTGGTCTCGCGGCGTCTGGCCGATGGCCACTATCGGCTCACCAGCTTTACCGGCGTGAGGCGAAAGCGCGACCGGCACGATCACCTCGCCGAGGCAGCCGCTCCCGTCTTGGTTAGTCTATGCGAGAAGGTGAAGTGGCCGTCCGATCTGTTCGTACCCGCCGGCGATCACATGGAAGGACGGGAAAGCAGCCGGCCGCAAAGTCCGTTCGTAGTCAGGTCGGATCAGGGGCAGCTGATTGGTGCCCGGGTACCATGGTTGATGTCGGGTGTCGGACGCGCCTACCTCGCGTGGTGTCCGGAGAAGGAGCGGGAAGAGATTTTGCACAGGCTGCGGAAGTTCGATAAACCCGGGAACCGGCTCGCACGCGACCCGAGAAGGCTTGACAGGATCCTTGGCGAGACGCGCCGGCGAGGATACGCAACACGCGATCCTGGCTACGTCGGGGGAAGCTACGACGGCCCACCGGGCAACGACGGGCTAGCGACCATTGCTGTTGCGCTGTGGGATGGCGCACGCGTTCATGGTTCGATCAATATTCTTTGGATCAGGACCGCTTTCACGGTGGAGGACTTTGCGGCGCGTCACCTAACCGACCTGCAGGATGCAGCGCGGGAGATCGTCAGTTCGCTCCGACGGCCGGCAAGGTAGTCGATCGACACGACGGCGAGTCAGCTTGGGGTCAACAGCTGCCGCACCTGGGGCCGACACGAGGCGCCCACGGCTCGTCAACGGGAACAATGCCGATCGGACCGGGATCTGGTGTGACAGCGGGAGCCACCCTACAGTCCGCCGAGCGCCAGTCGGAATCCGGGAGAAGCGCATGGTCCCCCTCGAGAAGCAGGTCGTCACCGTCGTGCGCCAGGCCAAGGTCGGCACCGACACGACTTACGAGCCGCCGCTGAGGGTCGGCTTCGGCATCTCCGATGCGACCGTCGAGCACGCCAGGGCGGTGATGGGGCGCACTGTGCTGGTGCCCGGCGCCGGGCCCAACCCGACGCACTACCACGCCAACAACGACGTGTGCTGGCACATCGTCTCGGGCCGGGATCCGGCTGATCGAGGCGCGGAGCGACGGCAGCGACCGCCGCGAGGTGATCCTGGAGGCCGGCGACTTCGTCTACATCCCGAGCGGGGCGATCCACGTCATCGCCAACGCGTCCGAGACGGAGGAGGCGAGCCTGGTGTTCTGCTACATCGGGGTGGGCAGCACCGAGGCCGCCGGCAACGTCTGGCTCCCCGAGCTGCACGACGCCTTCGTGGCACCACGCTAGGGGTCAGACCCTGCGGGTCTGACACCGTTTCCCACCGTCATCCCGGACGGAACGATGCGAGCGGCACGCGAGCAGCGCTCAATCCGAGACCTCGGGAGGTTCAACTTGCATCACGAGGTCCCGGATAGCCTCGCCTGCGCCTCGGCTTCCGGGAAAGACGGGTGGAGCATGGGGTCAGACCCGCAGGGTCTGACCCCTTACCCGACCGCGGCGCGGAATGCGGCGAAGTCGATCTCCTCCGCCGGCACGATCGCCACGCCCTCTGCCTTCAACCGCTCCAGGCAGAGGGCGTCCTCGTCGATCGCCCATTGGCGCTGGGCCGCCGTGGCATCGGCCGACGCCGCCAGCACGCCGGCTTGCACGGCAGGCGCCAGCGCCTCGAACCAGGCGCGGTTGGCGAGCAGCAGTGCCACGCCGTGGAAGTGCGCCGTCAGGCTCAGGTGCTTGTGGGTCCCGTGCAGGCCGAAGTTGACGGTGTTGGTGAGCGGGTTCTCCTGCGCGTCGACCGCGTGGCTGGCGACCGCCTTCGCCAGGTCCTTCACGTCGATCACCAGGGGCGTGAAGCCGATGTCGGCGAATACCCGCTGGTAGGTGGCGTTGTCGAGGGTGCGGATGCGCAACCCTCGACAGTCGTCGGGGTGGCGGATCGGGCGCAGGCGGTTGGTAATGTGGCGCACGCCGTTGTCCCAGTACGCCAGCAGCTTGTAGCCGGTCAGCTGCGCGAGGTCGCCGGCGAGGCGCGTGCCCAGCGCGCCGCCGTCGAGCTCGGCATAGAGCCGTGCGCGGTCGAGCGCAGGAAGGGCGCATCGAAGCTGCCGAGCGCCGGCACGCGCCCCGCGAGATAGCCCGAGGCGAAATAGCAGAATCTCCACCCTCCCCTGCTCGACCATGGCGAGCAGGTCGACGGCCTGCGCGCCCTGCTCCGTCACGTCGCGGACCACCTCCGCTTGCCAGCCCGCGCCGGGAACGGCCTCCAGGGATGCCGCCAGCCGGCGCAGGGCGCGCGTCAGGATCGAGCCCTCGCCCTGATAGCCCCCGAACCGGACCGTCGCTTGTGGCACTTCGGGCCACCCGTCAGTTCATGAACCGGTAGAAGCGCTCGTCGTAGAGCGCGCCGGAGGCGGGCGCGAGCTTGTCGCGGAAGGCGCGCGTGTGCGTCGCCATGCTGTGCGCGAGGGCGGCCTTGCGGTCGTTCCAGACCTCGATGACGGTGAAGTGGTTCTGCCGGTTGACCTGGGTCACCGCCTCGAAGCGCAGGTTGCCCTTCTCCTTGCGGCTGTCCTCGGCGAGCTGCTTGGTGATGGCGGTGCCGTTCTCCCGCTGCGGCGGGATGACGTCGACGTGGGTCACCACGGCGACCGTCCCTGGGCGGTTTTCGCTGGGCTTGCGACCTCTGGCGGCCCGACCGACAGCGGGAAATGCACGCGGTCGTCGATGGGCGCATTCTGGATCGCCTTGATCTTGTCGCGGAACTACGGCGGCCGCGGCCGCCTTGAAGTGCGCGTCGGCGGCGGCCTGGTCCTTCCACGTCTCGAGCAGCACGAAGTGATGTCGTCTGGCCGATGCGCTGCAGCGCCTCGGCGCGCATGTTGCCGGCCTCCTTGCGGGTGGCGTCGCGGAACCGCCGCACCAGCTTCTCGGCCTCGGCCGCCGCCGTTGGCTTCACCTCCATGTAGGTGACGACGTAGCGCGGGCCATCCGGCGGTGGCGGCGGCGGTGCCGGGGCCTGCGCGCGCACAGCCGCGGCCAGGGCGGCACAGGCCGCCAGGCGAGAGCCGACCTGAGCATGAGCTGCATGATTGCCTCCCGATCCTTGCTTATCGTTGTTGCCGCGAGGCTATCGGCTGCGGGCGGCGAGCGTCAATACGCAGCCGGACAGGGTCTCGTCGGACAGGGGCTTGCGGCCGCCGGCGCGCTCGACGCGGCTCGGTGCCCGGCGTCTGCGGCGGCACGAAATCCACGACGAGCGGGTACGCGAGGATGCCGGGGCCAGCGGGCGCTCCGTCCGTCGTCAGTCTGGGCCCGCAGGAACGGGGCGCGTGCGCCGGCTCAGGCGAGCTTCCAGTCCAGCGTGACCTCTGCGTTCAGCACCTTGGACACCGGGCAGCCGGCCTTGGCGCCCTCGGCGATCTTCTGGAACTGGTCGGACGTGATGTTGGGCACGCTCGCCTCGAGCGTCAGGGCGGACTTGGAGATCTCGAAGCCGCCGCCGGCCGGCTCGATGGTGACGGCGGCCAAGGTGGCGATGCGGGTCGGGGTGTAGCCGGCCGCGGAGAGCGCGAACGCCAGCGCCATGGAGAAGCAGCCGGCATGGGCCGCGGCGATCAGTCCTCGGGGTTGGTGCCCTTGTCGCCGCCGAAGCGCGTGTTGAACCCATAGGGTGTATCGGCGAGGGTTCCGCTCTGCGTGGCGAGCGTGCCCTTGCCCTCCTTTCCGGTCCCCTGCCATTTGCGCAGTCGCGGTTCTGGTGATGCCGGCCATCGCGTGATCCTCCTTTGCGGCGTGGTACACCGTATATGGGCACCGGAGGCGGCGAAGCGGATCACAAGCGGTTGACACGGGTTAACGCGGCCCCCTCGCCTCCGGCGGCGTGGGGGTGCCGGCCGTTGGGCTGGAGAAGGCAACCCATGGGTGGCTGCGCTCGGGGAACGCGGCCTGGGTGGGGGCCGGAAAAGCCGGATCGGCGAACGCCCCGACCGCGACCGCGACGACATCGGGCTTGCGCTGCGGCATCCAATAGACGGTGGAGCCGCAATCGGGGCAGAAGTGGAACGTGACGGGATGTCCGCTGTCCGACGGGCGCGTGTAGCTCCGCGCCATGCCCTGCGTCTCGATATCCTCGCGCCGGAAGAAGGCGGCGATGCCGTAAGTGCTGCCGGTGCGCCGCTGGCAGTCGAGGCAATGACATAGCGAGACCTTGATCGGCTCGCCGGTGCAGCGCGCTTCGAGCGATCCGCAGGCACACGTCGCGCGCCGCCCACCATTGTGCTCTCCTCTCGGGTGCAACCCGCCGCATGCCGTGATTTTCGCCGCGGTGATCGGCCGATTACGGCTATCGCCTAACCCGCGCTGTCGTTGCTAAGGTCCGCCCATACAGCACAAGAAAATGTCCTGGGGGACCCCCTGAGATGTCCACTGCCGAAGCGCGCGGCCGGCCGTCTCAGCCTGTCAACGACGATATCGGCGAGCAGGTGCGCCTTGAGCTGTTCCGCACGCAGGTCGTGATCCGCGAGGCCGAGCAGCGCGCCTACGACCTGTTCCTGCAGAACCTCGTCAAGGGCACGAGCCACCTCTCGCTCGGCCAGGAGGCGGTGGCCGCCGGTTTCGCCGTCGCCATGAAGCCCGGCGACCTCTCGTTCTGCACCTATCGCGGCCACGCCCACACGCTGGCGCGCGGCGTCCCCATCGAGAAGGTGCTGGGCGAGCTGATGCAGCGCGACAACGGCCTGATGCGCGGCAAGGGCGGCTCGATGCACCTGACCTCGGCCGAGCACGGTGTCATGGGCTCCTACGCCATCATCGGCGCGCATCTCCCCATCGCCTGCGGCGCCGCCTGGCGCGCGCAGTACAAGGGCGCACAAGGACGTGACGGTGTGCTTCTTCGGCGACGGCACCACCAATATCGGCGCCTTCCACGAGGCGCTCAACTTCGCGGCGGTGTGGAAGCTGCCGGTGGTCTTCGTCTGCGAGAACAACCTCTACATGGAATACACGCCCATCGGCGACGTGATCCCGGTGGAGCACCCGGCCGCCGGCCGCGCCGCGGCCTATGGGCTGGAGCCGATCCTCGTCGACGGCCAGGATGCCGACGCGGTCTATCGCGCGGCGCTCGCGGCCTACGGCAGGGCGCGCGCCGGCGGCGGCCCGTCGCTGATCGAGTGCCTGACCTACCGCCACAGCGGCCATTCGCGCGCCGACCCCGCCAAGTACCGCCCGAAGGGCGAGCTGGAGCGCTGGAAGGAGCGCTGCCCGATCAGATCTACCGCGAGCGGCTGAAGCAGTTCGGCATCAGCGAGGACGTGATCGCCGGCATCGAGGCCGGCGTGAAGCGCGACGTCGACGAGGCGACCGAGCGGTGCAAGGCGGCGCCGCCGCCGCCGCCGACATCTGACGACCGACGTCTATGCCGACGGAGGCTGGGCATGGCGGAACTGACCTATCGCGACGCCGTGGCGCGCGGCATCGCCCAGGAGATGGCGCGCGACCCCGACGTCGTGTTCCTCGGCGAGGACGTGGCCAAGGCCGGCGGCGTGTTCAAGGCGACGGTCGGGCTTTCGAGCAATTCGGGCCGAAGCGCGTGCGCGACACGCCGATCTCCGAGCAGGCGATCCTCGGCGCCGCCATGGGCGCGGCCATGACCGGCCTCAAGCCGATCGCCGAGATCATGTTCTCGGACTTCCTCGCGGTGTGCTTCGACTTCATCGCCAACGAGTTCCCCAAGAGCCGCTACATGACGAACGGCCAGCTCAGCTGCCCGCTGGTGGTGCGGACCGGCAACGGCGGCGGCGTCGCGCTTCGGCGCCCAGCACAGCCAGAGCGTCGAGAACTGGGCGATGATGATCCCCGGCCTCAAGGTGGTGGCGCCCTCCAACCCGCGCGACGTGATCGGCCTGATGGCGGCGGCGGTGCGCGATCCCGACCGGTGATCTTCTTCGAGCACAAGTCGCTCTACCCGTGAAGGGCGAGGTGCCGGACGGCGAGATCGTCGATACGCTCGGCACGGCGAAGGTCGTGCGCCCCGGCCGCGATGCCACGATCCTGGCGCTGGCGGCGATGGTGCCGCGCGCGCTCGCCGCGGCGGAGACGTCTGAAGGCCGAGCACGGGATCGACTGCGAGGTGATCGACGTGCGCTCGCTGGTGCCGCTCGACACGCGCACCATCCTCGCCTCGGTGGCGCGCACGCACCGCCTGTTCACGGTCGAGGAGAACCCGCGCCTGTGCGGCTGGGGCGCCGAGATCGTCTCCATCGTCGCCGACGAGGCCTTCTACGACCTCGACGGCCCGCCCGTGCGCATCACCACGCCCCACATCCCGCTCCCCGCCGCCGACGTTCTGGAGGACGCCGCCATCCCCAGCGTGGAGCGCATCGTCGACCGCGTGAAGCGGGCGATGTGACCGTAGGGTGCAACCCGCGGAGCAGGATTGCGCGGTCCGCGCGCGAGCGCGTGAGGGGCAGACGGATCATGAGCATTGATCTGCTGGGTCTTGGGAATCTCGCCGGCTCAGATCGACGCGCTAGGAGGGAGCGCCCTTACTCGCCGGCGACCTTGTTAAGGTAAGTCTTGCGGACGGATGGATGACCCGCTTCCAGGAAGCATTGAAGCGCATGTCGGAGGAGCAGAGAAAGCAATTCGAGGCCGCGATGAGTTTAGCCGCGAGGACAAAGGACGTGGCAGAGGCTCGCAAGCGGCTCGGGAGCTCTCGGCCCCGTCGAGCAGGCCCTCAGCCTGGAAAAGTCATGGCACATGCTCCATTACCTTTTCACGGGGCAGCTCGGTCCCGCGGGCGGACCTGGCGATCTGCTGCTGACCGGCGATGAATTGGGCGAGGATGTCGGCTATGGGCGCCCCCGCCTGCATCGCGCGACAGCGACGCGAGAGTTCAGCCAGTTCCTTGCGACACAGGACGCAGCGACGTCTTCAAGCTCGCGTCGATATCAGGGAAATGAGGGGATCCAGGTTTACGCGGTGCCCGAAGGGCCGGGGTCCGACGCCACTCGAAAATGTACTGCGCGACAATGTCGGTGCCTATTTTTCCCGCCTTCGAGACTACGTGGCCACAATGTCCGACAAGGGCAATGGTCTGCTCACCTGGATGTCTTGATCTCGGACCTATCCGGCACCGGCTACGCTTCAGAAAACAGCTCCGCTACCTCCACCTCGATCCCCGGCGGCGACAGCGCCAGGGTGCCCTCGTGCGCTTCCGACTCGAAAATCGTCCCGTCCGGCTGGCGGCTGTGGTGGATGATGGGCCGCCCTTCGGGATCGACGATCAAGTAGTGGTGCACGCTGGGCAGGGTGAAATAGCCGTCGCGCTTCACCGTGGCGTCCAACTTGCGCGTCGAGGGCGAGGCCACCTCGACCACGATGACAGGGTTTGGTACCTCGAGGGCATCGTCCGCCAGCTCCGGGCCGCAATAGACGAGGGCGTCGGGTTCGTGGGCGACATACTTCGAGATGCGCACTGTGGCGCCATCGGGCTGCATATGGCACGGAAGGCCGGCCTCGGCGGATGGCCTGCTCCAGTGCCTTCTGAACCAAGTATTTGACCCTTCCATGCCGCATCCGCTCCGCTGCCATGGCGTAGGGCACCCCGTCGTAGAGCTCCCAGCGGCCCTCCCGTCCCTCGGCCCAGACCAGGAACTCGTCGACGGTCATTTTTCGCTGCGCCAGCGTGCTCATGAAGGCTCTCATAGCACGTGCACATCCCTTTGCCAACGTTGGGACTGCGAGGTAGCCGACGTGCGCCCGCTCGTCCCGCTTCACATGGTGCGCATCGTCGACGGGTGAAACGGGCAATATGACGTAGCTCCTGTGTAAGGGGAGTGGCCGCGTTTCTGCATTTGCGGCTTTGTGGTGGCGAGCGCGTTTCGGCGCAATACGGGCTGACGCCTACGGTTGCCGAGGCACCGTCGCTCTGCGGATCGGCTGGTCGAGGTTCCAGCCGCGTGCTTCGTAGCGCATGCCGGCCTTGAGCTTCTTCAGCGCGGAGGGGAAGGCCCAGAACACCTCGCTCGGCTCCAGGCTCGCAGCGAGCGGGGTGGCGGCGCGCTTCATGAAGGCTTCGAGGCGGCGCCCCCATTGCGCCGTCTGGTCGCTCCCGCCGCCCCATTGGAAGTCCGAGGCCACCAGGAGATCGTGCCCGCCGGTCCAGTAGGAGATGACGGCGTCCACAATCTCCCGCTCGGCGCGCGTGTACGGCCGATGCCGCGTCCACAGGGTCAGGCGGAATCTCGGCCGGGTGCCAGGGGCCGAAATAGGGCGTGTCCGGGTCGGCGCCCGGGCTCTCCTCGGTCCATCCGGCCCATGGGTCCAGGATCGGCGCGTCGGGCTCGCCGGGATTGACCTTGAGCAGGGGCAGCGGCCCCGCCGGCACGTACCAGAGGCTGTGACGGCCGTCCTTCAGGCTCGTCACACCGCGCACCGCGCGCCAGCGCTGGCGATGCCCCGTATCGGGGCGGCCGAGGATGACGACGCCCTTCTTCTTCCAGTCCGGGGGGAGCTTCTTTTTCAAGTCCGGGGGCAGCGTCTCCAGCAGGAGCTTCAGCTGCATCTCCGTCGTCAGCTTCGGCGCCCGCGGGCCGTCGGCGACGATGACGGCGAGCTCCGGGTCGGCGTTGAGCCAGTCGATGAGGACGGGCGCATCCTTCTCGTCGGCGAAGAACGAGAGCGCACCTTGCGCGACCGCCGCCGGTGAGCCGAGGAGAACGCCGGCTGCTCCCGCAAAGCACAACAACGGCAGCACGGCAAGGATGCTCGCCCGACCTCGCCTCACTGCGCCTTCTTCTTCAGCTCGCGCATTTTCTCCATGACGCAGTGCTTGTACTGGCACAGCCGATCCTCCAGCAGCGGCCTGGTTCCCTTGTCCGCCGCCCAGACGATGAAGTTGTCGCCCTCGTTGAGAAAGATCACGTAGTCGAGGCCGACCTCGAGCGGCCGCATGCACATGAAGGGTATGGGACCCCTGACCTTGCCGTCGGCCGGCGGCTCGCCCTTCAGCACCTCGATGAGACGGAAGGTCGCCTCCACGCCCGGCCCCCGGGGCCCGTGAGGGTATCGCGTCTCCACCTCCTCAGCGCTCACGATGCGGGCGACGAATACGGCCGACGCCTTGGCGAACAGGCCCTCGTCGGACGGCGGGGGGTACCAGGAGCAGGCACGCGCCGCCTCCAGCCTGCCGAGGAGCAGCATCATGAGAAGCAGGTACAGGAGCTTGCGCATCATCCGACCTCACAGGTCCATGAACGTAGGGTACAATAAGGGCGAAGCCCGCATCGCACCGATTGGCCCTCGCAGCTCGCGGCCGCGTGGATCGATGCAATACGGGCCAAAGCCTATTGCACCCTGCGACTCCGCCCGTAGCCGGTTTCACGACGCGCCTTGCTCTCACGGCGACTTCCCGGCGAGCTCGCGGAGCTTCCCCATCTCCAACTGGCACCGCGTGGAGCGACACCACTTGTCCTCGCTGTTTGGCGTGCTCCCACCGTTCGGCATGTCGATGGGGAGAGGCCTGGTGCCGTTGTCCTGCGACCAGAGGATGAAGTTGTCGTCGTCCGCATCGAGAAAGATCACGTAGTCGAGGCCGACCAGGAGCGATCTCGTGCACAGGTGGGGCAGCGGTCCCCTGACCTTGCCATCTGCAGGCGGCCGGCCCTTCAGGACCTCGATCAGGCGAAAGGTGGCCTCGACAGCCGGTGCCCCGCGTCCGCCATAGGGATGCGGCATCTCGACCTCGTCGGCGCGCGCGATGCGGGCGACGAACACGGCCGACGCCTTCGCGAACAGGTCCGCGTCAGACAGCGGCAGGTAGCGCCCCGAGCAGGCGTGTGCCGGCCCTACCGCACTCACAAGCAGCATCGCCAAGAGCAGGTACAGCGGCTTGCGCATCGTCTTCGCTCCCGGTGCGGTGACCTTCCCAGTCCCTTGTCGCAGCATTGCGGCAGAGGACGGGCGCAGCGGTGGAGTTAACCGGTCCTCAAGACATGGAGTTCCACGAGCAACATTAGCGCGGGGCGGGGCTGACCGCGGGGCCGGATCGGCAGAGGGGAGGTCGGCCGAAAAATATCGCCGCCAGGGCGCCTGGCGAGGCCGTGGAGTGGCCTCGCGCCGCCGCAGGTACCTCGGCCCGGTCTGACCGGCACGCGCGCCAGCGGTCAAATTAGTTCTGTGCATGCAACGCTTGGGAGGGGCCTTGCGCTCACCTCTGCCGTTGTAGCCCTCAGCCCCCTTCGAGGAGCTGGGTCATTGGGCCCGTGCGTACCGGCAACCTATTGGCCGACATACGGCCACGTCCCATCGGTCAGTCCGCCATCAGCTTGGCGAACGCGACCTCTGCTCACTCTTCCCGATCCGCATCGAACCGGGCCGCGTCCAGCCCCAGCATCTCCCAGGTCTTGCGCATGTGCTCCGGCAGGGGGGCCGTCACGTCGATCCTGGGCTCTTCCGCAACGGGGTGCGGGATGACGAGGCGGCGTGCGTGCAGGTGCAGCTTCTTCTCGATGCTGCTCTCGGCCAGCGCCGTGTCGCCGCCGTACTTGTTGTCGCCGACGATGGCGTGGCCGATCAGCGCCATGTGGGCCCGGAGCTGGTGCTGGCGCCCGGTCACCGGCTTGAGCGACACCCACGCCGCCTTGTGCGACACCCGATCGATCACGGAGTAATGCGTGGTGGCGTGCATGGCTTTGTCCTGCTCGCCGGGTAGCGCCTTGCGCACGCGGTCCTCGCCCTCGGGGCCCGCGCGCCTTCACCAGCGCCGCCTCGATCTCTGCCCTGGGGCGGCTTGGGGACGCCCTCCACCAGCGCCCAGTAGGTCTTGGCGGCCGAGCGGGTCTGGAAGATGCGCCCGAGCTTCGCCGCCGCGTCGCGGTGCTTGGCGACCAGCAGCACGCCGGTGGTGTCGCGGTCGAGCCGGTGCACCAGCCGCGGCCGGCCGCCGAAGCGGTCGGCCATGCCGGCGAGCAGCCCGTCGATGTGGCGCTTGGTTCCGGTGCCGCCCTGCACGGCGATGCCGAACGGCTTGTTCAGCACCATCACGTGGTCGTCCTCGTAGAGGATCAGCCCCTCGATGAAGTCGCGGTCGCCCTTGGAGAGTCCGAGCGGCGGCGTCAGCGAGGGCTTCGCCTTCGGCGGCTGGCGCACGGCGGCCGGCACGCGCACCTGCTGGCCGGCCTCGAGCCGCGCGTTGGCGGTGACGCGCCTGGAGTCCACCCGCACCTGGCCCGAGCGCAGCAGCTTCTGCAGGTAGCTGTAGCCCACGTCCGGGAAGTGCACGCGGAACCAGCGGTCGAGCCGCAGGCCCGCCTCGTCGCGGGCAACCTCGATGGTCTCGACCGGTGCGTTCACGCTGCTCTCGCTTTCAGCAGGCGCGAGATATAGCCCGCTTGACCGCGGGAGCAAGCCTCTCGATTTTCATTGCAAGGGCTACGGGGTGAAAGAAGCGCACGATGATGTATTTCTGGATTGCGGTGGGCAGCGCCCTGGGCGGCATGTTCCGCTACTGGTGCTCGGGCGTCGCGGCACGCCTGATCGGCGAGACCTTTCCCTGGGGCACGTTGATCGTCAACGTGGCGGGCTCGTTCGTGATCGGCCTCTTCTTCACCCTCACCGGCCTCCGACGGCCGCGTGTTTGTCGAGCTCGACGATGCGCCAGTTCGTCATGGTCGGCCTCCTCGGCGGCTACACCACGTTCTCCGCGTTCAGCCTGCAGACGCTGCACCTGATCCAGGATGGCCACCTTTTCCACGCTGGCGCCAACATCGCTCGCCTCGGTGCTGCTTTGCATGCTCGCCGTGTGGCTCGGCCATGTCGCCGCGGTGCAGATCAATCATCTCTAGTGCTGCAGCTCTGAGAAACGAGCCCCTCTGTCATGCCGGGACTTGTCCCGCATCCAGCCAACTGCTTGCTCTGGCGCTCGCTTTGCGCTGGATCCCGGCAACAAGTGCCGGGATGACACGCATCAAGGGCTGCATCGTCGGCCTGCAGTGGGCCCTCTACATGCGGCGCAATGCGGCTATCGCCGTGATTGCGCCCTACGACGGCCTACTTCAGCGGCGAATGCGGGGCCGGCAGCATGATGGTGGAGTGCATCTCGTCGAGCAGCGGCGCGGCTTCCTTGAGGAAGGCCTGCCACTCCGGGTCCTTGACGACCTCGGCGCGCACCTGGGCGCGGTGGTTGAGGTCCTTGTAGGCCCAGATGTGGCAGGCCTCGTTGGGCTGGCCGGCCTCGGTGACCCACATGCCCGACGATCTTGGAGTACTTCTCCCGCACCGGCAGCATCTTCGTGATCAGCTCCGCCCACTGGCGCACGGCGCCCGGCTTGGTGCGGTAGTTGCGGAACTCGTAGACGTTGGGCGTGCTCGCCGGTGCCACCGGCCCGACCACGGGGTTCAGGAGCCGGATGTCCTGGCGGATGAGATGCGGCCGGATGAGCGGCAGTATACTCGGTGGTCCAGCGCGGGTTCTTGGCAAGCTCGGCCCGCAGCCGCGCGCGCTCGTTGAGGTCGGCGTAGCTCCACAGGTGCATGACCTGGTTGAGCGGCCCGATCTCGGTCGACCAGTAGCCCTCGAGCTTGCCGTAGTCGTCCTTGCGGATGTCGCGCGACACGGTGCCGGAGTTCTTGATCACCTCCGGCAGCGTGCCCTGCCTCACGGTGTAGGTCCGCAGCTCGTGGATCATGGCATCTCCTCCTGCTGCCGACTGACTGCGGGCGCTCATGGTGTCGCGCCGGATGGCGACAATCTAGCAGCCGCCTGCGTGGGGATAAACGGGCATGCTTGTCATGCCGGCCGCGCGCGAAGCGCGCGAGCCGGTACCCAGGGCCCGAGGGGCATCACCCGTGACCCTGGGTACCGGGTCCCGGGCGTAGCCTGCCCGGACCCGATCCGGGACCCTCGCCCGGCATGACAACGCGTGCCCGGCCTGTATAAGGGGCGATGCACGCCCGGGACGATTGGGAGGCGCCCATGATCACCAGCCGCGACCGCATCCTGACCACGCACGTCGGCAGCCTGCCGCGCAACGAGGTGCTGTCGGACCTGCTCGTCAAGCGCGAGGCCGGCGAGGCCTACGACAAGGCGCGTATTCGACGCGGAGATGGACAAGGCCGTGCGCCATGTGGTGGAGCGGCAGAAGGCGCGCCGGCATCGACATCGGCAACGACGGCGAGCAGCAGCGGGTCGGCTTCCAGACCTACGTGCCGGCAGCGCATGTCGGGCTTCGCGCGGCGAGTCCAAGCGCCGGCGCGGGCGCGAGTTCGAGGAGTTCCCCGAGCTGGTGAGCTACCTGTTGCGCCGCTTCCCGCACACCAGCAAGCAGCAGAACGCGCCGGAATGCCAGGGCGAGCTGCGCTACCTCGACATTGCGCCGCTGGAGGGCGAGATCGCCCGCTTCAAGAGCATCGCCGCGGCCGCGGGCGCCTTCGCCGAAGGCTTCATGACGGCGCCGTCGCCCGGCATCATCGCCTCGACCATGCTCAACGCGCACTACGCCTCGCACGAGGCCTATCTCGCGGCCATCGCGCGCGAGATGAAGAACGAGTACCAGGCGATCCACCGCGCCGGGCCTGATCCTGCAGATCGATGCGCCCGACCTCGCCATGGACCGCACCATGATGTTCCGCGACCTCTCCGACGCCGAGTTCGTCAAGGCCTGCGAGCGCGGCGTGGCGGCGATCAACGCCGGCATCGAGGGCATCCCGCGCGACCGGGTGCGGCTGCACATCTGCTACGGCAACTGGGAGGGCCCGCACATCCACGACATCGCGCTGGAGAAGATCCTCCCCGCGCTCTACCAGGCCAAGGTGGGCGCGCTGTCGATCGAGTTCTCCAACCCGCGCCACGCGCACGAGTATGCGGCGCTGAAGGCCCATCCGCTGCCCAAGGACATGATCCTGATCCCCGGCGTGATCGAGACCACCAGCAATTTCGTCGAGCACCCGGAGGTGGTGGCGCGGCGCATCGAGGAGGCGGTGGCCGCGGTGGGCGACCGCGAGCGGGTGATCGCCTCCACCGACTGCGGCTTCGGCACCTTCACCAACCGCGAGTGGGTGATCGAGCCGGCGGTGTGGCTGAAGCTCGAGGCGCTGCGCGAAGGCGCCGACATCGCCTCGGCCCGGCTGTGGGGTCACCAGCCCGGGGTCAGACCGGTCTGACCCGCAGGCTCTGACCCCTCTACGTCGTCGACCCCTGGGCGAACTCGACCTCGACGGGAAGCGTTGCAGCCGCCTCGTATTTCGTCTGCGCCGAGGCCGGCGCGATGGCACCTATGCCTATGCCGCCTCACGCCGGCCCGGGCACCCGTGCGGCGGCGGGGAACCGCTCCAGGATCTCGCGGCACTGCTCGGCGGGGCCTGCCAGATAGGCGAGATCGGCATCGAAGAAGAAGCGGTGCTCCTGAGTCATGCTGTCAGGGGTGATGCGCACGTCGATGCGGACCCGGCCCCTGGAGTTGCCCGTGAGGCTGACGACGAGGTTGGGCTCCAGCGGGCTCATCTCGGCGGCTCTGGCCCCGCGCTGCAGGGCCTCCATGCCGGCGAGCAGGCGGCCGATGTCCTCCGCCGTCAGGAGCGGACCGCGCGCGGTGACCGTTGCGCCCGTGGCTGCACATTCCGCGCGCACCTGCAGCCAGGTGCCCTCGTACCATTCGACGGCCTCGGGGGACTGCTTGTCCAGCACCCACACCCGGAGGCCCCCCAAAACCAGGGAGGGAGGGTCGCTGTCATCGTTGAGGAGCATGGGGTTCTGCAACGTTCCGGTCTGGGAGGGCATAACTGGGCCGCGTACGCTCGACGATAATGCGCCCAGCATCTACACCGACCGGGCGTTAATATTACGGCAGGAACGCGGACATCTGATGGCTCGGGCGTCACGGCAGCAGGTCGCGTCCGCTCTCCCGCGCATCGCGGAACCGCAGCCGACGCCACGCGCGCGGCGGCAGGTGGAGGGGCCGCCCGTCGATTGACACCGCAACCGGGGCGCGTCAGGGTCCGGCCTGCAACACGGGGCCGGAAGGTCGCTTTTGCGCCGCAATATCGGCCCGTCGCGGCCTTCACGGGAGAGACGCACCATGCAGGAAAGAGCGAGCGAGACGGCACCCCATGGCTCCCAGAAGGCCGACCTCGACCCGCACTGGAACTGGGGCCGGCGCCTGCCCGCTCTGGGGCGCCATGGGCGTGGACTTCGAGAGCCGGGTGGAGTTCGACCGCATGCGCCGCTACCGGCTCGCCCGCGCGCGCCAGGCGCTGGAGCGGTCCGAGCTGGGCGCCCTCCTCCTGTTCGACGTGAACAACATCCGCTACGTCTCGGCCACCAAGATCGGCGAGTGGGAGCGCGACAAGCTCTGCCGCTTCGCGCTGCTGGCACGCGGCATGGAGCCGATCGTGTGGGACTTTGGCTCCGCCGCCGTGCACCACAAGCTCTACTCGCCCTGGCTCTTGCCCGAGCACTGCAAGGCGGGCCTCGTCGGCATGCGCGGCACCGTGCCGCCGAGCTTCGGCCTCATGAAGCACCACGCCGAGGAGATCGCGGCGATCCTGCGCGAGGCCAAGGTCGACAAGATGCCGCTCGGCCTCGACATCGTCGAGCCGCCCATGATGTTCGAGCTGCAGAAGGCAGGGCCTCACCATCCAGGATGGCCAGCAGGTGATGCTGGAGGCGCGCGAGATCAAGAACGTGGACGAGATCGCGCTGCTCAACCGCGCCGCCGCCATGGTGGACGGCGTGTATCAGCAGATCTTCGAGGAGCTGCGCCCCGGCGTACGCGAGAACGACATCGTCGCCAATGCCAACCGCTATCTCTACGAGCACGGCTCCGACGACGTGGAGGCGATCAACGCCATCTCCGGCGAGCGCTGCAACCCGCACCCGCACAACTTCACCGACCGCCTGATCCGGCCCGGCGACCAGGCCTTCTTCGACATCCTGCAGAGCTACATGGGCTACCGCACCTGCTACTACCGCACCTTCAACGTCGGCCGCGCCACGCCGGCCCAGCGCGATGCCTACAAGCTCTGCCGCGAGTGGCTCGACAAGGCCATCGAGCTGATCAAGCCCGGCGTCTCCACCGACAAGGTGGCGAGCGTGTGGCCCAAGGCGGAGGAGTTCGGCTTCCCCACCGAGCTGGCGGCCTTCGGCCTGCAGTTCGGCCACGGCCTGGGGCTGGCGCTGCACGAGCGGCCCATCATCTCGCGCGTGGTCTCGCTGGACCACCCCATGGAGATCAAGACCGGCATGGTGTTCGCGCTGGAGACCTACTGCCCCGCCAAGGACGGCTACTCGGCCGCCCGCATCGAGGAGGAGATCGTGGTCACCGACAAGGGCGGCACGGTGATCTCCCTGTTCCCGGCGGAGGACCTGCCGATCGCGAACGAGTATTGACGGCTCGCTCTCCCATGCGCGAGGTTGGAGAGGTGCCGACCGTCCTGCGCTGGGGTCCTTATCGTGCTTTCTTCTACTCAAACGAGCGAGGGGAGCCGGCGCATGTCCACGTCCGCGCTGGGAGCAAGGAAGCCAAATTCTGGCTTCACGATTTGAGCGTAGCGGTCAACATTCGGTTCCGCGCGCACGAGCTCAACGCTATCATTCGTCATCTGAGAGCGCATCACGACGAGCTTCTGGAAGCCTGGAATGACCACCTTGGAGATTGATGTCGGCGACCTGGAAGCACGGAAGGTCGAGTTCACGAAGACTGAGCTGGTCGTGACGCTTGCCGATGGGCGCAAGATTGCGACGCCGCTCGAGTGGTATCCGCGGCTCAAGGCCGCCACCGCAAAGCAGCGCGCAAACTTCGAGATCATGCCGATGGGTATTCATTGGCCGGAGGTCGACGAGGACCTGAGCATTGCCGGCATGTTGAAGGGACGAGGGGGCTGACCCCTTCCGGCGCGGGGAGAGGGGACCGCGAATAGCCGATGGTAGGGGAGGGATCGACATGGTGTTGCGTATCTCGGGTGGGCTGCTCGTCGCCGCGGCGCTGGTTTTCGGCCTTGCACTCGCCGTTGCGCCGGCCGCGGCGCAGACGAAATACGACGAAGGGGCATCGGACACCGAGATCAGGATCGGCCACACCAATCCCTACTCAGGGCCGGCGTCCGCCTACGGCGTGTTCGGCAAGACCATCGCGGCCTATTTCAACATGGTCAACGACAGGGGCGGCATCGGGGGTCGCAAGCTGACGCTCGTCACCTACGACGACGGCTACAATCCGAAGAAGACGGTGGAGCTGGTGCGCAAGCTCGTGGAGGAGGACAAGGTGCTCCTGCTCTTCCAGACGCTGGGCACGCCGTCCAACATCGCCATCCAAAAATACCTGAACCAGAAACAGGTGCCGCAGCTGTTCGTCGCCAGCGGCGCCACCAGGTTTGCCGACCCGAAGGGGTATCCCTGGACGATGGGCTGGTCGCCCACCTATGCCGCCGAGGCGGCCATGTACGCCAGGGACGCCCTGACCCACGGCAAGAACCCCAGGATCGCCGTCCTCGTGCAGGACGACGAGTACGGCAAGGACTACCTCGACGCGTTCAAGGCGGCGCTGGGCAAGGATGCCGACCGGATCGTGCGCGTAGCCACCTACAAGGTGACCGACGACAGCGTCGAGAACCAGATCGTCGAGCTCGAAGCTCCGGCGCCAACGTGTTCTTCAACATCGCCACGCCCAAGTTCGCGACGCAGGCCATCAAGAAGGCCGCCGAGATCGGCTGGAAGCCGCTGCACTACCTGAACGCGGTGTCGAATTCGGTCAGCGCGGTCGTGCGTCCCGCCGGCTTGGCGGCCTCGCAGGGCCTCATCACGATAGCCTATCTCAAGGACCCCACCGCGCCGCAATGGGCCGAGTGGCCGGACGTGGTGGCATGGCACAAGTTCGTGGATGGGTATCTGCCGGGGGTGGAGAAGCAGGACGCCTTCGTGGTCTATCCCTACGCGGTCGCCGCCACCCTGGTATCGGTCCTCGAGCGCTGCGGCGACGACCTGACCCGCGCCAATATCATGAAGCAAGCCGCCAGCCTGCAGGATCTGGAGGTGCCGATGCTGCTTCCGAACATCAAGATCAACACCAGCGCGACCAACTTCAACCCCATCCAGAAGATACGCCTGCAGCGCTTCCTGGACGACCGGTGGGACTATTCGCTGGCCGCGTGGATGGCGTTCGCCGAGCCGCAGGCCAAGGAGCCGGGCGCCGCAGGTCCGCCCGCAGCGAAAGCCGCCCCGCCAAAGACTTCGGACCCGTCGCGGCCGCCCAGAAGAAGCAGGCCACGCAATGAGCGTGGAAGCCTCTGGTTGGCCGAGGTGCTGCCGAGCGAACAGATATTGTGGCCTGAGCCGCCCGGGTTCTGATATGCCCACCGTCCTGCGTTGGGGTCCCTATCGAGCCTTCTTCTACTCCAACGAGCGAGGGGAACCCCCGCACGTCCATGTTCGCGCTGGAAACAAGGAGGTCAAATTCTGGCTTCACGACTTGACAGTGGCGAAACATTCGGTTCCGCGCACACGAGCTCAACGGTATCATTCGCCACCTGCGATCCCATCGCGAAGAGCTGCTGGAAGCCTGGAATGACCACTTTGGAGATTGATGTCGGAGACCTGCAAGCCGTCGCGGTGGAGTTCACTACGGGTGAGCTGGTCGTGACGCTCGCGGACGGGCGCAAAATCGCGACACCGCTCGATTGGTACCCGCAGCTCAAGGGCGCATCCGCCAAGCAGCGCGCGAACTTCGAGATCATGCCGATGGGCATCCACTGGCCAGACCTCGACGAAGACCTGAGCATTGCCGGCATGTTGAAGGGGCAGCGCGCATAGGTAGGGGACTTGTGATCCGCGGGCCGTGCATCCCGGTGCGGGTCACGGGATACATTTCGTGTCGGCGATCTCAGGTGTCCGTGCCGAGGGCGACCCCATGCGGTACGAGCGGTCAACATGCCCGTCGCGCACTGCGTGACTTGTAAGGCTCGAGAGCAGAGAGGAACGGGTATGGCAGGCAAGCACACCATCGGCTGGATCGGACTGGGGCGCATGGGCGAGCCCATGGCGGCGTTCCTGCTCGAGGCCGGCAACTCCGTGAGCGTCTGGAACCGCACGCGCGCCAAGGCCGAGCCGCTGGCCAGGCTGGGCGCCAGGATCGTCGAGACGCCGGCGGCGCTGGCCGGCTCGGACATCGTGTTCCTGATGGTCTCCACCGGCAAGGATGTCGACCAGGTTTGCTTCGGCAAGGACGGCGTGGCCTCCGGCGGCAAGGGCAAGGCGCCCAAGATCTTCGTCGACTGCTCCTCGATCTCGGCCGAGGAGTTGGCCGCCTGCCGCGCGCGCCTCGCCGAATTGGGCGCGGACCTCATCGCCGCTCCCGTCAGCGGCAACGCCAAGGTGGTGAAAGCCGGCAAGCTCTCCGCCGTGGCCTCGGGCCCCAAGGCGGCGTTCGAGACGGTGAGCCCTACATCCTGACTTCGCGCCGCGCGGCGTCTCCTACGTCGGGGAGGGCGAGCTGTCGCGCTTCTGCAAGATCGCCCACAACGTCATGCTGGGCGTCGTCATCCAGAACCTCGCCGAGATCACCATCCTGGCGCAGAAGGCGGGCGTGCCGCGCCACGCCTTCCTGGAGTTCATGAACAACGGCGTGATGGGCTCGATGTTCACGCGCTACAAGTCGAACGCGCTGGTCAACCTCGACTGGACCACCACCTTCACCCCCGAGCTGCTGCGCAAGGACCTCGACCTGGGGCTCGAAGCGGGCCGCCGCTTCAACGTGCCGATGCCGGTGACGGCCGCCACGCGCGAGGCGCTGCAGGCCCATTTCGGCGCCGCCACCCTGCAGCCCGACCCGAAGGCCTACCTGGAGAAGGACTTCGCCGCCACGCTGGAGACCGTCGCGCTCGCCGCGGGCCTCAAGCTGGAGCCCGAGAACGTGCCGATGCCGAGCGGGCTGGAAACGTAGGGTGCCAATGCGACGACAGCCGCATTGCACCGATAACCCTCTCACCCCGGGCGACGCCGTTGAGGCGATGTCGGCTCGGTGCAATACGGGCTAACTGTGAACTTACAGGAGGTTGTCCATTCGATCCGCTTCGCGAAGCTGATGTTGCCAACGTCTTCATCCAGACCGCGCTGCGCGAATGGGCTTATGCCACCGAATATCAAACCTCAGAGCAACGCCAGGCCGAGCTGCCAATCTGGATGCATCGGCTACAACTGGCATCGGCCCCACACCAGCCTCGGTAAAAAGCCGCCCATCAGCCGCTTGCGTGTCAATGGGAACAACCTCTTGCAGCTTCACAGCTAACGCCCTATTGCACCCTACTCGCCCAAGCCGAGGTCGACGATGCGCACGGCGAGCTGCGGCGTGGCGAGTGGCGCGATCAGCTCACCCGGCTTGGCCTCACGTGGTGCGGGGTAGCCGGAAGGTCCGGGGTTGCGGTGGATCGAGGTGACGAGCGTGCGCGCGTTGATCACCCAATATTCCGGCAGCCCGAGGCGCGCATAGGTCGAGGCCTTGACCCCGAGGTCGTAGCCGATGCTGGTGTCGGCCACCTCGACGATCAGGAGGCTCGTGGCGGCGGTGATGTCCTTGATGGCGATGGAGCGCGGCCAGAACAGGAAATCGGGCTCGTAGAACTCGTCCTTGGAGACGTAGAGCGTGGTCTCGGTGAGCAGGTCGATCTGGCTCCCCACGATCAAGGGGACCCAGTGCTGCTGCAGCGCCTTCTTCACCAGCTCGTGGCGCGCACCCTTGGGCGACATCGGCACCACCTCCCCGCCGATCAGCTCGAAGCGCTCGTCCTCCAGGAGGATGCCCTTGGCCACCATCTCCTGGATCTCGGCCACGCTCCAGCGCCGTCGCGGCAGGCCCTCGGCGGCCTGTGTGGCTCCGGGGAGTTGGCCAGGACGATAGTGCTCGTTCATGGCCCAACCTTAGCACGGGCGCTGTCCGCCAAACAGCGCGCGTGTCATCTGTAGTTGGCGCAGCTCGGTGCAATACGGGCTGACGCGCGATTGCGCCTACTCTGCGGCGTCCTTCGGAGGCTTGGCTTCGTCCCTCGCCCAGTAGCCCTGGTCGGCCTTGGAGCGCTTCAGCGCCGCGTCGGTCTCGAAGCCGGGGGCCATGGAAGCGTCGGTGCCGGCGAGCACCTGGTGGTGCTCGATGTCGAGCGTCCTGAGCCAGCGCTGCTGGCCCATGGTCAGCGCGATAAAATAGCCGATCTCGACCAGCTCCGGTTCCGTGAAGTTGGTGCGCAGGCGCGCCCACAGCTCGTCGGTCGCCGGCAGGTCCCAGGTGATGGCCTCGGCCCAGGCCAGCGCCGCCTTCTGCTTGTCGCTGTAGCGGGTGGACTTCTCGAAGTTCAGGAGATCGAGATAGTCGTCCTCCGTGACGCCCTGCTTTGCCGCCTTCATGGAGCGCTGGTTGCCGCAGTACTCGCATTTGACGGAGCGCGACACGTAGATGCGGCACAGCTCCTTGATGGCGTGGTCGGCGACGCCGTCCTTGAACACGTCGCGCCAGCTGTTGGCGAACGACCAGAACACGGCCGGCACGTGCGCGCGCACTGCCTGGCTCTCCGGACGCGGCGTGCCCTCACGCCGGCAGCGGTCGAGCTCGGCCAGCATGGCCGCATCCGTGATGCGGGCGGGATCGACGTAGCTGATGCGCGGGCCTGCCATGGCGTGCTTCCTCCGGGGGTCGTTGCGCCGTCGATGCATGACGCGGCCATATTGCCCCTGCGGCGCGCGCCGATCAACGCTGCGGCACGCCACCATATTCCGGACGCGGCGTGTTGCAGGACGCCTCGGCAATGCGGTCACGCGTGCACGCGCAGGCGTGAGAAGCCTCTATTACTCCGCGCCTCCTCCCCCTGTAAATGCAAATCGTTCGCATTTGCATTTACAGGGGGAGGAGGCGTCTCATGGCGTGGATCGAGAAACCTGCGCGGTTGCTGGCCGCGGTGCCGTTGGTTCTGGTTGCGATCGTCGGCGCGGTTGCGGCATGGACCGAGCCGGCGCACGCGGAGAAGCGCTTCTTCACGATCCTGGCGATTGAGCCCAAAGGCGGCACGACGACCGACAAGGAGCCGTACCCGGCCACAGCGTTGCCGCCAGATGGGGGCTATGTGCTGACGCCGCCGAACGAGAAGACCGGTCGCTGGGAGGTGAGTGCCTACGTCTGGCACCCCGCACAGATCATCGTCAACGAAGGTGACGAGGTCACGCTGGAATTCGTCGGCATCAACGGCGCGTCTCACCCGACCACCATCGCCGCCTTCGGCAAAACCTTCACGCTCAAGCGCGGTCACGCCTACCGTATCACCTTCAAAGCCGACAAGGCGGGGGTCTTCCCGATCACCTGCAGCACGCATGGACCGTCGATGTCGGCGGAACTGATCGTGCTGCCGAAGCAATAGTCGCGGCGTCGGCGCGGCCGAGCCCCGGCGTTCAGGCCGGGGCGGAGGTTATCCGGGATTTTCCCCCCAATCCTCTGGCACCCTGCAACCTCGATTTCGTGCTGGGTTGGGCCCTTGATGACGCGCGGTGAAGACCCGGCTCTTCGCGCCTGGACTTGATCTGCGATCAAGTCCGCACGCTTCGGCGGGGACGCAAATTGGAAGGGCCTGCGACCCGGCACCGCTGCCCGCAGTTCTCTCCTGCAGTCCCTTTTGGCCTCCCCCCTGCGACAAAATGAACATCGTTAAATTAAACGCTTGCGCAGCCCAAGGATCAAAACTATTATGAACGTCGTTCAAAATAGGAGCTCATGGCCATGTTGAAGCTGTTCACCACTCTGGCGCGCGGTGCACTTGCGGATGTCGAGGAGGCCGTCTTCGATGCCAATGCCATGCGCGTTCTCCATCAGCAGCTGCGGCAGGCTGCCGGCGCGCTCGAGCAATCGCGGCGTGACCTAGCCTGTGCGATGGCATACCAGGCTTCGGAGGACCGTGCTATCGCCATGCTGGGCGAGCGTATCGCTACCCTCGAGACGAGCGGCCGCAAGGCCATCGAGGGCGGCAGGAACGATCTCGCCGAGGAGGTCGCCGTCGAGATCGCCGCCCTCGAGGACGAGCGCAACGAGCGCTGCCAGGCAGCCGACCGCGGCAAGGACGAAATAGCGCGGCTCCGGAACTTGGTGGACCAGGGGCGCAAGCGGCTTCTCGCGCTGCGCCGCGGCCTGGAGCTCGCGAGGGCCCAGGAAGCGCTCAACCGCGCCGGCGCCAACGGCCGTCGTGCCATTGCGACGGGGACGGGTGTGCTGCGGGAAGCCGAGGCCACACTTGCAAGAATTCGCACGACCCATGCCAGGGAGCAGGACGTTGCAACGGCGCTCGACGAGATCGAGAGCACGGCCTCTGGCCGCGACCTCGACGTGCGCCTGGACAAAGCGGGCTTCGGCTCGGTCGAGCGGGTCAAGCCCGCTGACGTGCTGAAGCGGCTGCAGGCGAACGGGACGGCCAAGTCGCTCAACGCGCCTTGACCCACCACGACAGCCCAATCGAGCACAATCTCAGCCAGGAGTTTCACCTCATGTCGATCAACCACCCACACGTGGCAACCCTCAGCCCGAACACGGGCGCCTGGATCAGCTTCAGCTACATTCAGTTCGTGATCTCGCTGGGCATGTTGGCCTTGGGCATCTGGTTCATGCCGGTGGACCTGACGATCAAGGGCTACCTGGCCATGGCCCTGCTGTTCAATGTGGGTGCCACCTTCACGCTGGCAAAGACGCTGCGCGACGAGCACGAGGCGAAGCGCCTGGCCAGCCGCCTGGACGAGGCGCGCGCCGAGCGGCTGCTGATGGAAGCGGAGCGCGCGGGGTAGCGTGCACCGTAGGGGTGGAGTTGAGGAGAGGCGCGGTGGCTTGGGGTCCGACTGAGACCAACGCTCCGTTTCCTCTTCTCCGCTTGAGCCGAGGCCACCTCCGTTCTCCCCGCCATCGGTAGGGTCGGGGACTGGCGCGCCGGTTTAGGTCGAAGTTCGTGTTCCCTGTTGTCTCGCCCTTTCGTCTGCGAGTGTCACAGCATCTCGACCATGCCACGTTTCCAGCCCCCGCCACGTCGAACGCAGCGTGCGGATTTCCCGCACTACGCTCTCCTGTCTGCTTCGCGTCGAGGTTTATGGGACCTATCCTGCCGGGGCGACTTTCGGTCCTGGCCGCCGCACCCGATAGCTGTTGAACAGCTTCAAGGTTTGGTACAGCCATGACCTACTCCACCGCGTCCAGCCGAAGCCCTTGCGTTTCCGAGCCCGCAGCATGTGGCGCCGGACCTTCTTTTCCACCCAGTCCTTGATGAAGCTGAAGCATGCGCTGGAGTGCCCGACCGCGAAGTAGTTGACCCAGCCGCGCAGCACCGGGTTGATCAGCTCGATCACCCGATCCACCGGTTGCGACTGGTAGCGTCGGAACACGTCCTTGAGCTTCCGCAGCAGTGCCGTTCGCTTCTTGAGCTTCGGCGTGTAGTGGGCACGCCAGACGCCCCGTCGGCTGCGGATGCGGCGGAAGTCGAACCCGAGGAAGCCGAAGCTCTCGCATCGACCGAGGTCCACGGTTCGACTCTTCTCCTCATTGATCTCGACTTGTAGATCGGCCATCTCCTCGCGGAGGCGCTTTTCCACCGCCCCCATCAGCCAGTCATGTCGCGGGTAGGCATCGATCAAGATCACCAGGTCATCGGCGAAACGCGCGTACTCGATGCAGGTGAACCTGCCGCGGCGCGTGGCCTCCTTCGCCCGCTCGAGCATCCGATCCACCTCGGTGAGGTAGAGGTTGCTGAGCAGCGGGGAGATCACCCCGCCCTGCGGGACGCCGCATCGACCGTTGGCTTTCAGCATGATCTTCAGCAATCGCATCACGTCTGCATCATCCACTCGCTGGGCCACCTTGGCCAACAGCCGGTCTCCGACGTTGTCAATACTGCCAAGTCGATGTCTATGACCGTGTCATGTGCTGACATGCCTTCGCCACCCGCTCGACCGCTTCATGCGCTGTCCCCTGGGACGATATCCAAACGAGCCCGGTTGGAAGTCGCCTCGAAGATCGGCTATCAGCTTGAGCGCGCCTTGCACCACCCGGTCGCGAACCGCAGGAATCGAAAGGACGCGGACCTTGCCCCCGTCCTTCGGTATCTCCTCCGCCGGGCCAGTAACGGCCCGTGCGCCCGACGGCTCGTCCCTGATCTGCCCGAGGAACACCTCCACGCCTTGCGCCTCGATGGCCGCGAAGGTCACTCCGTCTCTCCGGAGCGCCGTCGTTCTTTAGAGCCAGCGCATACGCCGCGCGTAGAGTTTCCAGCTTGCAGACGTGGACGTACAAACCCCAGAACCGCCAGGACGTCTCAGCCTTCGCCTTGACGTAGAGTCTCCGCCTCAGGTCCTGCAAATCGATGGACGCCTTTGTCATCTCGTCCTTGCCTTCCCGATTGAAGGAGACATTACAAACAGAAGGGCCCCTTTGCTCCGCGGACGTTACTCCGCTTCATCGCTCATACGGACCCATCCGCCACCCTCTCGCCGTCGATCGCTTTCCCGGTTGAGCCGGTTATACGATCGACCCTCTCCGGTGATTTCGCACCGGGGCGAGGAGGGCTTCTCCAGTTGCTCGGCATGTCCTTGTCACCGTGCTGTCGCTTCCACCCCGCCGAGGTGGGAATGCCGTGTCGGTCAGACTTCGGCACCCCATGCTGCCTTCACCCTACGGTTGCGGGCTCGGCCCTCGGATCCACTCACTTTCGAGGCCACTTCCACGTTCACTGTCGTTACGGCCCGGTGAACTCGTGATCTCCCCAAGGGAGATCTCGTCGATAGGCTTCAGGATCTTGGTTTCCCGCCACCCTGCTATCCGAACTACGGGGCTCCTGACTGTTGCCCCGGCAGGTCTACCTCCTGCTGAACACGCCAGCCTTCGCTGGACACACAACCGTACGGGCGGTTTTCCCGCATACGGCTCTCCAGTCGGTGGTTTCTTCATCGAGACTGTCTCGCTGTGTGCCAGGCCGTGTGAAGCGCGAACAGCCCGGCATTCGCGAAGAAGGCATTGGGCCAGCGCCGACAGTCGGCAAGACTGTTCCCCAACCCCCGCCGTTTCTCCTGCCTGCGCAGAAGCGCGCGCAGCCGGCGTCGGATGAACCCGTCGAGCGTCTGGAAGATGAAGGGATGGGCGTGCTTGAAGTAGCCGAACCAGCCCCGCAGCGACCGGTTGAGGTCGGCGATCACGCATTCGAGGCTGTCGCCCCGCCTGCGCCCCGTCTTCGCCCGGATAGTGTCCTTGAGGCTTGCGAAGCTCTTCTTGCGCACATCACGCCGGCCGGCTTCGAACCGGTAGCCGAGGAACTCGAAGCCCTCCCCGGGCTGCCGGCAGTCGCCGACCCGCGTCTTCTCAGGGTGCAGTGTAAGGCCGTTCTGCGCCACCCATGCCCGACCAGAGCGAGGGCGGCATCGGCCTCCCCGCGGCTGCGCGTCAGGATAACGAAGTCGTCCGCATACCGCACCATGCGGTATCCGTGCTCGGCCATCAGCCGGTCCAGAGGATCGAGATAGATGTCGGCCAGCAGCGGGCTCAGCACACCGCCTTGCGGCGTGCCCCCGGTCGGCGTCCATCGCTCCAGCCCCTTCAGGATGTCGGCCTTGAGCCACGCGCGGATCAGATCGAGCAGGCGGCCATCGCTGACCTTCTCCTCGACCCGCGCCATCAGACGCTCGTGCGGGATGGTGTCGAAGTACGACTGCAGGTCGGCATCCACCACGAAGGTGTAGCCTTCCTCGATCAGCCGGTCGACCTCGCGCAGCGCGTCATGACACCCGCGTCCCGGACGGAAGCCGTAGCTGCCGTCGCAGAACCTGCCTCGAAGATCGGCTCGATCGCGAGCTTCACCGCCTGCTGGACAATGCGGTCCTTGACCGTGGGAATGCCCAGCTGTCGCGTCCTGCCATCGCCCGTCATGGCGGAGCCATGCTTCGCATGGACGGGATGTCCACCCGCTTAACAGGCTGCGGTCGGTACGTGCCCTCCCGCAGCGCCGTCGCCAGCTCCGACAGATACTCCTCTGCCTTCGCCGCGAACCGTCCGATGCTCAGCCCGTCCACGCCCGCCGCGCCTTTGTTGGCCCGCACTTTGTGCCAGCACACCTTCAGCGTATTGGGCGCCATCACCTTGTCTATCAAGCTGAACCACTTGCCGCCTTCGTGCCGGAGGCGCGTCTTCGACACGACGACGCCGTTATCCAGCGCCGACAGACATCCGCTCCGTCCAGATCGAGGCTTCGACCCAGGACCGGTCCTACCGGCTGTGGGCCTCTGCACCTTGTGTAGCCCTATCGGCACTGCCGGCGCTCTCTTGCCTCGTCCCGTGCGTCACGTCTCCACCTTCCTACCCCGCCTTCCCTCAGCCCGGTTTTGCTGCCCGTGCCTCTCGCGGCCCCGCGCGGGACCGCATCGGTACAATGCGGGCTCTGACTCCTGGCTGGCTCGCACACGCCAACCAGGTCTCACCGCTTAGTCGCTCTTGCCGTCCGGACATCCCATCCCCAAACACGTGGTGCGCCCCGGCATCCCTTTCGCAGTCACATTCAAGGTGCCGGGTGGACCTTGCGGCCCAGGCTTCGCCACGATTGCGCAGGCTCGCCGCTGACACGCCGCCGAAACGGGTTCGTCATCCTGCGGGCTGCCCGTTCGCCTCCGGTTGCTCCCCACCCCGCCTCGCGGCGACGCAGTTACCTTCAGCTACATGTGTCGTGACAATCACATGGGTCGGACTTGCACCTCCCTGACAAAAGCGACATCACAGTCGCACGCAATCGCGCTGACGCACGATTGCACCCTACGTTGCTCGGGCTATTGTGGGCAAAAGCCACCACGGAGGAAGCGATGACCGACAGCCAGTGGGACTTCGTGCACAACCTGGCGAGCGAGGCTAATTGGACCCCGGGCCTGCGCGAGATCTTCGAGTATCGTGATCTCGGCATCAAGGCCGGCACCAAAGGCGACTACGTGGCGCATCTCATCCGCCACAACGGCAAGGAGACCAAGGACGAGGTGCAGCAGTGGCACGTGCACGACTGCACGTTCCAACTCGTCTACGTCCTCAATGGATGGGCCACCTTCGAGTACGAGGGCCAGGGGCAGCGCACGATCCGCAAGGGCGACTGCATCCTGCAGACGCCCGGCATCAAGCACCGCGAGATCGCCTGCTCGGACGACTTCGAGGTGTTGGAGATTGTCTCGCCCGCCAACTTCGCGACCCGCATCGTCGAGGCACCGAAGGCGGAGGCCGCGGAGTAGGGTGCAATGATGAGGCGACAGCCGCATTGCACCGAAAGCACCTCGCCCCAGTCGCCAGCGCGTCGATGGGCAACTGGCCCGGCTGCGTGGCGCTGGGGCCGCGGTGGGCGCTGGGCCCGCCGCAACAGGGCGTCGCGCTCGCCGGATCGCTCTACGCCATCTTGGCCAGGATGCCCGCAATATCCTTGCTGGAGAACGCGCGCAGGGTGTTGGTCTTGACGTTGCCGAGCTTGGCCACCGACAGCGAGAACGCCGTCATGGTCTCGTCGTCGGGTGCCTCGAACACGCCGACGACGTCGCAGACGCCGAGCGTCCAGTAGGTCTCCTTCATGGTCACGCCGACCTTCTTGCCCAGCGCCTTCACGGCCTCGGTGCGCTTGACCGTGTCCTTGATGCCCTTGAGGCCCTGGTCGGTGTAGGTGGCCGTCAGAATGTAGGTCGCCATGGGACTTCCTCCGTGAGGCGGCGCCCCGTCTAACCCGGCCCGGAGCCTAATCCCGATCAGCGGCGAAGGGAATTGGCGGAGCGACCCCATCCCCGTCGTAGGTTGGGTTAGCGCGGTAGCGCGTAACCAACATTCCACAATGACAAACGGTTGTGCATGTTGGGTTACGGGCCTTCGGCCCTAACCCAACCTACGTCACCTACGACAGCCCGCCGGCGCTCGCCAGCTCGCGCAGGTGGTGGTCGGCGTCGCCGAAGGCCATGTCGATCATGGTGAGCCGTTTGAAGTAGTGGCCGGCCTTGTACTCCATGGTCATGCCGATGCCGCCGTGCAGCTGGATGGCGCTCTCGCCGACAAAGCGGGCCGAGCGGCCGATCTGCACCTTCGCCGCGTGCATCGCCTTGCGCCGCTCGCGGGCGTCCGGCTCGGCCGCCATCATGGTGGCGTAGTAGGCCATGCTGCGCGCCTGCTCGAGCGCGGTGAGCATATCGACTGCCCTGTGCTGCAGCACTTGGAACGAGCCGATCGGCACGCCGAACTGCTTCCTCGTCTTGAGGTATTCCACAGTGAGCTCGGTAAGCCCGGCCATGGCGCCCACCGCCTCGGCCGACAGCGCCGCGATGGCCTCGTCCACCACCCGCTCCAGCACCTCGAGGCCCTTGTCGGGGCCCGCCAGCACGCCCTCGGGCCCGACCTTGACGGCGGCCAGGGTCACGTCGGCAGCGCGCATTCCGTCCTGAGTGGGATAGCCGCGCCGGGTGACGCCGGCGGCCGCGCCATCGACGATGAACAGGCCGATGCCCGAGCGGTCGGCACGCGTACCCGAGACGCGCGCCGTCACGATGAGCTTCTCGGCGCTGTCGCCGCCGAGGACGACCACCTTCTCGCCTTCCACGGTATAGCCGCCCTTGCCGTCGGCCCGCGCCGTGGTCGCGGTGTCGGCGAGGTCGTAGCGCGCCTGCCGCTCCTGGTGCGCGAGACCGAGGGTGAGCTTGCCGGCGGCAACCGCCGGCACCAGCTCCTTCAGCAGGGCAGCATTGCCGGCGCGTCTGAGCGCTCCACCGGCCAGGACGACGGTGGCGACGTAGGGCTCAACCGCCAGCGCGCGGCCGAAGGCCTCCGCGACGATCATGGTCTCGGTGAGGCCCTGGCCGAGGCCGCCGTGCTCCTCCGCGAAGGGCGCGGCGACGAGCCCCAGGTCGGCGTACTGCTGCCACAGCGCGGTGCTGTAGCCCTTGGGCTCCTTCATATAGCCCGCGCGCCGGTTGAGATCGCCGTAGCTGTCGGCGAGCAGCCGCTCGACGCTCTCCTTCAACTGCCGCTGCTCGTCGTTCAAATCGAAGTCCATTCCCTGCTATTCCCGACCTAGTGGTAAGTCTCACGTTCTTCTCGTGTGTCATCCCGGTGCTTGTCACCGGGATCCAGCCATCAACTTGCTCCGCGGCAAGCCGCAAGATGGATCCCGGGCACAAGGCCCGGGATGACAAAGTCAGAACCCCAGCACCGCCTTGGCGAGGATGTTGCGCTGGATCTCGTTGGAGCCGCCGTAGATGGTGGTCTTGCGGTAGTTGAAGTAGGCAGGCGCGGCCGGGGCGGCCCATTCGTCCTGCGGCGGCTCGTTGGAGCCGAACGCCGCCTCGTCCTGCTCCATGCGGTAGGGCAGCGCCAGCGGGCCGGCAATCTCCATCAGGAGCGCAGTGGTCTGCTGCTGGATCTCGCTGCCCTTGATCTTGAGGATGGAGGACATCGGGTTCGGCACGTTGCCCTTGCGATGGCGATCCTCGGCCAGCACCCGCATCTGCGTCATCTCCAGCGCCTTCAGGTCGACCTCCACGGCCGCCACCTTCTCGCGGAAGCGCTCGTCCTCGATCAGCGGCCGGTCGCCGGCGACCACCTTCGACGCCAGCTCCTTGATGCGCTGCACGCGCTGCTTGGAGTAGCCCACGCGGGCAATGCCGGTGCGCTCGTTGCCGAGCAGGAACTTGGCACAGTCCCAGCCGCGGTTCTCCTGGCCCACCAGGTTCTCGACCGGCACCTTCACGTCGTCGAAGAACACCTCGTTGACCTCGCGCCCGCCGTCGATGGTCTGGATCGGGCGCACGGTGATGCCGGGCGTCTTCATGTCGATCAGCAGGAAGGAGATGCCGAGCTGTTTCTTGGTGCCTCCGGGTCGGTGCGCACCAGGCAGAAGATCCAGTCGGCGTACTGCGCCAGCGTGGTCCAGGTCTTCTGGCCGTTGACGACGTAGTGGTCGCCCTGGCGGACCGCCGTGGTCTTGAGGCTGGCGAGGTCGGAGCCGGCGCCGGGCTCGGAGAAGCCCTGGCACCACCAGTGGTCCAGGGACGCCATCGGCGGCAGGAAGCGCTTCTTCTGCGCGTCGGTGCCGAAAGCGATGATCACAGGCCCGCACATCGACACGTTGAAGGGCAGCGGCTGCGGCACGCCGTTGTACTGCAGCTCCTCCGTGTAGATGTAATGCTGCACCGGCGTCCAATCCGCGCCGCCCCACGCCTTCGGCCAATGCGGCACGGTGAGACCCTTGGCGTGCAGGATCTTGTGCGAGGCGACCAGCTCCTCCTTGGTGAGGTGCAGGCTCTCCATGACCTTCTTGCGGATGGTCTCGGGCACCGCCGAGCGGAAGAAGGTGCGCAGCTCCTGGCGGAACGCGTTCTCCTCGGGGCTGAAGCGCAGGTCCATCGGGCGTCCTCCCTCGGCTCAGACGATCTCGAACAGGCCGGCGGCGCCCTGGCCGCCGCCGATGCACATGGTGATGACGGCATACTTGACGCCGCGGCGCTTGCCCTCGACCAGGGCGTGCCCGGTCATGCGCGCGCCCGACATGCCGTAGGGGTGGCCGATCGAGATGGCGCCGCCGTCGACGTTGAGGCGGTCCATGGGGATGCCGAGCTTGTCGCGGCAGTAGATCACCTGGCTGGCGAACGCCTCGTTCAGCTCCCACAGGCCGATGTCGTCGACCTTGAGGCCGGTGCGCTCCAAGAGACGCGGCACGGCGAACACGGGGCCGATGCCCATCTCGTCGGGCTCGCAGCCGGCCACCGCGAAGCCGCGGAAGATGCCCATGGGCTTGATGTTGCGCTTCGCGGCCTCCTTGTCGGACATCAGGACGCAGGCGGAGGCGCCGTCGGAGAGCTGGCTTGCATTGCCGGCGGTGATGAACTGGTCATCGCCGCGCACGGGCTTCAGCTTGGCGAGGCCCTCCATGTTGGTATCGGGCCGGTTGCCCTCGTCGCGCTCCAGGGTGACGGTGCGCTGGGAGATCTCCTTGGTCTCCTTGTTCTCGACCTGCATGACGGTGGTCATCGGCACGATCTCGGCGTCGAACCGGCCCGCCTTCTGGCCGGCGGCGGTGCGCTGCTGGCTCGTGAGCGAGTACTCGTCCTGCTTCTCGCGGCTGATGTTGTAGCGCCTGGCGACGATGTCGGCGGTCTCGATCATCGGCAGGTAGAGCGCGCCCTTGTGCTCGATGATCCACTCGTTGCGGTAGAACTTGGTGTTCATGTTCATCTGCACGAGGGAGATGGACTCCAGCCCGCCCGCCACGGCCACCGGCACGCCGTCCTGGGTGATGCTGCGCGCGGCGAGCGCGATCGCCTGCAGGCCGGAGGAGCAGAAGCGGTTGACGGTCTGCGCCGCCGCGGTGACGGGCAGGCCGGCGCGGATGGCGCACTGCCGGGCGACGTTGCCGCCGGTGGCGCCCTCGGGGTTGGCGCAGCCGATGGTCACGTCCTCCACGTCGCCGGGGTCGATGCCCGCGCGCTTCACAGCGTGGGCGACGACATGGCCGCCCATGTCGGCGCCGTGCGTGAGATTGAACGCGCCACGCACCGCCCTGCCGATCGGCGTGCGGGCGGTGGAGACGATGACGGCGTCGACCATGGGGGTGGGTCCTTTCTGTCTTGTCATCCCGGTGCTTGTCACCGGGATCCAACCAACAACTGGCTCCGGAGTAAGCGGTGAGCTCGATCCCGGGCACAAAGCCCGGGATGACAACTCATTCGGCGGCGGCCTGCGGCTTGAGCTTCTGCCGCTCCTCCTCGATCAGCTCTTTCTTGGACAGCTTGCCGACGGGCGTCTTGGGCAAGACATCGCGGAACTCCAGGTGCGCCGGCAGCTCGTGCCGCCCGAGCTTGTCGACCAGGAAGGCGCGCAGCTCGTTCAGGCTGAAGGACGCAGCACCCGGCTTCAGCTGCACGAAGGCCTTGGCGACCTCGCCGCGGTAGGCATCCGGCACGCCGATCACCGTGACCTCGGCCACCCCGGGGTGCTCGTAGACCGCCTCCTCGATGGAGCGCGGATAGACGTTGAACCCGCCCGAGATGATCATGTCCTTCTTGCGATCGACAAGATAGAACCAGCCATCCTCGTCCATGGTGCCGATGTCGCCGGTGAGCAGCCAGCCGTCGACGAAGGCCACTGCCGTCTCGGCCGGCGCGTTCCAGTAGCCGCTGGTCACGTTCAGCCCCTTGACGCGGATCTCGCCCTTCTCGCCGGGCCCCAGCACGCGGCGCGGGTCGTCGAGGGCCACGACTTGCATGTCAATGCCGGGCAGCGGAAGGCCGATCGAACCCGCCTTGCCCTCCCATTCCTTCGGCATGCTGGTGCCGGCGGGCGAGGTCTCGGTCATGCCCCAGCCGCCGGCGAGCCGGTGCCCGGTGAGCTTGCGGAAGCCCTCCGCCACCTCCACCGCGAGGGGGGCACCGCCGGAGCCGATGTGGCGCAGTGACGAGAGATCTCGGCTCTCGATGCCCGGCGTATTGGCGAGCGCGACCCACATGGTGGGCACGCCGGGAAACACGGTGGCCTTCCTCACCTCGATATCCTCGAGCGTGGTTGCGACGTCGAAGCGGGGGCGCAGCATCAACTCGTTGCCGTCGACGAGCGCCTTCAGCATCACCGCCGACAGGCCGTAGATGTGGAATAGCGGGAGCACGCAGATCACGCGGTCCTCACCCGCCGGCCAGGACCGCTGCGGGTCGCTCCAGGCCTTGTACATCTCGCAGGCGGCGCTGAGGTTGCCGTGGGTGAGCATCGCGCCCTTGGGCTTGCCGGTGGTGCCGCCGGTGTATTGCACGAGCGCGAGGTCCGCCACGCCCACCCGGGGCCACGGCCGCGGCAGCTTGCGGGCGCCTTGGTCGCGCAGCCTTTCGAGGCGGATGACCGGGGCATCCTCGGCGATCGGCGTGGTGGGGATCGCCGATGGCCCGAAGGCGGTGTCGTCGCCGACGATGAGGTGATCGACGAGCCCGTCGGTCTTCAGCTTCTGGGCCATCAGCGCCATGAAGCCGATGTTGGTCGTCACCAGGACGCGCGCGCCGGAGTCCTGGAGCTTGTAGGCGAGCTCGCGCTCGGCATCGAGCGGGGAAAGGTGCACAACGCGCCCGCCGCACCTCAGCACGGCGAAGAAGGTGATGGGGTGGCAGGGCGTGTTCGGCAGGTAGAGGGCGACGGCCGTGCCCGGCCCGACGCCGAGGTCCATCAGCCCGGAGGCGACGGCATCGACGGCTGTCCGCAGCTCGGCGTAGGAGGTCCTACGGCCGCGGTATTCGAGCGCCGGCTTGGCGCTCCATTTCTCAGTGAAGGCGTCGAGCAGCGCCGGCAGCGGCGCCATCTCGATGGGCGCATCCCACCGCACGCCGGGCGGGTAGCTCTTCTCCCAGGCACGTCTCTCTCCCATGGCCGTCCTTGTCTGATTGTCGGGCCGGTGTTATGATCGCAGCACGTTAAGCGCGGTTCGCGCCTGGCAACAAGTTAACGTAAAGGGCAAGAGGAAGGGGACGCCGCCCATGGCCCTCATTGAGGTTGAAGGCTGGTTCTCGATGGCCTACCTCGCGGACTTTGTCTTCGCGGTGCTCGCGACCATGACGGAACCTCTTGCATGGGGACTCTTCTAGGCGCTCTCCTCCTTGGAGGCACTCGGCAGCCGTGGTGGTCAACGATGCTCCTCGCCGTCGGCTCGACGCTATGTGGCGCCACCCTAGAATACCTCTGGCAGCTGAAGACCGGCGTCCATCTTATCTTACGCTCCTGGCTGGACCTGCTTCCGCTCTACGTCATTTTCTGTGTCATCTGCGGCGTAGGATGGGGCCTGGGGCGATGTGTCTTCCTGCTTGTTGCGCAGCTTGCGCAACCACCACGCACCCGATTACGAGGAGCACGCCGCACCATGACCAACCCGTTCGATCTCACCGGCCAAGTGGCCGTCATCACTGGCTCCAGCAGCGGCATCGGCCGCTCGGCGGCGGAGATCATGGCCGCGCTGGGCGCAAAGGTGGTGATCTCCAGCCGCAAGGCCGATGCCTGCGAGGCCGTGGCCGAGGGCATCAGGAAGGTCGGCGGCGAGGCGCTCGTCATCCCCTGCAACATCTCGCGCAAGGAGGAGGTGGAGGGCCTCGTCAAGGGCACGCTCGCGAAATGGGGGAAGATCGACACGCTGGTGTGCAACGCGGCTGTCAACCCCTACTTCGGGCCGCTGGCGAAGATGCCCGACGAGCCGTTCGACAAGATCATGTCGTCCAACATCAAGAGCAATCTCTGGCTCTGCAACCACGCCATTCCCGGTATGGCCGAGAATGGCGGCGGCAACGTGATCATCGTCTCGTCCATCGGCGGCCTGCGCGGCAGCGCCATGCTGGGCGCCTACGGCATCTCCAAGGCGGCGGACTTCCAGCTCGCGCGCAGCCTGGCGGTGGAGTGGGGGCCGAAGAACGTGCGCATCAACTGCGTGGCGCCGGGGCTCATCAAGACCGACTTCGCGCGGGCACTCTGGGAGGATGAGAAGAACCTGAAGCCGCGGCTGGCGACCACACCGCTGCGCCGCATTGGCGAGCCCGAAGAGATCGGCGGCATCGTGGCCTTCCTCGCCTCCAAGGCGGCCTCGTTCATGACCGGCACCGTCATCGTCGCCGACGGCGGCGTGACCATCGCCTGACGTTGGACCCCCACCCCTAGCCCCTCCCCGCAAGGGGGAGGGGAACCGGTTCGCGTGTGTGGCGCGGTCGTGACCCGAACGGGTGGCGCCTTCGGCTGGACCGTGCAATCCTAGCCGGATGGACAGCGAGCGTGCGCAGGACATCTACGATCCGGCCTTCGTCCGGGCTGTCTTCGACCGATGCAGCGCGTCCTACCGGTACTGGAGCCAGATCGCATCGTTCGGGTTCGTCTTCCTGTGGCGGCGCCAGTGCATCGATCGCCTGCCGGGGCCGCTTCCCGACGGTGCCGCCGGCATGGACCTGATGGCCGGCACCGGCGAGGCCTGGCCCTACCTGCTGCGGCGCCGGGCGGGCATCCGGTCGATCATCGCGGTCGACATCTCATCGAGCATGATCCGCCGTGCCGTCGCCAGGCTGCACCGCAGCCGGGTCGATAAGATCGAGGTCGTGGAGGCCAACATCCTTGCGAGCACGCTGCCCGCCGAATTGGCCGATTTCATCATCTCCACGTTCGGGCTCAAGACCTTCAATGAGAGCCAGCAGCGCCGTTTGGCGCACGAGCTGGCGCGCCTCCTGAAGCGGGGCGGCGCCTTCTCGCTGATCGAGGCCTCGGACCCGAAGGGCTGGCTGCTGCACTCGCTCTACCGCTTCTACCTCGACCGTGTGCTGCCGCTGATCGAGCGCACGGTGCTCCGCGGCGCGCAGGATTTCGCCATGCTCGGGGTCTATACCCGCCACTTCGGGGACTGCAGCTTCTTCGCGCGCTGTCTGGCGGAGGAGGGCCTCGAGGTGCAGCTCGAGGTGTTCTTCTTCGGCTGCGCCACCGGGGTGGTCGGCCGCAAGCCCTGAGCAGGGCGGGGTGGAAAACGGGAGGACGCAAATGACTGGGCTTCTCGCAAATCATGTTGCAGCGGTGACCGGCGCCGCGTCCGGCATCGGCCGGGCCATCGCGCTGGGCTATGCCAAGGAGGGCGCGCACGTCGTCGTGCTCGACGCCAACGCCGAGGGAGCCGAGGCGACCAGGAAATCCATCGCCGACGCCGGTGGAAAGGCCGTGAGCTTCACGCTCGACGTGACGCAGCGCGAGCGCTGCCGCGCGGTGGCGGCCGAGGTAGCCAACAGCGTCGGACAGGTCTCGATCCTCGTGAACAACGCCGGCATCAACCGCCGCAACGCCTTCACGGCCGACCCCGAGGCCGTGGTCAAGGACTGGCAGGACGTGATCGCTGTCAACCTCGAAGGCGTCTTCAACGTGACGCATGCCTTTCTGGCGCAGCTGCGCGCGAAGAAGGGCCGGATCGTCAACATCGGCTCGATCCAGTCCTTCGTGCACGTGCGCACACCGAACTCGCCCGCCTACACCACGTCCAAGCACGGCGTGCTGGGCTTCACCCGCGCGCTGGCGGCGGAGCTGGGCAAGGACGGCGTGCGGGTCAACGCCATCGGCCCCGGCCTCATCGAGACGCCGCTCAACGAGAAGGTGCGGGCCACCAACCCCGAGCTCGTGAAGGTGTTCCTCGACCACACGCCGCTCGGCCGCGCCGGCAAGCCCGAGGACATCGTCGGCCCCGCGGTGTTCCTGGCCTCCGACCTGTCGGCCTACGTCACCGGCTCCGTCGTCATGGTCGACGGCGGCTACCGCACGATCTAACGGCGCCGCGCCGCCCGGAATCACCGAGGAGGAGAGCGGCCGCTCAGGCCTTCGGCAGCACCATCTGCGTCTGGGTGACGACGGCGACGAGCTTGCCGGCCTCCGACCGGATGGTGGTCTGCCACACCTGTGTGGTCCGGCCGCGGTGCAGCGGGACCGATTCGCTGACGATGCGGGTGTCGACCGGCGCGGCGCCCATGAAGTTGGTCTTCGACTCGATCGTCGTGGTGCGCGCGCCGGCCGGCAGGTTCATGACCGTGCCGATGGCGCCGACCGTGTCGGCGAAGGCCATCAGGGCGCCGCCGTGGCAAACGCCTCCGGCAGTGCACAGGTCCGGCCGCACCAGCAGGCTGGCGATGATCTTCTCCTGGCCTGCCTCCTTGATCTCCACGCCCATCAGGCCGGGAAACAGCGGTGCGATCAGCTTCTGCATCTCTTCCGCGGTGGGCATAGGGCCTCCCTCCTGCTCGCTCTCGGGGCTTATCGGTATCGCGTGAGCGGCGCGGTGGACAACCCTCTTGTCCGCGCGGCACGGCCGGCCAGTGATCGGCTCCGCTGACCCACCTACCGCGACCGGTGCACCGCCCACCCGGCCGAACTCGCCAAGGTGGCCTGCGACCGCTAATGGTGCAGGACAATGCTCCGTGTTGCACGGTTTCCGGGGAGGGGACGATGCACAGACTGATTGCGGTCCTGATCGTCGGGATGCTTGCGCTGGCGGCGCAGCCCGCGCAATCGCAAACCTACCCGAGCGGGCCGATCAAGATCATTGTGCCGTTCCCGCCCGGCGGCAATGTCGATGTGACGGCGCGCCTGATCGCACCGGCCATCAGCGAGATCCTGGGCCAGCCCATCGTCGTCGAGAACCGGTCGGGCGCCGGTGGCCTGGTCGGCACCGCGGCGGCGATCGGCTCCAAGCCAGACGGGTACACCCTATTGATGGGCTCGAGCGGCACCCTGACCGTGGGTCCCAACGTCTTCCCCAATTGGCCGCACGACCCGATCAAGGGCATCACGCCGATCAGCAACATCCAGTTCGTGCCCCTGGCGTTGATCGTCAGAGCCGATTCCCCCATCAAGTCGGTCCAGCAGCTGGTGCAGATGGCCAAGGACAAGCCAGGGGAGATGACCGCAGCTGGTGGTGGCCTCGGCACCGCAAACCATCTCTCCGCCGAGTTGTTCCAGATGCTGACGGGCACGAAGATCGTGCTCGTCTCGTACCGCGGCGCGGGGCCGGCGATGACCGACCTGCTCGGCGGCCACGTGCAGTTCTTCTTCGATCAGGCGAGCACGACCGTGCCGCAGGTCCAGGGCGGCACCATCAGGGCGCTGGCCGTGACCTCTCCCAAGCGCTGGCCCAGCCTGCCCGACACGCCGACATTTACCGAGCTGGGCCTCGAGAAGTTCCAGGTGCTCAACGTGTGCGGCCTGGTGGGTCCCGCAGGCCTCGATCCCGGCATCGTCGAGAAGCTGCGCGATGCGACCGTGAAGGCCCTCGCAAAGCCTGAGGTGCGGGAAGGCTTCACGAAGCTCGGTGTCGAGATCGACGGCAGCGACCCGCAGACGTTCGCCGCCTTCATCAAGGAGGACCTGGAGCGCTGGTCGCGCGTCATTGTGGAGGGGAAGGTCAAGGTGCAGTGAGCCCCCGGCGGGGTCTCCCTCTCCCCGGCAGCGGGAGAGGATGTCCGCTGCGTCATCGGCGCATGGCGGTCTGTTGGTCTGCTCAGCGCGGGCACCGGCGTTGACCCAACCTCAGAGTCACACCCGGCGAAGGGCATGGATTGCGCCAATGTAGTCGGATCTGACGCACCGGATCGAGTCCTGAAGCCAATCCCGGAGCGCATATTTGCTCTCAATGCCAAGGCGGTATGAGACCAGGTCTGCGTGAGCGGTGTCTGCGGTTGGCGTGTAGACCACGTCGGTGGCCAAGTCTGTGTTCCTCAGCTTGCCGACCAGCTGGAACATGTAGCCCGCGAAGTTGTCTCCGCAGAAGCCATGGCCATAGGCACGGAGATCATCGATCATCGAGAGGAGTGCACCCGACAGCTCAATGGACCAGGGGCGAGGCTTGGCCGGCGGGGCGATGACCCTCTTCCCGGAAAAGGCGTTATTGCTGAGCGTGCCGTCGCTCTTGAGATACTTTTTGTCGGTGATGACACGGAGCCAAGTGTCCCACGCCTCGGCCGGGTCCCCGTCAGCATGCGGCATGGCTGCCCGTTCAGACGTTCAAATCTGCGAACAGATCGGCAAGCTCTGCTTCGGTTGTCGCGTCTATCGGCTTCGCGGGAATGGTGCGCCTCTCACTGGAGGCGCGGCGCCAGTAGCCGCCCCAGACTTTGCCCGGCCCGACATCGATGTAGAGCTTGCGGAGCGGTCCGTCCGTGTGCACCCACTCGAGGCCGACCGTGCCATCCGAGCCTGGTGCAATGTGCGGCTGGCCGAGCGTGTCCGGCAGCATCTGGAGCAGTTGCCGCGCGGACTCGACGGTCTCCGCGGAGATCGGCTCGGCGCCGTAACAATCCCAGTTGGCCTCGGCATAGCACTCGTAGCCGGCGAGCGGATCGTCGACAGGCGCGATGGCTTCGGAAACGATGGACATGACGATCCTATGCCTTCAGTGCCGGCCGGAGTCCAGCACAAATTCAGTGAAATACTACATTTCCGCTCGCAGTGACCCGTCCCCGGCAAGCAGAGGGGAAGTCCGCAGCCCGTTCATAAGAAGCGGTTCGGCCACATCATGGTGCGCCACATGTGGGCGGAGGGGCTGAAATCGAGGCCCAGGCCTTCCTCGGGCTGCTTGAAGTTGCGGCCGATGATGTCGACGAACTCGTCGAGGTTGACCTTGGCGTTGGGGTCGAAGGAGTAGATGTCGTTGAGGGTGATGAGGCGTGCGGTCATGTACCATTTGTGGTTCTTCGCGCGCTCGTGCTCCCTGACGACGTAGGGCTCGGGCCTGAAGTCGGGGCCGAACAGCTTCACGTACATCTCGGGGTAGCGGTAGCCCACCGACTCGTCGGGGAAGAAGCGAAGCACCTGGTGCATCTTGATGGCCCAGGCCACCTCCTCGTCGACATAGGGCTCGATCATCTGCGCGCCCCAGTAGCCGTGGTCGCAGCGGATGAAGCTGACGACGGCGATGTCGTGCAGCAGGCACGCGAGCACAACCTTCTCGGGCTGGCCCCCCTTGAGTGCGTGCGCGGCGCTCTGCAGAAGGTGCGAGGTGGAGGCGAAGCGGCAGCGGAAGTAGTCGACCAGCGTCGGCTTGTCAGGCATGCGCGGCAGGCGTGGGTCCTCGCGCATCAGCATGTACTTGCCGGGGTTGGCGGCGAGCAGGTCCATGCCGCCCTCGATCTCGACCTTGCCGTCGGCGAGATTGCAGAGCACGGAGCGCGTCACGATGTGCTCCAGCTCGTGCATCGCCTGCTCCTCGGCGGCGTCCGCACGTTCGGACATGGTGGCGGCCGGGGCATCGAGTTGCATGGCGTTCTCCCAGGTCAGGGGCCGAAGTTGCCGGTGCGGCAGCAGGCCACAGGATGCGCTGCCTTGGGCCTATCGGGCAAGTAGCCGCTTTGGGCCTTTCGGGCAAGTCGGCTGGGTCGGCCTTCGCCGGAGTTGGCCTAACCTGCGTCAGGCCCGCTTCTCCCAGCGCCCCTCGGGCGACTGCTGCCAATAGGTCGCTTCGCAGCCCGCGGCCTTGGCAGCCTTCCACTGGTCGCGCGCACGGGCGACGGCGTCGGCGTCGTGGCCGTCGAACAGGTAGACGAGGCGCTCGTAGCCCCCGAGATCCCCGATCTCGGCGCCGTCGACCAGGAACCGCACCGTGGCCCCGTTGGGGTTGCTCTCCCCCGCCGTCAGGTAGACCGGCTGCTCGGCGGCATGGCCGTCTCGCTGGGTGCCGTGCGGCAGGAAGCTGTCCTCGGCCTAGGTCCACAGCAGCGTATCGAGCGCCGCCACCCGCTCCTCCGAGCCCGCCTGCACCACCGCCCGCCACCCGCGCCCCAGCGTGCGCTCGACGAGGGCCGGCAGCACCCGCTCCAGCGGCTGCTGCTCCAGGTGGTAGAAGAGAGCCTCGGTCATCGCACCAGTAGAGTTCTCAGCCATCGAACCGCCCATACCACGATCATGAGGGCGAGACCCATACACAGCTGACCGCCAAGAACCACGACAGGAATATCTCGGCCAGTCCGAGATAATTCACGGCTCCGGTCACGTCATTGACGAATTCCCCCTGCCGGTTGAACGCAGATGGCCGACAGATACCGCCGCCCATGCCATGGCACCGCCGACGATGCAAGCAGCCCAAGCACTGCCATCCATGTGCGCATTCCAAAATAGGCCATCAGCAATCCAACGGCGCTGCTGACGAGAAAAGTCCAGCCGAGGAAGGTCACGAGATCCATACGGGCTTACCCCCGCGCGTACGGGTTGTCGCCCTTGCGCAGCTTGAGGCGGATGGGGACGCCGGGCAGGTCGAAGGTTGAGCGCAGGCTGTTGGTGAGGTAGCGCAGATAGGCCTGCGGCAGGCCCTGGGGCTGCGAGCAGAACGCCACGAACGTAGGCGGGCGCGCCGACACCTGCGTCATGAACCGGAGCTTGATGCGCCGCCCCTTGGCCGCAGGCGGGTTGTGGCGCTCGATCGCCTCGGCGAGCCAGCGGTTGAGGTCGGGCGTCGGCACCCGCCGGTTCCAGCGCTCGTAGGCGGCAAACACGGCGCTCTGCAGCTTGTCGAGGCCCTGGCCGGCGAGCGCAGAGAGCGTGACCAGGGGGACGCCCGGCACCTGCGCCAGCCGCTCGGCCAGCGCCTCGCGCAGCGCCTTGCAGCGTGCGCTGCCGCTCCGGCACGAGGTCCCACTTGTTGACGGCCACCACCAGGGCGCGCCCCTCGGTCTCCACGAGGTCGGCGAGGGTGAGGTCCTGGTGCTCCAGCGCATGCTCGGCATCGACGAGCAGCACCACCACCTCGGCGAAACGGATGGCGCGTACCGCATCGCTGGCGCTCAGCTTCTCCGCCGCCTCGACGATGCGCGCCTTGCGCCTGAGGCCCGCCGGTATCGAACAGCCGCACGGGACGGCCACCCCAGACGAAATCGGTCGGCCACCGCGTCGCGCGTGAGGCCGGGCTCGGGCCCCGTGATCATGCGCTCCTCGCCGAGAAGCGCGTTGACCAGGGTCGACTTGCCGGAATTGGGCCGCCCGACGATGGCAATGCGGATCAGGCCGCACCTCCGCCTCGGCGGGCTCGGCCCCCGCCGCCGGGCCGTCGCCGCCGCGCGCGCGGCTCGGCCTTGCCCCATGGCTCGAGGCCGAGGGCGGCGAGCACCGTCGCCACCAGCTCGCCGATGCCCTCGCCGTGCTCCGCCGAGATCGCCACGGGCTCGCCCAGCCCCAGCTGGAAAGCCTCGTAGAACCCCTCGGAACCGGCCCGCCCCTCGCTCTTGTTGGCAACCAGCATCACGGGCCGCCCGGACTGGCGCACCGACCTGGCGAAGGCGGCATCCGCCGGCGTCACCCCGGCGCGGGCGTCGAGCACGAACAGCACCAGGTCGGCCTTGGCGATGGCGGCCTCGCTCTGGACGCGCATGCGGCCCGCAATCGAGCCGGCTGCCGCCTCCTCCAGCCCCGCGGTATCGATCAGGGCCACGCGGTGCCCGCCCAGCACCGCCTCGCCCTCCCGGCGGTCGCGCGTCAGGCCGGGCTTGTCCGACACCAGCGCTGCGCGCCTGCCCGTCAGGCGGTTGAACAGAGTCGACTTGCCGACATTGGGTCTGCCGACGATGGCGATAACGGGAAGCATGGTCGTCTCGGCGGGAACAGGGCGCCAGTGCGGGCGCCCGAGTGCTGCTAGCGCAAATCACCCGCCCGTTCAATTCATTGCAGCGCCAGCAGGCGGGCGTCGTCGGTCAGCACGAACATGCGGTTGCCGGCGACCACCGGAGCAATGAACACGGCCGAGCCCAGGTCCTGCGTGGAGGCCACCTTGCCGTTGGTCGGGTCCACGCCCACGAGCTGGCCCTTGGAGGAGGCGAGCCAGAGCCGGTGGCCCGCCAGCACAGGTCCCGACCAGGTGCCGGCCGACAGCTTGGCAGCCCAGCGGACCTTGCCGTCGGTGCGCGTGACGGCAACCAGCTGGCCGGCGGTGTCGACCACGAAGACGCTGTCGCCGGCAACCCAAGGCTGCTGGATGCTGGCCACCGTGATCGACCAGATCCGCTCGCCGGTCTTGTGGTGTGGCGATCATGCGGCCCGCGTGCCCCACGGCATAGACGACGCCGTCGTGGAGCGACTGGTCGCGCCGCATCGCTGAGCGCACTGAGCGAGGAGGCCGTGCGCGTCCGCGCCAGCGTCTCCTGCCACAAGGGCTGACCGCTGGTGGCGCGCAGCGCGATGAGGTCGCCGGTGGGATAGGGCACGATCGACGGTATCGCCGTCGACCGCGGGGCTCGTGTTGACCAGAATGCTGGCGCGCTCTCCCATGCCCACGAAGGACCACAACTCGGCACCGTCAGAGCCCGACAGGCAGAACAACTTTGCCCTCCTTGGTCACGACGAAGACGCGCTCCGCGCTCGCCGTCGGCGAGGCGCGCAGGGGCGCGCCCAGGCTCTTCTCCCAGAGCTTCTTGCCGCTCTTGGCCTCGAACGCCACCACCGTGCCGAAGCCCGTTGCGGCATAAATGCGCCCGGAATCCGCCGCCAGGCCGCCGCCGAACCCTTCCTGGTCCTTCTCGTTGGGAGGGGTCGTCGTGCTCCGCCATACCACCGAGCCGCCCGACGCGCTGACAGCGGTCACCAGGCCAGCGGCGTCGAGGGCATAGACCCTGCCGTCGTAGACGATGGGGCTCGCCGTCACCTTGCCGTAAAAGCTCGATCCGCTGCCGACGCCGACGCTCCACTCGGATTTCAACGTGCTGGCGAGCGCCAGATGGCCGGGCGCGTTGCTGGCGACGCCGCCCGGCTGGCTCCAGTCCGTCGTTGGCCCGGGGCGGCGGCAGCGCGATCGGCTTGTCGGCGGCCGCCGCGTCGGAGATAATGGTCTCCTCCCGCAGCACCGGGATGCGCGTGCCCTTGAGCGGAATCTCCTTCTCCGCGAACGGGTTCAAGTCCTCCAGCCTCGGCATGCTGTCGCCGCAGCCCGCCAGCAGCAAGGCTGGCCAGGAGCAAGGCGATGCCATATCGGACCCCGCCGCGGGTGCCTTGCCGGCCCGTCGACCCTGCCTTTGCCGGTGTGCTGCGCTGCCACGTTCCCCGTCCGCCCTACTTGCCCTTCTTGCCGCTGCCAGGCGTCCCCTTGCCCTTTTCGTCGCTCTTGCTCCTGGCCCGGCTCGACCTTGGCGGCAGTCTCCGACTTCTCTGTGGCAGACGGTCCGGCCGCAGCGCGCTCCTCTCGGCCAGAACGGCCATCATGACCCTCGCCCGCTCGGCGATGCCCGGAGGCGTGGCACGGTCCTTCAGCAAGCGATGGAAGTAGCTCTTCGCCTCCACGGTCCTCCCCGCCTTGGCCGCACCCAGCCCGAGCAGCTCGCGCGCGCTGTAGCGCCACGGGCTCCTGTCATTGTTGAGCGGACTGAGCCGATTCCTGAGCTCCGTAAAGCTCAGCCTTGTCGAATTTCAACACCGCGCTCTGCAGGCGCGCGAAGTCCACGAGCAGGGATCGACCGACTTGTCCTTGGCGATCTCGTCGTAGGCGGCCAGCGCATTCGCCGGGTTGCCCTCGGCACCGTCGTAGAGCGGCCAGCCGCAGGCGCGCGAGCGTTGCATAGCCGGAGGTGCCTTGGCGAGAAGGCTCATCGAGCACTTGTTGCGCCTTTATCGGGCCGCTTCGCGTCGAACTCCGTGAGGGCAATGATATAGTCGGAGCTCGCCGCGTCGGCGGCCCGCGCCTGCCGATGCGAGGTAGTACTGCCAGACCGGCGACGCCCAGCACCAGTAGCGACGCCGGCCCCCACGATGTAGACCCCGAAGCGGTCCCACAGCTTGAGCATGCGCTCGCGCCGCAGCTCCTCCTCGATCTCGCGGGTCATCAAGTCGCGTTCTTCGGCCATGATCGCTCACGTCTTGCCGGCGGGCCAAGACCTGCCGCCGGAGTGGTTTGGGGACGCGGGGTACACCGGCCGCCCCAGGCGGCCGGTCGGTGCCCGGCTTATAACCAATTCTTTGCCCGTGGTGATATTTTTTCGCCTCCTTGCACGTCCGAGGGGGGCAAATCCCGGTTCCGTCCACCTGGTTGTCCGGCCGCATGGCAACATGCGTCCGCCGAGTGCCCGCCCGGGCCGGGGTGGGATGGCCATCGGGCGGCCGACGCCCATCTCACGGGGCATGCCAGCGCGCTTGCCTTGTGCCCTCATCGGACGCCATAATTTATGCCACATTGAGCGGGCCTATAGCTTTTTGCGCAGGTTCGCGAGGGGAGCTTCGGCGGTTTGTCGGATCAGTGGATCACTCTGGCTCGGCTGCGGTGTTGCGCGGCTTTGCGCCGGAGCGTTGATGCACTGCGAAGCCAGGCCGCTTTCCGCTCACGTCGTGATGCCGCTGCGTGCAGTGGCCGCATTGCCGGCCAGGCGGGCGGAGGTCGGCACGGGTACTTGGCAGGGACGTCGCATTGCGCAGCGTTGCGTAGCGTAAGAGGGGAGTCATGGTGAGAGATGCGTACCCGGCGGGCGGGCAGCCGCAACTGGCCGACGACAACGGCAGCACCGCCAACCTGACGCAGGAACTCGCACAACTGCTGGCCCAGTCCATCGCACAGGGTCAGACCGGCAAGCGCCCCCCGGGCGCGGCAGCGACCGGCTCGGAGCTGGCCAGCCTGGCGGCTCTGGTCTCCGCCTCGCAGAACCAGCGCCAGCCTACCCTACAAGGACGGCCTCTCCTCCCTGTCGTACACGCGGCCGGCGCATAGCCCGCCGCCGGCTATGACGCCGGTTCTGACCCGTGGCGCCCGCTCCAGGCACCGGCATCCTCCGGCGGCATGCTGGTCACCGAGCCGCACCATGACGACGAGCCGATGCCGATCCCGTCGACCTGGCGCCAGCCCATGCTGAGCGACGACGACCGCTGGTATCGCCAGCAGCTGGGCGCCGCCGCCCTCGGCCTCATCGCCGGGCTGATCGTGGTGGTGCCGGCCGTGCTGTGGCTCAGCGGCTTCCTCGGCGGACCGCAGAAGGGCCCCCGGCCGGCAGTCGCGGAGACACCGCCTGCTGCCGTCAAGATCACCGTGGCGGACACGTCCCTCGACACCAAGGTTGACCATCGCCAATGTGAACAAGAACCCGACATCCGCGCCCGAAGAAGCGGACGAGCCGGCCACCGAGCGGATAGCCGCCGACCCCGCCGCCTAGGCGCGACGCTCCCGACCAAAGCGGCACCCCCGCCCCCCGAAGGTGGACGCCGGCGAAGGTCGCGGATGGAGGACCTCCTGAGCAAGGCCAAGCGGCGCATCGAGAGCGGCGACATTCAAGGCGCGCGCGAGATCCTGGAGGCACCGGAAACGGCATCGTCCGGCCCGATGATCTTCATGCTTGCCGAGACCTACGACCCCAACATGCTGGCGAGCTGGCAGACGGCGCGTGCAGCATCAACTCGGATGCCCACAAGGCGCAGGCACCTGTACGAGCAGGCGCTCGCCCTGGGCGAGGCCCGGGCCAAGCAGCGGCTGCAGACCGATTGGCTCGGCGCAACGAACTAGGCGGATGGGCCGATGGGGTCTGGCCCAGTAGGACCGAGACCCCGGAATGGGATCAAGCCGCGGCGTCCAACGCCTTGCTGCACGGCGTCCGGAATGCGGGCAATCACCATGAGTAGGCGCGCGCGGCCTGGTCAGGCTCGACGCGCCCCTGCTCCCAGTCGCGCAGCGTGCCGACGGGTATCCTGAAGCGCGCCGCGAACTCCTCCTGCGACAGGCCCAGCGCGCGCCGCACGACCTTGGGGTTCGGACGCTTCATCCTGGCGAGCTGCGAATCGCTGAGCGGCTGCGCATCCGGATCGCTGCGGGCGGCCGCCAGGACCTCCGCTTCGGTCAGCGCGTCGAATGCGCTCCAGTCGTGCCGCGCGGGGCATTTTCTGCTTCGAAATCTTGGGTGCTGTCCTTCTTGCTGCTAGGCTTCATGGTATTTCTTCGCCTCGCGGCGCTCCGCTTTGCGCGCCGAGATGATCCAGATGATCTCCTCACCGGATGTGTCATCGAGCCGCTGCGTGTATGTCACCACAATCAGGCGATTGTCCGCCATGCCGGTCAGGTTGAACCGCTCCTCGCCGTAGTCTTCCCTATCGTCCACCTCGTCGAGGCCGTGCGGATCGTTGAACGCGGCCTGGGCCTGCTGGAAGCTGATCTTGTGCTTCCGCCAGTTGGCTTCCGCCTTCACGGGTTCCAGTCGAACCTGATGGCCATACTACGGTTTGTCCGTAGGAAGTCAAGCTATCACCAGCCCAGCCAGGATCGAACGGCTGGCCACCAATAGTCCTTGGTGAATACGCCAACGAGCGCCGTAATGACACCAGACAGGATTAGCGGCGCAATGTAGCGGATTGACGCCAATCGCCGCGCGGGCAAGGTGCACTTGCACGGTCACGGCGATGATCTTGTCTGGCAATGCCGATGTTGTTGGCAAACCCCGGCTATCCCTGATCGCCGCTGACACCTTCACGAGCAGCCTGTGCTTGCCCCGCTGACGGGGTGTCACAAGCCACATCCACTTTGCAAAATCCTGCTGATGGAAGGCCGTGCCTTTCACGAGATCAGGCTTGGCCAATTGTGCCTCTCGCGACCGTGGTTCGATTTCGAATGTACCGGGCTGGCACACGAGCGACACCGCCATGGTCTCGACGATGGGGACGTGTTCCAGCTTAACGTCACCGCGACCGACAAACCCCTGCATCAGCTCGTTGGCGATCACCGTCCCGAGGCGTACCTCGGCCGTCTCTTGAACCCCCACCCACATGCGCTCAGGGATTTGATAGGCGAGGCGCCCTGCTTCAATCTGCAGCGCCGCTTGTGATGCCATCGCTCGTTCGCGTCGATCTCGTTGTAGTCGAGCGACGGTCTCCTGCGCCTCTTCAGGGCTGATGTCCCTGGAGGCATAAGGTTCCCGCGAGAACATTGTCTTTTGCGCAGCTCGCGCTCATATCTGAGCTCGTGCGTGTAGCCAATCAGGTCACGCAACGCTGGCACCGCATGAACGAGTTTATTGGCGTCGATATGTGAGAAGCGCTCGCGCAGTGCGGCCTCTCCGTAAGGAGCTTGCACGATAATCTCGAAGGCACGCTTCAGCAGCGGTTCCGCCTCAACCGACCGATCAACGGCAATGAGCAATTCAGTCAAATCGATAAGCGCTATGGCGACCTCCAGGGCTTTCGCGCCCAACTCTGTCTCTACGACTTCGGCGTAGCGTTCAGCCAACGTCACAGTTTCGGCGTACTTGCCAGCTGCACGAAGATCGGTGATTCCCCGTTCAAGCGCCCGCCGGTCAGCAAGATGTTCCCGTAGGTTAGGCAATCCTGTCGGTTGCGAAACCATGATGTACTCCCCCTACGCAATATCGGTCGTGGCCGTGCGGTCAATCTAGTTAATTCGGTGGCGAGTGTCGTCAGACTTTCCTCACGGCGCCCGTGCCATATCCCTGCTCTGGATAGTTCCCATCCCGGTTGACTTGGCGGCCCAAATCGTCTGATAGGGACCTTCCGGCATCAGTGAGACAAGCGGTCGAAGCCGCTTGGCGTCTGGTGCGTGCCGGTGGCAGGGGCGGTAAAGCCCTGTCGGGACTGTGGTCACTGCACCGTTCCGGCTCCAACCAGTGCCACACATGCAAAAGGCCCGCACTGTCATCGGTTGCGGGCCTTGCCATCTCGTAGGCTTGGTCGCGTTGCCTGCACGCAGCGGCGGATTACGCCTTCGACTAATCTGCCCTACGCCAATTAAGCCCGTGCGCCCGCCCGCTTGTTCTGGCGGTTGTTCACGAGGTCATCCACCACCGCCGGCTCGGCCAGCGTGGAGGTGTCGCCCAGGTTGGAGAAGTCGTCCTCGGCGATCTTCCGCAGGATGCGGCGCATGATCTTGCCGGAGCGGGTCTTGGGCAGGCCCGGCGCGAACTGGATCTGGTCGGGCGCGGCGAACGGGCCGATCTCCTTGCGCACGTGCAGCACGAGCTCCTTGCGCAACTCCTCGCTCGGCTGGTTGCCGGAGATCAGGGTCACGTAGCAGTAGATGCCCTGGCCCTTGATGTCGTGCGGGTAGCCGACCACCGCGGCCTCGGCCACCTTGGGGTGCGAGACGAGGGCCGATTCCACCTCCGCCGTGCCGAGCCGGTGCCCCGACACGTTGATCACGTCGTCCACGCGGCCGGTGATCCAGTAGTAGCCGTCGGCATCGCGCCGGCAGCCGTCGCCGGTGAAGTACGTGCCGGGATAGGTCGAGAAGTAGGTCTGCACGAAGCGCTCGTGGTCGCCGTACACGGTGCGCATCTGGCCCGGCCAGCTGTCCAGGATCACCAGGTTGCCCGAGGCCGCGCCTTCCAGCGGCGTGCCCTTGTCGTCCACCAGGGCCGGCTGAACGCCGAAGAACGGCCGCGTGGCCGAGCCGGGCTTCAGCTTGGTGGCGCCGGGCAGCGGCGTGATGAGAATGCCGCCGGTCTCGGTCTGCCACCAGGTGTCGACGATCGGGCAGCGGCCGTCGCCGACCACGCGGTGATACCACTCCCACGCCTCCGGATTGATCGGCTCGCCGACGGTGCCGAGCAGCTTGAGCGAGGAGCGGTCGGTGCGCTTGACGTAGTCGTCGCCGGCGCCCATCAGCGCGCGGATGGCGGTGGGGGCGGTGTAGAAGATGTTCACGTCCCATTTGTCGATCACGTGCCAGAAGCGCGAGGCCGTCGGGTAGTTCGGCACGCCCTCGAACATCAGCGTGACGGCGCCGTTGGAGAGCGGGCCGTAGACGATGTAGCTGTGCCCCGTCACCCAGCCCACGTCGGCCGTGCACCAGAAGATGTCGCCTTCGTGGTAGTCGAACACGTACTGGTGCGTCATCGACGCGTAGACGAGATAGCCGCCCGAGGTGTGCAGCACGCCCTTGGGCTTGCCGGTCGAGCCCGAGGTGTAGAGGATGAACAGCGGGTCCTCCGCGCTCATCTCCTCCGGCGGGCAGTCGGCGCTGACCTTGACCAGCTCCTCGTGCAGCCACCTGTCGCGCCCGGCAGTCCACGGCACCGACGCACCCGTGCGGCGCACCACCAGCACCTTCTCGTCGCCCGCGCAGCGCTCGAGCGCGGCGTCGGTGTTCTTCTTGAGGGGGATCGGCCGGCCGCCGCGCACGCCCTCATCCGCGGTGACGATGAACTTGGAATTCGGCGTCGATGATGCGCCCGGCGAGGCTGTCGGGCGAGAAGCCGCCGAACACCACGGAATGGACGGCGCCGATGCGGGCGCACGCCAGGATGGCGTAGGCCGCCTCGGGGATCATCGGCAGGTAGATGGTGACGCGGTCGCCCTTCTTGACACCGTTGGCCTTCAAGACGTTGGCGAACTTGCACACCCGCTCGTGCAGCTGGCGGTAGGTGATCTTCTCGTCGTGGGTGGGGTCGTCGCCTTCCCAGATGATGGCGACCTGGTCGGCACGGTTCTTCAGGTGGCGGTCGACGCAGTTGTAGCAGACGTTGAGGGTGCCGTCCTCGTACCACTTGATCGACACGTTCTTCTGGTCGTAGGAGGTGTTCTTCACCTTGGTGTAGGGCTTGATCCAGTCGATGCGCTTGCCCATCTCGCCCCAGAACACGTTCGGGTCCTCGATCGAGCGCTTGTACATCGCCAGATACTTCTCGTTGTCGAGGAAAGCGCGCGCCGCCCATTCGGCCGGCACGTTGTAGACCTTCTCGGACATCGCGCATCTCCTCTCATGGCATGCTCCATGTGCTGGCCCCATTTATCGGCACCCGGCCGCCCCGGCAACCGCCCCGTTGGTCGAATGTTGGCTGAGACTTAGCCTGCTCCCGGCATGCTCCTGGGATCACGCGCCCCATGGCGCACGGCATGGATGATCAATTTGAGGTGGCCCCGCTTGTTCGGACAGTTTTTCCGCTTCGATGAGTGGAGCCTCTGCCGGGGTTGGGCTGCCAAGTGGACTGGCAGCATGCTCTGTGGACCGAAGTAGGCTTGATCGGGCGTCATGCCGTCAAGGCTCGAATGCGGGCGGCGTCGATTGTAGAGATCGAGATACCGCCCGATCGAGTTGCGTGCGTCCGACACGCTGTCGTAGGCACGCAGGTAGACCTCCTCGTACTTCACGGATCGCCACAGCCGCTCGACGAACACGTTGTCCCGCCACGCGCCTATGCCGTCCATGCTGATGCCGATGTCGTTCTTCGTCAGAACATCTGTAAACGCTGCACAAGTGAACTGCGAGCCCTGATCCGTGTTGAAGATCTCCGGCTTGCCGTGCCTGGCCAACGCCTCCTCCAATGTCTCTACGCAGAACGATGCTTCCATCGTGATCGATACGCGCCACGACAGCACGCGCCGCGAGAACCAGTCCAGCACGACCGCGAGATAGACGAAGCCCTTCGCCATCGGAATGTACGTGATGTCCATCGCCCACACCTGGTTCGGCCGCGTGACCTCCACGCCGCGCAGCAGATACGGGTAAATCTTGTGGCCCGGCTCCGGCCGCGTCGTGCGCGGACGCCGATACAGAGCCTCTATCCCCATTCGCTGCATCAGCGTCTTCACGTGACGCCGTCCGATCTTGCTCCCACTGGCAGCCAATAGACGCCGCAACATCCGCGACCCGGCGAAGGGGAACTCCGTGTGAAGTCTGTCAATCTGGCTCATGAGAGCGAGGTCGGCCTCCGCCACCGGGCGCGGCAGGTAGTACACCGTGCTGCGCGCGATGCCGACCACCTCTGCTTGCTTCGTGACGCTCAACTCGTGACCACGGTCGATCAGCGCCTTGCGTTCAGCAATCCCGCCTTGCTGAGCGCGCCCTCTAAAAAATCGTTCTCCAAGGTCAGCTCGCCGATCTTGGCGTGCAGAGCCTTCACGTCGACCGGCGGTGCCGACCAGGCCGTGCCGCCGCCAGCCCCGAACACCTCCATCGCCCGCAACCTCGTAGAAGATCAGGTAGGGGTAGGGTGAGGTCGTCAATGCTCCGGACAGTTGGATCAGCCGTCACTGATCCGATGCCTGGGCAGTCCAACATCAAGTCTATGACAGCCTGAACGCGGGCCTGCACGCGCGCGGCGCCCTGTGGCGATCGAGCGGAGATGTAAGAGGAATGCTCATCGAAATCCGCGAGAGCAGGAAGGGTATAGCGGAGCCTCACAGGCATGCTTCGCCCAGACGGCGCGCACCTGTTCCTCACTGGCGAACTCGCCTCGCGCCGCCGCGGCCTTGGAGCGGGCGATGGCGGCGCGCTCATCAGGCGTCAGCGGTACCGGCTCGCCATCGACGCTCCCGCCGGCGAGCGCCAGCATGGCGCGCGCAATCTCGTCCTGCTCGTCGTCCGCGAGCTAGCGAACGGCTTCCAGCGCCTCTTCGAGCAACTTGGTCATCGTGCGTAACCATAGATCCGCCGCGTCTCCCAGTCCAGACGGCGCGACGAAACTAGCAATGCCCTTCCACCCTCTGATGAGATCGCCTCAAGGCGGAGAAGGCGGTCTGGAGGATTGCTCTTGCATTACTTTCACAAATGCCTCGATTTGCCGGGTAAGCGCGAGCAGAGGTCGGGCAAAGACGAGCTAGAGCAAGCACCGCATAAAAGATGATGACCGGAACCCAGTTGATAGCGGTCGAGACTGCCGAGGGTATCTCTTCATCTGAAGGAGGGCGGCGGGTGGTGGAACCCTACTCCTCCAGCGCCAGCGGCCGGGCGACGGACTCCAGCGGCTTGCGCTCCGCGGCGACGGCGTAGAGGGCGGCGACCACGGCGGCGCCGATCATCAGGGCGGCGCCGAGCAGGTAGCCGGCGAACACGCTGAGGCGCGAGCCGGTCCCGATCAGGGCGCCGAACAGCAAGGGGCCGGCGATGCCGCCGATGCCGGTGCCGACGGCGTAGAAGAAGGCGATGGCGAGCGCGCGGATCTCCAGGGGAAACGTCTCGCTCACGGTCAGATAGGCGGCGCTGGCCGCGGCCGAGGCGAAGAAGAAGATGATGGTCCAGCACAGCGTCAGGGTCGTCGCCGACACCAGGTCCTGCGCGAAGAGGTAGCCGGTGGCCGCAAGCAGCACGCCGGAGATGGCATAGGTGAAGGTGAGCATCGGCCGGCGCCCGATGGTGTCGAACAGGCGCCCGAGCAGGACGGGGCCCAGAAAGTTGCCGGCCGCGAAAGGCAGGATGTACCAGCCGACGTGGTCGGCCCTGACGCCGTAGAAGTCGGTGAGGATGAGGGCGTAGGTGAAGAAGATGGCGTTGTAGAAGAACGCCTGCGACGCCATCAGGCTCAGGCCCACGAAGGTGCGCTGGCGGTGGGCGTGGAACAGCGTTGCGGCAACCTCCGCAAGCGGCGTGTGGGTGCGGGCGCGCAGCCGGATCTTCGGGAACGGCCCGGGCTCCAGCACGTGTCCCTCGCGCCGGAACCGCGTCCTCGATGCCGGCGACGACCGCCTCGGCCTCGGCCGCCCGGCCGTGGGTGATGAGCCAGCGCGGGCTCTCCGGCAGCCATGTGCGCATAAGAAAGATGACCAGGCCAGGAGCGCACCGATGGCGAACGCGGCGCGCCAGCCTATTTCGGCCGCCGGCAGAAGGCTGAGGTCCGAGACCAGCGATGACGGCCGGCGCAGCGCGGGGTCCAGCAGCACGATGGAGCCGGCAGCGCCGGCAGCGGCGCCCACCCAGAAGCTGCCGTTGATGACGAGGTCGGTCCAGCCGCGCACGCGCGCCGGGATCAGCTCCTGGATGGTGGAGTTGATGGCCGCATACTCGCCGCCGATGCCCGCGCCCGTGAGAAAGCGGAACAGGGCAAAGCTCCACAGGTTCCAGGAGAACGCGGTCGCCGCGGTGGCGACCAGATAGACGGCGAGCGTGATGAAGAACAGCTTCTTGCGCCCCAGCCGGTCGGTCAGCCAGCCGAAGAACACGGCGCCCAGCACCGCGCCGGCAAGATAGGCGCTGGCCGCAAAGCCGATGTCGGTGCTGCTGAACTGCAGGACCGGGCTTTGCCGCAGGGCACCGGCGACCGAGCCCGCCAGCGTCACCTCGAGGCCGTCGAGGATCCAGGTGATGCCGAGCGCCACGACCACGAGGGTATGGAACCGCCCCCACGGCAGCCGGTCGAGGCGCGCCGGGATGTCGGTCTCGGCGATGGCGCCGGTGCGGGCCGACCCGCCTCCGCCCTCCAGGTCCGCGTGAGACATGCGCCGCGCTCACCATAGCCCGCGCCAACAGCGGAAACGCCGGCGGAGCACGGGGGTTCCGCCGGCGGTCCTTGCACGAGGGGACGATCAGGGCCCCTTGGGTCGGAACGCCCCCTGCAGCAGCGCGGGATCGAAGGCGGTGGGCGCGGTGCCGGTGGTGGCGTAGATGTAGGTGCCGGTGCGGAAGATGGCCCCCAGCGCCCCGAACACCACCGAGAGGGCGATGATGTAAAGGATGACGACGGGCAGCAGCACCGCCAGCACCATGCCGATGTTGTTCCACGCGCCCGTCAGAGGCAGAGCGAAAGCAAGGGCGATCACGATGAACGCCGGCAGCAACAGGAGGAAGGCGATGATGCCGAGCCCGCCCGCGCCCGCGACCGTTTCGCCCCAGGTGCGCTTGAGAATGGCGCTGGATCGCTTGACCGCCTCGATGGGTCCGACGCCGTCGACCACCAGCACGGGAACCACGAAATAGGTCACCACCGCCCAGGCGAACTCCAGGAGGCCGCCGAGGATCGCAGCCCAGGAAGCCCAGCCGGTCACGCAGCGTCTGCTGCACGACCTCGAGCAGCACGCCCACCGTCGCAGAGACCAGCGCCCATCCCAGGATCTGCGGCAGCCGCCCCACCGCGGTTGCAAGTCCGCCGCGCAGCGTCGGCGTCCGGCCCGCGAACGCCTCGAGGGCGCAGAACACCAGGGCCGCATTGAAGAAGATCGCGATGAACGCGCCCACGAGATAGAGCACGAACAGCCACCCGTAGAGGGCGGGCTGGTCGAACCTCACTTGCCATTCCAGCTGCCCACCCGAGGGGGACTGGGTGAACTGGCCGGTTCCCCCGCTATAGAGCGACATGGCGATCAGCCCGATCAGCAGCAGGAAGGCGAGACCCGACAGGATCGGCAGCAGAAGCAGCTTTGGATGCAGCTTGAGGACGGACCAGCTCGCCTTGGCGATGCCCCATCCACGACGAATGCTCTCGGGCATGAAAATCCTCCCAGGATATGCGACCCCAACCACCATCCGAGGACGGCACCATGCATCGGCAATACGCCGAGCCGATGGCCGCCGCCCAGGAGAGAGAGTGCGCGCCGGTTGGTCGCCACCCGACCCGATTCGGTTCAATTCGGGAAGGCTGCATCATGCCAGGCGCCAGACGCTCGAGCGCTTGATCTCCGCGTCCTCCAGGTCGCGCGTCACGGGCACCGAGTACTGCGCGACCTCGACGAAGCGCTCCTTGGGGAAATAGCTCCGGCGCGGGTCGCCGACCAGCACCGCCGCGCCCTCGGCGTGTGCCGCCTCGAGGAACGCCAGCACCCGCTCGGCCAGCGGCCGCTCGTAGAACAGGTCGCCGACCAGGACCACGTCGAAGCCGGCCGGCCAGGCAGAGAGCAGATCGCGACCGGTCGCCTCCACCGCCACCGTCGTTGGCGTCGGCGTTGAGCGCGATCGCCGCCAGCGCGAACGGGTCGGTGTCGGCGGCCAGCGCGTGCGCCGCGCCGGCCTTCATGGCCGCGATGCCGGCAAGCCCCGAGCCGGCGCCCAGGTCCAGCACGCTGCGCCCGCAACCAGGGCCGGATTGTCCAGGAGATGGCGCGCCAGCGCCTGCCCGCCGGCCCAGGCGAACGCCCACCAGGGCGGCGGCACGTTGATGCGGCCCAGCTCCTCCTCGGTCTTCTGCCAGATCGGCAGCGATTCCTCGGCGAGGTGGAGCCGGATCTCCGGCACCAGCGGCACGGCCAGCAGCTTGGTATTGGACCGGACGAAATGGGCCTGTTTCATCGTCGCATCACAGCCAGGAAGCCTCGCCCTGCCCAATTGCCAGGCATTGTGCCGCCGGCAACGCCACAGTAACTCTCGCATTTCCAAGGAAGCGCCGAATGTTTCGTCCTCTCGCGACAGTTGCCCAGAATTTGCACCCGGGATTGCCTGGAATTTCGAATTGTTGGAGGGTGTCAATGAAAATTTCACGCCCTTCGTCCGGTCTTCTTGTGATGCTCCGCACTGTTGGGGACGCGATTTGGCACCCGCCTTTGACGAGATGCACGGCAATACCGGCGAGGTGCGAGAGCCCTACCGGTCCGTGCACCAGTGGCTCGAGAACCAGGAGATCGACGACCTCGTGCGCAAGCGCAGCGAGGCCGAGGCCTTGTTCCGGCGCACCGGCATCACCTTCGCCGTCTACGGCGAGGATGCCTGCCTGCGAGCGGCTGATCCCCTTCGACATCATCCCGCGCATCCTGAGCGCCGCCGAGTGGCGCCGGCTCGCCGCCGGCATCGAGCAGCGCGTGCGCGCCCTCAACGCCTTCATCTACGACGTCTATCACCGCCAGGAGATCATCCGGGCGGGGCGCGTCCCCGAGGACCTCGTCATCCAGAACGCGGCGTTCCTGCCCGAGATGATGGGCGTGGAGCCGCCCGCGGCGTCTACGCCCACGTCATCGGCATCGACATCGTGCGCACCTCCGAGAGCGAGTTCTTCGTGCTCGAGGACAACACGCGCACGCCCTCCGGGGTCTCCTACATGCTGGAGAACCGCGAGACCATGATGCACATGTTCCCCGAGCTGTTCGCCAGCAACAGGGTGGCGGCGGTGGAGGACTATCCCGACGACCTGCGCCTGACCCTGGAGAGCGTGGCGCCGGCCAATCTCGACCGCGAGCCCACGGTGGTGGTGCTGACGCCCGGCATCCACAACAGCGCCTACTTCGAGCACTCCTTCCTGGCCGACCAGATGGGGGTGGAGCTGGTGGAGGGGCAGGACCTCGTCGTCGCCGACGGCGCCCTGCAGATGAAGACGACGCAGGGGCTCAAGCAGGTGGATGTCGTCTACCGGCGCATCGACGATGCCTTCCTCGATCCGCTCGTGTTCCGCCGCAATTCGCTGCTCGGCGTCGCCGGCATGTTCGACGTGTACCGCGCCGGGCGGCTCACCATCGTCAACGCGCCGGGCGCCGGCATCGCCGACGACAAGTCGATCTACACCTACATGCCCGACATCGTCGAGTTCTACACCGGGCGCGCACCGATCCTGAGCAACGTGCCGACCTGACGCTGCCGCAAGCCCGACGATCTCGCCTACGTGCTGGAGCACCTCTCCGAGCTGGTGGTGAAGCAGGTGCACGGCTCGGGCGGCTACGGCATGCTGGTGGGCCCCGCGGCGACGCGGGACGAGATCGAGGTGTTCCGCACTGCTCATCGAGGCGCGGCCCGACCGCTACATCGCCCAGCCGACGCTGGCGCTCTCGACCTGCCCCACCCTGGTCGAGAAGGGCTTCGCCCCGCGCCACCTCGACCTGCGCCCCTTCGTGCTGGTCGGCGACCGCGTGCGGCTCACGCCGGGCGGGCTGACGCGGGTTGCCCTGCGCGAGGGCTCGCTGGTCGTCAACTCGAGCCAGGGCGGCGGGACGAAGGATACCTGGGTGCTGCAGGAGTAGGGCGATGGCGCGTCGAGGCAAGCACCGCGCGAATCCCTCTCCCCCTTGCGGGGAGAGGGCTAGGGGTGAGGGGAGCCATCCACCGCTTGCTCCGGCGCCCGCTGCCCCTCGACCCCGGCCCCAAGTGCCGGGATGACGTTGGGTGCGTGCGGCTCGCGTCGCGCGGGCTAGAGGACCCGCATGCTAGGCCGGACCGCCAACGACCTGTTCTGGATGTCGCGCTACATCGAGCGGGCCGAGAACATCGCGCGTCTGCTGGAGGTCGGCTATCGCATCGCGCTGCTGCCGCGCGAGGGCCACGGCCGGGACGAGGAGTGGCGCTCCACGCTGCGCAGCGTCGGCTGCGAGCGCGGCTATCTCGCCAAGTACGGCACCTACGATACGCGCCAGTGTCGTCGACTTCGTGCTGTTCGACAGCGACAATCCCTCCAGCGTCTATTCCTGCCTCTCCACCGCGCGCCGCAACGCCAGGGCGCAGCGCACCGCGCTCACGCGCGAGATGTGGGAGAGCCTCAATGCCGCCTGGCTCGAGTCTCTCCGCCATCGACGCCGAGCACGATGGCGCCCGACGCCCTGCCGCCGCTGCTCGACTGGATCAAGGAGCGCTCCGCCCTGTTCCGCGGCGCGCTGCTCAACACCATCCTGCGCAACGACACCTTCTTCTTCAGCCAGCTCGGCACCTTCCTGGAGCGCGCCGACAACACCGCCCGCATCCTGGACGTGAAGTACTACGTGCTCCTGCCGCACAACGAGCTGGTCGGCGGCGAGATCGACAGCGTGCAGTGGGCGGCGATCCTGCGCTCGGTCTCGGCCCACCGCAGCTACCGCTGGGTCTACAAGGACAGCTACAAGCCCTGGCGCATCGCCGACTACCTGATCCTCAACCGGCAGATGCCGCGCTCGCTGCGCGCCTGCTACGAGGAGATCACCCAGGCGCTCGTCGATCTCGACAACTTCTACGGCACCCCCGAGACGCCGCAGGCGCTCGCGCAGTGAGATGCTGGGCGAGATCGCCGACGGCGACATGGACACCATCTTCCAGTCGGGCCTGCACGAGTTCCTCGCCGACTTCCTCGCCCGCAACAACCGGCTCGCCTGCGAGATCTCCGCCGCCTACCACTTCACCGACAGTGCCATGCCATGCTGATACGGGTCCGCCACGTCACCCGTTACGTCTACGCCGAGCGTGCCAGATACTACGGTGCAGAGCCTGCGGCTCACGCCCGCGCCGTTCAAGGGCCAGCGCATCGCCGATTGGCAGGTGCGCGTGCCGGGCTGCGCCAGGCCGCTGGAGTTCCGGGACGGGTTCGGCAACACCATGCAGCTCGTCACCATCGACCCGGCCGCACAGCGAGCTCGCCATCGAGGCCGCCGGCACGGTGGAGACCGAGGACCGCAGCGGGATCGTCGACGGTCTGCCCAAGGTCGTGCCGACGCGGGTGTTCCTGAGAGAGACGGCGCAGACGCGCCCCGATGCCGCGATCCGCGCGCTGGCACAGTCGGTTGCCGGCCGGCGACACGATCGCGCGGCTGCACGCTCTCTCCGATGCGGTGCGGGACCGGGTGGAGTACGTTCCGGGCGCCACCCACGCCCACACCGGCGCTGCCGCGGCGCTGGCGGACGGCAAGGGCGTGTGCCAGGACCACGCCCACATCTTCATTCCGCCGCCCGCACGCTCGGCATTCCCGGCGCGCTACGTCACCGGCTACCTCGTGCTGGACGGACGCGACCTCGGCGAGCGCCCACCATGCCTGGGCCGAGGCCTACGTCGAGGCTCTGGGCTGGGTCGGCTTCGATGTTGCCAACCGCGTCTGCCCCACCGAACGCTACGTGCGCCTCGCCTGCGGGCTCGACGCTGGCTATACCGCGCCGATCACGGGCTCGCGCCTGGGCGGCGGCGAAGAGAAGCTCAACGTCTGCGTCGCGGTCCAGCAGAAGAGCGCGCAGCAGTAAGTCAGGTTTCAGGTTCCAGGTCTCAGGTTTCAGGAATGGCCCCATCGCCAATCCCTGAAACCTGAACCTGAAACCTTCTTGAAGCCTCTTACGCGGGCGGCATCAGAAGGATTGCCGGATGACCTACTGCGTTGCCTTGCGGCTCGACCGCGGGCTGGTGTTCGCGGCCGACACGCGCACCAGCGCCGGCAACGACAACGTCGCCACCTTCCGCAAGCTCTACTACTGGCGCAAGCCGGGCGAGCGGGTGATCGTGCTGTGCTCGGCCGGCAATCTCGCCATCACCCAGTCGGTGATCAGCATCCTCAACGAGCAGCTGGTGCGCGAGCTCTCGCCGGGGGCGGAGAACCTGTTCACCGTGGCGTCGCTCTATCGCGCCGCCCGCCTCGTCGGCGACGCCCTGCGCGAGGTGCGCAAGACCGACGGCGACGAGCTGGAGGCAGGCGGATCCTCCTTCAACGCCAACTTCCTGCTCGGCGGGCAGATCGGCGACGAGGTGCCGCGCCTGTTCCACATCTACCCCGAGGGCAACTTCATCGAGGCCACCGACGACACGCCGTTCTCTGCAGATCGGCGAGCACAAGTACGGCAAGCCGATCATCGACCGCGTGGTGGAGCCCCACATGCGGCTCGGCGAGGCCGCCAAGCTCGCCCTGCTTTCGTTCGATTCCACCCTGCGCTCCAACCTCTCGGTCGGCCTGCCGATCGACCTGCTGATCTACGAGCGCGACAGCCTGGACGTGCGCCGCGAGAAGCGCATCGAGGCCGACGACGAGTATTTCCGCAAGCTCTCCGCCGCCTGGTCGGAGGCCCTGCGCTCCGCCTTCGCCAGCATCGAGGAGTTCAAGGTGTGAGTGAGCGTGCGCCGTATGGACGGAGCGATGCGAGCGCAGGCGAGCAGCGCACCGATCCGCGCCCTCGGAGGCAGGCTCGACTCGCTTCCGGGAGGTCCCGGATAGCCTCGCCTGCGGCTCGGCTCCGGGATGACAATGCGGCCCTCAGCGCTTTCCGCGTCCGCGCCCACAGGTCGGGGCGGCGCTCGCGGGTGAGGCGCTCGGCCTCGGCGCGGCGCCACTCGGCGATGCGCTTGTGGTCGCCGGAGAGGAGCACCTCGGGGATGGCGCGGCCCTCCCAGTCGCGCGGGCGGGTGTAGTGGGGGTATTCCAGCAGACCCGCCTCGAAGCTCTCCTCGGCGAGCGAGGCGGCGGCGCCGATGACGCCGGGCAGCAGCCGCACCACGGCGTCGATCAGCACCATGGCCGCCAGCTCGCCGCCCGAGAGCACGTAGTCGCCGATCGGAAACCTCGCGCAGGGCGCGGGCCTCGATGACGCGCTGGTCGATGCCCTCGAAGCGGCCGGCGAGGAGGATGACGCCGGGCGCCGCCGCGAGCTCGCGCACGATCGCCTGCGTCAGCGGCTCCCCGCGCGGAGAGAGGCAGATCGCGGGCGCCTCCGGCGCGCGCGCACGCGCCGCATCGATGCGCGCCGCCACCACGTCGGCGCGCAGCACCATGCCGGCCCCGCCGCCGGCCGGCGTATCGTCCACCTGGCGGTGGCGGCCGAGGCCGAAGTCGCGCAACGCCACTGTTTCCAGGCCCCACAGCCCGCGCTTCAGGGCCTCGCCCGCCAGCGAGGCGCCGAGCGGGCCGGGGAACAGCTCGGGGAACAGCGTCACCACGGTGGCGGCCAGGGCGGGCCGCGGATGCTCTGGCCTGTTCGGACACGGCGACACTCCGGCGCTCCTCTTCGCATCGCATGCTCTCGGTCGCAGGGGAAGCCTCGGGCTGTGTCCGGTTCTGGCAGGATTGCCTGTCGAGGCTATCTTCGTCTCATGCGCGGCAGGCGCTGCATTCGATGCGATTTGGTATCTCGTTCGGCCGTCGCCCGATCAAGCGCTTCTTGTCTCATCGGTGACGCTGGCCAAGCTCGACGACATGAGGAAGCGGCCCAATGCATCGCCGAGCCCGGCGGCCCTCGTTCAATGGGCGCGGCCGGAGATCGCGCGTGCAGCTCGCGGAACACGCTATCGCTCGCTCGACCGTTGAGGTAATAAATCGTGACAACGCTGAGCAAGAAGTTCGTGCTTCGAGAATTCGCGAGGGCGCTGGCAATTCGAGCCGATCGATGCAGAAGATCGTGAGCGCCGATGCAGCTCCTGGGCGAGGTCATGGACATGCCTCGGATCGAGCGCTCCGCGGGCGCCGACCGCTGGATGTATCGGGCTCGTCTGGCACGGTGCTCGAGCGGGCAAGACCATCGGCAGACTAGAAACGGCTGCCTTGCAAGTCCGCCTTGTCGATCTCAGGATCGTTCGATCTCCGGCGCGGGTCTCGGCCGCGCCTCCGTCAACGGGCAGCTTAGCTGCCATCGCGCGCGCTGAGCCCGCGCGCCAGGGCATAGACCGCGCGGCTCGCCGGCACCGGCTCGCCCAGCTTCTCGGCCAGCTCCACCACCACGCCGAGCAGGCCCTCCACCTCGAGCGGGCGGCCGGCCTCCACGTCGTTCAGCATGGAGGTGCGGAAGTCGCCGAGGCGGCGCGTCACCGCCAGGCGCTCGTCCACGGTCATGGGCAGCCGGAGACCCAGGCGCTCGCCGACGCGGACGAACTCGCTCATCATGTCGCGCACCAGCTCGACGCAGGCGCGGATCGGCCGAAGATGCCGTTGGCGGTGAGCCGCGTCAGGGCGCTCACCGGGTTCATGTTCATGTTGCCCCACAGCTTGGCCCAAATCTCGAGGCGGATGTCGGGCGTTACCACGCAGTCGACGCCGCCGGCGCCGACCAGGCCGCCCAGCTCCTGTGTTTCACGTGAAACGGTACCGTCGGGCTCGCCCAGAATGAGGCGGTCGACGGCGGCGACGCGGATCACGCCCGGCGCCTCGGCCCGCATCGAGGCATGCACCACCGCCCCGACGGGGCGCGCGCTGCGCGAGCAGGGCCGCGGCCGCGCCGCCGGGGTCGACGCTCTCCAGCCGCTGGCCGCGAGGGGGCCCTCGAGGCCGTCGAGGAACCACCAGGGCAGGCCGTTCATGGCCGTCACCACCAGAGGGCCGCGTGGCCCCCCGGCGAAGGCCGGGGCGCCCCAGGCCACCGCCTCGGCGAAGCCGTAGGTCTTCACGGCCAGGACGACGGCGTCGGGCTCCGGCAGGTCCTCGGCGCGGTCGGAGGCCGGCAGGGCGAACCGCTCGCGCCGCTCGCCCTCGCCAGAACGAGCCCGCGCTCCCGCAGCGCCCGCAGCGTGGCCCCGCGCGCCAGCAGCGCCACCTCCGCGCCGCCCCGCGCAAGCACGCCCGCCAGCCAGCCCCCCACCGCCCCGGCGCCGATCACCAGCACGCGCATCGTCATTGGGGCAGATTCCAACACTTTGGGCACGACGCTCCTACTCGCCCGGTCGCCGGCATCCGCTGTTGTGTTTATGTCACGAGTCGAGGGCAAGCCATCATTGACACACATCTTTTTCCCTATTCCTACCCAATCACTGTTTGATATCTGCAGTTGGACAATTGCCGTCGACTCGACTGCCTGATTTACAGCGGACCTGCTTTCACGGGACATTGCCAAGGGAGAGTTTGACATGCGCGACACGGTGCACAAGGGCGGAACCCGCCTGGCGGCCATGTGGCTTCGCTACGGTGCTTTGCTTCGGTCTGTTGGCCTGTGCAGGCGGCGAGCTCGGCGAGAAGGAGGAGCAGGGGGCGGAGATCGGCTCGATCATCGGCGGCATCGTCGGCGCCGTCGTCCCCGGCAGCTCGGTCGGTGCCCAGATCGTGCGCAACCACGGCGACCTCATCGGCGGCATCATCGGCGGCGCCATTGGCGCCTCGCTCGACGAGGAGGACCGCAAGCTGCTGGAGAAATCCACCCAAGCGGCGTTCACGACCGGCAAGCCCCAGACCTTCGCGAACAAGAAGACCGGCGTGCGCGGCACCGCCAAGGTGACGGCCACACGCACCAACTCCGAGGGCCGCCAGTGCCGGACCGTCAAGCAGGAGGTCACGCTGAAGGACGGCAAGGGCGCCTCGGACAGCGTCACGGCCTGCAAGGGCTCCGACGGCGAGTGGGCGAAGGCGGCGGCGTCGTAAGCCCGGCTCGCCGAGGCGGCGGGCCGCCCGTCCCCCCTCCCCACCCGTCATCCCGGAAGTCGAGCCCCGGCGTCGAGCCGGGGCGAGGCTGTCCGGGATTCGTGAGGCTGGGCTCCGGCTGACTTCACGCGGTCCCGGGTCGGAGCACTGCGCGCCTTCGTCTCCCCCGGACTTGATCCGGGGTCCGTCCGGGACAACGGGCAATGCGCCACGAACGTCACGCCGATCCCAATGCGCATAGCCTCGCGGCGGCAATCCCGCCCGAGGGTTCGGCGAAGGAGGAGGAGCAGGGCGTTCCAGGCTGCGCCCGGTTGACCTTGCGACCTCACTTATGCGGGCGCACGAACGCCCTGCTCGGCCTCGTTCCGCACGTACCTGGGCGCTTGTCAGGTCAGCGCACCGACCCAGGCCGTTCCCGGACAGAGGCTTTGCCGCCCCCGGGCCCCGCGCAGGCGCTTGGATGGTCTGTCCACCTGCCGGGCGAGGTATCCGGACTGCGACCCCCGGCTCCTGCATCGAGGCGCGGCCCTGCAAGTCAGCCGCCGCCCCATCCCCGAGGTGCGCGCATTGTAGCGGGCCCGGATGCAGGGGCGGCGGAATATTTCCGCCCACATCGTAAATCGATTGCGAAGAGGTCGACATTTGTTTGCGCGAACGGAGCCGCGGGGGACTCCTCCCCCTCAGGTCTTGTAGGACGGATCGATGCGGTCGATCTGGCGGATCAGCGCGTTGAACACGTCGACGCCGGCGCCGTACCTGGGATCGAACTGCAGCGACACGCGCGTCGCCTGCTCCAGGACCGGCCGCGGGATCTCGATCAGCTCGTCCCCCAGCGCCTGGGCCGCCACCTGGATCTCGCAGGCGCGCTGCACCGTCCACAGGTGCGCGAACGCCTGCGGCAGGGTCTCGCCCCAGGCGAGCAGGCCGTGGTTGCGCAGGATCAGGATCGGCTTGCCGTCGAGCGACCTCAGCATGCGCGGCCCCTCCTCGGGGCTCACCGTGATGCCCTCGAAGTCGTGGTAGGCGACCTTGCGGTAGAGCTGAGCGGAATAGAAGTTGGTCATCGACAGCCCGCCCCTGGTGCAGGCGACCGCGAGCCCCGCCGTGGTGTGGGTGTGCATCACGCAATGGGCAGTCTCGATGTGGCGATGGATGGTCGCATGTGGCGCCAGCCCCGCCGGATTGATGGGCCAGGGGCTGTCGAGAGGATGTTGCCGTCGAGGTCGATCTTGACGAGGTTGGAGGCCCTCACCTCGCTGTAGTGCAGCCCGAACGGGTTGATCAGCAGGTGCCGCTCGGGGCCCGGCACCTGAGCGTGATGTGATTGTAGATCAGCTCGGTCCAGCCGAGATGGTCGAACACGCGATAGCAGGCGGCGAGCAGCACGCGCGCCTCCCATTCCTCGCGCGTGCACGCCCTCGAGCGGCGAGGGGCCGTAGTCGATGGCGATCCTGGGCACGCCCATGCTGCGTCTTCTCCCGCAGTGGCCCGCTGCCGCCATCTTAGCCAAAGTGCGAGCGAACGAGCCACCGTCGTGGGCCGGCCGTTGCCCGCTCGGCTGTCATGCGCGCCATTGCAATCCGCCTCTAGGACGGCGGCATTGCCGATCAGACGAGGGCCTTGCCATGCAAGAGGATCGCTTCTCCAACAAGGCGGAAGCCTTCGAGGCCTTCGACGATATCCCGCTCTCGCCGCCGACCGACGACACCATCGGCGCCGTCATCGCGCGCCGCTACAGCCGCCGCGACATGCTCAAGGGCTCGCTGGGCGTCGCCGCGGCCACCGCGCTGTTCGGCACCGCCGCGCTGACCGCGGCGTCGCGGCCCGGCGCGCGCCGCCGCCGCCGCCTTCGCGTTCCGCGAGCTCGCCAACGGCGTCGACGAGACCCACCACGTCGCCGAGGGCTACGAGGCCGATATCCTGATCCGCTGGGGCGACCCGCTCGCCGACGGCCTTGCGCGCCTTCGACCCGCGCACCCTGACGGGCGCCGACCAGGCCAGGCGCTTCGGCTACAACAACGACTTCCTCGGCTTCTTCCCGCTCGACGAGAAGGGCACCCGCGCGCTGCTGTGCGTCAACCACGAGTACGCCAGCCCCGAGGTGATGTTCCCCGGCCTCAAGGGACGGCCCGACCGCAACGACTTCGCCGACATCACGCGAGGCCCACGTCGAGGTCGAGATGGCGGCGCACGGCGCCAGCGTGGTGGAGATCGCGCTCGTCGACGGCAAGTGGCGCCCGGTGCACCGGCAGCCGCCTCAACCGGCGCATCACGGCCATGACCGAGATGACCGTCGACGGCCCGGCCGCCGGCCACGACCGGCTCAAGACCAAGGCCGATCCCACGCGGGCGCAAGATCCTCGGCACCCTCAACAACTGCGCCGGCGGCCAGACGCCCTGGGGCACCTATCTCACCGCCGAGGAGAACTTCCACGGCTACTTCTGGACCGACCAGCAGGGCGGAGGACAGCAAGCGGCGCCTCACCACGGGGCTCGGCGGCGCCCAGCAGAAGAGCTACGACCGCTACGGCGTGCCCGGCAACTGGTACAGCTGGGGCAAGTTCCACGACCGCTTCAACGTCGACAAGGAGGCCAACGAGCCGAACCGCTTCGGCTGGATCGTGGAGATCGACCCCTCCGATCCCGCCTCGACCCCGGTCAAGCACACGGCGCTCGGCCGCTTCCGGCACGAGGGCGCGGAGACGATCGTCAACAAGGACGGCCGCGTGGTCGTCTACTCGGGCGACGATGCGCGCTTCGACTACGTCTACCGCTTCGTCTCCAGGGACCGCGATCGAGGCCCGGCGACAAGGCGCACAACATGCGCCTCCTGTCGGAGGGCACGCTGTCGGTCGCCCGCTTCAACGACGACGGCACGGCGACCTGGCTGCCGCTGGTGTTCGGCGAGGGGCCGCTGACGCCGGCCAACGGCTTCAACTCGCAGGCCGACGTGCTGATCGACGCGCGGCTCGCCGCCGACCTGCTCAAGGCCACGCCGATGGACCGGCCGGAGGACGTGCAGCCGCACCCGACCAACGGCAAGGTGTTCGTCCTGCTGACCAACAACGCCGCAGCGCCGGCCGGAGCAGGTCGACAAGGCCAATCCGCGGCCCGAGAACCACTTCGGGCACGTCATCGAGATGACCGCGCCCGACGGCGACCACACCGCCGCGACCTACCGCTGGGATATCCTGATCAAGTGCGGAGACCCGCGCATCGCCGCAGGTCGGCGCGCAGTGGCACCCCGCAGCACGAGCGCCGACGGCTGGTTCGGCTCGCCCGACAACTGCGCCATCGACGCCGAGGGGCGGCTGTGGATCTCCACCGACCAGGGCACGGCCTGGCCGCGCACGCAGCACGCCGACGGGCTCTACGCCATCGAGACCGAGGGCGAGCTGCGCGGCCTCTCCAAGCTGTTCTACCGCGTGCCGGTCGGCGCCGAGCTGTGCGGGCCCTGCTTCACCCCCGACGGCACCACGCGTGTTCCTCGCGGTCCAGCACCCCGCCACCGACGGCGTCAGGGACTGGAAGCCGTTCGGCCGCGAGTCGACCTTCGAGGACCCCGCCACCCGCTGGCCCGACTTCAACCCCGGCATGCCGCCGCGGCCCTCGGTGGTGGCGGTCCGCAAGCGGGGCGGCGGCAGGATCGCCGGCTAGGGCGCGGCTCTGCCGCCAGGCCTGGGCGACCCTGCACCGGCGCTATTGCCGCAGCAGGTTGCCATTCCGGCATGGCTCGGCGACGAGCTTCGACTGCTCGCCTGGTTCGTGTTCGGCATGAGCGGGCAGGTCGCAGTCCTGGCCTATCCCTGGCTCGCGAGCCGGTTCGGCGCCACGCGCTGGCAGGCCTTCTCCAAGGTCTACTTGTGGGCGGCGCTGCCCGAGATCCTCACCGGCATCCGCCTGGGCCTGATCCGCGCCGTCAAGGGCGTCATCATCGGCCAGCTCCTGGTCTCGGTGGTGGGCTTCGGCCACATGTTCGAGATCTACTCGTCCAACTTCCTCATGGAGCACATGTGGGCGCTCCTCCTCGTGCTGTTCGCCCTCGCCTTCCTGATCGACGCGCTCATAGCCTGGATCGAGGGCAAGGTCGAGTACTTCGCCGCCTCGCGCGGGTGAGGCGGCCTGCGACCGGCAGCGCAGCTCTCAGGAGGGCGTAGCGGTATCGGCCGGCCGACCGAGCGGGCGCAGAGCCGCCGCGATCAGAATGATCGAGTCAGGTTTGACCAAGGCCCAGGTGTCCAGGGGCCACATTTAAGCCGAAATTGGACTGTCATCAGGCGGCGTGAGCCTGAAGCCCGGCGATCCAACATTCAGGTCGTGTTCATTCGCTGGTCAATACGGTCATTCTGCGGGCGGAATTGGTCGGCACCTTTGCCGATCTGCTGTCGCCCGGTCTAATAGTCCTCTCGTGAGAGGCTATAGCTCCTTCGTTATCAGCTAAGGAAACGCGCATGACACGCAAACTTGTTTACGTGCTCGGTGGTCTTTTTGGCCTTGCCATGATGGCTTTGCCCGCCCAGGCGGTTCCGTTCACCAAGTCGGTGAGCGAGCCCGCAGATACGGGAAGGCTGGTTGAGCAGGTACGGCATCGCCACCATCATCACCACGGCCACGGCCACCACCACCATCACCGCTGGCACCATCATCACCACCGGTGGTCACCACCACCACCACCGCTGGCACCATCATCACCACGGCCACCGCTGGCACCATCATCATCACGACCACCGCTGGCACCATCATCATCATCACGGCCACCGCCACCACCATCACCACCGCTGGCACCATCATCACCACGGGCATCGTCACCACCACCACCACCGCCGGCACCATCATTGATTGTGATGGTACGAAGAACACGGTAGACATTCGGTCTAAGGCCGACCAGAGCGTCGGCCTCTTTTTTTTGCGTGCTGGCCAATGCCGCGGGCGGCTCTTTCTGTTCGCGTGCTGAGCACATGACTATGTGTCGCATGCGTTGCATCAAGTCGCGTGTCAGGCGATGAATGCGCAACGCCGGCGTCATCGGCGCTGAGTAAAGACCACGTGCCATGCGACAGCGCCGCCAAAGTTGTCGGCTAATGTTGGACAGCCCGCTGCCGCTCGGACCGTCGCTGGCCGGCGCCATCCACGCTGGCCCCCGGCCGCGTCAGCCGCTCGTTGAGAGGCGCATTGCGCCTACGCCATCGCCGGCATCACCTGCCGGGCAAAACGGCGCAGACTCTCGATCGGCTTCGCCCCGCCGCCGTTGACCAGCACCTGGGCCACGCCCGCCGCGCGCAACGCGCCGAGGCGCGCAACGATCTCCTCTGCCGAGCCGTAGAGCACGTTCTCCTCCGTGCTGCCGGGCGCGGCGTCGTACTGCAGGATATGCGATCCGCTCGACGCACCGGCCCGTTGCGACAGTGCCACCATGCGCCGATGCACCGCGATCTGCCGGGCGAGCGCCGCCTCCCGGTCGGCCGCCCCTTCGGCCACGTAGACATTGCGCGCCACCGCCACCGTCAGGGGATCGAACGGACGGCCCCGGGCTTCCACGGCCGAGCGATAGAGCGCGATGCGCTCCCCGATCTGCGCGGGCGACTGGAACTGGTCGAGCAGCAGGTTGCAGCCGAGCTCGGCCGCCTTGCGGATCGAGCGGGGGCTGCCGGCCGCCATCCAGAGCGGAGGATGCGGGCGCTGCACCGGCTGCGGCTCGATGAGAACGTTGTCGAGGCGCCAGTAGGTGCCGTGGTGCGAGAAGCGCTCGTTCGACGTGAAGGCCTGCTTGAGCACCGCAAACCCCTCGTCGAAGCGCCCGTCCGCCTCCTCCATCGGCATGGCAAAGCCGGAGAACTCGGAGGCGCGGTATCCCCTGCCGATGCCGAGCTCGAGCCGGCCGCCCGAGAGGACATCGAGCGTCGCCGCCTGCTCGGCCAGCATGGCCGGGTTGTGCCACGCCAGCACCATGACCGCGGTGCCGAGCCTGAGCCTCGTCGTGCGCATCGCGATCGCGGTCAGCACCTGGAGCGGCGCCGAGATCTGGCCGGCGCCGGTGAAATGGTGCTCGGTCAGGAACGTCGCCCAGAAGCCCAGCGCCTCGGCCTCGGCATGGGCCTCGATGTACTCGGCCAATCTCCGGGCGCTCGCATCGGGCGGGTCTCCGCGCGGCACCGCGGCACCACCGAACAGGCCAAATCGCATGTCTTCGTCCTACGCTGCGCCCAGCTCGCGCCGCACGATGGCGGCGCCGTCGACCATGGCCTTCATCTTGGCGAAGGCCACCGCGCGCGGCAGGTACTTGAGGCCGCAATCGGGCGCCACCACGATGCGCTCGGCCGGCACGTGCGGCAGGGCGCGCCGGATGCGCTGCGCTACCGTCTCCGGCGTCTCGACGGCCATGTCCGAGAGGTCGAGGACGCCGAGCAGGATGGTCTTGCCGGGCAGCTTCTCCGAGCACGGCGCAGTCCAGGTTCGATTGCGCCGTCTCGATGGAGATCTGCTGCACCCCGGAGGCCGCCAGCTCGGGCAGGAAGGAGTAGCCCGACGGGCGCTCATGGATGATGGCGGCATATCCGAAGCAGATGTGCAGCGCAGTCGTGCCCGTGACGCCCTCGAGCGCCCGGTCGAGGACCTGGACGCCGAACCGCCTGGCCTTCTCGGGGCGCGCCTGCATGTAGGGCTCGTCCACCTGCACGATGTCGGCGCCGGCGGCGAACAGGTCCTTGATCTCGGCGTTGACGGCGGCGGCGTAGTCCAAGGCGAGCGCCGTCTCGTCCTTGTAGTAGTCGTCCTGAGCCTGCTGCGACATGGTGAAGGGGCCAGGCACCGTGATCTTGATCGCGCGGGAGGTGTTGGCGCGCAGGAACTTCACATCGCGTACCTCGACGGGATGCCTGCGCCTGACCGGCCCGACCACGCGGGGCACGGGGTTCGGGTGGCCGCTGCGGTCGAGCGCGGTGCCGGGGTTGTCGATATCGACGCCGTCGAGCGCGGTGGCGAAGCGGTTGGAGTAGCTCTCGCGCCGCGTCTCACCGTCGGTGACGATGTCGAGACCGGCCCGCTCCTGGTCGCGGATGGCGAGGAGCGTGGCGTCGTCCTGCGCCTCCTCCAGCCACTCCGGGGCCACGCGCCACAGCTCGCGCGCCCGCACGCGCGGCGGGAAGCGGCCGGCGAGCTTCTTGCGATCGATCAGCCACTCGGGCTGGGCGTAGCTTCCGACGAGCGTCGTGGGCAGGATGGGCAGCATTGCTCGGTCTTCCTCCCAGGGCTGCAGTCGTGCCTCGCCGTGTCGGGTTGCGGCCTTCGGCCCAAGCAACCCGACCTCGCCTGCGCCGGGCGAGCTACGGCTCAGACCTTCATCTTCGGGTCGAGCCAGTCGCGCAGGGCATCGCCGAACAGGTTGAAGCCGAACACGGCGAGCGAGATGGCGATGCCGGGGTACACCGCCACCCACGGCGCGCTCTCGGCGTAGTCCTGCGCGCCGCCCCTCAGCATCAGCCCCCAGGCCGGCACCGGCTCCTGCACGCCGAGCCCCAGGAACGACAGCGAGGCCTCGATCAGGATCGCCTGGCCCACGAAGGCGGTGATCATGATGAGGTACGGGCGCCATGACGTTGGGCACCATGTGGCGCAGCACGATGCGGGCGTGGCTGAAGCCGCAGGCGCGCGCGGCATCGATGTAGGGCATCTCGCGCACGGCGAGCGCACTGGAGCGCACGACGCGCGCGCAGCGCGGGATGAACGGGATGGTGATCGCCAGGATGACGTTGAACGTGCCGGTGCCGAAGATGGAGACCACGGCCAGCGCCAGGATGACCAGCGGGAACGCCATCAGCACGTCCATGACGCGCTGGAACAGCAGGTCGAAGCGGCCGCCCAAATAGGCGCTGGCGACGCCCAGGATCAGCCCGACGGTGGCGCCCACGAAGGCCGAGACGAAGCCCACCAGCAGCGCCGTGCGCGCGCCGTAGACGATGCGGGTGTAGAGGTCGCGGCCGAACTGGTCGGTGCCGAGCCAGTAGTCGGCGCCGGGCGGCTCCAGCATGGCGCCGAAATTGTTGCGGGTGGGGTCGTGGACCGTCACCAGGTCGGCGAACAGCCGCCATCAGGATCATGACGATCACGACGAAGCCGCCCGCGGCGCCCAGCGGGTTCTGCCGGCAGAACCGCCACAGGATTGCCAGCCGCGAGAGCCTGGGCGGCAGCTGGTCGGCGGAAGCGGCGGGCCGGGTCATGGTTGCCATGGGAAGCCCCGTCAGCGGCTGTAGCGGATGCGCGGATCGAGCCACGCGTAGACGATGTCGACGACGAGGTTGGTGAGGGCGAAGATGCCCACCACCAGCATCACCAGGGCCTGCGTCATGTTGTAGTCGTGGTTGGCGACCGACTCGACGAACAGCTTGCCGAGCCCGTTGAGGTTGAACACCTGCTCGGTGACGACCAGGCCGCCCATCAGGAACGCGAACTCGATGCCGATGATGGTGACGACCGGCAGGAGCGCGTTGCGCAGCGCATGGCGGCGCACGATCAACTTCCGGAACAGCCCCTTGGCGCGCGCCGTGCGCACGTAGTCCTCGCGCAGCACCTCGAGCATGGCCGAGCGGGTCATGCGCGTGGCCACCGCCGAGTAGCGGTAGCCGGTGGCCAGCGCCGGCCAGATCAGCATGCTCAGGTTGGTCCACGGATCGACCCAGATCGGCACGTAGGTGATGGGCGGCATCCAGGGGCGTGCCGAACCACGCCTTGGAGACGTTGAGAATGCCGAGGATGATGACGATGCCGAGCCAGAAGGACGGCACGGCGACGCCGGCGATGGAGAACGCGCGGACGACATAGTCGATCCACGTGTTCTGCTTGACCGCCGAGATGGTGCCGAGCGGGATCGCGATCAGGATCGCCGTCAGGGTCGCCATGATGGCCACCTGCAGCGACAGCTGGAAGCGCAGGCCGACCTCCTCGATGATCGGCCGGCCGCTCCACATCGACTTGCCGAAGTCGAACGTGACCAGGCCCTTTGAGGAAGACGAGAAACTGCACCACCATCGGCTGATCGGTGCCGATCTCGGCGCGGCAGGCCTCGAGCACCTGACGGGTCGATGCCGCCGCCGCCGGTCGCCATGCGCAGCGTGCATACGTCGCCCGGGATGGCGCGCATCAGGAGAAACACCAGAACCGCGGCCCCGAACAGCGTCGGGATCATCAGCAGGATGCGCTTGACGATGTAGAACAGCATGGCGTCACGCTGATGTGTGCGGGGTCAGACCCTGCGGGTCTGACCCCTGGCTCCAACGCCGGTTGCGGTATGGGGTCAGACCCGCAGGGTCTGACCCCTCTTGCTACTTGTCGATCCAGACGCCCGAGAGGTCCTGGTTCAGGTAGTGGCTGGGCGTGACCTTCCAGCCCTTCATGTACGAGCGGTGGGCGATGATGCGGTACCACCACAGCGCCACGAAGTTGTTCGCCTGCTCGTCCACGATCAGCTTCTCGTAGGTCCGCATCAGCTTGCGCTGCTCGGCCACGTCACCCGTCTGGTTCATGGCGTCGTGCAGCTTGATCAGGTCCGTGCCCTGCGATCCGGCTGTACTGGTCGCCGGCGTCCGGCCGGAATTTCGAGACATCGACCAGCGGATTGACGACCGACTGGCAGTTGAACTCGACCGCAACGTCGAACTTGCCGGCCTTCATGCCCTCGTAGAAGGGACCGTCCGCCAGAACCTTCTGATCGGCTTCGATGCCCGACCTGCTTCCATTGGTCGATCAGCCACGTGCCGACGTAGATATAAGGCTGGTCGACGGCGCGGTTGTGCAGGGTGAACTTGAGATTGGTTACGCCGGCCTCCTTCAGGAGCCGCTTGGCTTCGGTGCGCGACTTGTCGACGTCGGGCCAATAGCCCGCGAGCTTCTCCAGCTCCTCCTTGGTGGCTGCCAGCGGGTGGTCGGGGAAGGCGACGCCGCCCACCGCCTTGACGATCGCGATCTTGGAGAGGTCCTTGGCGCCTTGCCACCGGTCGAGCGCCAGCGTGAGGGCGCGGCGCACGCGCGGGTCCTCGAACGGCTTCCTCGCGTGATTGGGGCTGACGATCGTCGACGCAGTTCCAGTCGCTCTCCTGGATGGTGATGTCCTTGCCCAGCGCCGCAACCAGCTGATCGCGGGCCTTGGGCGGGATGCCGCGGAATTCCGCCGCCGCCTGGTCGCCACGAATAGCCTGGATGCGCAAGGTCTCGGTCTTGGCGATGATCGCCTGGAATCCGTCGAGATAGGGCTTGCCGGGATGATAGTAGTCCGGGTTGCGCTTGCCCTTGACGAAAGCGCCGGCCTGCCGCTCCTCGAAGATGAACGGGCCCGAGCCCATTACGTTCTTCTCGTACCAGTGCTGGTCGGCGTCGAGCTTGGCCTTCGAGTAGACGAAGTTGAAAGGCGTGGCGAGCGTGGGCATGAACGCGCCCGACGGGAACTTGAGCTTGAACACCAGCGTCTCGTCGTCGGGCGCGGTAACGCTCTCGACCATGGTGAACTGGGCCACGCGCGAGGACAGCACGCCCTTGGGCGGGAAGATGATGCGCGAGAAGGTGGCGTGCAGGTCCTTGGCGGTGAGCGCCGTGCCGTCGTGGAACTTGACGCCCTTGCGGATCTTGAAGGTGTAGGTCTTGCCGCCGTCGGCCGGCTCCGGCATCTCCGTGCACAAGTCGCATACGAAGTCGTTCTTGGCCGGGTCGTCCGGATTGACCCGGACGAGCACGCTGTAGAACGGCGCGAGCGGGTGGATCAGCGCGAAGGTGTTCTCCCGGTGCCCGTCCATGGTGGGAAACTCGCCGGGCACCACGAACTTGAGGATGCCGCCCTTTTTCGGCGTCTGCGCCTCCGCGGCGGACATCGCAAGGGGTGCTGCCAAGAGCCCCGCGAGCAACGGAAGCGCGAGCCTCCAATGTCGGGTGTCCATTTCGTCCTCCCTGTGGGCTGAGTAGGCTTGTTCTCGCGAACGGCCCCCGCCGGCCATCGCCACGCCACAGCATTACCAAATTCGGATTCCTTTTCAAACGCTGATCGCAGCTTGCGTGTCAGAGTAAGGCAGGCTGCCTCCGGCCCCGGCTGCCGGCGGTGGGAAGCAATTCTGACGTGACATTATGGAGGGGTGCCATGCATCCGGGGACGAGGCTGCGGACAGCGTTGGCGCGGCAATGGGCTCGTCACGGCGCCGGGTGTTTACGACATGCTTTCCGCCAAAATCGCCGATGGAATGGGCTTCGAGGCGCTCTACATGACCGGCTACGGCGTGTCCGCCTCGCTGGGGCTGCCCGATGCCGGCCTCGTCAGCTACAGCGAGATGGTCGGGCGGGTGGCCCAGATCTGCCAGTGCACGGCGACACCCCTCGTCTGTGACGCCGACACCGGGTTCGGCGGGCTCGTCAATCTCGAGCGCACGGTCAAGGGCTACGAGGCGGCGGGCGCGGCCGCAATCCAAATCGAGGATCAGGTATTCCCGAAGCGGTGCGGTCACACGCCGGGCCGCCGCGTGGTGCCCGTCGACGACATGGTGCGCAAGATCGAGGTGGCCGCCGCCAGCCGCACCTCGCCCGATTTTCTCATCGTCGCGCGTACCGACGCGCGCACCAGCCTCGGCCTCGACGAGGCGCTGCGCCGCGGCGAGGCCTACGCCAAAGCGGGCGCCGACATCCTGTTCATCGAGAGCCCCGAGAGCGAGGAGGAAATGGCGCGCATCGGCCGGCACTTCGACGTGCCCCTGCTCGCCAACATGGCCGACGGCGGACGCACCCCGATCCTGCCGAGGGCGCGGCTGGCGGAGCTCGGCTACCGGCTCGCCATCTTCCCGGTGACCGGCCTTCTGGCCGCGGTCAGGGCGCTGGAGCGCGTGTACGGCGTGCTCCGGGAGAAGGGTTCGAGCGACACCCTCGCGCCCGATCTGTACCCCTTCGACCGGTTCTGCCGCCTGATCGGCTTCGAGCACATCTGGGAGTTCGAGAAGCGCTGGCCCGAGAGTTGACGCGAGAGTTGACCCGTCATCCCGGAAGTTGAGCCTCGGACCTGATCCGGAGCGAAACTATCCGGGACCTTGAACGAGTCGAGCCCCCGCCTCCCGAGGTCGCGGTTCGTAGCGCTGCTCGCGTCCCGCTCCCCCGGACCTGATCCGGGGTCCGACCGGGACGACAGTCAGAACGATCCGCCGGTTCTGAAGTCGCCATCGTCATCGTCGCTGCTTCCGCCAGCGGATTCGCCGGCAGACCAGTCTCCGCGCGTGTCGGGCTCGCGCCAGCCGCCACCGAAGGGACCGGAGCTGCCGCCGCCAGGAATCGGGAATGGAAACGGCGAGGTCGGGTAGCCGAAGTCCGGCCGGCCGCGCGGGCCGCGGTTGTTGTAGCCGCCCTGCAGGACGTCCCACAGGATCCCGCCCGCCGCGCCGGCCAGAACCTGCCTGAGCGTATCCGCGATGGCGTTGTCGTTGCCGAAGGTGCCGTGCGGATGATCGTAGCCGGCGCGGCGGAAGCGGTCGCGCACCTGCTCCACCTCGAGCCGGCGGCCCGCCAGGTCCTGGGCGGTGCGCCTAGACCGGCGATCTCCGACATCCGCCTTGCCGACCGCCGCGTCGATGGTCTCCAGCTTGCGCACGATCGCATCGTCGGTGCTGGTCGGGGTGCGGCGCGCCTCCTGATAGAGCGCGGCCAGCTGGTCCTTGCTGTCGGCCAGCGCGATGGTCGCCAGCGCCTCCTCGTAGGCCGGGTTGGTGCCGGCCGTGACCAGCGCGCCCCGCTCCTCGTCGACCTTGCGCAGGGCGCCCTGCCTGTCCTCGACCGCCTTGTCGGCAACCGCAAGCTTCCCGCGCGCCTCGGTCAGCGCCCGCTCCTTGGGTTCGATGCCGGCGTCGAGCATAGCGCGCCGCTCCACCTGCGAGAGGTCGGTCAGCTTCTCGGTGGCGGCGGCCCGCTTGGTGTTGGCGTGCTCCCGAAGGCGCAGGGGGATCTCGGTCAGTGCCGCATAGTTGGCGCGCACGTCGCCGAAGCCGATGAAGTCCGCGACCATGCGGTCCATGTAGCGGGTGAAGTTGCCGGCATCGTAGCGGCCGGTTCCGAAGCCGCGGCGCCAGAGATAGATGAAGAGCTGGTCGTCGTCGTAGGGCTTCCGCTTGGCTCCGAGATCGGCCTCCGAGAGGGCCGCCTTCTTCTCGGCCTCGGTGGCGACGGCGTCGACCGCGTCGTTGGCGGCCTTGGCCTGCTGCCACGCGGGCAGGGCCTTCACCTTGGCCTCGACGTCGGCGCGCAACGCCTCCACGGCGTCAAGGGCCGTCTCGACCAGCTTGGCGGCGGCATCGCGCTCGGCCTGGGCCTTCGTGACCTCCTTGAGCAGCGTCTCCCGCCGCTCGGCGATGGAGGCGATGCGCCCGCGGTACTCGTCGAGGAGCTGGGCGGCCCGGCGCTCGCCGGCATCGAGATTCTCGACCAGGCGGCCCGCGGCCATCTCGTCGAGCTTCACGCGCGCGAGCTCGCGCAGCGCCTCGGCTCTCTCCTTGCGCAGCCGCTCGCTGTCGCTGACGGCCGAGCGCAGCGCGGCGTCGAGCTGGCTTTCCTCGCCATGAAGCTTGGCAATCGTGCTCTCGATCGAGCCTAGCGTTTCGCGCCCGGTCTGCATGGGGTGTCCAAGAGGGGGCCCTCGTCAGACCCCTCGCCTAGAGCATGGGGTCAGACCCCTCGCCTGCAACGAATGTAGTCAATCTCCAGCTCATGCGCGAGGGTCTGACCCCCTCCGCGAAGGATCTGCCCCCGCGAGGGCCGCGCTCACAACCGGGTAATGAAACCGCCCTCGAACGGCATCTGGTACTCGATCGCCTGCGATCCTCGCTTCCTTATTCCGAAGACGTTCTTCTGGACGATGCCGTCGTCCGCCTTGTCGCGACGTACGGCCTCGAAGACGGCCTCGGGCACGCGCACGCCGAACTTCGTCACCGTCTCGGTCTTGCCGGTCTCCTCGTCGCGGATCGGCATGGCGAGCTTGCGCCCGTCGGGCGCGATCGACCTCCACGATCAGGTAGTAGTTCTTCGCGCTTGCTCTTGCCGGGAGGCGCTGCGCCAGACCGCCGGAGGGCTCGCGCGGACGCGACACGATGGTGAGCTTGTACTCCTGGGTCAGGTCGTCCCTGAGTGCCGCCAGCTCCGCCCTGGTCTTGGCGATGCCCGCGCGGTTGCCCGCGCGCACCTCGCGCTCCCCGTCCGCCAGCAGGGCGTCGGCCTTCTCCTTGGCCGCCTTGTCGGTGGCGATGCGGAGAACCTCGGCGTGGGCCGCGCGCATCCCCTTGGGCAGGGTCTCGGTCAGCTCGATGCGCGCCTGCTCCTGCGCGAGCCGGGCCGGGCGGGCGACCATGAAGTAGTAGGCCCAGGCAACGCCGGCGACGGCCAGGGCAAGCATCCCCACGCGCTTGCCGTAGGTTTGCCGTCGCGCCCAGGCCGTGAGCATCGTGCGCTTCCACCCCGCGGGCGGCGGGGTGTAGACGAAGCGGCTCTCCTTCAGCGCCTTGACACCGTCGAGGAGAACCCCGTCCGGAACCTCGATGCCCTGGTCGCGGTAAATCTTGCGCAGGCGCTCGATCAGCTCGGCTTCCCGCCCCTCGTCGTCGAGCTCGCGCTGCACGAGGTCTTCGCGGTGGCGCAAGGTGTCCACCACGTCCATGGCGATCATGAGGTCGTCGAGTGTTTGCGGCTTCTCGGCGGGAGCCGCGGTCTCGGCCATCTGAAGCACCTCGCAACGTCTGGGCCGGTCAGGCGGCGGCGCTCAGCGCCTTCAGTTCCTTGCCCTCGGCGACCAGGCGCGCCAACCGCTTCTTGCCCTGCTCCACTGCGTCGCGGATCTCGGCCGAGTTCTGCGTCGACAGCTTGCGCATCTCGTCGATGATCTCGGTGGACCGCTCCTGGAAGGTAACCACGCTCTCAACGAGCTTCTTCACCGCGTCGGCCCTGATGGTGGGCCCATAGCCGGAGCGGACCGCCGCCTCCTGCACCTTGTCGCCGATCTCCGACAGGGTCTCGAGGCTCTGCGACATCCCCTCCTTCATGGCGTCGAGCGTCTTGGTCGACTCGTGCAGGCCGAACATGCCGGTGAAGGAGGCCTTGAGCGCGGTGAGCACGCTGTCGTTGGTCGAGAAGAACATCACGGCCTGGCCGTAGACGCGCTCCTTGGCCGACGTGGTCTGCATCAGCCGCGCCATCACCACCTCGGTGGTGTTGTAGGATATCGTCAGATTGTCGGAGAGGTCCTTGGCGACCTGGTAGCGCTTCTCCTCCTCCTGCGTGTGGCGCAGCTGCTCGTCGCGCGCCAGCTCGAGCTTTGCCCGCTCCGCCGGCTCGGTGCCGGAGAAGGTCGCGACCTTGTCGGTGGCCGCCTTGAGCTGCGCGCGCGCGGCCTCGAGCTTCGCCTCGGCCTGCTTCAGGACTTCGAGCGCCATCACCTCGGCATGCTTCAAGGCACCGCGATAGTCGCGGTAGGCATCGAGGATCTTCGCCTCGCGCTCGATCTGGTTCTTGGTCTCCTTGGTGACCCCGAGGTAGGTCTTGCGGATCTTGTCGAAGCGGTCGGAGATGTCGCCGCGCACGATCTTCATCCACATGTTGGTGCCGCGCTCGAAGATGTCGATCTTACCGTCCGAGACCTGATCCACCAGCCGCTTGGAGTCGTCGCGGATCGAGTTGAAGCCTTCGGTGATCTCCTGATAGCGCTGGCCGATCTCCATCTTCGAGGTCTGCTCGCGCACCACCTCGTTGAACACCTCGGCCTGGCCGAGGGTGCGCGCGATGAGCGCGATCTTGTCCTTGTCGAGGTCGGATATCTGTCTCCAGGAGGGCGTTGATGGGGGCCGGCTCCGACTTCTCGGGCATCAGGCCCAGCTCCCTGAGCGCGCTCGATGCCTTATCCAGGTACTGCAGGGGCGATCTTGCCGCCACTTCGGCCATGACATCCTCCTCTACGATCTCGTCTCGAATGCCGCTGGGCGCACCATGCGCGAGGCGCGGTTCTCAGCCAATCGGGAAGACTTCGTAATCAAGGTCCGCGCAAGGCCTCAGTCTTTATCAGGATCATGGATGACCGCAACCTGAACGTTGCCGGAACGTCCTGAAGAGCCGGGTCGGTCGGCACCAGCGCGCGGAGCCCGCCGGATGCCGTGACGGGCCCCAAGCAACAACGCCGGCCTCTTGCGAAACCGGCATTGCTTCCCTTGGGGAAGGCGCCCGCAGGCGACCTGCGAATGCTGCCCCCTTGGATGCGGGCGAGTCCAAGGGGGCGAAGCCTCAGCCGCAGGCCTTAGCGGCAGCAGCTGCCGCCGAAGGTCGGTGCCGTGGTTGATGTGGATGGTCTTGCCCGTCGTCAGCGTCCGCATCGGCAGCGATGTCGTCTGCGCGACGCCTCTGCGTCTGCCGCAGTATCACCGTGCGATGGTGGACCCGCGTGACGACATTGCACCCGCGTGATGGGCTGCACCCGCGTGACGTTCACCACGCGCGTGACGTGCCGCTGGTACCGGTCCGGTTCACGTCCTTGAACCGCGTCACGTTCTTCACGCTGCGCACGGTCTTGTACCTGTAGACCGTGTTGGTCTTCGTGATGGGGGCCCGGCTGCAGTTCACGCACTGGGCTTCAGCCGGGGCCGACATGGTCATCGTCGCCGCGACGGCCAGCGCCGCCGCACCACACAGTCCATACGCAAATTTCATCATCTTCCGATCTCCGAGCTAGGTCGAATGCTGTCCTGGCTTCCACCGGGATCACGGTTTTTCAGCAGAGGCTTGCTTTGAGCAATCAGATGATCCCCTCAGCCAAACGGCGGAAGATGCTGGGACATTTGAAAAAATGCCGCACTTTTGCGGCCAGATTCGCCCCGTCTTGGCCGCAACATGGCCATGTTTCGACCGATAAGGGGCCGGCGCAGGCTCGTGATCGCGGGCCCAACAGAACACTCGCAGACTTAGGGGGAGTCCAGGAATGCACAGAGCCTTGACGGCCGCCGCCGCGGCCCTGTTGCGCCATTGCGTGGTCGTCGGCTGCGATGGCGGCGCGGACCGATTGTCAGCCGCAGGCGCTGCGCGATCTGCAGCGCCTGTCGCCGCAGGGCATGCCATCTACCTCGCCATCTCGAACAAGCGGCACTTTCTGCAGCTTCCTGACCTGCGACGACGTGGTGCTCGGGCTGTCGACCGCCGTCCACGAGTTCGGTGCACCTGCTGACCGGCGGACAAGGATGCCTATCCCCTCATCGACGGCACCGTCCGTCCGCCGCCCGCCCGAGGGCCTGCGCTTCTTTGCGCCGCGCGACATCGCCAGGACGCTTCGATCCGCGCGACATCTACGTGCAGAGCTACCTGCGGCGCGGCTCGGCCAGCTCGGCGGACGACTTCCGCTTCCTCCTGGACGAGCTCAACGCCTACAGCCACGACCTCCATTCGGCGGTGAAGCTCGTGTCCGCTGCGGCGCGCCGACCGCCAGGTCGGCCACCGCGACGGCCTGGCGGCGCTGATGTCGTTCGTCATGGCCTACGCCGACGCCGCGCGCCAGTCGGTCGCCGGCGACCTGGGAGGGCCTGCAGCGCCCCGAGACCAAGAAGCTGGTGCAGACGCTGTGGGCGCAGGCCGAGAGCGTGCTGGCGTCCTCCTGCGGCGTTCCGGGCGTTCGGGCGCGAGGACCGCAAGCACATCGGCTTCCTCTGCGACCGCAGCGCAACGGCGAGGCGCTGGGCCATCTCCTGGGCCGCGCCCCGGCCTGTCCCGCCACCTGTCTGGCCGGCGGGGACGGCGTCTGCCGGCGGCAGCGTCGCGCGCTGACGTCGACTGCGAGCAGAGCGCCGGTCCGAGCGTCAGCCGGCGAGGAGCAGCGCAAGCGAGACGAAGACGATGTGGCTCGGCCAGGAAAATGAGCCCGGCTTTGGCGAGCATGCGAGCAGCATGACCTGCTCCGCAAATTGAAGCGACCCGCGCGCGCACGGGCGCGCCGCGCCGCCTGTGGCGGCGCTGCGAGCGCGTCTGCGGGCTCGTTTCCTTGCCGCCGGAGCGTCGCCCGCTCATCGGGTCGGCGCTCCGGCGCATTCCGTTGGCCGGGCGCCGTGGCGCCGACCCGGCTGGCCGATCTACTGCCGCAGCCGATGCGGTCGCCGTACTCGAATGCGGGCGCCGTCTGCAGCGTCTCCTTCACGATATCGACGGTGAAGCGGGTGCCGTCGTCGCGCCGCTCCATCTGCAGCGACCGTGAGCGGGATGGCGATGTCCTTCTCGCCGATGCCGAGAAAGCGGCCGACGCCGACGACGGCGGCGTGGATGCGGCCGTCCGGCCCGACCAGCAGATCCTTGATCGATGCCGATCTTCTCGCCGGCGCGATTGTAGATGTCCCTGTTGTGGTAGGCGCCGATCGGCATCCACTCGGGCAGGGCCTTCGTCAGGTAGGTGAGCCTGCTCGGCGCGCCGACCCGTGGTCCTGGTATCGGTCTGCCCGTGGGCGGGTAGTTCTCTCCGTCGTTGTCCGGTCAGCCGTTCTTCGGTCTGCATGCCGGGCAGCAGGTACCAGAGGAGGCCGCCCAGCGCGAGCAGCGGCAGCACCCAGTAGGGCCAGTTGGGACCCGATCACCCGCGCCTCCCGTCCCTGCTCGGGCTCCGCCACCATCCGAGGCGTGCTCTGGTAGGTCTGAGCGGGTATGGGAGGCAGGCTGCTCGTAGGTGCGCGTCTCGGGCCGGGAGGTTTCGACGCCCTCGTGCAGGCGCACCCTGCGAGCCGAGGAGGTCGGAGAGGCCACCCGGCATTGCGGCGGAGATCTGGTCCCTCTGCCCCATGAGCATGCGGGCGAGCCCGCTCGCCTCGAGACCCTGCGGCGCGCTGCTCGCGGCCGAGGACCCCGAGGACCACGGGAGTGAGCAGGCCCATCAGCGTGCGCGTGGACCCCTCGCCGATGCCCACGAACCGGCTCAGCGTCGAGACCAGCGTGTTGAGCACGCCGCCGCCGAGCAGCGAGGCGAGAAGGCCGCCGCCTTTGTCGGCGGCCTGTGCCAGCCGCCCAAGGTGGCGGCGAGGTTGGACAGCATGCCGGCCGGCTGTTCGGCGATGGCGTCGGCGATCTGGCGCGCGCCACCCGGCTTGGCGGCGAGGTCCGAAAGCCCGCTCAGGATGGCAGGCACGAAGGCGCTCACGGCGCTTTGTGTCGTGCCTCGGTCAAGGCCCGAGGCGGAGGCCATCTTGCCGATGAGTTCGGGGGTCAGAACGCGCGAAATGGCCGATACGAGGGTGTCAGACATCAACAGGTTCCTTTCTGGAGCTCGAAGCGCGAAGGATCGGGTGGCGAGACCGTCCCTCTCCCTTTCCGACGTCGTGGCAACCGACGGCGACGGGTCTCGCGCGCCTGCGGGGGCGTGAGCCTCGGCTCGCCATCCCCTCGTTCTCGGCCCAGCGTCTCCGCGAAAACCGCAAGCGGCAACGTCGCTCATGGCGGGTTGGGCGGAAATTGGGGAGGTCACCTAAATTGCCTGCCGAGAACTCCCGACTGCGTGCACTGCAGTTCCCATGGGCCTCCCGGCGGGAGGCGAGAAATCTCGAATTTCTGTGCGCCAGAGCGCACCTGCGCACTTCCCCTGCGGTGCTCTCTCCACGCCGCCACAGGGTTAATGCGAGCTGACGCCCCCCTTATCGGTGAGCGCGCTCATCCAGATCGCACTGCCTCCGAGTTAGCCCTGGTGCTGCAGTCGGCCCAGCATCGTCGGCAGCGCGTCGGATTTGGCCTTCTGGGTGGGCAATACATGCATTGTCCTGTATCGGGTCGCCGCATATCAGCAGTCCGCCCGATCAATATTGGTAATTTTGCCGATATCCGAGCCTTTGCAGTTTTCGACCATTTTCATTGGCGCAGGGTGCCTCCTCCTTCCCTCGAGGGGCTAAAGGGCGTCCTCCCCCGTGCCCTTCCCTGCCAACTGACCGCGCCCCGACACGTTATTGCCGTTCGGGGCGCGGTACTGTTTTGTGGGCCACGGATGCGTGGCGGCCTTGGTGCAGCCCGCCCATTAAACCTCTTCTGCCGAACTCTTTGGAGCGTCGGCATCCGACCCGTACGCTGAGACCGCGGTCGCTGATCGAGCCGGGATGCCGATGCTCCTGCCTCCGCCTGCGGCCCGCTTTCGCCTGCGGAAGTCGGCACCCGGCTCGTACGCCGTGCGGCGGACCGACGCGAGGCAGTCAGGACGCATCTCGTGGTTCTCCGCGTCGAGTTTCCGGGATTCTGCCGATTTGAACGCGAGGGCAAGTCTGTAGGCTGAGGTCGGAGGTCGACGCCGGGGGGAGCCGGCGGACGTGCAGAGCGGTCCATGACACGCATCTTGATTGCGGACGATCACGAGGTGGTTCGGTCGGGGCTTAGGTCCATCCTGGAGGCACAGCCGAGGTGGGAGGTCGTGGCGGAGGCCGCCGACGGCAAGGATGCCATCCGCAAGGCCATCGAGCTCAAGCCCGACGTTGCCGTGCTCGACTATGCCCTGCCGCTGGTCAACGGCGTGGAGGCGACGCGCCAGATCCGGGCCCGCGTCCCCACGGTCGAGATCCTGATCTTCACCATGCACGACAACGAGAAGCTGATCTACGACCTCCTGAAGGCCGGAGCGCGCGGCTACCTGCTCGAAGTCGGACGCCAAGCATTCGCTGATCGCCGCCATCGAGTCGCTGTCGGTGCACCGGCCGTTCTTCACGGCCAAGGTCTCCGAGACCCTGCTCGAATTCCTATCTCACCAAGGCCGGCACCGCCGAGAACGTGCTGAGCTCGCGCGAGCGCGGCGTCATCCAGCTGATCGCCGAGGGCAACAGCAACAAGCAGATCGCCAACATCCTGAACATCAGCGTCAAGACCGTGGAGACGCACCGCGCGGCGGCCATGCGCAAGCTCAATCTGACCTCGGCCGCCGCCCTCGTCCGCTACGCCATCCGCAACAAGATCATCGAGGCTTGACCGAGAAGGGGTCGCACCCCTTCGGCGGAGACGTCGCGTTCGAGCACACGAACGATGGCGGCGATCTTGCACGCATTGTCGCCCCCCTCGGAAGCGCGGCAGCCGGCTTCCGCCGCGCCCGTTCATATCACATCGGAGGTTAGAGGGCCCCGCAACCCGAGCCCAGGTCCTTGGTGAGCTGCGCGCAGAACTTCTCCGCCGGATTGTTCGACTCCGACAGCAGGTCGGGCAAATCCTTCGCCAGGCCGGACAGCTCTTTCGCTTGCTCGCGAATCTCTTTCTGCGTCTTGTCGATCCGCGCAAGCGATTCGCGCGCCTGCTGCAACGAGCGCTCCAGTATCTCGCGCAGCTCGGGCGGAGCTTGTTGGACACAGGCCTCGACCCTCTTCAGGAATTGCTGGCAAGGGGAAAGCTCTGGAGTCTGGGCGTCGAGCCCCGCGCCGGTCGCCAGAAGCGCGCAGGTCGCCACGATGACACGTGCGTGCCAGCTCATTCAGGGTGCTCCTCTTGATTGCGTTCTCGGAGGGCGGGTGTTCTGACGGCTGCACGTGGCGGGCCTGTGGCCGGTCCCCTCCCTGCCGAGCGACTGCTGACGCTTGCTGACGGAACGGGCCGACGTGCCCCCGCCTGCGGGCGAGACTGGTCAGCCCATCGGCCCCGCCGCCTGCGGCCGACCACGCTCGCGCGCCAGCCGGCTGAGACCGGCGTTGATCGCCACGGCCAACACGAAGATGACGATGATGAGGGCGTACATCATCGGCATGTCGAAGCGGGCATAGGCGTCGATCACCATGAAGCCGAGCCCGCGGTTGGAGAGCTTGGTCTCCGCCAGCAGTACGCCGATGATGGCGACGCCGAGGCCGAGGCGGAGGCTCGTTACCACGGGCGAGCGGATCGCGGGGAGATAGATCTTGAGCGCCATCTGCGGGGCGCTGGCGCGGAAGCTGCGTCCGACCCTGATCAGCACCGCGTCGATCCGGCGCATGCCCGCCGCCACGCCCAGCGCCACGGGGAAGAAGCACGACACCGCCCCCATCGCCACCTTGGAGCCGGGCCCCGTGCCGAACCACATGATCATGACTGGGAAGAAGATGATCTTCGGGGTGGGTCCCGAGATAGTAGAGGTAGGGCTCGAAGGCGCGCCCAAGGAACCGGCTGGCGCCCAGCACGAGGCCGGCGAGCAGCCCCGCTCCGCCACCTATCGCAAGCGCCGTCGCCACCTCGCCGGCGGTCACTTGCAGGTTGGCATAGAACGCGGGCGCCACCACCAGCTCGGTGAGCCCACTCCCGATCACCGCGAGCTGCGGCACCACGCCTTCGTACAGGAGGCCGGAGCGGGCGAGCCCCTCCCACAGCGCCAGCAGCCCGCCGGCGATGACGAGGCGCGTCTGCCAGCACGTCGCGCCGCTTCAGGGTCCATCATGTCACCGGTCGCAGCCATCGCTCGATCCGCTCCAGGCCCATGAAAAACACCACGCTGACCAGAACGACGCACCCGATGGTGGCATACATGGCGGGGAGGTCGTAGCGCTCCGCCAGGTCGTTGATGAGCTGGCCGAGACCGCCGAAGTTGATGAGGAACTCCACGCCCGACGACGTTGAGGAGGGCAAAGATCAGGCCGAGCCGCAGCCCCGTGAACATGCTGGGCAGGGCCGAGGGCAGCACGATCTTCCAGAACTGCTGAGCGTGCGACAGCTTGAAAGCGCGCCCCATGTCGATGAGCACCTTCCGCGTCGCACGCAGGCCCTCCAGCGTGTTGAGGATCACCGGGGCCAGCCCCGCGACAAAGCCGATGGCGACGATGGTGAGCGCGTTGCGACCGAAGATCACCAGGAACAGCGGGTAGACGAGGACTAGCGGCGCGGCGGCCATCGCCCCGACCCAGCTCTCCACCGCCGCGCAGACGACACGCCAGCGGTAGAGCAAGCACGCCCAGCGGGATGCCAACCGCCGCCAGCAGGAGGCCCGCACCCGCGGCCTCGCCGGCGGTCGTCAGGAAGCGGCCCGCCACGTCCTCCTCGGCGACGAGCCTGGGCAAGGCCGCCCCCACCTCGCTCGGCAGCGGCACGACGTAGCGGTTGATGGCGCCGATGCGGATCAGAGCCTCGACGGCGAGGAACAACGCCGCCAGGCTCGCGAGGCCAACCAGGGCCGGCGCGGCACGTATCGTCTTGGCCAGCGCGCGCATCATCGCCGCGCCTCGTCGCGCGCGTGGCGCTCGTCCTGGCGCATGCCGCGGCTCGCCTCCTCGCGCAGGTCGCCCCAGATCTCGGCGACGTAGCGGCCGAAGGCTTCGCTGGAGACGATCTCGGAGGTGCGCGGGCGCGGCAGGGCGATCTCCACCACGCGCTTGATGCGGCCTGGGCCGGTAGCTCATCACCAGGATGCGGTCGGACAGCTGCACCGCCTCGGTGATGTTGTGGGTGATGAGCAGGATGGTCTGCGCGAGGTCCTGCTGGATCTCCAGCACCTTGTCACCGAGCAGCAGCCGGGTCTGCTCGTCGAGCGAGGCGAACGGCTCGTCCATCAGCAGGATCTTCGGCCGGAACGCCAGCGCGCGGGCGATCGACACGCGCTGGCGCATGCCGCCGGAAAGCTCGGCGGGATAGCGCCGCTCGAAGCCGGCGAGGCCGACGAGCCGCACGAACTCCATGGCGGTCTCGAGGCGCTCGCCGCGGCGCATGCCCGCGATCTCCAGCGGGAAGGCGACATTCTCGACCACCGTGCGCCAGGGCAGCGTCGATTCCTCCTGGAACACCATGCCGATCGCGGCATGCGGGCCCGACACGGCCTCACCGTCGATGACGACGCGGCCCTCGGAGGCCGGCGTGAGCCCGCCGATGATGTTGAACACGGTGGACTTTCCGCAACCCGACGGCCCGATCAGGGCGACGATCTCGCCCTTGGCCACCGCGAACGACACACCGTCGACGGCCCTGACCACCCCTTCGGCCGTCTCGAAGGCCTTGCCGAGCGCCTCGACCAGCAGCAGCGGCCGCACCGCGTCCGCGGCGGCGATGGCGGGCGTCGCTGGAGGTGCGTCAGTCGGCGAGCGAGGCGGGCCCATGGATCGATCCCCCGGTCGAGCACTCGGCAGCAGACGTACTCTAGGGCCACTCTGCCCCGCGCGGAAGGCGGCAACGGCCGAGCTTCACCGCGCTGCCGTCACCCCCGCGACTTCATCATGCTGCGCCAGCGATCCAGCGAGTTGATGTAGGCCTCGAGCGTCCGGGTGATGGACCCCTGCACGTTGAGGTCGCGGAACTTGGTCCAGCTGCTGACGCGCTCTCCCGTGGCCTCGTCGAGCTTGGGGAAGATCGACAGCCATATGAACGACAGGGCGTCGCGCAGGTACCTGTAGCAGGCAAAAAGCAGCATCGCGAAGAACACATAGAAGCTGTTCTGCCGGTACAGATCGGCATCGAGCGAAAGCACGTTGAGCTGATCGATGCGGAAATAGCCCGCGATGCCGACGATCGCGGCGGCGAAGGTGAGCGGAACGAAGATGATGAAATAGCTGCTGTTGCGGTGAATCTGGAAGAGCATGTTGCGCAGATAGCACTCGATGAAAAAGACGCGGAACGCCATCCACTGCAGACTGCTCATCCACAGCACGGCGTCGTGCTTCATCTCGGGGCCTTCCCGCTCCTGGGCCACCGTGTCCGACAGGTTCCTCGAGATGTCTTTGAAGGCGGCGTTGATGCCGTCCATGTAGTGCTGGAGAAAGTTGCTCATCTGCTGGCCGTTGTTGCGCTGGAATTGCGCGTACTCCGTATGATAGAACAGCCACATTATGGCGTATGCGATCAGGCACGACAGCGCGCCGAATACGAGCTTGTTGAAGACCTCGTTCGTCGCCGTTCCGAACAGGTCGGGCGGCAGATAGGGGCTGCCCTCCATGCCCAGCATCTTGTGGAACGGGATCCACGTCGACATGAAGATGTTTACCAGGGCGACGACGGACACCACCATCGAGAACAGAATCGACAGCCAGAGCACGTTGCGATTGATGGTTTTGCGAAACTCCGACAGGACGTGAAAGACACGGCGGTCGCTGTTTCCGAACAGCCCCACGATGAAGGCGCCGTCGGCATCCTCGTACAGATTGAAGGGGTTGAAGTAGACAGGGACGGGGGCGCTGAAGAAGTGTCTCACGTTCTCCCGGTCGGCCTCCGCCGCGCCGGCGTCGTAGGCGACGCGCGGGGCCGGCATCGGAGCGAGCCAGGTGCACAGGAGCTGGCTGTTGCGAAACACCATGCCGTCCAGCTCGCTCCTGTCGACCCCCCTGGCGATCGCCTCGTCGGTCTCGGTGCTGCCGGCAAGGGCGCTGCCGATGGTCCCCGTCGTGATCGCGCCAATCGCGGGCACGGCAAGGCGTCTCGGCTCCCTTGGCACGAGGCGCAGAACGCGCAGAACCCGGACCAGCGGCTTGCCCCCGGCTCTGGCGACGCGCCCGATCGGCCGCGCGAGGGCCCGGACGCCGCGGCTGATCAGGCGCAAGGCAATCCTCCACAGCACCAGCAGCAAGACCAGGAGCAGGAGGCCCAGCAGCAGAGTGAGGCCCGGTTGCAGACCGCTCACCTCCGCGGCGGTGGGGGTCGGGGTGGGCGTCGGTTGTGCGAGAGCCGGCCCGGCCAATGCGCCGGCCGCGAGCGCCGCCGCGGTCCCGATCCGGGCCAGCGCCCGAAGCGCCAACGTCCTGTGCAGGAAGGAAAACAGCCCGACGGCAAGCATTGCGACCTCCTGGACATGACCAACCCACGGGGGATCGGCGATCGGCGGCACGCCAAGCACCTCTGTGGCGTGCCATCGCCGCTTGGCGTCGTCGAGCGTCGGAGAGTAACGCCCTAGCCCTCGACCGTTCTCATCGCGCTCTGGCCCCACCGTTACGCATCGTCGCCGTCTCAGCAGCAAAGAGCCGTTGACGGACACCAACCGGTGCAGGCCGCGGAGGGAAACGCCTGCCGAACCCTCCGCACCCTACACCCGGCTATGCGGCATTATACTGAGCTATGCAATGCTGAGCTGTCCAATGCTATCGGCGGAGGCTCTGCGGATGGGCGAGTTCCCGTCCCGCCATCGACGCGCCGGGCCCGCGGCTTGCCGCCGCTCACTCCGTCCGGCCGACCGAGGCTGACAGGGCGGGCGTGTAGCCCGGCGCCACCCGCACGTCGACGACGGCGACGGCGCCGCCATCGACGGCGGCAATGGCTGCCTCGAGGGCGGCAAGCAGATCCCCGGCGTTCGTGACGGGGCCGAAGCCCTGCGCGCCCTGCGCCCGCGCCAGGCCGGCGATGTCGATGTCGGGGTCGGCGATGCGCTGGCCGATCCACTTGTTCTCCACCGGCCGCCCGCGCTGGCGCGCCATGCGCTCCTGGTGCACCTCGTCGTTGTAGAAGGAGCGGTTGTTGGCGACCACGATCAGCAGCGGGCACGCGATAGTGCGCCGCGGTCCACAGCGCGGTGGCGCCCATCAGGAAATCGCCGTCGCCGCAGATGCCGACGGCGAGCCGCCCGCTGCCTTTCAGCGCCAGCGCCGCCCCCACCGTGAGGCCGGGGCCCGAGCCGATGCCGGCGCCGCCCTCCGCGCCCAGGTAGTCCAGCGGATGCCGGAACGGCCAGAAGGCGCCGTCCCAGGACAGCGGCAGATGGGTGAGCGCGACCTGGCGTCCCTCGGTTGCCCGCCGCAAGGCGTGAGCGAGCTGCGCCATGTCCAGGGCCCCCGCAGCATCGAAGGCGAGGGGAGACGGCCGCGGCTCCGCGGCGCCGGCAGGACTGCCAGGACGAGCCGCCCCACCGTGCTGCCCGCCGAGCGCCTCGAGCAGCGCCGCCACGGCGACGTCGGGCGCCACGGGCAGCAGGATGTCGACCGGCGCCAGCGCGCGGCTCTCCATGCTCCAGCCGCTCGCCGGCACATGGTCCGGGCTTGCCTGGATGACCGTCGCCGAGGGGCCGCCGGGGCCGAACGCGGCCCGCAAGCGTGCCCGGCGAGGTCGACCCAGTCGAGGCTGAGGAGCGACATCGGCCTCGCTGCAGCGCCGCGGCGGCCTCGGCGTCGGGCCAGACGGACGGTGAGCCGGCGTGGAGGGGGTGGTCGGTCGGGAACGCGGCGGCGAGCTTCAGACAGCTGATCACGCGCGCGCCCAGCGCCTCCGCCAGCGCGACGCGCTGCTGCCACGCCGCCGGCGAGCGCGACACCCGGCCCGCCAGAATGACAGGCCGCCGGGCGGCGGCGAGGGCCGCGGCGGCGCGGCGCACGAGCTCGGGGTCGGGCGTCGGCCGCAACGCCGGCGCCAGCCGGGCGAGGTCGAGCGGCGGCAGCGGGGCCGCCAGCGGCGCCTCCTGCAGCCCGGCGTCGAGATTGACATAGACCGGCCCCTGCGGCGCCGCCTCGGCGATCCAATGCCCCCGCACGACGGCCTCGCGCGCCGCCGCCGGCGAGGCCGGCTGGTCGTCCCACTTGACATAGCCGCGCACCAGCGCGCCCTGGTCGCGCGCGGTGTGGACCCAGTCGATCCATGGCCGCCGCTTCTCGGGATCGACGGGCCCGGTGGCCCCGATCAGCAGCACCGGCGCGCAGTCGCACCACGCGTTGAAGACGGCCATGGCGGCGTGCATCAGCCCGACGTTGGCATGCACGGCCGCCGCCATCGCGCGTCCCGTCACCTTGGCCCAGCCGTGCGCGATCGCCACCGCATGCTCCTCGTGCAGGCAGACGATGAGCGCCGGCCGCCGGTTGCCGAGATGATTGACGAGGCTGTCGTGCAGGCCGCGGAAGCTCGAGCCGGGGGTGAGGGCGATCTAGGGGATGTCGAGCGCGGCGAGCGCCTCGGCCACCACGTCGCTGCCGAAGCGCGCCGCGCCGCCGGCGGGCCCAGCCGGCCGCTCCATCGGCGTCGTATCGTCTGACTGCATCTTTCCCCCGAGGAGTAGGTTTCAGGTGTCAGGTGTCAGGCTTCAGGGACACTTCGGCTGCTCCTTCTTGAAACCTGACACCTGACACCTGAAACCTCTCGCTATATTCGAGCCGTCACCGGCGCGGCAGGCCCTGCGGCGCGCGACGACTGGATCATGATCAGCTCCGCGAGATTGTCGGCGGTGATGTAGCCCACCAGGCGCCCCTGAGGATCGACCACGCCGACGACCCGCGTCCCCGACCGCTGGAGGCGCTGGAACACGTTGTCGAGGCAGGCGTTCTCCGGCACCGTCGGCACCTCCCGGTCCATGATGTCGAGCACCGGCGTGGCGCCGCCCGTCCTCTGCAGGGCGGAGATCAAGGCATCGTGGGTCAGGAAGCCGCGCAGGGTGCCGGCACCGTCGACCACGGGAAACTCCTTCTGGGTGGTGCGCAGCAAAAGGCCGGCGGCCTCGTCGATGACGGAGGCCGGCGAGAGGGTCTCGAACGCCGTGATCATGGCATGCGAGGCCAAATAGCCGCGGGTGTACTCGCGCGCCTGCACGTAACCAGCCTCCCCGCTGGCAGCGAGGAAGATGAACACCGCGACCAGCACCAGCAGCGGGTTGCCGATCAGCAGCCCCACCAGCCCGAACACGAACGCCAGGGCCTGGCCGATGCTCGCGGCCACCCGCGTCGCCCGCGTATAGCCGAGCCGTATCGCCAGCAGCGCGCGCAGCACCCGCCCGCCGTCCATCGGAAACGCCGGGATCAGGTTGAAGACGCAGAGCATGATGTTGGCGGCCGCCACCCGGCCGGTCATGGTCAACGTGGCCTGCTCCAGCTGCGCCACCTCCGTCAGGTCGAACCGCGCGCCCAGCACGCCGATGAGCACCGCGGCAATCACCAGATTGACGGCCGGACCTGCGAGGGCGACGACGATCTCCTGCGCCGGCTTCTCCGGCATGCGCTCCAGCGAGGCGATGCCCCCGATCGGCAGGAGCGTCACATCGGAGGTGCGGATGCCGTAGCCACGCGCGGCGAACACGTGGCCGAACTCGTGCAGAACGACGCAGACGAACAGGAGCACGATGAACAGGACGGTCGAAAGCGCCACCTCCGGCCCTCCGGCGCGCCAGGCCAGGGCCGCATACACGGCAAGCAGCAGGAAGAAGGTGAAGTGGATGCGCACGGCCGTGCCGCCGACGCTGAACAGCCTGATCGACCAGCCCATTGCAGACGCCCTCCAGGTATCCGCCGGTATCCGCCGCCAACGGCCCCACCCTACCACCTGGCGGTCCAGGTTTCAGGTGTCAGGTTACAGGTGTCAGGTTTCGGGGCTGAAAACCCGAAACCTGAACGGGCCGCGCACGGCGCAAGGGGCCGGCATGCGAGGCGCGGCCTTGGCCGGTCGGGGCTCAGGGTCTAGGGTTTCAGCAGCTGGGAACTGCGGCATGCATCCTGAACCTGACCCCTGAAACCTGAGACCTGGAGGACACCCATGGGCAAATCGCTCACCCGCGCGCTCGGCGCGTTCGTTTCCAGCCTGCGCCTCTCCGCCGTCCCGCCCGAGGCTCTCGCGGTCGTCCACACCGGCTTTGCCGACTGCGTGGGCACCATGATCGCCGGCAGCGTCGAGGACCCGCCGAAGCTCCTCCACGAGGCGCTGTCGCCCCCGCCCGGCGATGCCAGCCTCTACCTCACCGGCCCCCGCGTCCCGGCCCCCGACGCGGCCTTCATCAATGCCACCGCCGCCCACGCCCTCGACTTCGACGACGTGGCCCTGCGCGGCCATCCGAGCACCGTCCTGGTACCGGCCATTCTCGCCGAGGCGGAGGCCCTGGGCTCGAGCGGCGCAGCCATGGCCACGGCCTATGTCGCGGGCTACGAGGTGTGGGCCGACCTCGCCGGCCGCGACAAGGACCAGCACCACGAGAAGGGCTGGCATCCGACCGGCATCTTCGGCCCCATCGCCGCGGCCGCCGCCTGCGCCTCGCTGCGCGGCCTCGACCCCGACAAGACCGCCCACGCCATCGCGCTCGGCGCCTCGCACAGCGCCGGCCTGGTGGCCAACTTCGGCACCATGACCAAGCCGTATCACGCAGGCCGCGCCGCCAACGCCGGCGTCATCGCCGCGCGCCTCGCCGCCTCCGGCTTCACCGCCTCGCTCGATGCCCTGGAGCACCCGCAAGGCTTCCTCGCCGCCACCTCGCCCAAGGGCAACGTCGACCGCACGTCGCCCACCCGCGCCGGCCGCGACTGGCAAATCCTGACCCAGGGCCTCAGCGTCAAGAAGTACCCACTCTGCTTCTGCACGCACCGCGCGCTCGACGGCATGCTCGACCTTCTCCGCGCGCAGAAGATTGCGCCCCTGGACGTGGAGTCCGTCTCCGTCTCCACCTCCCGCCGCTACGCCACGATCCTGCGCAATGCCCGGCCGCAGACCGGCCTGGAGGCCAAGTTCAGCATGCAGTTCGCCATGGCTCGCGCCCTGGTCGCCGGGCGCGCCGGTCTCGCCGAGCTCACCGACGCCTTCGTCCAGCGCCCGGACATCCAGGGCCTGATGCCCAAGGTGCGCGTCGAGCCCGTCGAGGCGGAGCACCCCACGCGTCCCGGCAGCGCCCCCTGGGACCAGGTGACGATCGAGACCAGGGACGGCCGCCGCCTCGAGAGCGCCCGCGTCTCCGACGAGCGCGGCTCGCCCCAGCTGCCGCTCTCCACCGACGAGTTGTGGAGCAAGTTCCAGGGCTGCCTCACGGTCGGCAATCCGAAGCTCGCCGCCCGCCCCCTGTTCGACGCCCTCATGTCCCTCGAGCGCCAACCGGGCGTGCGCGGACTTGCAGCCCCGCTCAATTAGCGGCTGACGGCCGACGGGGCACGCCGGCCCCTCACCGCAAGAGGGAGGGGAAACGGCCGGCGCAAGGGAGACGTGGTTGGCTCAGTGCAATCGCGCGTCAGCGCGATTGCACCCTGAGGGAGCAGGTGTCGCAATGCGGCGCCGATTTCGTCTGGCTTGGCGTCTCCGGCGGCGACGCAAGACGCTGAGCTACTCGTTGATTAGGCGCATGTACTCGTCGTGGGTGCCGATCCAGAACCACAGCAGCCCGCCCTCCACCTCGATTGCCACTGCCCTATGCCGCTTGGTGGCCCGCACCGACCAGTAGTCGCCCACCTTCTTCAACTGCAGCGAAGAATGCGTTGGGTCGCTCTTCAGCAGGGCGAAGCTCTTGCCCGCAGTTTCACGAATGCCGGCCGGCAGGGCCTCATAGGCCTTCCAAAATGCCGGGCTGGCGTGATGCGGTCACAACCTGCGGCTGCGGCCGGACTTGTGATCGGCGAGCGCCTGAGCCGCCAGCCCGGCGAGCTTGCTGCGCCTGCCGGATTTGCGTCCCGCTCGATCATGTCGTCGAGTATGCGGCCTTCGAACTCCTCGAGCCAAGCGCGCAGCTTGGCCAAGTCCTCGGCCGAGAGCCGGAGCAATCGCCTTCTCGATGTCCTCCAGCTTCGTCATATCGGACCTCTTACCATACGATGCTCCATTAATGTACCGAGGTTTGTCTGCTTGACCTCCTACGCCCGATCGGTGCCGGAACGAGGCGGCGGCGCGCCCGCCGCACCTCGGCGTCCGCCAGCGGCGCCTGCGAGGCGCTGCGCTGCTCGCCCGGCACGATGGCGCGGCGTGCGATGCGGTCCCACAGCCCGAGCCGGTCGAGCTGCGGCCTCGACGGCATACTCGCTGCGGTTGTGGGCGCGGGCCAGTTGCGCGACGCTGCGGCCGGCCCTGAAGCCCGCCGCCAGCTCGCCGGCCTCGCCGTCGTACCAGCGCGCGCCGGAGCGGGCCGGGAAAGCCGCGCTCGTTGCGGGTGCGCGCCTTGCGGGCGCCGTTGAGCGCATCGAGCAGCCCCTCCCAGGCCACCATGGGCAGCGTCAGCGAGGCGCCGTGCGGCGAGCTGAGCTTGCCGTGCAGCCCGCCCTCCTCGATCTCGAAGACGTAGCGGCCGTCGCCCTGCCGCCATGTCACCCGCTCCCACACCAGCGGCTCTGGCGCCTCGCCGTACTGCCTGGTAGCCCCGTCGGTACCCCTGGGACATCGCAACGCCTCCCGACTGATGGTGCACGGAATGTTGCATGTGAGAGCGGAACACGTCAAGAACAAACATCGAACATTTGCTGGCCGAGGGTCCGATCCGGGCTGTCCGCGATGCCCCCCGCTACCGGCGAGGCAGGGCCGTCCGCGTGCCTTGCACCCCTCGCGATGGTCGACGAATGACGGCGTTGGCGGGCGTCCGACAACGAAATGGGAACGGCGCAGGAGAGGCGTTGGCCGGCTCGAATTGTCATGGCTGCCAACCGTTGGCCGCATTCGGAGCATAAGGCCACCCTGGCCCAAGCGTGCCAATTCAACTGGGGGAGCATCATGACGCGATCCACAACGCTTCCTGATCGCGGTCGCCGCACTGACGGTCCCGCTCGGGCTCGGGGCACAGACGCTCGACCTGCCGCAGCGCAAGGCAGGCCTGTGGGAGATTGCCATGGACGGCGTCGCAGGGAGGTCCATCACATCGCTGATGTGCATCGATGCAGCGACCGACCGCGAGATGATGGACTACGCGCTGAAGCGGGCGGGGGACTGCAAGAATGCCGTGAAGCGTCAGGGCACCACCTACACCGTCGACTCCGAGTGCACAGTCAGTGGAACAGCGGTCAAGTCGAAGACGGTCATCTCGGGCGATTTCAGCTCGGCCTATACGGCGCGCACGGAAGGCACCATGGGGACGGAGTCGATGCTCATAACGCAGACCGCCAAGTGGAAGGGCGCCGACTGTGCCGGAATGAAGCCGGGCGATATCAGCCTGTTCGGGGGCATCAAAATCAACATCAAGCAGATGAAGTCGCCGCCGGCAGGCGGGATGCGGTGAGCCGCGCATCGCTCGGGCCTCTGCGGACTGTGTCGCGCCGGACCTCGAATGCAATGGAGTGACTTCGAACGCGACGGAGCAATCTGTCAGCCAAAGGCCGACAAACGGCCGGACCAACGACCAGACCGTGGAGGAACCGAGGATGAGCAGCCAATCGCGTCACGACCCTGCCCGCTTCGCCGTGAGCCGGCGCACCTTCATGGTATCGGCACTGGCCGCCGGCACCGCCGCGGCGGCGCTGCCGTGGCGGCCGCACGGTGCCCTGGCCCAGGGAGCGCCGCATCGCATCGACGTGCATCATCACCTCTCGCCGCCCACCGCACATCGAGGCCCTGCGCAGGGCCAAGCTCGGCTCGCCGCCGACGTACAACTGGTCGGTGCAGAAATCGCTGGAGGACATGGACAAGGCCGGGGTCGCCACCTCCATCACATCGGTGACGACGCCGGCCGTGTCCTTCCTCGACAGCGACAACGCGCGGCGCGTCGCGCGCGAATGCAACGAGTACGCGGCCAGGCTGAAGACGGACCATCCGGGGCGCTTCGGCATCTTCGCCACCCTGCCCCTGCCGCATGTCGACGCCAGCCTGCAGGAGATCGCCTTCGCGCTCGACACGCTCCAGGCGGAGGGCATCTGCCTGATGACCAACTACGGCGACAAGTGGCTGGGCGCGCCCGAGTTCGCGCCCGTGATGGAGGAGCTGAACCGCCGCAAGGCCGTCGTCTACACCCACCCCGGTACCGCCAACTGCTGCCGCAATCTGGTGCCCGATATTCCCGATCAGATCATCGAGTTCGGCACCGACACCACGCGCACCATCGCCAACCTGGTGTTCTCGGGCACAACTGTGCGCTTTCCCGACATCCGCTTCATCTTCTCGCATGCCGGGGGCACCATGCCGTTCCTGGTGGAGCGCCTGCAGCTGCTGCCCTCGATCAGCCCGAAGCTCAAGCAGGATTGGGACTTCCGAGAGGGTGACGGCGCAGCTCACCCGCTACCACTACGACACCGCGCAGTCGGCGCATCCGGGCGCGCTGACCTCGCTGATGCGCCTCGTCTCCGCGTCCCAGGTCGTATTCGGCACCGACTATCCGTTCCGCACCAGCATCGATCACGTGAGAGGGCTCGCCGCCTACTTCTCCGGGGCCGATCTGCGCGCCATCGAGCGGGACAACGCGGTGAAGCTCATCCCGCGGCTGGCGTAGGCCTGCGCGCCGGAGCCGTGGTGGTGTCAGATTCCGCAGGGCTGCGGGATGTCCGGGTGATAGTCATCGGGCATGGCGTTTGTCGTGAGGAGACCGAGCATGGCCCGAGTGCCGCTGTTGCCATCGTCCGCCTTGCCGGCCGACTACGCCGAGATCTACGAGGCCTTCGCGCGGGACTATGGCCCGTTTCGCAACCAGGCCGCGGTGCTGGCCCACGTCCCGCCTGCGCTCGACCACCTGTCCCGGCTGCTGATGGAGCTGAAGGCCCGCAACGGCATCAAGTGGCGCTACATCGAGCTCGCCATCGTGGTCGTCTCCAAGCTCAACGCCTGCCGGTACTGCGTGAGCCACCATGCGCCGAAGCTGCGTGTGGAAGGGCTGTCGGCCGAGGCCGTCGATCGGCTCCCGGCAGCGGATCACCCCGACCTCGACGAGATCGACAGGCTCGTCGTCGAGTATGCGACCGCGGTCACCCGCGAGCCGGGCCGCATTCGCGAGACCGTGTTCGAGCGCCTGCGGCGCCATTTCACGGATGCCCAGATCGTGGAGTTGACCCTGCGCATCGCGTTGTGCGGCGCCTACAACCGCCTCACCGAGGCCCTGCAGATCGACAATGAGCTGGAGGAAATGGGGTCAGATGCTGCGGGTCTGCCCCCCGTGAAATCATGAAATCGTGAGATCGAGCCGGAGGCGTAGCACGCGGTCCCGTGCGGGGGCGAGAGCCACACGCCTTCCGACCCCCGACGGGCGACGGCAATGTCAGCGCGGCGGGCGGCGGCGGGGCTGCGAGGGCGGATCGGCCGCGGGGGGCGTCTTGGTGGACGGCGTCACGCCCTTGGGCGGAGGCGCGCCGTGCGGATTTGAGCAGCCCGTCAGCCAGACGTTGAACACCGGATGTACGAGCGGGTTGAGGCCCGGGCTCTCCGCAAACATCCACCCCGCGAAGATGCGCCTCTCCTTGCCACCGACCATGATCTCGTCGACCTCAACGAAAGTCGATGTCTTCGGCGGCTCCTTGGGATCGCTCGTGTAGCAGACCCGCGGCGTGATCTTCAGCGTCCGGAACTCGCCCGTCTTGTTGAGCTCGATGGGCAATTGGCTGACGGCGGCGGTGACCTTGTCGAGCGCCGCGAAGTTGGCGATCACGTTCTGGATGCGCTGGGCCTGCGCCGGCATGTCGGACGAGGCGATCAGCGCAGCCACCAGCGGCAGGCGCAGCTTGCGCACGAAACGTCGGGTCTTGCTCCTGGTCCTCGTCATCACTGCCGCACCCAGAATGGAAGGGGAAACAAGTTGCGCGCACGGGGATGAGACGAAGCCTATCCCCAACATGGGCGCCAATGTGACGCGCGTGAGCCCGGTGCCCGGCCCGAGCCGATCAGGCCTTCTCGGGTGGCTGCCAGGGCTGATAGTCGCCGGTTGCCGCCGGACGCTTGCCGCTCGCGAGGATGCTGCCGGGAGGGCGATAGGCGCCGGGGGTGCCCGTCATGTTCATGCGATGCTCCTTCTCCCAGGGGCGGGGCGTGTAGGATTCTTCGGTCGGCGGGGTGTCCACCATGTAGTGCAGCCAGCCGTGCCATTCGGGAGGTACCTGCGAGGCCTCGGCCAGGGTCTTGTAGGTCACCCAGCGGCGCGGAACGCCGAGCGGGCCGACGCCCTTGCTCTGCACGTAGTAGCGGTTGCCGCTCGCATCGGTGCCGACGAGCCTGCCTCTGAACGCCGTATAGATCCGGTTGGACCAGGAGTTGCCGCCCCACCAGCTGAATATCTCGCTGAAAATGCTCATCGTTCTCCTGCTTCCCGCGGCGGTCCCGGGCGCCCGTTCCTGGCGGCTTATGGCATCGCCAATCCGCCCTGTCCACGCGGCGCTGGCAAGAGGCACAAGAGCCACAGCCAATTTCGGTCGGAATCGGGATAACCCTGCGCGCCGCAGCCCCTGCCCCTCATCGGCCTCGTCAGGATTGGCCAGCCGACATCCTGCAGAGCATCTACATCTAGTATCGAAGGCACATCGCACCTACAATATGACGTTCTACACGATGACGTTGCCTTCGAATCGTCATAGTGTGCTCCTCACGGGTGCGGGCCACTGTCGGCCGCAGCGCCCTCCAAAAAAGAACCCGCGCCGCCGAGAAGAATTGAACGACAAGGGCAGGCGCCAGAAGCGAGGCAGAGAAGAAGAGCCCCGCCACGCCTGGGTTCGAGTCTTCGACTGCAGTGAGGCGTACGACCTCGCAACTGTTGTTCGCCGCGTATCTGGCAGATCTAGCAAGCCGTCCTTGTTCGCCGCGTATCTGGCTCATCCAACTCACGCGGGGGCAAGAAATGCAGATCAAGCGGCGGTTCACGACGGCAGGAAAGTCGCCTTACGAGAAGATCCCGTTCCGTCGTGCCACGTCGGAGATCAGGAATCCGGACGGCTCGAGCGTGTTCCGGCTCGAGGGCTTCACCGTGCCGGAGCACTGGAGCCAGGTCGCGGCCGACATTCTCGCCCAGAAGTATTTCCGCAAGGCCGGCGTGCCCGCGCGCCTGAAGCGCGTGGAAGAGACGCAGGTGCCCTCCTGGCTGTGGCGCTCGACCGCCGACGAGCGCCGTCTCGCGGAGCTGCCGGCGCCGGAGCGCGCGGCCGGCGAGACCGACGCACGCCAGGTGTTCGACCGGCTGGCCGGCACCTGGACCTACTGGGGCTGGAAGGGCGGCTACTTCTCGGGCGAGGACGATGCGCGCGCCTTCTTCGACGAGCACCGCTACATGCTGGCGATGCAGATGGGTGCCCCCAACTCCCCGCAATGGTTCAACACCGGCCTGCACTGGGCCTACGGCATCGAAGGACCCGGCCAAGGGCACTACTACGTGGACCACTGGACGGGCGAGCTGATCCTCTCGCAGTCGGCCTACGAGCACCCCCAGCCGCACGCCTGCTTCATCCAGTCGATCGAGGACGATCTCGTCAACGAGAACGGCATCATGGACCTGTGGGTGCGCGAGGCGCGCCTCTTCAAGTACGGCTCCGGCACCGGCACCAACTTCTCCAGGCTCCGCTCCGAGAACGAGAAGCTGTCGGGCGGCGGCAAGTCCTCCGGCCTGATGAGCTTCCTCAAGATCGGCGACCGCGCCGCCGGCGCCATCAAGTCGGGCGGCACCACGCGGCGGGCGGCCAAGATGGTGGTGGTGGACGTGGACCACCCCGACATCGAGGCCTATATCGACTGGAAGGTGAAGGAGGAGCAGAAGGTCGCCGCGCTGGTAACCGGCTCCAAGATCTGCCAGCGCCGCCTCAAGGCCATCATGCGCGCCTGCGTCAACTGCGAAGCGGAGGACGAGGCCTGCTACGAGCCGTCGAAGAACCCCGCGCTGAAACGCGCCATCAAGGAGGCCCGGCGCGATCTGGTGCCCGACAACTATATCCGCAGGGTCGTGCAGCTCGCGCGCCAGGGCCACGAGGAGATCGACTTCGCCGCCTTCGACACCGACTGGGACAGCGAGGCGTATCTCACCGTCTCCGGCCAGAACTCCAACAATTCCGTGCGGGTCACCGACGAGTTCCTCGAGGCCGTGGTCGAGGACAAGGACTGGGCGCTGACCGCCAGACTCGGCGGCAGGGTCGTCAAGACGCTCAAAGCGCGCGAGCTGTGGGAGAGGATCGGGCATGCGGCCTGGGCGTCGGCCGATCCGGGCCTCCAGTTCCATACCACCATCAACGACTGGCACACCTGCCCGCAGTCGGGGCCGATCCGGGCGTCCAACCCCTGCTCGGAGTACATGTTCCTCGACGATACGGCTTGCAACCTCGCGTCGCTGAACCTCATGATGTTTCGCGCCAGCGCCGAGGACGCACACGCGAGCGCAACTCGCTCTGGCCCATCGGGGCCGGGACTCGACAAGCGCTTCGATGTCGCCGCCTTCGAGCACGCCTGCCGGCTGTGGACCGTCGCCCTCGAGATTTCGGTGACGATGGCGCAGTTCCCGTCGCGCAAGATCGCCGAGCTCAGCTATCGCTACCGCACCCTGGGCCTGGGCTTCGCCAACATCGGCGGCCTCCTGATGGCCTCCGGCATCCCGTACGACAGCCCGGAGGGACGGTCGATCTGCGGCGCCGTCTCGGCCATCATGACGGGCATCGCCTATGCCACCTCGGCCGAGATGGCGAGCGAGATCGGCGCCTTCCCCGGCTACGAGCCCAACGCGGCGGCGATGCTGCGCGTGGTCCGCAACCACCGCCGCGCCGCCTACGGCCACAGGGACGGCTACGAGAAGGTTGCCACCGCTCCGCTGCCGCTGGACACCGCCTCCTGCCCCGACGACCGGCTGACCGCGGCGGCAAGACGTGCCTGGGACGCTGCCATTGCGCTCGGCCAGGAGCACGGCTTTCGCAACGCCCAGGCAACCGTGATTGCACCCACCGGCACGATCGGCCTGGTGATGGACTGCGACACCACCGGCATCGAGCCCGACTTCGCCCTCGTCAAGTTCAAGAAGCTCGCCGGCGGCGGCTACTTCAAGATCATCAACCAGGCGGTCCCGGAGGCGCTGCGCCGGCTCGGCTACGGCGAGGCGGAGATTGCCGAGATCGAGGCCTACGCCGTGGGCCACGGCTCGCTGGCGCAGGCGCCGGCTATCAATCACGCCACGCTCAAGGCCAAGGGGTTCACCGGCGCGGCCCTGGCCAAGCTCGACGACGCACTGAAAACCGCTTTCGACATCTCGTTCGTGTTCAACAGGTGGACGCTGGGCGAGGAGTTCCTGATCCAGGCGCTGGGGGTGCCGGCCGAGAGGCTCATGGAGCCGCGCTTCGACCTGCTCGGGCATCTCGGCTTCTCGAAGCGTGACATCGAGGCCGCCAACGAGCACGCGTGCGGGGCCATGACGCTGGAGGGCGCGCCGCACCTCGATCCCGCGCACCTGCCGGTGTTCGACTGCGCGAGCCCATGCGGGCGCAAGGGCAGGCGTTTCCTGTCGGTGGAGAGCCACATCCACATGATGGCGGCGGCGCAGCCGTTCATCTCCGGCGCCATCTCCAAGACCATCAACATGCCGAACGAGGCGAGCGTGGAGAACTGCAAGGAGGCCTACATGCTCTCCTGGCGCCTCGCCTTGAAGGCCAACGCCCTCTACCGCGACGGCTCCAAGCTCTCCCAGCCGCTCAACGCGCAGCTGCTTGCCGACGACCCCGACGAGGCGGAGGAGGTGGCCGCCGAGCTCACCGCCGACAAGCCGATGGCGGCGCGCGCCGCCGTCGCGGCCGAGCGCATCGTGGAGCGCATCATCGAGCGCGCACGCGAGCGCGAGAAGCTCCCCGGCCGGCGCAAGGGCTACACCCAGAAGGCTTCCGTCGGCGGGCACAAGGTGTACCTGCGGACCGGGGAGTACGACGACGGGCGGCTCGGCGAGATCTTCATCGACATGCACAAGGAGGGCGCCGCCTTCCGCTCGCTCATGAACAACTTCGCCATCGCCATCTCGCTCGGCCTGCAATACGGCGTGCCGCTCGAGGAGTACGTCGACGCCTTCACCTTCACGCGCTTCGAGCCGGCGGGCCTGGTGCAGGGCAACGAAACCATCAAGAATGCCACCTCGATCCTCGACTACATCTTCCGGGAGCTCGCGGTCTCCTACCTGGGCCGCAACGACCTCGCCCACGTCGACCTCTCCGAGGTTGCCAATACCGGGCTCGGCTCGTCGGAGGCGGAGCTCGAGGAGGGCCGCGATCCGCCGCCGGCGGCGAGGTTCCTCTCGCGCGGGCTGCTGCGGGGCCAGGAGAACCGGGTGCTCGCCCTGCGCTCGAGCGAGAGCGCGGTCTTGGCCGAGGAGGTCGAGGTGGTGACCGCCGGCGGCCCCGTCGCCGCGATGCAGCGTGACGTGACCACGGCGTTCGTCTCGGAGCGCGCCAGGATGGAATCGGCGGTCGCCACCCTGACGGCGCTGCAGCAGGAGCTGGCCGTCCTGCAGGCGGAAATGGCTCCGGGCGCGGCCAGGCCCAAGGCCGAAGCCTCCGTTACCGAGATCGCGCGCCAGCTCGCGGACCAGCTGGAAGCCCGCGCCAAGGGCCGGCTCGCCAGAGAGAACCTGGAGGTCGAGCGCGCCGCGGAGGCCCGCGTCAAGGGCTACGAGGGCGAGAGCTGCCGCGAGTGCGGCAACTTCACCCTGGTGCGCAACGGCACCTGCCTCAAGTGCGACACCTGCGGCGGCACGAGCGGGTGCAGTTGAGGTAGGTT
>CAVWWJ010000034.1:0-62305 GCA_963758625.1 uncultured Alphaproteobacteria bacterium | reverse complement strand
ACAGCGAACGAGACATCCTTGAAGCTACCGGCACGGCCGAGGCCGTGCAGCGACAGCAGCTCGCTGCCGAATTTCGGAACCCGGCGGGGAAAGATGTCCTGCAGCGGGCGGCCGACCATGAGGCGGATCAACTCGTCGCGCTGGGTGCGGCGCGGATCCACGGTGCCGACGAGCGCACCGTCCTTGAGCACCGTGACGCGGTCGGCGATCGCGAACAGCTCGTCGAGACGATGCGAGATATAGAAGATCAGCACGTTTTCCTCGCGCAGGCGCCGGATGAGCGCGAAGAGCTTCGTCAGATCTTCCTGCGCGAGCACAGCCGAGGGCTCGTCCATGATCAGGATCCGGCTTCACCGCCACGGCCTTGGCGATCTCCACGACCTGGCGCTGCGCTGCGCTGAGGCGCAAAACGCGCCGCCGCAGTCGATTCCCTGGAAGCCGATGCGCTCCAGAATTTGCTGTACCCGGCGGTGCGCGGCCCTCCAGTCGATCCACCAGCCGAACCGGCCTGTTGTCGGCATGCCGCCGAGCAGGACGTTTTCCGTGACGCTGAGGTTGGGCACCAGGTTAGCGTGCTGGTGCACCATGCGGATGCCGAGCTGCTGGCCGCGCAGAGGGCTTGTGATCGCCTGCGGCTCGCCGCCGATGCGGATTTCGCCAACGTCGGTCTGCACCGCGCCGGTCAGGATGCGCGAGAGCGTGCTCTTGCCCGCGCCGTTCTCGCCCACGATGGCGTGCACTTCGCCGCTCTCGGCGGCAAGGTCGACCGAGCGCAATGCTTGCGTGCCGCCGAAGCGCTTGCTGATGCCGCTCATTTGGAGAAACGGGGTTACGCTGAGAACACCCGCTACTAGCAGCGCCTTTTGTTCGCCATGCGGCGCGGTCTCAATCAGCTCGCCGGTCGCCTTGCCGCGGACCTCGTCCACGCGACCGTCGGCCGCATCGACCCATTCACCATCGATCAGCATCTGCATGGCGATGCCCCCCTGCGCACAAATAAAACAACATATGAACTAATAGTGCAACACTTGCTACCGTGCCTTGATTTGCGTACAAAATTGCACGATGATTACCCAGCGCGAAGCCATCGACCCGAACAAGAGCGCTACCGCGCTGCGCGCGTTGAAGGTGCTGGAAGCACTTGCACAGGCGCGTGGCGCTCTTTCCGCGGCCGAGGTGGCGGGCATCATCGGTGCCGAGCGCAGCACCGCATACCGCATGCTCATGACGCTGATGGAGGCTGGCTATGTGGTGCGCGATCAGCGCGCGCGCGCTTACCGCCTCGGATACAAGGTTCTGACACTCAGCCGGGCCCTGCTGAGCGGCAATGAAAAGACCGAGTTGGTCGCCGCCTGCCTACGTGAATCTCGGCACGCACCGGCGAGGCCGCGCACTACTCGGTGCTGGAGCGAGATTGCGCGGTGTTGGTGCAACGCGCCATGGGCACCCAGCTTGTGACTATCGACTTCCAGATCGGCGACCGTGCGCCTCTCCACTGCACCTCGATCGGCAAGGTGCTGCTCGCCTACCAAGATTCCGCGGCGATCGAGGCGGCGATCCTTCGCGGCCTGCCCCGCTTCGCGCGCAACACTATTACTGGCCCCACGCGCCTGCGCGCCGAGCTGCGCAAAGTGCGAGCACAGGGCTACGCCTACGATGATATGGAGTTTGCAGACGATATGCGCTGAGTCGCCGTGCCTGTGATCGAGAAGGATGGTCACGTGGCCAGTGGCATCAGCCTCTCCGGTCCGGCCTCGCGCTACAGCCGGCAAAAGTTGGGCGAGCTCCGCGACTGCGCGATGGCCGCAGCCCGCGAGTTATCCCTTAACCTCGGCGGTACGGTAGCCGATGGAGACGAAATGCTGCGATCGAGGAAACGCCCCAGTCGCTCTTGATGCGGCCGGCCCTGACGAACTCGTGTTGGACCTGATTGAGGGTGAGCCCCGTGGACCGCAAACGGCAGCGAAATTGGCCACGCAGGACGTTTTGCGACGCATTGGTGGCGTGGATAGCGGATCGGCTGGACGGGCAATCCAGTGTGGATGCGGGGCCACACCCGGACGGCCGGTGCCCACCCAGTCCAGGACGTTCAGCGTCTGTGCACACAACCTCCGGTCCACGTTCGTCAGGTTCCGGGGCATACGTGCCTTGGCGGGTATGCGCGTTGGGCCGACAGCGAGACACTGCCTAGTTGGGGCCCGCCGGACTCTCAAGCGCCGTGTGGGCCAAGTCCTCCAGGGGATCGCAGAGCTGCCCCTGGAGGGTCTCAGGTTCCGGGGTCAGGTTTCAGGGCGCGGAGCCCTCGGGGCGCGGGCGACGAGCTCGCCCAGATCGTCGACCACCGCATGCGCGCCGCTGCGCATCAGCTCCGCCGCATTGCCTCTGCGGGCGACGCCGATGACGAGGCCAAAGCCTCCGTTGCGACCGGCCTCGACGCCGGAGATGGCATCCTCGATGACGACGGCCCGGGCCGGCGGGCATCCCAAAAGCTCGGCGGCCGCCAGGAAGGCGTCCGGGGCGGGTTTGCCGGCCAGGCGCCGGGCCGCAATCGTGTTGCCGTCGACTTGCACGTCGAAGTGCGTATCGAGCCCGGCGGCCTTCAATACGGCGGCGCAGTTGCGGCTCGAGGTGACCACGGCGAGCTTGAAGCCCTTCTCGCGCAGCCAATTAATCAGCGCGACGCTGCCCTGGTAGGCCTCCACGCCCTCCGCGACGATGACCGCATTGAGAAGCGCGTTCTTGCGGTTGCCGAGCCCGCCGACGGTCTCGGCCTCCGGGGGGTCGTCCACAGTGCCCTCGGGAAGCGTGATGCCGCGCGAGGCCAGGAAGTGGCGCACACCGTCGCTGCGCGGCTTTCCGTCGACATGAAGGCGATAGTCGGTATGGTCGAACGGCTTGAAGTGCTCGCCGCTCTGGTTCGCACGCCCGCCGACGTACTCATCGAACATGCGCTTCCAGCAGGCTTCGTGCAGCGTGGCGGTGTCGGTGATCACGCCGTCGAGGTCGAGGAGGACGGCGTCGAAGGCATCGCGGGTGATCGCGGGCGTGGTGGGCTGGGGTCGCGCCATGGCTTTGCTCTCCTCGTCTGACCGCTGTCGGGGGCAGACGCCTCGCCTCCCATCGGGGTCGGACGCCTCGCCTCCAACGTTGCAGACGCATCCAAAGTTTGCGCGAGGTCTGACCCTCGCACCCGTCACCCGCACTGCCGCGGCACGTGCAACGTGGCACCGGGCGCGAGCGTCCGCCGCGTCGCTGCAACGCGTATCTCCATGACATCGCCCCGCTCCAGCCGCGCCTCGACGGTTGCGCCGGCAATGCGGATCGCCACGGTCCGGCCGCGCCAGCACGCGCGGAATGCGAGGCTGCGCCACTGCGGGGGGAGCCGCGGGTCAAGTCCGAGCGCCTCGCCCGTCAGGTCCAGGCCCGCAAAGCCCAGCACCACGGCCTGCCACAGCGCACCTAACCCGGCGATGCGCACGCCGCCGGCGCTGTTGGGGTCGAGATCGAGGTCGGCGGAGGCGGTCTCGCGCAGGTAGCCGAGCGCCGTCTCCTGATCGCCCAGGCGCGCCGCCACCAGCGCGTGCATGCCGGCGCTCAGCGAGCTGCCGTGGGCGCAGCGCGGCTCGTAGTAGCGAAAGTTCCTCTCCGCGATCGCGCCGGGAAACGCCTCGGGCAGCAGCCCCATCAGGGCTACGACGTTGGCCTGCTTGATCACCTGGGACAGCTGCGTCCGCTCGCGGCCGAGCACCACGTCCATGGGCGCGGTGCGCCGGGCGTAGGCGGCGAGGTCGATGGGCTCGAGCGCGTGAAAGCCGGCGAACTGCTCGTAGAGGCCGGTCGCCGGATCGAGGCCGGTTTCGATGCGCGCCACCGCATTGCGCCAGTCGCGCCAGCTCGTTGTCGTCGAGCGCCAGCCTGGCCAGCAGCTCCGCAGCCCGATCGGGCCAGCGCCCGCGCAGCAGGTCGATGGCATCGAGCGCGCGCTCGATGTTCCAGCGCGCCATCACGTTGGTGAAGGCGTTGTCGTCCACGTCCTCGTGGTACTCGTCGGGCCCGATGACGTGGCGGACGTGGCGCCGCCCGTCCGCCTCTGTCACGGCCCGGCTCGCCCAGAACCGCGCCGTCTCCAGCAGGATCTCGGCGCCGGCGTCGAGAAAGAACGCATCGTCGCCGCGTCGCGCGCCAGTATTGCCACACGGCATAGGCAACGTCGGCGCTGATGTGGTGCTCCAGCCTGCCGCTGAGGACTCGCACCACCGTGCCGTCGGTCGGCCACCGCGCGCTCGGGCGTCGTCTCCGTCGCCGGTGTCCGCCGACTCCCAGGCGTAGAGCGCGCCCCTGCAGCCGAGGCGCTGCGGCCTTGGCGCGCGCGGCCGGCAGCGTATGGATAGCGGTACATGAGGAGGGCGCGGGCGGCCTGCGGCCATACCGTCGTGTAGAACGGCAGGAGATAGATCTCGGTGTCCCAGAAGACGTGCCCGAGGTAGGCGTCGCCGGTGAGCGCCCGCGCGCCGATCGACACGCGCTCGTCCTCGGGATTGGCGGCGCTCGTCAGATGATACACGGCGAAGCGCAGCGCGTGCTGCAGCGCCTCGTCGCCCTCGATCGAAATACCGCCCGCCTCCCAGCGCGCCTTCCAGGCCTCCTCGTGTGCGGCGAGCGCCCTGCGCCAGCCCAGCGCACGACTGCGCGCCAGCGCGGCACCCGCGGCCGGGACCGGATCGTCCTGCAAGGTATCGGCGCGGGCGACCGCGATCTGGCGGACGAGCTCCACCACCTGTCCAGCAACGGAGCGCCAGCGCCACACCCAGTGCAGGGGGAAGGGACGCTCCGCAGCGAGGGTAGTGCCGTCGAGCCGTAGCCGGGTGGCCCCCGCCATGGCCACGCCCTTGTCCGTAGTCTCGGTGCGCCACGAGCCGATGTCCTGCTCCAGGAGAACGGGCTCCATGCCGAGGCCGGCCATGGCAAAGCTCGCATCGAGCATCACCTCGACATCGTCGCGATCGAGCCAGAACCGGTAGAGTTGCATGCCCGTCGCACGGTCCGCGAGCGAGAGCAGGCGCAGGCCCTGCCCCTCGACCAGAATGCCCGCCGGAGTGCGGTGTGCCCAGGAGGACAGCAGCGCGCCTCGGCGCATGTCGAGCATGCGCATGGCGCGCAGCGTTTCGCCCGTGCGCGCCACCGCGGGCTCACCGTCGAGATCGATGCGCAGGCGCGACCAGTCGGCGACCGGGACCAGGGCGGGCATCGGCGGGTCGGTATCGGGCACATCGAACAGGCCCGCCACATAGCAGCGTGGCCAGGAGGCCCATCGGCTGTAGCCCATCCAGGAGATCCAGGTCGGCCCGCGGCCCAGAGCCCGCGAGGCGCGCATCCCCAAGAACCCGTTGCCGAAGGCGAAGCGGGACTTCACCGCGCTCTCGCTCAACACGCTCAAGCCCTCGTGGCGCAGCACCCAGCCCGCATCGCGCGTCGGCTCCAGCGCCTCGTGCGTCAGCGCGCCGCTCGCTGTTGCAGCGTCCACCCGCCCGGCGGTGTTGGGTAACGGCTGGGTCACGCGCTCAGGTGCCGGCCTCTGGTCCATCGCAATGGAGTTGATGCCACCCGCGCCGCGCGGGGAATTGGGGCTTACCCTGCCCTGGCCTCCCGATTTCCCCGAGTAGGGCAGTAGGCAATGGGCCATGGGCTGTCTCTGACGCCTACTGCCTACTGCCTACTGCCTACTGCCTGTTGCCCTCGGCGAGAAGCTCACTCCAGGAGCATCTGGGAGGGCGGTGTCACCCAGACGAAGCCGGCAGGGCAGCCGCTGGATATGGACCCGCGCGCTGACGGGCTCGCCCCGGCCCCCACCGATCGCCCGTCGCAACAGAATAGCGGGTGGAGACGGGTTCCCAACGGTAGAGCCATTTTTCAGTATGGGCACCGCATCGGGTGCCCATCCCAGTCCCCTGATGCCCTCTGCCCAATAAAAGCCGTGCGCTCGACTGGTCAGCTTCGGCGTGGAGAATTTAGGCTGCGCGTCGTCGCGCGTCTTGCCGGGCCGCAGCTCCTCGACCTCGGTCTCGGAGAACGCCTTCTTGAGGAGCTGGCGTCGGCGTGCGTCGGCCAGCTCCGGCAGGGAGAGTGTGCGCACCTTCTGGATGGTGTTGGTCCAGTTGGTGTGCAGCTCGATGCGCTCCATGTCGGAGACAATGAGCAGCTGCCGGCCGCCCGCCTCAACGAGCTGCGGGAGAACTGGCTGAACCAGCCGGACCTCGTGCAGCGCGTGCCGGAGGTGGTGCCGGGCTATCCGGATCGCCTCCTGCCCGTGGACGAGAAGGCCGCCGCCATCCTCAAGAAGCGCACCCTCACCAACCTCTACAACGAGCGACCCGCCTGGCTCGACCACGCCCACCGCGACCTCGACGCCGCCGTCGCCGCCGCCTACGGCTGGCCCGCCGACCTCGCCGACGATGCCATCCTGGAACGGCTGTTCAAGCTCAACCAAGCCCGCGCGGCGTAGGGTGCAATAAGGCGAAGCCGCATTGCACCGAAAACGCGGGACGCAAGCACGATGGGCAGCATCGGTGCAATACGGCCTATCGGCCTATTGCACCCTACGCAGACCGGCCCAGTTGCCGAACGGGTTGTGTGCCAGGGAGCCGTTGTAATATTGGGCCTGTCCCGTCACCTCCGCACCGACCCAGGGCGGCAGGTCCACGTGCTGGTGCTCGTCCCGAAGCTCCACCTCGGCAATGACCAGGCCCGCGTTCTCGCCGCCGAATACGTCGACCTCCCAGGTGGCGCCGCTGAAGGGAACGATGTGCCGCACCTTCTCGATGACGGCCCCGGAGCGCAGCGAAACGAGCAATTCGGCCTCCAGGACCGGGATCGTGTACTCGAGCTCGAGGCGCCGCATACCGGCCCCGCGGTTCTTGATGGTGAGCGTGGCGGCCCGGTCATCCTCGATGCGGACGCGGACGGACGCCTTGCCGTTCGGCGCCAGATACGCCTGCCGAATCTGCGTGCGCTGCGTCACGAGACCCTTCCAGCCGTCCCCGCACACCAGGAATTTCCGCTCGACCTCGAAACCCATGTGCCTTCGCCACTCCTCGGCCGTCAGCCTACTTCAATCGAGCAGGCTGCGCGAGCGGACCTTGCGCCGCGCGCCTCGTGGCGCGTTGACTCCCTCTCCCCGCTTGCGGGGAGAGGGCCGGGGTGAGGGGCAGCCCCGAGCGAACCCTATCCGCGCCAGCCGCGATCATTGCGGGCGGACGGAGCGCTGCTTGTCTTGACCGGAGACGCCATAAGGACACCAACGCTCCCTAAACAGGGCCGGGACGCACTGCGCCGGGTCTGGCTCGCATCAGGACAGGCGACCGCACCTGGCGCCCCGCAATGCCCGTTGGCCGGACGTGCTACCCTGCGGCCAGGTCGAAGCAAATGGATGGCGAGCCATGAGGACGCTGGTGGTCTACTACTCGCTCGCCGGGACGACGCGTACCCTCGCCCAGGCGATCGCGCGCGAGCTCGGTGCCGATGTCGAGGGGATCCGCTGCAGGCGCTACTACCCGCGGTCCTGGGGCATCCTCAAGGCGGGCTTCGACAGCATGGCCCGTCGGCTGCCGCCCATCGAGGCGCCAGAGCTGGTCCCGGGTGCGTACGACCTTGTGCTGGTCGGCGCGCCCATGTGGGGGACGCACCCTGCCACGCCCGTCCAGGCCTTCTTGCGCCGGGAGGCGGGAAGGCTGCCGACAAGTGTCGGGTCATTCCTGACCTACGGCGGCTCGCCGGCGACGGAAAAGGCGCTCGGCGAGATGTCTGCCTTGGCGGGGCGGGCGCCGACCGCGACCCTCGCCGTGCGCGACAAGGATGTGAAGTCCGGCGGGTTCACGTCGGCGCTCGCCGCGTTTATAGGGGCCCTGAGAGTGCCCATCGTCTCCTGACGCAAGAGGTGGCAGCAGGGCAACGGTTGAGTGGAAATCATCCCGACGCCCCTTCCCAGGGTGTGCGCAGCGCGCAACAATCGTGCGTGGGCCGAAGGAGCGCGTACCGTAGAACAGCTTCCGTGCCGCCCGGGAAGCGCCTGGACTGTCGCCTAGAGACTGTCGCCTAGACCGTCGTTGCGAAGGGGGAGTTCGTGATGCGTAGCCCTCACTCGCCCGCATGGGCACGTTGCATCCTGTCCGCTGCAGCACTGATGCTCGCCGCCGTCGGCCTCGCGCCGGGTGCCGCTGCGGAGGAGAAATTCAACCGGCTGTTCGTGTTCGGCGACAGCTACGCCGACCTTACCCTGTCGGACACGCCGGCACCGAACCCTCAAGCACCGCCCGGCTTGGCCCTGAGCCTCTGGCGCGTCTACCCGATCTCGCTGCAGAAAGACCTGGGCATTCCGACGATCTTCGATTTCGCGGTCGGCGGCGCAAGGGCTTCGGATGCTGGCCCCCCGCCGGGCATCCCACCAGGGTGGCACCTGCACCAGCAGGTCGACGCATTCCTGCTGTCGAACCCGACATTCGGTCCGCGCGATCTGGTGACGATCAGCATCGCCGGCAACGACGGGATCGGTTTCGCTGGCGCCGGCGGTACCGTTGCCAACGCTCCCGCCTTCGGAGCGTTCATCGCAAGCCTCGCGGCAGACGAGATACAAAGGCTCAAGGATGCCGGCGCGCAGACCTTCGTGATCGCGGGCTTCAGCGGCATGTCGGGGCTGCAAATTCCGCAAGTCACCAACAACCTCGACGCTGCCAACGCGTTCGGCGCGGCCTATTTCGAGGCCCTGCAGAAGGAGCTGCGGCCGATGGCCCAGGCGGGCACCCGCTTCTTCCTGCTCGATCTGCATCGCCTGGGCCAGCAGGTCGAGGCGAACCTCGCTGCCTACGGATTGACAGGAGTAAAGTGCCCTGGCGGCGGCATCGTTTGCGGCGGGTCGATCAACAGCCCCGATCAGACCAGCTACTTCCTCGGGCCCGATGGCCTGCACCTCACCAACCGCGGGTTCGAGCTCGTCGGGACCTACATGGCCAACATCGTGATGGCCCCCGACACCATTGCCGTGCAGCCCGACATCGTGAAGGCGACGGCGAGCGGCTTCACCGCCTCGCTCCTCGACCGCCTCGGCGGCACCCGGCAGCTGATCTCCGTCGCAGGCATCACCGTCTCGGATGACGACGGTGCGATGGGCCTCGGCCGCGGCGACAAGTCGCGCGCAGAGTCCGCCGAGCCGCCTCACCACCTTCGCGTTGGGCAGCCTGTTCGGCGGCAGCCGTGGCGAGACGCCCGACCTCGCCGGCTACGAGTACGATGCCACGGCCGGGACGGCGGGCTTCGAGTACAGCGTCAACCGCAACCTCATCGTCGGCCTCGCCGGCAACTTCACGACCACGAACGCCGACCTCACCAGCGGCGCCCACGTCAATCTCGACGCCGTTCAGGTGGCAGCCTTCTGGTCGTACGCCACGAAGCACGTCTTCGCCGATGTGCTCGTCGGCTTCGGCTCGCACGACATCGGCCTCGTCCGGCCCGGGGTGATCGACTCCGTACGCAGCGAGACCGATGCTCTCACCTTGGCAATTGCGGCGCGGGGCGGCTACCTGTTCGACCTCGGCAAGGTGCGCGCCGGGCCGATCGGGGGACTGACCTACATCCGCGCGCGGGTCGACGGCTACACCGAGAAGGGCGATCCACTGCTGACCTTCGATGTGGCGTCACAGACGCTCGACGCGCTGACCGGCCATGTCGGCGTGCGCCTGCTGGCGCCCTTCAAGGCCGGCGACAGCCTCGTCATTCCCTATCTCAACGTCACGCTCGAGCATCAATTCGGCGACGATACGCGCCTGCTGACGGCGAACCTGACCCAGGCCCCGCTGCTCCCGATCCTCTCGTCGATCTCGGCTTTCGACGCGCGCACCTACGGCAAGGTCGAGGGCGGCATAACCCTGCACCTCGATTCCGGCCTCGGCGCCACCATCAGCGGCTCCTCGACGTTCGCCCGCGACGAGGCCCGCGACTTCAACATCAGCGCGGGCTTGAACTTGAAGTTCTGACACCCGTCATCCCGGAAGCCGCGAGGCTATCCGGGACCTCGTCGGACGAGTTGGCACCTCGCATTACGAGGTCCCGGATCAGAGTGCTGCTCGCGCAAGCGCTTGCATCGGTCCGTCCAGATGACTGGTGGATTCCTCGACGTTCACAGCTCGAACATCAGGCACGTGGTCGTGCCGTGGGCGAGGAGTGTGCCCCGGGCGTCGAGGATCTTGCCCTCCGCCGTGCCCGAGCGGCGCCCCACGTGCAATGTCCGGCCCTCCGCGCGGATCGGCCCCGTCTTGTCCGTGATCGGCCGTACCAGGTTGACCTTGAGCTCCAGGGTGGTGTAGCCGAAGCCCTTCTCGAGGTGCGTCTGCACGGCGCAGCTCATGCAGCTGTCGAGGAGGGTGGATGCCACGCCTCCGTGCACGGTCCCGATCGGATTGTAGTGGCGGCGCTCCGGGGTCATCGTGAATACGGCAAAGCCCGGCGCCACCTCGGCCAGGATAAATCCGAGGGTCGCCGCAATCGGCGGCTGGGGCACGTGGCCCTCGGCGATGCGGCGCAGGAACTCGAGCCCGCTGTGGCTCCTGATCTCCTCCAGTGTTGCCACGTGAACGTTGGTATCGCTCGCGCTCATGGTCTCGCTCTCCGCCTGGGCCGCCGGGTTTGCCTTTGTTGGGCCGCTTGCGGCGACTGTCGAAGCCCCCGGCCGCTCCGTCAAGTCTGCGGTCTGGACCGCCGTCACCGGCGTGTCTTCGGCTGCCCCTGGAGCCTGGCCCCCGGCACCTCGTGCATGTCTCGGGGCATTTGCGAGAGGGTGGGAAGGTGTGAACTTACAGGAGGTTGTCCATTCGATGAACCCCGCGGCAGCGTCGCATCGCGACAATCCGTCAGCCTCAATACCTTGCGTTCCCCGGTGTCCTCGGAAATGGGATCGCGTCGCGCACGTTGGACAGGCCAGTAACGTACGCTAGGGTGCGCTCGAAGCCCAGGCCGAAGCCTGCGTGCGGCACCGTTCCGTACCGGCGCAGGTCCCGGTACCAGCCGTAGTGCTCTCTGTCGATGCCGCGCTCCTCCATGCGCGCGTCCAGCACCTCGAGTCGCTCCTCTCGCTGGCTGCCGCCGATGATCTCGCCCATCCCCGGTGCAAGCACGTCCATCGCCGCCACCGTTTTGCCGTCGTCGTTCACGCGCATGTAGAACGCCTTGATGTCCTTCGGGTAGTTCGTGACGATCACCGGCTTCTTCGCGTGCTTCTCGGTGAGATAGCGTTCGTGCTCGGACTGCAAGTCGATCCCCCACTTCACCGGGAACTCAAACTTCTCTTTCGCCCGTTCGAGCACACCGATCGCCTCGCCGTAGTCCATGCGCACGAACTCGGAATCGACGATGCCCTGCAACTTCCCCAAGAGCCCCTTCTCGATCCGCTGATCAAAGAACGCCAGATCGTCCTGCCGTTCCCGCAGCAACGTCTCAAAGGTGAACTTCAGCAGTCCTTCCGCCAACGTTGCATTGTCCGAGAGGTCGGCGAACGCTATCTCCGGCTCGATCATCCAGAACTCGGCGAGGTGGCGGCTGGTATTCGAGTTCTCTGCGCGAAACGTCGGCCCAAACGTATAGACCTTGGTGAGGGCCAGGCAGTACGCCTCGACGTTGAGCTGCCCCGACACCGTCAGGAACGCCTCGCGGCCGAAGAAATCCTGTGCGAAGTCCACTTTGCCCTGGGGGTTGCGCGGCAGGTTCGCGAAATCGAGCGTCGACACCCGGAACAGCGCGCCCGCGCCTTCGGCGTCGGACGTCGTGATGATCGGCGTGTTGACCCAGAAAAACCCCTTGTCGTCAAAGAACCGGTGGATCGCCTTCGCCAACGTATGCCGCACCCTGGTCGCCGCCGCGATCACGTTCGTGCGCGGCCGCAGATGCGCCACCTCGCGCAAGAACTCCATCGTGTGCGCCTTCGGCTGGATCGGATACGTGTCCGGGTCCTCGACCCAGCCGATCACCTTGACCGCGCTCGCCTGCATTTCGAACGGCTGCCCCTTCGCGGGCGACGGCACGATCGTTCCCGTCGCTTCCACCGCGCAGCCGGCCGTCAGCTTCGAGACCTCTTCGGCATAGTTGGCGAGCGTGTTGGGCGCGACCACCTGCAATGGATGGAACGAGGATCCGTCCGACAGGTGCACGAACGAGATGCCCGCCTTCGAATCCCGCCTGGTGCGCACCCAGCCCTTGACGGTCACCGGCGCGTCCTTCGCAGCTTCGCCGGCCAGGATCGCGCGCACGTTGAGCTCGCTCTTGTCCATGGATCGAAAGTGACAGAGGCCAAGTAGCTTTGTCCAGTCAGCACAGCGCAACGACAAACGGCGCGCGTGAGCACAACTCTTCGAATGGCCACCTTCAGAAGCTATGATGACCGCTTCAACCGAGGAGCGGGCAATGCCAGCTTTCATCTGTACGGCTTGCGGCATGCAGTATGCGCAGAGCGAGGCTCCGCCGGCTCAGTGCCGCGTGTGCGAGGACGAGCGCCAGTTCACGCCGCCGGGCGGACAATCCTGGACGACGCTCGAACAGCTGGCGGTGCGCCATCTCAACGCCTTCCGCCAGCACGAGCCGGGCCTCATCGGCATCGGCACGCAGCCGACTTTCGCCATCGGCCAGCGCGCGTTGCTCGTTTGCACGCCTGACGGAAACGTGTTGTGGGACTGTATCTCGCTCATCGACGAGGCCACCGTCACCGTCATCAGAGGCCTCGGCGGCTTGAGCGCCATCGCCATTTCGCATCCGCATTTCTACACGTCGCTCGTCGAGTGGAGCCGCGCGTTCGGCAATGTGCCCGTGCACGTGCACGTCGACGATTCAGCCTGGGTGATGCGGCCCGATCCCTGCATCGAGCCATGGCGGGGCGAGACCTTCGAGCTGCTTCCGGGCGTGACGCTGATCAGGGGCGGCGGGCATTTCCCGGGCGGGGCCATGTTGCATTGGGCGGGCGGCGCCGAAGGCCGCGGCGTCGTCTGCTCGGCAGACATTGCCACCGTGAACCTGGACCGCAAGTCCTTCACCTTCATGCGCAGCTATCCGAACAACATCCCCCTGTCGGAGAAGGGCGTCCGGGCGATCGGCGCGGCGCTCGCACCCTTCCCATTCGACCGGGTCTACAGCCATTTCTTCGATCGGGTCATACCGGCGGGAGCGAAGCAGATTCTGCGGGACTCGATCGAGCGCTATGTCGCTGCCATCGGTGGTGCCTATGATCAAAGCTGAAGGTCCGGTGCACCTTCTCCGCAACGCGTCTTCCGGGGTGGCCACGCGACAAGTGGATGCCCAGGGTCTCGTCTGTTATCCATAGGCGTAGCAATAGACGTGCGCATTGACGACCGCGGGTCGGAAACCAGAGCAAACCCTCCCATGCCCCATCTCTCCACCGACGACGGCGTCAGGCTCTACTTCGAGGAAGCCGGCAGCGGTGTGCCGATCGTTTTCGTGCACGAGTTTGCCGGCGACTACCGGAGCTGGGAACCGCAGGTTCGCTACTTCGCGCGCCGCTACCGCTGCATCGCCTTCAATGCGCGCGGCTGGCCGCCCTCCGATGTACCTGAGGACGTGGCGCGCTATTCACAGGCCCGTGCCTCTGACGACATCCGCTCGGTCCTCGATGGTCTGAACATCGACAAGGCGCATATCGTCGGCCTGTCAATGGGCGGGCTCGCCACCCTGCATTTCGGTCTCACCTACCCTTCCCGCGCGCTCTCGCTGCTGGTTGCCGGGGCGGGCTACGGATTCCGAGCCCGCCGAGCGTGAGAAGTTTCGCGAGGAAGCCGTCGTCATTGCCGCCAAGCTGGAGAAGGAGGGCATGGCCGCCTTCGCTGAGGCCTATGCCTACGGCCCCACCCGCGTGCAGTTTGAGAACAAGGACCCGCGCGGCTTTGCCGAGTTCAAGGCGATGCTGTCGGAACATTCCGCCATGGGCGCGGCCAACACCCAGCTCGGCGTGCAGCGCGAGCGCCCGTCGATCTTCGCACTGGAGGACAAGCTCGCCGCCTGCCGGGTGCCGATGCTCGTCGTCACCGGCGACGAGGATTGGCCGTGCCTTTTGCCCAACGTCTTCATCAAGCGCAGCTGCCCCTCCGCCGCCCTGCTTGTGATCCCCAACAGCGGCCACGCGGTCAACATCGAGGAGCCCGCCGCCTTCAATGCAGCCCTCGCTGATTTTCTCGCCCAGGTCGATGCCGGCCGCTGGCCTATGCGTGATCCTCGCGCCGTCAGCCAGAGCATTACCGGCATGAGGAGATAGCAGCCGCCGAGCAGCCGATTGCGGCTCGAGGCGCTTGCGGCCCACCGAGGAGGAAATCTGTGCAGCTTTTGGGTGCCATCCTCGCAGTTCTCTCGGCAGCGACGTTCGCTCTCACCAATGCCACCGGCCGCCGCGGTGTGATCACCGGCACCCCTGCACAGGGCATGATCATCAGCATGCCGGTGGGTCTTGCGTGCTTTCTGGCACTGACGCTCCTGACTGGCGCTTTCCAAAGCATCGGCCGCTTCAGCGGCACCGCGCTTGCATCTCTCTCAGCCGCAGGTGTTCTGCATTTCGTGCTCGGGCGATATTGCAACTTCCGAGCGAGCCAGGCGGCGGGGGTGAACCTGACAGCGCCCGTAATGCAGCTCAACTCAGTGGTTACGCTCATCTTGGCCGTGGTCATTCTCCGTGAGCCCTGCACGGTGCTGCAGGCCGCGGGCGCCATCCTGATGGTTGCGGGGTCTCTTGTTGTTCAGCGTCCCCCGGAACCCGCCACCGCAAGCAAGACGGTTGAGCTCCCAGCGTTCAGGCCGCGGATTGCGGCAGGCTTCTTCTTTGCCTTGATCGCTGCACTAGCGTACGGCACGTCGCCCATTGTCGTCCGCCAGGCGCTCCAAGACGTTGGGCTCCTGAGCGGGCTGGTCGGCGGCTCGATCGCCTACGCAGCAGCGACCGTCGCCGTTACCCTCGGGCTGTTCATTCCATCATTGCGTCGCAACGTCGGGCAGGTGAGCAGCGAGAACGCGCGCTGGTTCATTTACTCCGGGATCTTCGTCGCTGCCGCTCACGGTTTTCTCTACTCTGCGCTCGCCGTCGCGCCAATCATGCTCATCGCTCCCCTCTTGCAGCTCTCCTTGGTCTTTCGGTTCCTCTTCGCGCTGCTGCTAAATCCCCACCATGAGGTTTTCGGCTTCCTGGTCGTCATCGGGTCGGTCGTCTCCATCGTAGGTGCTTGCGCCATAGCGATCGACACCCAGCTCATCCTGGGCGCGCTTTTCGTACCCGAGCCCCTCGCCAGCCTTCTGCGCACGCGACTATGAGCGCTGTCGCCACACATGATGGAGGTCTTCGCCCGCCCCGACAGGTCACGCGAGCTCCCGGTGCGGCAGAACGCGAGTGTGCCAAATGCCGCCATAGACTACAGACAAATGTCCGCATGCGGGCACGACAAGCTGCGCCGGATCGATCAGAAAGGCCGATTTGGCGGCAGGTTGACCGAACGATGACCTGCGCCAGAGAACCACCCGGGCGCGGCGTCGAGGACATTGGCGGGAAATGCGACGCGCCAATGCCCGGGGACCTTCAGTTGAGCATTGCGACGGCTCACCTGACAGTCGTAGATTTGCCAATACCGAAGCGAGCGGCCGGGACGCGGTCGCATTTTCGCAGGCCCCAGAGGCTCAGGGTCCAGTTGGCCATGGGCTGTCGCAATCGCGGCCCGGCCTGCACCGGCGTTTTCTCCCGGCCGACAATAAGGTACTCGGTTCGTACCCGCGACAGAGAGGAGAAAGCCATGGGTATGTCAATCACCTTGCAGCAGTACCTCCAGGCACAGAGCGTGCCGTACGATGTGCTGGAACATAAGCGGACGGGGTGCTCTGCGCGGACGGCAGATGCCAGTCATGTGCCAAGCGAGTGCTTTGCCAAGGGCGTCGTGGTCAAGCACAAGGACGGGTACGTCCTGGCCATTGTCCCGGCCTCGCGCCAGGTCCGCCTGGAGGAGGTCGGCCGGTGCCTCGACCGTCCGGTGGCCCTTGCGTCGGAGGATGAAGCGAGCGGCCTGTTCCCCGATTGTGAACGAGGAGCCGTTCCCCCAATCGCCGCCGCCTACGGGCTCAGCGCGGTCGTTGATGCAAGCCTTGAGGGGCATGAGGACGTCTATTTCGAGGGCGGTGATCACCGCGCCCTCGTGCATGTGACCGGAGCGCAATTCCGTCGTCTCATGGAGAAGGTGCCACACGGGCGCTTCACAGCTTGAAGGACCTCGAGACCGCCGCGGGTGCGCTGTGTATTCACGGCGGGGCATGGGATCGAGGACAGTCATCGCAATTTCCCTCCTGGTGGACCGGCTACCGGCCTGCTCCGCCCCCACGCGCTCCCACCGCCTCCTTGCGCGGCCCATCAACCCCGACAAAGTGGATAGGCTCCTAGCGGCTGCACCACCCGTGCGGCCGCACCCTCTCGCCGCTTCGGAGTACAACGCGACACGCACTCCTTGGCGACGCCGCCGCTTGGCCCGGGCAGCTGCTCAGGCCTGCAAACTCGGCACAGATGGACTATTGTTTATTGGATATATATGCGGAAACTACACAAATGACAACGCGCCCGACAAAGTCTCGTCTTGATCCGGCTGCGCGAGGTTCGCTCCGAGCTCCGAGAGATCAGAACGACGATGAATGAGCGCTTCGATCAACTCGACAAAGCTATGAGGATTTTTCATGCCTTCACCAGTCACACGCTGATGTTGGGCACAACGAATTCGCCGAAGGGCGCTTCGATGAGATGCGCCTCAATGTGGACCGCACGCTCGGGCTGGCATGACCAACGATTTTAAGAAAAGGGGAGCTCGATGCACGCCTGGAAGAGAGCGAGGCGCGGCAGTAGCGCACGGATCGACGGATGGACGAATTCGGGCCAGAACCCCACGCGCCAATTGTCGCCCTAGCGCGTTGTGCGCTGCCCGTGTAGGAAGCGGTGGCGAGCTTGGAACGATCCTCGTTCCAGCCTCCCCTGCCCCTGCGCGGCGCGAGAGCGGAATGCCCAAGCAGCTCATCATCGACGGCAAGCCAATCGAGGTCGAGGACGGCATCACCCTGCTCCAGGCCTGCGAGCAGGCCGGCGTCGAGATCCCGCGCTTCTGCTACCACGAGCGCCTGTCGATCGCCGGCAACTGCCGCATGTGCCTGATCGAGGTGCAGGGCACGCCCAAGCCGGTCGCCTCGTGCGCCATGGGCGTCAACGACCTGCCCGCCCAACAGGGACGGCAGCCCCAAGGTCATCAACACCCGCTCGCCGATGGTGAAGAAGGCGCGCGAAGGCGTGATGGAGTTCCTGCTGATCAACCACCCGCTCGATTGCCCGATCTGCGACCAGGGCGGCGAGTGCGACCTGCAGGACCAGGCCATGGCCTACGGCTTCGGCGGCTCGCGCTTCGACGAGAACAAGCGCGCCGTGGAGGAGAAGTACCTGGGCCCGCTGATCAAGACCGCCATGAACCGCTGCATCCACTGCACGCGCTGCGTGCGGTTCATGACCGAGGTCGCGGGCGTCGAGGAGCTGGGCGCCATCGGCCGCGGCGAGGACATGGAGATCACCACCTACCTCGAGCGCGGCCTGATGTCGGAGCTCTCCGCCAACGTCAACGATCTCTGCCCCGTCGGCGCGCTGACGCACCGGCCCTGGGCCTTCATCTACCGGCCGTGGGAGCTGCGCAAGACCGAGTCCATCGACGTGATGGACGCGCGTGGGGTCCAACATCCGCGTCGATGCGCGCGGCCGCGAGGTGCTGCGCATCCTGCCCCGCAACAACGACGCCGTGAACGAGGAGTGGATCTCCGACAAGACCCGCTACGTCGCCGACGGGCTCAAGACCCAGCGCCTCGACCGGCCCTCGTCCGCAAGAACGGCACGCATTGGAGCCGGCGGGCTGGGACGAGGCGCTCGCCCTGGTCGCCGCCAGGCTGAAGGCGCGCCAAGCCGCAGCGCATCGCGGCCATGGCCGGCGACCTCGCGGGCGCCGAGGAGATGTTCGCGCTCAAGGACCTCCTCGCCCGGCTCGGCTGCAAGAACGTCGACTGCCGGCAGGACGGCGCCAAGCTCGACCCGAAGCTCGGGCGCGCCAGCTATCTGTTCAATTCCGGCATCGAGGGCATCGAGCAGGCCGATGCCATCCTGCTCGTCGGCACCAATCCGCGCCTGGAGGCGGCCGTCGCTCAACGCGCGCATCCGCAAGCGCTGGCGCCAGGGCGGCCTCGCCGTCGGCCTGATCGGCGAGCACGCCGACCTCACCTACCCCTACGAGTACCTGGGCGGCCGGCCCGCAGACGCTGGCCGAGGTGCTGGACGGCAAGCACAGCTTTGCCGGCGTCCTGCGCGACGCCAAGCGGCCGATGGTGATCGTCGGCGCCGCCGCCGCCGCCCGGGCCGACGGCGCGGCCGTGCTCTCTGCGGCCGCCAGGATCGCGCTGCTCGCCGCCGAGGGCAAGGATGCCGGCTGGAACCCCTTCAACGTCCTGCATACCGCGGCGTCGCCGCGTCGCCGGCCTCGATCTCGGCTTCGTGCCCGAGACGGGCGGCATCGATCTCGTGGGCGATGGATGTCGTCTATCTCCTGGGCGCCGACGAGATCGACATGACGCGGCTCGGCAGCGCGTTCGTCGTCTATCAGGGCAGCCACGGCGATGCCGGCGCCTCCGCGCGCCGATGTGGTGCTGCCGGGCGCCGCCTACACCGAGAAGAGCGCCACCTACGTGAACACTCGAGGGCAGGGCGCAGCTCACGCGCCCGCGCCGCCTTCCCGCCGGGCGACGCCAAGGACGACTGGGCGATCATCCGCGCCCTGTCCGGGCACCTGCCGGCAGCGCCTGCCCTACGACACGCTCCCGGCGCTGCGCGCCGCCATGTACAAGGAGGCGCCGCGGCTGGCCCGGCTGGATGCCGTCGAGCCGGCGGACCTGAAGGGGCGTGGAGGCCCTCGCCGCGCGCGGCGGCGCGCTGGGCGTCGGAGCCGTTCGGCGCGGCCGTCGCCGACTACTACCTCACCAACCCGATCGCGCGCGCCTCGGCCGTGATGGCCGAGCTGAGCGCCCTCAAGCAGGCCGTCGCCGGGCAGAGGACCACGGGCACGCATGGATAGCGTCTGCGGAACATCTGGCAGAGCCTACGCTCGAGCCGCTGCTCGACTACGCTCTGGCCGGCGCTGGTGATCGCGCTTCTGGAGCGTGCTGCTGCTGGTGGTCCTGCTGGTCGCGGTCGCGTTCCTGATCCTGTTCGACCGCAAGGTGTGGGCGGCGGTGCAGCTGCGCCGCGGCCCGAACGTGGTGGGGCCGTTCGGCCTGCTCCAGTCGTTCGCCGACCTCCTGAAGTTCGTCTTCAAGGAGCCCCTGATCCCGGCCGGCGCCGACAAGGGCGTGTTCCTGCTGGCGCCCCTCGTGGCCTCGGTGCTGGCGCTGGCCGCCTGGGCCGTGATCCCGGTCAACGAGAACGGCTGGGGCCGCTGGGTGATCGCCAACCTCAACGTCGGCGTGCTCTACCTGTTCGCCATCTCCTCGCTCGGCGTCTACGGCGTGATCATGGGCGGCTGGGCCTCCAACTCGAAGTACGCCTTCCTCGGCTCGCCTGCGCTCGGCCGCGCAGATGGTGTCCTACGAGGTCTCGATCGGCTTCGTCATCATCACCGTGCTCCTGTGCGTCGGCTCGCTCAACATGACCGAGATCGTCAACGCCCAGAAGATCGGCCTCGGCACGCGCCTCGGCCTGCCCAGCTCGGCGCTCGACTGGTACTGGCTCGGCCTGTTGCCGATGTTCGTCGTGTTCTTCATCTCGGCGCTGGCGGAGACCAACCGGCCGCCGTTCGACCTGCCGGAGGCGGAATCGGAGCTGGTGGCCGGGTTCATGGTGGAGTACTCGTCCACGCCCTACCTGCTGTTCATGCTGGGCGAGTACGTGGCGATCACGACCATGTGCGCGCTCACCACCATCATGTTCCTGGGCGGCTGGCTGCCGCCGGTCGCCGTGGCGCCGTTCACCTGGGTGCCCGGCATCGTCTGGTTCGTCGCCAAGCTGGTGCTCGTGTTCTTCATGTTCGCCATGGTCAAGGCGTTCGTGCCGCGCTATCGCTACGACCAGCTCATGCGGCTGGGCTGGAAGGTGTTCCTGCCGCTGTCCCTGATCATGGTGGCGGCGGTGGCCGGCGTCCTGCACTTCTTCGAGCTCGCGCCCTGAGGGCAGATCGTCCATGGCTAGTCGACAAGTCGTCAGCTCGCTGTTCCTGAAGGAGTTCGTCTCGGCGTTCTTCCTGTCGATGCGCTACTTCTTCGCGCCCAAGAAGACCCTGCACTACCCCCACGAGAAGGGCCCGCTCTCGCCGCGCTTCCGCGGCGAGCACGTGCTGCGCCGCTATCCCAACGGCGAGGAGCGCTGCATCGCCTGCAAGCTGTGCGAGGCGATCTGCCCGGCCCAGGCCATCACCATCGAGGCGGGCCCGCGCCGCAACGACGGCACCCGGCGCACCACGCGCTACGACATCGACATGGTGAAGTGCATCTACTGCGGGCTGTGCCAGGAGGCCTGCCCGGTGGACGCCATCGTCGAGGGCCCGAACTTCGAGTACGCCACCGAGACGCGCGAGGAGCTCTACTACGACAAGGAGCGCCTGCTGGCCAACGGCGACCGCTGGGAGCGCGAGATCGCCAAGGCGCATCGCGCTCGATGCGCCGTACCGGTGAGACGATGGCGATGACGGTGCAAGATGCTCCCTCTCCCCGCGCACGCCAACCTCTCCGCGCGCTCCATCAGCGCGGGGAGAGGGCGGGGTGAGGGGCAGCAGCACTCGCCAATGTCGGCGCATGTTGCTGCCCCTCACCCTAACCCTCTCCCCGCAAGCGGGGAGAGGGGATCCGGCGGCATTGCGACGGGGTACGCCATGACCGTCGCGCGCTGTTCTTCTACCTGTTCGCGGCGATCACGGTCGCCGCCGGCCTGATGGTGATCCTGGCCAGGAACCCCGTGCACGCGGTGCTCTTCCTGATCCTCGCGTTCTTCAACGCGGCGGGGCTGTTCGTGCTGCTCGGCGCCGAGTTCCTGGCGATGATCCTGGTCGTGGTCTACGTCGGCGCCGTCGCCGTGCTGTTCCTGTTCGTCGTGATGATGCTCGACGTGGACTTCGCCGAGCTGCGGGCCGGCTTCATCAGGCACGCGCCGCTGGGCGCGCTGATCGGGCTCATCCTGCTCGTCGAGCTGGTGATGGTGGCGGGCTTCCACGTCGTCGAGCCCCGGCAGCCTGGCCACGCCCGCCGCGCCCATTCCCCCGGCGGCATCGGGCATCACCAACACCGAGGCGATCGGCCGGGTGCTCTACACCAAGTACGTCTACTTCTTCCAGGGCGCCGGCCTGATCCTGCTGGTGGCGATGATCGGCGCCATCGTGCTCACGCTGCGCCACAAGGAGGGCGTGAAGCGCCAGTCGATCGCGGCGCAGGTGGCGCGGCGCAAGAGCACGGCGATCGAGGTGGTCAAGGTGGGCCCGGGCACGGCCGTCGTTCCCCCGGCGAACGTCGGTGCAGTGAGGGAGATCGCCATGGACGGAAGGCTGCGATGGAGCTGATCGCCTACTTCTTCAGCGGCAGCCGCTGGGTTTGGGTGACGATCGCCGTGATCGGCGCATTCGCCATCGCCGTGCGCGTGCTCGGATGGTGAGGACGAGCGGCGCATGACGATCGGGCTCGGACACTACCTCACCGTCGCGGCCATCCTGTTCACGCTCGGCATCTTCGGCATCTTCCTCAACCGCAAGAACGTGATCGTCATCCTGATGTCGATCGAGCTGATGCTGCTCGCCGTCAACATCAACCTGGTCGCGTTCTCCGCCCACATGGGCGACCTGGTCGGGCAGGTCTTCGCGCTGTTCGTCCTGACGGTCGCGGCGGGCGAGGCGGCCATCGGCCTCGCCATCGTCGTCGCGTTCTTCCGCAACCGCGGCTCGATTGCGGTCGAGGACGTCAGCGTCATGAAGGGCTGATAGAAGTAAAGAGGGGAATAGGGAGTAGGGAGTAGGGAGTAGGGGTTGAGAGCAGGTGACACCGGTCCGTTCCTATCGCGATCTGGTCGTCTGGCAGAAGGCTATGGCGCTTGCCGCGCTTTGCTATGCCAAGACGCGGTCTTTTCCGCGCATCAGAAGCTTTCGGCCTGACGACGCAGATCCGACGCGCAGCTGCTTCCATCCCTGCCAACATCGCGGAAGGCAATGGGCGCGAGAATACGGGATCATACATCCAGTTTCTGCGCATATCACAGGGCTCACTAAAGGAACTCGAAACGCACGTATTGCTCTCGCAGACGGTCGAACTGATGAAGGCGCCAGACGCAGGAGCAGATTCTGGAAATGACCGAGGAGGTCGGAAAGCTGTTGCGATCGCTGATCAGGGCGCTGCAGGACAAGGAAGCAGTCTGATGCGCGTCCGGTTCCGGGCTCCCTACTCCCTACTCCCTACTCCCTACTCCCCCATTTGCCACAGGAAGCCGCAGGAGCACGGCCGATGATCTACCAAGCCATCGTCTTCCTGCCGGCTCTGCGGGCGCGCTGATCGCCGGGCTTCCTCGGCCGCGTCATCGGGCCGCGGCCCAGCGAGATCATCACCACCCTGTTCGTCGGCATCGCTGCGGTGCTCTCCTGGATCGCCTTCTGGCAGGTCGGCTTCGGCGGCGAGACGGCGCGCGTGCCGGTGCTGCGCTGGGTGACCTCGGGCGAGCTCGACGTCTCCTGGGCGCTCAGGATCGACACGCTGACCGCCGTGATGCTGGTGGTCGTCAACACCGTGTCGTTCCTCGTGCACCTCTACTCCATCGGCTACATGGCCGAGGACGACAGCCGGCCGCGCTTCTTCGCCTACCTCTCCATGTTCACCTTCGCCATGCTGGCGCTGGTGACGAGCGACAACTTCCTGCAGCTGTTCTTCGGCTGGGAGGGCGTGGGCCTCGCCTCCTACCTGCTGATCGGCTTCTGGTACCTGAAGCCCGAGGCGAACGCGGCCGCCATCAAGGCCTTCATCGTCAACCGCGTCGGCGACTTCGGCTTCGCGCTCGGCATCTTCGGCATCTTCGCCGTGTTCGGCACGATCGGCTTCGACGCCGTGTTCCGCGCCGCGCCCAGCGTCGCCGGCAAGCCCATGGAGTTCCTGGGCTACCAGCTCGACACCCTCACCGTGCTGTGCCTGCTCCTGTTCATGGGCGCCATGGGCAAGTCGGCGCAGTTCCTGCTGCACACCTGGCTGCCCGACGCCATGGAGGGCCCCACGCCGGTCTCGGCGCTGATCCACGCCGCGACCATGGTGACGGCCGGCGTGTTCATGGTGGCGCGGCTCTCGCCGCTGTTCGAGCTGGCGCCGGTGGCGCTGCAGGTCGTGACCCTGGTCGGGCGCCGTCACGGCGTTCTTCGCCGCCACCGTCGGCCTCGTGCAGAACGACATCAAGCGCGTGGTCGCCTACTCGACCTGCTCGCAGCTCGGCTACATGTTCGTGGCCTGCGGCGTCGGCGCCTACTCGGCCGGCATCTTCCACCTCTTCACCCACGCCTTCTTCAAGGCGCTGCTGTTCCTCGGCGCCGGCTCGGTCATCCACGCCATGCACCACGAGCAGGACATGCGCAAGATGGGCGGGCTGGCGTCCGAAGATGCGCATCACCTGGATCGTGATGCTGATCGGCACGCTGTCGCTCACCGGCGTCGGCATCCCGCATCTCGCTGGGCTTCGCCGGCTTCCACTCCAAGGACGCCATCATCGAGGCGGCCTTCGCCGCGCACACGCCGCAGCAACTACGCCTTCTGGCTCCTGGTCGTCGCCGCCTTCATGACGGCGTTCTACTCCTGGCGCCTGATGTTCATGACCTTCCACCAGCCCACGCGCGCCGACCACCACACCTACGAGCACGCGCACGAGAGCCCGTGGGTGATGCTGGTGCCGCTGCTGGTGCTGGCGCTGGGCTCGATCGCCGCGGGCTTCGCGTTCCAGCACTGTCTTCATCGGCGGGGGCTACGGCGATTTCTGGCGCGCGTCGCTGTTCGAGGCGCAGCAGCAACCACATCCGCCACGCCATGCACGAGATCCCGCGCTGGGTCGGCTGGGCGCCGTTCATGGCGATGGCGGCGGGCTTCGCGCTCTCCTACCTCTACTACATGGTGGCGCCGTGGCTGCCGGCTCTGACGGCGCGCATCTTCAAGCCGCTCTACCTGTTCCTTCTCAACAAGTGGTACTTCGACGAGCTCTACGACTGGCTGTTCGTGCAAGCCGGCCTTCTGGATCGGGCGGCTGTTCTGGAAGGGCGGCGACGGCGCCATCATCGACGGGCTCGGCGCCGACAACGTGGCGGCGCGCGTGCTGTGGACCACCGGGCGCGTCGTCAAGCTGCAGACCGGCTACGTCTACCACTACGCCTTCGCCATGCTGATCGGCGTGGCCGCTGATCGTCACGGCCTTCATGTTCAACGACATCCGCGCCCTCCTCAGGCCCTCTACAGCGGAGTGGCTGATGCGATGAACGGCTTCGGCGTGCTCTCCCTCGTCACCTTCTTCCCGCTGGTCGGCGCGCTGCTCATCGCGGCGCAGAACCGGGCAGGCCAAGCGCAACGCGCGCTGGATCGCGCTCTACACCACGCTCTTCACCCTGGGCGTGGCCCTGTGGATCTGGGCGCAACTTCGACAAGAGCAGCGCCGGCTTCCAGTTCGTCGAGGAGATGGACTGGCTCGGCGGCTCGATCAAATACAAGATGGGCGTCGACGGCATCTCGGTGCTGTTCGTCGTGCTCACCGCGTTCCTGATGCCGCTGTGCATCATCGCCAGCTGGGAGTCGATCGAGGAGCGCGTCAAGGAGTACCTGATCGCCTTCCTGGTGCTGGAGACGCTGATGATCGGCGTCTTCTGCGCGCTCGACCTCGTGCTGTTCTATCTGTTCTTCGAGGGCGGCCTGATCCCGATGTTCCTCATCATCGGCGTGTGGGGCGGCGAGCGGCGCGTCTACGCGAGCTTCAAGTTCTTCCTCTACACGCTGCTCGGCTCGGTGCTGATGCTGCTGGCGCTGATGGCCATGTACTGGCACGCCGGCACCAGCGACATCCCGACGCTGCTCAACCACAAGTTCCCCGCCGGCATGCAGTGGTGGCTGTGGCTCGCCTTCTTCGCCTCGTTCGCGGTGAAGCTGCCGATGTGGCCGGTCCACACCTGGCTGCCCGACGCCCACGTCGAGGCGCCCACCGCCGGCTCGGTGATCCTGGCGGGCATCCTGCTGAAGATGGGCGGCTACGGCTTCCTGCGCTTCTCGCTGCCCATGTTCCCGCTGGCCAGCCAGGAGTTCGCGCCGCTCGTGTTCGCGCTCTCGATCGTCGCCATCATCTACACCTCGCTGGTGGCGCTGGCGCAGGAGGACGTGAAGAAGCTCATCGCCTATTCCAGCGTCGCCCACATGGGCTTCGTCACCATGGGCATCTTCAGCTTCACGGTGCAGGGCGTGGACGGCGCCATCTTCCAGATGCTCTCGCACGGCCTCGTCTCCGCCGCCCTCTTCCTGTGCGTCGGCGTGGTCTACGACCGCATGCACACGCGCCGCATCGACGCCTACGGCGGCCTCGTCAACCGCATGCCGCTCTACGCCTTCTGCTTCATGGTGTTCACGCTGGCCAACGTCGGCCTGCCCGGCACCTCGGGCTTCGTCGGCGAGTTCCTGACGCTGGTCGGCGCGTTCAAGGCCAGCACCTGGGTGGCGTTCCTGGCGACCACCGGCGTGATCCTCTCCGCCGCCTACGCGCTCTATCTCTACCGGCGCATGATGTTCGGGCCGCTCGAGAAGCCCAGCCTCAGGACCATCTCCGATCTCGGCTACCGCGAGGTCCTCGTGTTCGCCCCGCTGGTGCTGCTCGTGGTGCTGTTCGGCTTCTACCCCTCGCCGCTGCTCGACGTGACCGCCGTCTCGGTCAAGAACCTCGTCTCCAACTACGAGGCGGCGCTCCGGGCGGCCGCGGCAATGAACGTGCGGTAGCGCCATGACGCCGAACGCGCGTTCATGCTTGTCATGCCGGGGCTTGTCCCCGGCATCCAGCCAACCGCGAGCGCCGGAGCAAGTGGCCGGCTGGATCCCGGCGACAAGTGCCGGGATGACACCGTGCACATCTGTTCGACCCGAACACTAGGCCGCGATCCATGCACCAACTCCAGGCCTACTGGCCGCTCTATCCCGAGCTTCTGCTGATCGGCGCGCGCGATGGCGCTGCTGATGCTCGGCGTGTTCCGGCCCGAGCGCGACGCCGAGGCCGAGGCGATCGGCTGGCTCGCCGTCGCTCGTCCTCGGGCGTGGCGGCCTGGTTCGTCCTGCAGCAGCCGCCGGGCGCGCACCAGCTGTTCGACGGCGCCTTCGTGGTCGACGGCTTCGCCCGCTTCATGAAGGTGCTCACCCTCGTCGCCTCGGCGGCGGCGCTGATCCTGTCGTTCGACTACATGCGCCAGGTCGCGGGCGCTGAAGTTCGAGTACCCGGTGCTCGTGCTGCTGGCGACGGCGGGCATGCTGATGATGATCTCCGCCAACGATCTCATCGCGCTCTATATCGGCCTGGAGCTGCAGAGCCTCGCGCTCTACGTGCTGGCGGCGATCCGCCGCGACGACCTGCGCTCCAGCGAGGCCGGCCTCAAGTACTTCGTGCTCGGCGCGCTGTCCTCCGGCATGCTGCTCTACGGCGCCTCCCTGATCTACGGCTTCACCGGCTCCACCAGCTTCGCCGCCATTGCCGCCGCCGCCGCGCAGCCCGGCGCCGGCCAGAACATCGGCCTGATCGTCGGCCTCGTGTTCCTGCTGGTCGGCCTCGCCTTCAAGGTCTCGGCCGTGCCGTTCCACATGTGGACGCCCGGACGTGTACGAAGGCGCGCCGACGCCGGTCACCGCCTTCTTCTCCGCCGCGCCCAAGGTGGCGGCCATGGCGCTCCTGATGCGCGTGACGCTCGCCGCCTTCGCCGGCGCCAAGCCGCAGTGGCAGCAGGTCGTCACCGCGCTCGCCATCGCCTCCATGCTGCTCGGCGCCTTCGCCGCCATCGGCCAGAGCAACATCAAGCGGCTGCTCGCCTACTCGGCCATCGGCAACATCGGCTATGCCCTGATCGGCCTGGCCGCGGGCTCGCCCGAAGGCGCCCAGGGCGTCGTCATCTACCTCGTCATCTACGCGGCGATGACGCTCGGGGCCTTCGCCTGCGTGCTGGCCATGCGCCGCTCCCAGGGCATGACCGAGGACATCGACGAGCTGTCCGGGCCTCGCCCAGAACAATCTGGCGCCTCGCCACCCTGCTGGCGATCCTCCTGTTCTCGCTCGCCGGCATCCCGCCGCTCGCCGGCTTCTTCGCCAAGTTCTACGTGTTCCTGGCGGCCGTGAAGGAGGGGCTGTGGGCGCTCGCCATCATCGGCGTGCTTGCCAGCGTGGTCGGCGCCTACTACTACGTGCGCATTGTGAAGATCATGTTCTTCGACGCGCCGAGAGAGAGGTTCGCCGCGGTCCAGCCCAAGGCGGGGCTGGTGATGGCGGTGACCGGCCTGCTCGTCCTGCTCTACGTCGTGTGGCCGGCGCCGCTGGTCGATGCGGCCGGAGCGGCGGTGAGGAGCCTGTTCTCAGCCTAGCCCCTTCGGGAGACGGAAAGCCCCGCGTGGCGCAGCCCTTTCGCAGCCTCGTTCTCGACCAGGTTGGCTCCACCAACCGCGAGGCGCTTGCGCTGGCCGCGTGCGGCGAGACGGGCCCGCTGTGGATCATGGCGCGGCGCCAGACGGCGGGGCGCGGCCGCGGCAGCCGGCAGTGGGTCGTCGGGGCCCGGCAACCTCCACGCCAGCCTGCTCATCGAGCTGGCACTGCACGCCCGCTGCCTTGCCGCAGCTGGCCCTGCTGGCCGGCGTCGCCACCATCGATGCCATCCGGCAGGCCGCACACGGCGGCCCCGCCGGGCTTGCGCCTGAAGTGGCCCAACGACGTCCTGATCGGCGAGGCCAAGTGCGCCGGCATCCTCGCCGAGACCATGGTCACGACCCGGGCCGGTAAGGAGTCCGTAACCGCCGTCATCGGCTTCGGCATCAATCTGGCCTGGCACCCGGACGATCTCGGCCGCGCCGCCACGCATCTCGCCGAGCACGGGCCGGCGGTCGCTCCCGAGGCGATGCTGGGCCATCTCGCCGAAGCTGTGCAGCACTGGCTCGCGGCGTGGCGTTGCGGGCGCGGATTTTGCCACCATACGGCGCGCGTGGCTCGAGCGCGCCGGCCCGGCCGGCGAGCCGTGCAGCGTCGATACCGGCGCGGAACGCATCGCCGGCGCATTCGTCGATCTCGACACTCAGGGTGGGCTCGTGGTTCGCGACAGTCAGGGGCGGCATCGCACGGTGACCTTCGGCGACGTGGCACTGGCCGCGGTGCCGGCGCCCCGAGGACGCGCGCCGATGACCCAGCCCCAGCCGATGACGCAAGTCCCCCCGCGGCGAGTCCCAGAGCGAGCTGGTGTTCATGGCGCTGGGCGGCATCGGCGAGATCGGCATGAACTGCTATCTCTACGGCCTCGGTCCGGCCGACGACCGGCGCTGGCTCATGGTCGACCTCGGCATCACCTTCCCGGAGGGCGAGAACGATCCGGGCGTCGATGTCATCCTGCCCGACCTCAGATACATCGAGGCGGAGCGCAAGCAGCCTCGCGGGCCTCGTGCTGACGCACGCGCACGAGGACCACTTGGGGGCCGTCATCGAGCTGTGGCCCCGGCTCAGGGTGCCGATCTACGCCACGCCGTTCACGGCGGCACTGCTCAAGAGCCAAGGTGGCCGAGTTCGGCAAGCGGCGTCGAGCTGCCGATCAACGAGGTGGCGCTCAACAGCCGCTTCGACGTGGGGCCGTTCGCCATCGAGCTCATCGAGATGGCGCATTCCATCCCGGAATCCAGCGCGCTCGTGCTGCGCACGCCGTTCGGGCCGGTGTTCCACACCGGCGACTGGAAGCTCGATCCGACGCCGGTGCTCGGTGCGCCGGTCGACACGAGCCGGCTGGCCCGGCTCGGCGCAACGAGGGCGTCATTGCCGCCGTCTGCGATTCCACCAACGCCATGCGCGAAGGCCGCTCGCCGTCGGAGCGCGACGTGGCCCGGTCGCTGGCCGAGATCGTCTGCGCGGCGAAGCGGCGCGTGGCCGTCACCATCTTCGCCTCCAACGTCGCCCGCATCCGCGCCGTTGGCGACGCCGCGCGTCTCGCCGGGCGGCGGCTGGTGGTCGCCGGGCCGCGCCATGCACCGCGTGATCGAGGTGGCGATGGCGACCGGCTACCTGCCGGCCGACTTCAAGTACGACGACCAGTCCCGCTTCTCCGACCTGCCCGCCGAGCGAGGTGCTGGTCCTGTGCACCGGCAGCCAGGGCGAGCCGCGCGCCGCGCTTGCCCGCATCGCCGCCGACGAGCACCCCGACGTCGAGCTCGACCGGGGCGACCTCGTGATCTTCTCCTCGCGCACCATCCCGGGCAACGAGCGCGCGGTCGGCCAGATCCAGAACCGGCTCGTCGATCTCGGCTGCGAGATCATCACCGACGCGGACGCGCTCGTGCACGTCACCGGCCATCCGCGCCGCGAGGAGCTGAAGCGAGATGTACGCCTCGGTCAGGCCGCGCATCGCCATCCCCATGCACGGCGAGGCGCGGCATCTGAGCGAGCACGCGAAGCTCGCCCGGGCCGCCGGCGTCAAGGAGGTGCACGCCGTGAGGAACGGCGACATGGTGCGGCTGGCGCCCGGCACCTGCCGAGGTCGTCGACCAGGCGCCGGTCGGCCGCCTGTTCCGCGACGGCAACCTGCTGGTGCCGGCCGAGGAGGGGCCGGTGCGCGAGCGCCGGTCGCTCGCCTATGCCGGCATCGTCATCGTCGCGCTCGCCCGCTCCGGCCGGGGCAATGTCGTTGCCGGACGCGGAGGTCGTGCTGGACGGGGTGCCCGCGTCCGACGCCGAGGGCCGGCCCATGGCCGAGATCGTGCGCCGGGCCGTGGAAGGCACGCTTGCCAGCATCCCGCGCGACCGGCAGAGAGACGGCGAGATGGTGCGCGAGGCGGTCCGCCGCGCCGTGCGCGCCGCGGTGGACGACGCCTGGGGCAAGCGGCCCGTCGTCAAGGTGCTGCTGACGCAGTCGGCCCGCTGACGATCATTGCCGGCCCTGGCCTGTAACGCGGAACAATTCGACGAAACGTCGCGCATCCGCGTCACGGCTACCGTTCAGCGGGTGTATGGCAAGGACCTGATAGAACCAGGAGCCCACCGTGAAATAGCGGGCATCCACGCGGAATCGCCCATCTACGCAACTTGTGCCGCGCATCTCGCGCGCACGACCGCTTTGGAAACTGCACCGGCGTGTCCGAGAGTATCGTCGCACACTTGAGTGCGCCCATGCTATCCTTCGACGCCACTCTCGAAATTGACTGCGACGCGTTGCAGCGAGGCAGCGACAATGAAGGCGAAGTCGTCACCTTCTTGGAGATAGTTGGTCGCGCGGACGAGCCTGCGGCGAGCTTCGTCATCTGACATCAGTCGGATTGACCTTCACAGGGCCCGAGAACTCGACCTCGAAACCGTCTGTGGCGTAGCTGTGCTTGGTCCAGGTCTGGGCTTCTGCCGCGGCGGTGTGGACCAGAAAAAGAACCAGAGATGAAAGTAGCAGGCAAATACGACGCGCCGGCATTGTGAGCTCTCCCCCATTGGCAGCAAGATCAAACTCATCGCATGACCCTTTCGGGTCGTCCAGAGTATCGGTAGTTTCGAGGCTCGGGAGGCATCGCTCTCGGCCTTTCAGCCAAGGGGCTGCAGCGCATCCAATGATCGGCCGTCTCAATCACGTCGCCATTGCCGTGCCGGCCCTCGCCGACGCCGTGGCGGTCTACAGGAATGCGCTGGGTGCGCAGGTCTCCGAGCCGCTGGCGCAGCCCGAGCACGGCGTCACGGTGGTGTTCGTGACGCTGCCCAACACCAAGATCGAGCTGCTGGAGCCGCTGGGCGAGAATTCGCCCATCGCCGCCTTCCTCGAGCGCAATGCGAGCGGCGGCATCCATCACGTCTGCTACGAGGTGGCCGACATCCTAGCCGCGCGCGACCAGCTCAAGGCCGCGGGCGCGCGCGTGCTGGGCGACGGCGAGCCCAGGATCGGCGCGCACGGCAAGCCGGTGCTGTTCCTTCACCCCAAGGATTTCTGCGGCACGCTGGTCGAGATCGAGCAGGCCTGAGCGGCGAATGAGCCTCTCGCTCGGCATCGCCATCTACGTCGTCCTCTGGTGGACGGTGCTGTTCGCCGTCCTGCCGATCGGCGTGCGCACGCAGGGCGAGGACGGCAGCGTCGTCCCCGGCACGCCGGAAAGCGCGCCGACCGCGCCGCGCCTGCTGCGCGTCGTGCTGCTCACGACCCTCATCTCGGCGCTGCTGTTTGCCGGCTTCTGGGCCGCCGTCAGGTACGGCCTGCTCGACCTCGAGGCGCTGCTCGGCCGCAAGTGAGGGGTAGACCCCTGCGCTGCGTTCGTGTTCTGCTGCAACGTCGACGGCGAGGGGTCTGACCCCGCCCCAAACGAAATCGAGCAAGGCAGACGCCTTGCTCGAGAATGCCTTCTTGCTTGTTGGCTACGGCGCCGAACAACGTGTGCCGGTAGCGTCCTCCTTCCCCAGACTTGGGCTTTCCCGAGCCCCATGCGAAGCGGGGGTTTTCCCACTTTTTCCCCCACGCTCAGACACAATAGCTATCCTGCGGCCTTCTGTCACCCTTGTATTGAGGGCGACTGCCCTTCGCAGCGCGTTGCTGGTCTGCACGAGGCGAGGGCGTGCGGCAGCCGGGTCAAGTGACGTGATCAGACCGTGAGGTCGTGACGCCGCGAGGTCCATCTCACGACTTGACGATTCACGATTTCACCTTCGCGGCCGATCGTTGCCACCCCGCCGCGAACCGGATATGACCAGCTGGCCACTGCATGAGGGACCGGGTGGCGCGATTGTTGCCCGGCAGGCATTGCACCGCAACAACGAGGCGCGAGGGCCTTCCTACCTTCGCGAGTGCAACGGGGTTCCATGCGCCTGTCCCACTACTTCCTGCCGCGTGCTGCGCGAGACGCCGAGCGAGGCGGAGATCGTCTCGCACCAGCTCATGCTGCGCGCCGGCATGATCCGCCAGTCGAGCGCCGGCATCTATTCCTGGCTGCCGCTGGGGTTCCGGGTCCTCAGGAAGATCGAGCAGATCGTGCGCGAGGAGCAGGACCGCGCCGGCGCCATCGAGATGCTGATGCCGACCCTGCAGCAGGCCGAGCTGTGGCGCGAAAGCGGGCGCTACGACGCCTATGGGCCGGAGATGCTGCGCTTCAAGGACCGGCACGAGCGCGAGATGCTCTACGGCCCCACCAACGAGGAGCTGATCACCCAGATCTTCCGCGGCGCGGCCAAGTCCTACCGCGACCTGCCGCGCATTCTCTACCATATCCAGTGGAAGTTCCGCGACGAGATGCGGCCCCGCTTCGGCGTGATGCGCGGCCGCGAGTTCCTGATGAAGGACGCCTACTCCTTCGACCTCTCGGTGGAGGCGGCACGCGCACTCCTACAACCGGATGTTCGTGGCCTACCTGCGCACCTTCGCGCGCATGGGCCTCAAGTCGATCCCGATGGTCGCCGAGACCGGACCGATCGGCGGCGATCTCAGCCACGAGTTCATCATCCTGGCCGACACCGGCGAGAGCCGGGTGTTCTGCCACGCCGACCTGCTGGAGACGCCGATGCCGCCGCCGGATGTCGATTTCGGCGCCGACCTGACGCCGCTCATCGCGCCCTGGACCCGCCATTACGCGGCCACCGACGACAAGCACGACGCGGACGCGCTTCGAGGCCGAAGTGCCACAGGACAAGCGGGTCGTCGGCGCGCGGGGTCGAGGTCGGCCATATTTTCTTCTTCGGCACCAAGTACTCCGAGCCCATGGGGTGCCGCGTGCAGGGACCGGACGGCAGCATGATCGCGGTGCAGAGCGGGCTCTTACGGCATCGGCGTCTCGCGCCTGCCGGCCGCCATCATCGAGGCCAGCCACGACGACGGCCGGCATCGTCTGGCCGGTGCCGGTGGCGCCGTTCGAGGTCGGCCTCGTCAACCTCAAGGCCGGCGACAAGGCCACGGATGCCGCGTGCGAGGACCTCTACGGCAAGCTGCAGCAGGCGGGCGTGTCGGTGCTCTACGACGACACCGAGGAGCGCGCCGGCGCCAAGTTCGCCAGCATGGATCTGATCGGCCTGCCGTTCCAGCTGATCGTCGGGCCCAAGGGCCTGAAGAGCGGCGAGGTCGAGGTCAAGGAGCGCAAGTCGGGCAGCCGCGCGAGCCTCTCTCCCGAGGCGGCCCTGAAGCGGCTGGTCGAGCAGGTGAGCGCGCAGCGCATCCTGGCCTGATCGGCCGGGCCGGACAGTGCGACGAAGTGCAATGACGGGGGATTTTGCGCGCTATGACCGTTGCGCTGCCGATACCCGGCTGACCAGCTCGGCCGCAGACACGCGGCCGTTCGCGCCGTTCGAGTGGCTGCTGGCGCTGCGCTACCTGCGCGCGCGGCGCAAGGAAGGGTTCATCTCGGTCATCGCCAGCTTCTCCTTCCTCGGCATCCTGCTGGGGGTGGCGACGCTGATCATCGTCATGGCCGTCATGAACGGCTTCCGCAAGGAGCTGTTCGCCAAGATCCTGGGCCTCGACGGGCACGTGGTCGTCATCAGGACGGATACCGCCGACTTCCCCGACTACCAGGATTACGCCAAGCGCCTGGAGGCCGCGCGCAGGCGTCAAGAACGCGGTCCCGCTGATCGAGGGCCAGGTCATCGCCTCCGACGCCCGCAGTCAGGCCGCGGCAGCAAGGTGCGCGGCATGAACGAGGAGGGGCTGAAGGCGCTGCCGCAGATCTCCAAGAACATCAAGGCCGGCACGCTCGAAGGCTTCGACGGCCAGGAGGGCATTGCCGTCGGCATCGGCCTCGCCCGGCTGCTGGGCGGCGTCAGCGTCGGCGACACCATCACGCTGATCTCGCCGCGCGGGGCGCAGCACGCCGTTCGGCGTCGTGCCGCGCATCAAGGCCTACAAGATTGCGGCGATCTTCGAGATGGGCATGTCGGAGTTCGACCGCAGCATCATCTTCATGCCGCTCGCCGAGGCGCAGCGCTTCTTCGACAAGGGCGATGCCGTCGACGTGCTCGAGGTGCTCGTCGACGATCCGGAGAACGTCGAGAAGGCGGTGGCCGCGATGGAGAACGCGGACATTCCCTCGCTGCGCTTCGTCGACCTGGCGGCAGCGCAACGCCGGCTTCTTCTCGGTGCTCCAGGTCGAGCGCAACATGATGTTCATCATCCTGTCGATCATCGTCGTCGTGGCCGCCTTCAACATCATCTCCGGCCTCATCATGCTGGTGAAGGACAAGGGCCGCGAGATCGGCATCCTGCGCACCATGGGCGCCACCCAGGGCGCGATCATGCGCGTGTTCCTGATCACCGGCGCCAGCATCGGCGTGGTCGGCACGCTCGCCGGCTGCCTCCTCGGGCCGTGCTGTTCTGCCTGGAGGATCGACGAGATCCGCCATTTCGTCGCCTGGCTGACCGACACCAACCTGTTCGACCCCAGCATCTACTACCTCACCAAGCTGCCGGCCGACCTCAGCTGGCAGACCACCGGCATCATCGTGCTCATGGCCCTGGTCCTGTCGGTCCTGGCCACCCTCTATCCCTCCTGGCGCGCTTCGCGGCTCGATCCCGTGGAAGCCCTCCGCTACGAGTGAGCCCGTGCACGACACCTACGCCCGCCCGGTGCTTCAGCTGCGCGACGTGCGCCGCGTCTTCCAGCAGGGCGACCGCGAGATCCATGTGCTCAAGGGCGCCAGCATGGACCTCCACGCCGGCCAGGCGGTGGCGCTGGTCGGCCCCTCCGGCGCCGGCAAGTCGACGCTGCTGCACATCACCGGGCTGCTCGAGACGGCCGATGGCGGCAAGGTCTTCGTCAACGGCCGCGACTGCTCGCACTTGACCGACGGCGAGCGCACGCGCGTGCGCCGCGTCGAGATGGGCTTCGTCTACCAGTTCCACCAGCTGCTGCCGGAGTTCTCGGCGCTGGAGAACGTGGTGATGCCGCAGCTGATCCGCGGCATCAGGCGCGAGCCGGCCGCCAAGCGGCGCGCACCGCGCTGCTGCGCATGCTGGGCCTCGGCGAGCGGCTCGACCACCGGCCGGCCCAGCTCTCGGGCGGCGAGCAGCAGCGCACGGCCATCGCCCGCGCGCTCGCCAACGCGCCCAAGATCCTGCTCGCCGACGAGCCCACCGGCAACCTCGATCCCGGCACCTCGGCGCTGGTGTTCCGCGAGCTTCTCCAGCTGATCCAGCACACCGGCGTGGCGGCGCTGATCGCCACCCACAACATGCAGCTCGCCCGCAGCATGCACCGCGTCCTGCGCCTGGAGAACGGCCTCCTGCGCGAGACGCGCCCCCTCGACGTGGTGTGAGCTCCACCCGTCATCCCGGAAGCCGAGCAGCGACCCGCGGCCGAGAGCGCTATCCGGGACCTCGCGAACGAGCTCGACCTCGTTCCACGAGGTCCCGGATGAGCGCTGCTCGGCCGCTGCATCGCTCCGACCGGGATTCCGGGTATCGACGGGTGCCTCTCCGACGCGCAGGCGAGAATTTTTGCCGCGCCGCGCAATTGCCTCTTTACAGCACCCCCCCTAGACCCTATCTCCCCTCTTCCGAAACATAACGGCGGCTTCTGCTGGTTCGAGCAGCGCCCTGGTCCAACTTGACTGGTGGAGGTCCCATGAAATGCGCAGGTTCCCGTCTGCGAGCGCGCTGATCGGCGCAACCAAGCCGGACATTCCGATCATCGGCGTCCGCCCCCACGCGGCGGCGCGCGCGGCGCGCTGGTTCATCGAGAACTTCCCGGGTGACGTGGCCTACGCCTACAAGGCCAACAGCTCGGTGTTCCTGCTCGGCTGCCCTCTACGGCGCCGGCATCCGCCATTTCGACGTGGCCTCGCTGCCCGAGATCGAGGACGCCGCCACCATCCCCGGCGCGCACCTGCACTTCATGCATCCCGGTGAAGTCGCGCAACGCCATCCGCCGCGCCTTCTCCGAGTTCGGCGTGCGCAGCTTCGCGCTCGACAGCGAGGACGAGCTCAAGAAGATCGTGGAGGAGACCGGCGGCTGCCGCGACCTCACGCTGTGGGTGCGCGTGGCGGTTGCGGCCAAGAACAGCAGGATTCCGCTGGAGCGCAAGTTCGGCGTGGCCGGCGCCAAGGCCGCGCGCCTGCTCGTCAAGGCGCGCCAGGCCGCCAAGGAGCTGGGCATCACCTTCCACGTCGGCTCGCAGACGGAGACGCCGGATGCCTATGTCGCGGCGCTCGCGGAGGTAGGGCGGCTGATCGTCAAGGCCGGCGTGGTGCTCGACCGGCTCGACGTGGGCGGCGGCTTTCCCGTCGGTCTATTCCGGCACCGCCCCGGCCCCGCTCTCGGCCTTCATCCGCGCCATTGCCGACGGCGTCGAGCGGCTGCCCGTCGGCGAGCGCTGCCGGCTCATGTGCGAGCCGGGCCGCGCGCTGGTGGCGGAGGCCGAGTCGCTGATCGTGCGCGTCAATGCGCGCCGCGGCAACGAGCTCTACATCAACGACGGCAGCTACGGCACGCTGTTCGATGCCGCGCATCTGGGCTTCACCTACCCCACGCGGCTGGTCAGCCGGCCGGTGGAGATTCACGAGAAGCAAGGCCGACTTCGCCTTCTGGGGCCCGACCTGCGATACCATCGACCAGCATGAAGGGCCCGTTCTCGCTGCCGGAGAAGATCAAGGAAGGCGACTACATCGAGATCGGCAACACCGGCGCCTACGGCCGGGCGATGGGCGGCGGGTTCAACGGCTACGGCGCTGTTCGAGGAGGCGATCCTGCTCGACGAGCCGATGCTGACCATGTACCCGGCCTGGCCGGAGCAGGCGCGGACAGGCAGACGTCCAGAGGTGCAGCAGGCCCACGCGTGAGCGCCGAGCTCGACTATCTGCCGGCCGCCGAGAGCTTCCTCGATCCCGTGCGCGCGGATGCCGGCGACCCGGCCTCCGCGCGCGCGGTGGTGATCCCGTTCGGGCTCGAGGCGTCGGTGAGCTACGGCGCCGGCACCGCGGCGGGGCCCGCGGCGATCCTCGCCGCCAGCCACCAGCTCGAGCTCTACGACGAGGAGCTGGGCTGCGAGCCCTACCTTCGCTACGGCGTCGCCGCGCTGCGCGAGCCCGCCATCGCGCGGCCGATCGCGGCGGCGCTGGCCCAGCTGCAGGGCCTCGTCGAGGCCGTGCTGGCGGCGGGCAGGTTCCCGTTCGTCCTGGGCGGGGAGCACTCGCTCACGGCAGCTCCCGTCGCCGCGCTGGCCGCGCGCCACAAGGACCTCGTCGTCGTGCAGCTCGATGCCCACGCCGACCTCAGAGACGGCTATCAGGGCGAGCGCCTCTCGCATGCCGCCGCCATGCGCCGCGTGCTCGACCATCCCCGGCGTCTCGCTCGTCTCGATCGGCATCCGCGCCATCTCGCAGGAGGAGGTGGACTTCTACCAGGCCAACCGCGACCGCATCACGATCCACTGGGCCAAGGACCAGGCGCGCTGGAACATCGACGACATCGTCGGCGCCGCTCGCAGGCCGGCCGGTCTATCTCACCTTCGACATCGACGCGCTGGATGCCTCGATCATGCCGGCGACGGGAACGCCGACGCCGGGCGGCCTCGGCTACTGGCAGGCGCTCGGCTCTGCTGCGGCGGACCTGCGAGGCGGGCGACGTCGTGGGCGCCGACCTGGTCGAGCTCGCGCCCATTCAAGGGCCTGCACGCCTGCGACTACACGGCCGCGGCCATCGCCTACAAGCTGCTGTCCTACGCGCTGCGCTGAGCGGCTAGCGGCCGAGCTCGGCCGCCACCTCCGGGAACAAAAACGCGCCCTGTTACCGTTGCCCAACCAAGGCGCGCGGCGGGTGCGCGCCGCGCGTCAAAGGAGGCCATGAGCCATGGTCAATGCAGCGCAAATCAAAGATCAGATGGAAGTGAAAGGGTCCGATGGCAAGCACATCGGCACCGTCGACGGCATCGAGGGCGAGCGCGTCCGGCTGGCGTCGGGCGGCATGTACCACTACATCGACCTCGACGCGGTGGACAGCGTCAAGGACGGCGCGGTGCGCCTGAACAAGACCGCCGCCGAAGCCACGCGCCCCTGGCATTGAAGCTGCCACCGAAGCCGACCCGAGCCCGAGCGGCGCGAGGTTCCCGTCCACATCGGGCCAAGCAGGGCACTGCAGACACTCACTCCCGCACTCACCGCCGCCGGTGCGGCGACCCGGCGAGACAGTCCCGGCGTTGGCTGGCCATCGGGCCACGGCGCCAGCCAAACGAGAGGAGAAGTCATGATGAGGTCGGTTCTCGCAGCGGGCATCCTCGGCATCGCCCTTGCGGCACAGCCGGTGTCGGCCCAGCAGACCCAGCAGACCCCGGAGACCCCGCCGCGAGCAGATCGTGCCGGGCGCGCCTCCGCAGCAGCTCGACAAAGCCATGATCGGCCTGCCGGTGTTCAGCTCCGACGGGCAGAGGCTCGGCCAGGTCACCGAGGTGGGCGAGCTGCCGGGCGGGCATCAGGCGATCCGTGCGGAGATGGGCGAGTTCCTCGGCATCGGCTCGACGCACGTCGTCGTCGCGTCGGACATGTTCCAGAAGAAGGCCGATCGCATCGAGCTGGCCATGACGGCCGCGGAGGTCAGGGACAGCATCTCCAGGCAGCGGCAGAGGCCCAATCGGAACTGACTGGCGACGCCTCGTCCCGGACTCAGGCCCCGCCGCCGCGCAGCTGGCTCGCCATGACGGCGATGGTGCGCTGGTAGACCTCGGCCCGGTTCCACTCCTTGATGACGGCGTAGTTCGCAGTCCCGGGCTCCCAGGACTGGCCGCGCTGCCAGCCGTGCGCCTTCAGGTAGTTGGCCGTGGAGGCGAGCATGTCGGGCACGCTGCGGACGAGGTCGCGCCGGCCGTCGCCGTCGAAATCGACCGCGTACTTGATGTAGGCGCTGGGCAGGAACTGCATCTGCCCGATCTCGCCGGCCCAGCCGCCGCGCAGCTCCGCGGGCGTCATGTCGCCGCGCTCGACGATGCGCAGGGCATCGAGCAGGTGCCCCGTGAAGAACGCCGAGCGGCGGCAGTCGTAGGCGAGCGTCGCAAGCGATCGCAGGATCGAGAAACGCCCGCTGGTGTCGGCGCCGTAGTTGGTCTCCAGCCCCCAGATGGCGATCAGCACCGGCGCCGGCACGCCGAAGCGCTTCTCGATGCGGTCGAGCGTGGCCCCGTGCCTTTGCATCAGGGCCCGGCCGCGGCGGATCAGGGCCGCCCCCACGCGGCGGGCGTAGAACTCCTCGAAGCTCAGCTTGAAGGAGCGCTGCGAGCGGTCGAGCCTGACCACCGTCCGGTCGTAGGTCACATCCGACGAGGGCGGAGGCGATCGTGCGCGGCAGAGATGCCCTGCCTGGCCCGCCTTGCCTTGAAGCGCTCGAGCCAGCCCGCAAAGCCCGCGGCATCGTTGCCGCAATCGGCGAGCGCCGCGCTGGATAGTGCGCCAAGGCCCAGGACCGCCATGGCGAGCCGCCGGCATGCATGTCCGACCTTCGCGCTCATCCCCATTCCCTCCCTCGCTGCGGTCAAGGCCAGCCGCCCCGGTGACACCGGCGGCTCGTACAGTTGTCATTCCGACGCTCGCCGCCGGCTGACGAGAGCATCAAGCATCGAAGCACACTAACATCTCGTCTCCGCCGCGCTCGCCTTTCGCGCCCGGCTCCACAGTTGCGCGTGGCCACTTGCACGCCTCGGCGATATTCTCGGCCAGCTGTTGCATGCGCATGCCGGCAACGGCCCGCAGGAGCCCCAGTTCTGCCACCTCGGCGAAGGGGCACCAAAGGCCGCCCGAGGCCTCGGATGGCCTCAGGGCCCCTCCTGCGCAGCGCCAGAGGGTATCTTCCGGGAGGCGTCGGCAGCTCGGCGACGCAAGCTGCGGGTTGCAGGTCGGCGCACCCCGAAACCCGAAACCTGAGCTTCAGCGGCTCAGGCTGCGCATCAGGCCGCGCAGGGCCTCGGGGTGGTTGTGCAGGCGCCAGCGGGCGAACAGGCCGGCGGCGACGATCAGGGCGCCGTTGAGGGTCAGCGTGGCGGCGAGGCCGATGCGCTCGGCCAGGGTGCCGGCCAGGATGCCTCCGATCGGCGCGGTGCCTGCGAAGGCCATGCTGTAGAGGCCGATGCACGCGGCCGCGCCAGGCGTCGGGCACCGACTGCTGCAGCAGCGCGTTGGTGGAGTTCACCGCGATCATCACCGCTCCGCCCGAGCCCGGCCAGCAGCAGCAAGCGACAGCGGCAGGATGCGCGACCAGGCGAACGCCACCAGGACGGCGCCGACCGCCAGCGGAGCGACGGTGAGCAGGCGGATCTGGCGGCCGTAGCCCGGCTGCAGCGAGAGGTAGGTCGCCGAGGCGAGCGCGCCGAAGCCCGCGGCGCTCATCAGGAGCCCGACGGTGGAGGAGCGGCCGTCGAAGAAATGCGCCACGATCGAGGGCATCAGGGGCACGTAGGGCGTGGCGAACAGGCCGATCGGCCACCACGGTGGGCAGGAGGTAGCGCACCGCGGGAAACGACAGGAGCACGACCGAGGTTCTCCCGGAACCCCTCGGGGCGCGCGCCGGCGCGCGACGGGCGGCGAGGCCGGCGGCAGGCGCATGGCGAGGAGCGCGCCGATGATGGCCGCGTAGCTCACCGCGTTGATGACGAAGCACCACGCCTCGGAGACGTAGACGAGCAGGACGCCGCCGATCGCCGGCCCCACCATGCGCCCCACATTGAACACCATGGCGCTGACGCCGATCGCGCTCGTCACCAGCGCGCGGTCCTCGACGATGTCCTTGAACAGCGTCTGGCGCACCGGCATCTCGAAGGCGTTGGCGATGCCGATCAGCGCGGCGACCGCGAGATAGGCGCCGACGTTCTCGACGCCCGCGAGGCCCATCAGCGCCAGGCACAGGGCGAGCGCCGCCAGGACCAGGTCGATGGCGACCAGCATCGGCAGGCGCGGCAGCCGGTCGGCGGCGAGCCCGGCGACCGGGCCGAGCAGCAGGTAGAAGATGTTGAGCAGGAAGCCGGTGAGGCCCAGCAGGAAGATCGAGCCGGTAGGCGGAACACCAGCCACGACAGCGCGACCTGCTGGATCCAGCCGCCGATCACCGACACCGTGTGGCCCGCGGCGTAGAGGCGGAAGCGCCGCTTGGTCAGCGCCGGCGGCAGCCACAGATGCCAGTCCGCCACCTCTTCCTCCTCCCGTGAAGCGCGCGGACTGTAGCACCACGGTCGCCGCAGCGTCACACCCGTCAGCCCGGCAGCCGAGCCCCGCTGGGGCGAGGCTACGAAGAAACTAGGTTCCCTGAATCTCGTATTAGCGTGGCTCTGGCTGGGTGGTGAAGAGCGGTACGCCAGACTCTCTTCCTGGTCATCGCCCGGCTGAACGAGGCAACCAACAAGGCCCGGCGAAGCCAAGCGTGCGCGCGGCGTTCACGAAAAGCGGAGCCCGCCGGCCGTTCTTCTGCCGAGTTCGGCGCGTTCGTCAAATCGCAGATCGCACACTGGGGCAAAGTCGTGAAGGGCTCGGGCATCTGTAACCAGACGCGATCTCGCCGAACTCACGCGCTGCGGTCGTGCTTCTTGGAGGGCTCAGGACAATTGCAGCCAGTCTCCGGCCCCACTCGCGGATCTTGTGTTACATTCACCGAATTGAAGCCGATGTCCGACCGGGGAATGATGACCCCTGAACTGCCGTGGACGACATGAAGTGCGCTGCAGTGCAACCTCTCTCTGGCCTGATATGCTAGGTCAAGTCATCGGCCAGGAGCGTTAGTCAGTTGCTTCTTCTGCCCAACATTGACTATGGCACCGAGGGCTACCCCGAAAAGGTCGCGCGACGGCTTCGCGCGGTCAATCTCTCAGCTTGGATCCTTACGGTCCTCTCAATCGGCTTTGCGGTCGCCAAATTCTTCGACCCCGCGCCGGGACTATGGAAAGCCGCGGTAATCAACACATTTGCCGCGGCGATCTTCGCAATGATTCCGCTGCTGCATCGCTTCGGACCCCTTACAGCCGCGGTGACCCTCATGGTCGTTGGGTATATCGTTTTGTTTATTGTCATCTGGTTGCTCGGCACCGGTACAGGCATGGCCGTAGATCTACTCGTGACGGCGGCATGCACGGTTGTCTAACTTCGGCATCGAGCGGATCAGGCTTTCGGCGTTTTTTGCCGCACTGGCCGTCGTACTGGTCATCGTCCTGGAAGTGCTCGTTCCCTACGATACGGCGCTGCAATCTCCCGGCGTGGCGCTTGCAAGCTTTGTTGTGACCGCCGTCGCGACCTGCGCGGGTCTCCTGAGCGTCGTCATCTATTCGCTGCTGGAAGCGGCGCGGGCCGAGCGAGACTCGTGGCGCGCGATGAATGTAATGATCCAGGAAAGACGGTGCGGCTGAGGACAAGACCCGCGAGCTGGAGGTCGCGAACAGATATAAGTCGCACTTTCTGGCCTCGGCCAGCCACGATCTGCGCCAGCCGCTGCATGCCCTCAACTTGTTCATCGGCCAGCTGCAGGGCGAAGCCAATCCGGCCGAGCGCAGTCGTCTCGTTGGCCGCATCGATGCTGCCGTCAGTCTCGATGAACGAGCTGTTCGAGGCTCTACTCGACATGACCAAGCTCGACGCCGGGATCCTCCAACCTAACGTCGACAGAGTTCTCTATCGAACGGGTGCTCGAGCGCATCGAAACGACCTTCGCCGATGCGGCGCAAAAGAAGGGATTGCAGTTGCGCGTGGTCCGCGGCAAAGCGTAGGTGTCGCAGCGACCCCATTTTGCTGGAGAAGAATCCTGCTGAATTTGGTGTCAAATGCCGTGAGCTACACCGCTCGTGGCGGCGTGGTGGTCGGCTGCCGCCGCCGCGGCAAGCGATCTGCGTTTTGATGTTTGTGATAGCGGGGCCGGCATTCCGGAAGACCAGCGTCGCAACATATTCGCTGAGTTCTATCAATTGCACATGCTGAAGCGGGGGCGCCCGACTGGATTCGGCCTCGGTTTGGCAATCGTCGACCGGCTTGGGCGTTTGCTCGGCCATCGGGTGGAACTGGATTCCAACCTTGGCGCGGGTCGCGTTTCTCGGTATCGGTGCCATTGGCCGTGGAACCGCGCGCGGCGATTGCATCGCATGTTGGCCACGGCCTGCCACTGGCCGACCCCGCACGCGGCAAGCTGGTAATGGTGATCGACGACGACACGATGGTCCTCGATGGCATGCGCGGCGTCTTACAAAGCTGGGGTTGCGAGGTTCAGGCGGTGGCCTCAGGCGCCGCGGCGTTGGCCGAGTTTCGGGAACGTGGCGCGAAGCCGGACCTGATCATCTCCGACTGCCGGCTTGCCGGCGGCAGTCCGGCATTGAAATCATCGAGCGCCTCAGACAGGCGGCTGCGGCGCCGATCCCCGCCTTCGTCATCACCGGCGACACTGCGCCAGAGCGGCTGCGCGAGGCGAGCGCAGCAGGCTGTCCACCTCCTGCACAAGCCGGTCTCCCCTGCTGCGCTGCGCGCTACGCTCAACCACCTGCTCCGGCAGGGGGAGTTCCCCGGCCGGCAACTCAAGGCGACGATGTCCTGACTGCCTCTATGACGGGAACGTCGGCCGCAGGTCCCAACCCAAGTCCACCACCGCTATGACCGCTTCCGTGCGGTTGGCGACATTGAGCGCTTTCAAGACGGCGGTCACATGGTTGCGTACCGTGCGGCTCGGCTAGGTCGAGCGCACGGCCGATCGCCTTGTTGCTCTTGCCCTGCATCATCAGGGCCAGGACCTCGACCTGCCTGTCAGTCAACCCCAGGTCGCGAGGCGAGGTCGCAGGCTTATTGGCTGGAAGTCTGCGCTGTTGCGGGCTCCTACAGCCATGCGGCCACTCCTGGCGGCTCAGAATTTCCGGCGGGATATAGATCCCGCCAGACAGCACCAGACCGATGGCACTTACCAGCAAACGCGCGCTGAGCCGTCTTGGGAATCAATCCCAGAGCGCCGACTTCTGAGAGCCCTAACGACGTTGGCCCGATCGTTGTCGACCGGAAAGGACAACGACCGGGATGGTGGGGTGAACGCCGGCGAATTTCGGCAAGGACCTCAAAACCGTTGCGGTCCGGCAAGCCCAGGTCGAGTAGGACGAGCCCCAGGTCCGGGTGCTCGGCAATGACCTGCATCGCCGCACTCGGCGTCCGTTTCCGACCCTTCCAGGAGTGCTGCCTCGGGCCGTAGCTCGGTCAGGACACCGTGCAGCGACTCGCGGAGTCAAAGCATGATCGTCAATGACAAGCATCTTCACGCGGCTGATCCCGTCCCGGCAGGGACCCCTATGGTACATCATTCCTGGGAGCAAGGCACTACGCTGCCCGAACACGCGACCGCAGAGAACCCATTGGCCAGCAACGATTTCCCGCTATCGCGTCGTTCCCGCCGGATGATTTGTTCCAAGATGCCTAAGCTCATTCCCGTCCTACCAGCGCGCCGGTAGACTCGTGATCCACCCAGGGAGATCGGATCGTGAGATGCGCCATGCTGAGGATGTTTACAGGCCGCGCACCGATATCGCTGTCAGCATGACCGGGCACCTTCAACAAAGACGTTCAGACGCAGGCAACAATCACAATTATCCAAAAAATACTGTTTGCGTTGACCATTTCTGGTGGCGGTACAATTTTCGGTCAGTTCGCGGTCGCAGACGTAACCATCTCTCATTCAACGAGTACAGCGCTTCCCCAACGATCGGGCGAGGCAACGGCACCTCCACGGATCCGAACGATCCAGGATACGGTGCCATGCGCATATTCATTCAAAAGGTCATCGACTACACGGACGAGCATGGGCCCGATGCACTCCCTGCCGGCCAGAAAGTGATCTTCCAACGGGACCAGAACATCGGGCGCGAGGCGAACGCGCTCAGGGCTGGCGTGCAATTTGCCAACAAGAGCGCCCAGCCGCGCGCCGCCATTTCCGAACCGACCTGGGGATTCATCTACAATTCCGTCCCTTTTGGCATGAACTTCGAGCAAACGCTCGGCTTCCTCTACACGCCAGGCGCCGGCGGCAGAGACGGCATCACGCTGGCGCAATCCGTGCTCGATAGCCGCGGCGGCACCCAAATCGTCTTCCCGGTCGTGGGAAGCACGATGCAGGGGTCGGGATATTTTCCGCGCCCGATCGGCAGGCCGAAGTGTCACTCGGGAGATGCTGAATGCGAGAAGGAGGCTAACGGCATTGGCCTGGCGGGCCTCTGCACCTCCGGCTGGAGGATTCGCTACTCGTCGCCGCCCGAGGACATCTTGAGCCGGGCGTGCGATATCCTGGTGCAACGAGGAGTGATCCCGTCGAAGACGCTCGCGTTCTATCCCGCGGTCGGGGGCCAGTCCGTTCTGCTGCCGATGCAGAAAGGGACCATTCAGGGCTTCGAATTCGTCACTCCGATCGATGACCTCGTCGACTTCTTCCCCGTAAAGACTGCGTCGCCCGCACGCCCGCTCGGAGACCCGGACGCTGGCACGCTTGACTGCAGTCCAGCCGTGCCGTTTCCGATGCCCAAGGAGACGAAGGGCACCTGCTCGCAGAATATCGGACAGCTCGGGGCGCGATATGCGCATCATCCCGCCTGGCACCAGCCGTTCCTGCTGTCGTGGATGCATATCGACAAGGACACGTGGAACGCCCTCAATACTGCCCAGCAATCCGCTATCCGCCGCGCTGCGAAAGACTTTGTCGTCGACACCTACAAGGCGACCGAGTTGATTGCCTGCAGAAAGCTCAAGGACATGATCGACTTCAATGAGGGCGTCGCTCAGCGCAACCTCGATGGCACGGCACGGTTGGTGGACGGCAAGCCTGTGAGCGCCAAGATCACCATGGCTGCTTGGCCGCATGACGCGCTCAAAATCCTCCGCGAGGCAAGAGACGCGTACCTCGCCTCACTCCAAGGCCCGCAGGCTGGCGAGCGCACAGAAGCCCAGAAGGATTTCTCCACGATCCTCGACGCCTGGAAGCGCCACGCCGCCAGCGTCGGGGCAGACCACACATTCAAGCCAGGGGAGTTTCCGGGGAAAGCCGGCCTCGCCGGCGGCCAGACGTGCAGCTTAGCCAGCGGGTGAACCCGACAAGACCGTGTGAGTCTGGGCGCAACGCGCATGCTTGTCGAGCTGCACTCTCGGACGCGGGTGACCCCCATCGACCTCTTTGCGGCAGCCGACGCCTTCCAAGTGGGAAAGAGCATCGGCGGGCGCATTTTGAGCGCAGTCGGCTGGAGCTTCGCGAAGCACTTCCTGTCCATCGTAGAAAGGGAGGTCTCCGAAACGCATGTGAGCGCCTGGACCCTCTTGTACACCGCAGGGGACGAGTCGCTGATCAAAGCTACGGGTGGCGAAGACGTAGTGGTCGGCTCAATCGCCTACGTGCATTGCATCATGGACTTGGGTGAGAAAGGACCTAGCCATCTCGATTGGCGCCGCAATTTGCGTATGCGCGCTCGCCGGTGGATGGACGGCTGTGGGCAGTGCACTGGAATGTGAACTACGCCAACGAGTGGAACATCGGCGCCGTGTACGTTCCCCATCCGGAATTGGATTGGCGTGCAGGCTCGCGGCTGTTCACGAAGCAGTCGCTCGACGGGCGGAATCGCCCGATCGCAGGGGGAATAACGAATTCCACTGAGCTGGAATAGGCAGCCATTTTGCTGCGGTGCATGAGTTTTCTTGCTGGCACGGAAGGTGAGTTCGCCGCGGCGCACCAAATCGGCAGCAAAAAATGACCCTGATCCGCCCCGATATTGCGATGCAATAGGCTGCCAAGCGAAGCGGCGCTCTGTGCCGCAGCCACCTGCTGGGTGAGACGCGAGCGCCGGTGAAACGGCAGGCAGGGTCGAGTAGATTGGCAAGCCACACGTTGCCGCAGCCTGCCACCCGGGATCATACCGCGATCTTGCCGCCATCGCGCTTGGTCACGACCACGATGGATGGGCGTGGCGGCACGCCGTCCTTGAAGTCCGGCCAGCGGGTCACCGGGTTCTCGAAACTCGCCGGCTCCGCCTCAGGATCAGCCTCGTCGGTCTCGCCAGGGTGCTGGACGGCCAGGAACAGCGTGGTGCCGTCCGGCGTAAACTCCGGTCCGCACGTCTCGGCGCCATGGGGGCAGCGGAAGAACAGCTTCGAGGTGGCGCGCGCGGCGCCTTCCGTCTCCATCGCCCACAGGCCATCCGAGCGGCCGGTGCGCTTCGGGTAGTTGCCATCGGTGGAAATCCATAAGCGGCCAAGCGCATCCACCGCGCAGTTGTCCGGCATGCCGAACCAGCCATCCCTGGAGGTATTCGGATTGAAGGTGGCGCCTACCGCCGCAATCGACGGGTCGCCGCACTTCACCAGGATCTCCCAGCGGAATTTGGTCGAGGCATGGTCGTCGCCGCCGTCGGGGATCATCTCGACGATATGGCCGAAGCGGTTGTCGGCGCGCGGGTTGGCGGCGTCGATTTGATCGGGCTTGCGCTGGCTGTTGTTGGTCAGCATGACGTAGATCTTGTTCGTCCTGGGGTTCGCCTCGACGTCCTCGGGACGGTCCATCTTGGTGGCCCCGAGCAGGTCGGCCGCAATGCGCACCTCGATCAGAACGTCGGCTTGGCTCGTGAACCCATTGGCCTCCGTCAATGGCCCCTGGCCGTAGACCAGCGGCAGCCACTCGCCGGTGCCGTCGGCATTGTAGCGGGCGACATATGCTGTGCCGGCATCGAGCAGGCTCATGTTGGCGGCACGGTTGTTGGGATCGAACGTACCCTGCGTCACGAACTTGTAGACATAGTCGAAGCGCTGGTCGTCGCCCGAATAGACCGCGTAGCGGCCATCCTTGTTGAGGATGCCGGCGGCGCCCTCACGTTTGAAACGGCCAAGTGCGGTGCGCTTCACAGGCACCGAGGCGGGGTCGAAAGGATCGATCTCCACGACCCAGCCGAAGCGATTGGCCTCGTTGGGCTCGTTCGCCAGGCTGAACCTGTCGAAGTAGTCACCCCAATTGTACCAGCGGCCGGGAATGCCCATCCGCCGGTAGTTCCGCGCCTCGCGGTGCTCGTCGGGCAGCCTGCCGGAGAAGTAGCCGTTGATGTTCTCCTCGCAGGTCAGCCACGTGCCCCAAGGCGTGCGCCCGCCGGCGCAGTTGTTGAGCATGCCGAGCACCCTGGTGCCGCCCGGATCGGCTGCGGTCTTCAACCTGTCGTGCCCGGCTGCCGGTCCGGAGATGCGCATCTCGGTCTCGCCGGTGATGCGGCGGGCATACTTGGAGTTGGCCACCACTGCCCACTTGCCAGCCGTCTTGCGGACCTCGAGCACGGAGCCGCCGTGCGCCATCACTTCAACCTCGGCGATCTCCCTGGTCATCTTGGCAAATGGCTTTGTGTTGCCGCGACGCGGGTCCTGGCGGCCGAGGCCGGGAAACATAAGCTCCTCGTTGGTATACTCATGATTGACGCACAGCAGACCGTGCTCTGACGGGTTGGCGGCGCCCGGCAGAGGGAAGTAGCCGAGGTAGTCGTTGTTGTAGCCGAACTGCCGGGATTGGCCGCCCTTGGTCAAGTTGGTGGGATCGAACGGCGGCGCCCCTGCCAGCACGGGATCGCCCCAGCGAATGAGGATTTCAGCGTCGTAGCCGTCGGCGACATAGTGCTTGTCGTCGACGCCAGCGGCGATCTCCTTGAAGTTGAACGATGGCGTCGTCCCGGCGCCGGGCGTCTGCGCGCGCGCCTCCTCCGTTGCAAGCAGAGCGAGCGGCGAGACCGTGGCGGCCAGGGCCGAGACCGCGAGCATCCCCTTCATCAAGTCACGCCGCGAAAGCCGCTCGGCGATGATGTCTCCCATGCTCGGATTGGCGCTCTCGTTCGTGCTGGCGTTCTCGGCCTGCTCGAATTGCACTGACAGCGGTAGCCCCGACCGGTTCTGCATTGCGCCTTCCCCCAGATGTACGGCGGCTCTTACTAGACCACATGCCCCGGTGCCGCGCTACTTTGCGTCGCAGGCGATTTGTCAGTAAAGGTGCGCCCGCTGTACAGGTGCTCCTGTCGAGCGACGGTGATGGCGTCGCCGCGATGCTCGTAGTCGATGACGGCGGGAAGGTCCGTCCGCCGGTTTCACGGAAGCGGGTCGCACAGCGGTGGCATGACACGACGACCATTTGGGAGGCGGTCGGGAGATTCTTCGGGCCCGTCGCTAGGCCGGCGGCTCGTCTCGCCGTCCGGCTCTGTTTGGCTATGCCGCGTGTGGCGCTGGCGGGCGATCCGCCAGGCCAAAGGCGAGAGGAACGGTCGCGAGCGTCAGCACGGCGATGGTGACGACCGCGGCGGGGATCCCGACGAGGTCGCCAAGCAGCCCGCTGATGGGCGGCGCGAGGGCCGCCGACCCGATCGTGACCGTATAGAAGACGCTGAGCGCGTGCGTGCGACGCTCCGGCGGCGCGTAGGACGGCACCGATCCATAGATCACCGTCGTGACGCCGTTGAGCGCGACCCCCAAGACGGGCAGCAGCACGAGGGCGAAAGCCAGCGGCAGGGCGAGGACAGCCACGGTCCCGGCGGCTGTGAGAGCCTGGGCAACCACGATGGTCGCCACGGTGCCGAGCCGTCTCGCGACCCAGGCGCATCCCAGCTTGCCGAACGCACCGCCGAGAAAGACCAGCGTCAGCGCGACGCCGGCCGTGCTGACGGCCGCACCCTTGGCGATCAGAAGAAAGGGCAGCAGTACGAAAAGCGCGCCGCGGATCACGCTCTCGACGACGCCGAAGGCGATCAGGATGCGATATCCGAGGCGCGACCGGGAGGATCCCATCTCGACCTCAGAGGCTACGCCTTTGCCCTCCTTGGACATCGCCTCCTCCGGCAGGCGGGGTGCGAGCAGGAAGATCGGGACCGCCGCCAATAGGCCGAGCAGCCCGAGGAGGGCGTAGGCAGGCCGCCACGGCAGAACCAGGAGCAGTGCCGCGGCAAGTGCGGGGAGGAGGACCTTGCCGACATCGCCGGCGAAATTGTAGGTGCCGAAGGCGGAAAGCGACCGCCCACCTGTGAAGGTGCGCATCACCAGTGCCGAGCCGATGGGATGCTGGGTTGCGGCGCCGAGGCCGCCCAGAATCAGAACCGCCATGAGCCACCAGAACCCGTCGCCGACCCCTGCGAGGCCGTAGCACAGACCGCACAGGGCGGTACCGAAAGCCAGCACGGCCCCTCCGCCCAGCCGCTCCGCGACGCGCGCGGCGGGGATTTGCAGGGCGGCCATGGTGCCGGTGTAGACCGTGCGCAGCGCGCCCACGGCGGTGTAGCTGAGATCGAATTCCTTCTGCCAGATTGGGAGCGCCACCCAGATCAGATCCGTAAAACCATCATGCAGCACGTGCGCGGTGCAAGCGACACCCAGGGCGCGGCGCTCCTTCTTCTTGTCGACCGCCTCGCCCGAGGGGTCAGGACTAGGCGCCGTGCTGATTGCCATGCTCCCTCCAGTCGGCGCATCCGCCGCAGGTGCCGGTCGCGCGTTCCGCTACCACCACACGTCCTTTCGGGCTTCCGCAAGTCCTGCACTCTGCAGCTGCGGCAGCTCTGTCATGCTTATGGTACTGGCGCCGTGAGCGGCAGGCCAAGGGAGGTCCAATACGGCAGGACGAGCACGATGACCATGATGGTTGCCGCCAGCATGCCCATCCCCACCTTCATCACGTCCCCGCGGTTGAAGCATCCGGTCTCGTACGCCATGAGGTTGGCGGCAGTCTGGACCGGGTAGAGGATGACTGCGTCGATGGCGATGACGGTCGCAAGGCCGACCACAACCGGACTGAGCCCCGCGCTGGCCGCAATCGTTGCGTTGATCGGCAGCAGCAGCGCCACACAGGCTGCCAGGTTCGTGATCGCCAGATGTACGACCACGACGGCCACCACCACTGCAACGAGGAGCATGGTCGGAACCTCGGTGAGCCCGCTCAGGCGACCCACCAAAAGGTGGCCGAGCCAGGCCGCAGCACCCGTTGTGGTCATGAGGGCGGCGAGCGAGAGGGATGTGCCGACCGTCAAGATCAGCCCCCAGGAGAGCCGCGATTCGAACGTCTTCCAGGAGATCACGCCGACGCGTGGCAACATCAGAAGGGCCGCGCCCAGAAGCGCGGGCACCGCGGGCGAAAGCTGGTGCACGCGGTCGGTGAGCCAAAGGCCCGCGGTGAGCGCCAGAACCAACAGCGTCCGCTTCTCCGCGGTCGAATAGGGCTCACGTGCCGCTGGTGCCGGGGGCGACGCGTTGGGGTCGGCCGGCTCGAACCTTCCCACCAGGATGCGCACCAGCACTGCACCGCAGCACAGCAGCAGGTAATAGGGCACGGCCATCAGCACGAACCAGCCGATCCACGAGAACCCGCCCAGCAGCGTCGCGGCGGCGATCGAGACCGTGCCGCCGGTCAGGAGCGCCGACGATGCCAGGGGATTGAGGATGCCCAGCGCCAGCATGACGGCCCGCCGCGTCCGGCTCTGCTCGGCCATGCCCATGGCGTCCAGCGCGTCACGATAGGCCGGGATCAGGACCGCATTGCGCGTGATGGCCGAGGGCATCAGCAGGGCCAAGACCGGGAACCCGGCGATCATCTGTACATACAGTCGGGTCGGGCTGTTCGCCGCACTGCGGGAGAGGAAACCGGCTGCGCGGGCAGCGAGCCCGCTCGATTCCACTGCAGCTCCGAGCCCTACGGCACCGATGAGAAAGAAGGTGACCTCGCCTGCGAAGCCGCTTGCCACGTCAGGAAGCCGCAGTCCGGGGCACAGCCCAAGCAGCGCGGTGACGAGCAAGGCGGTGAGCCCGAGAGGGATCGCCTCCGTGATCCACAGAATTGTGCCGGCGGCCACTGCGCCAAGAACGGCTTGGCCGAGCGGCGTCAATCCGTCGAGCGCCGGCGACAGCCGAGCCACGGCGAATGCGCCAAGGGCTGCGATGACCCACAGCTCTTTTCTGAGAAAGGTCCTAGTGCCTCCCCCCCCCCGCCTCTCTCGCCGGTGGTGCCTCGGCGCTCGGGCGCTCCGCCTCGTGGCGCCGGGTGGTGTCTGCCCGCCGTCTGCTCGCCTGCGGGCGTGCGGTCGCGCGCCGGGGCGTGTCGTGCGGGCGCTGTCGGTGTTCCGCGCCGCTCGGCGGGGCGGCGCGGTGGCCGGCCGTGCGCTGTACTCGGTCGTGCGCGCCGCTGCGGGCGCCGGCCCGGCGCCGCGTCTCGGGACGCGCGGGGTCTCGTCGGGCGACGGCGGCCGGTCGGGCGGCGGCGGGGCTCGGCCGCCTCCAGCCGCGCCGCCGGCGGGCGGGCCCCGAGCCGGCGCGGCGGCGCGCGCGGCAAACTTCCAGCCCCCGTGCGCAAACAGGCGGATGTAGGAAGAGGGACGGCACGGGGATTGACAAGCGACGGTTTCGGGCTGTCATGTGCACAAAACTCATATGACGGCCCCCGATGCGCCGGTTGCCACCACTGAAGGCCCTGCCTGCGTTCGAGCTCGTTGCGAGCCGGGGCAGCATCAGCGCTGCCGCCGAAGAGTTGCACCTCACGCACGGTGCGGTGAGCCGGCAGATCAAGTCGATCGAGGACTATCTCGGCGTTCCGCTGTTTCGCCGACTTAACCGGCGCATCGAGCTCACACCGGCGGGCGTGGCGTTCCTTCCCGCGGTCAGGAAGACCATGCAGATGCTCGAGGCATCGGCAGCGCGCGTAGCCGCATCGACCGCGCAGGGGCCACTCATTGTCTCCTGCCTTGCGACCTTCATGATGCGTTGGTTGATCCCGAAGCTCTACGCGTTCAACACTGCTCACCCACACATCCAGGTCCGGCTCTCCGCATCGCATGCGCCGGCAAGGTTTGCGGACGACGGGATCGATCTTGCCATCCGTATCGGCAAACCCCCGTGGCCGAGACGCATTGCTTCGCACTGGATGTTTCCGGATCGGATAGGGCCTGTCCTTGCGCCTGCGCTGCAGAGGAGGCACCGGCTCGACGCACCCATCCCATCTCCAGAAAATGGTGCTGCTGCATACGGAGACGCGCCTCGAAGCCTGGCCGGACTGGCTGCAACTCACCGGCACGCAGCGGATCGGTGCGATCGATGGCCCGCGCTTCGAGCACACCTACTTTCTGCTCGAGGCCGCGGCGAGCGGCCTGGGCGTCGCGATCGGGTCATATCCGTTGGTGCAGGAAGACCTCGCCAGGGGCCGGCTTGCCGCGCCGTTCGGCTTCGTGGAGAGCCCGGGCTCGTACTACCTCTTGCACCCAAAGAGCACGCCGAACGCCCACAGGATTGCAGCGTTTACGGCCTGGATCATGGCTGAAACCCAAAACGCGCCCTCGTCGGTCTCCAGCGCTCGGACGCACGATTGATCGGTCGCGGACGTGACGCAACCCATCTCTCGCCGCCATGACGCGGCGTTCTGTTGAGCGTCCTGGTCAGTCGAAAACTCAAGCATACGCAACAGCAGCGCTCCCGCCATCACTAGGGCGTGTACTCAATTGCGTGCGCGTCCGGTTCAGGGTGCTGGGCGGACGCCTTGTGCTCAGCGAGAGCCAGCCGTACTGGGTATGACCCAAGACCGACGCTGCGAAGTCCAAATTGACATGCTATCTCGATCCTGCCGCGAAATTCGGGATCGCGATGTGGGAGATGGCGCGAGCGGCAGACTGTGGGTGCCTATTGCGCAGGAATGGGATCGCATGAGCGCAGCGTCGGAGGCCTTTCCTGCTCGATTCACTGAGGTATGGACGACGCAAGGCGTTGTTGCCGCGCTCGAGCTGGCAGAACGACGCGCTGAGGCTGAAGGACCGCTGTCCGATGAAGAGTGCCGAGTAATTGCATTTCTAATCTCTGAGCTGGCCATCCATGATCATGAAGAAGCGCTGGCGGCGAAGCCGGAACCGGTGTTAAGGCGCATGCTTGCGTTCGCCGAAAGCAGATTGGGCGTGCAGCACCACGCAGTCGCCGACGTGTTGGGTGCGCTTGGTCGACTATTGATGGCATGCGACCGTGATCCGGAGGCCGAAGCATTGTTGCTTCGTGAGCTGGCAATCAACGAGGCGAATGTCCGGGCACATCACCATCGTATTCCCTACACGACGTATGCGATTGATAACCTACTGGGGCGCTATTTTTTCGTGAAGAGGTTCAACGACGCTGCAGCTCTTCTTGAGAAGCAGATGGCAATTCTAGGTCAGGACGCGAGCCATGATTACGCGGCGTTGACGCTCCTGAACCTGGGCAAGGCTTACCTCGGGCAGCACCGGTATTCTGAGGCCGAAGCCAAGCTGTTGAGCGCCTACACATACTTCGAGGGCAAGCCCAAGACCGAGGGCCTAAGTTACAATCTCTATGCTCAAATCGCGCTCGATCTGCTGGCTCAGGCATGGTCGCTAGACGTTGGGAGCGTCGAACGTCGAGAAGGATGAAAGATACGGCCCCAAAAGGGGGGGCACGCGCAAACAAGCACAGATGCTTCCCTTCTGTTATTGTGACCCGTAGCGGACACTCGCCGGAAGCAGAGCGCAGATTAGCGTGGCGATCGAGGATCCATTACTGCCGCGCGAGATACATCCTCATCTTCGCTTCCTTGTCCTCGATCGCCTCGCCCGACACGTCCACCAGCGACCTTCTTCACCGTGCCGGTGAACGCGAACGGCGGCTTGTAGTCCGTCATGACCGGCGAGCCGGCATCGGCGCCGACGGAGACGCCCGCCGCCAGGCCCAGCGACAACGGGATGGTCACCGGCAGATCGCCGCTGCCGACTGGCTTGCCGTCGACGAACAGCTTGATGTTCGCCGGCACGCCCTTGCCCTTGGCGATGTCGGGCTTGCCGGTCGGCGTGAACTCGAAGCTGAAGATGTGGTCGCCTTCGGGAATGCGCGCTGTCCGACTGCACCTTGAAGCGCTGGTCGGCGACGTAGTTGTAGCCGTAGGTGAGCTTGCCGTCCTGGACGTAGAACGAGAAGCCGCCGTCGTTGCCGCCCATGGAGAACAGCACGCCTTCGGCGCCGCCCTTGGGCACGTTGGCGTGCACCGACACCGAATGCGGCACGTTGACCACGCGCGGCGCGGCATTGGTCGGCACCATCTGCGTGCCGGGATAGTAGACGTACTTCTTGCGGTCGACCGCGATCTGCGGTCGCGGCTCGGCGAAGCGCAGGGTGCCGCGGCTGTCGATCGGCAGCACGTTGTACTTGCCGGCCTCGACGTACCACATGCCGATCATGGCGATCAGCCGGTCGCGCTCCTTTTCGGCGAGGTTGTTGGTCTCGGCGAAGTCCTCCGTTGAGGTTGTAGAGCTCCCAGCCCTTGGCATCGAGCTCGGTCAGCTTGTCGTAGTCGATCGGCGCGCCGAAGGCCAGCCCGGACTCGCTGAACGACGTGCCCGGCCACGGGCACACGGCGCGCCAGCCGTCGTGATAGAGCGAGCGGTGGCCGAACATCTCGAAGTACTGGGTGACGTGCAGCGCTGGCCGCCTTGGCGTCGTCGAAGGACGACTTGAGGCTGAAGCCCTGGATGCGGCGACTGGGTGACGCCGCGGATCTGCGTCGGCGGCTCGATGCCGAGCGCGTCCAGCACGGTCGGCACCATGTCGATGGCGTGGCAGTACTGGGTGCGGATCTCGCCTCTGCGCCTTGATGCCCTTGGGCCAGGTGACGATGAACGGATCGCGAGATGCCGCCGCGGTAGGTCTCGCGCTTCCAGCGCCGGAACGGCGTGTTGCCGGCGTGGGTCCAGCCCCACGGATAGTGGTTGAAGTATTTCGGCCCGCCGATGTCGTCGATCGCGGCCAGGTTCTGCTTCAGGTCGTCGGGCACGTTGTTGAAGAACTTGCCCTCGTTGACCGAGCCGTTCGGCCCGCCCTCGGCGCTGGCGCCGTTGTCCGAGATCACCATGATCAGCGTGTTCTCGTACTCGCCCAGCTCCTTGAGGAACGCGATCAGCTCGCCGATGTAGTGGTCGGTGTGCTCGAGGAAGCCGGCGAACACCTCCATCATCCGCGCGTAGAGCCGCCGCTCGTCGGCCGGCAGCTTGTCCCAGTCCTGCACGTCGGGATCGTGCCGCGACAGCGTCGTGTTCTGCGGGACGAGGCCCAGCTCCTTCTGCTTCGCGAACACCTCCTCGCGGTAGGCGTCCCAGCCGTCGTCGAACTTGCCCTTGTACTTGTCGGCCCACTCCTTCGGCACGTGGTGCGGCGCGTGCATGGCGCCGGTGCAGAAGTACATGAAGAACGGCTTGTTGGGCGCGACCTGCTTGGCGTCGGCGATCATCGCCTTGGCCTTCTCCACCAGGTCCGGCGTCAGGTGATAGCCCTCCTCCGGCGTCTTCTCCGGCTCGACCTGGGTGTTGTCGCGCACCAGCTCCGGGTAGTACTGGTGCGTGTCGCCGCCGAGGAAGCCGTAGTAGCGCTCGAAGCCGCGGCCCAGCGGCCAGCGGTCGTACGGGCCCGGCCGCCGACGTCGCTTCCGCCGGCGTCAGGTGCCACTTGCCGATGGCGTAGGTGTTGTAGCCCGTGCTGCAGCAGGATCTCCGACAGCATCCCGTTCTCGAACGGGATGTAGCCGTTGCCGCCGGGATAGCCCGTCGACCCTTCGGTGATGCAGGCCATGCCGTTGGAGTGGTGGTTGCGCCCGGTCAGCATGCACGAGCGCGACGGCGAGCAGAGCGCCGTGGTGTGCATGTTGTTGTAGCGCAGCCCGTCCGCGGCCAGCGCATCGAGGTTCGGCGTGTTGATCGGACTGCCGTAGCAGCCGAGATGCCCGAAGCCGGTGTCGTCGAGGACGATGAACAGCACGTTCGGCGCGCCCGCCCTGGCGCGGGCAGGTTCGGGCCATGCCGGCTGGGACACATCGAAGGTCCGGCCGATCACGCCGGGAAAGGCCTGGCCTACTGGATATTCCTTCAATGGAGGTACCGCGCCATTGCCTGCAGCCGTCGATTTTTTGGCCATTTTGCTCGTGGTTCCTCGCCATTGCCTGGTGTTGTCAAAGTGACTGGGGATGACTTGGAGGATGCTGTTATCCCTGCCCATCTCCGCCGGCTGCATGCTGTTCGCTCGTAAGCGGTGGCGAGTATCAGGGTTGAGACCCATTTCGGTAATCAGGGCAACCCCCCACTCGCTTGGCTAGAGACCCTTAGGGCGCCAAGGCGAGTTCCGCTTTCTGGGCACGAACTCACCGTTCGCTCCCCGCAGCGAGTCCGTCAGCTCTGAGACGCAGCTCCGCCTTGCGACTAATTGAGTTCAGGCGCTAGCTCATCACGCCCTGGCGAGCCGCCATTTGATCGAGCACGTCGGCGAGATCTGGAAGGCGGTCGCCACAGCTTGGAGCGACGGCAGCGTCTGGGCGTAGGCATTGCATCGCTCCCGATCGATCTGCCCGGCCTCCCCCTACGCGACACGGTGCAGAAGTCTGGGCGCCACGTCAGTCCGCTTGCGGCAAGGCCGCGATCAGGTGCTCCAGCGTGTTGATGGTCGACTGGTCGATGCGCCCGTCCACGCGCTCGGGCCGGAAGTGGCGCTGGAACGCCGTCACCACGAGCTCCGTCCTGGCATCGACGACACCCGTGGCCCCGATGCCGTAGCCGTAGCGGCTGAGCAGGAGCTGTACCTCGGCGATGAGCGGCCCTGCCACTCCAACCCCAAGGCCTGGCCCCGCCGCGATCACCGGGACCGGCTCCACCCAATGGCCGATGCCGGCGCGGGCGAGACGCGCCCAGGGAAACTTCTCGCCCGGGTCCTTCTTGCGCATGGGTGCCACGTCGGAATGGCCGAGCACACGCTCGGGCCTGATGCCCTGCCGGGCGATGATGTCCAGGCACAGCGCCTCAACTGCCTCGATCTGCGCCTCGGGAAACTCCGGATACCCCAATTCGTGGCCGGGGTTGTGGATCTCGATGCCGACCGACGCCGAGTTGATGTCGACTGCTCCCGCCCAGAAGGCATCGCCGGCGTGCCACGCGCGCAGGGCCTCGGGCACCATCTGCGTGATGGCGCCGGCCTCGTCGACGGCGTAGTGGCACGACACGCCGCTGCCGGCGCGCGTGAGCCAGTCGACCGCCTTGGCCATCGTCTCCATCCCGGTGTAGTGCAGGAGCAGGATATCGGGGCGTTCGTAGCCCTGCCGGGGGCCGACGTTGGGCGAGGCGTTGAGCGCTGTGACGAGCGGCGTATCCCTTTCGAGGATCAAAGGCCGCGCTCCTTGGCGATGGTGTCGTAGGCGGCGTTGATGGCGGCGAGCTTGCGCGTGGCGATGTCCACGAACTCGGCCGGCACGCCGCGGCCCATCAGCTTGTCGGGGTGGTTGTCGGCGACCAGCTTGCGGTACTGCCGCTTGATCTCCTCGTTGCTGGCCAGCGGACCGAGGCGCAGCACGTCGTAGGGATTGCAGTTGTCCTTGACGAAGCGCGCGCGGAAGAAGCGGTACTCGCTGGGCGAGAAGCCGAAGCGGCGGGCCACGTCGGCCAGCAGGGCGTCCTCCCTGGGGTGCAGCACGCCATCCGCGGTCGCCACGTGCAGGAGACCTTCCAGCACGTCCTGCAGGAGCTTCCTGTCGCTCTTCAAGAGCGCTGCTATCTCGTCGGCATAGGACTCGTATCCCGCCACATCCTCCTGCGCGAGGCTGAAGATGCGCTTGACGTTCTCGGCCTCCTCCGGCGCCGCCTCGAACACCTGCTTGAACGCCTGCACCTCGAGCGGAGCGACGATGCCGTCGGCCTTCGCCATCTTGGCCGAGAGCGCGATCACACCGATGGTGAAGGCGATGTCCTTGTGCGGCTCGGTGCCGCGGTCCAGGCCGAACACGTGCGCCAGCTCGCCGAGCAGGCCGCTCCCCGCATTGGCGACCGCACCCGCCAGCCCCGAGACCTTTTGCCAAGCCGACATCGAGATCCCTACCGCCCTTTGCCGCAACCCGTGAGCGATTGCGCCCGCGGCAACGGACCGCTAATCCCGAGAGGCGCGGGAAATGTCAAGGAAAGTTCATGGAGCCGTCTGCAACTGACGAGGTCTTGATCCGGTGTGAGGGCCGCGCCGGCCGCATCACCATGAACCGGCCGAGGGCGCTCAACGCGCTGACGTACGCCATGCTGGGCCGCATCTGGGAGGCTCTGCGCGCCTGGAGGGACGATCCTGCCGTCGCGCTCGTGCTCCTCGACGGCGCGGGCGAGCGTGGGCTGTGCGCCGGCGGCGACGTGCGCTCCTTCTACGAAAGTCGCACGGATGGCTCCGGCTACGCCAGGGCCTTCTGGCGCGACGAGTACCGGCTCAACGCGCTGATCGGCCGCTATCCCAAGCCCTATGTCGCCCTTCAGGATGGCATCGTCATGGGCGGCGGCATCGGCCTATCGGCCATGCGCGCCACCGCATCGTCACCGAGCGCTCGCAGCTCGCCATGCCCGAGACCGGCATCGGCCTGATCCCCGACGTGGGCGGCACCTGGCTGCTCGCGCACGCACCGGGGGAGGCCGGCATCTACCTGGGACTCACGGGCGAGAGCATGCGGGCCGCCGATGCCATCCATGCGGGCTTCGCCGACAGCTTCGTCCCGTCGGCCGCGCTGCCGGCGCTGGTGGAACGGCTGTGCGATCCCGCGGGCGGCGATGTTGCCTCCGTCGTCGCCGGAGCCGCGCGAGGCGGCCGGGGCCTCCGCGCTGGCGCAGCGCGCCGCCGATATCGACCGGCGTGTGCTCGGAGCGAGCGTCGAGGCCATCACCGCATCCCTCGCCGGCCATGCGAGCGACTGGACCGCAAAGGCCGCCGCCGCGCTGGCGCAGAAGTCGCCCAAGTCCCTGAAGCTGACCCTGGCGGCCATTCGCGAGGCGCGCGCCCTGCCGTCGCTCGAGGAGGCCTTGAAGGTCGAGTATCGGCTCACCGTGCGGCTGTTCGAGGACGGAGAGTTTCCAGAGGGCGTACGCGCCCTGCTCGTCGACAAGGACCGCAATCCGCGCTGGTCCCCGCCCGACCTTGCCGGCGTCACGGACGACCTCGTCGCCCGCTATCTGGCGCCGCTGCCGGACGCCGAGGAGTTGACCTTCGACAGCGGCGTGCGATAGCGACCCACTGCAGTCTCACTTCGTGCGCAGCCGCTCGACCCAGGCCGAGAAGGCGTCGACGTAGCCCTGCAGGAACTTGCGGGTGCCCTCGTCGGTGATCTTGGCGTCGGCGTCGATGAGCCCCTGCTTGAAGGCAATGTAGCCTTCGGGCTGGCCCATCAGGATCACGTTCAGGTACCCGAGAATGCTGCGCAGGTGCTGCTGCGCCGCTGCCGTGCCGACGGAGCCCATCGAGGTGCCGATAGCGGCGGTTGGCTTGCCGTCGAACGAGTTCTTGCCGTAAGGCCGCGACGCCCAGTCGATGGCGTTCTTGAGCACGCCAGGGATCGAGCGGTTGTACTCGGGCGTGACGATCAGCACCCCGTCCGCCGCCTCGATCTCGCCCTTGAGCCGCGTGACCGACGCCGGCGGACTTGGCTCCAGGTCCTGGCTGAACAGCGGCAGGTCGTCGATTCTCGAGTAAGTGTACTCATCCTTCGGCTTGGCCAGCTGCGCCAGCGCGTCGGCGAGCTTGCGGTTGATGGAGTTGCGGCGAATGCTGCCGACGATGACGGCTATTCTGGACATGACGGCGCCCTCTTTGCGGTTCTGGCTTGTCTCCGGACGAGGTGGGAGCAGAGCCGGCCGCGCACAAGCAGGCAGAATCGTGGCGATCGGACCGGCAGACTCCCTAGTGGCCCGAAGCCCAAGTCCCTTGAGCTGCTTTACCTGGGGACACTACCCACTCGATGTCGAGGAAGCGGCGTGCTGTCGGGGCTTGGAACGCCGGGTTTGCTACTGGATTGGCTATTGAAGATCGCAAGACCCGCGCGCACAATCCCGCGCGAGCCTTTGTACGTTGCGCCGCTCATCGAGGCCGGCACCCAGGGGAGAAACGCCGATGCGGGAATACACGCCCGAGAACATCACCGACGCCGTGCTGGACCAGATGTCCACCACGCCCGACCCGCGCATGAAGGAGATCATGGAAAGCGCAGTGCGCCATCTCCACGCCTTCGCGCGCGACGTGAAGCTGACGCCCGCGGAATGGATGATGGGCATCGAGTTCATGACCAAGGTCGGCCAGATGTGCACGCCGGCACGCCAGGAGTTCATCCTGTTGTCGGACACCGTGGGTCTCTCGGCGTTGGTCAACATCATGCACGACAAGACCAAGATGGAGGAGGCGACCGGCGCCAGCCTGCTCGGCCCCTTCTTCCGCGAGAGCACGCCGACCTTCGAGTACGGCGCCCAGATCTCCGGCAACACCGACGGCAAGGAGCTGGTGCTCTACGGCCGCGTCACCAACGCCCACGGCGAGCCCCTGCCGAACGCTATGGTGACAGTCTGGCAGACGGCTGCGGACGGCGCGTACGATATCCAGAAGGGCATCGAGGTGATCGACTGCCGCGGTATCTTCCGCACCAACGCGGACGGCAATTTCCTCATCCGCACGGTGCGTCCGCTCGGCTACTACATCCCGCTCGATGGTCCCGTCGGCGCCATGGTCATTGCCCAGAAGCGGCACGGCAAGCGCCCTGCGCACATCCACTTCCTGATCAGCGCGCCCGGCTATCGCGAGCCGTCACCGCGCTCTACCTCGCCGGCGATGAGCACCTGGAGGACGACGTTGTATTCGGTGCCTCCGGTGATCTGGTGGTCGAGGTGCAGAACAACGACCCCGCCTCGCCGATCCCGGGTGTGCCGAGCTGCCATTTCGATTTCCACCTCGCGCGCGAGAGCGAGGCAGACAGGCGCGCCGGCCGCGTCGGCGCCGACCCCGGCCAGATCACCAAGTCCGCCGACGGCCAGCCGACCGGGCCCTACGGCGCCCCGCCTCCCGAGGTGCTCGCTGCCGAGAAGCAGAAGAAGGGCGGCATCCTCGGCCTGTTCCGCAAATAGGGCCGACCGTCATCCCGGAAGTTGAGCCCCGGACCTGATCCGGGGCGAAACTATCCGGGACCTCCTTGAACGAGTCGAGCCCCGCCTCCGAGGTCACGGTTCGTAGCGCTGCTCGCGTCCCGCTGCCCCGGACTTGATCCGGGGTCCGACCGGGATGACAGATCACCTCCGCCAGGTGAAGAGCGAGGACGC
>CAVWWJ010000033.1:17500-87721 GCA_963758625.1 uncultured Alphaproteobacteria bacterium | reverse complement strand
CTGCACCTCAGGGTCTGCTTCGCGGGAAGGAATTCTTGACATCGTTACAAGGAAATGTGCGCACATCCTACCATCGGGAAAGCGAGCGCGGCAAAAACGACCGAGCATCCCCCGCTATGGGGGGGTGGCCGCCCGTGCTTCAGAACCGCGAACCCGGTTGAACATCGTCTGAATAAGCGGCGCGAGAAGAAAGAAGACTGCGATGGCCATGAGCGCGGCCGTTATCGGGCGGGTGAAGAAAATCGACAGAGCCGCATCCGACATGATCAAGCTCTGTCGCAGCGCTTTCTCTGCTGAGTCTCCCAGCACCAGCGCGACGACCAGGGGAGCCAATGGGACTTCATCTTCCGAAGCCAGAAGCCGATGATGCCGAAGATCAGAGTGATCCAGACGTCTGTCATGGAGTTCTGGATGGAATAGGAGCCGAGTATCGAAATGATGATGATGAAGGGCGTGATGATGGGATACGGGACTCGCATGATCGATGCGAGCACTGGGACGCCGACCAGGCAGATGATCACTGTGAGCAACTGCCCCAGATAGATGCTTGCGATCAGGCCCCAAACGAAGTCAGGATGCGTGATGAAGAGTTGTGGCCCGGGCGTAAGTCCCCAGATGAACAGGCCCGCCATCATGACGGCGGCTGTGGGGGAGCCTGGCACACCCAGCGCGACCATTGGGAGCAGGGAGCCAACCCCGGCGGCATCGGCTGCGGCCTGCGGAGCCACGATGCCGGAGATCTCGCCTTTCCCGAAGTTCTCCTTGTTCCGCGAGTACTGGCGAGCGATTCCGTAGGAGAGGAACGAGGCTGGCGTCGCGCCCGTGCCGGGCAACACCCCGATCCAGAACCCGATGAGGCTTGCGCTGATAACCGTCCACACTCGCTGTCGAATAGCGTTTGCTGCCGCGAGCACGTCCTTCAACCTCCATTCTCACGGCGACTCTTTCGAAGGACAGGGCTCCCCGTTCCTCTGCGGAGGCCAGCAGCTCCCCGATCCCGTAGAGGCCGATCGTTACGGGCACGAACCCGATGCCTGGAAGCAGGCTGATCTGGCCGAAGGTGAGGCTTGGTGTGCCTGTGACCGTGTCGAAGCCAATGGCGGCGAGAAGTAAGCCGAAGCCGATCATCGCGACCGACTTGTTCACTGAACTGCTCTCGAGACCCGCGAGAGCCGCGAAAGCCAGCAAGAACACGGCGAATAGCTCGGGAGGGCCAAAAACCTGAGCGCAATCTCCGCCAGGGGAGTGGCGGAAGAACGTAAAGAGCACCGTCGCGATAAGGGCGCCGACGAAAGAGGCCAAAAACGAACACGACAGAGCCAGTGCAAGAAGGCCCAGGTGCCGCGCCAACGGGAACCCATCGAAGCACAGGCCACGGCCCACGGCTCGCCCGGAATGTTGAAAAGGATTGAGTTTACCAGCCCGCCGAATAGAGCGCCCCAGTAGATCCCGGCCCAGGAAGATAATCGCAGACGTGGGCGAAGCGGCGGCGATGTAGACAGTGACCGGTAGGAGGATGGCCACGCCGCTGGTGCCGCCCAGGCCCGGAAGCATGCCGATCACCAAACCCAGTGCAACCCCCACGAAGAGCATGGCGATATTGAACGGCTGCAAGGCGACCTGGAATCCTTGGCCGAGGCTGGCTAACGCCTCCATGCGCTCCTTCTCCTAGCTCGGTCGCCTTAGAACGGCAGGGTTCCGTCCAGGTACAGCACGCTCTTGGGGGAGAGGTACCTTGAAGCCACGCTCGAACGTCAGATAGAGGGCCACCGGCACCACTACACCCAAAGCGAGGACGCTGATCCAGGGGTATCGGCCCAGCCAGCGTGCGAAGAACGCCATGTAGAGGCCGCTGACGATATAAAACCCAAGCCAGGGGAGGAGCGAGACGACCACGACCATCGGCACCACCAGCTGGAGCACGGCTAGCGCTCCTTCTCGCGAGGCGAAGACCGGGGCGTCGGCTGGAACTGTGTGCGACCGCGCCAGCGCGACTGCACCGGCGATCTCCATCGCGGCGGCACTCCAGAACGGGTAGAAAGCAGGCGTCAGGCCCGGAACTGGTCCAGCCGGACGCCTGAACGAATCGACCATCGCGATCGCGGCGATTAGCATGATCGCGACGGCTGTGAGGCGCTCCGCTAGTCGCATGCGCGGCTTAGAGCCAGCCCGCCTGCCTGATTGCCTCCAGATGAAGCTGATGGTAGTCGTCCAGCAGTTTCTTGAACTCGTCTCCCGAGAGGAATTTGAGGTCGAGGACGTTGGTTTCAGCGAATTCCCGCCAATCGGCCGAGTCAAACACTTGCTTCATCACATCAACGTGGAACTTCACCTGCTCAGGTCTGAGGCTCGGAGGGCCCATAACTGAGCGCATGATGAAGTAATCCTGACCGATATCCAGGCCCTGGGACTTACATGTGGCAAGGCCCTGATATGGGCCGGACGCCGGGCTCGTGCTCGCGAATGTGCAGATTGGACGCAACCGGCGAGGCGAAGCCTGGAAAAAGGATAGGCCCTCGCTGGGGTTGTTCACGGTCACCTGTACTTGATTGCCTGCCAAAGCCGCAGCCACCGCTCCACCGCCAGCTTGCGGTACATAACGAAAAGGCTGCGTGCCTGCCCTCTGCTGGATCACATTGAACAACACCTCGTCTTCTTGCTTAGAGCCAGTCCCGGCAGCGGTAATGGACCTCGGCGCGAGCCGCGGAGACGAAGTCTTGGGCAGTCCGCCAGGTAGCTCTCTTCGTTCACCCACAAGAAGAACGGGTCTAAGCGCGAGGTTGGCTATCGGCGTGAAATCCTCATACGTGTACGGAAGCGAATCCCGCTGCGCGATTAATGTGGTGAAGAAGCTATTGAGCGTAATCATGATGTAGTGCATGTCAGCGCGCTTCTCAAACGTGTACTGGAAGGCGACGGCCCCGGCTCCCCCCGGCTTGTTGATCGGAAGTACGGGTTGGGGAGAAAACAGATTATTCTTCTCAATGACCCCCTGGATAAAGCGCGCGTAAATATCCGAACCGCCTCCCGGCTCGGTGCTGATGACGAACTCGATGGGCCGTGCGGGGGCAGCGGCCACCGCGGCCGCGGGTTGCGCACCGGAGGGGCAGGCGTCGCCGCTCTTGGAGCGCAGCCAGAAGCTATGAATATCCCGATGGCCATAAGGGACAGACGAGATGACAACTGTGTACGGGTCATACTGACACTCCTTGATCAGCGAGCGGCCTGGCGCGACAAGACGATTGTGCTTATTAGCGCAGTGAGTTGGTAGGTGTCAAGGGGCAGGCGTAAGGCGTCAAATATCGAGCCTGGTCTGGCACAGGCTGGCAACGTGTGCTAGGCTTCTGCCCGGCGTTCATGTTAGCGCGCCCGGGGTGCCACGCCCGTTATCCTGTGGCTATGGAGGAGACGGATCGGCCGTCTCCTTTTTTGTGTTCTGTTGCTCGCAGCCCACATGTAAGCGGGTTTTTGGGTGGACCAGCCGGAGCTAGGTCACAGCGTCGCACGCCTCGTGCTGCAGCTGGGGGCCATCCTGATCGCCGCCAAGATGGGGGCGGAGGTAGCTGAGCGGCTCGGCCAGCCCCCCGTCCTGGGGGAGCTCCTGGCTGGCGTGGTCATTGGCCCCTTCGCACTGGGCGGATTGCCATTACCTCTGATCGGCCAGCCGCTTTTCGCTGGCGCTTCCGGTGCCGCTCCCGTCTCTAACGAGCTCTACAGCCTGGCTCAGGTAGCAGCAGTGACGTTGCTGTTTCTCGTGGGGCTCGATACCGATCTGCTGCAGTTCGTGCGCTATGGGCACGCCGCGACACTCGTTGCCATCGGGGGCAACCTTCTGTCTTTCGTTCTTGGGGCCACGGTGGCTGTGGTGTTCGGATTGGCCGACGGCCTCGGTGATACAACCGCGCTATTCCTCGGGGCAATCGCCGCGACGACCTCGATCGGCATCAGCGCCCGCGTCCTCGCGGATCTAAACAGCTCGACACACCGGAGGGGGTGACGATCCTGGGAGGAGCCGTCGTGGACGACATTCTCGGAATCATCCTCCTAGGCGTCGCTGCAAGCCTGGCCGCGGGCCACAGCTTCACCGTTGAAAGCACGGCCCTCGTCGGCGCCCGGGCGCTTGCGTCACTTGCGCTACTCACTCTCGTTGCGCTTCTCGTCGCCCGCCAGCTCCCACGCCTGCCGCTCCGCCTACGGACCGAAGGAGCAACCGCAGGCTTAGCTCTAGGAAGCGCACTGATCGCGGCTTACGTCATTGAGCAGGCGGGCTTGGCGCTGATTCTGGCGCATACGCGATCGGGTTGGCCCTGTCACAGACGACTTTTGCCCGCCCGCTGGGGCGGACGCTCGCGGTGCTCCGCCACGTACTCGTGCCCGTTTTCTTCGTAGTAACAGGAGCTCTAGTCAACGTCCCGCAGATGGCCGTAACAGTCGGGCTAGGCATCGCCCTCTTCCTCGCAGCCGTTCTTGGAAAGCGCTCGGGTGTGGCGTTCCCGCGCTCCTGGGCGGTTCCGCGGCCGGCTACGCTTCGCGTCGTTGCCGGCATGCTGCCCCGCGGCGAGGTTGCGCTCATCGTTGCCCTGCGTGGGATTAGCGAGCGGCGCGATCGGCGGGGAGATATTCGGCATCGCCATCCTCCTCGTTGTTCTGACGACGATCCTCGGCTCGACGCTGCTGGCGGCCAGCTTCAAGCCGGTAGTCAGCCATTCCGTCGGCAGTGAGTGCGGCGACAGAGCAGCGCACTCTGCGACTTAGCGCTGCGGCGGCGGACCTCTTTCTCCAATCTCTTGAGGCTACCTTGCGGCGCGCGGGCCTCACCGAAGTCGTCCGCTACCACGACGCACAAGGGTGGGAAATCGCCGAGTTCGGCGCGCGGGCGTCGGAGCGCTACCTGAGCGTCGCCTTGCAGCCCGCCGAAGACGGTAAGCAAGTGATGGAGATCGAGTTTGGTAGCGGCGAACTTGGCCAACGTGATAACAGCCGCCATCGACGACACGGTGAGGCAGGTGGCCTACGAGGTACTCGACCTGCTCCTGGGCGAGAATACTGACGCTCGCGTACGGGCACGGCGCTACCTCGCAGGCCTCCTTCGCGCCGAGGAGGAGATGGGAACCTAAGCCAAACCGAGTGATCCGCTTAACCGCTGTGAACAAATGGTTGGGGCACCTCCACGTCCTCGACGACGTTTCGCTGGCCGAGGCCGTAGTCCATCGAGCGCGAACACGGTCTCGATCACGATCGAGCCGCCGAGCAGATAGCCGAGCTGCACGGCCGAGAGCGCGACGACAGGCACGACAGCGTTGCGCAGACCGTGCTTGAAGACGACGCTCGTCCCCGAGAGCCCCTTGGCGCGCGCCGTGCGGATGTAGTCGGAGCCGAGCACCTCGATCATGCCGGCGCGCACCAGGCGCATGATCGGCGGGGTGACGTAGTAGCCGAGAGCGATGGTCGGCATCACGAAGTGCGCCCAGGTGTCGCTGCCCGAGACCGGCAGCCACCTCAGATTAATGGAGAACACCATCATCAGGACGAGCGCGAAGAAGAACGTCGGCAGTGCCTGCCCGACGACGGCGACAACGAGGGCGGCACGGTCGAGCCAGGTGCCGGCGAACACCGCGGCCAGTACGCCGAGCGGGATCGAGAGCGCCAGCGCGAACAGGATGGCGAGCCCGCCGATCATGAAGGTCACCGGCAGCTTGCCGGCGACGAGGCCCCACACGTCGGTCTTGAAATAGAGCGACTGGCCGAGATCGCCCCTGATCATGGTCCAGAGCCAGTCGAGGTACTGGACCGCCAGCGGCCGGTCGAGGCCGTAGGTCTTGCGGACAAGCTCGATGTCGGCCTCGCGCGCGCCCTCGCCCGCAATGGCGAGCGCCGGGTCGCCCGAGAGCCTCAGCAGCGCGAAGGCGACAGCCGAGACGAACAGCGCCACCAGAACGGCGAGGCCGAGACGCTTGAGGGTGTAGGCCAGCATCAGACCCTCCACCCGTCATCCCGGACGAAGCGATGTGAGCCACAGGCGAGCAGCGCTTCGATCCGGGACCTCGTGAGATAAACGTCGGGACTCGCCTCACGAGATCCCGGATAGCCTCGCCTGCGGCTCGGCTTCCGGGATGACGGGTTCGTGGTCGGACCCGCAGGTCCGACCCTCGAACCCGTCACTTCCAAGACATCTCGTAGAAGCGCGGCAGCTCGTCCGGGAAGGGCCTGAACGCCAGGTCCTTGCTCTGCACGTACCAGGTGACCAGCGCGTAGAGCGGCACCGCGTAGGCGCGCTCGGTGATCAGCTTGTGGGCCAGGCGGTAGGCATCCTGGCGCACCTTGGCATCGATGTTGGTATCGCCCTTGGTGAGGAGGGCGATCACCTCGGGGTCCCGCGTCATGTCGTCGTCGACGCCCTTGAAGTAGGCCGAGGTGGAGGCCGACACGTCGTTGATGTTGTAGGAGCCCCAAGTCTGGTGCGTCATGCCGGCCTTGTTTGCGCGATGCTGGTCGCGCATGGCTGCGTACTGCATGTACTTGAGCTCGGCCTTGATGCCGACCGCGCGCAGGTAGTTGATCATGGCCTCGGTCTGCGGCCGCTCGCGGTAGGCGAATAGCGCGATCGTGACGCCGTCTGCAAAACCGGCCTCGGCGAGCAGCTTCTTGGCCTTGGCCGGGTCGTACTCGTACTTCTTGGCCTCGCCGGTATCGCAGCCGACCTGGGTCGGGAAGCAGATGGCATCGAGCACCGGCGCGTCCTCGCCGACCAGCGTCTTGGCCATGGTCTTCTTGTCGATGGCGTGGGCGATGGCCTGGCGCACCTTCAGATTTTGCAGCTCCTTGCCCGGGGCATTCTCGCCGGCGTTGAAGAGGAGGAACACGATGCGCATGGTGCCGCCGGACTGGACGGCGACTTGTGGCGCGGCCTTGAGCTGCTGCGCCTGGTCGTAGGCGACGTTCATGATGAGGTCCATGCCGCCCGCAAGCACCTCTGCGACCTGGGTCTGGCGATCCGGGATCATGCGGATTTCGACCTTGTCGATCTTCGGCACGCCCTTGTTGGAGCCCTGCCATGGGCCGGGATTCTCTCGAGCCGGATGGTCTTGCCGATGATGTGCTCGGTGATGCGGTAGGGGCCGGAGCCGACCGGCTTCTCATTCATGCCCTTGGGGCCGACCTTGGCGTAGTACTCGTTGGGATGGATGACGAGCGGGCCGGCCAGGTACTCGAGGGCGGCCGGGAATACCTGCTTGGTGTGGATGCGCACCTTGTACTGGTCGAGCTTCTCCACCTTGGCGATCCAGCTGATGTTGGTCTGCTGCGTCGACTTGTTGGCCGGGTCGGACGCGAAGCTGAGCGTAAACACCACGTCGTCGGCGTCGAAGTCCTCGCCGTTGTGGAACTTGACGCCCTTGCGCAGCTCGAACTCCAGCGTCTTGTCGTCGATCCACTTCCAGGCGGTGGCGAGCTGCGGCTTGTATGCGTTGGTCTCGGGATCGCGGTAGACCAGCGTGTCCCAGACGTTGGCGCCGAGGATGACGCCGAGGCGCACGTTGTTGAAGTAGGGATCGACGTTCTCGATCACCTGGTCGTAGGCGAAGCGGATCGTGTCGTCCTTCTTGCCGGCGAGCGCCGGGCCGGCCGCGACGGCCTGACGAGCGCGGCAGCGGCAGCCGCCGCCATGAGGCGTTTCAGACATCTGATTTCCCTCGTGCGGACGACAGCTTTGGTTGGGGTCGCTCGCCCGCGGGTATTGAGCATGACCGATGCAGCCGGCGTCAAGCCTGATCCGGATGGCCGCGCCGCATTGCCCGCTTCCGCGGCGCCCTGCCGCCGAACTGGATTGGCGCGGGCGGCAGAGGGCCCGTAGGGTGGGTTAGCCGCGAAGCGGCGTAACCCACCGCTGGCAGGCTCCGACATGGTGGGTTACGGCCCTCCGGGCCTAACCCACCCTACATCCGCACCGGCGTGCCGATCGCCCGTCCAGGTCGGAAAGACTGCATCAGCGGGTGTCGCGCTTTCCCTTTTAGGGTTTCTGCTATTTCGTCCGCGGCGACACTGTTCGTAGTGTCCAATGCAGGACGGCAGACGCGCAGCGCCTGAGATCGCCCATTGCAATGTCCAGCGCGGTTTCCTGCGCCAAGCACAGCCAAGCATAGGGAGCGAATCATGGACAAGATGGTGGTCGTTGTGTTCGACACCGAGGCGAAGGCCTACGAGGGCGTGCGCGCTCTTTCCGAGCTGCATCGGGAAGGAAGTCTCACGGTCTCCTCCGATGCCGTGATCGCGAAGGATCCGAGCGGAGCGGTGGCGCTGCGGCGATCCGCCAGCATCGGTCCTGTCGAGACCGTCCTCGGCGGAGTTACGGGCACCTTGATCGGACTGCTGGGTGGTCCCGTCGGGGCAGCTGCGGGAATGATTGCAGGAAGCCTCGGCGGGTCCGCTTTCGACTTGGCGAACCTCGGCGTCGGCGCCGACTTTGTCGTCGAGGTCTCGAAGAGACTTACGCCTGGCAGGGCTGCGGTCGTTGCTGAAATCGAGGAGCAGTGGATTACCCCGCTCGACGACCACATGGATAAGCTCGGCGGTACGGTCTATCGCCGGTCGCGGCGTGATGTGGTCGACTTCCAGGACGAGCGCGATGCGGCGGCGCTTCAGCAGGAGCTGGACCAGATGAAGCAGGAGCTGGCGCAAGCCAAGGGTGCCGCCAAGGACAAGCTCAACGCGGCAATCGCCCGCACGCAGGCTGCGCTGAAAGCCGCCGAAGGGCGCGCGAAGGCCCGCGTCGAGACCATCAACAAGACCATCGACACAAAAATCCAAGCATTGAAGGACCAGGCGTCCAAATCGACGGGTGAAGCCAAGGCCCGCCTTGAACGGCAGATCGCAGACATCAAGGCGGATCACGAGTCGCGCGCCGCCAAGCTGCATCAGGCCTGGCAGCTGACCAAGGAGGCGCTGAGCATCTTTCCCCGGCACTGAGGAGGTCGGCTGGAGCTTCATTCCGCGCTTTGGAGCTCGGCGGCCACCGGTGGTGGTCGCGGCCACCCCGCCAGCAACGTTAGGGTGCAATAAGGCGTTAGCCGCATTGCACCGATATGCGCCCTTTGACCCCGCAAAAGATCGGTGCAATACGGGCTGACGCCCTATTGCACCCTACGCCTACGTCCGCAGCGGCGTGCCGCCTTCGCCCAGGTCCCAGTAGAGGCCCGCCATCAATTCGAGCGCGCTGCGCGACAGGGGCACCAGGATGTGCTCGTCGGTCCAGTGCTGGGAGCAGGCGGCGTAGGAGTGCGGCAGCCAGATCGCGGGCATGCCGAGGTCGTCGGTGAAGATGTCGTTGCAGATCGAGCCGCCCATGGAGGGAATGATCGCGGGCTTGGCATTGGAGGAGCGCTGCAGCGAGCCCCGGACCAGCTGCGTCCAGGGATGGTCGGCCTCGGTCCGGGTCGCCCCGAACGTACCGTCGTTGACCGAGGGCGGCGGCAGCACCTTGACGAGGTGGTGACCTTTGGCCGCGAGGTGTCGCTCCACCGCCGGGATGATATCGCCCACCCTGGTGCCGGCAACGAAGCGCAGCTGGCAGTTGGCGACGGCCTTGGGCGGGATGGCGTTGACGGGACGGCCGGGCGTGCCGCACCAGTAGGCGAGAATATTGAAGGTGTTGGCGCCGTAGACCCGCTCGGCCGGCGTCAGGCCTGGCTCGCCCCACCATTCGTCCACACTGGGGCCCTGATCGCCGCCGTCGATCTCGATGTCGGCGAGCGCCTCCTTGACGGAGGGCGACATCGGCGGCGCCACGAGGTCCTCGATCAGCAGCTCGCCCCTGGGCCCGACAATGGAGGCGAGCGCGTGCGCCAGGATGAAGCCGGGGTTGGCGAGCAGGCCGCCCCAGTTGCCGGAGTGGTGCCCGCCCTCGCGCAGATCGACCTCGAGGTCGAAGTTGATGGTGCCGCGGCAGCCCAGGCTGAGTGTCGGCCGGTCCTGGGTGACGCGGGGACCGTCCGAGGCAATCAGGACATCGGCGGCGAAGTCGGCTGTGTGCAGCCGCACCAGCTCCTTCAAGCCCTTGGACCCCGCCTCCTCGCCCATCTCGATCATGAACTTGGCGTTGAAGCCGAGCCTGCCGCCGCGCTCGGCCAGGACGGCGCTGAGCGCGGCCATGTTGATGGTGTGCTGGCCCTTGTTGTCGGCGGTGCCGCGGCCGTAGATGCGCTCGCCCACGCGCGCGATCTCCCACGGGCCCTTGCCCTTGGTCCACTGGTCCTCGAGCCCGCGCACCACGTCGCCGTGGCCGTAGCCCAGCACCGTCGGCAGTCTCGGGTCCTCGATGCGGATGGCGAGCAGCACCGGGCCCTGGCCCTCGACCGGGTTCTCGTAGACCTTGCACGTGAACCCCATGGCGACGAATGCCGGCCCCATCTCGCTCTCGAGATAGCGCAGGCACTCGGCGAGCGCGGCCGGGTCGGGGAACCGCTGGCTCTCGGTCCGGACGGCGACGCGGCGGGCGAGCTCCGCCTCGAACTCGCCCTTGTCGATATAGGCCTGCGCGCGCGCGATGGCGCCACCGCGCGATCCCTTCGAGGCCGGCTGCGTCATGCGGAGGCTCCCTCGTCCCTGGCTTGCATCGTCGAAGCAGCATTCAACGCCGCCGTAGCTTGCGCTGACAAGGGGCGGCGTCGCAGCCGGGCCTTGCGGCCAGGTCGGTCGTGTCACGCAGGGGCGCGTGCAGGCTTCCTCGGCCGCCGCCTCGCCCTGCCGGAGGGTCTCCGCTGCGGCTGCGGTCGGCGCGTCTGGGGCGCGGGCTCGGCAAGGCCGGCGGCGCGGCAGCGGTCGCAGGTCCCGCAGCGCGGCGGGTTCTCCTCGCCGAAGTAGCGCCGCAGGAACAGGCTGCGGCACTCCTCCGACCGGGCATACTCGGCGACCGCCCCGAGCCGGCGCTCACCCTCCCAGCGGAACGTCTTGAGCTTGCCCACGAGATCGCGCGCGCCGGCCTGGAACGCCTCTATTGCCACCGCAATGCCGATGCGGCCCTCCTCGTCGCGCTCGACGAGGCCGGCCTCCTCGAGGTCCGACAGCAGCGCCTCCGCAATCCGCTGCGGTACGCCGGCCGAAAAGGCGAGCGCGGCGACCGTCGGGGTCTTGTCCTCGGCCGCCCAGGCAGTGAGCGCGCTCTCCAGCCGCTCCAGATGCCGGACGGCGGGACGGCTGAGCGCAGAAAGCCGCTCCTGGATCTCCAGGTCGGCCGCATCGAACAGCAGGATGCACTGCGCAGGGTCGCCGTCGCGCCCGGCGCGCCCGATCTCCTGGACGTACTGCTCCAGCGAGCCGGGGGCCTGGTAATGCACGATGTAGCGAATGTTGGCCTTGTCGATGCCCATGCCGAAGGCGGTGGTCGCCACCATGATCAGCCGCTTCGAGGGCTTCATGTACCGGCGCTGCGCCGCCTCCCGATCGGCGGCACCCATCTTGCCGTGATAGCGCGTGACGGGGATGCGCGCCTTCTCCAGCGCGCCCGCAAGCTGGTCGACTGCGGTGGTGGTGGCGCAGTAGATGATCCCCGGCCGCCGCAGCCCGCGGATACGCTTGCCCGCGGCGCGCGCCTTCTCCCCTCCGGGCACGATCTCTACCGACAGGCGCAGGTTCGGGCGGTGGGCGGGCGCGACCAGGACGAGCGGATTGCTGAGGCGCAGGCGCTCGGCGATGTCGCCGCGCACGCGCGGTGTCGCGGTGGCCGTGAGCGCGAGCGCCGGCGGATTGCCCAGCCGCGCGCGGGCGTCGCCGAGGCGCAGGTAGGAGGGCCGGAAGTCGTGCCCCCACTCCGAGATGCAGTGGGCTTCGTCCACACACAGGAGCGCCGGCCGGGCGTGCCGGACCAACTCCGCGGTGGCGGGCGCCTCCAGTGTCTCGGGCGTGGTGAGAACGACGAGGCGGCCGCCGGCCTCGAGCCTCTCGAGCGCCGCCCGGCGCTCGGCCTGGCGCAACCGGCTGTGCAGCACAATGACGGGCACCCCGCGGCTCTTCAGTGCGCGCTCCTGGTCCGCCATCAGCGCGATGAGCGGCGAGACCACGACCGTCGGCCGCTCGAGGATCAGCGCCGGCACCTGATAGATCAGCGACTTGCCGAAGCCGGTCGGCAGCGCCACCAGCGTGTCGCGCCCCTCGAGCACGGCGCGCATTGCCGTCTCCTGCTCGGGCCGCAATCGCTCGATGGCGAACCTCCGCCGCGCCGTCTGCCGGCACGCATCGACGAGGCCTGTGGGCCGGCCTTCGGGAGCCGCAGCACCCTCGCTGGCCCGGCCGCCTCTGGTCCGGTCGTCTCTCTTGGCGTGCCGAACGCCAGTGTGCCGGGACATCGCCGCTGCTCCTTGCGGACGCTCCAGGTCGCGGAAGCACGACCTGCGAATCACCGCTGTCGCCGCAACCCCCGTAGCACAACATGTGCAGGCTTGGGGCGGTGCCGTGCCCTCAGCCGCCGGAGCCCCCGCGCTCCTGCAGCGACGTCAGGCGGGCGTGCATGGCGTCGAGCCGGTCGAGCAGGTCGAGGGCGAGGGCGATACCGGGCAGGTTGAGGTCGAGGTCGCGCTCGAGCCGCCTGGCCTTGGCGACGCGGAGCAGGCTCACCGTCGTGAACCGCCACTCCGCCTGCGTCGGGCCGACGGCCTCGATGGCACCCTGCTCCACCAGTCCGGCGACCCAGTCGGGGTTGACGTTGCACGTGATGCAGACCTCGTGGAACGTGAGGAGTATGCCCTGGTCGACGACCTCGGACGCGACGCCCGCTGAACCCTGCTCGGTCATGGCCCTACGCTCCAAGCCCTGCACGCGGATCGAAGGGAAGCTCGAGCGCCATCCCTTCGTAGACCTTCCTGGCCGCGTCGGTATCGGCGGGCGGCAGGACAATCTTGAGGACGGCGTACAAGTCCCCAGGTTCGGCGCCGGGGATGCCGCGGCCCCTGACGCGCAGCTGACGCCCCTGGGCGGAGCCCGGCGGGATCCTCAGCATGATGGGCCCTTCGGGCGTCGGCATGCGCACGCTGGAGCCCAGCGCCGCCTCCCAGGGGGCCACCGGCAGGTCCATATAGAGGTCGTGGCCGTCGCTGCGGTAGAGCTGGTCCGGCTTGAAGGCGATCTCCAGATAGAGATCGCCGGCCGGCCCGCCACCGATGCCCGGAGCGCCCTGTCCTATGAGCCGGATGTGCTGCCCTTCCGTGACTCCCTTTGGGATCTGCACGTTGAGCACCCGGTCGCGCAGCACGACATGGCCGGTGTCATCGACCGCCGGGGCATGCAGCGAGATCGGCCGGGTTGCGCCCGTGAACGCATCGCGCAAGTCGACCTGGATGCGGGCGTAGTGGTCCTCGCCGCGGGCGCGGAGGTGGGCCTCGCCGCGGAACGGGGCCTCGCCACGCTCGCGCTGCCGATTGAGGCCGCCGAACAGCTGCTCGAAGAAGTCGCTGAACCCGCTGCCGCGCTCGGACGACCTGCCCGAGAACTCGTACCCTTCCGCCCAGCCGGCCGGTTGCCTGAACTCCTGGCCCGCCTGCCATTCCCTGCCGAGTTGGTCATAGGCGGCGCGCTTCCCGGCGTCGCCCAGCACCTCATAGGCCTCGCTCACTTCCTTGAAGCGGGACTCGGCACCCGGCTCCCTGTTGACGTTGGGATGGAACTTGCGCGCGAGCTTGCGGAACTCGGTCTTGATCTCGTCCTGCGTGGCGCTGCGCTCGAGCCCCAGGGCCTTGTAGTAGTCCTTGTATTCCATGGGATTTCACGGGGCTCTCAGGCCTAGACGCGCCTTCATGGCCGACCTCCTTGCGCTCCAAACGATCGCGTAGCGACGCTGGAGGCCGGTGACTTGATTTCAGTCAACGCAGCAAAGGGCCCGCGGCTCCCGATCCATTGCGATCGAGCCCTGCCGGTCCCGGCTGTCATACAACCCCGGCGGGACGCCGCCTCTACGCAGCGCGGGTGACATCGTTAACGCCCGGTAAACTCGAGGATGCGGTGACGCTCGAGGTGCAGTGGCGGCCGGGCTGAGGGTTGACATGCCGCCACACCCCGCCCGGATCTGCACCCCGCACCTCAAAAACCGCTTGATTTTCGCTCCCGCCCCCCCATCTCAGGCGGGCGGAGGCATAGTTGCAGGGCAACGCTTCCACGGCATCCCAAAGCTGTCAGCCGGCACCACCCCGAGGCCATCAGCCCAGGGACAGGCCTTGCCGGCTGCTTTATGACAACCAACGCTACGGGTGCGGCCGAGCACCCAAGGATCAACAGAGACGATATGGCCGTGTCCAGGAACTGGCTGCAAGGCGATCGCGATAGCGCCGTCATCGAGCGCCCGGAGATCGAAGCCGACCCCCTCCCGCTCGAGTCCGAGGCCGATGCCGCCTCCGAGGCCGATGCCGCCGACGTGGCTGCCGACGGCTTCGAGGCGCGCGCCGTCGTGCCTGCGAACGGTGCAGCGGCTAAGACCGCCTCACCCCGCGCCAGAGCCAGCACCCCCGCCTCCTACGGGGACACCACCCCTTCGCGCGACCTCATCTCTCTCTATTTCCGCGAGATGGGTGATGTGGAGCTGCTCTCGCGCGCGAGCGAGGTGGCGCTGGCGCAGCGCATTGAGGGGCAGCATCGCACCATGCTCGAGGGCCTCGCCCAAGTCCCCTTGCTGATCGACCGGGTCGGTCTGTGGGTGGGCGAGGTGCGCCAAGGCAGCCGGCCGGTGCGCGACCTGATCGATCTCTCCGCGGGTGGCGGCGCCATGGCGGAGCCCGCGCAGAACCCCGAGACCGAGGACGAGGAGCAACTCGCCGCCGATGCCGGCCGGGAGAGCCCGGACGCAGGGCTGCCGGCGGACACGCTGGCGCGGCTCGACGCCTTCGCCATGCTCGCCGGGGAGATCGTGTGCCTCACCGGCAAGCGGATGGCGGCGCTCGCCCGCGGCCGCACCATTGCCAAGCGCAACCGCGTCCGCCTGAGCGAGCTACACGCCCGCGCCGGCGCCGAGATCGGGCTCTTGCGCCTGCATCCCGACCGCTTCGCCGACCTGGTCGCTGCCCTGGAGCACGAGCTTCGCCAGCTCGACAGGATCGAGCGCGGGCCCGCTGCTCCCGGCATCGATGAGGAGCTTTCGGCCTACACCCGGCGTGTCGGCCTGCCCGCTGCGGAGCTGCGAGCCGTCGTCCGGGAGGTGAGCCGGGCCCGGCGCGAGGGAAAGCGCGCGCGCGAGGAGATGGTGCGCGCGCACCTGCCGCTGGTCGTCGCCATTGCCAAGAGGTACCGCGGCAAGAGCTCGCTCGACATGCTCGACCTGATCCAGGAGGGCAACATGGGCCTGATGCACGCGGTGGAGAAGTACGACCATCGCCGCGGTGTGAAGGTCTCGACCTATGCGGTGTGGTGGATCCGCCAGTCCATGGTGCGGGCGATGGCCGACCAGGGCCGCCTGATCCGCGTCCCCGTGCACATGACGGAGCAGGTGACGAAGGTGCTGCGGGAGCGCCACAAGCTCTCCCACAGGCTCGGGCGCATCCCCGACACCGACGAGATCGCGCAGAGGGTCGCTATGTCCGCGACCCGGGTCGAGAGGGCAATGTCGCTCGTCAGAGAGCCGGTCTCGCTCGACACGCCGGTCGGCGAGGACGGCGACGCGACGCTGGGCGACCTGATCGAGGCCCCGGACGCGGTCGATCCGCACGCCGTCGCCGAGGCGAGCGCGCTGAAGCAGTCGCTGGCGGAGGCCATGTCCAGCCTGTCGGAGCGCGAGCAGCGCATCCTGCGCATGCGCTTCGGGATCGGCGGCACGGCGGAGCACACGCTGGCAGAGGTGGGCGAGATCTTCGGCCTCACGCGTGAGCGTATCCGCCAGATCGAAGCCGCCGCGCTCGCCAAGCTGCGCCAGCCCCACCGCGGCCGCAAGCTTGCAACCTTCGCTCCGCGCGACGCCGCGTAGGGTGCAATAAGGCGACAGCCGCATTGCACCGATTACCCTTCGATCCACGCAAGACCGGTGCAATACGGGCTAATCGTATCATTCACTTTGCCATCCCCGCCTCGTGCGGCGAATCAGCGATGCGTCTGATTCGCAGCACGGGAGGCGACGATGGACTGGCGACGATCGGACGACAGTGCGGAGCGTTTTTCGGCGTATTTGGGGGAGCTTGCAAGCGTGATCGGGCATGCGGCGCGGGTTGGTCCGCTGCGCGCCTATTGCTCCGGACTGCTGCTGGCGTGCGCAAGGAAGAGCGTGGAGCCGATTGCGGCGGCGACGGCCCCGCACGCGACCAGCGCTCAGCATCAGTCGTTGCTGCACTTTCTCGCCAAGGGCGAGTGGTCTGACGCGAAGGTGCTCGGCAAGGTGCGCGAGCTGGTGCTGCCGCAGATCGAGCGGCACGGGCCGATCGAGGCCTGGATCATCGACGACACTTCTTTCCCCAAATGCATGGGTCGCACTCGGTTGGCGTCTCGCACCAATATTGCGGCGAGCTTGGCAAGCAGGCGAATTGCCAGGTTGCCGTTTCGCTGTCGGTTGCCAATCATGCGGCGAGCCTTCCCGTCGCCTATCGGCTGTATCTTCCCGAGAGCTGGGCGAGCGACGAAAAGCGCCGCAAGAAAGCCGGCGTCCCCGAGGCAATCGCAGTTTCAAACCAAGCCGAAAATCGCGCTTCAGCAGATCGAATGGGCGTGCGCGGCCGGTATTCCCCGCGGCGTTGTCCTGATGGATTGCGCCTACGGGTCGGACTTGTCGCTGCGCCGACGCCTCACCGCGCTCAGCCTCGCCTATGCGGTGGGGGTGTGGGCCAGAACGCTGGTGCGGACGGCCAAGGCCGACGACGCGCCGATCACGGCTGCCGATCTCGCCAACAGCCTGTCGAAGCGGGCTTGGCGCACGATTGCCTGGCGTGACGGCAGCAACGCGCGGCTCATCTCGCGCTTCGCGCGCGTGCGGGTGCGCGCCGCCGGCGAGGGCACCACCGACGAGGACCCCGAGGAGTGGCTGATCATCGAGTGGCCGAAGGGCGAGAAGGAGCCGGCGAAATTCTGGCTGTCCACGCTGCCCGAGGACATCGATTTCGCGCGCATGATCGATATCGTCATGATGCGATGGCGCATCGAGCGCGATTATCAGGACCTGAAACAGGAAGTCGGGCTCGGCCATTTCGAAGGGCGAAGCTGGCGAGGGTTCCATCATCACGCGACCATGTGCATTGCCGCTTATGGATTCCTGGTCGCCGAAAGGGGCGCTTTTTCCCCCTCGGCGCCTCGCTCCCGATACCTCATCGAAAAACCTACCCTTCCCCAAGGTTACCGACCCAGAGGCTCCCCCGCTCCGGCCTGAGCGCCACGTCCCGCACTCGATCGCGACACTCCGCCGGCGCCTCAACGTCGGCCTCCTCACGCTCCTCTCGCGCTGCCCCTGCTGCATCAGGCCCATGCACACGACCACTCGACGCCGGAACTAATGACGCAGTACGACTAACGCCCTATTGCACCCTACTCCCTACTCGCGTCGCCACTTGGCGCGCGCGAAATACCCCTCCTTGTCGAATTGGATCTCCATCTGCCCCTTGTAGGCGTGCTCCAGCGCATGTCCGATGCGGCCCGGCAGGTGGACGTCAGTTGTCGTGACGACCGCCTCCCTCGGGCGCTCCTCTATCCCCATGATCCGGTTGAGCGCATGCTCGGCGGTCTCGGTCGCAGCCTCGTTGCGAACGAGCCGCAGGATCTCCTCGCGGTGCGTCCTGAAGAAGCCGCCGCTCAGCGTGAGCTCGCCCGCCGGGTAGTCGTCTCTGATGCGCTGGCATGCCGGGCATAGGTCGTCGGACGCACCTTGCGGGTTCTTATCCATCCACTGCCATCTGCCCTGTCGGTAGACGGCATCGCATTGGCTGCAGACCGAGGGCTCGCGGTGCTTCCGGCGTGCGTGGTAGGGGTCGTGCACCTCCTCCTTTATCAGGTGCGACTTCATCAGCTCGTGGCGCGGCTCGGCGCGATGCAGGTCACGCTTGTTCATGGGCTCGGGTCCTGTACTCGAGAGAAGGCCGAGGCCTCTGGCACGCCAGGTGCCGCCGGCTTCGCTGAACCGCCACCTGCTTGCGTTGTCCCGCCATCTCGTTCCTTGACCGATGTCAATGCCAAGTCGGCAGGAGCGGGCGGGAACGCGGGCGGTCGCTCAGAACGGCTTCAGCTCGACTTGGGCCTCGGCCAGCGGCGCTAGAGCTGGACGCGTCGGCGCGCTGGAATTCCAAAGCGCCCACTCGCTCAGGCCCTTGCGATTGGCTGGATGCCGGGGACAAGCCGCGGCATGACAAACCCTATGAAAGTCGGAGACAGCGCGCTAGCCGCGGATGCGCCGCACGCGTCCCCGGCTCGTCCCCACAATGCCCGCGGCCTCGAGCATTGCCGGCGCCGTGGGCCAGAGCGGCCCCAGGGAGGGAAGGCCGCGCGCCACCAGCGCCGCCGAGGCCACATCACAAACCCACTCGATCCTGGCGAACCGGCAGCTCCAGCGCCGATAGTCGTCGGCCTCCTCGGCAAGGGACTCGATGGCGCGCACATTCGACTGATGCAGGGCTTCCAGCAGGTGGTAGCCGCCCTCGATGCCCCAGCAGAGCTCGAAACCCTCGATGGACCCCTTGAGCTCGTCCGCCTGATCGAGACGCGCGTAGCCGGCTCGGGCCGCAGCAATGCCGTCGGCGCAGACCCGATTGATTAACGGGCCAAGGTCCATTGGCGCTCCCCCCGCCTCCCGCGCAGCCTGCGTCGGGCCAGCGATCCCCCGTCGAAAAACACGGGCCCATTCTGTGACAATTCCCTAACGTTAACAATGCGCTTGCGTCAGCGATACTAGGTCGCATGTGCATGCCCCACGCAAAGCACCTTTCGCACGCGCGCTGCGTCGACCCTGCCCGACCGCCGAATCAGTGCTGTTCCAGAAGGCGACAAAAGCGCGTCCGCACATCGGTGCCAGTAGGGGAAAGTTCCCGGCCCTTTCAGGACTAGACCGGATTTAGCGCCGCGGCGCCGTCCGGCACTCTCTCTGAACACCTGACGTGGGGCCTCACACCCGTGAGGGGGCGTCGGCCCAGAATGACGTTCGCCGATGTCCATGCGGTGCTGCTTTGAGCGACGCAACCAAATCTGACGGCAACGGGAACCTGCGCGCCGGAGCCGCCTCCGAGCCCGGAGGCGAGGACGAGAAACTGCGCCTCCTCGCTGAGGTCGGTTGGGCCGACAAGCAGATCGAGATGGTGGAGACCGCCGAGCCCGCGCTGGACAACAGGACGGCGCACGTCGTCGAGGAGGTTCACCCTCGAGAAAATCGGCAAGAAGCTCGTCGAGACGATCAGCGACACGTGCCGGCAGATGGAGGTCGAGCACCTCGGGCCCGACGGCAAACCGATCCCGAATCCGAGACGTCAGCCCAAAGCCTCGAAGTAGCGGTCGCCCGCGAGGCCCCCGCGGAAGTTGAGTGGAGAGCCACGCGCGGCGTGGAGAACGGAGACGAGTGGACCATGGCTCCAACCGACCAGGTGGCCGGCGAACAGGCGGCACGCTTCGATACGCTCATTGCCGATACGGCCGACCGCTTCGGGCTCGGCGCGAACGCGGGCCCTCTGGTGCGGGAGGTCCTCAACATGATCATGGGCTCGCCCGGCGGCGTCAGCGGCTTCATCAAGAAGTTCGAGCAGGCGGGCCTGGGCCCCGAGCTCGCCGCCTGGCTCGGCCGCCGCGACACCCCCGCCATGTCGAGCCAGCTGCTCGACCGCATGGTAGGCCCGGCCGCTGTCGCCGCGATCGCCGGCAGGCTCGGGATCAGCACCCAGGCTGCCTCGTCGGCGATCGCCTACGTAATGCCCAAGATGGTCGGGGCGCTGACTCCGGGCGGCACGATCCCGACCGGCCAGCAGACGGAGCAGGCCGGTGGCCGCCGTGGCGCGAGCGAGAGGACCTCCGGCGGCACCGGCTACGGCAGCGAGCGGACGACCGGCGAGCGCGAGCGCACCACCACCACCACGGCCACCTACGGCGAGGGCGCGCGTCCGGCCGAGCAGGCCCGCCCGCGCCACGTCGAGGTCATCCCGGACGAGCCGCACCTGGGCCGCTGGCTGTGGCCGCTGCTCGGCGCGCTCGCGCTGCTGGGCCTCGGCTCCTACCTCATCACCGCCAGCCGGCCGACGCCCACGTCTCAGGTCACCACGCCGATGCCGGTCCCGCGCGCCGCGGTAGCGCCCGCGCTGCTGCCGCGCCTGGTGCTGAGCAACGAGAACGGGGCGATCATTTTCTCCGGCGCAGTGCACGACCAGGAGAGCCGCAACACCATCGTCAACACGCTGAAGACGGTGTTCGGCGCCGACAAGGTGCACGGCGACATCGAGGTCGACGCCAACCGCGGCGCTGCGTCCTGGCTCGTCAATCTGCGCACGGCATTCGAGTCGCTCAGGGTGCCGGGCGTGCATGCCGAGTTCGACGGCAACACGGTGAACCTCGGGGGCGTCATCAGCGACGCGGACCGCGACCGCATCACCCAATCGCTCAAGAGCACGCTCGGCGGCGGCCTCGTGTACGGAGCGCTGTCCGACCGGGCTGCCGGCATGGCGTCGGAAGCGAACAACTCGGTGCTCCTGGCCCTCTCGTCGCTGCGGGCGGGCTTCACCGCGGGCGATCTGGCGGGCGTCCTCAACAAGTCGATCGTCAACTTCCCGCCGGCCGGGTCGCAGGTGCCGGCGGAGGCGATGGCGATGTTGCGCAGCGCCGCCACCCAGATCAGGCAGCTGCCTCCCACCACGGTGCTCGAGATCTCCGGCCATACCGACAGCCGCGGCGATCCGGCGGCGAATCTGAAGCTGTCGCAGGAGCGCGCCGAGGCCGTGCGCGGCGCGCTGATCCAGGCAGGGGTGGACCCCACGCGGCTGACGGCGCGCGGCTACGGGAGCGCCAACCCGATCGCCAGCAACGACCTGCTCGAGGGCCGCTTCCGCAACCGCCGCATCGAGTTCCACGCGCTCAGGCAGTAGCACCCCGCCTCGGCGGCGACGCGCCGGCACCACCAACGACCATGTGCAGCCAGCTTATCCCGGAGAAATCCACATGATGACCAGATGGCCCGGTTCGGGCGCGACGATCCCCGCCAACTGGGGTATCGGCCGAAGCCGCATCTCGTGGGGCGCGGTTCTGGCCGGCGCCGTTACGGCGCTCGCCACATCAGCGCTGCTCGGCCTGCTCGGCGCCGCCATTGGGGTGGGCTGGAGCCAGCCCTTCGAGCCGGCCACTCTGGGCAGGCTCAGCACCGGGGCCGTGCTCTGGTCGATCGTCAACCTCGCGCTCTCGATGGCGCTCGGAGGCTATGTTGCGGCGCGCCTCTCCGGGACGCACTCGCACCAGGACGGCGAGCTGCACGGCCTCACGACGTGGGCCCTCGCGGTGCTGCTCGGCAGCTGGCTGCTCGCCCAGATGCTGACCGGGCTCGGCGGCCTCTTCGGACCGGGGATCGGCACGCTCGTGAGCCGGGCGGTCGACCCGGACGCGGCGGCCCGCATCCTGGTGCCGGAGATGAACGTGCGCGCCACCATCGACCGCCTGCGGCAGTCGCTCTCGAGCAGTGAGGACCTGACGACGACGAACCGTGAGCAGATCGGCAACGAGATCAACACGCTGGTCCAGCGCATCGCGGGGCGCGACCTCGCCCCGCAGGACTACGAGCGCCTCGTCGCTCTGGTTGCGGCGGAGTCGGGCCTCACCAGGGAGGAGGCCCAGCGGCGCGTGACGCGGCTCGACACCGAGGCTAAGGCCAATCGGGCGCAGTTGGCGGAGAGGGCTCGCGTGGCGGGCGAGATGGCGGCACTAGGGGCCGGCACCGCCGCGCGGGCGCTGTTCACCGCCCTGACCGCGGGGCTGCTCGGCGCGCTCATCGGTGCCTGGTTCGGCACGCGTCACAAGCGCGAGCTGCATCCCCCGCTCGAGAGCACCGCCGGGACGGAGCGTGAGCGCGAGCGCACCGCCGCCTACGGCGCGCGCGGCGCCCGGGAGAGGGCCGAGCCCATGGGCGTGTCGGTCCACGACGAGACCGGTCGCCTCATCTCCCAGTACCTGCGGGGCGTGACCTTCCCTGTGACCAAACAGGACCTCCTGCGGCTGGCGCGATCGGGCTCGGCCCGACCGGCGCTGATCCAGGCGATCGAGGCGATGCCCGACGGCTACTACGGCAGCATCGACGAGGTGATGGAGGCGCTCGACATGGCGCACGCGTCGTGAGCGGCGCCGGCCGCTCGCCCGGATGCGCACGCAGCCCACTCAACTCTTCTCCCCTCCCCGCTGAGACCTCTCCAGTGCGCGCCCCTTCGGGGGCGCGCTTTCCTACGGTTTCGGGGCATGCCTCGTTGGTTCACTGCCTGGCTCGAAGGGCTCGTACCGTGGCAGCAGTTCCTGCTGTTCTGCTCGCTGTTCATCGCCGTCACGTGGCTCGGCATCCTGCTCGTCCACCCGTTGCTGCGGCGGTTGTTGCACGGTGACAAGCCCTCCAACGAGACGATCATGCACTTCGCGAGCAATTTCGGCGTGTTCTACGCCGTCCTGCTCGGCCTGCTCACGATCATGACCTTCGAGGCCACCAAGAAGCTCATCGACAACATCGGCCGCGAGACGGCGGGCCTGTCGGCCCTCTACCACACCGCCGACGGCTACCCGAACCCTCTACGCAGCGATCTCAAGGCGAAGCTGCGCGACTACACCCGCTACATCATCGACAAGGACTGGCCGGCGCACAAGAAAGGCAAGGTGCCGATGGGCGGCGAGCATCGGCTCAACGCCTTCCGGCAGGTGGTCCTGGCCTTCGAGCCGAAGACCAGAACGCAGGGCTCCTGCAACGGGAGATGCCTGAAGTCACCTCAACACCATGACCATGTCGCGCGAGCTGCGGCTGCTGGGCGTGGCGGAGACGATCCCCGGCGTTCTGTGGCTGACCGTGGTCCTCGGCGCGCTCCTCACCATGGCCTTCGTCTGGATGCTGTCCATGAGCACCGTCGCGCAGTTCGTGCTCGGCGGGGCGGCCGCGTTTTTCCTTGGTATGCTGATCTTCCTGATCTACGCCATGGATCAGCCGCTGAAGGGCGCGGTCGGGGTTGCGCCGCGCGCCTACAAGTCCGTCTACGACCTGGTAATGAAGTGGGACGAGCGGGAATGATCGTCAACGCCCTGCAGCACGCACGCGCTGCCCGCCTCGCCGTCGCGGGGCTCCTGGCCGCCGCGCTCGCGTGGCCGCCGCTCCTCTGGGCACGCGAGACCTTCGTTTCGATCGGCACCGGGGAGACCAACGGCCTCTACTATCCGGTGGCGCAGGCGATCTGCATGACCGCCAGGCCGGAGCTTCGGGCGCAGGGCATTCTCTGCTCGCCGGAGTCCACGCCGGGCTCGGTCTACAACGTCTCCCGGGTGCAGTCCGGCGAGCTCGAGTTCGCCATCGTCCAGTCCAACGTCCAGTTTGCGGCCAGCCGGGGGCTCGATGCGTGGAACGGCAAGCCGGTTGCGGAGCTACGGTCCGTCCTCTCGCTCTATCCGGAGCTCGTCACCCTGGTCGCCCGTACGGAGGCGGGCATCGGCGGGCTCTCGGAGCTCGCCGGAAAGCGGGTGAACGTCGGCAGCCAGGGCACCGGCACGCGGGCGACCTGGGACACCATCGCCAAGGCCATGGCCCCGGGGGAGGCCCGACAGGTCAAGCTGAGCAGCCTCGAGGCGGACGAGACGACCGCGGCGCTCTGCAGCGGTAGGATCGACGCCAATCTCATGGTCGTCGGGCATCCCTCGCCGCTGGTCATGAGCCAACTCGCCCAGTGCCCCTCTACCATCGTCGCCATCACCGGGCCCGTCGTCGCCAGTCTGGTGGATGCCCATCCCTTATACGTGCGCGGCACCATTCCGGCCCGGCTCTACGGGAGCAACGCCGACATCCCGAGCTTCGGCAGCCGCGCAATTCTGGTCACGTCCGCTGCGGCCGACGCACGCGTCGTCGCTGCCTTGACCCGCGCCATTTTCGCCCGTGTCCCGGAGCTGCGCACCGCGCATCCAGTCCTGGCCGGCCTGCAGGCGGAGGAGATGACCAAAGGGTTCGCGGCGCCCCTGCATCCGGCCGCCGCCCAGGTCTACAAAGAGCTCGGGCTCACCAGATAGCGAGGCCAAGCGAGCACGCGCGGACCCATTCGGCGCGCAGCGGCTGCGGCGACTATTTCTTCGTGGCGGGGGCGGGTGGCGGGGGCGTCTTCGCCGCCGGAACGTTGCCGATGGCGGCGCTGGGCCCCGCCTGGGCCTCCCAGAAACGCGCCAGGTGGCGCTCGATGATGCGGTCGTACTCGCCCCGCTCGCGCAGCTTCTCGAGCGAGCTGTTGACGTAGTAGAGGATGGTGCGCGCGTGCGGGTGCGACTTGGACACCAGCACGTGGTAGGTCGTGAACGCCAGCGGCTGGTCGATCATGCGCACCCGGTCGCCGAGCCCCAGCGAGACGATGCTCGCGCGCCCGGCCAGCTCCGCCTCCGCCACGCCGTCCACCGTGCCGTTGTCGAGCAGGCGGAAGCACTCGTCCACCGACGGCGGACGGATCAGCGTCACCAGGCCGTCCTTCACCCAGTTGCGCCCGCCCTTGTCGAGCTCGTGGATCGGATAGCCGGCCGGCCGGCACAGCGTGGCGCCCGCCACCTCCTCGCGGCGCAGCGACTTGATCTTGGAGCCCTGGCGCACGAACAGCCCCGTGATCACCTCGTAGAGCGGGTCGGAGAAGAAGAAGCGCTGGCAGCGGAACAGCGAGGACTGGTCCAGGCCCGCGGCCTCGCAGTCGGGCCGCGCCCAGGGGAAGCCGACATCGAACGCGCGCGTGAGCAGCAGCGGGTTCAGGTGCGCGGCCCAGTCGTTGACCCAGGAGATGCCGTAGTCGAAGCGGCCCTTGGCCTCCTCCTTGATGAGGCCCATGGCCGAGCCCAGGACCTGGGTGAGCATGCCGCCGCCTTCCAGCGACCGGCCGGTGTAGGGCGCAAAGCCGTCGGCGGTGAGGAACTCCACCCGGCGCAGCACCGAGGAGATGATGAAGGTGGTCTCGGGCGGGGTCTGGGCGGAGGGACCGGGCGGCTCGGCGGCCGGCGGCAGCGCCGTGGGCGGCTGCTGCCCGCCGATGCACGGCAGCCTGAGCATGAGCCCGGGAACCAGCATGGAGACGTTGTCGCCGAGCCGGTCCTGGTTGGCGTAGAAGATCACCGTCCACTGCGCCGGGTTGCCGTAGACGCGCGCCGCGATCTGCGCCAGCGTCTCTCCCTCCTTGAGCGCATAGTCCGTGCCGCAGGTCTGGGCGATGGCAGCGCTGCGGCCGAGGGCTCCGAGACATACAGCCACGAAAACCATCGCAACCCGTCGCCTGAGAGTGCCGCCGCCTGCGCCGAGCCAAGCCATGATGCGTCAACCCCTTTCGATGCAAGAAGCCTCAGCTAGCCGCGCCATCGCGCCTTGCGCAAGCGGCTCGTGGCCGAAAGGGCAAGGCTGACGACATTCAAACCATAATTGGGATCATCGGTGCGCTGAAATCGCAACTGCGCAGCGCCCGGTTGCAGCGCACCGTTGGCGTCCCGTCCCGGCACGGTGGTGTTTCCCTCCGCAGGTATGCCGCTAAGTTCCTGTACCACCTTGCAAGTCTACTGTGCCGGCGCCCGCTCAGAGCGCCATCCGTGCGCCACGGATGGTGGGCGCGAAGCGAACCCCGAGTTGTACTCGGGTCTGTTGCAAGCCCGCGGGACGAAGCCGTCGCCTGCGATGTGCGCGCGGCGGATCGAACGGGACCGTCAAATCCGCGCGGGCAAGGCGGCGAGCGCTGCGCCTGCGGCGGCGCTGAGCAGCACCACGATCCAAGGCGGGACCTGCCACATGAAGAGAAGCAGGAACGCCAGGGCGGCCAGCGCAAAGTCGCTCGCTCCGTGGTTCCTGTTGATGATCGGCGCGCTGCCGTTCTGGGACGTGCTGCGGAGCCAGCCGCTCGCCCAGTCGGCGCCTTCTACCGCGCGGGCTCGCTGGTGTTCGGCGGCGGCCACGTCTGCCGCTGCTGCAAGCTGAAGTGGTGCCGCCGCCCGCCCTGGGCGAGGGCCACGAGGTCGGCATAGGTCCGCTCATCGAGCCAGCGCCTGCGCTCCACGATCTCGGTGCGGAAGTAGCCGAGATGCGCGATCGGCCCGCCGAACGACGTGAGCCCCAGCTTCAGGAAGGCCCGGAAGACCTCGGCCACGGTGCCTTTTGCGACACCCGCTGCACTGTCGGCACGCTCGTCCATCGGCCCTCCCTCCAGACCTGCCCGCGCGGGGCCCGATGGTACAGGAAATTCGCGATCCTCCGGACCGGACTTGAATGAGGCGCTCCGCGAGCCCAGGTGAAAACTGGGGCTGCCAGCGGAGGCGACCATGGCCATCGTGCTCAACCACACCATCGTGCCCGCGCGTGACAAGCAAGCCGCCGCACGCCTGTTTGCGCAGCTTTTCGACCTGAGCTACCCGGGCGAGGGGGAGCATTTCGCTCCCGTGAAGGTCAACGATGGCCTGACCTTCCTGTTTTCCGACGAGGGGGCCGCCTTCGAGAGCCACCACTATGCCTTCCATGTCTCGGACGGCGAGTTCGATGCCGTCTTCGGACGGGTGAAGGACGCGGGTCTCGTCTTCGGCAGCGCGCCGTGGAGTGCCGGGGACGGCAAGCTCAACGACTGGGGCGGCGGCCGCGGCGTCTACTTCACGACCCCCGACGGGCACCTCCTGGAGCTCATGACCGTGCCGCAGTGATTGTCATTCCGGGGCTTGCCTGCACCGGCGAAGGCCGGTGTCCCCGGAATCCAGCCAACCGCGAGTCCTGGCGCGCGCTTCGCGCCGGATCCCGGCAACAAGTGCCGGGATGACACAGGTCGCCACCCTTTAAATCGGCCCGTGGCGATGCTTAGATCAGGCCCATGTGTGGACGCATCACGCAGAAGAGCGACCCCAGGGTGCTGGCGCTCGATGTCGCTACCCTGATCGAGCCGCTTTACGAGGCGCCGCCGCGCTACAACGGCGCGCCCGGCCAAGAGCACTGGGTGATCCGCCAGCACCCCAAAACCGGCGAGCGCACGCTCGACCGGCTGTGGTGGGGGCTCGTCCCCATCTGGGTGAAGGAGGGGGGCGGCGGACGCAAGCCGATCAACGCCAAGGCCGAGACCGCGGCCTCGCTGCCGAGCTTCCGCGAGGCCTACAGACGCCGCCGCTGCCTCGTGCCGGTCGACAACTACTTCGAGTGGCGGGCCATCAACGGGGCGACCAAGGCGACCAAGGCCAAGCAGCCCTACGCCATCGGCATGAAGTCGGGGGAGCCGTTCGCGCTCGCCGGCATCTGGGAGAACTGGCGCCGGCCTGGCTCGGAGGACTGGGTGCGCACTTTCGCCGTCATCACCTGTCCGGCCAACGAGCTCATGTCCGAGCTGCACGACCGCATGCCGGTGATCCTGCCGCGCGAGGCTTACGACCGCTGGCTCGCCGCCATCGAGCCCGACCCGCGCGACCTCCTGGTGCCCCATCCCTCCGAGCCGATGACCATGTGGCCGATCTCGACCCGCGTGAACAAGCCCGACAACGACGACCCCGCCATCCTGGACCCGGCGCCGCCCGCAGCCGAGGCTGCCGAGAAGAGCCCGAGACTGCTTTGACCGTGGCGGCAGCGGCCGAGGCTCCAGAACGGGCCGCAAGGGTCCCCCTCCCCCTTGCGGGCCCTTGCGGGGAGGGGTCGGGGGTGGGGGTCAAGAGCGCACGCACCCACGATCGTGTTCATCACGCCGTCGATATTCTCCCGCCGGCGGAGCTCGAAGCCCACCGGCTTCCGTCTCGCAGCTTCCATCACCTCATTTGCCATGACGTGCCCTGGAACGCCCACCCCCAGCCCCTGCCCGCAAGGGGGAGGGGAATCCGGGCGGCGCAGGTGTCGAGGTCGAGTGTCCTACTTCGCACGCGTGGCGCGCCAGGGTGCCGCCTTGCCGGCCGTGGTGCTCTCCCCTTCGAAAACATCGCCGTTCACGCGGCCCTTGTATTCGGTGCCGGCGGCGCTGAAGGCGATCTCGGCGCCGGTGAGCCTGCCCTTCACGGGCGCCACGACGTTGCCCGTGGTGAGCGTACCCTTCAGCATCTGATACGTCTGCTCGAGCACGAGCCGGCTCTCGCCCAGCTGCCACGTGCCCTCCACCTTGGCGGGGACGACCCAGTAGAAGGCGCTGCAGAAGTTGCGGCAGCTGGCGACCGAGGCAACGGTCTCGTCCGCCGCCCAGTCGCCCATGTCGAAGGAGTTGGAGACCACGCGCGTGCCCGGCTTCATGGCCAGGATCTTCGGCCGCAGGCGCAGGTTGATCTCGGGCAGCAGGAACAGCGTGACGACGGTGGCCTCGGTGAAGTCGGTCTTGAAGAGGTCGGCCTGCACGAAGGTCACCTTGCCGGCGAGCCCCGCCTTCTCGGCGTTGCGCCGCGACAGGGCGACCATGTCGGGGTTGTACTCGACGCCGAGCGCCTTGGCGCCGCGTTTCGCCGCGGCGATCACGGTGCGGCCGTCGCCGGAGCCCAGGTCGATCACATAGTCGCTGGCCGTCACCTTGGCCATGTCGAGCATCCGCTGCACCAGGGTCTCCGCAGTCGGCACCCACACCACATCCTTGCCGGGCTGGAACTCCTGCGGCTGATAGGCGGGCGACTGCGCCCCGACGGAGGCGAGGCCGGCGACGGCAACGAGGCTCAGCACGGCGAGCGATTTGGGCAGAGTGCGCGATGACGTCATGGTTCCCGTGGTCCCTTCCTCTCTTCGGCGGACGAATTGCACTTGTATGCGGCAAACTTTTCCACGCCATCTTAACGGTTGGTAACGGTTGCATGCGCGAGGCCGGAGGCTTACGGGGCGGGCTCGTTTCTGCCATCTCCCGCCGGGGGCACCCAGGGTGCGGGACGGGCCGCCAGGGCCCTAGAATCGCAAATGCGGGACGCCCAGGGGCATTCTGAACACCCTCCCGAACGCGCTCTGCGCTCCTCGGCACGCCGGGTTGCATGATCCGGACTTGGCAAAGCGATCCGTTGCCGCGACAGTTGTCCCGACACCAGAGAAAGCGAACGAGACGGAGCGCGCTCATGGAATTCGGAGTTCTCCTCACCTCGCATCCGCACGCGGACCGCGAGCCCTATCCGCACCAGGGCGTCCATGCCCGCGTCACCGAGGAGGTGCTCGCCGCCGACCGCCTGGGCTTCGACTGCGCTTGGATCGCCGAGCACCACTTCTCCACCGAGTACGGCATCATGCCCGACGTGTGGGTCTACGCCGGCTACCTCGCGGCGCTGACGAAGCGCATCAAGCTCGGCATGGCGGTCGTGACGCTGCCCCTCGCCAACCCGGTGCGCGTGGTGGAGAACGCCAGTTTCGTCGACATCCTGAGCGGCGGCCGCGTCGCCCTCGGCCTCGGCTCCGGCTACCGCAAGTACGAGTTCGACGGCTTCGGCCTCGACTTCGAGGCGCGCCGCGACATGCAGGACGAGGCCCTGGCGATCATCCTCGACCTGCTTCGCACGCGCCGCACAAACCGCCGGGGCAAGTACTTCACCGCCATCGTCGAAAGCCCCTACGAGCTGCTGCCGCAGCCGGTGCAGAAGCCCTATCCGCCGCTCTATCTCGCCGGCGCCACCGACCGCTCGATCGGCACCGCCGGCAAGCTCGGCTTCGGCCTCATGCTCTCGACGCTGACGCCCTTCGACACCCTGGCAACGCAGGTCAAGCACTACCGCGCCAAGCTCGCCGAGGCGAGCCAGGAAGCCCGTGCCAACCCCGGCTTCGGCCACATCAACGTCGCCCGCTGGGTGTACGTCGCCGACAGCGACGCGCAGGCCAAGAAGGACAGCGAGGAGGGCCTGCTGCGCCACCTCGAGCATTTCTTCGGCGGACAACAGTCCGGCTATCTCGGGCAGACCGCGCGGGGCGAAGGCTCGGTCGCCAGCGGCCTCCACTACGATACGCTCGCCCGCTCGACCATCGTGCACGGCTCGCCTCAGACCGTCGTCGCCCGCATCGAGGAGCTGAAGGCGAAGACCGGCCTCACCTCGCTGATGCTGCACTATCCGCCCTGGTACGGGACGGACAAGGCGACGCGCTCGCTCGAGCTGTTCGCCACCGAGGTGATCCCGCGCCTGCGCCCGCCGGCCATGGCGGCGTAGGTCGGGTTAGGGCCGAAGGCCCGTAACCCGACATTGGCAGCACCACCGTTGCATGTCGGGTTACGCGTCGTGTCGAAGACACGCCTCCGGCATGATCGCGCTAACCCGACCTACGCCCACAGCCGCTCCGAGGCGAGGCGCGCGCCCGCCACCAGCGCCTCGAACTTGGCCCACATGATGGAGGGGTGCTGGCGCTGGAACAGGGCACCCTGGGCGAAGCCGCAGTCGACGCCGGCCATCACCCGCTCGCGGCCCACCAGCTTCGCGTAGGTCACGATGCGCTCGGCCACCGTCTCGGGATGCTCCACCACCGCGGTGGTATGGGCGATGACGCCGGGGATCAGCACCTTGCCGTCGGGCAGCTTCACCTCCTCCCACACCCGCCACTCGTAGGAGTGACGGGGCGTGGCGGCCTCAATGGAATAGGCCTGGGCCTTCACGCTCAGCATCAGGTCCACCACGTCGCGCAGGCTGAGATCGGTGAGGTGCGGGCCCTGCCAGCTGCCCCAGCACAGGTGGAAGCGCACCCGGTCCTCGGGGATGCCTTCCAGCGCGTGGTTGAGGGCGGCGATGTTGCGGGCCTGCAGCTTGCGGTAGTCCTCGACCGGCGGCGCCGGGATCAGCATGTCCCAGGTCTCGCCGAGGCCCGGATCGTCGATCTGCAGGATGAAGCCCGCATCGACGATGGCGCGGTACTCGGTGCGCAGCGCCTCGGCGATGGCGAAGACGTAGGCCTCCTCGCTCGGGTAGTAGCGGTTCTGCCCGCGCCCAACCATGGCCGGCGCGATCGCCGGCACGAACGCCTCCACCACGTTGGCGCGTTCGAGCGCCGCCTTGAAGGTGGCGAGGTCCTCTCGAGGATCGCCTGGCCCTTGTAGGCGATCGGTCCCTCGCACACCGAGGGCGGTGTGGCCATCGGCATCTCGCGCGGCAGGTAGTCGGTGTAGTACTCGCGGAAGGCGCTCCATTCCCGGCGGCTCTCCACCCGCCGCGCCCACACGCCGCCGGCCTTGGCGAGGCTCGGATCGTCAGGCGCGGTGGTGGCGATGAAGCCCGTGAGGCGCTCGTCGGTGTAGGCGAGGAAGCTGGTCTTGCTCATCTCGCCGTCGGAGACCACGTCGATGCCGATCTCCGCCTGCCGCCTCACCACGTCGCGCACCGCGTCGGCGACCCGTGCCGCGAGCTCGGCCTCGTCGATGGCCTCATCGCTCACGCGGGCGCGCAGCAGCGCCCTGATGCTCTCGGGCCGCACGAGGCTGCCGACGTGCGTGGTCAGGATGCGATCGGTGCTGGTTTTCATGGGCCGTTCCTCCCCCCGATTGGACCGCTGCACCGCGGCGTGCGTCCCTCAGCTCGTTTCCGGCCCAGCTTAAGCGATCCTTGCGCCGCGCGCATCAACCGGACCCGGTAGGTTCGTCCGTTAGAGCCTCGACCTCGACACCTGCGCCGCCCGGATTCCCCTCCCCCTTGCGAGGAGGGGCTAGGGGTGGGGGTTCCAGGGTATGAACCGGGCCGAGTCCTGACAGTTTTAGATCGGGTTGATCCCTGACAGGAGCGCGCCGTGGCAATACGGCTGCGCGGTTCCGAAGCCGGAGGGCTCAAAGTCCGCCAGCGGAGAGAACATCGACGGCGTGAATGAGCACCGATCGTCGGTGCGCTTGAACCCCCACCCCCGACCCCTCCCCGCAAGGGGAGGGGAGACCCTCGCGGCCCGGTCTGGAGCCTCCGCGTGACCGGCTCTACACCGTGGCGTCGACGATCACGTCGAGCAGCTTCGGCCCCGGCGTGGCGAAGGCATGCGCCAGCGCGCCGGGCAGGGCGGCAGGGTCGGCGATGCGCTGGGCGGGGACGCCCAGCGAGCGGGCGAGGGCCGTGAAGTCGATGGCCGGATCGGCGAAGTCCATGCCGATGTAGCGCTCGCTGCCGTGGAAGGCCTTGAGGCGCTGCTTGATGATGCGGTAGCCGCCGTTGTTGGCGATCACGTAGGTGATGGGGAGCCTGGCGTTGGCGGCCGTCCACAGCGCCTGGATCGAATACATGGCGCTGCCATCGCCCGAGACGCAGCATACGGGACGCGGGGCCTGCGCCAGCGCCACGCCGGTCGCCGCCGCAATGCCCCAGCCGATGCCGCCCGACGCCAGGCCGTGATAGCCATAGCGGTCGCGGTAGGGCACGAGGTCGGCCAAGTGGCGCGACGAGGTGAGGCCCTCGTTGACCACGACGGCCTCGCGCGGCAGCGCCTTGGCGACCTGCAGCGTCAGCCAGTCCACGTCGATCGGCGTCGTTGCGCCGCGACCCTCGAAGCGGCCGATGAGCCGAGCCCGCTTCGCGCTCCAGTTGGACGTGGCGAGCTCCGCCAGCGACGCCTTCGCCTTCGCCGCGAGGCGCTCGCCGCCGCGCTCCTTCAGGACGGGCGTCAGGGCGAGCAGGGTCTCGCGCACGTCGGCCTGCACCGCCATCTCGGCGGCGAAGTTCTTGCCCATGTCCCAGTCGACGAGGCCGATGTGCACCACGGGCAGGCCGTCCGGCAGCGGCTCCACCTCGCTCCACACCGACATACGCACCGGGTCGGCCCCCAGCACGATCATGAGATCGAACCTGGAGAGGATCTCGCGCACCTGGCGCTGGTCGCGCGAGAGCGAGCCCATGTAGCAGGCGTGCTCGGAGAGGAAATGCGCGCCGTACGGCGCGCTCTGCTGCCAGGCGGGGGCGCCCAGCGCCTCGGCGAAGGCCGCGGCGGCCTCCAGCGCGTCGCTCTTGACGATCTCGTCGCCGGCGACGATCACCGGCCGCTCGGCCTTGAGGATGCGGGCGGCGAGTCTCGCCAGCACCGCGTCGGCGGGACGGCTACGCGTCTCCACGCGCGTCGAGGCGCCGAGATCGATGCCGGCCTCGGCATTGAGGATGTCGCCGGGCAGCGAGATGAACACCGGGCCGGTGGGCGGCGTGGTGGCGATCTTGGCGGCGCGGCGCACGATGCGCGGCAGGTCTTCCAGCCGCGTCACCTCCACCGCCCACTTCACCAGCGGCTCGGCCATCGGCACCAGCGCATGGTAGAGCAGGGGCTCGGTGAGGCCGTGGCCCTGCTCCTGCTGGCCGGCCGTGAGGATCATCGGCGTGCCGGTGAACTTGGCGTTGTAGAGCGAGCCGAGCGCGTTGCCGAGGCCGGGGGCGACGTGCACGTTGCAGGCCACCAGCTTGCCGCTGGCGCGCGAGTAGCCGTCGGCGATCGCCACCACGATCGACTCCTGCAGGCCCAGCACGAAGCTGAGGTCGGGGTGCTCGGCGAGCGCGTGCATGATCGGCAGCTCGGTGGTGCCGGGGTTGCCGAACAGGTGCGTGATGCCCTCGTCCTTCAGGAGGGCGAGGAAGGCGGAGCGGCCGGTGATGCGGTTCATCATGCAGGGGTCCCAACTGAGGCAGAGCAACGGTCGGGCATGATGCCAAGCTTTGCGCGGACCGCCAACGCGGCAAGGCGCGGGGCACCTCTGCTCATAAAGCCTCACCGAGGGGCCGCCACCAGGCCCCTCGGTGAGCCGACCGCGCGCGAGAGAGGCAAGCGCGCGGCCAAAACCGGCAAAGCTTTCACCCGTCATCCCGGAAGCCGACCCCGGCCTCCGAGCCGGGGAGACTATCCGGAACCTCCCGGACCGAGTCGGAGCCTGTCTCCCGCGGTCCCTGATCGGAGCGCTGCTCGCGTTCCGCGCGTATTGCTCCGTCCAGGATGCGGGTGGAACGTCAAGCGTAACGCCGAGGCGCCCGAGGCCCTCCAGGCTGCGCTGCAGGCCGGGCGTCAGCTCCAGCGCCTTGCGGAAGTCGGCGATCGCCTCCTCCTTGCGGCCGAGCGCCTCGTAGATGTGGGCGCGGGTGTCGTAGACCTCCGCGAGGTCCGGCTGCAGCTCGATCGCGCGCTCCGCGTCGGAGAGGCCCTCGGCGGCCTTGCCGAGCTCGAGCCGGGCCCGCGCCCTGGCGACGTAGGCTTCGACCAGGCGGGGGTTGAGCTTCAGCGCATCCGTGTAGTCGGCGAGCGCCTTGTCGAGCTGGCCGTTGTCGCCGTAGGCGCCGCCCCGCAGGTAGTAGCTGAACGCCGCCTTGGGCTCGATCTCGATGGCCTTTTCGTAGCCCTTGATCGCCAGCGCGTACTCGCGCAGGTCGCGCAGGGTGTCGGCGCGGCGCACATGCGCGGTGACGTACCTCGGCTGCAGACGGATGGCCTCGTCGTAGTCCCGGATCGCGCGGTCCTGCTGGCCCAGCTTGCGCAGGGCGTTGCCCCGCTTGACGAAGACAACATGGGCGCGCGGGTCGATGTCGATTGCGGTGTTGAAGTCCTCGACCGCCACTGCATACGCCTTGGCGGTGCCGTGCAGCGTGCCGCGGCTCACGTAGTGCTGCGCGGCCTTCGGCTCGAGCCGAATGGCTTCTGCGATGTCGGCGAGCGCGCGCTCGTGCCGGTGCTGGGCGGCATGTAGGGCGCTGCGGCTGGCGAACGCCTGCGCCGAAGTCGGGTCGAGCTCGATCGCCTCGCTGCAGTCGATGAGGGCGCGGTCGTGCCGACGCTTGGCCGCGGTAGGCTTCGCAGCGGCTGACGTAGGGCCTTGACGAGGACCTCCTTGCCGAGGTCGGCGCGGCCGATCACGCTGGTGCAGGCGGAGATATTCGAGATCCGGATGCATGCCCTTGTCGCAGTGGCGCAGGCTGTCGAGCTGCTCCTGGCGCACCACGGAAATCTTGGTCTTGAAGATGCCGGGGTCGAACCCGCCGGGGAGTATGTTGTCGCCGATCACGTAGCTCGGGACGCCGCGCAGGCCGAGCGCGCGCATGAGCCGTTTGGCGTCCTCCAACGCCGCCTCCACCTCGGGCTTGGCGGCGTCGGCCTCGAGCCGCGCCACATCGAGCCCGAGCTCGGCGGCGACAGCGAGCGCGCGCGCCTTGTTGGCGCGGCCAGGGCTCGCAAGCAGCTTCTCGTGGAAGCTGGGATACTTGTCGGCGCCGGAGGCCTGCATCTGCAGGGCGACGGCGATGCGGGCCGCCTCGACCGAGTCGGGGCCGAGGAACGGATAGTGGACCATGACGATCCTGAGCCCGGAATCCGCCTTCATGAGGTCCACGAGCATCGGCAGGGCGCGCTTGCAGGGGGCGCAGTTGAAATCCACGAACTCCACCAGGGTGACATCGCCCTTCGGGTTGCCGAGCGGCACTTTGCCCGCAACGAACGCCGCGGCGCTCGCCTTGATCACGGTCCGGTTCTCGACCGCCGGACCCATGCGCCGTTTGATCCCGGCCTCGATGTCCTGCATGACCTTCGGGTTCTTGGCGAGGTAGTCCCTCACGAAGCGCTCGGCGTCCTGGGGATGCTTGGCGAGCTCGGTGGCGAGATCCTTGGCCACGGCATCTTTGGTCACGGCGTCCTTGGTCGCGGCATCCTTGGTCACCCCGGCGTCGCCGGGTTGTGTCTGGGCGGTGCCCGGAGCGGCGCCGACAATCGCCAGCGCCATGGCAATTGCTGCAGCGGCGCCAGGCACTGAGTTGCGTGCAACCCTCAACGGCCTCATGCGTGTGCACTCCAATGTCCGCCCGCGCCGCCGACCGCGATTTCCTCCTCCGGCGCCCGATTAGTCGCGCACAGGAGCGAGAAGGTTCAACCGTCGCGGATGACGGAATCTGAAAATCTCGATGAAGCGCGGCTATTGTGGCAGCACGTAGGGTGGGTTAGCGCCGAAGGCGCGTAACCCACCGTTCACCGCCGAAGTTTTTCGCGAGCCCAGACTGGTGGGTTACGGCGCTTCGCGCCTAACCCACCCTACGCCTCCAGCACGCAGTACACATCGCCGGAGTTTGCCTCGTGCGGCAGGGCGGCGATGTGGGCGGCCATCTCCGCCCTCGGGAGCCAGCGCTCGAAGGTAAGCCTCTGGCTTTCGCCGAGCGCGAGATCGAACCGGTAGGGGCCGAGCCCCGCGAGCCGGTCGAGGCAGCGCAGCGCCACGTCGCGCTGGATGGTGGTGAGCTCGAAGGAGAGAGCGGGGAGGGCCTGCGACAGGCCGGCCAGCACCTTGTCCTCGAAGCCCTCCACGTCGATCTTGGCGAACGCCGGCGCGCCGAATTGGGCGACGAGCGCGTCCAGCGTGGTGGCGGGCACCTCCACCTCGGCATCCCAGACCTGGCCCTCCCATCCGCCGGCGCCGTCGGCCGCGCCGATGAAGTCCGCCGACGCCGTGGAGACCGTGGGATTGGCGGAGTTGACGCGGAGCGTGAGGCGGCCCGGGCGGTCGCTGCAGGCAACCTCGAGGAGCGTCACGTCGGCGTCGCCCTGATAGACGGTGCGGATGACCTCGGCGCACAGGGGCTGCGGCTCCAGCGCGATTACGCGCGCCCCCAGCCGGCGGAAGCTGCCGATGCGGTCGCCCACGTGGCTGCCGATGTCGAAGGCGAGCGCGCCCGGCCCAACGAAGCGGGCGTAGAGCGCATCCATGGCCGCATCGCGCTCAGGATCGCCGTAGTAGACCTCGATGGACCGCCGCAGGGCGGCGAAGGCGGGTTCGGCGAGCCTGTTGCGGACGGCTTTGCTGAGGATGGGCATGCTCTTGTCGGTCCAGCCACGCTTTCTTGTCGTCCGTTACGCCCGCAGCGCGGCGTCCATTGGGCAGCATGTGAGGCGGCCAGGATAACGGGTGGGGGGCGCGCCGTCCTGCTTGACCCGCGGGCCGAACCGGGCCAGGAACAAACCATGGCCGACGACAAGCAACTCGTCACGGGGGGCAGGCGCGAGGCGGACGACGCGGAACCGTCGCTGCGGCCGAAGCTGCTCGCCGAGTTCATCGGCCAGGAGCAGGCGCGCGCCAATCTCAAGGTGTTCATCGTGGCCGCCAAGGCGCGCGGCGATGCGCTCGACCACGTGCTGTTCGCCGGTCCTCCGGGCCTCGGCAAGACCACGCTCGCCCAGATCATGGCGCGAGAGCTGGGTGTGGGCTTCCGCGCCACCTCGGGCCCGGTGATCTCCAAGGCGGGCGACCTCGCCGCGCTCCTCACCAACCTCGAGGATCGCGACGTGCTGTTCATCGACGAGATCCACCGGCTCAATCCGGCGGTCGAGGAGATCCTCTATCCGGCCATGGAGGACTATCAGCTCGACCTCATCATCGGCGAGGGACCGGCGGCGCGCTCGGTGCGCATCGACCTCGCGCGCTTCACGCTGATCGGGGCGACCACCCGCACGGGGCTGCTCACGACGCCGCTGCGCGACCGCTTCGGCATCCCGGTGCGGCTCAACTTCTACACCCACGCCGAGCTGCAGACGATCGTCGAGCGCGGCGCGGGTGTGCTCAAGATGCCGATCAGCGCCGACGGGGCAGCCGAGATCGCGCGACGCTCGCGCGGCACGCCCAGGATCGCCGGCCGCCTGTTGCGCCGGGTGCGGGACTTCGCCTCCGTGGAGAAGGCGGCGAGCGTCACGGCCGAGGTGGCCGACCGCGCGCTGCAGGCAGCTCGAGGTCGATGTCGGAGGGCCTCGATGCGCTCGACCACCGCTATCTCGCCTGCATCGCCAACAACTACGGCGGCGGGCCGGTGGGCATCGAGACCTTGTCGGCCGCTCTGTCGGAGCCGCGCGACGCGCTTGGAGGAGATCGTCGAGCCGTTCCTGCTGCAGCAGGGCTTCATCGGGCGCACGCCGAGGGGGCGGGTGCTGACCTTGCGCGCCTACAGGCATCTCGGCATCGCGGGGCCCGGCGCGGGCGATCGGCGCAGATCGGGCTGTTCGACGAGGTCGACGCCGATGCGGCCGGCGGCAAGGCGGGCTCAGGCTGAGCACATCCCGCTGATGTACAGTCGACCAACGATGAAATCCCGTTAAGGCACGGCCACGCCCGGTTGGCATGGGTTGAACCACGGGGTTGCCGCCCCATGTCGTTTGTGCTTTGCAATACCTGTCGGCAGATCCTGCTCGGCACGGGGGCATTGAGGGAGCTTCATGGTCCGCGACTTTGGAGCGCGCACGGGCTCACCCGCCGAACGCGGATGGCGTGTCGCCGCCGCCGATCTCCCGCCGCAGGTTCCTGAAGACGCTGGGCTTCTCCGGAGCCGGCATGGTCGGTCTGTCGGGCTACGGCCTCGCCGTGGAGCCCGGCTACCGCCTCGAGGTCACGCGCTATTCCGTGCGCCCGCGGAATTGGACGGCGGGCCTCGAGCTGAGCGTGGGCGTGATCGCGGACGTGCACGCCGGCGGCCCGCTGATGCCGGTCGAGCGCATCCGCGCGATTGCCGAGCGCACCAACGCGCTGAAGCCCGACATCATCGTGCTGCTCGGCGATTTCGCCGCCAGCCACAAGTTCAAGACCCGCTCGGTGGCCCCCGAGGAATGGGCCGAGGCGCTGAGCATCCTGAAGGCGCCGCTCGGCGTGCATGCCATCCTCGGCAACCACGACTGGTGGGACGACCTCGCCGCGCAGCGCTCGGGCCACGGGCCGGTGGAGGGGCGGCGCATGCTGGAGCGGTTCGGCATCCCGGTCTACGAGAACGACGCGGTGCGGCTCGAGAAGTCCGGGCGCGGCTTCTGGCTCGCCGGGCTCGGCGACCAGCTGGCATTCGTCAAGGCCATGCGCCGGCGCCGCCGCGACCGCACCGGGCCCAGAGGCGTGGACGACCTGCCGGGGACGCTCGCCAAGGTCACGGACGCCGCCCCCGTCATCCTGCTGGCGCACGAGCCCGACGTTTTCCCGCGCGTGCCCGAGCGCGTCGCGCTCACCCTCTCGGGCCACACCCACGGCGGCCAGATACGCCTGTTCGGCTATTCGCCGCGCGTGCCCTCGCGCTTCGGCAACCGCTTCGCCTACGGCCATATCGTGGAGGGCGGCCGCCATCTCGTCGTCTCGGGCGGGCTCGGCTGCTCGGTGCTGCCGGTGCGCATCGGCGTGCCGCCGGAGATCGTCATGGTGGACGTGGCCGCATGATCTCGCGGCGCTCCCTTCTGAAGGGGAGCCTGGGCGCCCTGCTTCGCGGGCGTCGGGCTCGCGGCTACGCCTTCGGCATCGAGCCGCATCTCCGCCTGAAGGTGGCGCGCTATCGGCTGACGCCGAGAGGTGGCCCAGCGGGCTGCGCCTGCGCTTGGCCGCGCTCGCGGATCTGCATGCTTGCGAGCCGTGGGTCGGGGTCCGCAGGATCCGCGCGATCGTCGAGGAGACGAACCGCCTTGAGGCCGATATCATTCTCCTGCTGGGAGACTATGTGGCCGGTCATCGCTGGGTCAGCGACTGGGTGCATTCCGATGTCTGGGGACCGGAGCTTGGTCGCCTCAAAGCGCCGCTGGGCGTGCATGCCGTTCTCGGCAATCACGACTGGTGGGAGGACCGGACGGCCCAGAGGGAGGGGCGCGGGCCCGACGTTTGCGCGGCCGTGCCCTGGAAGCCGCCGGGATCAGGGTTTACGAGAACGATGTCCTGCGCCTGCGGAAGGATCAGCACGCGGTTCTGGCTTGCCGGTCTCGGCGATCAGCTCGCGTTGCTGCCCGGCGCCCGCTGGGGGCGAACGCGGTTTGCAGGCGTCGACGATCTTCCCGGCACTCTGGCCAAGGTGACAGACGAGGCCCCGGTGATCCTGCTCGCGCACGAGCCCGATATTTTCCCGCGCGTGCCGGAGCGGGTGGCTGTCACGCTGTGCGGTCATACACACGGCGGCCAGGTGCGCGTGCTCGGCTACTCACCCGTGGTGCCGTCGCGCTTTGGCAATCGCTATGCCTACGGCCATATCGTCGAGAACGAGCGGAACCTGATCGTATCCGGCGGGCTCGGCTGTGCGATCCTGCCGGTGCGCATCGGCGTTCCTCCGGAGATTGTGCAGGTCGATGTCGGCTTGGCCTGATGCACATGGGCGCTGGCCCGATCTTGCAGGCCGCATCGTCGCCGATGCCGTCCGGGCAGCGTCGCCATGTCCTGCCGCTCCGCGTCTACTTCGAGGACACCGACTTCTCGGGCCTCGTCTATCACGCGAGCTACCTGCGCTGGTGCGAGCGCGGCCGCTCCGACTTCCTGCGGCTCGCCGGCAGCGACCACAAGGCCCTGATCGAGGGCGCCGGCGGGCGCGAGCCGGCTGCCTTCGTGGTGCGGCGCATGCGGCTCGAGTTCCTGAAGCCCGCCCGCATCGACGAGGTGCTGGAGGTCGTGACCCGCGTCAATGAGACCACCGCCGCCACGCTGGTGCTCGACCAGCGCATCTGCCGCGGAGCGGTGGCACTCTTCACCGCCGAGGTCACCGTGGTGCTGATCTCCCGCTCCGGCAAGCCGCTGCGCCTGTCCGCGGCGCTGAAGGCGGCGCTGACGTAGGTCGGGTTAGCGTGGCAGCGCGTAACCCGACGCTGCTCACGACGGTCGCCCATGTTGGGTTGCCGGCTTCGCCCCAACCCAAACTACCCACGCAACCAGTTCTTGATCGGACTCCGGAGGACGGACCGCTGGTCGCGCGTCGACCCCAGCCGGGGGAACTCTGCCTCGTTGGCATCGAGCCCATCCAGCGGCGCCAGACCGCCCCGATGCGGCATTCCATCCTGCGTGGCACGGTTGCTGCACAGCGCGCTCCATGCTATGCGCGCAGCGGGCGCTCCAGAGCGCCGGCGGCAGGGGCGCGGGCTATCCTGCTTCGAACGAGCGGCTGTTGGGCGGGGCCGCCGTTGTTCATCGAATGTTCCGGGGCGGAAACCTCCCAGTGGCAACTGACGAACCGATGATGGCGAGCATGGCGGGCCGCTACGCGGCAGCCCTGTTCGAGCTGGCCAAGGAGGAGCGGCAGCTGCCGCAGGTCGAGGCCGATCTTGCAGCCTTCCGGGCCATGCTGGCCGAGAGCGAGGACCTGCGCCGGCTGGTGCGCAGCCCCGTGATCTCCGCGGATGACCAGGCCAAGGCGCTCGGCGCCATCCTCCACAGGGCCGGCTTCTCCCCGCTCACAGCCAACTTCTTCAAGCTGATCGCGCGCAACCGGCGCCTGTTCGCCGTCGCCGACATGATCAGGGACTTCCGCGCGCTGCTCGCCCAGGAGCGCGGCGAGGTCGAGGCCGACGTGGCGAGTGCCCACCCGCTCAGCCCCAATCAGCTCAACGCCCTGAGGGACGCGCTGCGCGCCCAGATCGGCAAGGACGTGCAGGTGAACACCCGCGTCGATCCCTCCCTCCTTGGGCGGGCTCGTCGTGAAGGTGGGCAGCAGGATGATCGATAGTTCGCTGCGCACCAAGCTCAACAATCTCAAAGTCGCGATGAAAGGTTTAGGCTGATGGACATCCGCGCCTCCGAGATCTCCTCGATCCTCAAGGAGCAGATCAAGAACTTCGGCAAGGAGGCCGAGGTCTCCGAGATCGGCCAGGTGCTCTCCGTCGGCGACGGCATCGCCCGCGTCTACGGCCTCGACAAGGTGCAGGCCGGCGAGCTGGTGGAGTTCCCCGGCGGTATCCGCGGCATGGCGCTGAACCTGGAAGCCGACAATGTCGGCGTCGTGATCTTCGGCGACGACCGCACCATCAAGGAAGGCGACACCGTCAAGCGCACCGGCGCCATCGTCGAGGTGCCCGTCGGCAAGGGCCTGCTCGGCCGCGTCGTGGATGCCCTGGGCAACCCCATTGACGGCAAGGGGCCCATCAAGTCCGACAAGCGCATGCGCGTGGACGTGAAGGCGCCGGGCATCCTGCCAAGGAAGTCGGTGCACGAGCCGATGGCCACCGGGCTGAAGGCCATCGACGCGCTGATCCCGATCGGCCGCGGCCAGCGCGAATTGATCATCGGCGACCGCCAGACCGGCAAGACCGCCATCATCCTCGACACCTTCCTCAACCAGAAGCCGCTCGACGAGTCGGGCGACGAGAAGGTCAAGCTCTACTGTGTCTACGTCGCCGTCGGCCAGAAGCGCTCGACCGTCGCGCAGTTCGTCAAGGTGCTGGAGGAGCGTGGTGCCCTCCCCTATTCGATCATCGTCGCCGCCACCGCCTCAGACCCGGCGCCGATGCAGTACTTGGCGCCGTTCAGCGGCTGCACCATGGGCGAGTACTTCCGCGACAACGGCATGCACGCCGTGATCGCCTATGACGACCTCTCCAAGCAGGCCGTCGCCTACCGCCAGATGTCGCTGCTGCTGCGCCGCCCGCCCGGCCGCGAGGCCTATCCCGGCGACGTGTTCTACCTGCACTCGCGCCTGCTGGAGCGCGCCGCCAAGCTGAACGAGGCGCACAAGGCGGGCTCGCTGACGGCGCTGCCGGTGATCGAGACCCAGGCCAACGACGTGTCGGCCTACATCCCGACCAACGTCATCTCCATCACCGACGGCCAGATCTTCCTGGAGACCGACCTGTTCTACCAGGGCATCCGCCCGGCCGTGAACGTCGGCATCTCGGTGTCGCGCGTCGGCTCCGCGGCCCAGGTCAAGGCCATGAAGCAGGTGGCCGGCCGCATCAAGGGCGAGCTGGCCCAGTACCGCGAGATGGCCGCCTTCGCCCAGTTCGGCTCCGACCTCGACGCCGTCACCCAGCGCCTGCTCGCCCGCGGTGCACGTCTCACCGAGCTTCTGAAGCAGCAGCAGTTCTCGCCGCTCAAGGTCGAGGAGCAGGTGGTCGTGATCTTTGCCGGCACCCGCGGCTACCTCGATCCGCTCCCCGTCCCGGCCGTGCAGAAGTTCGAGGCCCAGCTCCTGCGCCACCTGCGCGAGAGCCACTCGGGCATTTTGGCCGATATCGCCACCACGAAGGAGATCACCGCCGACACCGAGAAGCAGCTGGTCGGCGTGCTCGACACCTTCGCCAAGAACTTCACGCCGTAGAATCCCCTCTCCCCACGCTTCTTCAGCGTGAGGAGAGGGTTAGGGTGAGGGGCAGCAACAAGCTCAACCGTCGGAACGTGCTCCTGCCCCCTCACCCCGACCCTCTTCCCGCAAGCGAGGAGAGGAGACGGAAGCAAGCTGAGATGACCCAATGCCTAGCCTGAAAGACCTGCGCAACCGCATCTCCTCCGTCAAGGCGACGCGGAAGATCACCAAGGCGATGCAGATGGTCGCCGCAGCGAAGCTGCGCCGCGCCCAGGAGGCGGCCACCGCCGCGCGGCCCTACGCCGAGCGCATGGATGCGCTGCTCGGCAATCTCGGCCGGCGCGCCAACCCGGACAACGCGCCGAGGCTCCTCGTCGGCACCGGCAGGGACGAGGTGCACCTGCTGATCGTCATGACCGCCGAGCGCGGCCTGTGCGGCGGCTTCAACTCCAACATCGCGAAGCTCGCCAGGGCGGATGCCATCCGCCTGCGCGGCCAGGGCAAGACGGTCAAGATCCTGACCGTCGGCCGCAAGGGCGCCGACAACCTGCGCCGCGATCTCGGCGAGCGCATCATCGACCGTGTCGACCTGCGCGGGCACAAGCAGATCACCTTCCCGATCGCCAGCGAGATCGCGGGCAAGGTGGCCCAGCTGTTCGAGGCCGGCGAGTTCGACGTAGCCACGCTCTACTTCTCCGAGTTCAAGTCGGTGATGACCCAGAAGCCGACGGCGCTGCAGCTGATCCCCGCCCGCATCCCGCAAGGCAGCGGCGCGGCCGCGGGCGGCGCCGACGCGGCCTACGAGTTCGAGCCCGACGAGAACGAGATCCTCGCCGACCTCCTGCCGCGCAACCTCGCCACGCAGGTCTACCGCGGCTTGCTCGAGAACGCCGCCTCCGAGCAGGGCGCGCGCATGAGCGCCATGGACAGCGCCACCCGCAACGCCGGCGACATGATCGACAAGCTGACGATGCGCTACAACCGTGCGCGCCAAGCCAACATCACCAAGGAGCTGATCGAGATCATCTCCGGCGCCGAGGCCCTATGATGGAGTCTCGCAAATACGAAGACTAAGTGCGAAACGGTTGGGCGTAACAACGGAAATGTTGTACACTCCCCTTGCTGCTAAGGCTGAGAGGAGGAGACTGAATGAGTGAAGAGACCGAGAACCTAGTCCTCGAAATGCTACGCCGTATTCGGGCTTCGCAGGAGCGGAGCGAGCTGGATGTTGCCGATATCAAGGTCCGGATGTCCGCGCTTGAGCAGCATGAGGGGCAGGTGTTGACCCTTCAGGGTCAAGTCGTGACGCTTCTCGGAACGCTCAACCAGCGCATTGACCGCCTGGATGAGCGCGTGGGCCGTATCGAGCGCCGCCTAAACGTGGTCGAGGCATGAGTACGTAGGTTGGTTGGGTCAAGCGAAGCGCAGACCCAACACACGCACAGAAGACGAGGATGTAGGAAGACAGAAGTCATGGCAACCAACAAAGTCGGAAGAATTCGCCAAATCACGGGCGCCGTGGTGGACGTGCAGTTCGAGGGCCACCTCCCGGAGATCCTGAACGCGCTGGAAACCAGGAACCAGGGCAGCCGGCTGGTGCTCGAGGTGGCGCAGCACCTGGGCCAAAACTCAGTCCGCACCGTTGCCATGGACTCCACCGAGGGCCTCACGCGCGGCCAGGAGGTGACCGACACCGGCCAGGCCATCGCCGTCCCCGTAGGCGACGAGACGCTGGGGCGCATCATGAACGTGATCGGCGACCCGGTGGACGAGGCCGGCCCCATCACGACCGCCAGCAAGCGCGGCATTCATCAGCCCGCCCCGGCCTTCATCGAGCAGTCCACCGAGGCGCAGATCCTGGTCACCGGCATCAAGGTCGTGGACCTGCTGGCGCCCTACGCCAAGGGCGGCAAGATCGGCCTGTTCGGCGGCGCCGGCGTCGGCAAGACCGTGCTGATCATGGAGCTGATCAACAACGTCGCCAAGGCGCACGGCGGCTACTCGGTGTTCGCGGGCGTGGGCGAGCGCACGCGCGAGGGCAACGACCTCTACCACGAGATGATCGAGTCCAAGGTCAACATCGACCCGAAGAAGGCCGGCAGCGCCAAGGGCTCCAAGTGCGCGCTGGTCTACGGCCAGATGAACGAGCCGCCCGGCGCCCGCGCCCGCGTCGGCCTCACGGGCCTTACGGTGGCCGAGCACTTCCGCGACCAGGGCCAGGACGTGTTGTTCTTCGTGGACAACATCTTCCGCTTCACTCAAGCCGGCTCCGAGGTGTCGGCGCTCCTGGGCCGCATCCCGTCGGCCGTGGGCTATCAGCCGACGCTCGCCACCGACATGGGCGCCCTGCAGGAGCGCATCACCACAACGCAGAAGGGCTCCATCACCTCGGTGCAGGCCATCTACGTGCCGGCCGACGACCTGACGGACCCGGCGCCGGCCACCTCCTTCGCCCACTTGGACGCCACCACGGTACTGTCGCGCGATATCGCGGCCAAGGGCATCTATCCGGCCGTGGACCCGCTCAATTCCACCTCGCGCATGCTGCAGCCGGCCATTGTCGGCGAGGAGCACTATCAGGTGGCGCGCGCGGTGCAGCAAATCCTGCAGCGCTACAAGGCGCTCCAGGATATCATCGCGATTCTCGGCATGGACGAGCTGTCCGAGGAGGACAAGCTGACCGTTGCGCGTGCGCGCAAGATCGAGCGTTTCCTGAGCCAGCCTTTCCACGTGGCCGAGGTGTTCACGGGCTCGCCCGGCAAGCTCGTCAGCTTGGCGGACACCATCAAGGGCTTCAAAGCTTTGTGTGCCGGCGACTACGACCATCTGCCGGAGCAGGCGTTCTATATGGTCGGCTCTATGGAAGAGGCGGTCGCCAAGGCCGAGCAGCTGGCGGAGGCGGCCTGAACCGAAGGGAGGCTGGGGAATGCCAGCAGATAACGCGGGCGCGCAGTTCGGCAGCTGCTGCGACGCTCTAAAGGATGCGTTGACGAGCGAGGACTTCGAGCCGCTGTTCGCGGTCGACGAGTCGGGTGTCCTCTTCATGTCGGTCGGCCTGCTCGATGCCGAAGGAGAGGACGAGCCCAACATGGTGGACCACCCCGTGTACTTCTGCCCGTTCTGCGGCACCCGGCTGCAGACTGAGGCCGAGGTGGAGGCCAAAACCAGCACCACGAGCTGAGATTGCACCCGTCATCCCGGAAGCCGAGCCGCAGGCGAGGCTATCCGGGACCTCGCGAACGAGTCGAACGGTCCCGAGGGTCTCCGCTCGAAGCGCTGCGCGCCGATGATGATGCGCATGGCCTCGGCCGGGATGACTGGTGGCAAAGAAGGGACGAAGAAATGGCAGGCACGTTCAAGTTCGAGCTGGTGACCCCGGAGCGCATGCTGCTCTCTGAGGATGCCGCCCAGGTGGTCGTGCCGGGCGTCGAGGGCGAGTTCACCGTGCTTGCCGGCCATGCGCCTGTCATCGCCGCCCTGCGTCCCGGCGTGGTCAATGCCACGCTCGCCGACGCCCGCACCATACGCGTGTTCGTCAAGGGCGGGTTCGCCGAGGTGGACGCCGACCGGCTCATTGTGCTGGCCGAGCGCGCCGCCGACGTAGCGGACCTCGACACCGCCGGCATCGCAGCGGAGCTGCAGACTGCCGAGGCCGAGCTGGCCGCCGCGACCAGCGATGCGGCCCGGCTTGCCGCCACGTCCGCCGTGCAAAGCCTGCGCGCCCTGCAGCGTTGAGGCTACAGGCTACAGGCGATAGGCGCATCACGTTGCAACCCCTACTGCCTGTTGCCTATTTTCACCTTCCTCACCAATCGGTAACGATAAGTCCGCGGGAGCGGATGCAATCTTTGTCCGCCTGCTCCCTGCCCGCCGTACAATTCGCATATCGCCGGCTGCCATGGAGCGTCCCGCCTCGGACCCCTCCGGCGCGGTCGGCGCCAGGTGCTCGAGCGCCGCGCTCTTTGACATCGTAAATCACGCCGCCGCGGAGGCGTCCCCCCGACGACGACAACGCCAGCTCGCCGGTTGCCCGCCGCCGCAGGACTGGCACTGCCCCGTCCCCTCGCGTATCCTGCCGTCGGCGCGCAAGGCCGTCGTGCCTCGCACCTGCAGAGACCAAGCAATAATGTTTCGGGAGACGCCCACATGCGAAGAACGGCATTGTTTGCACCGAGGCTCGCCGCGGGGATCGGCCTGGCCGGCTTCCTCGCGGCTGCCGTGGCAATTGAGGTCCATGCCCAGCAGCAGCCGCCGCGGCCCACCAGCGGGCCAGCCGCCAATCCTCTCGACACGTCGGAAGCCCTCCTGGCCAAGACCAAGCAGGACAAGAGCCTCAAGCCGCACCCCTCGCCGCTGACGGTAACGCCGCCGGATAAGATCCCCCTGAGCAAGCTCAAGGTGCCGGCGGGCTTCAAGCTGGAGCTGTGGGCGCACGGCATGCCCGGCGCGCGCATGATGACCCGCGGCGACAAGGGCACGATCTTCGCCGGCACTCGGGCGATCGGTAAGGTCTACGCCATCACCGACAAGGGAGGAGAGCGCACGCACAAGGTGATCGCCGAGGGCCTCAAGCAGCCCAACGGCCTCGCCTTCAAGAACGGCTCGCTCTACGTGATCACGGTGGACAAGGCGCTGCGCTTGGACGGCATCGAGGACAAGCTCGACGCCCCGCAGGTGACCGACATCAGCGAGCAGATCAAGCTGCCCGAAGTCGGTGCACCACAACTGGAAGTTCGCCGCTGTCGGCCCTGACAACAAACTCTACATTGCGATCGGCGCGCCGTGCAACGTCTGCGAAGTCAACACCGGCCTGCACGCGCTGATCCGGCGCCAGAACCTCGACGGCTCCAACATCGAGATCGTCGCCCGCGGCGTGCGCAACTCGGTCGGCTTCGACTGGCATCCGCAGACCAAGGAGCTGTGGTTCACGGACAACGGCCCCGACTGGGTCAGCAACGACGGTCCCGAGGAGGAGTTCAACCGCGTGGCCAAGGGTGGCGAGGGCGCGCACTACGGCTTCCCCTATTGCCATGCCAACGGCGTCGCCGACACCACCGTCAAGCGGCCCAATCCCTGCGCCGGCGTGACGCTGCCCGTCGTCACCCTCGGCCCTCACGCCGGGGCGCTCGGAATGCGTTTCTACACCGGAGCCATGTTCCCGGCGGCCTACAAGAACACCGCCTTCATCGCTCGGCGCGGCTCCTGGAACCGCGAGCAGAAGTTCGGCTATGACGTGGTGCAGGCCAAGATCGCCGGCAACAAGGCGACCATCACGCCGTTCCTCGAGGGCTTCCTCGACAAGGCCTCCAACTCCTTCGTGGGCCGCCCTGTCGACGTGCAGCAGCTCCCCGACGGCTCGCTCCTCGTCTCCGACGAGCAGAACGGGGCCATCTACCGCATCACCTACGGCACCCCCAAGGCCGCCAGCAAGTAATGCGGCCTCCCCCACTCGCGCCAACCGGCTTCCCCTCCCCCTTGCGGGGAGGGGTTAGAGGTGGGGGGAACCCCGACCTCGGAACGAGTGGGGGACTCCCAACCCCCGATATCCCGCTATTCCCCGCACTTCCCCCGCGAGTCGCCGAAGCCGATGGCTCTCCGCTCTCGCGGCGGCGTTCTGCCTCGCCGCCCTCGCGGACATCGCTGCTGCCGACGTCCTGCAGGACCGCCTGAAACAGTGCGCCGCTTGCCATGGCGAGGACGGCAACTCCAAGATGGAGGGCATCCCCTCCCTTGCCGGCCAACCCGAATTGTTCCTCACCAATCAGATGATCCTGATTCGCGAGCGCGTGCGCCGCTCCGAGGTGATGGAGCCCTTCGTCAAGGGCCTGAAGGACGACGAGATCATCGCGCTCGCCGCGCACTACGCCAGGCTCGAGCCCGAACCGAGCGGTGAAACCGTGGACCAAACCGTCGTGGGGCGAGGCGCCCAGCTCGCGCAGGCCCTGCGGTGCGCCTCGTGCCATCATGCGAGCTACGCCGGCCAGGAGCAGATCCCCCGCCTTGCGCGCCAGCGCATCGACTATCTGATCAAAAGCCTCGTCGAGTACCGCAGCGGCATCCGCTCCGGCATCGACACCAGCATGAACGGCGTGATGTACGGCGTGTCAGACGCCGACGTCCGCGCCATGGCCCACTATGTGGCGAGCCTGCCCTGATCGCTCGGCGGCTCGGTCACTTGCCCGTGGCGCCGAAAATGTCGACCTTCGGCCAGAGGCTGCGCCACCAGGGTGCCCCCGAGCCCGGCGTCTTGGTCAGACCCGACATCGGTGCATCGGTCTCCAGGCCGGCCACGGAGCGCAGTCTCTTCCCCGGTATGACGGTGCGCTCCTCGGCCACCTGCTCGCCGGGCTTCGGCGTGAACCGGGCTGGGCGGCGGCCGCTTGAAGGCAGGGCACGCTCCCGCCGGATTGAGCTTCCCCGGGTCGGCGCCCGAGGGCATCTTGACGTTCACCATATAGCGGCGATTGCAGACAGCCACGGTCGGCACCTGCCGCGTCAGCTCGAAATGGTCGTAGCCCTCCTTCAGCGTGCGCCAGAAGACGCGCCACTTGCTCTTGGAGTGCCGGACCATGCTGGCCGCCGTCATGCGGAAGGGAAAGGCGTGGACGTGCACCACGTCCTGTCCGCCGGCGAACGACTCGCGCACCAGAGCGTAAATCTCCTCCATCAGCGCGTCGGTCATGGCATAGCAGCCCGACGAGCCGCAGCCGCCGTGGATCATCAGGGCATCCCCGGTGCGCCGGTTCGATTTGTCGTAGGGATTGGGATAGCCGAGATTGAACGCCAGATGGTACTTCGAGTTGGGGTTCATCTGCTCACGGGCCACCGTATAGAACCCCTCCGGCGCCTGCCCGTCGCCCTCCTTCAGCTTGGGCCCCAGCTCGCCCGACCAGTTGCAGATCGGATAGGTCTTGAAGTGGTAGAAGCGCCCGTCGTCCCGCTGCTTCCAGACCTCGAGCTCCAATTCCTCCTTGAAGATGCGGATGAACACCGGCGCCTGCACCTCCATGCGCTTCTTCCCGAGCAGCATGGCCGCCTCGTTGGGGAGCGGGGCGAGGTGCGGGCCGCCCACCAGGTCGATCCTGGCACACGCGGGCAGCAGGCAGGCGACAGCCGCCAGCACCATCATGCGGCGCGCGCGATCGAGGCTGCTCATTGAGAAGACCGAACCCATACGCATTTCCCCGCGGCGTCTCAGTGGGCGCTGAATTACAAATGCAGGTATGCACTTTGCGTTAACGGGAGGTTACCGCATCGGCCGTCCGCCAACAACGGACGGAGCGTCACCCCCGAACGCCTGAGACGCGACGTGGGATCGACGTTGCATCATCGCCACACGCGAGCGCTGTTCGTAGTCGCTCACAGGTTGCCGTTCACAAGTTGCGCCCCATGGCCAGGTACTTCTCGTGCCGCTGTCGGCGCACCCCATCCGGATTGAGGCTGGAAACCTCGGCCAGGGCCTTGGCCACCGCGTCGCCGGTGCGGCGGAACACGAGAACTGCGTCACGATGCGCCCCGCCCACGGGCTCGGGGATGATCGCATCGATCACGCCCAGACTCTTCAAGTCCTGCGCTGTGATCTTCATGCTGGTGGCCGCATCGATGGCCCGTGCAGCGTCGTGCCACAGGATCGAGGCCGCCGCCTCCGGCGAGGCCACCGTATAGATGGCATGCTCGAGCATCAGGACCTTGTTGGCGGTGGCGATGGCGACGGCTCCGCCGGAGCCGCCCTCGCCGATCACCACCGCAACCAGCGGTACTCCCAGCGACAGGCACCGATCCGTTGACCGCGCGATCGCCTCGGCCTGGCCACGCTCCTCGGCGCCGATGCCCGGGTAGGCGCCGGCCGTATCGACCAGCGTCAGCACCGGCAGGCCAAATTTCTCGGCGAGGTCCATCAGCCGCACCGCCTTGCGGTAGCCCTCCGGGCGCGCCATGCCGAAGTTGTGCTTGATCCGGCTCTCCGTGTCGGAGCCCTTCTCGTGGCCGATGATCACGATCGTGCGGCCGCGGAAGCGCCCGAGCCCGCCCATGATGGCGGAGTCCTCCGCGAAGTAGCGGTCGCCCGCGAGCGGAACGAAATCCTCGATCAGTGCGGCGATGTAGTCGAGGCTGTGCGGCCGGTCGGGGTGGCGCGCGACCTGCGTCTTCTGCCAGGGCGTCAGCTTGGCGTAGGTATCGACCAGCGCCTGATGCGCCTTCTGCTGCAGCTTCGCCACCTCATCCGTGATCGAGACCGCATCCTCGTCGCCGTCGATCGCCCTGAGGTCGGCGATCCTGCTTTCGAGCTCGGCGACCGGCTTCTCGAAATCGAGGTAGGTACGGACGGTGACGGGTCTGTCCATCAGTCGCTTCTTGCGGGGAAAGTGGAGCGCGCGCAGAGGGTCGCCTTCAGCGGACATTTGCGGCTAGATGCCCGATAAGTCAAGGCAACTCGGGTTAACGGAGGCCGCCGAACCCGGTGCTTTGCAGGGCCTCGCCCTATGGCTTCCGGCTGCCCCCCTTGTCGGCCAAAGGGTGGTGGTCGAACACGACCTTCTTCAGCCGCTCCTCCAGCACATGGGTATAAATCTGCGTCGTGGAGATATCGGCGTGCCCCAGGAGCTGCTGCACCGAGCGCAGGTCCGCGCCGCGATCGAGCAGATGGCTGGCGAAGGCATGGCGCAGCACGTGCGGCGACACGCGCGCGGGATCGAGCCCGGCCTCGGCCGCCAGCTCCTTCAGCTCCTGCGCGAGGCGCTGGCGCGTCAGGTGACCCTGCGCACCCCGCGATGCAAACAGCCACCTCGTCCTGAGCATCGGCGCCACGCCGTCCTCGAACCCGATGTTCAGATAGCGGTCGAGCGCGGCGCGCGCCGCTTGGTTCAACGGTATGATGCGCTCGCGTCCTCCCTTGCCCTTGATGGTCAGCACGCGGCCGTCTCCCGTCAGGACCGACCGCGGCAGGGTCACGAGCTCGCTCACGCGCATACCGGTCGCGTAGAGCATCTCGATCAACGCGTGCAGCCGCAGGGCGCGCACGCGCTCGCGACCCGTCGTGCCCTCGATGCGCCGCCGTGCCGTCTCTATCAGATGGTCGACCTCGGCCGCCGAGAGCGTCCGCGGCAGCCGACGCCCCTTTTTCGGGCCCGCCAGCGCCCGCGCCGGATCCTCCAGAATCACACCCTCGGTCGCGAGGAACTTGAAGAGCTGACGGATGGCCGAGAGCCGCCGCGCCCGTGACGCCGGACCAAGCCCGCCGTCGGCCGCCGCACGCAGGTAGGCGGAGATGTCGGCGGGCAGCGTGGCCACGAGGGCCTGGCGTCGCACCGCGAGGAAGGCCAGGAAGTCGTCGAGATCGCGGCTGTAGGCCTGGAGCGTATTGTCCGCCGCCCCCCTTTCGGCGCTCAGCATCTCCTTGAACCGGCCGACGAGCTCACGATCCGGGGTTTGCATGGTCTATCGCGTCAGCGCCGGATCTTGATACCCGGCACCGAGGTCGATATCTCCCTCTGCTCGGGCTCCAGGAGCAGAGCCATGGCGAACAGTCCGCCGAGGACGATTGCGCCCAGCAGCCCGGCAACCGTGAGAAACCGGAAGAGACTGGGCATTTGGCGAAGCTGTCTCCGATTGCGGTGGGGCGTGCGATGGCGCTCCAGCCTACAATGGCGCTATTGTGTTTCCCAGCAACCTGCCGGCCTTGCCGACCGGTAAACAGCTCGCTTCCCGAGCGATGGTCGTTGCGGCCGGATCGCCCGGTGGGCGAGTGCGAAATGGCACAACTTCGAGAAAACATGATGCGATTCGCCTCTGGAGGCAAAGAAGACCAGACCGAAGCCTCCCCCCCGAAAGCAGGATTCGACAGGGCCTCGGCTCCAGATCGATCGTGCTGGTCGGTATGCCGGGGTGCGGCAAGTCGGCAATCGGACGCCGTCTGGCGCCGCGGCTGGACCTGCCGTTTGTTGACGTGGACGACGAGATCGAGCACGCCGCGGGCAAGACTATTAAAGAAATGTTCGCCGACCACGGCGAGGCCTACTTTCGCGACGGCGAACGCAGGGTGATTGCGCGTCTCCTCACCTGCGGGCCCCAGGTGCTGGCGACAGGCGGGGGAGCTTTGCTCGCGGAGGAGACGCGGGCCAACGTCCGCCGCGACGGCGTCTCGATCTGGGTCAAGGCCGACGTGCCGATCCTGGTGCGGCGCATCGCCAAGCGCAGCAACCGGCCCCTCTTCGAGGGCCGCGACCCTGAGCGCGTGGTGAGAGAATTGATGGAAGCGCGCAATCCGCTCTATGAAGCGGCCGACATCGTCGTGGAAAGCCGCGATGTCCCGCACGACACCATCGTCGGCGAGATCATCGAGGCCCTGGCCGGCAGTCCGTTGCTTGCAGAGCAGCGCGGCAGTTGCTAGGTGCCGTTGCCATGACCTCTGCTCCATCGCACCGCGCACATGACCGGCAAGAAAGAGCGCTCGACGAGGTGGCTACCGTTTGCGTAGGGCTCGGCGAACGGTCCTACGATGTGCTGATCGGACCCGCCCTGCTGCCGCAGGCCGCAACCCTGATCCACGCGCGGCTCGGGGCGCCGAGCTGTGCCGTCGTCACCGATGAGAATGTCGCGGCTCACCATCTCCGTCCGCTGGAGCAGGAGCTGGCGGCGCTGGACCGGCATGCCGGCACCGTCGTTCTGCCTCCGGGTGAGAAGACGAAGAGCTTCGGCATCCTCGCAGACCTCTCCCAGCGCCTACTCGAGATGGGGCTCGAGCGAAGCGGCCTCGTTGTTGCGCTGGGAGGCGGCGTCATCGGCGACCTTGCAGGCCTGGCTGCGAGCCTGGTGCGCCGCGGCATACGCTTCGTCCAGATTCCGACCACGCTGCTGGCCCAGGTCGATTCCTCGGTGGGAGGCAAGACGGGCATCAATACCCCCCAAGGCAAGAACCTCGTCGGCACCTTCTATCAGCCCAGCCTGGTGCTGGCCGACATCGATCTGCTCGCGACCTTGCCGGCGCGCGAGTTTCGCTCGGGCTACGTTGAGGCCGCCAAGTACGGTCTCCTCGGCGATGCCGCCTTCTTCGGCTGGCTCGAGCAGAACTGGCGCGCCGTATTCGCGCTCGAGCAGGGAGCACTGACGAACGTCGTCGCCACCAGCGTCAGGGGCAAGGCCGATGTCGTCGCGCGCGATGAGACCGAGGCCGGCGAGCGCATGCTGCTCAACCTGGGCCACACCTTCGGGCATGCCCTGGAGGCCTGGGCCGGCTACTCGCAGAGGCTGCTGCACGGCGAGGCCGTCGCCATCGGCATCCGCCTCGCGTTCGAGCTTTCCCATGAGCTGGGGCTCGTCGATGCGGCCTCCGAGCAGCGCGTGGCCGCCCATTTCGCAGCCGTCGGCCTGCCGACGCGCATCGCCGACATCCCCGGCGGGCCGCCGCCGGATGCTGCGTCGCTCATGACGATCATGGCGCAGGACAAGAAGGTCCGCGACGGCCAGCTGACCCTGATCCTCGCGCGCGCCATCGGCGCCGCGTTCGTAACGCGCGACGTCCCCGCTACGACGGTGCAGGAGTTCCTGTCGCGCCGTCTCCGCCCCGAGCGCGCATGAGCGCTGAGCACACTGTGCTATCCCGACCTGCAGGCCTGTTGACCGTGCTCTTCTTCGCGGTCGGCTAGCCGACTGCCTCGCCGGGAGCGTAGGCGCTGATCGCCAGGGCGTGGACCTTGGTCTTGAGCTCGTCCGCAAGCGTCTCGTTGACGAGGCGCTGGCGCGCGAGGCGCGACTTGCCGGCGAACAGAGGGGAGACGACGAGCACGCGGAAATGGCTCTCGCCGGTATTCGGCGAATGCCCATGGCCGGCATGCAGGTGCGACTCGTTCACGATGTCCAGCCGGACGGGCTGCAACGCTTCCACGAGCTTGTCGCGAATAGTCGCCTCGACTGACATTTTGCGAAGCTCCTCCTCGAATCCGATGCGTCAAACCTGGGGTGCTGTATAGCAGATGGGCAACGGGGCCCAGAGATGGTCTCCCGCAGAGCCTTGTGCCGTGACCGGCTAGCGCTCATACTTAGTGTGATGAAGCTCGAACTCGAAACATTTCGACTCCCTGCGTGCCAAGCCTGCGGGCGATGACGTGGCACCGCACCCGGCTGCGCCCAACTGCCAGTGGAAGGGCTGTAGCAGCGCCGGCCTCTACCGGGCTCCCATGGGACGGGGCAACGAGGGCAAGTATTATCTGTTCTGCCTAGATCATGTGCGGCAATTCAACGCCTCGTACAACTATTTCGACGGCTGGAGCAACGCCGATGTGGAGGCCTTCCAGAAAGACGCCGTGATCGGCCACCGGCCGACATGGAGGGCCGGCCTCTCCGGCGGCAGCGTTCGCTACAAGGCAGGCCTAGGCCGCGCCTTCGAGGATCCGCATGCCTTCCTTGCGGGACGCGCACGCCGCGCTGGGGCCGAGCCCACGCGCAAGCTCAAGCCACTGGAGCGCAAGGCTCTGGAGGCGCTGGGCTTGGTCGAAGGCGCCGATCGCACCGAGATCAAGGCCCGATTCAAGCAGCTCGTGAAGCGTCACCACCCCGACGCCAATGGGGGCGACAAGCGGTCCGAGAACAAGTTGCGTGAAATCATCCAAGCCTATAACTATCTCAAGCAGGCTGGGCTCGTTTGAGGCCGCCAGCAAGAACGGAAAACGACCCTCTTGGCTGACCCGGTGCGGTAAGTCCCGATCGGCACTGGAAGCAAACATCCGGAAACGAACTATATGCCCGCCCAAGCCCAAGCCGAGGTTCCCGGCATGCCGGACATGAAAGTGTCCGTGCGCCAGCTCTTCGGCATCGACAGCGATTTGGAGGTGCCGGCCTACTCCAAGCCCGACCAGCACGTGCCGGACGTCGACAGCGACTATGTCTTCAACCGGGAGGTGACGCTGGCGATCCTTGCCGGCTTCAAACACAACCGCCGCGTGATGATCCAGGGCTACCACGGCACCGGCAAGTCGACCCACATCGAACAGGTCGCGGCGAGGCTCAACTGGCCCCTCGTGCGCATCAATCTGGACAGTCATGTCAGCCGTATCGACCTGATCGGCAAGGACGCCATCGTCTTGAAGGACGGCAAGCAGGTCACCGAGTTCAAGGAGGGCATGCTGCCCTACTGCCTGCAGACCAACACCGCGCTCTGCTTCGACGAGTACGACGCCGGCCGGCCCGACGTGATGTTCGTCATCCAGCGCGTCCTCGAGCAGTCGGGCCGGCTCACGCTGCTCGACCAGTCCAAGGTGATCAGGCCGCATGCCGCCTTCCGCCTGTTCTCGACCACGAACACGGTGGGGCTGGGCGACACCTCGGGCCTCTATCATGGCACGCAGCAGCTCAACCAGGGCCAGATGGACCGCTGGTCGATCGTGGCGACGCTCAACTACCTGCCGCACGACGAGGAAACGCGCATCGTGCTCGCCAAGGCCAAGAGCTTCAGTAAGAGCGAGGCCAAGCGCAAGGTGGTCTCCAACATGGTGCGCGTCGCCGACCTGACACGCAACGCCTTCATCAACGGCGATCTCTCCACCGTCATGAGTCCGCGCACGGTGCTCACCTGGGCGGAAAACGCCGAGATTTTCAACGATCTCGGCTTTGCCTTCCGCATGACCTTCGTCAACAAGTGCGACGAGCTTGAGCGACCCCTGGTGGCCGAGTTCTACCAGCGCTGCTTCGGCGAGGAGCTGCCTGAAAGCGCCGCCAACGTCGTTCTGTCGTGAGAACGGTGAAGCACAAAGTCCGGGACTGGTGCGGTGAGGAAACGGGGTATCTTCCTGGCGGTCGTTGCACCGGCGTTGATCGTCACCGTCTGGGGCGCGCGAGCCCTGATGCCGCAGACCGCATGCAACGTCAGCTACGCCCAATACAAAGCCCTGCCAATGAAAATGAGCTACGACAAGGCCAAGGGCCTGCTCGGGTGTGATGGCAAGCTCCTGTCGCGGGGGGAGTATGACGGCAAGCTCGTGATCGAGACCTACGCATGGCGAGGCGCTGCCTGGCTTTATGGTCGTGTAGAGACCGTGTTCATCAATAACTCGCTGGAGAACAAGTCCCTCGCTTTGTCCGACTTGTTTTCTTGGACCAGCGAGGTCGAGTCTACAGACGAAGGCCATCGGCACCGGGCTCTTTATTAGTTCGACCTCTCGGAGCAACGATCACATAGGTTGCAGGACACGGACGAGGCATGGCGCAGAGCAAGCACAAGGAAGGCCCGGCAGAGCCCTTCAAGCGGGTTCTGGGGCTTGCCGTGCGCGCCATCGCCGGCGACAACGAAGTGCAAGTGAGCTACGCGCCTGGCAAGCCGGAGATCGACGGCAAGGCGGTTCAGCTGCCCGAGCCCTCGCGCGTACCCTCGGCCCGGGAGATCGCGGTGATCCGCGGCTGGGCCGACAGCCTGGCGCTGACGGCTGCCTGCCACGACCCCAAGCTCCACTCCAGACTGGCCCCGCGCGCGGGTCCCGCGAAGGCCGTGTTCGAGGCCGTGGAGCGCGCCCGCATCGAGGCGCTCGGCGCCAACCGGATGCCCGGCATGGCGGCCAATCTGACCGCCCGGGTGGAGGACCAATACGGTCATGGCAGATATGCGGAAATTACGGAGCGGGGCGATGCCCCTTTGGAGGACGCTCTCGCTCTCATTGTGCGCGAGCAGCTGACTGGTGCGGCTCCGCCGAAGACCGCCAGGGCCATGGTGGACCTCTGGCGTCCCTGGATCGACGAGCGCGCGGGCCAAGCGCTGATGCGCCTGGCCCAGTTTGCCGACGACCAGGCCGCCTTCGGCCAGGTCATGCGCGATGTTCTCAGGACCCTCGACCTCTCCGATGAGCTCTCGGAAGGCGAGCGCGAGGAGGGCGACCAGGAGGAGTTGGAAGGCGGCGACCAGCAGGTCCAGGACCAGCAGGAGGGGCAGGAGGCCCAGGACCAGGCCACCGAGGAGGAGCGCGGCGAAGGCCAGGAAGGCGAGCCCGTCGATGCGCCTCAGGACGCCGACTTCGACGAGACCGATTCCGACGGCGACTTCGAGGAGCTGAGCGACGCGCGGGAGCGCAGGCGCAATTTCAACGTTCTCGACAGCCCCGAGGCGTTCGGATACCGGATCTTCAGCCGGCAGTACGACGAAGAGATCGCGGCCGAGGACCTCTCGACGCCCGACGAGCTGGAGCGGCTCCGCTCCTTCCTCGACAAGGAGCTGCGGCACCTTCAGAGTGCGGTGGGTCGGCTCGCCAATCGGCTGCAGCGCAAGCTGATGGCCCAGCAGAGCCGCGCCTGGGACTTCGACCTCGAGGAGGGCATGCTCGATGCGGCCCGCCTCACGCGCGTGGTAACTGACCCGCTCCATGCCTTGACGTTCAAGCAGGAGCGCGACGCCGTGTTCCGCGACACGGTCGTAACGCTGCTGCTCGACAACTCGGGCAGTATGCGCGGGCGGCCGATCATGGTGGCGGCGTGTTGCGCCGACATCCTCGCGCGCACGCTGGAGAGATGCGGCGTCAAGGTGGAGATCCTGGGCTTTACGACCAAGGCCTGGAAAGGCGGGCAGGCTCGCGAGGCGTGGCTCGCCGCCGGCAAGCCGCCCAATCCCGGCCGCCTCAACGATCTGCGCCAGATCGTCTACAAGTCGGCCGACGCGCCTTGGCGCCGCGCCAAGCGCTCGCTCGCCCTGATGATGCGCGAGGGCCTCCTCAAGGAGAACATCGACGGCGAGGCGCTGGCCTGGGCCCACCGCCGCCTGCAGGGCCGGCCCGAGCGACGGCGCATCCTCATGATGATCTCCGATGGTGCGCCGGTCGACAACTCCACGCTGTCGGTCAACACCGGCAACTATCTCGAGCAACACCTGCGCCAGGTGATCGAGGAGATCGAGACGCGCTCGTCGGTGGAGCTGATCGCCATCGGCATCGGCCACGACGTGACGCGCTACTATCGCCGCGCGGTCACGATCACGGATCCGGCGGAGCTTGCGGGCGCCATGACCGACAAGCTCTGCGAGCTGTTCGAGGAGGGGGCTCAACCCTACCGCCCCAACCCGGCGACGCCTGTCCCGCGCCGCAAGCTGCACTGAGCCTGGCTGGCGCTGGCAGCTTTGTTGCCGAGGTAACACGTTGTTATCGCTGCGCAGTGACAATGAGGCACCACCCGAGCACGCAGGGGAGGTGGCCGGCCCGTAGCGACCCAACCTCGGCAGGTTTCGTCGAGCGCCGGAGAGACCATGACTCACCCGACGGACACTGGCGGCATCACACGCCGCATGCTTCTGGGTGGCCTCGCCGCAAGCGCCTGCGCGGCGCGCGCGCCGCAAGTTCTCGCCCAGTCCGAGGAGGCCCGGGAGGGTGCCGGGGCCCCGATCGCAATCAACGCCAGGATCATTGCGAGCTTCCAGCCGGGCCGTCCCGAGGCGAGACGGTTCGGCGACCTGGAGTTTCGCGGTGGTCTCGTGCTTTCATCGCCGAACGAGGACTTCGGCGGCTGGTCCGGCCTCGTCATGGCAGCCGATGGCAGGAGCCTGCTCGCCGTCTCCGACGCCGGCTCCTGGCTGCGGGCCGATGTCGCCTACTCTGGCACTAGGCCCACAGCGCTCACCGGCGCACGCCTGGGCTCCCTACGCGCCCTGCGCGGCCGTGCCTTGGCAGCCAAGCGCGAGCAGGACGCAGAAGCGCTCGCTCTCCTCGACGGATCCCTCGAGCGCGGCACCCTGCTCATCGGCTTCGAGCGGTTGCATCGCATCGGCCGCTTCGAGATCCGCGATGGACGGATCGAGCCGCCCTCCCAATATCTCGCCATTCCGGAGGAGGCGCGCCGCATGCCGCGCAACCAGGGCTTCGAGGCGCTGGCCGTCATCCGGGCCGGCCCGCTCAGGGGCTCGCATCGTCGCCTTCGCGGAGCGCTTCACGCGGGGCAGTGGCTATCATACCGGGTGGATCTGGGTTGCAGGCACGCCGCACCGCCTGCAACTGCGCGACATCGACGGCTTCAACATCACCGACGCGGCAGGTCTCCCCGATGGCGGGCTCTTGGTGCTCGAGCGCTACTTCCGCTGGACCGAAGGGGTCAGCATGCGCATCCGCCGCCTCCAGCCGGTCGAGATCAGGCCGGGCGCGCGGCTGACTGGCCGAATCCTGTTCCAGGGGGATTCGAGCTATGAGATCGACAACATGGAGGGCATGGCCGTCCACCGCGGCGCCGGCGGGGAAACGGTCGTCACCCTGATCTCCGACGACAATTTCAACCGCCTTCTGCAGCGGACCGTGCTTCTGCAGTTCGCTCTGGCCGGCTGAGTGGCGCCGCAGGCCCGGAAAAAGGCGCGGTGCGCCCACTCCTACGCGACCGCTTGCGCCGCCTGCGCTTTCGACACGGCCCGCCTCAGCTTCTGGCAGCGGTCCGAAAGCGAATCCTCCTTCGCCTTCACCAGGAAGGCGTCGAGGCCACCGGCCCGCTCGACCGACTTCAAGGCGTGCGCGCTGATGCGCAGGCGCACCTTGCGCTGCAGTACGTCGCTGATCAGCGTTATATCGACCAGATTGGGCCTGAACGTGCGCTTGGTCTTGTTCTCGGCGTGGCTGCGCAGGTTGCCCGACATCGGGCCCTTGCCGGTCAGCTCGCATCGGCGTGTCATTCGAACGGTCCTTGCAAGTGCGAACGGTGCTTGGAGATGCGGCCTGTGGCGAACGGGTCTCGGCTGCGCGGCCGTTCTATACGAGAAGCCAGTCACGTCAAGGCTTTGTGCTCGCCCGAACCAACGGTTACGCTATTCTTTACCGACCATGAATAGCGTCGCGAGACACAGAATTGACGCAAACCCTGCTAGCGTACCCGCGAAGAATCTGGTGGTTGCCGTGCGTCGCTGGACATGTGTAGAGGCTACGTAATGAAGCGCCTGGTGCCGACTATCGTGTGTCTTGCAGCGTTCCTCCTCGGCGATACCTATGCCGGTCGGGTGCACGCATGGCCTGCGACCGTCCGCGCTGTCTACGAGGTCAATTTCAACGGCTTCACGGTCGGGACCTTCGAGTTCGTGTCCCAGGCCGAGGAGCAGAGCTACACCCTGACCGGCAATGCGCAGCTCACCCTGCTCCTCGGCGCATTCACCTGGGTTGGCGAGACCCGGTCCTTCGGATTGATCGCCAACGAGACCCCGAGACCCGCCGCGTTCTCGTTCGACTTCCGCACCAACAACAACAAGTCGGGTTCGACCAAGATAGACTTTGTCAACGGCGGCGTATTCGATGTCCGGCATTCCCCTCCTGCAACGCTCAAGCCGGATACGGTGCCACTGCGAGAGCAGCACCTGAAGGGCGTGCTCGATCCCCTCAGCGCCATCATGGTCGTTGCGCGCTATGCCAATCCCGATCCCTGCGATCACCGCCTGCCCATATTCGACGGCAAGGAGCGCTTCGACCTCGTGCTGTCATACAAGGGCCAGGTGAAAGTGAGCGAGCAGCAGCCGAGCGGGCAGCCTGCGATCGCTCACGTCTGCCGTGTGAAGTATCGGCCGATTGCCGGTCACAAGGTCGATGCCGAAAGCTCGTACCTGGCGACGAGCGATGCGATCGAGGTCTCGTTGCGCCCGATCCCGAGCGCCAATGTCCTCGTGCCCTATCAGATCACAATTCCAACGCTGATCGGCTACGCTACGATCGTGTCGAAACGGGTGGAGATCGAAACGCCCGGGTTGCCTCAAATCGCGCTCCTGCATTGAAGCGGCTGCCCGGCCCCGGCCTCGTGCAGTTCACACGGCGTCCTCCGCCAGCACCACCGCGAAGCCGCTCTGGGCGCCGCTTTTTGGGCACCACCCCTTGATCTTGCCGCATCGCTCTGCAATGCCTCGCATAGACCGCCGCCGAAGGGCTTCCCGATGAGCCGACATTTGGAACACCGCATCCGCAATGTCACCGCCGTGCTCGGCCCGACCAACACGGGCAAAACGCACCTCGCCATCGAACGCATGCTGGGGCATCAGTCCGGGCTCATCGGTCTACCCCTGCGCCTGCTGGCCCGCGAGGTCTACGACAAGATCGTCGCCCGGATCGGCACCGAAGCGGTCGCTCTGATCACCGGCGAGGAGAAGATCAAGCCCGAGCAGCCGCGCTACTACGTCTGCACGGTCGAGGCCATGCCGCGCGAGCCCGATGTGGACTTTCTGGCGATCGACGAGGTGCAGCTCGCCGCTGACCCGGAGCGCGGGCATATCTTCACCGACCGCCTGCTGCATGCGCGTGGCCGCGAGGAGACCCTGCTGCTTGGCGCCCAGACCATGCGTCAAGCCATCGCCGACCTGATACCGGGCGCGAATTTCATCTCCCGTCCGCGCCTGTCGAAGCTCAGCTACGCGGGCGAGAAGAAGATCACCCGCCTGCCGAGGCGCACGGCCGTTGTGGCATTCTCTGCATCCGAGGTCTATGCCATTGCCGAGTTGATGCGCCGCCAGCGGGGAGGCGCCGCCGTCGTACTGGGCGCCCTGAGCCCGCGCACGCGCAACGCCCAGGTCGCCCTCTACCAGTCGGGCGATGTCGACTTTCTGGTCGCGACCGACGCCATCGGGATGGGTCTCAACCTCGACGTGGACCACGTGGCGTTCGCCGGCGCGCGCAAGTTCGACGGGCAGACGCACCGCGACCTGATCCCGGCGGAGCTGGCGCAGATCGCAGGGCGTGCGGGGCGGCATATGAACGACGGCACCTTCGGTGTCACCGGCAATGTCCAGGCGCTCTCCAGCGACCTCATCGAGCGGCTCGAGACCCACGCCTTCGACAACGTGAAGTCGCTGCAGTGGCGCAACAGGGACCTCGAGTTCGGTACGCTGGACCGCCTGCGCGAAAGCCTGCGTCTGATCCCGGTCGAGCAGCGTCTCACCCGCGCCCGCATGGCGGACGATACGCTGGCGCTGGAGACCGTGAGCGGCGACCGCGAGCTGACGGAGCTGGCCGCCTCACCCGAAGCGGTGGCGCGCCTGTGGGATGTCTGCCAGGTTCCGGACTATCGCAAGATCTCCTCGCAGGATCATGCCGAGCTGATCTCCACCGTCTACAAGTTCCTGATGAGCCCGGCAGGGCGCATCCCGGTGGACTGGTTCGCCAAGCAGGTGGCTTTCGCCGACCGCACGGACGGCGACATCGACACGCTGGCCACGCGCATCTCCCACATCCGCACGTGGACCTTCGTCTCGAACCGGCGCGACTGGCTAGACGATCCCGAGCACTGGCAGGAGCGCACGCGCGCTATCGAGGACAGCCTTTCCGACGCCCTGCACGAATGCCTGACCCAGCGCTTCATCGACCGGCGCACCAGCGCCCTGATGCGCGGCCTGAAGCAGAAGGACGAGCTGGTCGCCGACATCGCTCAGGATGGCGCGGTGCAGGTCGAAAATCACTACGTGGGCCGCCTGCAGGGCTTTCGTTTCTTCCCCGACACACAGGCCGAAGGGATCAATGGCAAGGCGGCGCGCACCGCAGCGGCACAGGTGCTCACCAAGGAGCTCGCCATGCGCGCACGCCGCGTGGCGTCGGCCAAGAGCGACGCGTTCAAGCTGAGCCGGCTCGGTCAGATTCTCTGGCGGGACGAGGAGATCGGGCACCTCGAAGCAGGCGACGACCTCCTGAAGCCCATCGTCGTGGTTTCGGCCGACGAATCCATGAGCACGGCGGACAAGGAGAAGGTGCAGGAGCGGTTGGTTGCCTGGCTCGCCGAGATCATCAGCGAGCGGCTCAAGCCGCTGGTCGATATCGCCGCTGCCAAGGACCTGTCAGGACTTGCACGGGGCATGGCGTTCCGGCTGAGCGAGGGCTTGGGGGTCCTGCGGCGCGAGGCCGTGGCAGAGGAGGTGCGGGCGCTCGATCAGCCTGCCCGCTCACAGTTGCGCAACTACGGTGTACGCTTCGGCGCTTTCAATATCTACTTTCCCGCGCTCCTCAAGCCTGGCGCCGTCGAGCTGGCGTTCCGGTTGTGGGTCCTCAAATGCGGCGCAGCGAGCGGCCTCGACTTGGCCAAGCCACCCGACTTGCCGCGCCCGGGCCTTACGTCGCTCGTCATGGACACGCGCCTCCCGGAGGCCTTCTACCGCATCGCCGGCTTCATCCCTGCGGATCGCGGGCCGTCAGGATCGACATGCTGGAGCGGCTTGCGGACCAGATCCGGCCACTGGTGGCGTGGCGGCCCGACCCCGCCAGCTCCGCACCCGCCGCCCAAGGGGGCCACGGGAGACGGCGGGTTCAGGGTCACGCCCGACATGATGTCGATCCTGGGCTGCTCCTCGGCAACGTGGGCGAGGTGCTGCAGACGCTGGGCTTCCGCCTCGAGCGTTTGCCGGTGGCGCCGGCACCCCCGCCGGGGGGAATGGTGCCGCCGGCGAGCCTCCCGCTGCAACCGCCGCCGCCGAGACGTCGATACGGCTCCCACGCCGGGCACAGACATCAACGGCGCACAGCCCGGCGAGCCGGCCCCCGCAGCGGCAGCGGAGGTCACGGCCTCAGAGGCCGAGGAAAGCGCCGCAAGCGTCTCCGAGACGGCTGCTCCGCCCGAGAATCCCCTGAGAAGGTGCCCGCCGAAGCGAAGTGGGACGAAATTTGGCGCCCGCGCAGGCAGGGCCGCCATGACCGCCCGTCGCCGGCATGGCGACCATGGAAAGCAGGCGAACAACGCCGAGGCGAAGCAGGCCGGCAGACAGAGGCGCATCCCGCCGCAGCGTGGCAAGGAGGTCTGGCGCGACCGCCGCCAGCAGCGCAAGCAGGGCCCGCCTGGTCGCCGGGAGCAGCGGCCGCAGACCCTACGGCCACTCGGCGGCGCCGCCAGCGAAGTCCGGGATCGATCCCCAACTCGCCGTTCGCGGCCTTGAGCTCGCTCAAGGCGGCACTGGAGAGGCAAAGGCAGGAATAGCGGCCAGCCGGCTGGGCGCGGACCGCACTACGCCAGACCCGCTGTCGGCGCTCCACAACGGCTCGACAGGTGGCTCTGGTTTGCGCGGATCCTCAAGAGTCGGACTTGGCGGCCCAATTCATCGAGGGCGGCAAAGTGCGGGTGAACAGGCTACGGGTGGTCAAACCCAGCCATACCCTGCAGAGAGGGCGACGTCCTGACGATCACGCTGCGCGGCAGGGTGCTGGTACTAAGGTATTGGCGGCTGGAACGCGCCGCGAACCGCCGCCGGAAGCCAAGCTCCTCTATCAGCCTGTCGACGACGATCCGGGGCAAGCCAACGCGCAGGTGAGCCGCGGTTGGGGGCGTAGTGCTGCACTGGCGAAGCGGGCCGAGCGACCGCCGCGACATTTCTGCACTTGCGCCTTGCGACCCTCGCTCCATTTGTGCAACAGATGGCGCTCCCATCGATAAGCCCAGCCTGCGAAAACTGCGCTACCTTGGCGCGAAACGAGCATGACCTACATCGTCAACGAGAACTGCATCAAGTGCAAATTCACCGATTGCGTGGAGGTCTGCCCGGTCGACTGCTTTTACGAGGGCGCCAACATGCTCGTCATCCATCCGGACGAGTGCATCGATTGTGGAGTCTGCGAGCCGGAGTGCCCAGTCGACGCAATAAAACCAGACACTGACCGCGGCCCGGAGAAATGGCTCGAGACTGAATCGCGAGTATTCCGAGAAATGGCCTAATATTACTTCAAAGAAGCCAGCTCTCGAAGGCGCTGATGATTTTCGCGACGAGAAGGACAAGTTCGACAAGTATTTTGATCCGGAGCCCGGCTCCGGAGACTAGCCGGCAAACAGTCGGGTCATCCTATCTGCACGCTGCGGTTGCGCGAGCGGGCGTGCTGAGTATCTGACGAACTTAAGCATTTTGCGAGCCTGACGAGCCGAGAAACAGCCCCCGCCCGCTTCAAGATCGTGAAAATTGTGTTATGGTGTCTTGGTGTGGTTTTGGCGTGAACAAATCTGGAACACACGATCTCAAATAGCGCAGTTTTCCCGGTGCACAACCTCCGGACGAGGTGCGCAGCTGGCAATTGCGTCGATGTGTGGACGCGTTTTTTGGGCAGCCAGACGAGGGGTCTGGAGGCGGCTTACCCTTGGGGTGCCGTCAACGGTGGATTGGGGCGTCGACACGCCGTCATCGACGGCTGTTGCAGCTCGGCGGGCGCAGGGCGGGTTTCTAGTCTGCACGCGAATGTAGAGTGAGAACGACATGGCACAGAAAATGGCCTCGAGCAGGAGCGGGAAGAAAGGCAGTAAGAAGCCCGCCGGGCGCAAGGCTGCACACGCCACGCCGACTGCCAAGGCCGCCAAGCCCCAGCGCAAAAGCGGAGCAGTGCCAAAACTACGGCCAAGCTCGCGCGAAAGCCGGCGCCGGTAAAGCCGAAGCACGCCGCTCAACCCGTCAAGGCTGCCGCAACCAAGCGAACCGTGGCGAAGCAGACTGCGCGGGCGGCCGAGATCGCCAAGCCCAGCGCCCTGGCGGCCAAACCCAGCGCTCCGGTGGCCAAACCCAGTGTCCGGCGGCCAGCACAGCGCCCCGTGGCCAAGGCCGTGGCACCAGTACCAGGAGCCAGGGCCGCGGTGCCTGCCAAGCAGGCGGCGCCCGTCGCGCCCGCTCGGCGACGGCGTTCGCTGGCACCCGCACCATGCCGGCAGCAGTTGCCAAGACGGCGGGCCAGAGGATCATCTCCCCTCCTGCCGTGCCCCGCCCCCAAGCCTGCCGTCGAAAAGGCCGAGGCCACCGAAGAAGCCGGTGCACCAGCGCCATGGGTTCAAGATCGGCGAGTGGATCGTCTATCCCGCTCACGGTGTCGGCAGGATCGTTACGATCGAGGAGCAGGAGATCGCCGGGATCTCGCTGGAGCTGTTCGTCATCACCTTCGAGAAGGACAAGATGACGCTCCGGGTTCCGACCGGCAAATCGCAGAGCGTCGGCATGCGCAAGCTGGCCGAGGAGCCGACCGTCAAGAAGGCGATGGAGACGCTCAAGGGCCGGGCCCGCGTCAAGCGCACCATGTGGAGCCGGCGCGCCCAGGAGTACGAGGCCAAGATCAACTCGGGCGACCTGATCGCCATTGCCGAGGTGGTGCGGGACCTCTATCGGTCGGAGAGCCAGCCCGAGCAATCCTATTCCGAGCGCCAGCTCTACGAGGCTGCGCTGGACCGCATGGCGCGCGAGATCGCCGTGGTTGAGAAGCTCGACGATCGCGGCGCGTCCAGCGCATCACCGAGGTGCTGGCCAAGAGCGCGCGCGGGCGCCGGCTTGCCGCCGAGGAGGCCGAGACGAAAGCAGCCTGAGCGGCAGCCAAGGCGCCTTCCCTCGGGCACCCTCCGGGGCCTTGGTTATCCAATAATTGACGAGGCGGCAGGTCCGTCCCTTTTCGCGCCTGCCGCCGCGAGCCGTCCCCGTCCGCCCTCGGGAAGGGCTTTGCCGAGCCCTGGAGGCAGCCCCAGCCTCCCCGATCTGGACTTCCATCAGGCTGCGACTTCACGCCGCGAAGCCGAGCGCATCGAGGTGGTGGCCGCAGAGCCCCGCCGCCGGCGGCTGTCGCGACGCGCCTTCGAGCCCTGCGCCGGCGGGGGTCTGCCTCGACCTTGCGCAGCGGACGACGCGAGACGGCGAACACCACGAGGCCCGCGAGCATGGTGAGAACGCTGGCCAGCGACTGCATGGGCCGCTGCGTCATCAGGTAGTACATCATGAACCCGGTGACGAAGAGGAAGACGACGGGCGTCAGCGGGTAGCCCCAGACCCGATAGGGCCGCTTCAGCTCCGGCTGCGTGCAGCGCAACACGATGACGCCGAGCACGGCCAGGAAGGTGCAGAACGTCAGGCTGAACTGGATGTAGTCGATGACCGCCTCGAAGCTCTGGGTGAAGAGCAGCAGGGTCACCACCGCGAGCTGGAACAGGATCGCCGTCAGCCGGCACGCCCGCCTTCGTCGTGCGCGCAAAGAAGCGCAAGCCGCGGAAGTGTCCTCGCCGATCACCATGGTCACGCGCGGGCCGATCCAGACCATGGCGCTGACCGCCGAGACGAGGCCGATGCAGATCAGCGCCGCCACCAGCCGCCCGCCGGCGTCGCCGAAGATCTCCGCGCCGGCGATCTGCGCGACATTGATCTGGCCCGCCATCTTGGCCATCGGCGTCGTGTAGAGAAACACGGCGTTGAGGGCGACGTAGAGCACCAGCACGATCAGGGTGGCGGCGAGCAGCGACCGCGGCAGGCTTCGCTCGGGATCGCGCACCTCGTTGATGATGTAGGTGGCGGCGTTCCAGCCCGAGTAGGAGTACATGACGAACACGAGGCTGATCGCGAACGGCGCGCTCAGGATGTAGCCGAGGTCCTGCGCGGACGGCGCGAACGAGATCGGCTGCGGGGTGCCGAAGGCAAACCCGGCGACGATGAAGGCGACGATCAGCACGACCTTGATGGCCGTGGAGACGTTCTGGAACAGGCTGCCCTGCCGCACGCCCGCTGAGGTGCACGAGCGAGACGGTCCAGGCCAGCGCCAGGCCGAGCAGCAGCGATGCGACGCCTGGCGAGACGACGTTACCGAGAAATCCTGGAAAGGCGCCCATGAAGTAGGTGCCGAAGGCCATCGCCGCCACGGCGATGGGCGCGGCGAACCCCACCGTTGCGGAAATCCAGCCCGCAAGGAAGCCGACGGCCGGATGATAGATGCGCGAGAGGAAGTTGTACTCGCCGCCCGAGCGCGGCAGCGCCGCCGCCAGCTCGGCGTAGGCCAGCGCGCCGCACAGCGCGGTGATGCCCCCGACCACCCAAAGCATCAGCAGCGAGAAGGCCGAGGGGAGCCCGCGCACCTGGAAGCCGAGGCTTGTGAAACACGCCGATGCCGATCATGTCGGCCACGGCGATCGCCGTCGCCGTGAGGGTCGACACCCTCGCGATGTCGAGGGAGCGCTGATCCGCGGGTGCTGTGTGGCTGCCCTGCTCCGGCATCGCGACAATCCACCTCAAGAGTGTGCGCGCCCACCTGGGCGTACCAGCTCCCACCTCGATCAACAACGCTTTTCGGAACGCTCGGCGTCAGCGCGTCCTGCTCGGGCTGCCCTTTGCCGTCGCCGCCCATCATTTCGAGCAGACCGGCGCCGGGAGAGGTCGATGACCGGCGCGCCACCGCGCTGCTCGATCCAGCCGCGCACGCGCACGTTGCGGCCCTCCAGCCCCTTGGGATTGCCGGCGTAGGTGCCGAGCAAGCCGCTGTCGTCGCGGCGCAGCGAGACCGAGAAGCCGCGCCGCCAGTTGCGATCGAAGTTCAGGTAGATGGTGCCGCGCGTCTGCGCCGACGCGGACGATCCTGCCTTCGACGATCTGAAACGTCGCGCGGTAGCGCAGCGAGCTCGGCGGGCTTGTCGCGCGGCCGCACCTGATAGGCTGCTTCCGCCCACAGGCCACGGCGTGCCTCGCGGGCAGTCTGCTCGGCGGCCAGCAGCTCTTTGCTGCAGGCGCGGCTGCCGGCCAGCGCATAGGCGCGGGCGAAGCCGCTGCTCGATGAGCTCGCCCTGCACCCAGCGCCGCTCCTCGCCGGCGACCAGGAACGCGTGCGCCTGCAGACGCCCGTAGCGGTCGGCGCGTTCGCCGGCGAAGCCGAGCTCGACGGACTTGCCGAGCACGAGGACACGCAGCGCCTCGGCCGCCGCGGTCTCGGCCGGCCAGGTGCCGGGCTCGGCATCCGCATCGATGGCGCGCGGCGCGAGTGCGCCGATCAGGCGCAGCTCCGTGCCGTCGTCCAGCACCATGGTCTCGCCGTCGAGAACGCGCGTGACGGTGCGCATCGGCCCCGACTGCAGACCTGGGCACATCGTTCCCATCTCGGCAGCACTCGCGGCAAGCGAAAGGCTCGCGCATGCGCACACTATAGCAGCGGCACGCGCCATTGCTCGCAACCAGCTGTCTGCCGACACGTCGTGAGCGTGCACGGACCTCCCCCACCGACCAAAAGGAACGATGCAATCAATTTCCCGGCATTCTGCCGAGATGGCAAGCTGCGTGCTCCACCCAAGTCGGATGTGGGGTTGGGCTGTGTTCCAAATCCTCGCGCCAAACCGCCTGCGGCGAGGTCCGCCGCGTCTGCGGCGGGCGGCGGGCAGCCAGCCTCAACGGCCCGGGTCGGCGAGCGCGAGCTTCAACGTTGCCACGTCCTGGCCTTCGAGGCCCTTGAGGGCGATCTGAATCGTGCCCGCCTGCCAGTCGATGCCGATGAGGCCGAAGTTCTCGCGGTGATAGAGCCCGCTGATGCGCTCAGTCGTGGAGCTGTCCCGGGGGCGGTCCATAGGGCCGGTTGAGCGAGCTCG
>CAVWWJ010000033.1:0-10000 GCA_963758625.1 uncultured Alphaproteobacteria bacterium | reverse complement strand
ACAAGATGGTGATACCGAGCGGCGCCAGTGGCGCAGTGAAGACCCATCATCCCCGATCCCGTCAAGCAGCACAGGGGCAAGCGGGAATACACCCTCTACAAGTACTATGTGCGGCTTGCCGCACGCCTGGGCCCAGTACCCAAGAAGCAGGCGCAGTCGGTTCCCGCCTTCGACCCGGTCAAGCTTCTACGCCGACGACGGCACCGCTCGGCGGCGGCGACCGGCCGGAGGGCCAGCAGGACCTCGAACGCCAAGACAAAGGAGCTGAGCGGCGTCCTCCCCAACGAGGACGGCCAGGAGCTCGACGCACAGGAGGTGCTTGCGCTGGTGATGCGGGCGCAGGCGGCGGAGAAGGACGCGGGCAGCACCGGCGCCGACCTCCTCGCCGGGCGGGCGCAGCGCATCGCCGACGCGCTCGCACCCCAGACGACGGCCCTGCAAAAGACGGTGTTCGAGACGGAGGAGACCGACGGCGTCACCCCGCCCGCGCTCTCCGACCGCGACAAGCTCCAGGACAACAGCCTCTACGCCAGCTTCTACCATGCCGCAGCGAAGCAGGGCATCCCGCACGACCTGATCATGCAGGTCATGCGCATCCACGCCTACGGCACGGATTTCCGCCAGCGCGTGCGCGCCGGCGATGGCGTCGAGCTGTTCTTCGACATGAAGGGCGAGGACCGGGGCATCGACGGCGAGCTCGGCGGACCTGCTCGCGACCTTCATCACGGCCGGCGGCAAGACCCACAAGTTCTACCGCTTCCGCACGCCCGACGGGGTCGTCGACTTCTACGACGCGGACGGCAGCACGGCGCGCAAGTTCCTCATGCGCCGGCCGGTGCGCGGCGAGGACGTGCGCCTCACCTCGAGATTCGGCATGCGCCCGCACCCGATCCTGCCCATCAAGCGCATGCACAACGGCGTGGACTGGGCCGCTGCCGCGGGCACCCCGATCCTGGCCGCCGGCAACGGCATCGTTGAGTTCGTGGGTCTCAAGGGCGAAAGCGGCAACTTCGTGCGCATCCGCCACGCCAACGGCTACAAGACCGGCTATGCGCACATGTCAGAGCTTCGCCGTCGGCCTGACCGTCGGCATGCGCGTGCGCCAGGGCCAGATCATCGGCTACGTCGGCAACACCGGCATGTCCACGGCGCCGCACCTGCACTTCGAGGTGTGGGTCAAGAACCGCCACGATGATGCATTCAGGCCGGTCGATCCCGACGACCATCCCGGTGCCCAACGACCGCCAGCTGTCGGGCAAGGACCTCGCCGACTTCAAGCGGGAGCGGGCGCGCATCGACGAGCTGATGCGCCGTCCGCCCGTGCGCAGCGCGCATCTGCCGTCGTAGCCGGGCCACAGCCGCCGCGGCCGTTGCAGGGCCACCTCCGGGCCGGTTTGCCGCCGCCCGAAAGGCGCGCTAAACATCGCGCTTCAAAGGGGAAACGCGCATGGCCAACACTGCTCCCAAGTCGCTCTACGACAAGATCTTCGACGACCACGTCGTCGACCGCCAGCCCGACGGCACCTGCATTCTCTACATCGACCGCCACCTGGTGCACGAGGTGACGAGCCCGCAGGCCTTCGAGGGCCTCCGGCTCGCGCGACGCCAGGTGCGCGCGCCGGAGAGGACGCTCGCCGTCGTCGACCACAACGTGCCGACCTCCGACCGCCGCGCCGGCATCGCCGATCCGGAGAGCCGCCTGCAGGTCGAGACGCTCGCCCGCAACGCCAAGGATTTCGGCATCGAGTACTACGACGAGACTCGACGTGCGGCAGGGCATCGTGCACGTGATCGGCCCCGAGCAGGGCTTCACGCTGCCCGGCACCACCATCGTGTGCGGCGACAGCCACACCTCCACGCACGGCGCCTTCGGCGCGCTCGCCATGGGCATCGGCACGAGCGAGGTGGAGCACGTGCTCGCCACCCAGACGCTGACGCAGAGGAAGGCCAAGAACATGCGCGTCACCGTCGACGGCAGGCTGCCAGACGGTGTCACCGCCAAGGACATCATCCTCTCCATCATCGGCGAGATCGGCACCGCGGGCGGCACCGGCCACGTCATCGAGTATGCCGGCGAGACCATCCGTGCGCTCTCCATGGAAGGGCGCATGACGGTGTGCAACATGTCGATCGAGGCGCGGTGCCCGTGCCGGCATGGTGGCCCCGGACGAGACCACGTTCGCCTACCTGAAGGGCCGTCCCAAGGCGCCCAAGGGCACGGCCTGGGACCTGGCGCGACGCTATTGGGACACCCTGCGCAGCGACGAGGGCGCCCATTTCGACCGCGAGGTGAAGCTCGATGCGGCACGGCTGCCGCCCGTGGTCACCTGGGGCACCTCGCCGGAGGACGTGGTGTCGATCGAGGGCGTGGTGCCCGACCCGGAGCAGGTAGCCGACGAGGGCAAGCGCGCCTCCATGCACCGCGCGCTCGCCTACATGGGGCTCACCCCCGGCACCAGGATGACCGACATCGAGCTCGACCGCGTGTTCATCGGCTCCTGCACCAACGGCCGCATCGAGGACCTGCGCGAGGTGGCGCGGGTCGCCGAGGGCAGGAAGGTCAACGCCAGCGTCTACGCCATGATCGTGCCGGGCTCCGGCCTGGTGAAGCAGCAGGCGGAGGCCGAGGGCCTCGATCTGATCCTGAAGGCGGCGGGCTTCGACTGGCGCGAGGCCGGCTGCTCCATGTGCCTCGGCATGAACCCCGACCAGCTCAAGCCGCGCGAGCGTTGTGCCTCCACCTCGAACCGCAACTTCGAGGGCCGCCAGGGCCGCTTCGGCCGCACGCATCTCGTATCGCCGGCAATGGCGGCCGCAGCGGCGATCGCGGGGCATTTCGTCGACGTTCGCACGTTCGGGTAGGTGTCAGACCCTCCGCCTCCGGGTCTGACACCGTTGCACACACCTAAATTGGAGCCACGGTGTCAGACCCTCCGGGTCTGACACCCCTTCCCTGGCTAGGCCGGTCGCAGCTGGGCATACTGGCCGAATTGGCAGGGGGGCCTCAGTCGTGATCGCCGGCAATCTGTTTACGCGCGACTATCTGCTCGAAGGCATCGTGCGGACCGAGCAATGGGCTGCACTGTCCCAGCAGGACCTCGACGCCCTCAAGGGCCGTCTGGCGGCGCTCGCCAACGCCTTCCTTGCCAATGCCAACCCCAACGAGGCGCAGACCGAGCGCGACTTCATATATCCGGTCCTGCAAGTCATGGGCTGGGCCGAGATGGTTCAGCCGGTCCTGGCCCCCAAAGGCCGCAAGCTGGTTCCCGATGCCCTCCTCCTCGCCGACCCGGAGGCCAAGGCGCGGGCGGCGGCAGAACCGGAGCAATGGAAGAGCTTCCAGCACGGCCTCGCCATCCTGGAGGCCAAGCGCTGGGACCACTACCTCGACCGCGCCGGCGCCTCCGGCCCCCACGAGGGTGCGCCCTCCACCCAGATGCTGCAGTACCTCTCCAGGGTCGATGTGCAGACCGGCGGCAAGGTCCGGCTCGGCATCCTCACCAACGGGGTCAAGTGGCGCCTCTACTTCCAGGGCGCCCTCTCGGTGGCGGAGGACTTCTTCGAGGTCGATCTCGCGAGGGCCCTGCAGTTGCCGGGCCACGAGCCGGATCTCGTCGACCGCGCCGATCCGCGCCTGACGCCCGACCACGCGCTGCGCCTCTTTATCCTGATGTTCCAGAAGGCAGCGTTCCTGCCCGTCGAGGGCCAAAGCCACTCCGGTCGCACCTTCCACGACATCTCGCGCGAAGTCCGGCAAGACCTGGGAGGAGAAGGTCACGCGCGACCTCTCGCGCCTGGTCTTCGACGACCTGTTTCCCAAGCTCGTCACCGCCATCGCCGACGGCGACCCCGAGCGCCCCGCCGGCACGCCCAAGCCCTACCTGGAGGAGGTGCGCCAGAGCGCGCTGGTCCTGCTCTATCGCCTGCTGTTCGTGGTCTACGCCGAGGACCGCGACCTGCTCCCGGACCGGAACGGACCGTACAGGGATCTCTCCCTCACCACGATGCGCCTCGACATCGCCGAGCGCAAGGCTCAGGCCAGGGCCTTCTCGGCCACCGCCGTGACCTACTGGCCCAGGCTTGTCGCGATCTTCAAGGCCATCTCGGAGGGCGACAACACCTTCGGCATCCCGCCCTACAACGGCGGCCTGTTCGCCAAGGAGACGGCGCCGCTCCTGGAGCGCGCCCGGCTCCCCGACGCCATCGTCGCCAACCTCGTCTTCGGCCTCTCGCACCGTGAGGAGGACGGCAGGCCGCGCTACATCAACTACCGCGACCTCTCGGTGCAGCAGCTCGGCAGCGTCTACGAGCGCACGCTGGAGTACGGCCTCACGGTGGCGGACGACGGCCGGGTGGTGGTGGATGCGGACGACACCAGGCGCCACCAGTCGGGCAGCTACTACACGCCCGACAGCCTGGTCATGCTGATCATCGAGAAGACCGTCGGCCCGCTGATCGAGGAGCGACTGGAGAGGTTCCGTGCCGAGGCCGAGGCACTTGCTCACGACCGGCGCGCGAAGGAGCAGCGCTGCGCGTACCTCGCCAAATTCGACCCAGCCCAGCAGATCCTCAAGCTCAAGATCTGCGACCCGGCCATGGGCTCGGGCCACTTCCTGGTGAGCCTCGTGGACTGGCTGACCGACAAGGTGCTCGCCGCCATGGACGAGGCCGCGTCGGTGGCGGACTGGGCGGAGCCGCCCTACGTCTCGCCGCTTGCCTACGCAGATTGCGAAAATCCGCATGCCAATCGGCCAGCACGCCGAGCGAGAACAACTGGCCGCTGATCGAGGAGCAGCTGGAGGACCGCCACATCGTCCGGCGCATGGTCTTGAAGCGCTGCGTCTACGGACTGGACGCGAACCCGCTGGCCGTGGAGCTGGCCAAGGTGGCCCTCTGGCTGCACACCTTCACGGTGGGCGCGCCGCTCTCGTTCCTCGACCACCACCTGCGCTGCGGCAACTCGCTCCTGGGCGCCTGGGTGCGCCCGGCCATGGACCGCCTCGCCGATTGGGGCAGCCCGCTTCTCACCGACGGCCCGCGCAAGCGCGCCCTGGGGGCCGCCACGGGCATGCAGACCATCGAGGGGCTGGCCGACCTGGACATCGCCGAGGTCTACCAGTCCAAGAACCTGTTCGAGGGCGTGGAATCCATGACCTCGGAGCTGTCGGACCTGATGACGCTGGTGCAGGCCATCGAATGGCAGGCGCCCTCCGGCAAGCTCGACAAGGCCACGGTGCAGGAATGGACCAAGGGCTCCTTCGGAGACCCCGTGAAGCTTGCCAGGGGCACGCTGAAGCTCGACATCCCGCCGCCACCCGCCCCCGAGACCGAGCTGGAGCGCAAGAAGCGCGAGAGCAACGGCGGGTGCAAGCTCTCGCCGCACGAGACAGCCACCCGGCTCGCGGAGTGGCTGCCCGAGATCAAGGCGCGCTTCGAGGACGGGCGCTTCTTTCACTGGCAGGTGGCGTTCCCCGGCATCTGGCGCGAGTGGGAGAGCGGCAAGCTGCACGGCGGCTTCGATGCCGTGGTCGGCAACCCGCCCTATGTGCGCCAGGAGCTGATCAGGGACATCAAGCCGGCGCTGAAGCGCGCCTTCCCCGACACCTACGACGGCGTCGCCGACCTTTACGTCTACTTCTTCGACCAGGGCCTCAGGCTGCTGAAGCCCGGCGGCCGGCTCTCCTACGTCGTCACCAACAAGTGGCTGCGCGCCGGCTACGCCGCGTCCTTGCGCGAGGTGCTTTCGGCCGGGAGCTGGCTGGAGTTCGTCGCCGACTTCGGCCACGCCAAGCGCTTCTTCCCGGCCGCCGACGTGTTCCCCTCCGTGGTGGTGCTGCGCAAGCCCCTCGCCGGCCCGGGCGCGCCTCCCGCCCCCGCGGATGCGCAGGTCTGCGTCATCCCGCGCGACGACGTCCCCGACAAGGCCCTCGACGAGGCGGTCGCCAAGGCCACCTACCCGCTGCCGCGGGCGCATTTCACCAAGGAGAGCTGGACGCTCGAGCCGCCGGCGGTCATGCGGCTGCTCGACAAGATCCGGCGCAACGGCGTGCCGCTGAAGGAATATGCGGGTGTCGAGCCGCTTTATGGCATCAAGACCGGCTTAAACGAAGCATTCCTCATCGATGCGGCGACGCGGGACAGACTCGTCTCGCAGGAGCCGGCGGCGGATGAGATCATCAAGCCGTATTTGCGCGGCCAGGACATCTCTCGGTGGTCGACGCCGGACAGCGGGCTGTTCATGATCGTCATGAAGTCGAGCGGCGACCACCCCTGGCCCTGGGCTGACGCGTCCGACCAGGCAGAGGCTGAGCGGCGTTTCAAGCAAACCTATCCAGCGCTGCATCGCCACTTCAAGAAGTTCGAGAGATTCAAGGACGAAAGGACTGGCAAGCTTCGCGGATTGCGTTACCGAGAAGATCAAGGCCGCTGGTGGTGGAGCTCCGTCCGTGTTCCTATTATGAAGCCTTCAAGCTAGAAAAAATCAGCATTCAACGAATTTCATTCCACCCAGAGATTCTCCGTCGACAAGCAGGGGAGGTATGTGAACGACTCAGCGGTGATCCTACCGACGCAGCCACAACTGTTGGCGGGCATCCTTAATCAACCGATCGCTTGGTACTATCAATTCAAGCGGTTTCCGCACAAGAAAGATGAAGCGGTCGCGATGGATATCGCGGCACTCAATCAATTTCCCGTCCCCTCTCTTCGCCATGAGCGGCCTGCGCTACAGGTCGTTGAAGAACTGATCAGCCAGAAGAATTTGTTGCAAGTGCAGACCGCACGAGTGCTCGACTGGCTGCGGATCGAATTCGATCTCGACAATCCAGGACGCACGCTCGCTGACCTTGGCGCACTCGATGAAAGCGCATTTCTCGCCGCGGTCCGCGACAGCCTGCCCAGGAAGCGCAAGCTCACCGCCGCCCAGATCGTCGAGCTGAAGCGCGAGCACGCCACCACCATCGAGCCGGCGCGCCGGGCCCGCGCCGAGATCTTCGCCCTGGAGCGGAAGCTCTCCGACTTCGTCAACGCCGCCTACGGCCTAACGCCCAAGGAGGTGCAGCTGATGTGGGACACCGCGCCCCCGCGCATGCCCTTCACCCCCGCCGGCCTCGGCGTTCACGCGGAGCGGGAGGACGGCGGTAACGGCGAGGAGGACGAGCTGTAGGTTGGGTCGAGCGGTAGCGAGACCCAACACTCGTCGTTTCTTCGCGATCGATCCGGTCTCCTGAGAAGGTCCCATGCAGGTTGGTTTCCATCACTGGTCGTCGCGCCTGCCGTTCTATTACGGCTGGCTGATCGTCGGCATCGCGTTCGTGACGATGGCGATCGGCGTGACCGCGCGGACCGCGTTCTCGCTGCTGATGCCGCCGCTGATCGACGAGTTCGGCTGGGATCGCGGCCTTGCCGCCGGAGCCTTCTCGTTCGGCTTCCTGGTCTCGGCGGTCTTGAGCCCGATCGTCGGCCGCGTCATGGATGCCCGCGGGCCTCGCCTCGTGATCTTGACCGGCGTGCTGCTGATGTCGGCTGGCCTGTTCCTTGCCCCGTCCATCGAGCAGCCATGGCACCTCTACGCGACGCTTGGCCTCCTGGTCGGCGGCGGCGCCAACATGATGACCTACACCGCGCACTCGCAGTTCCTGCCGAACTGGTTCGTGCGCCGGCGCGGTTTTGCCATCAGCATCGCCTTTTCCGGCGTCGGCGTCGGGGCCATCGTGCTGCTGCCCTGGCTGCAGTCGATCATCGTCGACCGACGGCTGGCGCGCGTCATGCTGGGCCATGGGCCTGCTCGTGGTTCTGCGTTGTGGTTCCGCTCAATCTGTTCGTGTCGCGAAGAAACCCGAGGACATCGGATTGCTGCCGGACGGCGCGTCGCGCACGGCTTCGGCAGCCGAGCGGCGCGCTGCCTCAAACGTCGTCGATCCCGCCTGGGCCGCCATCGAATGGACGCTCGCACGGGCCGTCCGCACCAGCCGCTTCTGGTGGATCGTGCTCGGCTATTTCTGCGCCCTCGTCGCCTGGTACGCCGTGCAGGTGCACCAGACGAAGTACCTCATCGAAATCGGCTTCACGCCGCTCGTGGCGGCCTGGGCGCTTGGTATCGTGAGCGTGGTCGGCATTCCCGGCCAGATCGGCCTCGGGGCCTTGTCGGACCGGATAGGACGGGAATGGGTGTGGACGGCCGGATGTGCCGGGTTTGCCATCTGCTATGCCGCGCTGATCGCGCTCGAGCATGCGCCATCGAGCGCGCTGCTCTATCTGATGGTGATCACCCAAGGCTTCCTCGGCTACGCGCTCACATCGGTCATGGGCCCCATCGTCGCCGAGATCTTCGAGGGGCCGCACTATGGCTCCATTTTCGGCACGATCACGGTCGCATTGATCGGCGGCGGCGCGGCTGGCCCCTGGATCGCGGGCGCCATTCACGACGCAACAGGCAGCTACGGCTGGCCTTTCTTCTGGCCATCGTGTGCTGCATCGTGTCCGCGGCCGCGATCTGGATCGCAGCACCCCGCAAGGTTCGCCTCGTGCCCGGCCGCGTGCCGGGCGATTGACTACGGCCGCCTCGCCGCCCATTCCTCGGCGCGGCGGCCGGTGGCCTCGCCGAGGCGGCCGAGACCCTCACGCTCCACGTAGGCAACGAGGTCGCGCTTGATCCGCGCCAGCAGACCGGGGCCCTCGTAGACGAGCCCCGTGTAGAGCTGCAGCAGGCTGGCGCCGGCCTCGACCTTGGCAATGGCCGCGGCGCCCGAATCGATGCCGCCGATGCCAATGAGAGGAATGCGCCCGCCCGTCAGCAGGAACACGCGCGCCAGCATCGCGGTCGAGCGGTGCAGCAAGGGGCGCCCCGACAGCCCCCCGGCCTCCTTCGCCAGCTCAGGCTCGGCGAGCCCCTCGCGGGCCAGCGTCGTGTTGGACACGGCGATGCCGTCGACGCCGCGGTCCGCGAGAACGCGGACGATCGGCTCCAGGTCCGCCTCGGCGATATCCGGCGCAAGCTTCACGACCACCGGCCGCCCGGGCCTGCCCGCCGCCATCAAGGCCGCGCGCGCGTCCAGCACCCGAGCCAGCAGATCGTCGAGCGCCGCAGGCGCCTGCAGATCGCGCAGACCGGGCGTATTGGGCGAGGAGATGTTGGCGGTGAAGTAGCTCGCCAGGTCGTAGAAGGCGCGCACGCCGGCGACGTAGTCCGCCGACCCGATCCGCAGCATCGCGGTTGGCGCCGACATTGACCCCGACTACCCCAGCGGTCCCGTCGCCGCTTTCGCCTAGCCGCGCTTGCGAGGGCCGCGGCATGGCCCGCATTGTTGAAGCCCAGCCGATTGATCAGCGCGCGATCGCGCACGAGGCGGAACACGCGCGGGCGCGGGTTGCCCTGCTGCGGGAGCGGCGTCACGGTGCCCACTTCGGCATGGCCGAAGCCCATGCCGAGCAGGCTGTCGGACACGCGGGCGTCCTTGTCGAAGCCGGCGGCGATGCCGAGCGGGTTGGGGAATTCGAGGCCCCACAAGGTCAGGCCGAGGCGGGGGTCGTCGCGCGACCGCGGGCGCGGATAGAGCCCCGCCTGCAGCGCCGCCAGGGTCAGGGCGTGAGCCCGCTCGGGGTCGAGGGCGAACAGCAGCGGGCGGGCGAGGTCGTAGAGGGCAGGCATCGCTGGTCCGCAGCATATTCTTACCGCGCAATCAATACCATGGGGCGCCGAATGTGACCGAGGCCGGGGCCTTGTACCCAGGCCGCCCGTCCATGGTTGCGTGTAGCACAGAATTCATGCTCTCAATGACACCCGGCTCGGCCGGGCGCTTGCCGGTACTTTTTGCATAGAGAAAATCGAGAGCCGCACATGCCATCGCCGTTCGTGGCCCAGGCCATGTCGCTCGGGCAGCTGTTTGCCGACCCAAGCTTCATTCACGTGCCTGCCTACCAGCGTTCGTTCGCCTGGACCCCCGACGAGGCGGGCCAGCTCCTCGACGATGTCTCCGAGGCGATGGAGGCAGAGGCGGAA
>CAVWWJ010000032.1:0-236681 GCA_963758625.1 uncultured Alphaproteobacteria bacterium | reverse complement strand
CTATCGACGAAGGCGGCGCCGCGGCCGCGCTCGAGGTGATGACGCGCTTCGCGATCCATCCCAAGTGGCTGATCCATCCGCCGCCGACCATGTCGCCGCCGGCGACCACGAGGCGCGAGGGCCTGCCTCGAGCACCCGGACGAAGTCTTCGCCTACTATCGCGAGGAGGGTATCGGCGAGGTCTGCTCCGCTTTGAGGCAGAAAAAGCACATGGGCTCGCGGGCCCTGCTGGCGGTCTGCCGCGACGTAGGCAGCCCGCACCCGCTTCGGCGTGACGACCGGCGAGACCGGAATGGTCTACACGCGCACCGGCCGCGCCTTCTTCCCGGACCGCGCCACCACCGAAGCCGTGCTGGTGCGCGTGCGCGCCGCCCATGACCGAGGTCTCCTTCTGGGTAGCGCCATGCGACGGCCTGGGCGCTCCTTCGATGCCGAGATCATGCCCTGGTCGGCCAAGGCGCAGGCCCTCATCCGCGAGCAGATGCCGCCACCTCCGCTGCGGCGGTCTCGGCGGCTCGGCCATGGTGTCGCCCTGCTGCAGCAGCGGGCGGCCGGCCGCGACGGTGTCCCTGCCGACCCCGGTGGCGCGCTTCGAGCGGCGCAAGGAGCGCGCGGCGAAGTATGCCGCCGCCTGGCGCCGCTACTGCTGGCCGGTGGCCTCGCTCGACGACCTCATCGCATTGCGCCTTTCCACCTGCTGGCGGCCGACGAGGGCGCCGTGCACACGGACAAGGACCACCTCCTGCACATGGCAGAGGTCGGACGCCCTGGCCGAGCCCGGCGACAGGCTGATGCTCGCCACCGCGCATCGCCTCGGTCGATCTCGCCGACCCGGCCAGCGTGGAGGCCGCGACCGCAGTGGTGGGAGCGAGCTGACCGCCAACGGCGGCGAGGGCATGGTGGTGAAGCCGCAGCGCCTTCATCGCGCGCGGGCGCAAGGGCCTGGTGCAGCCCGCCGTCAAACTGCCGCGGGCCGGAGTACCTGCGCATCGTCTACGGGCCCGAGTACGACGCGCCGGAGCACCTGGCGCGGCTGCGCAGCCGCGGGCTCGGCAGGAAGCGCTCGCTCGCCATCTCGCGAGTTCCTGCTCGGGCAGGAGGCGCTGGACCGCTTCATTCGGCGCGCAGCCGCTGCGGCGCGTGCACGAGGCCGTGTTCGCGGTGCTGGCCCTGGAGAGCGAGCCGGTCGACCCGCGGCTGTGCATGGTCGCCGAGCTGGCCCTACCCGATCGCCTCCAGCAGGGTTTCCAGCGCCTTGGCCGCAAACGCCCGCATGTTGGCCCGACGATCCGCGAGCGCCGTCTCCAGGTAAGCGCAGGCTCCCACGGCCCCGCCACCGCGATGCAGGTGTGCCCGGCGGGATCGCCGTAGCGGTTGCCCGTCGGGCCGGCGGCGCCGGTCTCCGACAGGCCCGAGTATTTGTCCTGTGCCGATCGCGCACCGTGCGTGCCAGCAGCACCGCATAGGGCTCGCTCGCCGAGCGGATGCCCGCCATCGCCGCGTCGGGGATCGACATGCGAGGCTGCGCCGCGCCTGCCGGGTGTAGACCACGGCCCCGCCCAGGAAATAGGCCGACGCCCCGGGCACCGCCAGCAGTGCCGCCGCTATCAGCCCCCCCGTCGAGGACTTGGCGATGGCGATGGTCTCGCCCCGGTCCTTGAGCCGCGCCGCGATCTGTTCGGCCAGATCGGCTAGCCGGTCGGCCCTGCCGCTCACGGCACCTTGGCGATCGAGCCCTCGTATTGGCACGAGCCCATGCCGGTCGCGGCGAATATGCCCCGCTGGCGATCCACGGAAGGTCTCGTCGAACACCTCCTTGGTGTAGGGCTGAACACGAGCCGCTGGCCGGGCCCCAGCGCCGGGTGTCCATGGCGGCGTGCCAGCGCACCGGAAACTCATGATATAGTAGTGCGTGTAGCGATCGGGCCGCAGATCGATGTCGCGCTGGGCGCTTCGCAGCGCAGGGAAGAACTTGCGGAGGTCCTCCGGTTCGGGATCGCCGTGGACCATGGTGGCGATCATGAAGCTGGCGTCGATGATTTTGCGGAAGCCCAGCTGCTCGGCGAGGTAGTAGGGCCCGCTGAAGAGGGTGCATGCTGGCACCTTGCTGTCGAGCAGCAGCTCCATGCGCCTGAACAGCATGCCGTCGGCGAACGACAGGTCGATCCTGTCGGCGGGCATGTATTGCTCCAGCGCCTGGATAGTGGCGTAGTGGCTGCCCGACTGGTAGCCGACCGAGATCGGCACCCCGGCCAAATCCTCGGGCCCTTCACCGGCGAATTTGCGGGCACGGACACCCCGGCCGGCGTCACCGAGTAGACCTCGGGGTAGAGCTTGCCTGGCCCGACGAGGCGGCGACGCCGACCGTCCAGTGGCAGGCGCAGCTCACGTCGGCGGCGCGCCCTTCTCGAACGACTGGTAGGCGCCGACCTTGTCGCCCTTGTCGTGGACCTTGCCGCCGGTGGCCTGCACCAGTTCGCGGAACTCGTAGTCGAGGCCCTCGGCCTTGAAGTAGCCCTTCTCCTCGGCGACCCACTCCTGCAGCCGAAATGCGGCTCGATGATGAACTTCGGCATGCCGCCTCCTCCTCTGTCGTTGCTGTGGGCGACCTCTGCTGTTTCCGTCCCGCCAGTCTCCAAGCTCGATGCCACGCGCAGCAGCACCCCCCGCCCATACGCGCTCCTGCCCTGCTTGGCACGCGCGGGCGCGGATCATCTTGACGTGCTCGTCCATCAGCCGGCCGGCGCCGGCGCCGTCGCGCATCTCGATCAGCCGGACGAGCTCCCCGTGCACGTCGAGAATGCGCCGCGCCACCGCGGGCGTCAGGGTCGGATCCCGCGCCGGCCAGGCGACGTGCTCCAGCCAGAACAGCCAACGACCAGCACGCGGTTGTGCGAGGCCTCGGCAACGGCCAAATGGAAACGCGGATGATCCGGTCTCTCTCGGCGACATCGCCGATCTTGCTCTCGGCCTCGGCGAGACGCTGCCGCAGCCTGGCCTGGTCGGCCGCGGTTGCATGCTCGGCGGCGAGCTCGGCGGCGAACGTTTCCACCGCGCGCTGCGCATCGAGCACCTCGCCGGCGCTGACGCCCGTCAGCTCCAGCTGGATGGCCAGGGCCTCCGCGAACAGCTGCGGATTGCTCTTGGCCACGCGCGCGCCGCCGCCCCTGCCCATCCGGATCTCGCCGATGCCCAGCGCCTCCAGCGTCCGCAATGCATCGCGCGCGACGATGCGGCTCACCCCGAAGCGGCCCGCGATCTCCTTTTCGGTGCCGAGGAAGTCGCCGGGTTGCAAGCGTTTGACGAACAGCGCCTCGCGCACATCGCCGACGATCCACGCCGACAGCGATGCCTCGCGTCCGGCGACATGCGGCTCCGGCCGCCGGCCTTGGCATGCATGCGGCCGGTGGGCGAGTTCATGGCCGGGCGGCCTCAAAGATATTAAAAGATAGATCCTCACGCCGCCGCCCGCTGTCAAGGCCGATTTTCCGCTCGCCGCTCAAGCACCTTCGGCCTCGCAGCGACATGTTCTTCAAGCGATCCTGCGATAGAGGCGGGCCAGGAGACCGTCTCCGGCAAGCGGCCGAACGGCGCGCGGGCAATCAGAGCATCGAGGCCGAGGCTCTTGCCGGCGTTGTTGAGCACGAAGAACCCCTGCACGAAGATCAGGAACATGTAGAGCCACGGCCATTCGTGCGGATGCTGGTACAGGCCGAGCCAGAGGTGCGACGACGAACAGCATGCCGACCACGCCCATCGGCCGCACCAGGAAGCCGAGCATGAAGGCGACGGCCAGCGAGAGCTCGGTCAGGAAGACCAGCGGGTTGATGACGGGCAGCAGCGGAACGAAGACATTCGTGCGCGATCCACTTGTGGAACTCGAACGCCGCATATCCGCGACAGCTCCTCCGTCCAGTACGCGAAGCCGCCCGATACCGGCAGCGGCAGCTTCCACAGCGACCCCTGGAACCACATGCAGCCGATCATGACGCGCATGAACCAGGTCGCCAGATGCGCGCGCGTGCGCTGAGCGGGGTCATGCTGCCAGTTCCGCCAGGCAATCCAGACGCTGCCGAGGAGGAGGCCAGGAACAGGACGACGAGCAGCGAGCCCACGCCGCTGCCGCTGTGGTCGCTGGTCTGGCCGATCAGGAACAGCCAGGCGTCATAGAACGGGTTGGTGCGCACGGGGCATCTCCTCCGGCTCTTGTTGTTGCGATTCGATTGCCGTGCCGCGCGCGGCTCCCGGCGTGCGGCCGGCCTCCTCGAGCTCCACAGTGATGCCGGCAAGCGACGCCGAGCGCGGCTCGACGAAGCCGACGATCGCCGCCGACGCGATATCCCGCCGCCCGCAAGGCGCCGACGCAGGCCTGCGCGCGCTCCGGGGGAACGGACGCGAGCAGGCCGCCGGCCGTCTGCGGGTCGAACAGGGCCGGATAGAGCGGATGGGCAGCCGCCGCTTCCAGGTTGCGGATCGCCCGGCGCAGCCTGACGTTCTGCGGCTGCAGCGAGGAGAAGATGCCCGCCGCCATGGTCTCGCGGAGGCCCTCGAGCAGCGGCACGCGCGGCAGCCAGAGCGTGGCATCGACGTCGCCCGCCTTGACCATCTCGACCAGATGGCCGAGCAGGCCGAAGCCGGTGATGTCGGTGGCGGCGCTGGCGCCGTGCGCGCGCAGGATGCGCGCCGCGGCCCGGTTCGACTGCGTCATGTGGCGCGATCGCCGCCATCACCCAGCGCGCCTTGGCCTTGCCGCGCATGTGCGCCGCCAGCAGCGAGCCGGTGCCGATCGGCTTGGTCAGGATCAGCGCGTCGCCGGGCCGCAGGCCGCCCTTGCGCAGCGCGGCGTCGCGGTCGACCAGGCCGTTGACGGCAAAGCCGAGCGACAGCTCGGCGCCTTCGCTGGTGTGGCCGCCGACCAGCGCACACTCTGCCTCGCGCAGGATCTCGTTGGCGCCGGCCATCATCTGCGCCAGGTCCGCCTCGACCTTGGCCTCGATGCCGTAGGGCACGGTGGCGATGGCCAGCGCCGTCTGCGGCTCGGCGCCCATGGCATAGATGTCGCCGAGGGCGTGGTTGGCCGCGATCCTGCCGAACGTGTAGGGGTCGTCGACGATGGCGCGGAAGTAGTCGACGGTGTGGACCGACAGCCGCTTGCCGCCCGTGTCGACGACGGCGGCGTCGTCGGGCGCATCGAGCCCGACGACCACGTCGTCGCGCCTGGCGGGCTCGATCGTGCCCAGCGCGCGCGTCAGGACGGTCGCGCCGACCTTGGCGCCGCAGCCGCCGCAGCGCATGGCCATGGCCGAGATCTCCTTGATGGCCGCCTGATCGGCGATCGCCGGCACCGGCGTTGCGGCCGCGGCGGCCATCTCCGGCAGCTCGTTGAACTTCGCCATGAAGCGCCGGTCGATGAAGTCCTTGAGCTTCCAGACCCATGCGCCCTCGAAGGTGAAGCCGTTGCGGGCGCCGAGCGCGTATCGCTCCCCGGTCGAGATCAGGTAGAGCGCCTCGCGCTGCGGCTTGTAGGCGACGAGACGCCTTCCCTCGAGCATGCGCCGCAGATTGCCGGCGAGCGGCGGGCCGGAGCGCACCGCATAGACGCCCGACTTGGGCGGGGCATGGCCCTCGATCGAAGCGATGTCGCCGGCCGCGAAGACCTCGGGGTGCGAGACCGACTGCAGCGTCTCGGTCACCCTGATGAAGCCCTCGGCATCGAGGGCCAGGCCGGTGTCTGCAAGCCACGCCGCCGGCGCAGCGCGCGTGGTCCAGAACACCTCGTCGAGCTCGACCGGGCCGTTGCCCTCGACGAGCACGGCGTCGGCGCGCACCTCCATCGCCCTGCCGCCTGCCACCACGCGCGATGCCCCGCTCGCGCAGGAGCTCGGCGAAACGCTGCCGCATGCGCGCGGGGAACGTCGGCAGCAGCTCGTCGCTCGAGGTGATCAATGTGAAGGCCAGCCCGGAGGGGTCGAAGCCGGCGGCCGCCACATCGCGGGTCAGGCGCCGGTGCAGCGACAGGAGCAGCTCGACGCCGCCGGCGCCGCCGCCGACCACGCCGATCCGGGCCCGGCCCCTTGCTTTCAGCACCCGCGCGCGCGCGGCCTCGAAGCGCTCGATGAAGCCGTCGATGGGCTTGACCGGGATGGCGTGCTCGGCGACGCCGGGGATCTGCCGCGCGCTCGGCGTCGAGCCGATGTTGATCGACAGGATGTCGTAGGGCACCGGCGGCCGGTCGCGGCAGATGACGCGCCTGGCCGCCAGGTCGAGGCCGACGACCTCGCTGTGGTAGAGCCGGGCCTGGGCGAAGCGGGTGAGCGGCCCCGTGTCGATGTGCGCCTGATCGTGGTCGTAGAGGCCGGCGATCATGCCGGGCAGCATGCCGGAGTAGGGCGTGTGCACCTGCCGGGTGATGAGGGTGAGGCGCACGCCGGGCATCGGGTTCATGCCGAACATGCGCAGCACGCCGACATGCGAGTGCCCCGCGCCGACCAGCACGATGTCCTTCAGGACCGGCGTCTGCGCGCGTCTGCATCTGGCTCTGCTTTCCGTTCCTCATCTTGCCGGCGCGTCGGCGAGCCGCGTCGCCAGCGTCGAGATGCGAAGCGCGCGCCGCAGCCGGCGCGACAAGGCATCGATCAGTGCACACAGGCCGACCGTCGCCAGGATCAGCACCACGGCAACGTCGAAGCGAAGCTCGGAGATGGCGGCATCGACGTAGTAGCCGAGCGTCGCCACGCCCAGAATGCCGAAGATCGCGCTCTCGCGCACGATGATCTCCCAGCGATAGAGGCTGTAGGCCAGGAACTGCCCGTAGAGGCGCGGAGTCGTGTCGTAGGCGTAGAGATTGAGCGCCCTTCGGGCGCATCCGCGCGGTAGTCGAGGGCGTCGGCATGGCGCCCCATCAGATAGCCGACGATGGCGCCGTTGTGCACGGCGAGCGCGATGATCGCCGGCAGCATGGAGGGCCCCAGCAGCTGCAGCAGCACGTAGGCCAGCATGTACTCGGGCGTCGAGCGCACGACGACGAGCAGCACGCGGCCGGCGGGCTGCCCGATGCGCCCGACGAACTGGCGCGAGACCAGCGGGAACAGCATCAGCGCCAGGAGCCCCATGCCGACGAGGGCGATCTGCGCCAGCACGATGGTGTTCCAGGCGCCGGGCAGCACCTTGTGCCAGACGATGGCCTGCAGCCAGGCCGCGAAGGCGGCCCAGGTCGCGAGGCTGGCGAGGTCGCCGTTGCGCAACGGGGCGGGCACGATGTCGTGCGTGACGAACCGGGCGAGGTTGGCGAGCGTGGAGCCGCCGCCGATCCCCTCGGGCAGCAGCAGCAGGCTGCCGATGAGCAGGAACGGCACGGTCGCCGGCCGGGCCCACAGCCGGCGCGTGCCGATCAGCACGTAGAAGACGCCGAGCAGCGCCGCCGCCTCGGCATACTTGCCCTGCTTGAAGTAGCCCTCGAGGTGGAAGCCGACGGTCGGCAGGCCGACGAACCCCAGCACCAGGGTGGAGCGCAGCCCGCACTCCAGCCGGTAGAGCGTGTAGGTCTTGAACCGCTCGGCGACCTCGGGCAGCCGCGCAAAGGCGAACGCGGAGACGGCCGACGTGCCGGTCGGGAGCACCTGCTCGGCCGACAGGTCCGCCTCCTCGATGATCTCGGCGAACACCTTGGCGAAGATGCCGGCATAGGGAATGGCGATGGCGAGCACGCCGGTGGCTGGGCCGAGGCCGAACACCTGGATCAGAAGCAGCGCCCAGAACAGCTCGTGGATCGAGCGCAGCACCATCGCCGAGCGCGCACGGCGGCGAAGCGGGGAAAGACGATGGCGAGCAGGAAGCCCGCGGTCGGCGCCGATGCCGACGCCGACGACGGCGAAGGCCACGGTCCACACCACGCTCCACGCCTCGATGGAGAGAAGGTCCGGGCGCAGGATCCCGCGCACGAGGCGGAGCATCTCGCCCCACGGGTTCAGGGCGGTGACGGCGATGTCGGCGACCGCCAGGCACAGCAGCGCGCTGATCAGGAAGCATCAGGCTGGTGTTGCCGAAGCGCGAGGCGGTTCACGGCTCGCCTCCGAAATGCCGCAGCAGGTCGTTGGCCGTGAGCGCGCCGGAGGGCTCGTCGATGACCTTGCGGCCATGCTCCAGCACGACGATGCGGTCGGCATGCTCCAGCGCGAGATGCACGTCGTGCAGCGCGAGCACGAGCGTCTCGTGGCGCTGCTCGAGCAGCGAGAGGACATCGGCACCCTGCATGCGGTCGAGCGCCGAGACCGGCTCGTCGCCGATCAGGATCGGGCGGCCGTTGTAGAGCGCGCGCGCCACCGACGTGCGCTGCTGCTGTCCGCCCGACAGCGCCCCGGCCGCGCTGAAGATCTCCGCCTCGAGCCCGACGCTCGCCAGCACGCTGCGCACCTCGGCCACCTTGCAGGCGGCCGGCCACACGAGGTTGCGCAGGTTGTAGGCGGTCGAGTGGCGGTCGAGCCGGCCCATGTAGACGTTGTGGAACACCGACAGCGGCTTGACGAGGGCGGAAGCCTGCGGAACCAGCGCCACGTCCGCGGGCGCTGGGCGTAGAGCAGGCCGAGCAGCGTCGACTTGCCGGCTCCGCTGCGCCCCATGACGGCGACGCGCTCGCCGGCCCGCACCGTGAGGTCGATGTCGAAAAGCACGGGCCGGCCGTTGTAGCCGGCGCACGCCCCCTTCAGCTCGAACACGATGTCGCCGGCATGTTCCCTCTCCCCGCTTGCGGGGAGAGGGTTAGGGTGAGGGGCAGCCCCAGACGTCCGACGTTCGGAGTGTGCCTCTGCCCCTCACCCCGTCCCTCTCCCCGCGCTGGTGGAGCGCGCGGAGAGGTCGGCGATGCGCGGGGAGAGGGACGCGTCGTCGCATCCTAGTTGATGAGCCCCGTCAGCCTGCCGACCTCCTCGATCACCTTGTAGTCCTCGTTCTTGGCCGGGATGAACTTCTTGCGGTCGAAGATGGCGAGCAGCTTGGGATCGTCGACGCCGAGGATCGCGGCCTGCAGCCGCGCCGTGAACCCCGCGCCGAAGGTCTTGTCGATGTCGCCGCGCGCCACCCAATGATAGTCGGGATAGGTCGGCGTCTCCCAGATCACCGAGACGGCCTTGGTATCGACCTTGCCGCTCTTGACCTCCTGGTCCCAGACCAGGTGGTTGAGCACGCCGACCTGGTAGGCGCCGGACTGCACGAGCTGGATCGTGCGGCTGTGATCGCCGGAGTAGCCGACGCGCGAGAAGACCTTCTCGGGCTCCTTGCCGAGCGCCTGGCGGATGAAATGCTCCGGGAACAGCCGGCCCGAGGTCGAGGCGCGCGCCCCGAAGGTGAAGGTCTTGCCCTCGATGCCCTTCGGGAACTCCTTGGAGAGCTTGAGGCCGGTCGATGCGTGGGCGATGACGTAGCTCTTGAACTCCACGTCCTCGGCGCCCTGGGCGAGGGCCTGCGAGCCGGGAACGGCCAGCCGCGCCTGCACCCCCGTCAGGCCGCCGAACCAGGCGAACTGCACCTGGTTGTTGGTGAAGGCGGTGACGGCGGCCGGATAGCTCTTGACCGGGAAGATATTTGACCGGAACGCCGAGCTTGCTCTCGAAGTACTTGGCGTACTGGGTGAAGCGCTCGACGAGGCGGGTCTCGTCCTCGTCGGGAATGGCGGTGAACACGAGCGTGGCCTGCTGGGCGTGCGCGGCGCCTGCCGCCAGCAGGCTCACAAGTGCAATCGCAAGGATTGATCGCTTGAGCATTGCTCACTCCCCGATTGCTGCAGGCGTAGGCCGCGAGAGGTCAGATCCGCAGGCCTTCCCTTCGTGATTCTTCGCGCGTCGAGGGAAAAATGTTACAGGACCTGCGCCGTGCCGATGAAGGCCACGCCGGACAGGCCGATCGGCCCCTTGCCCAGGCGCGTCTCGAGATTCTCGACGAACCGCTCGATGACGGCGGCTTCGCGGTCGCCAAGGCCGGCCATCATGGCCGCCATGCCGGGCGCAAATGCGATGCGTTCGGAGAGCCAGCGGGCCGACGGCGCCTCGAGGCGGGCCGTCACCGTCGCGATCGCCGGCTCGGCCAGGCCTGCGGTCTTGAACAGCGCCCGGAAATCGGCCTCCTCGCGGTAGCGCAGCTGGGCGGGCAGCGCGGCCGGCGGCTGCTCCGGCCAGACCGACTGGATGGCCGCTCGCAGCTCCGTTGCCAGCTCGTAGTTCTGCGGCTGGGTCCAGGTCACGACCGAAACCCGCCCGCCGGGGCGCACCACGCGGCGCATTTCGGCCAGCCCGCGCTCGGCGTCCGGAAACAGGATGATGCCCAGGACCGACAGCGCGGCATCGAAGGTCGCGTCCGCGAACTGGAGGGCCTGCCCGTCCATGGCCTCGCGCATCGATCGGCACACCGCGCTCGGCTGCCCTCGTCAGCATGCGCTCGACCATGCGCGCCGACGCATCGATGGCAGTGACCGCGCAGCCCCTGCGCGGCCATGGCAAGGGCGGCGCCGCCGCTGCCCGCGGCCACATCGAGCACGGATTGGCCGGCGGCAAGGCCGAGCGCCGAGATTGCCGGCGCGCGCAAACTGCAGGGTGAACGGCTCGAACACCGTCTCGTACACGGATACGTGATCGTCCCACCGTTGCGGCTGCTGGTCGGGCTGGAGGTCCGTCGGTAACATTTCGCCTCGTTCGTCCGAATGATGTGAGCAGCTAGCCGTGCGCCGCTGGCGCGTGTCAATTGTGCCAATCTCGTCTGCCCTCGTGTCGCGAGCAAGCCCTCGATGTCAGTCGCCCGCCACAGCGGACAATCGCTTGGCCCAGCCCGATCCGGCCGCATTTGCGCTCGGCCTCGGCCTGACCAACGAGTGCAATCTCGCGTGCGCCTTCTGCTATCGCGACGCCTCGCGCGTCGACCGCCTGACGCTCGACCAGGTGCGCGCCGTGATGGACCGCATCCCGGTGCGGTCGGTCAATCTCGGGCACCGGCGAGAACGGCCTGCATCCCGACTTCCTGCCGATCCTCGCGCTACCTGCGGGCGCAGCCGATCAAGCTGACCATGACCACCAACGGCTATTCGGTGGCCTCCATCTCCGACGCCGACCTCGCCGCCTTCAAGGACATCGAGTTCTCGCTCGACTACCCGACCGAGGCCGAGCAGGACGACCAGCGCGGTCCCGGCAACTGGCAGCTGCTGCATGAGCAGGCGGCCCGCTGCCGGCGCCTCGGCGTGCCCGTCACCTTCATCGCCGTGATGATGCAGTCGAACTTCGACCGGCTCGCCGACATTGCGGCAGATCGCCAAGGCCTACGACGCGCCGCTGAGGATCAACGTCTATCAGTCGGTGCGGACCGACAAGTTCGCCCTGACCTACGAGCAGTATTGGTCCGGGCTTCGAGCGGCTGTTCGCGCACACCGACGTCATCGCCATCGGCGAGCCGCTGGTGCGCGCCATGGCCGGCCTGCCGCCCCGCCGCGGCGGTTGCGGCGTGGCGACGGTGCGGGTCACGCCGCGCGCCACCGTGCAGCCGTGCGTGTACTGGCCCGGCGGCGGCGCGCCGCTCGACATCCTGCTCGACGCCGGCCCCGACGTGGTGGCGACGAAGCCGTTCGCGGATGCCCGCTCCGTGCCCGAAGCGTGCGCCGGCTGTGCGCCACCTGGCTGCCTGCGGCGGCGGCTGCGCCGGCCGCCGCCGGCTGATGGGCGCGCTCGGCGAGCCCGACCCCTATTGCCCGGTCGTGCGCGGCGAGCAGCGCCGGCTCGCCATCCGGCAGGCCGCCGCCCGCGAGATGCCCAAGCTCGAAAGCGCCTGCACGACCATCGTCATCGCGCGCGCGGTTGATAGGTTGGGTCAGGGCGATAGCCGCAGACCCAACATCGTTAGCACCGCGGCGAAATGTCGCGGCGTGCTTCCCGGCTTTCGCCGGGGTTGACCCAACCTACGTGCTCGAGCGCGGTCCTCAATCCGTAACCTCGCCGCGCGCGGGATATTCCCTGGCGACGACCCTTTCGATCCCGCGCAACATTTCATCGAAGCACGGCCGACCGAACGGCATCGACTGCACCGATGCATAGTAGAGCGTGCGGTCCGGCCGGACGAGAAACAGGGCGGGCTCGACGAACATCGGCGGCTCCTCGATGCCCAGCGACGAGCGCCCGCATCCGCGCGAGACGTAGAGCCCCCACTCACGCGCCTGCTGCAGCGACAGTCCGTACGCGACGCAGAGGTCCTCGAGCCCCCAGGTCGCCTCGGCCAAGCATGCCCGCTCGCTCGCTGTCCGCAGAAATGGCGATCGGGGTGACCCCGTGCCGGGTGAAGGCCGCGTGCATCGACTGCAGGTCGACGAGGTAGTCCCTGCAAACCGAGCAATGCATGCCGCGATAGAACGCAAGCATCGTGAAATGCCGGGGCTTCTGGTCCGACAACCGCCAGCTGCCGCCGCCGGCCAACCGCAGCGAGAGGTCCGGCACCCGCTGCCGGGGTATCAGATGCCCGATCGCACTCATAACTGCCGCGCTTTGCACGCGCAGCGCCCTGCTGCCGCCCCGGCGAAAGGTGGGCCACGCCAACGATGATGGGCAAATCAGAGCTTCGTGAGGCCCGACCGCTACCGACGCGCGAGCAACCCAGAGAACAGGGGTGGCCGCGGGGGTTTTTCTTGTTTGCCCCGCGACCCCCACCGGGTGCGGCGTGCGCGTGACGCAGAAGCCGCTACAGCGCGTTCGTGCGGTTCCCAGGGCCGGAGTGCACCCCGTCTCCATGCCCTCCTGACGCATCTGGCGCAGCCGGCCGGGTTGATATATGCAACCCGTCCGCAACCGGTACCAGCGACAACTCGAGTTTTATTGGTCGGAGCGGGAGATTTGAACTCCCGACCCCCAGTCCCCCAGACTTTGTCCCAACTTTCTCGGAGGCTGGTTGGTTTGAGTCAGGCGGCGAGTGCTGCAGGTTCCTCCAGGGCTGCGTAGTAGGCGGCTTCGGCACCAGCCGGTGGCACATGGCCGACCGCTCGAGCAGCCTGCGGTTGTTGAACCGGTCGACCCATTCGGGCGTGGTGTATTCGACCGCCTCGGCGGGGGCGCGTGCTGGGATGGAGAAGTAAACAGCGCAAATTAAACTGGGGTGTTATGGCTCTGGAAGCTCTAACGCCACCATTGGGCCCTTTTTTGACCCTTGAAATACACGTTATAGTAGCAATGTGTGTGTTGTCTCTCCTTGGGGAAGCCATGCTTCGGGTCGTCCTGGATTGCCTCACGCAGCAGCATGACCATCGTCTGGTGATGCTCGCTCTCGGTGTGTGCGCGCTGGGGTCCTACGCCGCCATCACGCTCCTCAATCACGTGCGCATCGCGCATGGCCACAGCCGTTGGGGCTGGCTGGCCACGGCGGCCACCGCGAGCGGCTTTGCGATCTGGGCCACGCACTTTATCGCGATGCTTGCATTCAGTCCCGACGAGCCGACGGGATACGATTTCGTCCTCACGCTCCTGTCGCTCGTCATTGCCGTCGCCGTGTCAGGATTGGCGTACGTTACGGCGATCGACGGGGACCTGCGAACGAGGGCGCTCGGCGGAGCTTCTCGTTGGTGGTGGCATAGCAGCCATGCACTATGTGGGAATGGCGGCGTTCCACATCGCTGGATTTATTGTGTGGGACGGGGCTCTGGTCGCGGTGTCAATCGCGCTCGGTTGTGCGCTGGGCGCAGCCGCGCTGGTCGTTGGAGCCGGCAACACCACATGGCCTCAGCGCCTCCTCGGCGCGCTCTTGTTCGCGCTCGCGATCATCAGCCTCCACTTCACGGCAATGGGGGCGGCATCGATCATGCGCGATCCGATGCTAACGGTGGCTGAGTCAGCCGTGTCGCCGGGCTGGCTGGCGGTCGGCGTTGCGATAGGGGGGCTCGCTATCCTGACATTGGCGTTGATCGGCGTTGCGCTCGACCAGCGTGATCGGCGGCGGACTGCTGCCTTTGCTCGTGATATCGCCACAGCGAGGAAGGCGGAGGAACAGCAGAATCTGCTTGTTGCCGAGCTCGATCATCGAGTCAAGAATGTGCTCGCCCGTGTGATCGTGGTCGCGCAGCGCACCCGCGAAGGCAGCCACTCGATGGATCAGTTCCTCGACGTGTTCGATGGCCGCATCCAGTCAATGGCGAATACGCATGACCTGCTGAGCCGTGGCCGCTGGAAAGGGGTCTGTCTTGCAGACCTGGTGGGCCTCGAGTTGGAACCGTATATGGGCACGTGCGAGGCTACGGTCGAAGGTCCCGACGTGCTGCTTTCAGCGGAGACCACGCCGGCGCTGGCCATGGTGCTGCACGAGCTCGTTACCAACGCTGCGAAGTACGGCGCCCTGTCGACGCCGGGCGGTCGCGTCTCCGTGAATTGGGGTGTCGTCGGTCCAATGGGACCTCACCAACCATGCTTGCAATCCGATGGCGGGAGAGCGGCGGTCCGCCGGTCAGGGCGCCGGTTCAGCGCGGCTATGGGACGAGCGTGATCAACGACCTCATTCCGTACGAGCTGGACGGTTCAGTGGACATCGACTACCAGACCGATGGAGTTCGCTGCCGTATCGAGTTCCCGCTCGAGCGAGCCGATAGTCGCGATCGGCCGCCAGTTGTCACTGAACCTCACTACCCGCTGCCATCCGATACGGCACCTCAAGCATTGCCCTCGCATTGACCCCGATATGGCGGGCAGCCGCTTGCCCGTTCCGTGGCGCCAGTCGCCACGCTCCGCCAGGCCGCCGGCCTTTGCCGTCATGGCTTCACGGTCGCGTCGCCCACACCAACAGGGCTGCCGTCAAGGCCGTGAGCAATGCAGCAACCAGCCCCCACACGACTATGTCGCGGCTCTGCGCTCGGCGTTTGACCTTGGCGCGCAAATGAGCAGATTGATCACTTGACCGATCATCGTCAGAACGTGCGGGCCTGTCGCCGTGCGGGTCTCGATAGTCCATCAACCATCTCAGTAAAGAACCTACCCCGCCACTACACTTTAGCGAGGCGGGCTCATCGAGCAAAGTTGGGTCGGCGTCTACTAAACGCGGGGCCGGCGTCCACTCGACGTTGGCGGGCGTCCGTTGTGCAGCGCATCGAACGCGAAAGCACGAGGCGCGGGCACGCGGGCGATGAGACCCCGTCATATCAGCAGGACGCAGCCGAAAGGCCCGGCTGCTTCGAAAGCCGGGGCCTTCCTGTTCCACGGGAGCGCAAGGCACCGAGGCAAGCGCTCCTGGGAACCGCTGCTTCGGTCGAGAGTAGTAGGGTGGCAGCGCGGACGGCGGGGGCCATAAGGCGCCACTGAAAATCTGACACTGAATTGGGGTCTCTAAGCTCTCCTGGCGTCGCGCCTCGCACGCTTTGATCTCGATGTAAAGGTCGTCCTGTCAGTCCAAGCACGCTTTGCGGGGCTGCGAACCAGGTCGCTTGCAAGCACCCAGTCATGCAATCCGTCGTGCCGAATGTAGTCGCTTGGTTGCAGTTGACCGCGCCTCAGGAACTCCACGAATTCGGTCTCGGCAATTGGTCCGAGTTCTTTGCCATCTCTTGCCATGTACCATACATTTGCCATTGTAACCGCCTTGCACTGATGAACTCACGAAGTCTGCACCCGTCGAACTGGTCAGCAGGCTAAGAAAAAGCGGGCAGAGGGATCGTGAGGGAAGCGTCCCCTCTGCCCGTTGCCGACATGAAGAAGAGAGCCGGTCATCCCGCATCTGCAAACCTGCGTCGGGGGAGGCGCATGGTTGCAATGAACGACGCCCCAGATCTCTACGTGCCAGCGGGGTAGCGGGCACGTGCACAGACCATATCAGATAATCCGCGAAAAGATGTACCTCCAGGGCAACACTCGAGGGAAAACTGACAAAATACCTACTGCTCAAATCGGTCTTTTATCAGATTGCGGCCAGGAGGGATGGCGGGCAGGGTGTTCCAGTGGGGAGGCCTACTACTATGCCGTTCCGGTGCGCCCCTTCCGGGGGGCAGTGCGCGCGAACAGCTTGCGGCTATGATCCCACAGGCGAATTCGCAGGCTTTTCTGGCTGGGCGGCCAAGGCGTTCGCCGCGGGACGCCACGGTGACGGGTTGTCCACCTTCCCGACCCAATGTTCGGTTCCGTGCGTTGCCGGCCCCTGATCTCGGCGGGGGACGCCCTCTTTCCGTTCGCATTTCACGACACGAATTCTACGCGGAAGGCAATAGGCAGTACACGCTGTTCGCCACGCGACCAAACCCATCAAGCGCGCCCGCCGCTAGAGCCACCATCCGGCGCCGACCGCGTAGCCGACGGCGCCGTCGGTCAGCAGGCCGGAGACGAAGCCGAAGAGTAGTGCCAGCAGGCGCGCTCGGCTCGCTGGCCGATGCGGCGGGTGATGGCGCTACCCCGAGCGCTGCAGCCGATGCCTGCGGGGGCAGTAGGGCTCCGGCTCAACACCCTCTCGCCACAGCCGCTATCGGGGCAACACGGGCGACGACCGTTCCGCTGGCGTTCCAAGCGCCATTTCCGCGGAACACCCTACTCTCGCAACTGCTTGATTTTATTGGTCGGAGCGGGGAGATTTGAACTCCCGACCCCCAGTCCCCCAGACTGGTGCGCTAACCAGGCTGCGCTACGCTCCGAGCCTTGGCGCAGTCATGCCCTGCCTGGAGGGCGGGGTCAACCGGGACCGCGCACCAGATGCGGCCAGGGACGGCGCAGCAACTCGTCGAGCCCCTCGCGGTCGGCCGGAAGCGCCCGGGCGGCTGGCAAACTCGCCCCGAGGCCCACGGCGGCGCGCCCTGCAGGCCGGGGGGCAGGCGTACGTCCGCAACGGTCAAACCCGCCCGCCAGACGAGGGCCCGCGCCGCCGCCTCGAGGCACGCCGGTGGCGGAGGCGGGAGCCCCGTGCCACGCAGGCCGAGGTCTGCGAGCGTCCCGAGCAGCGCCCGCCCGCGCGCCTTGGTGAAGGCCTCCAGACGAACCCAGGCCTGCACCATGGTGCGATCCTCCTCCGCGTCGGGCAACGGCACGCCGCCGATGCCGACGGCCGCGGTGCACAGCTCCTCGCGGCGGCGTTGTGGGATATGGACGGGACGAGTCGCTCCACGTCGACACCGATGGGAGGCGCGGCAGCCAGCCCAACCAAGGCAAACCCTTCGGTATGCGAGAGGCTGAATGCGGCCCCTCCGTCCACCAGTCGCGGCGCTCCTCCCTGGCTCCTCACGAAGGGTTTGCGGCGGGCGGCGGGGCCGATGGCGCGCTCGAGCAGGATGCGCAACGCCGTATAGGCCGTGATGCGCTCGCGCCGTACGATGGCGTCGCGGAAGGCCGCGGCGCGCGCGCGCTCGTCGTCGGCGAGGCGCGGCGTCTCGCGCTCGAGCTCATCGAGAGCCTGGCCGCACCGCGCGAGGTCGACCACCCAAAGCTCGATGCCTGTCTGCACCTGTGTCATTGCCAAATGCCGAGCCGAGCCCATTTTTTCGCGCCGCCGCGCGAGCGGGATCTGCTTGAGATCGCTGCGAGCATGCCTTACGAAATCTTAAAGCATCATCCGTGGGTTCGTCCCAAAGGCGACACGTTTGTTGCCGACACGGGACCGCGCGCCGCCGGCCAGGGTGCGTCGGCGCTGACGATTTTGCGAGGGTGGCCCCAGCGGGCCAGGGGGAGAGGCTAGGCAATGACCGAGAGCACCATCGGCAAGGACAAGCCGCCGAGTGGCCAAAGCGGCGGCTCGGGAGACGTGCCCGCTTTCCTGGTCGAGCTCGCCCGCAACGCGCCCGCCATGATGTGGACCTTCACGGCCACCACCTTCCTCTCGGCGCTGCTCCTGTTCGCGATCCAGCCGATGTTCGCCAAGACGGTGCTTCCCGTGCTCGGCGGGTCGCCGTCGGTGTGGTCGGTGTCGGTGTTCTTCTTCCAGGCCGCGCTGCTCGCCGGCTACCTCTACGCCCACCTCCTGATCAACAAGGCGCCAGCGCATCTGACGGGGTATCATCCACCTGGCGGTGTGCGTGCTGGCCGTCGTCTGCCTGCCGATCGGCATGTCGAGCTGGTTCGGCGATCCGCCGTCGGACCGCGAGCCCTATCTGTGGCAGCTCGGCCTGTTCGCGGTCTCGATCGGGCTGCCGTTCATGGCAGTATCGGCCAACGCGCCGCTGCTGCAGGCGTGGTTCGCCAGAAGCGGCCATCCCGATGCGCGCGACCCCTACTTCATGTACGCGGCGAGCAACCTGGGCAGCCTGATCGCGCTGCTCAGCTACCCGTTCGTGCTGGAGCCGGCATTCGGGCTCTCCCAGCTCATGCATCTGTGGCCTGGGCCTACGCCCTCCTGGTGCTGGCGCTTGCCGCCTCGTTCTTCCTGATGCGCGGCGCCCAGGCCGGCGGCGTGCCGGAGGAGGCGGCCCCGCCCGACGCCGACATCGCCTCGGCCGCGGCGCCGACCTGGCTCAACCGGCTCGCCTGGATCGGGCTGGCGTTCGTCCCGCCGCCCTGGTGACGGCGTTCACGGTGCACATCACCACCGACGTTGCCTCCGCGCCGCTGCTGTGGGTGATCCCGCTGGCGCTCTACCTCCTCACCTTCGTGCTGGTGTTCCGCGACCCGCCCCTGATCCCGCGCGCGGCGCTCCTGTTCCTGCATCTCGTTGCCCTGATGGTCGCCTTGATAGCGCTCACGCGGTCACACCGTCAACTGGTTCACCGTGAGCTTCTCCGGGCCTCGCGGCGTTCCTGACGACCGCGCTGCTGGCCCACCGCACCCTCTACGAGAGCCGCCCGGCGCCGCGCTACCTCACCGAGTTCTATCTGTGGATGTCGTTCGGCGGCGCGCTGGGCGGCATGTTCACGGCGCTGATTGCGCCCAAGCTGTTCATCGAGATCTACGAGTACCCGCTGCTGCTCGCGCTCTCGATGGCGTGCCGGCCGGGCGCGCTGACGCTCCGAAGGAGAGCGCAGCGCGACGAGCTGATCTGGCTAGCCGTCATCGCAATCGCCGGGGTGCTGCTCATCCGGTACGTGCCGGACTGGAATGCGCCTAAATCTTCCGCCAGCTCGGCCCCACCCTGACGGTCGTCCTCGCCTTGGCCCTGGCCTTGCTCGCCTTCGTTCACTATCCCCCGCGCCAGCTGGTGGCCGCGGGGATGATCTGCGCGGCTCTGGTGTGGCTGCCCTCGGAGGTGAGGCGGGCCGATCCCGCAACCCGCGCCGCAACGCAGCTTCTTCGGCGTCTATCGCATGAGCGTCTCTCCTAACCCGGGCGGCGTATTCCGCTCGCTCGTTCACGGCACGACCCTGCACGGTGCGCAGCGCCTCGCTGAGATCAAGCGCGTCGATGGAAGCAGGGCCAACCCGTCGACGACACCGTGCCGACCACCTACTACTACCCGAAGAGCCCGATCGGCCTGACGATCGCCAAGCGGCGCGAGATCCTCGGCAAGGACAAAGGCCACTACGGCATCGTCGGTCTGGGCACCGGCTCCAGCGCGTGTCACAAGCAGGAGGGCGAGACCTGGAGGTTCTTCGAGATCGACCCCCTGGTCATCAGCATCGCCAAGAACCACAAGAACTTCACGTTCATCAGCAAGTGCCAACCCCTTATCGACATCGTCGTCGGCGATGCGCGGCTGACCATCACCAAGGAGGAGGATGAGACCTTTGACCTGTTCGTCATCGACGCGTTCACCTCCGATGCGATCCCCGTGCACATGCTGACCAAGGAGGCCATCGAGCTGTTCCTGAACAAGCTGAAGCCCCAGGGCGTGGTGCTGCTGCACACCTCGAACCGGCATCTCGACCTGGAAGGAGTGCTGGCCTCGACGCTGAAGATGCTGCCGGAGGGAACGGCAGGGCTGATCATGCATGATGTGCATGCCCGCAAGGAGAAAAATCCCGGGGAGACGAGCTCTTCCGTCGTGATCTTCACCAAGAGCGAGGCCGCGCTCGAGCCTTACCGCGAGCTCGACGGCGTGAGCGAGTTGGTGGATCGCGATCCGCCCCTGCGCGCCTGGACCGACGACTACTCCGATATCCTGGGAGCGTTCCTCAGTCGCAAGCGCGGTCAGAACTGATGGGAAGGCAGGGGAGAATTGCTGGGCGCCTGGCCCGGCTTGTTGCACACCGGGCCGTCGGCTGAGACGGGCGGGCTACCCGCCCGCCGCCGCCCGCTTGGGACGTTGAGCGGGCGGTGTGCCAGTCTCGACGTCCCGCAGCATGGCGTTGAGCGCGCCGAGCTCGGTCACGACCGTACGCAGCATGGACAACTCCGCCTCGGTGAGCGTGCGTCGCGCCTCGCGCGGCTGAGCCGGCGGCTGCTGGCGCATGCGCGCACCGCGCTCGCCGGCCTGCGCCCGGCCGATCCGCTTCACGTCCTCCACGCCACCCTGGCGCAAAATCTTCTGCACACCTCTGATGGAATAGCCTTCCGCCTGCAGCAGGTGTCGGATGCCGAGCAGGAGCTGGATATCGGCGGGGCGGTAGTAGCGCCTGCCGCCGCCTCGCTTCATCGGCTTCAGCTGCGGAAAGCGCGCTTCCCAGAAGCGCAGCACGTGCTTCTTGACGCCCAGCTCGTCCGACACTTCACTGATGTTGCGAAATGCCTCCACCGCTTTTGGCAAGGCTCACCCCGCTCGATCGTTCCTTGGCCCCGGTTATTCAGCCGCTCGACGCCGTGCAAGCCCGGCGTTGATGCGGTCCTTCATGATGTTGCTCGGCCGGAAGACGAGCACGCGCCTAGGCGTGATCGGCACCTCCTGCCCGGTCTTCGGATTGCGGCCCACGCGCTCGCCCTTCTGGCGAATGTTGAACGATCCGAAAGAGGATAGTTTGACGGCCTCGCCTTCGGCCAGGCGCTCCGAAAGCACCTTGATCACGGCTCCACCAGCTCCTGCGACTCGTTTCGAGGCAATCCGATCTTCAGAACAACCGATTCCGCAAGATCCGCACGCGTGAGTGTCTTGCCACTCATGGGTCCTACCACCCCTCCCCAATTGGTATTTTTTTATGCTAGCCCGCGCCCCTCCCGAGGGTCAACAGCAACCAGCTGATATTGCAGACTGAATGGCCCCGGTGTGGCTTTACCAGCGCGCCAGCGCCGCCCCCCAGGTAAAGCCTCCCCCCATGGCCTCCATCAGCACCAGGCATCCTTCCCTGATCCGATGATCTTCGAAGGCCTGATTGAGCGCAAGGGGCACGGAGGCTGCCGAGGTGTTGCCGTGCTTGGCGAGCGTCACCACCACCTTGTGGGGCGGGATGCCGAGCTTCTTGCCGATCCCGTCCAGGATGCGCTTGTTGGCCTGGTGCGGAACGTAGAGGTCGACCTCGTCGGGTGCGTAGCCCGACATCACCAGGGTTTCCTCGATCACGCTGGAGATCTTCTGTACCGCATGGCGAAAGACCTCGCGTCCGTTCATGCGCAGATGACCGGTGGTCTTGGTGGAGCCTGGACCGCCGTCCACGTAGAGCAGCTCCTCGAAACGCCCGTCCGAGCGCAGGCGCGTGGCGAGAATGCCGCGGTCGTCGCGGCTGCCGATCTGCGCCTGGGCCTCGAGGACGATGGCGCCCGCGCCGTCACCGAACAGCACGCAGGTGCTCCGGTCCTTCCAGTCGAGGATGCGCGAGAAGGATTCCGCGCCGACCACGAGCGCGCGCTTGGACTGGCCGGTCTTGATGAAGTTGTCGGCGACCGCGAGTGCGAAGATGAAGCCCGAGCAGACGGCCTGGATGTCGAACGCGGCCCCCTTCGTGACGCCGAGGGCGCACTGGATCTTGACGGCGGTCGCGGGAAACGTGCGGTCGGGCGTGGCCGTGGCGCAGACCACGAGGTCGATGTCGACGGGATCGATGCCGGCGCGGACCAGGGCCTGGCGGCAGGCCGCAATGCCCATGTCGGAGGTGAACTCACCCTCCTCGGCGATGCGGCGCTCGGCGATGCCGGTGCGCTCCTTGATCCATTCGTCGCTGGTATCGACAAGGCGCGCGAGGTCGTCGTTGGTGACCACCCGCTTGGGCAGATGGGCGCCGACGCCGCGGATCACAGATCTAACGATCGCCAAATTGCACCTCTCCCCCCCCGAGCCATGCCCATGTCCCGGTCATGCCTGCTGCGCCTCCGGTGGTTCGCTGCTGGAGAGCTTGCCGTGCAGCGCCTCCAGGTCGGCCGCCAGGTGCGCGAGCAGATCGCTCTCGGCCATGTCGTAGCCGACGCCGATCGCGCTGGCGAAGCCGAAAGCGTCCATGCCCCCGTGAACTCTTGATCACAATCCCATTGAGCCCCAGGAACGGCCCGCCGTTGAACCCGCGTGGATCCATGCGCTCTCTGAGCGCCCTGAGCCCCCGCTCGGCGAGGAGGGCGCCCAGCTTTGCTGCGAGCGAGCTCGTGAGGGCCTCGCGCACGTAGGCGGCCATCTGCCTGGCCGTGCCCTCGGCGGTCTTGAGCGCGATGTTGCCGACGTAGCCCTCGGCGACGACCACGTCGACGATGCCCTGCCCGATCTGATCGCCTTCAATGAAGCCGCAATAGTCGATGGGCAGGTCGTTCTCCTTCAGCCAGGCATGCGCCTGCCGCACCTCCTCGATGCCTTTGATCTCCTCGACGCCGATGTTGAGGAGCCCCACGCGCGGCCGCTCGATGCCCCACAGGGCACGCGCCATGGCGGCGCCCATCAGCGCGAAGTCGGCGAGCTGGCGCGCGCTGGCGCCAATGTTGGCGCCGAGGTCCAAAACGATGCAGTTGTGGCCCAGCGTCGGCCACTGTCCGGCGATGACCGGGCGCTCGATGCCCGGCATGGTGCCCAGGATCAGCTTGGCCATGGCCATCAGGGCGCCGGTGTTGCCGGCCGAGACCGCGCACGCCGCCTCGCCCTTCTGCACGGCGTCGATGGCGAGCCACATGCTGGAGCCGCGTCCGCGCCGCAAGGCCTGGCCCGGCTTGTCCTGCATCTCCACCGTGATATCGGTGTGTACGATGCGCGAGCGCTGGGCCAGCGCCGGGTGCTCGGCTAGGTGGGGCTCGATGCGCGTCCGGTCACCAACCAGCAAAACCTCGATGTCGGGATGCCGCTCGAGTGCCTGGGCGGCTCCGGGCACCACGACCGCCGGCCCTCGATCGCCGCCCATGGCGTCGAGCGAAATCGTGCGCGGCCCTGCCATGGCATCTTCGCCCTGCATGACTTACTGCGAGCCCGGCCGTAGGCAGACACCCCAACGTCGGCGGCCCCGCAGTCCCCCCAGAAAGGCCCGACCATAGCTGTTAACGCTCGCGAAACAACCTGTTTTTTCACGTGCTTGCAAGTCGACGCCCGGGCCGGTTCAGCGCTTGGGCTTCATTTTCGCCAGGGGGGCGAAGGGACTTTCCGAGCTGTCGGAGCGGGTCTCCTCCTCGGGCGGCTCGAACGTCACGCCGGGCTTGCGCGGAAACAGGTCTATGGCGCCGGCTACGCACTGGTAGATCACCCGGCCGATCTCGATTCGCCCTGCCACGATGGGCTCCAGATCGGGCTCGTCCTCCGTGTCGAGCGTGCCGCCGGCGCTCGGCTCGGGCATCTCGGTCTCGGGCCAGAAGTCGACGTTGAAGCTGTCCGCGACCTTGTTGACGAGCGGCTCGAGCGTCACCACGCAGGCCTGCTCCACCTGGGCCTCGACCGTGCCCGATGCATGGATATAGCCGCCGGCCTTCGGGGTCACCGTATAGCGCGCGGTCAGGCTCCTGCAGGCGAGGAGGTCCAGGGTGCGGGCGACGGCCTCGCATTCCTGGGGCGTGGCGCAACGCTCGATCGTCAAGCCGGCCGAGGGAATGTCGTGCACCGCTTGCTCCCAGGCTATCTCATCGGGCATAGCCTCCTCCGTCGTCCAGCGATCGCCCGCACGTCGTATTCAGCCCGTCAATTTTGCGGCCAAGCCAGGCGCCCGGCAAGAACTTCGATGCCCGGCTGCATATCCAGACGATGCTTTGCCTGCCGGATGTAGCTGCAGAGCCTGGGGGCATCCAGGCTTTCGTTTGCGCCCGCGTCCGCCAGCCGGGCGGCGATCGCAGCCGCCAGCGGGCCGTCGGAGGGCGCCTCCAACGCCGCCCTGTAGGCTTCGTACCGCGCGTGCAGAGCGGCAACTGCACGCTTCACGTGCCGGGGGACCGCCAGATCGCCCACCGACATCTCGCGCAGCGAATTCGTCGAGGTCGACAACGAACACCTCCGTCAAGGCTCGCCCGAGCCGCTGCCCGGGGTCGCCCGCGTCAGCCAGGCGCCGCAACGCCAGCACGAGGTGCAGGGCGATCATCTCGAAGCGCCCTTCCGCTGTATCCGGCACGCCCCAATCCGCGTAGAAGGCGCGTGACCGTGCCTGCGTCACAATCGAGCCATAAAGGGAGCGTGATTTCTGGCGGTGGTCCTGCCTTTGTTTCAGCCACGTGAGCATGCGTGCGTTCCGGCATCGAGCGTGGCATGGAGCTGTCGATTGCTGTTCAGGGTTGGACCTCAGCTGGTGACGGCGGGGGAAGCCGCGGTAACATAAGGCGAATCGTTGGTGCCGCGACCAAGTCTCGGGGGAGTGGAATGATGCGCCTGCTGGCCCGCCCGCGCAAGGCGGGACACGAGTCGGGAGCCATGGATTGCTCTGGGGGCTCCTGTGGGGATCAATCCGGGGGCCGCAACGGGTTCCGGTCCGGTCTCAGCTTGGAGCCCGCGGCCGCGCTGGGGCTGATCCTTTTGGTGAGCTTGGGCCTGGCCGCCTGCGGGGAGACGATCACCAAGCATGGCCACCACTTCCAGGAGAACGACCTGAAGCAGGTCAGCAACGGGATGTCCCAGGAGCAGGTCAAGTCCGCACTGGGCACCCCCACGACGACGGCAACCGTGGGAAGGGGAGCGCCTACTACTACATCTCGAGCACGCAGGGACAAACGTCCTTCTTCAAGCCGGTCGAGAAGGACCGCAAGGTGCTGGCGATCTATTTCAACCCGCTGGGCTCGGTCGACCGGGTCGCGCACTACGGCATCAAGGACGGCAAGGTATTCGACTATGCGAAGCAGAAGACACCGACGCCATCCCGCGACGAGGGCGTTCTGAAGGCCCTCTTCCGCAACCTTGGCGCCAAGCAGTTCGGCACCTCCGACTGAGAGGCGGCACGCGACTTCGCTCGGTCGTGGGGAGCCACGCAGGCTCCGCCTTGCTCACTGTATCCGCTCTACCGCATCGGCCGGGACAAAGCCGAGCCTCTCGCCGTCGCGCGCGATCGCGGCCCAGCCACCCTTGGACTCCAACTCGATCACGTGGACTCCGAAATTGCGCGGCACCTCGCGACCGGCCGGTGCGTCGGGCGAGGGCGATGCGCGCACGCGCTCCGCTCGCGTCAGCACGTGGGTCGAGGTCTTGGGGATGGTGGCGGCGGCGTCGGCCTCGAGCACGGCGAGGCCGAGGGGGAAGTCCTGGCCCGACAGCTTGAAGATCGGGCTTTGGCTCTGCCCGAACAGCTCCTGCGTGATCTGGGGCACGCGCGCCCCGACATGGTCGGCCAGGCCGAGGATCCCGACGCTGCGCGGGCCCCCATCGCCGTTCTTGCGGCGCAGGGCTTCGATCACCGCAAAGGTGAGCACGCCGTGGTTGCGATAGCCCTCCCAGGCGGCCTGGCGTGAGGCGGCGATCAGGTTCTGCCCCGTGGCGTTCTTGTACTTGTCGAGCGCCGTCTCGATGGCGCGGTCGTAGCCGCGCTTCGCGAGGACATCGGCGGCGGCGCCGGCGTAGCAGGTGTCGAGGACGATGAGCGACTTCTTCACGTGCCCGACCTTGGCGAGCCACCTCTGCCACTTCTCCTCGCCGATGCCGTGCGTCTCGAGCTTCTGCCCGGCGTTGAAGTCCAGCGACTGCGGATAATAGTAGTACTTGCCCTCGGGCGCCGCGCCGTGGCCGGCGAGGTAGAGCACGAACGCGTCGCCGACCTTGGCATCGGCGCCGATGCGCTCGAAGGCGGCGGCGATGGCGGCCTCCGTCACCTCCTCGTCCTTCAGGATGGTCGTGTGCACCTTGGCGAACAGCGAGCTGCCGACCGTCTCCAGCGCCTTGCTGAACTCCACGGCATCGCGCACGGCATATTTCAGAGCGCGGCCCTCGATGCGGTACTTGTCGACACCGATGGCGAGCACGTGCATGCGCGGGCGCTCCTCGGTGGTGGCGCCGCCACTTGTCGACGGTGATGCGGAAGGGCGGCGTGGCGAGCAGGCCCGGGCCGTTGTAGGCCGTCAGCTCGACGATGTTGTCCTTGCCCGGATCGATGCGGAATGTCTCGCTCAGCGTCACCGCGCCGAGGAACGGCGTCTGCAGTCCCTTCAATTCGTCGGGTTCGACCCTGCCCTGGGTTTGGCCGTTGACGCGCCACACCACGCGGTCCCCAACGCCGCCTCCAGTATCGACGATCCGCACGGCGAGCTTCACGCGATCGCCGGCCCGCTCGGTCTTCTTGTCCAGGTGCTCGATCCGGGGCGCAGGCCCGGCATCGAGAACCGCCTCAAGGTTGAGCTTAGAGGCGGCACTCTTGTGTTTGCTTTCCGGATCGCCCTTCAGGGCATCCTCGACCAGGTCGGGGCGGTATAGCTGGTCATAGAACTGCATCACGGAGTAGCTCTCCAGCCCCCGCACGACACCCAGCATCTCCGTGCCCTTGGGCGATGCCGCAAAAAACCCCTTCGGCGTCATCGCCAGCCATTCACCGTCGCGCCCGCCAACCAGCATCGCGAGTTCCGCGCCGGTCGCTGCATCCCAAATCCTGGTTGTGGTATCGCTGCTCCCCGAAATTACCCAGCGACCGTTCCGCGAGAACGCAACATCGCGGACTGCGTGGGAATGTCCTTCGAAGGTGCGCAGAAGCGCCCCGGTCACGGCGTCCCACAGCTTTGCCGTCCTATCCTGGCTGCCCGAGAGCAAGGTGCGGCCATCCGGCGAGAACGCAACCGAGCCAACCCCATCGGAGTGTCCCTCGAACGTGCGGATCAGCTTGCCGCTTGCCGCGTCCCACAGCTTGAGGCTCCTGTCCGAGCTGCCCGAGAGAACGTTGCGGCCGTCGGGCGAGAACGCCACCGAGGTGACCCCCCTGTGCCCCTCAAAGGTTCGGATAAGCTGGCCGGTGGCGGCGTCCCACAACGTGAGCGTCTTTTCCAAGCCGCCGGAGAGCAGGCGTGTGCCGTCGGGCGAGAACGCAGCAACCGAGTGTCTCTCGATGGTGCGCATCAGCTGCCCGCTCCTCGCGTCCCATAGCATGAGGGTCTCGTCCGAATAGCCCGAGTACATGAACTGGGTGCCGCTCCCGGAGAGCAGCCGTGTACCGTCGGGCGAGAATGCAACCGACCGGACAGAACTGGAAAGTCCTTGAAAGGTGCGGACTAGTTGCCCGCTCGCCGCGTCCCACAGCTTGAGGGTCTTGTCCGAGCTGCCGGAGAGCAAGCGTGTGCCGTCGGGCGAGAACGCAACCGAGGTGACCCCATCAGAGTGTCCGGCGAAAGTGCGAACAAGCCGACCCGTAGCTGCGTCCCACAGTTTGAGGGTCTTGTCCGAGCTGCCCGAGAGGACGTTGCGACCATCAGGCGCGAACGCAATCGAGACCACCGCATCCGCATACCCCCCGAAGTTACGCACCGGGCGACCCGTGGCCACCTCCCACAGCTTGACGGTGTTGTCGAAGTCGCCCGAGAGTACGTGCCGACCGTCGGGCGAGAATGCAACCGAGGTGACCCCCCTGTGCCCCTCAAAGGTTCGGATAAGCTGGCCGGTGGCGGCGTCCCACAGCTTGAGGGTTTTGTCGACACTGCCTGAGAGCACGTGGCGGCCATCAGGTGAGAACGCGACCGACTCGACAGCGTCGGTATGCCCCTCGAACGTGCGAACCAGCTGCGCGTTCGCGGCGTTCCACAGCTTGAAGGACCTATCGTCACTGCCTGAGAGCACGTGGCGGCCGTCAGGTGAGAACGCGACGGATGAGACAAAGCCGGTATGCCCCTCGAACGTTCGGATAAGCTGCCCAGTCGCAGCGTCCCAAAGCTTAAGTGTCGTGTCCTTGCTGCCGGAAACCAAGCGTTTGCCATCCGGAGAAAACGCCACGGAGAAAATTGGTTCGGCATGCCCCTCGAAAGTTCGGATAAGCCGGCCTGTTGCCGCGTCCCAGAGCTTAATCACATCATAATTGGCGGAGAGCAGACGGGTGCCGTCGCGAGAAAACGTTACGGAAAAGACCGAGCCAGCCTTCCCCCCAAAGCTGCGGATCAGCCGGCCCGAAGCCAGGTCCCAAAGCTTGAGCGTCTCGTCATCGCTGCCTGAGATGAGGCGCGTGCCATCGGGCGAGAATGCAACCGACCTAACGTAGTCGGAGTGTCCCATGAAGGTGCGCACCAGCCGGCCCGGTGGGCGCGTCCCACAGCCTGAAGGTCTTGTCCACGCTGCCCGAGAGCACGTTCCGGCCATCGGGCGAGAACGCAACCGATAAGACCGAGCCGGAGTGCGGAATCTGGGGTGTGATCTCGACCTTGGGGCCGATCCTGGGCGCTCGTTGGCCACGCGCCCCGCGCAAATCGCCAGAAGAACAAGACCAAGGACCACGCTCGGCCGGAAACGACGCACATCTCGCATGACCGCACCCCAACGCAATAACCAAATCCGGATTAATACCATCGGTCGCAGATCGACCGCAGTCTCACCCGGAATTTGTGCGCGATACAAGGCGCAATTTCGATACGCCCTGGCAAGGCACCGCCGGCGTTGCGCCAGCCTACGCCACCTACCCCGCCTCCGGCAGCGGCACGCCGGCGGCGGCGAAGGCCGCCTGCTGCCGCGCCGCCACCTCGTCCAGCTGGAACCCCTCGATGGTGGCGTTGAACATGTCGTGCCAGTTGAGGCGGGCGGCCAGATGCAGGAACACGCCGCCCAGTCCGATGGCGGCGCGGTCCATGAACACGAACTCGCGCGGCACCTTCACCGGGCCCTTCTCCTGCAGCTGCTTGTGCACCGTGAAGGCCTCCTTGCGCCCGTACTGGCCGGGCGTGGTGCCCTCCGCGATCTCGCGCTCGCGGTCGTCGAGCAGCGGCCCGTAGATGAACCGCGCCCAGATGTTCAAGGTGTCGATCAGCTCGTTGGAGAGGCCCTTGAAGCCCCAGGTCTCGTAGGCGCGCACCATCAGCTCGCGGTTGTCGCGCAGGAGCCCGGTGTAGAGGTCGATCACGCCCTGCACGAACGGCGTCGGGAAGGTGCGGATGCAGCCGTAGTCGAGCAGGTTGATGCCGGCCGGCCGGCCGAGGCTCCCCGCCGGGCCGCCGCCCGGCCCGTTCGGCGCCTCGCCCGAGAAGATCGTGTAGTTGCCGAGATGCGGATCGCCGTGGATCACGCCGTAGTGCGGAGAACGGGAACCACCAGGCCTTGAACAGCGCGCGGGCGATGGTGTTGCGGTCCTCCAGGGGCGCCTCCTTGTAGTCGAGCAGCCGCCGGCCCTCGAGCCACGACATGGTGAGCAGCCGCTTGGTGGAGAGCTCCTTCGTCCACGCCGGCACCCGGATCGTGGGCTCGTCCTTGAAGATCAGCGCGTAGAGCGCCATGTGGCGCGCTTCCAGGTCGTAGTCCAGCTCCTCGCGCAGGCGCGCCGACGATCTCCTTCAGGATCTCGGCCGTATCCACCGCCGGGTTCATGCTGCGCGTGCAGCGCGAACACCATCTTGAGCTGGTTGAGGTCCGCCTCCACCGCCGACTGCATGTCCGGATACTGCAGCTTGCACGCCAGCAGGGCGCCGTCGTGGGCGACCGCGCGATGCACCTGGCCCAGCGAAGCGGACGCCGCCGGCTGCTGCTCGAAGCTCTTGAAGCGGGACGCCCAGTCCGCGCCCAGCTCCGCCAGCATGCGGCGGCGCACGAACGCGGGCCCCATGGGCGGCGCCTGCGACTGCAGTTGGGTCAGCGCCTGCGCGTACTCCGCCGGCAGCGCCTCGGGGATGGTGGCCAGCATCTGCGCCACCTTCATGATCGGCCCCTTGAGGCCGCCGAGCGCCGCCGCCAGCGCCGCCGCATTGGCGGCATCGTCGCTCCCCGACGCCGAACAGGCGCTGGCCGGCGACGCGCACCGCCACCGCCCCGACGTTGGCGCCGACCCGCACGTAGCGCGCCGCGCGCGCGGAGAGCCGGTTCTCCTCCTCGTCCTTGCGGTCGTTCACGGGTGGGCCCTCCTGACCTCCTGAATATCGGAGCGCGGAGGCCCTGCGTCCAGAGGACAAGATGCGCCTGTCGAAGCGCGTGCTAGGCTTGACGAGTTCGGCCGCGAGCGCGGAGCGCGGACGCAGGAAATGCAGGATCGTCAGAGACATGAGGCGCATACGGCGCTCGGACGGATGGTGCGCCATCCTGCCACCGCCGCCATCGTCGCGCTCGGCATCACCCAGATCGTCGCCTGGGGCACGACCCTCTATGCCCTCGGCGTGCTGGGCAAGCCGATCGCCGCCGACACCGGCTGGAGCCAGAGCCTGGTGTTCGGCGGCCTGACGGTGGGCCTCCTGGTGTCGGGCGCCGTCTCGGCCGCCGTCGGCCGCTTCCTCGATCGCCGCGGCGGACGCGCCACCATGGCGCTGGGCTCGATCCTGGTCTCGATCGGTCTCGTGCTGCTCGCGCTCGTCACCAGCCCCTGGGCCTATCTCGCGGTGTGGGCCTTCCTCGGCCTCGCGATGCGCCTCTCGCTCTACGATGCCGCCTTCGCCGCGCTGGTGCAGGTGACGCCCTCGCGCGGGCGGCGGGCAATCTCCTATCTCACGCTGTTCGGGGGCTTTGCCTCCAGCGTGTTCTGGCCGATCGGCCATGCGCTCGACGCGGCCTACGGCTGGCGCAACACGCTGCTGATCTTCGCCGCCGTCAACCTCGTCATCTGCCTGCCGCTGCACTGGCTCGGGCTGGCGCGCCGCGAGACGGCCGAGCAGGCCGAGGAGGCCCGCTCGTCCGAGGCCGCGGCTGCGCCGACGGGCCCGCCGCTCGAAGGCGCGACGCGCACCGTCGCCATGGTCCTCTTCAGCGTGATCGTGGCCGCCAGCGCCGTCGTGTTCGGGGCGCTGGCGGTGCATCTCGTGCCGATCCTGGAGGCCACGGGCCTTGCCGCGGCGCACCGCCGTGCTCGTCGCCTCCCTCAAGGGCGTGGCGCAGGTCGCCGGCCGCATCTGGGACCTCACGCTGGCGCGCCGGTGGCATCCGATCGATGTCGGCCGCGTCTCGGTGGCCTTCATCCCGCTGTCGTTCGCGGTGCTGATGCTGGGCGGGGCCGATTTCTGGACGGCGCTGGCGTTCACCCTGCTCTTCGGCGTGTCGAACGGCCTCGTCACCATCATGCGCGGTGCGGTGCCGCTCGCGCTGTTCGGAGCCAAAGGGCTACGGCGAGGTGCTCGGCATCCTCGCAACGCCCTACCTCCTGCTGGCGGCGATCGCGCCTGCGGCCTTCGCCCTCGTGGTCGAGCGCTGGGGCTACGCCACGGCAGAGGCGATCCTGCTGGGCGCCGGGCTCGTCTCCTTCCTCGGCATGGAGGTGATGGCGCGCTGGTACCGCCTGCAGCAGCAACCAGGCACGCGCGGCGTTGTTTGACCGGCGTCATTGGCTCGGCTGCGCCGGGGCGTAGAATAGTCTAGAATCTGGGAATATCGTGTATCCGGTGCATCAGCCGCATCGCCTCAGCCGAGGAGGATCGATCGCCATGCTCCGCAAGCTCGTACTCGCCGCCGCTTCTCGTCATCGGCACCGCCGCGTTCGTGCAGGCCGCCGACATCGAACGTCTACCGCTCGGCGGACTGCAGCTGCTGCGGCAAGTGGGCTGAGTACCTGAAGAAGAACGGCTTCAAGGTGCGCCTGCACAACATGTCGCACAGCCGCCTCGACGCCATCAAGGCCGAGGCGCGCATCCCCGAGAAGCTCGCCTCCTGCCATACTGCCAAGATCGAAGGCTATGTCATCGAAGGCCACGTGCCGGCCGAGGACATCAAGCGGCTGCTGGCCGAGCGACCCAAGGCGCTCGGCCTCGTCGTCCCCGGCATGCCGATCGGCTCGCCCGGCATGGAGGTCGGCAGCAGGAAGGAGCCCTACGAGGTGCTGCTGCTCAAGGAGGACGGCAGCACCGAGGTCTTCGCGAAGCACTGAGGCTTCCAAAGGGAGGCTCGGGTCCCAGCGGCAGCGATGACCCGGCCTGCTCGAGTTCTGGCCCTATTGCTGACCGATGGCCGCAAGCACGCGGTCCTGGTTGGCGGCGATCAGCTGCACATGCTCGGGCGGAAACTGCTCGGGAAAGCGCGCGAGAACCTGCTTCATCTGCGCGATGGCCTGCTCCCTCTGTGGCGTCGGCGGGCTGGTGTCGGCCTCGAGCCGCGCCAGCTGGCTGCGCATCCGGGGCATCGGGTCGCGGAAGCTGCGGGTGCGCGGGTCCCAGGTGCTCACGATCATTCCGACGTAGCCAAGAACCTGGGTGCACTGATCGGAGCTGTCGAAGCCGGCTTTGGTGCAGACCCCCGCGATGAGCGTACGGGCCGCCTCCTCCGATTGCGGCATCTTGCCGGATCTCTTGAGCTGGTCGAACTGCGGCATGAGGAGGAGCCACTTGTCGAGCAGGGACTGATCGAGCTCGACGCGAATCCGTTCCTGCTGGGCCTGGGCGTCTGGTATCGCGTTGGGCGGCAGCAACAGGATCGCGGCAGCCGCCAGGGTGAGAATAAGCGTGCGCATCATGGTGGGGTCTCCGTCGACGGGATCGCTCCACCCTTTGGTCGCAGCGACGCGCCTCCCGGTTCACGGCCTGCGCGCAAGAAAGAGGTTTCAGGTGTCAGGTTTCACACATCAGCCTCTTGGCCCCTGCATCCTGAAACCTGAAACCTGAACTTAGGCCCGCATAGTCTGGGCCCACGGCGCGTTGCGCCTCAATTCGTCGGGCTGCTGCCATGTCAGGAACTGCGGCCCGAGGCTCGCGATGCTGGGTGCGCCCATCTGCGCCATGGTGCGCCCGACCTCGTCCTTGAAGATCGTCAGCGCGCGGGCCGCTCCGGCGGTGCCGCCCACCGCGGCCCCGTAGAGCGTCGGCCGGCCGACGAACACGTACCTGGCGCCGAGGCACAGGGCCACGATGGCGTCGGAGCCGCGGCGGATGCCGGAGTCGAACAACACCGTCATCTTGTCGCCGACCGCTGCCGCGATGGCGGGCAGCACCTCGATTGAGGCCGGGCTCTTGTCGAGCTGGCGCCCGCCGTGATTGGAGACGATGACGCCGTCGCAGCCGAGTGCCGCGCAGCGCTCGGCGTCGTCGGGGTGCATGATGCCCTTGATGACGAGCTTGCCCGGCCACAGCCGGCGGAAGGTCTCGATGTCGCGCCACAGCAGAGGCGACGGCGTCTGCTCGGCGACGAAGTCGGCGATCTCGGACGCCGACGAGCCGGGCGTTGCGTACTGCTTCCAGTTGGAGAATACCGGCATGCCCGCGCGCAGGAACTCGGCGAGCCAGCCCGGATGGCGCAGCGCCTCGAGCCTGGTCCTGAGCGTCATCCTGAGCGGGCGGGTGAAGCCGTTGCGCAGGTTGCGCTCGCGCTTGGAGTTGATCGGCACGTCCACGGTGATGACGAGGGTGGAGAGGCCCGCATCGCCGACGCGGCGGATCATGTCCTCCGAGATCGAGCGGTCTTTCGCGGCGTAGAGCTGGTACCAGCCATGGTGCGGCGCGAGCTTGCCGAGGTCCTCGATCAGTCCGGTGCCCGGCGCCAGACATGATGAAGGGCACGTTGGCCGCCTTGGCAGCGGTGGCGAGCATCAGGTCGGCGCCCGGCCGGAACAGGCCGGCGAGCCCCGTGGGCGCGATGCCGATCGGCCCGGAGTAGGTGCGCCCGAACAGCGTGGTGCTCTGATCGGGTGCCGTCACATCGACGCCGTAGCGCGGCACCAGATCGAAGCCCGAGAACGCGCTCTCGTTGCGGGCGAGCCCGCGCTCGTCCTCGAGGCCCCCCTCGATGAAGTCGAAGGCGATCCTGGGCAGCCGCCGCTTCGCCAGCCGCCGCAGGTCTTCGATGTTGATGGCGCGATCGAGGTTCAAGGGCGGTCTCCCAGACATGCATTTGGCGGCGACGGGCATCGAAGTCCAGGCCTCCGCTCGAGCGCTTCATTCCAGGGTCTGGGCGAGGGGTACTGGACGCCTTCGATCTGAACAGAAAGGCGTGGCCAGATTTCAGCATACCCCTCTCCGCCGCGCCGCGCGCACGCCTAGTGCAGATGGCTGGTCCCTGCAAGGGGCAATGCCCAGTTATGCCGAGACGCCCGTCGCGCCCGCTGAGAAGGGACCGCAGCGTGTGACGGTCCACGGGAAGGACGCGGTCGTCGTCGTCGATGCGGAGGAGTGGGACCGCCTGAAGGGCCTGTATCCGGCAAGGACATGGTCGAAGCGCTGGCCAATTCGCCGCTGAGGGACGTCCCGTTCGAGAGAGTATCGGTGAAGATCCGAGCCAGGGACGTGGAGCTTTGAGCGGCTGGCTCATAGACACGAACGTCCTATCCGAGCTGCGGCGCCCCAGGCCGAACCAGAAGGTGCGCGCTTTCATGAACGGGCAGAGCGGCGACTTGATTGTACTCGAGCGATGTGATCTTCGCCGAGATGCGGCTTCGGCATCGAGCAAATAGACGATCCTGTGCGCACGGGCCGACCTCGCACACTGGCTCGACCACACGCTGCGTCCGCTGTTCGCAGGACGCGTGCTTTCCGTTACGGAGGATGTGCTCCTGCGCTGGCGCCTGATGTTCGAGCAGGGGCCGCAAGAGCGGGACAGACATTCTCCGATCCCGACCTGTTAATTGCCGCCCTCGCGGCACAGGCTGGCCTGATTGTGGTGAGCCGCGACACCCGCCAGTTCGTGGCTGCCGGCGTGCCCGGTATTCGATCCCTGGAACTGGACCCTGCACGCCGGAGCATCGAGCATTGCGACGTTGCTCGACGCGGACGCACCAGAGGCGCTGGCCAAGACGGGCGCGTTGATGGCGAATTGACGAGCCTGGCATTAACCGGTGAACGCAAGGAGGCCGGGACAAGTCGTAGGTTGGGTCGAGCGAAGCGCAGACCCGACACCCCTCAGGCTGTTGGGTCTTCGGCTTCGCCTCGACCCAACCTACAACATGAACCGCCCCTCGACGGGATAGGCCGGGTCGGTGAAGCCGGGCGTGGAGGGATGGCCGGGCGGCACCAGGCTGTCGGCCATGGCCTCATCCGCGGCGGTCCACGCAATGTCGAGCGTGCCGAGGTAGCTCGTCCACTGCTCGAAGGTGCGTGGGCCGGCGATCACCGAGGCGACGGCGGCGTTGGTGAGCACCCAGGCCGTCGCCCAGTGCACCAGGGTGGTGCCGCGCGCCTTGGCATGCGCCTCGAGCTTCTCGGCGACGATGAGGCTCTCCGGGCGCCACTCGGCCTCCAGCATGCGCTTGTCGCCGCGCGCGGCGCGGCTGCCGGGCGTGGCCGTCTGGTTGACCCGGTACTTGCCCGTGAGCACCCCGCGCGCGAGCGGGCTATAGGGCACCACGCCGAGGCCGAAGAACTTCGCCGCCGGCAGCAGCTCCACCTCCGGCTGGCGATTCATGAGGTTGTAGTAGGGCTGCAGCGCGGCCGGCTGCGGCACGCCCATCTGCCGGCACAGATGCACCACGTGCGGAATGTGCCAGGCGCGCGCGTTGGAGAGGCCCCACTCGCGGATCTTGCCGGCGCGGATGAGGTCGCCGAACGCGGCAATCGTCTGCTCCCAGGGCGTGCGCGGGTCGACGCGGTGGATGTAGTAGAGATCGATGTGGTCGGTCTGGAGCCGCTTCAGGCTCGCCTCTACGGCGCGCATGAGGTGGCGCCGCGACAGGCCGGCGTCGGTGATGTCGGGACCCGACTGCTGGGCCACCTTGGTCGCCAGCACCCAGTGCCCGCGCTTCTCCTTGATGGCGGGACCGACGATGCCTCCGAGCGGCCGTCGGCGTAGACATCGGCGGTATCGATGAAGTTGACGCCGGCATCGGCGGCAGCATCGACGATGCGCCGGGCATCGGCCTCCGCGGTCGGTCCGCCGAACATCATGGTGCCCAGGCACAATCTCCGACACGCGGATGCCGCTGGAGCCGAGCACGCGATGGCGCATCTGAGCCATGAGATCCTCCTCGTCGTCATCCCGGAATTGCGCGAAGCGCAATGTCCGGACCCAGTTTCACAAGCGCCGCCTTGCCCCGCTCCTGGGTCCCGGCTCTCGGGCTGGCGCCCGCGGCCGGGATGACAAGTCAGGCCGAATGGCGGAGCAGGAAGCGGTAGACGCCGCCCGACTCGCTGTGCTCGATGAGAGCATTGCCGGTCGCCTCGGCAAAGGCGAGAAAGTCGGCGACGGCGCCGGGGTCGGTGGCGAGCACCTCGAGCGTGGCCCCCTTGGGCAGCTCGGAGAGCGCCTTCTTTGTCTTCAGGACTGGCAGCGGGCAGGCGAGCCCCTTCAAGTCGAGCGTCTTATCGGGCATAGAGGCGCGGCCTTTCCGGGCGTTGAGTCGCGCAAACCTAGCAACGAACGGGAACCCGTGGCAACGCGCTACCAAGGTCGCGCTCGGCGCTTCTGCCGGGCCGTCGCGCTTGCGTGGGGAAGGGCGCCGCGCCACGATGGGGGCACACTTCCCGCCCCTCACGGACGGCGGGGCAGATCGAGCCGACGCCGCCCGGCGCGAGCAATTCGAGGGAGCCCATGGACGCCAGTGCGGACCCGCCGCGACGCTCGTTTGCGTTCGGCCTGGAGCGGGCGGGGCTCCTCGGGCTGGGCTGGCCGCGGATCACGATCCTGTTCATTCTCCTGATCTCGGTGCTGGCCACGCTGGGGCTGATGCGCCTCAAGGTGGACAACTCGCTCTCGGAGCTGTTCCGCACCGATACCCAGGAGTTTCGCCGATACGAGGAGATCGACCGCCGGTTCCCGTCGAGCGAGTACGACGTGCTCGCCGTGATCGAGGGCAAGGACCTCTTGAAGCGCGAGCAGCTCGAGGCCATCCGCCGCGCCATCATCGATCTGCAGCTCGCCGACGGTGTCGACGGACTGGTCTCGATGCTCTCCGCGCGCGGCAAGCCCGACGAGACCGGCTATGCGCCGCCCATCAGTCCCCGACGATCTGCCGGAGGACCCTGCCGCCTACGACGAGATCATCGCCAAGCTCAAGGTCAATGAGATCGTGGCCGGCAAGTTCCTCTCCGCCGACGGCGAGCTCGCCCTTGCCGTGCTGGCGCTCGACCGCAAGGCGGTGGCCGAGCAGGGCGCCAAGCAGGTCATCGCCACCATCAACGACATCCTGCGCAAGGAGCTGGCGCCGGTCGGCCTCAAGTCGCACCTGACGGGTGCGCCGGTCATGCAGCTCGAGATCCGCAACGCGGTGGAGCGCGACCAGATCGTCTACAACGGCCTCGGGCTGCTGTTCGGCGCCACCATCGCGGTGATCTTCTTCAAGCGCGTGTCGCTGATGCTGCTGGCGGCGCTGCCGCCGGTGCTCGCCGTGCTGTGGTCGCTGGGGCTCCTGGGCTGGCTCGACTTCAAGCTCAACCTGTTCCTCAACGTCATGACGCCGCTGGTCATGGTGATGGGCTTCGCCGACTCGATGCAGATGGTGTCGGCGATCCGCATCCGCCTGCGCGAGGGCGACACCAAGGCCCAGGCGATGCGCTTCGCGGTGCGGGTCGTGGGGCCCGCCTGCGTGCTGGCGCACGGCGTCGCCCTGCTCTCGTTTCTCGCGCTGCTCATCTCGCAGTCGGCGCTGATCCGCACTTTCGCGCATCGCCGGCGCGCTCGCCGTGACGATCTCGTTCGTGGCGGTGATCCTGGTGCTGCCGCTGATGGGCCTCTACCTGATCCGCAACGAGCACAAGCTCGCGCGCGACCGCTCGCCCGCCGACCGGCTGATGGACGGGCTCGGCACGCTGGTCGGCTGGATCGTCGACCGCGTGGTGCGCTGGCCGTTCCTGACCACGGTGGTGGCCCTGGCTTCGTTCCTGTATCTGGGGCAGGCCTACCTGCAGCTCGAGCCGCGCTATCGCCTCGCCGACCAGGTGCCGGATCGCGAGCAGGCGCTGGGCGCCACCAAGCAGATCGACACGAAGCTGACCGGCGCCAACCCCGTGCACGTCATGATCGAATGGAAGTCCGGGGCAGTCGCTCTATGCGCCGGGCACCATCGAGGTGATCGCCAAGGCGCACGAGATCCTGGAGAAGCAGGCGGGCCTCGGCAACGTCTGGTCGCTGGAGAGCCTGCGCCGCTGGCTCAAGGAGGCAGGCGACGAGCGCATCGAGACGGTCGAGCGCTACGTCAAGGTGCTGCCCGAGCACCTGGTGCGGCGCTTCATCGCCAAGGAGGAGAACGCGGTGCTGGTCACGGGCCGGCTCCCCGATGTCGATTTCAGCCAGATCCTGCCCGTGGTGGAGAAGGTCGACCGCGCGCTCGACGATCTGCGCAAGGCGCATCCCGAGTTCAACATCTCCGTCACCGGGCTGCCGGCGATCGCCGCACGCAACTCCGCGCGCATGATCTCCCAGCTCAACGAGGCGCTGCCCCTGTGCGTGGCGTTCGCCGCGGTGCTGCTCGCCATCGCCTTCCGGTCGCCGTTCGTGGGACTGGTGAGCCTGTTGCCCGGGCTTTATCCCGTGGTGGTCTCAGGCGCCATCCTGCGGTGGACCGACGGGGGGCTCGAGTTTGCCTCCGTGGTGGCGCTGCTCGTGGTGTTCGGCCTCGCCGTCGACTCGCTCATCCATTTCTTCAACCGCCTGAGCCTCGAGGAGCGCAAGGAGCCGCGCGCCGATATCGCCATCCGCAACGCGCGCGTGCTGGTGGGCCCCGCGATCATCCTCACCACGCTGGTGCTGGCGTTCGGCCTCGGCGTGACGGTGTTCTCCGATCTCCCCTCCTTGCGCATCTTCGGCCTCGTGTGCGGCACGACGCTCGTCGCCTCGCTGCTGGCGGACCTCGTGTTCCTCCCCGCCCTCATCATGCTGGTGCGCAAGGTCTGGCGCCACCGCGTGGTGGGGTAAACGGGTCGGCTCAGCGGTTGAAGAACCAGAGGAGGAGGCTCAGCGCGATGCTGACGATGATCGAGGTGGTGATCGGAATGTGGATCCGCGTCCCCTCGCGCTCGATCACGATGTCTCCCGGCAGACGGCCGAGCCCCAATCGCTCGCCGAGCATCCAGACGAGCCCGACAGCGACGAGGATCAGGCCGAGTGCGATCAGCAGTTTGGACATTCCGACATCCCAGGAACCGATCGCGCCCGTTACCCCGCTCCAGCCTCGCGCCACCCCAGCCTCGCACAGCAACGTGCGGCGATCTTTCCGGACCTCCCCGCGCTTATCCGGGGGTTTCACCCGATATCGCGGCTTTATCCCCTGGTTCACGCACTTCCTCACGGCGCCAGCCGGATTGCCACGCGGAGCGGAGAAGGTGAAATCCATGTCGAAAGGCCTGGGGATGCTGCGATGGGGTACGACCATCGCTGTTTGTGTCGGCTCGCTCTCACTTGCCGGGGCACAAGCCCAACAATACGAGAGAAGAGACACGCAGCCGTTTCAACAGCAGGACCTGCAGCAGCTGTGGGAGCAGCAGAAGACGCAGATGCGCGAGCGCGTCAGCGGCGCGGTCCAGCAGCTGCGCACGGCCTGCGCACAGGAGTTGAGCAGTTTCTGCGACACGGTCTCGCCCGGCGAGGGCCGGCTCCTGCTGTGCATGCAGGCGCACCAGGACAAGCTCGGGCGGGGCTGCGAGATGGCGCTGCTCGGAAACGTCGCGCAACATCGGCAGTGCCATCCGCCGCGTGGAGCGCTTCGCGGATGCCTGCTGGAACGACATCCAGGTCTACTGCAAGACGGCGGCCGGGCTCCGTTACGCAGTGCGTGGTCGACAACCACTCGTCGCTGTCGCCGCAATGCCGGGCGATCATCGCCGCCACTCAGGCCGGCCAAATGAAGCAGACACAGTCGGGGCAACCGCAGCCGGGCCAGACGCTGACGCAGCCGGGCCAGGCGCAACCCGACCCGCAGCCAGGCCAGATGCAGCCGGGCCAGAAGCATGGTCGGCCTCGCGGTCTACAGCATGGACGGCTCCAAGCTCGGCGAGATAACGGGCGTGAAGCGCAGGCCCGACGGCAGCATCGAGCTGATCGAGGCCGATCTCGGCAGCCCGCTCGGGCTGGGAACCAGGGGTGTGCTGATCAACCCCAGCGACCTGCGCTGGAAGGGTGACCACATCGAGCTGCAGATGGCCGCCGACCAGGTTCGCTCCATCCTGCAGGGGCATCCGCGGCAGTAGCAGCTTGCGGGTCGGCTCCGCCGGCTGTCGCACGCCCCTCCGGGGCGCTCAGCCGGCGGAGTCCTCCTCCGCCTTCAGCTTAGCATCCTTCGCGGTGGCACGTTCGAGGGCTGGACGCTTCTCGAGGCGGGCGACATAGGCGGCGAACTCGGGCCGGGCGGGGATGAGACCGAACATCATGCCCCAGCGCAGCTGCGAGCCGATGATGACGTCGGCAGCCGTGAACTGCTCGCCCATGAGGTAAGGCTCCGCGGCAGCTGTCGCCTGGACCAGCACGTCCATGACGGTCTCGAACTCGCCGAAGCCGAGCGTGGAGCGTGGCGCCGGCTGCTGGCGGGGAAAGGCGCGCTCCGTAACAGCGGGCTCCACGCAGCTCGGGCCGAAGAACAGCCACTTGAGGTACACCCCGCGCCGCGGGTCGCCCACGGGAACGTTGAGACGCGCCCCGGGGAACTCGTCGGCCAGATGGCAGCAGATGGCTGCAGCCTCGGTTACGACAGCGTCGCCGTGGCGAAGTGCTGGCACCTTGCCCATGGGATTGACGGCCAGGTAGGCGGGCGCGCGGTTCTCACCCTTTTTCAGGCTTATCACATACAGCTCGTAGGGCTCGCCGAGCTCCTCCAGCATCCACAGCGCAATCGAGGAACGCGACGGAACGGCATGATAGAGGGTGAGCTGGGGCATCCGGACCTCCCGTGTTCAGCGGGCGGAGGTAGCCGGCGATTGTGGCGCCTCGGAGGGGAGGCATGTTTCGCCCATGGAATGGGTGATCGCCGAGCTCGTTGCAGTAGCCGTACCGGCTTATTTCTTCCTCCAGCTTCTGATGGCCGCGCGCTATCGCGGACGCTGGCGTCTCATCGCGCTCTTGCCGCTCATCGTCATGGTGCCGCTCGCGGTCCAGGCGGGGCTGGCCTATGCCGCCGGCTCGAGCGCATGGCCGGCGCTCCTCGTCCTCGCCGCGCCGGCTGCCTTCGGCTATCTCCTCCTTCTCGCCATCGTGAGGTCGGTCGTCGGCTGAGCTGAGCCAGACCGCGACAACGGTTCGCGTCGGATTGCCCTGGATAGGTCCGCCAGCTGCTATTGCAATCGACCGGCGATGGGCCTATTTCAAGCCCTCGTTTTCAGTCGAGTGCCTTCCGAAACGCGGCTTTCCGGCCACGCGGGATCGGATTGGCGCCCACCGGTGCGAGAGGGATCTCTAAAGGATCGGCATGAAGGGCTTCAAGGAGAAGACTTTTTCCGACCGCCTGCAGGAGGCGGCTAGTGCAAGGAAGGCGGCGCTCGAGCGGTTCAAGGACCGGCCAGCCGCCGACGATCCCGACGTTGTCAGGCGCCGGGAGGAACGGCTGCGCATCGCCGCGGCGCGCGATGAGCGCTTGGCGGCCCGCAAGGCCGTCAAGGAAGTCGAGGCGGCTCAGCGCGCCGAGCAGGACGCCATCGAGCGGGTCGAGCGGGAGGCGCGGGAGCGGCGCGAGGCTGTCGAGAAGGTAATCCGCGACGCAGCCGATGCAGCCGAGCGCAAGTCCGCGCGTGACGCCCGATACGCCGCCCGCAAAGCGCGCCAGACCCAGAAGAAGAGGTAGCGCCTACACCTCACTCCCACGTCGGGTGATCTTGTGGCGTGGCCCCAAAGCGCCGGTCAGGCAGGTGCGAGGCGGATTACAATTCGCGCCAGGTGCCCTTTAGCGGCCGTGGAAGCCACCCTCGCGCCGGCGGCGGTAAGGGTGCCCGAGCGACGCGAGGCTGCTCTGCGCCTCTCCAGGGCGTCGCGGCGGCCATTCCAGCTGCGACCTTGGTGGGCGCAAAGCGCACCGCCTCGACGCCGTCCCGTGGAAAAGGCCGGCCTATACAAGCATTGGAACATGTTAACCATCCGGGGCTGGCCTCCGGGTGGAGGCGGGCGCAGAAGCCGCCGGCGAGCCTGCAGGACGACGAGGACGTGCGCTTCATCGGCCGCGACCTGCGCGAGCCGCGCGTCTCGATGGAGGAGCGCTGGCAGGCGGGCGTCAAACGACACCGGCGCACGCTGCGCCACGAGCTGTGGCTCAGCCCTTCGGAGGACCTGGCCGGGGTGCGCATCCTCGACATCACCGCGACTTCGATTGACCCGCCGGCGTGCCGGTGGGATAATGACTCCACCATGAATATCCGCACGCAAATCTCCATGGACCCCGCACTGCGGCGGCGCGCCCGCGCCAAGGCGGCCGCGCTCGGCATCTCGTTGTCGGAGTACGTGCGCCGGCTGGTGGCCCAGGATCTGGGCGAGAGTGAAGCGCGGGGATTTGCGGAAACGGGTACCGAGCCAAAGTTCGATATTTCCAGCATCTTCGACCTCGGGTCCTCAGCAAAGCCGACAGATATCGCGCGCGACAAAGACAAGCTCGTCGGGGAGGCGGTGTGGGCCGACTATCTGCGAAAGGTGGGGCGTGCGGCCGCGACGTAAGCGATGAGCGTGTTCGTCGACAGTTCGGCGTGGTTTGCAGCAGCCAGTGGCTCAAGGACCGTCACAACGCCGCGGCCAAGCGGCTTCTGGCTGACTCGAGCAACTGATCACAACCGATCATGTGCTCGTTGAGACTTGGCTCCTCATGCGACGCCAATATCCATCGCCGGGCAGCGGAAGGGTTCTGGGAAGGCATCCGCGAGGGCTCGCGGTCGTCGAGAAAGTCGGATCTTGCCGATCTGCGAGGCCGCCTGGGCGATCGGCGAAGCGTTTCCGGACCAGGATTTCTCGATCGTAGACCGCACGAGTTTTGCGGTCATGGAGCGACTAGCGCTCACCCGCGTTGTGAGCTTTGACAGTCGATTTCGCCATCTACCGCTACGGCCGCAACCGCGACCGCGCGTTCGAGATGCTGCTCTGACGCGGCGCCGGGCGGTCCGCGGGGCGCCCGGCGTAGCCCCTTGTAAATGGCGCGCGCAACCGCTAGACAGCGGCCATCACACACGCGGAACAATGGCGCTGAGCGGACCCAAAGCCCCGCCCGGCGCTCCGGTGGGCCGGGCAGCCGGCCTTGCGCGTTCCGCGGAGGATCAACCGGAACACTCAGGATTTCCCATGCTCCCCGCCTACAATATGCGCCAGCTGCTCGAGGCCGGCGTCCACTTCGGCCATCAGAGCCATCGCTGGAACCCCAAGATGGGGCCGTACATTTTCGGCGTCCGCAACAACATCCACGTCATCGACCTCGCACAGACCGTCCCGCTCCTGCACCAGGCGCTGGCGAAGGTGAGCGACGTGGTGGCGCAACGCGGCCGGGTGCTGTTCGTCGGCACCAAGCGGCAGGCGTCGGATGCGATCGCCGATGCCGCCAAGCGCTCGGCCCAGTACTACATCAATCACCGCTGGCTCGGCGGCACGCTGACCAACTGGAAGACCATCTCGCAGTCCATCCGCCGCCTGAAGCAGCTCGAGGAGACCCTGACAGGCGAGGCCAAGGGGCGCACCAAGAAGGAGGTCCTGCAACTCACGCGTTCCCGTAACACCCTCAACAAGTCGCTCGGCGGCATCAAGGACATGGGCGGCCTGCCCGACCTGCTGTTCGTGATCGACACCAACAAGGAGGAGATCGCGATTGCCGAGGCCAAGCGGCTCGGCATCCCGATCGTGGCCATCGTCGACACCAACTGCGATCCCGACGGCATCGACTTTCCGATCCCCGGCAACGACGACGCCGGACGCGCGATCACGCTCTACTGCGATCTCGTGGCACGTGCCGCTATCGACGGCATCGAGCGCGGCCAGGTACAGGCGGGCGTCGACGTCGGCGCCGCCGAGGCGCCGCCGGTGGAGGACGTGGTGGCGCTGCCGGTGTTCAAGGGCATCGAGGCCGCGCGCGGAGACGCGAACGATCTGAAGCGCCTGCCCAACGTGGACGGCAAGCTCGAGCAGCGGCTGAACGACCTCGGCGTCTATCATTTCTGGCAGATCGCGGACCTCGATGCGGAGACGGCGGAGGCGCTGGATCGTGCCCTGAGGGGCATGGGCAAGGGGCGCGTCGCGCGCGACGATTGGATCGGCGCAGCGAAGAAACTGGTCGAGTCGCAGGCCGCCTGAGCGGGCGCCCGGCGGACGGACGCCGGGCCACCCGCCCAATCGGCGGCAGGAGAGCGAGGACAAGCGATGGCGGAAGTCACAGCGAGCTTGGTGAAGGCGCTGCGCGACCGGACCGGCGCGGGCATGATGGACTGCAAGGCGGCCCTGACGGAAACCCAGGGCGACATGGAGCAGGCCGTCGACTGGCTGCGCACGAAGGGCCTGTCGAAGGCGGCCAAGAAGGCGGAGCGGGCGGCCACGGATGGCCTCGTCGGCGTGACCACCGAGGGCAAGGTGGGTGCCATCGTCGAGATCAACTCCGAGACCGACTTCGTGGCTCGTAACGCGCAGTTCCAGGAGCTCGTGCGCTCGGTCACGTCGCTGGCGCCGCGGGCCGGGGGCGACCTCGCCAGGCTGCTCGCAGCGCCCTATCCGGGGAAGGGCGTGCCGGTGGACGAGCACGTCAAGGCGATGGTGGCCACCATTGGCGAGAATATGAGCGTACGACGCACGGCGGCGGTGTCGGTCGGCGAGGGCGTCATTGCGGAGTATGTGCACAACAAGGTGGCCGACGGCCTCGGCCGGATTGGCGTGCTGGTCGCGCTCGAGAGTGCGGGCGACAAGGCGGCCCTCTCCAGCCTGGGGCGGCAGATTGCCATGCACATTGCCGCGGCAAGCCCCGCGGCTGTGCGCGCCGAGGAGCTCGACCCGGTGCTCGTCGAGCGCGAGCGCGCGGTCTACACCGAGCAGGCCAAGGCTTCGGGCAAGTCCGCCGAGATCGCCGCCAAGATGGTCGAAGGCCGGCTGCGCAAGGAGTTCTTTCAGCAGGTCGTGCTGCTGCAGCAGACCTTCCTGGGGGCAGGCGGCGACGGCAAGGCGACCGTCGAGCAGATGCTGAAAGGCGCCGAGAAGGCCGCGGGCGCGCCGATCACGATAGCCTCGTTCGTGCGCTATGGGCTGGGCGAGGGCGCGGGCAAGGCTTGAGCAACCCTGTGGGCCCGCTGCCCGGGCGTTTGCGCCTTGCCCGGCAGTCGGCATAAGCTGGGCCGGGGGCGTGGGAAGGCTGCAACCATGAGCGGCTCGGCACACGGCTTCCGATACGGGCGACTGCTTGTCAAGCTGTCGGGCGAGGCCCTGATGGGCAAGGCCGGCTTCGGTATCAACGTCAACGTCGTGAACCGCCTCTGCGGCGAGATCAAGGAGGCCCAGGACGCGGGCGCCGAGATGGCGGTGGTGGTCGGCGGCGGCAACATCTACCGCGGGCTCGCCGGCGCCGCGTCCGGCATGGAGCGGTCGACGGCCGACTACATGGGCATGCTGGCGACCGTGATGAACGCGCTGGCCCTGCAGAGCGGCCTGGAAGGTCTGGGCGTCCCCGCCCGCGTCCTCTCCGCCATCCCGATGCCGACGGTGTGCGAATCTTTCGTGCGGTCCAAGGCCCTGCATCACCTGGAGAGCAGGCGGATCGTCATCTTCGCCGCCGGTACCGGCAACCCGTATTTCACGACGGATACCACCGCGGCATTGCGCGCAATCGAGATGAACTGCGATGCTCTGGGCAAAGCCACCCAAGTGGACGGGGTCTATTCCGACGATCCCAGAAGTAATCCCAAGGCTGTTCGCTACCAAAAATTGACCTATGGCGAGGTGTTGGCCCGTGATTTGCGGGTGATGGACGGTGCCGCCATAGCTCTGGCTCGCGACAACAATCTGCCGATCGTGGTATTCTCGATCCAGGAACCGGGTAATCTTCTTAAAGTCTTGAGGGGCGAGGCCCGGGCCACGGTGATCGAGGGCCTGTCGTAAACTCGCGCAGCGGGGGCAACGCACTGCGGCTGCGGCGCCCGTCGTGGTGAAGCGGGTGCGGCACCTGTCAGGAAGGGAGAGGACCCATGGCCGCTGGCAAATTCGATTTGAACGACCTCGAGCGCCGCATGCGGGGCGCCATCGATACGCTGAAGAAGGAGTTCGGCGGCCTGCGCACCGGTCGCGCCAGTGTCCAGCTCCTGGAGCCCGTCGTGGTCACTGTCTACGGCGCGCGCATGCCGATCAATCAGGTGGCCACGGTCTCCACACCTGACGCGCGCACGATCATGGTGCAGGTGTGGGACAGGGCCCAGGTGAGCGCGGTGGAGAAGGCGATCCGCGAGGCCAACCTGGGTCTCAACCCCATCACCGACGGCGCCGTCCTGCGCCTGCCCATGCCCGCTCTCAACGCCGAGCGGCGCCAGGAGCTCGTCAAGGTCGCCCACAAGTACACGGAGCACGCGCGCGTAGCCGTGCGCAACGTCCGGCGCGAGGGCATGGACCTGCTCAAGAAGCTCGACAAGGACGGGGAGATGAGCGAGGACGATCACCACAAGAACTCCGCCAAGGTCCAGGAGCTGACCGATCGCCTGATCAAGGACATCGATCAGGCCCTGGCCGCCAAGGAGCTCGAGATCAAGCAGGTATGAGGACGACGTGGAAGCCGGCGGCCACGGCTCGACCGGTTGCTCGCTGCGCCGACCGCCGTCGCCGGTGCGCGGTGCTAGGGCCATGAGCCTCCGCACTCTCGGGCAGACCGACCGCAGGCTCGCGGCGCGGCGTCGCGCGGTCGCGCATCGGGGTGTCGCTGGAGCTCGCAAGCGCATGAGCGATCACGATGAGGAGCATCGGCGGAGCTGGGTGGCGCGGCTGGGCGAGGACTTTGCTCCGCGCCTGGCCTCGGGGCTCGCGATGGCTGCCGTCGTGGCGCTCTTCATGTTCTCCGGCCCGCTCCCGTTTGCGCTGCTGGTGGTAGTGGTGGCGCTGCTCGTGAGCTGGGAGTGGGGCCGGCTGGTGCACGGGCCCGACGCAGGCCTCCTGATAGCGGTGCAGATCGGGACGGCCGCCGTCTCGGGATTGCTGGCCGCGTTCGGCCTGGTCGGGCTGGGGCTCCTGGCGCTGCCGATCGGCGCCATCCTGGCCACGCTCTTGAGCCTGGGCCGCAACAGCTTCTTCTCCGCCGCCGGGGTCTTCTATGCGGGCTTCCCCGCGGTTGCTGCGATCTGGCTGCGCTACGATGCTGCGTTCGGCCTGCAGGCCACGATTTTCCTCATTCTGATCGTCGTGACCGCGGATACGGCTGCGTTCGTGTGCGGGCGGCTGATGGGCGGGCCGCTGCTGAGCCCCCGGCATCTCGCCCAAGAAGACGTGGGCGGGCTTTATCGGTGCCCTGGTCGCCTGCGCGATCGTCGGCGGAATTCTTCACGTTGGCAGTGCCAGGCGGGTCGGTCGCACGGCTGGCCGCGGCGGGGACCGTCCTGGCGTTGTTCGCGCAAGCGGGCGATCTTGCGGAATCCGCGCTCAAACGTCGCTTTGGTGCCAAGGATGCCGGCTCCATATTACCAGGCCATGGAGGCGTGATGGATCGCGTCGATGGCTTGCTCGCCGCAATCTCTGCCGCCGGGTTGGCCGCGGCCGCCATCAACATGCATTCGCCGGCGCGGGCGCTGTTGCTCGGGTTTTGAGGGGGCATGAGCAGTTGCTGCGGACTATGAACCCTGGCCTGACGCAAGCCGAGCCGGAGCCGTCGGCGCCGGTCCCGGCCAGGCCGTCGAATGCGAGCCCGAAGCTGATCAGCGTGCTCGGAGCGACCGGATCGGTCGGGCAGAGCACGCTGGACGTTATCGGGCGCAATCCCCATCTGTTCGAGGTCATGGCGGTTACCGCGAACTCCAACGCCGAGATGCTTGCGCGGGTCGCGGTGCGCCACCGGGCGCAGCTCGCCGTGCTCGCCGACGAGAGCCGCTTCGGGGAGCTGAAGGAGCACCTGGCGGGCACGGGCATTGAAGCTGCAGCGGGTGCGGCGGCGCTGAGCGAGGCCGCCGCCAGGCCGGCCGATTGCGTGGTGGCGGGGATCTCCGGCGCCGCGGGGCTCGGCCCGACACTGGCGGCGGTATCGCAGGGCCGCCGGGTGGCGCTCGCCAACAAGGAATGCCTCGTCTGCGCCGGCCGGATCTTCATGGAGGCGGTGCGCAAGGCGGGCACGGAGCTGCTGCCGGTCGACTCGGAGCACTCGGCGGCCTTCCAGCTGATCGCGGGCTGCGAGCCTGCCGCCATCGAGCGCATCGTGCTCACGGCGTCCGGCGGTCCATTCCGGACGTGGAGCCTGGAGCAGCTTAAGCACGCCACGCCGCAACAGGCGCTGATGCACCCGAATTGGACGATGGGGCGCAAGATCACCATCGATTCCGCAACCTTGATGAACAAGGGCCTGGAATTGATCGAGGCCTGGCACCTGTTCCCCGTCGAGCCCGACCAGCTCGAGGTGGTGGTGCACCCCCAGTCTGTGATCCACGCCCTCGTGGGCTACCGCGACGGCTCGATGCTGGCGCAACTCGCCAATCCCGACATGCGCACGCCCATTGCGGCGAGCCTCGCCTGGCCGGCGCGCATGGCCGCGCCGACGCGGCGCATCGACCTCGTCGAGCTGGCCAGCTTGAGCTTCGAGCGGCCCGACGAGACCCGGTTCCCGGCCCTGCGGCTCGCTCGCGAGGCCATGCACGCCGGCGCCATGGCGCCGTGCGTCCTCAATGCCGCCAACGAGGTGGCGGTGGAGGCGTTCTTGACCGGGCGCCTCGAGTTCCTGCATATCGCCCGGTTGGTCGAGGAAGTGCTTGAGATTGCGGCAGGACGCGACCTGCTGGCCGAGGCCGGGGACCTGGAGGCGGTGCTGGCGGTCGATGCCGCCGCCCGCGGACTGGCGCAGAGCGCGCTGGAAAGGCGAACCCAGAGCTGAACGCTCGGAAACAGACGGAGCCAAGTCGCTGGCATTGCGGCAGCCGCGGCACGGTCGCGGCGAACGGTCGGAGGCGTTAGTATGGGAATTCTCGATCTGGGGATCGGCTGGCTGGGGAACGGGGCGTTCTAGCTCATGGCCCTGCTGCTCGTGCTCACCCCTATCATTTTCATTCACGAGCTCGGTCACTTCCTGGTCGCTCGCTGGTGCGGCGTGAAGGTTAAGGATTTCTCCATCGGCTTCGGCAAGGAGATCTTCGGCTTCTACGACCGGCACGGCACGCGCTGGCGCTTCGCCTGGATACCGGTGGGCGGCTACGTCAAGTTCATGGACGACGACAACGCCTCGAGCTTCCCCTCCCGCGAGAACCTGGAGCGGCTGACGACCGCCGAGCGCGAAGGCGCGTTTCAGACCAAGCCGCTGGCGGCGCGCGCTGCGATCGTTGCGGCAGGGCCGATCGCCAACTTCCTGCTCGCCATCGTGATTTTCACGCTGATGTTCACCTTCGTCGGTGAGCGCCTGGTACCGCCGCGGGTCGGGGCGATCGAGCCCGGCGGTCCGGCCGCCAGCGCCGGCTTCAAAGTCGACGATCTGATCCTCGGCATCGACGGGCAGAAGGTCAGGTCGTTCGCCGATCTGGAACGGCTGTTGACCCTGAACGCCGACCGCAGCCTCGTATTCGAGGTCGATCGCGGCGGCAGGAAGGTCGAGCTGCAGGCAATGCCTGTCTGGGCCCAGAGCGCCGAGCTCAACCGCAAGCGCGTCACGCTCGGTATCGACCCGCCCGCGGTGCCTCCGCGCGTCGCAGAGGTCGTGGCGAAGGGCGCGGCGGCCGAGGCCGGCTTCAAGGCGGGCGACGTCATCGTGCGCATCGACGGCAAGCCGGTGCGGTCGTTCACCGAGATGCAGAAGATCGTGAGCGCCAGCCCCGACAAGGAGCTTGCGTTCGAGGTCGAGCGCGAAGGCACGCTCATGACCTTGAAGGCGACGCCGACGGGGCGCGAGGCCACCGACCGTGCCACGGGCGCCAAGGTCAAGGTGGGGACGATCGGCATCAAGAGCATGCCGCAGGAAGGCGAGTTCCGTCGCTACGGCCCCGTGGAGTCCTTCGGCCAGGCGGTCAGCAAGACCTATTCCATCATCGTGGACAGCCTGACCGGGCTTTATCAGATCGCCACGCGGCGCATGCCGGCGGATCAGCTGCACGGGCCCTTGGGCATCATGGAGATGTCCGGGACGGTGGCCACGTGGGGGGTGATCCCACTAATCACGTTCGTCGCGATCATCTCGGTGGCGGTCGGCTTCTTCAACCTGCTGCCGGTGCCTGTTCTGGATGGCGGCCACCTTTTGTTCTATGCGATCGAGGCCGTTCGCCGCAAGCCGCTGAGCGAGCGGACGCAGGAGATCAGCTTCCGCATCGGGCTCGCCCTGGTTCTGCTGCTGTTCGTGTTCGTGACGGTCCTTGACGTACGCCGCTGGACCGGCTGACAGCGGCCCCGCCCTTTGTTGAGCCTTGGCCCAGTGGATGTCAGCCCCGGAATCGCGCGCAAGCGCGATCTCCGGGATCCAGGGTCAAGAGTGCAAAGTTGGGGGCTCGCTCGCTCGCGGCCCTGGTACCGGGTCTCGGGCGTAGCCTGCCCCGGACCTGATCCGGGGCCCTCGCCCGGCATGACAGCCGGGAGCGCGCTCGACGCCGCCAGCAGGTCGTCCGATTTGAGCCTCGCAAGGGCATCTCCTCCATCCTGTACACGGTGTACGCGGTGACCTGGGCGCGCGCTGGCAAGCGCCCGCGCGATCGGTGAAAAGTGCGCGATTCTGCCTGGGGTTGTGTGTGCGATAGAATCGAATTGGCCAACATTGTGGCAGCCTGAGTTTTGCTTGATGCTGGGGTATTATTGCCACTTCCCAACATGGTTAGCGAGCGGCTAAACATTCAGCACCGCATGAAGATCCCCGGCCTTTTGAGGCGTGGGGAGAAGAGGGGTACGAGTAGACCGCTGGGATTTGGCCGGATTGCGGAAGTATCCATCCGACGCCGACGGATAGGGTGCGAAAGAGGGGGATCGGCGAGCGCGAAAGGCAGACGAGACGTATGCCCAAGCATTGGATGTGCAAGTTGGGGGACTGGCACTTCATCATCGGCGTCGCGGCCGTGCTGACGGCACTGAGCGTCGTCGAGCCAGTGGTCTATTCCGCCAGTCCTGCCCAGGCCCAGAGCGGCTCGATCAGGGAAATCAGGATCGAGGGTAACCGGCGGGTGGAGGACGAGACGGTCCGCACCTATCTGCGCTTCAACATCGGCGATCCCTATGACGCCGCCAGGGTGGACCAGTCCATCAAGGCGCTGTTCGCCACCGGCCTCTTCTCAGACGTTCAGATCGATCGCACAGCCACCGGGGTGCTGGTGACGGATCGTAGAGAATCCGGTGGTCAATCAGGTTGCGTTCGAGGGCAACCGCGAGGTCGACAAGGCGACGCTGACCGCCGAGGTGCAGCTGAAGCCGCGCTCGGTGTTCACGCGCGCCAAGGCGCAAGCCGATGTGCAGCGTATTCTGGACATCTACCGCCGGCAGGGGCGGTATGCCGCGTCCGTCGAGCCCAAGATCATCGAGCTCGAGAACAACCGCGTGAATGTCGTCTTCGAGATCAGCGAAGGCGGCGCGACCAAGGTTCAGGCGATCAATTTCATCGGCAACAAGGCGTTCTCCGATTCGCAGCTCAGAGACATCATCTCGACGAGCCAATCCGGGTGGTTCGACTTCCTCAAGGGAACCAATATCTACGACCCCGACCGGCTGGCTCTCGATCGCGAGCTGCTACGCCAGTTCTATCTGAAGAACGGCTATGCGGATGCGCGCATCGTGTCGGCGGGTGCAGAGCTGAGCCGCGACGGCAGCGGGTTCAACATCACCTTCGTGGTCGACGAAGGGGAGCTGTACACGTTCGGTAAGATCGAGATCGAGTCGGCGCTGCAGGGCGTCAACGCGCCGGCTCTGCACAAGGAGCTTTTGACGAGCCCCGGCAGCACCTACGACCAGTCCGCGATGGACCGCACCGTCGAGCGTCTCACGCTTGCGGTCTCCGAGCAGGGCTTCGCCTTCGCCCGTGTGCGTCCGCGTGCCCAGCGCGAGCCTGGAACGCGGATCATCGAAGTCACCTACGTCGTCGACCAGGGCGATCGCGCATCTACATCGAGCGCATCAACATCAGCGGCAACCTGCGCACCCACGACCACGTGATCCGCCGGGAGTTCCGCTTGGCCGAGGGCGATGCCTACAACCCGCTGATGGTCGACAAGGCCAAGCGTCGCCTGCAGGTGCTGGGCTTCTTCAAGGCGGTGGACATCAAGCGCCGGCCGGGTTCGGCGGCCGACCGCGTAGTCCTCGACGTGGACCTCGTCGAGCAGTCCACGGGCGAGCTGTCGTTCGGTGCCGGCTACTCCACCAGCGAGGGCGTCATCGGCGACGTGAGCATCTCCGAGCGCAACTTCATGGGCAAAGGCCAGTTCCTGCGCCTGCGCCTGGCGGGCTCTCAGGAGCGCATGCAGGTGGACTTGAGCTTTACCGAGCCGCGCTTCCTCGATCGCAACCTGGCGGCGGGATTCGACCTGTTCCACAAGGACGTGAACCTGTCGGCGGTCTCGGCATTCCGCAGCAAGACCTCGGGCGGGTCGCTGCGCATCGGTTTCCCGATCGCGGAGAACCTCTGGCTCACCAACTCCTACACGCTCTCGCAAGGCGAGATCTACGACGTAGACCCGATCAACGCGTCGCTGGCGATCAGGCAGGCCGAGGGCTCGGCGCTCACCTCCGCCTGGGGCACGAGCCTCGCCTACGACCAGCGCAATCATCCCAAGACCCCGACCAAGGGCTACTACTTCCAGATCGGCAGCGACTTCGCGGGCCTTGGCGGCGACGTGAAATACATCCGCATGACCGGCGAGGCGCGCTTCTACTACCCGCTCACGCAGAAGGTCACCCTGGTGGGACGGGTCGTCGGCGGGCACATCACGGGTTGGGGCGACGACGATGTGCGGCTGATCGACCTCTTCTACAAGGGCGGCGAGACGATCCGCGGCTTCAACCGAGGCGGGTTCGGCCCGCGCGACCTCAACACCGATGACGCGCTGGGTGGCAGCACCTTCTGGGCCACCACCGCGGAGGCGCGCTTCCCGCTGCCCTTCATTCCGGACGATCTGGGCATGAGCGGCGCGGTATTCGTCGATGCAGGCTCGCTGTTCGGCGCCGGCGCCTTTGCGAAGAACTGCACCGGCGGGATGCACCCCTGGCGATGTCACCAAGGTATGCCTGGTGGACAATTCGTCGGTGCGCGCATCCGCCGGCTTCAGCCTGATCTGGAACTCGCCGCTGGGGCCGCTGCGGCTCGACATCGCCAAGGCGTTCCTGAAGAAGAGCTACGACGACGAGCAGCTGATCCGCTTCGGCGCGTCGACCAAGTTCTAGCCGGGCCGGGCGGAAGGACAGCGCTGCCCCGAGGTGCTAGTTTTGAAAGGCCGTGCGGCGTGAGCTGCGCGGCCTTTCCACATTGCACTTGCGTATCGCGCATCCGCGTTGCATTTGCGTGTCGCATTCCCCGCGGTGCACTTCCATGTCGCGATCGCAGCTCGCGCTCACACGTCTCGAGGTGGCTCGATGGACCATCCAGGCTTCTTCCAACGCGGCGCCCCGATGCCCGTTCGCGTGCTGGCGGAGAAGCTCGGTGCGCAGCTCGCGCCGGGCGGCGATCCCGGCCGCCATCCATGACGTGCGCCCGCTGGCCGAGGCCGGCGAGGGCCACCTCGCCTTCCTCGACAACCGCAAGTATCTGGCCCAGCTCCGCACCACGCGCGCTTCGGCCTGCCTGGTGGCCCCGGCCATGGCCGACAGGGTGCCGAAAGGCACTGCGGCGCTGCTGGTCGACATCCCCTACCGCGCCTTTGCGCGCGCGCTCACGCTCTTCTATCCGGATGCGCTGCACCCCAAAGCAGCGCTTGGCAACGTCGGCGACCCGCCCGTGCATCCGAGCGCGCGGCTCGAGGCCGACGTGAGAATCGAGCCGGGCGCGATCGTGGGGCCCGAGGCCCGCATCGGCAGCGGGACGACTATTGCGGCAGGCGCAGTGGTGGGCTACCGCGTGACCATCGGCAGGGGCTGCTACATCGGTCCCGGCGCCAGTGTCACGCATGCGCTCGTCGGCGATCGCGTCATCCTGCATGCGGGCGTGCGTGTCGGGCAGGACGGCTTCGGCTTCGCCATGGGCCCCGAGGGGCATCTCAAGGTGCCGCAGGTCGGCCGCGTGATCATCCAGAACGACGTGGAGATCGGCGCCAACAGCTGCGTCGACCGCGGGGTGCTCTCCGATACCGTCATCGGCGAGGGCACCAAGATCGACAACCTCGTCCAGATCGGCCACAACGTCGTGATCGGACGCCACTGCGTGATCGTCGCCATGGTGGGGCTCGCCGGCTCCTGCGAGCTCGGCGACTTCGTGGTGATGGGCGGACAATCCGGCGTGGTCGGGCACCTCAAGGTCGGCTCCGGCGTCCAGGTCGCGGGCTGGTCGCATCTCACCCACGATGTCCCGCCCGGACTGCGCATGGGTGGAAACCCGGCGGTGCCGATGATGGAGTACGCGCGGCAGATCGCGGTGCTGAAGCGGATGGGGAAGCGTGGTCGTGGCGCAAAAAAAGCGCCCGACGCTGCCGACGAGTGAGCTCGCCCCGCGCGGCTGTCATCCGGCATTGCGCCCCGGATCAGTCCGGGCAGGCTGCGCAATTCCGGGACCGGGCATGGAGCCGGTCGCCTGGGTTTACCGGGTCCCGCCGTTAGCCTGCCCCGGACCTGACCGGAGCGCTGCCCGTATGCAGCCCAGGTCGCACGACAGCGTGCAGGCGCTTGTCCGGTCCCCCGCGATAACCCTCGTGATTAACCCTTAGTCCAACTATTCCGAGACCTTAGAGGGCCGGCCGTAGACCCGCTGTGCCCGTCCGGAGTACTGTTTGCAATGTCCACCTGCACGTGGACGCCAGATCAACCTGCTCCTTCGGAGCGACGCGGTCTCGGGCGCCAGCGTGCGGATCAGCCTCGGTGCTTCGTCCACTGTCAAGGCCAAGCCTCAACCTCGTTCTACGCAGATTGCGCGGGAGCCACGAGCCTCCCGGGGGCTAACGTTGCGGCCTGCGGCGGTCGAAGCGCGGGGAGCGTGAGCGCTGAGCGCGCTCGCTGAGTGGCGTGGAGTGAGGCGTGCGAGCCGGTCCGGCACACGCACGCCGATCTTGAGGCCAACCGCAAGAGAGGGTACGCGGCATGACCCCCGACAGCGCCGTTAAGGGACCGCCGAGACCGCGCACAGCGCATGCTGAGGTGCCTCGTCGGCGCCTCGCCGGACGCGATCTATCTCTACTACCCGCGCTGGCGCCGCATCGCTGTTCTGGGCCGGCGGGTGCAGGACGTGCTGGGCTCTGCGGCGCTACCGTCGCGCCGCCTCCGGCTCACTGACCATGGAGCGGCTCGTACATCCGGCCGACCGCGCGGGCTTTCGCGCGTTTCTGGCGTCGCTGGAGCGCGCGAGCAACGGCGAGAGCCTGAGCCATGAGCTGCGCATCAAGGGCTCCGACGGGCACTACCGATGGCTGCGCAGCCGCGGCACGGTGCTCGCGCGCACGCCCGACAGGCGGGTCTCCAAAGTCGCTGGTGGCGAGCGAGGACTTCACCGACGTGAAGCAGGCGCGGCAGGCGCTGAGCGACCTCTCGGGGCGCCTCTACCAGCTGCGTGAGGAGGAGCGCCAGCGCATTGCGCAGGAGCTGCACAATTCCACCGCCCAGCACCTCGTGGCCGCCACCCTGAACCTCATGACCCTGCGCGCGAAGTGCGCGACCTATCCCGGCGTGCACACGCTGCTCGAAAGCATCGAGGGCTCGCTCGAGGAGGCGACGCGCGAGCTGCGCACCTTCACCTACCTGTTGCATCCTCTCGCGCTCGAGAAGGACGGGCTCGAGAAGACCCTGCGCACCTATCTCGACGGCTTCGCCCGCCGCACCGGGCTCGAGGCACACCTGTCGGTCGCCGGAGACGTCGAGCACCTGCCGTTCCCGCTGCAATGCTCGCTCTTGCGCATCATCCAGGAGGCGCTCGCCAACGTGCACCGGCACGCCTCGGCGTCCCACGTCTCGATCGGCCTGAGAAGGAGGTCCGACGCGCTGCGGCTCATCGTGGCCGACGACGGGCGCGGCATGCCCCGCATCGAGGGCCTGGCGGAAGGGAGCGTCCGCACCGGCATGGGCATCCCCGGTATGAAGGCGCGCCTGCGCGAGATCGGCGGACGCCTGGAGATCCGCAGCGGTCAGCAGGGCACGACGATCGTCGCCATCGCGCCCCTCGCTGCGACGCGGCCCTGGCCGGCGGCCGGCGCGCCCGGGGAGTACCTGCGCACGCAAGCCTCCCGCGCCACCGCCGACCAGCTCGAGTAGCGCCAAGTCCCCCCGTGAGCGAGATCTTGCCGTTGCCTTGATTGCGGCTATCGCTCGATCCGCCCTGCACCTGCGTCGTCCTGGTTCGCCGTGCGTCCTTGGCGGCACCAGCGCACGCCCAGGGTGGGGCCAATCTGCACGAGCAGCGTCGCCCCCAGGATGAGGGCGGCGCCGGCCCATCCGACGGGGGCGAGCCGCTCGCCCAGCACCAGGTAGGCGGCGAGCGCGGCGAACACGGTCTCCATGCTCACGATCACCGCGGCCTCCGAGGGCGGCGTGTATTGCAAGGCCAACGTCAGCAAGGTGAAGGTGAGCGCGCTGGACAAAAGGCCGACGTAGGCGATGTCGACCGCGGCAGCGGACAGGCCCGCGAGGGTGGTGGTCTCGAGGAGCGCGCTCGAGCCGCCCGCCAGCGCCGCGATCACGACGAACTGGATGGCCGTGAACGTGATCGGCCGGCGGTAGGGCGAGGCGCGCCCGGTGACGACGACGTGGATGGCCCAGAACAGCGCGGAAAGGGCCACCAGCCGGTCGCCGGCCGAGAACGCCGTCAGGCTGCCGCCGCCGCCCAAGAGCCACGTCCCGAGCACGGAGAGGACAACGGCCGGCCATACCAGCAGCGCCGGGACCTTGCCGCTCCAGGCCCAGACCACGAGCGGCGTGAGGACGACATAGAGCGCCGTGAGGAAGCTGGCGTTGGTGACCGTGGCCGTGCGCAGGCCTGCCTGCTGGAGCCAGGCCGCGGCAAAGAAGGCGAGGCCGCCCGAGACGGCAACGAGCCAGAACCCGGCGCCGGCCGGGGTTGCGAGCCCGGCACTGCTCGCGCAGGGCCAGCGGGGCCAGCGCCAGCGCGGCCACCACGCTGCGCGCGGCGATGAAGGCAAGTGGCCCGACGTGGTCCATAGCCGACTTCTGAAACAGGAAGGCGATGCCCCAGACGGCCGCAGCGGCGAGGAGCGCGATGTCGGCGTAGAGGCGGGACATGGGGGGTGCCTTGGGGGGTGCCCTGGTGGGGCGTGGGGGCTGCGATCGTCACCGGCCGGAGATGGAGGCTGGGCATTGTGCCTGATCCGGTCTCAGGCTCCAGGTGTCAGGTTTCAGGCCAGGGCTGCGCGGGAAGCAATCGCGAAATCCGATCCCTGAAACCCGTAACCGGACACCTGAAACCTGGCTTGCGGCCGCATGCCGCTATTTGCGCGCGCGTGCCTGATCTTGGCGTTCCGCTTCGAGATGCGGCGTTGCAGATTGCGCGCCGTTGCGCACACCTAAATTCGTTGTTGGACGCATTGCGGCCCCCGGCGGCCACTCCGGCGCCGGGGGCACCGCGCTCGCCCATCGGGCCATGTGGTCCCTGCGCACGAACAGCTTGAAAAGCGGCAGCTATTCCCGAAGCGGGCGGTGACTCGGGCCCGGCCGGGTGCTAGGAAATTGGGCACGAACGAGATCAGGGGGATTAGCGATGGCCGTTCATGCCGAAGCGGCGCTCGACGCTCCGTCACAGGATCACGTTGCGTTGCGTGACCATCTGGTGGCTAAGGTGAAGGCGGCCCCTCTGGAGCGCGATCCCTTCTGCCACTTCTACATGGAGGGCTTCTTTCCCGCTGCCATGTACCCGGCGGTGCTGCGCAGCCTGCCGCCCCAGGAGCACTACGTCCCGCTCAACCTGCGCAAGTGGGTGCGCGCCGACGGCACCAGCACGCGCGACGAGTGCCACCTGACCACCGAGATGCTCGCCAAGCTGCCCAAGGAGCATGCCGCGTTCTGGACGGGCGTGGTGCGGGCGATGACGGACCCGGCGCTCGAGGCGCGCGGTGTTCGCCAAGCTGGCACCGGACCTCGCCGAGCGCTTCGACATTCCCGAGGAGCGGGTCCCGGAGATGGAGTGCGTCTACGAGGTGCGCCTCGTACGCGACACGGAGGATTACCGGATCAAGCCGCATCCCGACGGTCTCAACAAGATCGTGACCATGCAACTCTACCTGCCCGAGGACGAGAGCATGCTCGATCTGGGAACCTCGCTCTTCCGCCGGCACAAGCGGCTGATCGGCGGCTCCTTCGAGGAGGTGAAGCGGTTTCCGTTCAAGCCCAACAGCGGCTACGGCTTCGCTGTCTCCGACGGGCCCACCCGCAGGAGCTGGCACGGGCGTGAGACGCTCACCGGCTTCAAGGGCGTGCGCCACACGCTGATGCTGCTGTTCCAGCGGACCTCGCCGCACACCTACAGCGACGTTTGACGGCGGCGTGACGAGGCGGAGTCTGCCCCATTGGCGCGCCCAGTGGAGGACCGCTCCACACGACCGCGGAACGTGGAAAAGCCCTGCGCCGCCATCGTGAGTGCGCGCAGAATCAGCCACCCTGCCCGCACGCTAGAGCAACGCCCGGTGGGGGACACATGGCGCACTCAGACCAGTCCGACGCCCAGGATTTCGGCTACCACAGCTCCGACCCGGCACAACTGGACTTGTTCGGTCCGCCACCGCAGCAGGCCTACGACCCCGACCCAAAGAGCGTGCGCGCGGAGTTGATGGACATCCTCGCCAGGGTGCGCGCCGCCCCGCAGGAGCCGTGGCCCGCCGAGGAGGTATCGCACTGGCGCACCGTGTTCCCGCAGATGGCCGCCTGGCTGCCCGCCGAGGAGGCCCGAGAGCTGCGCCTCGCCTTCGCAGCCGAGCTGGAGCGGCTGCAGGCGGCCTGAGGTGGCTCTCTGGCTGGCGAAAGCCTTCCCGCGTTTGTCGAGGTCCCGTGTAGCACAAACCCCGGCTCTGGCGAGCCGGGGCTGTCATTTCCGGGATGACGGGTGAGCTGGCCTACTCGTCCTTGCGCCGGGGCACGCTGGGGACGGCGCCGGGCTTGGGCCGCTCCTTCCTCTCCTTCGGCGCCGAGAGGGCCTTGCGCGGGGCAGCCTCGACCAGGGCCGGGCCCTCCTCGCCCTCCTCGTCGGTGTCCTCGTCGTCCTCCGAGCCCTCCTTGGCCTTGGGCTTCGGCGCGGCCGGGAAGTACTCGAAGTCCAGCTTCTTCTCCTCGCCCTCGCCGGTGACGAACACGCGCACCGTGCCACCGTGCTCGAGCCTGCCGAACAGGAGCTCGTCGGCCAGCGGCTTCTTGATGTGCTCCTGGATCACGCGGGCGAGCGGCCGGGCGCCGAACTTCTCGTCGTAGCCCTTCTCCGCCAGCCACCTGGCGGCATCCTCGCCCAGCTCGATGGTAACGCCGCGGTCAGCGAGCTGCGCCTCCAGCTGGAACACGAACTTCTCGACCACCTTGAGGATCACCTCCGGCGGCAGGCCGGCGAACTGGACCACCGCGTCGAGCCGGTTGCGGAACTCCGGCGTGAACATGCGGTTGATCGCCTCGGTGTCGTCGCCCGTGCGCTTGGAGCTGCCGAAGCCGATGGCGGGCTTGGCGAGGTCGGCGGCGCCGGCGTTGGTGGTCATGATCAGGACCACGTTGCGGAAGTCGATCTTCTTGCCGTTGTGGTCGGTGAGCTTGCCGTGGTCCATCACCTGCAACAGGATGTTGAACAGGTCCGGGTGCGCCTTCTCGATCTCGTCGAGCAGGAGGACCGAGTGCGGGTGCTGGTCGATGCCGTCGGTCAAGAGCCCGCCCTGGTCGAAGCCGACATAGCCGGGCGGCGCGCCGATCAGGCGCGAGACGGTGTGCTTCTCCATGTACTCCGACATGTCGAAGCGGAGCAGCTCGACCCCCATGAGCGAGGCCAGCTGCCGCGCCACCTCGGTCTTGCCCACGCCGGTGGGGCCGGAGAACAGGTAGCAGCCGATCGGCTTCTCCGGCTCGCGCAGGCCCGCGCGCGCGAGCTTGATGGCGCTGGCCAGCGCTTCGATCGCCTTGTCCTGGCCGAACACCAGCCGCTTCAGGTCCTTCTCGATGTTGAGCAGCACCTCGGCGTCGGACTTGGTGATGGTCTTGGGCGGGATGCGCGCCATGGTGGCGACCGTCGCCTCCACCTCGCGCACGCCGATCTTCTTCTTGCGCTTGGCCTCCGGCACCAGCATCTGCGAGGCGCCGGTCTCGTCGATCACGTCGATCGCCTTGTCGGGCAGCTTGCGGTCGTTGATGTACTTGGCGCTGAGCTCCACCGCCGCCTTCACCGCCTCGTTGGTGTACTTGAGCTTGTGGTACTCCTCGTAATAGGGCTTGAGGCCCTTGAGGATCTCGATGGAGTCCGCCACCGTCGGCTCGTTGATGTCGATCTTCTGGAACCGGCGCACCAGCGCCCGGTCCTTCTCGAAGTGCTGGCGGTACTCCTTGTAGGTGGTGGAGCCGATGCAGCGCAGCGTGCCCGACTGCAGCGCCGGCTTCAGCAGGTTCGATGCATCCATCGCCCCGCCCGAGGTGGCGCCGGCGCCGATCACGGTGTGGATCTCGTCGATGAAGAGGATCGCTCCGGGATAGTTCTCGATCTCCTTCATGACGGCCTTGAGCCGCTCCTCGAAATCGCCGCGATAGCGGGTGCCGGCCAGCAGCGCGCCCATGTCGAGGGCGAAGATGGTGGAGGAGCGCAGCACCTCCGGCACCTCCCCGTTGATGATCTTGCGTGCGAGGCCCTCGGCGATGGCGGTCTTGCCGACGCCGGGATCGCCCACGAACAGCGGGTTGTTCTTCTGCCGGCGGCACAGCACCTGGATGGTGCGCATCACCTCCGCCGCGCGCCCGATCAGCGGGTCGATGCGGCCGGTCTTGGCCTTCTTGTTGAGGTTGACGCAGTAGGTGTTGAGCGCGTCCTGCGGCTGCTTCTTGTTGTCCTCGCGGCCTTCCCCGCTCTGGTCCTCGTCCACCCCGCGCACCTGCTTGGGATCGGACATGCCGGGGCGCTTGGCGATGCCGTGCGAGATGTACTGCACCGCCTCGAAGCGGGTCATCTCCTGCTCCTGCAGGAAGAAGGCGGCGTGGCTCTCGCGCTCGGCGAAGATGGCAACGAGCACGTTGGCGCCCGTTACCTCCTCGCGGCCGGACGACTGCACATGCACCACGGCGCGGTGCACCACGCGCTGGAAGCCGGTGGTGGGCTGCGCCTCGGTGGAGCCCTTGACGTAGAGGCTGGCGAGCTCGTTATCCAGGTATTCGGTGATGCGCCGGCGTAGTGCGTCGAAATCGACGAGGCAGGCCTTCATGACGGCCGCGGCGTCGCGGTCGTCCAGCAGGGCCAGCAGGAGGTGCTCCAGCGTGGCGTACTCATGGTTACGCTCGTTGGCGTATTCCAGCGCGCGATGGAGCGAAGCTTCGAGACTTTGGGAGAAGGCGGGCACGGTTGTTGCTTACTCCTTTTCCATCGTGCACTGCAGCGGATGCTGGTGCTGACGCGAGAAGTCCATGACTTGCGCAACCTTGGTCTCGGCGACCTCGTAGGTATAGACGCCGCAGATTCCGACCCCCTTGTGGTGCACATGGAGCATGATGCGCGTGGCCTCTTCGTGGCCCTTGTTGAAGAAGCGCTCCAGAACGTGCACCACGAACTCCATCGGCGTGTAGTCGTCGTTCAACAACAGCACCTTGTAAAGGCTGGGCTTCTTGGTCTTCGGGCGCGTCTTGGTGATGAGGCCGGTCTTGCCCTCATCGTCGCCGCGTGAGCCGTTGCTTCCGGACATCCTCTCGAGCCTTGCCTAGCGAGCTTTTGTCCCCGCTTCCCTGTTCCCTGCGCCGGTGCGACCGCGCGACGACCTCAACCCCTGCCTGGATCATGGCCTCCCGGATCGACCGCACCGCAAATCACGTGCCCATCTTAGCGACAGCGGGGTCGAATTCGCAAACACCGTGCGAGGGGATCACGCGCCGTTGTAGACGGAGCGCATCACCCCGCGGCGGCGCATGGCGCTATATGGTGAAGCCCCAGCGCAAAAGCGACAAAAAAACGGGCGCGCGCCGACAGAGCGCGCACCCGGTGCGTGTCCACATCCCTACAAGGTGCTGGCGGGCGCGTCCGGCCCACAATGCAACCAAGCTGGGCAACCAAGCTGGGCAAACCAAGCTGGGCAAACCAAGCTGGGCAAACCAAGCTGGCAGCCAAGCTTACTGGCGGGCGGTCTGCAGGACCCTCTCGACCGGCCTGTAGGCCTCCTTGGCGAGCTCGGCATAAAGACCGCCGAGCTTGGACACCTGGTGCATGTAGTCGTCGTAGGCGCGCTTGGCATAACCTGTCTGGATCTCGACAGCCTGCTCGAAGGACTTCGCGGTCAGGAGCTTCTCGACGGCCGCCGACCCTTCCTCGAACGAACGCTTGGTATAGTCGGTGATCTCGGCGGCAATCGCCTGCCAGCCCTTGTTCCACTCGCCGAAGGCCTTCATTGCGGTTTCCGCGTTCTGTTGGCCGAGTTTCTGGAAGTCGTCGAAGTTCTTGATCATTTTTCTTGTCCTGGGGTGCCTGGGTTCGTCTGCGGGTTCATTAGGCTCAACGGGGTGCGCCCATTGAATATATGCACCGCACAATGGCGTCAAGCGCGATGCTGCGTCGCAGCATGATGCTTTTATGGGCAGGGGTGCCGAGGTTAACGCGGCAGTCACCAGGATGGGCCAGCCCCCTCCCGAGCCGGCGCGCCCAGGCCGAGGCTGCCTCAAAGACGCCCCAAAGAAGCGATCAAGGCTAGGCTGGGCACTTTCTTACGGGGGCGTCGGGGAGCGAGCCCGCTCTGCCGACGCGGCTAGGGCGCTGAGGGAATGACAAATCGACTTGGTCGGCCGCGGCGGTGGCGCCGTGTTGCACGCGTTGCATTGGCTGCGCTGACGGCGGCCCTCACGCTCAATGTGGCGCTCGGCCCCGTCTATGCCGGGGTCACGGGCCGGCACGCCGTGCTCGTGATCGATGCCAACACCGGGCGCGTCCTGCACGAGCGCTCGGCCGACGCGGAGCGCTATCCGGCCTCGCTCGTCAAGCTCATGACCCTCTACATGATCTTCGAGCTGATCGAGGCCGGGCGGCTCACCTACCAGACCAAGATCCGCTTCTCCGCCAAGGCGGCGGGGGCCTCGCCCTCCAGGCTCGGTGTCGAGCCGGGGACCGAGATCGACCTCATCGATGCCATCAAGGCGCTGATCACCAAGTCCGCCAACGATGTCGCCGTCGCGCTCGCCGAGCACGTCGCCGGCAGCGAACAGCGCTTCGCCCAGATGATGACGCGCAAGGCGCGCCAGCTCGGCATGAAGTCGACCGAGTTCCACAATGCCTCCGGCCTCCCCGACGACGACCAGGTGACGACCGCACGCGACATGATCACCCTGGCGCTGCGGCTGCACGACGACTTCCCCAAACACTATCCGCTGTTTGCCACGCGCACCTTCAGCTGGAGCGGCGACACCTACAAGAACCACAACACGCTGCTTTTCAACTACAAGGGCATCGACGGGATGAAGACGGGCTACATCCGCGCGTCCGGCTTCAACGTGGTGGCCTCGGTGCGGCGGGGGAAGAAGCACGTCATCGCCGCCTACTTCGGCGGCACCTCGGCGGCGCTGCGCAATGCCGCGGTTCGCGCCCATCTCGATGCGGCCCTCGCCAAGGCATCGGAGACGCGAACGCGGCGCCCGGCGGCTCCTTTGACGGCCGGGAGAAGGATGAGACTGCGGGCGCGGACGTCCCGTCGCCGAAGCCCGCGCCGCGTGTGATCGCCGTTCGCAAGGTGGAGGTGCGCCCCCCGCCGCCGGCGCCGAAGGAGGGGGCGGGCTCGAACGGCCAGGCGAAGACGCCTCCCTCGGAGGGGGCCTTCCACGTACAGATCGGCGCCTTCAAGACGCTGGAGGAGGCCGAGCGCCGGCTGGCCTCGGTGCGCGAGCTCGCGGGCTCCGTGCTCGCCGACCACGCCGCGCTCACGGCCCAGGTGCGGCGCGGCCAGACCGTGCTCTACCGCGCGCGCTACGGTGGCTTCGGCGCCAAGGCGCCGGCGGCGGTCGCATGCGACGCCCTGAAGCGCCTCAGCGTCGACTGCGTGGTGATGAAGGCCGAGTAGGCGTGAGATGGGTGAGTGGTGAGATGGTGAGTGTGGTTGTCAGCGCGCGTCACGGTTGGGCATCCATTTTCGACGACAGCACGTAACCTACGTCACGCGCGCCAACCTGAACCTCACCGTCTCACCACTCACCGGCTCACCCACCATGACCCAGCAATGGCTCACCGTTCTCGGGCTCGGACTCGACTTCCTGGGGTTCATGCTGCTGTTGCGCGAGTGGTGGCTCGCCTTCTTCAACGAGGGCCGCCAGATGCAGCTTGCCGAGCAGCTCGACCGCGCGCGGGCGCTGCGCGACCTGCGCACCCGCGGCATGGCCGGGCAGAATCCGTTCGAGACGCTGGATCGCATGTCGGACGAGAGCGCAATCCGCAAGGCTCGCGGGGAGCACCGCACCGCCTTGATGGCCCGCCGGGGCGTGTTCCTGCTGGCGACGGTGCTGATCGTGTCGGGCTTCGTGCTGCAGATCGTGGGCGCGGTCCCCGGCTGCTGCCCGCCGTTGATTGCCCCGCATTAGGCCGGAACCCGCCGAGGCCGGTCCATTCTCTCAGCTGGGGAACTTCGAGACTTGGTGCGGTCGAGAGGACTCGAACCTCCACGCCTTGCGGCGCTAACCCCTCAAGCTAGTGCGTCTACCAATTCCGCCACGACCGCTCGCCCGCTCCTGTAGCAAACCGGGGCGCGGCAAACAAGGTTTCAGGGGGTATTCAGCGGTCAGGCCCCTGGCGTCTTCCCTCCCTGAAACCTGGGCTGTCGGCAGGAGCGCCTCACCCCGAACCAGAGGCGCGGCGGACCGTGCCGCCTTGATCCACGCCAGCCACCCCGCCACATTCCTTCCTGCGCAGCCCCGAAATGCACGGCTGCTCCTCGGAGCGCGTGAGAACCATCGCTGGTGCCGTTCCACCGCGGACGCGGACGAGGGGACAGCCACGAGCCAGGTGCCAATGAACCGAACGCAGCGATTCCTCACCTCCCCGCTCGTCGAACGGCCGGTCGAATGGCTGGTGTCGGGGAAGCCCGTGCCCTACGAGGCCGCGCTCGCTGTCATGGCCGAACGGGTGGAGGCCATCGTCTCCGGCACCGCGCGCGAGCTGGTCTGGCTGCTCGAGCACCCGGCGCTCTACACCGCCGGCACCAGCGCCAAGGACGAGGACCTGCTGGCGCCGATGCAACTCCCCGTCCATCGCACCGGGCGCGGCGGCCAGTACACCTATCACGGGCCCGGCCAGCGTGTGGCCTACGTCATGATCGACGTGAAGCGCCGCTTCGGCGATGTGCGCGCCTACGTCGCCGCCCTGGAGGATTGGATCATCGATGCGCTGGAGCGGCTGGGCGTCGCCGGCGAGCGCCGGGCGGGGCTCGTCGGGGTATGGGTGCGGCGCGCGGAGGAAGGCGGTGTGGGCTCCTACGACAAGATCGCCGCCATCGGTGTGCGCCTGTCGCGCTGGGTCAGCTCGCACGGGGTGAGCCTCAACGTCGCGCCCGATCTCGGCCACTACGCCGGCATCGTGCCGTGCGGCGTTCGCGATGCGGGCGTCACCAGCCTTGCCGAGCTGGCGGCCGGGTCTGGGCACGCCGCCGCCGTGAGGGAAGTCGACCTCGCGCTGCGTGCGGCATTCGAACTGCGCTTTGCGTGCCGGCTTGCAGAGATCGGCGCCACGGGCGCTGACGGGGACCCGCAGCGATGAGCCCGCCCTTGCCAGGGCGCCGCTTGCAACGTGATCCCTGGTCCTCGAGTGCTCAACCCCTGTTGGGGGGCTTTCTCTTGTCCGCAGGGGGCGACGCCGGGGTCACCGAGGGGTCCGGCGTATCGTAGAAGACCGTTCCGTCCTCGATCGAGACGGCGTCGCCCCCGGAGAGGACGTAATCGTCGTCTTCGCCGCGGTTCATGCGGATGGTGCATCCTTTGAGACAGACGTCCGACAAGGTCTGTGATGGCCTCAGGATGTGATCGGCCTTCGCCTCGCCCTCGATGATGGTCACCGCGTGGTCGCGCTCGTCGCGATTGGTGATCGACGCCGCATGCGCCGCGACGGCGCCAGCAAGGAGGCCGACCACACCGATCGCTCGCGCGATGCGCACCATCGTAACCATACTCAAAGGATGCACACCGTCACTTCTTCTTCGCCTTCTTCGCGGGCTTCTTCGTCGCGGCCTTCTTCGCAGCTTTCTTCTTCGCCTTCATGGTATAGGTCCTTCAGCTAGTCTTTCAGTGCGTCACCCGAATCCAGATCCGGGCATTGTCAATGTGAAAATTTTTTGGCGAGTCTACAAACGGATTTTTCCGCTGACGGCTATCGATGTTTTCGATAGATAGAATTTGGAGCGTTCGGCGACGCCCGCAGGCTGCCACAAGAATGGACATCACACTAGCCCGTACCTTCCTGATGGTCGCAGAGACCGGAAGCTTCATCGATGCCGCGCGCAAGATGAACGTCACGCAGTCGACGGTGAGCGCACGCATCAAGGGGCTCGAGGACATGTTCGGCCGCACCTTGTTCGACCGCTCAAAGAACGGCGCGGCGCTGACCGGAGCCGGCGAGCAGTTCCAGAAGCACGCGCTGGCGCTGGTGCGCGTGTGGCAGCACGCCCAGCTCGAGGTCGGGCTGGCGGGCCAGCACCGCGACCATCTGGCCGTCGGTGCGCCCGCAGCGCTGTGGGACGGCTTCCTCCTGAAGTGGATCTCCTGGTTGCGCGGCAACGTCCCCGACATCGCCATCTCCGCCAACGCCAGCCTGCCGGCGGTGATGATCCAACGCCTGCTCGAGGGAACGCTCGATCTCGCCGTCATGTACCAGCCGGGGCAGCCGCCCGGCTTCACCATCGAGCACCTCTTCGACGAGGAGTTCGTGCTGGTCACCAGCGCAGCGGGTCGCCGGCGCCAGCACAGCGACTACGTGTTCGTCGACTGGGGCCCCGCGTTCCAGGCCGACCACGCCGCCGCCTACCCGGAGCTCAGCAATACCGGCGTCAATCTCGACCTGGGCTCCATGGGCATCGACTATTTGCTCGGCAACGAGGCCTCGGGCTACTTCCCCCGCCGGCTCGTCAAGCACCACGTCAGCCGGCGCCGGCTGCGCATTCCGGCGCGCTCGCGCTCGTTCACGTCCGCCGTCTACATGGTCTATCCGGAGAGCCGCGACGAGGAGGCCTTCGAGCCGATCCTGCAGGGCCTGCGCCGGGCGGCGCGGCGGCTGTAGGTGTCATGCCGGGCGAGCCCGGCAGGGCGAGACCCGGTACCCAGGGCCACGGGCTCGATCCTCTCCACGGGCCTTGTGTCGCGCGTCTACCCCTTGGCCCTGGGTCCCGGATACTGCGCTGGCGCGCAATTCCGGGATGACAGGCTACGCCGTCGGCAGCACCTCGAAGCCGGCGGGTTCCTTGCCGCCCTCCTCCAGGACCTCCACCGAGGACACCGCGGCCGACGGCGGGCCTGCCCGGCAGCGCCGCAGCATCTCGGCCACGCTCCCCCGCGCACCGGAGAAGACCGCCTCGACCGAGTCGTCGCGGCAATTGCGCACCCAGCCGGCGAGCCCCAGGCCGCGGGCCTCGTCCTCGGTCCAATCCCGATAGCCAACGCCCTGCACCCGGCCCGCGATGCGGACGCGCACCGTGCGCACCTCGCTTTCGCCGCTCATGCGCGCCTCCGTTGCTCGGCTTGGCGAATGGCGAACGGCCTATCGCGAATGGCAGGCCTCAGGCGCCATTTCTCCATTCGCCACTTCGCCATTCGCCTACTCAATACCCCAGTGCACAGCCGTCCTTGCGCGGGTCGGAGGCACCGGTCAGCACGCCGGTGTCCTGGTCGATGCGCACGATCTGCGCGCCGCCCCAGGGCACGCGGCGCGGCGCCACACGGTGGCCCAGCTGGCGCAGCCCCTCGGCCACGGCCTCGGGCACCGACTCCTCGGTGAGAACGGTGTCGCCGTCGAAGAACACGCGCGGGGTGTCGATCGCCTGCTGCGGGTCCATGCCGTAGTGGAAGATGTTGGTCATGATGTAGACATGGCCCATGGGCTGGAAGTGCGCCCCCATGACGCCGAAGGCCATCAGCGGGCGGCCGTGCTTCAGGACCATGGCCGGCACCAGGGTGTGCATCGGCCGCTTGCGCGGGGCGATGCAGTTGCGATGCTTCGGGTCACAAACGAAGCCCTTGCCGCGGTTGTGCATGACGATGCCGCTCTTCCTCGTCACGATGCCCGAGCCGAAGGTATCGTAGAGCGAGTTGATGAACGACACGGCCATCCCGCTCTCGTCCACGACCGCGAAGTAAACGGTGTCGGAGCCCGGAGGTTGCGGCAGCGGGCCCAAATCCTCGCGCCGGCGCCTCCGGTCTACGCGCGCGGCGAGATCGTCAATCATGGCGTCGGAGAGCAGGTGCGCCACCGGCACATCGGCCATGTCCGGGTCGGCCACGAAGGCATCGCGCGCGGCGAAGGCGAGCCGCGCTGCCTCCAGCTGCACATGGTAGCGCTCGACCGAGACCGGGTCGCCCGGCAAGCCGATGCGCTCCAGCATCTGCAGCAGCATCAGCGCCACGATGCCCTGGTTGCTCGGCGGCAGCTCCCACAGCTCCACGCCGCGCCAGGCAAGCGAGAGCGGCGTCACGTAGCTCGCGCGCTGGGCGGCGAGATCGTCGAGCGTGTGCAGGCCGCCCAGGCTGCGCAGCTCGCCCACGATGTCCTCCGCCACCCAGCCGGCGTAGAACCCGTCGCGGCCTGCGCGCGCGATGGTGCGCAGCGTCTCGGCCAAAGCCGGAAAGCGCATCACCTCGCCCGCCAGCGGCACCGCGCCCGACTTGAAGAGGTGCATCCTGGCCCCGGCGTGGTGCGAGATGCGCGGCATGTCGAGCCCCCAGTCGGCGGCAACGCGCGGCGACACGACGAAGCCCTCCTCGGCCAGCGCGATGGCAGGCTCCAGCAGCCGGTCGAGCGGCCAGGTACCGTAGTCGGCGAGGAGCCGCGTCCAGCCGTCGACGGCACCGGGCACCGTCACGGCGTGCACGCTGGCGGGCTCGATGCGCTCGAGCCCGGACCCGGCGAGCCACTCGGCCGTCGCACCGGCGGGCGCGCGGCCGGCAGCGTTGAGCGCGATCGGCTTGTCGAGCCCCGGCTTGGCAACCAGGGCGAAGCAGTCGCCGCCGATGCCCGTCATGTGCGGCTCCACCACCGCCAGCACCGCGGCGGTGGCGATGGCGGCATCCACGGCATTGCCGCCGTCCTTGAGGACCTGGACGGCCGTGAGGCTCGCCATGGGATGCGACGTGGCGCACATGGCCCGGCGCCCATAGACCAGCGAGCGCCCGGGAAAGTGGAAGTTGCGCATGGAGTCCCCGATGTTGGGAGAGTGGCCGCGGAGGGGCCTGGAGCACGAAGTCTTAAGGAAGGATGCGGGGTTGGCGCAAGCGGCGGTAGACGCGCGCAGAGGCACCGCAGCATTGCAGGATCGGTAGGATCTGCGGCCTCGCCTTGGCCCGGCCTACAGGTCCGCCCAGAGGAACGCGGCCGATCTCCATCCGCCCTGCCCGTAGCGCCGCTTGCAGCGACGGTGCATTTTTCGGCGAGATCGTGCCCATGAGAACGGCTGCCGGATCGGCCTCCGCCACGGATCGGGCGAAGCCCTGGTGCACGGCCGGGCCGAGCCCGTGGCCGCGCGCGCTCTGCGTCAGCACGATCTCCACCATCTGGAGCCCGCGCACGCCGGCCAGCATATCTGCCCGCGCCGCAATCAGGCCGCTCCAGGCGCCATCGACGAAGACCTCGCACAGCAGGCCCTGCTCCAGGCACTGCGCCAGCGTCTCGCGGCGCCTCGACGCCAACCTCGCCCTGCAGGAAGGGCCGCGCGTCGAGCATCTGCTCGTAGGCAGCCTCGTAGCGCGGGTAGAAATCGAGGTTGGCGGGGCGCTGCAACTCGATGCGGTCGAGGCCGGGCGGCATCGGGCCGCTCGGCCATGCTCAGGGCGGGCGCGGCAAGAAGATGCGTGTCGATGCGCGAGGCCGGCGCCTGCAACGGCAGATGCGACGGGTGGAAGAATTGGAGCGGCGCGCGGCCGGAATTCCCCGAAGGCTCGGGCGATCCCCCCGGAGATCGGGCCCCAGTCGGCAATCGAGCCGGGCGGCACGCTCGCGCACCGCACCTTTACGAAGGGAAAGTCGCCGGATGGGTCGGTGAAGTCTATGTGGGCGATGCAGCGGACGCCGCCGGCATCGATGAGCCTCCCCCGGTAGCTTGCGGCGGGCAGCGCCAGCGCGTGCATGACCTCGGCGACCCGCTGCGCCTCGTCATCGTCGGCGATGGTCTGCACGCTGGCTGTCACGGCCTCCAGCAGGTCGGCCTCCAGCTTCGCGCCGCGCCACTCCCGGACCAGCGGGTGCGCTTGCGCCATCGCGCAGCCGCAGGAACTCGCGCACGAGGCTCGTCGACATCGTGCGCTGGAGCGGTCATGCGGCTGCCCTTGGTGCAGGCGTCGGGTCTTCCACGGGCTTGCGCCGGGGTCGACGCCAATGGGTCAAGCAAACTCCATGATCACCGCATCCACCGCCAGGCTGTCGCCCGGCTTCGCCCTGATGGCCTTCACCACGCCGTCGCGCTCGGCGCGCAGGATGTTCTCCATCTTCATGGCCTCCACCACGCACAGAGCCTCGCCGGCCTTCACCTCCTGGCCCTCCACCACGTGGATCGCCTTCACCAGCCCCGGCATGGGGCAGAGCAGCAGCTTGGAGGTGTCGGGCGGCCGCCTTCTCGGGCATCAGGGCCGCCAGCTGGGCCTCGCGCTCGGTGTAGACGCGGGTCTTGGCGCGGGTGCCGCGGTAGGAGAGGTCGTAGCCGTTGAGGATCGGGCGCACCTGCACCGTCACGCGCCGGTCGCCCACCCGGCCGCGCCACACCGGGTTGCCGGGCCACCAGTCGGCGTCGACGTCGAGCGCGGCGCGGCGGATGCTCTTGGCGTCCACCAGCGTCACCTTGGTGGGATGCCCGAGCGTGCCCTCCACGCGCGCCGCCACCAGCGTGCCGCCCACATCGGCGTAGCGGCGCGAGGAGAAGCGCACCGCCGGGCCCGCCATCTGGTGCGTGATGGCGCGCCGGCGGTTGTTGCTCAGATGGTCGATGGCCACCGCCACGGCCGCCAGCACGTCGAGGTCCTCGCCCTCGGGCGGCCTGCGGCTTGAAGCCGCCCTTGTACTCCTCGGCGATGAAGCCGGTGGAGAGCCGGCCCTCGCGCCAGCGCGGATGCTGCATCAGCGCGGCGAGGAACGGGATGTTGTGCTCCACCCCGTCGATGACGAAGGCGTCGAGCGCGTCGGCCTGCAGGTCGATGGCGGCCTGCCGCGTCGGCCCGTGCGTGACGAGCTTGGCGATCATCGGATCGTAGAACATGGAGATCTCGGCGCCCTCGAAGACGCCGGTGTCGGTGCGCACGGTGCCGCCGTCGGCCACGCCTTCCGCCGGCGGCCGGTAGCGCGTGAGGCGGCCGATGGAGGGCAGGAAGTTGCGGAACGGGTCCTCGGCGTAGATGCGGGTCTCCACCGCCCAGCCGTTGAGCTTCACGTCCTCCTGCCTGATCTTGAGCTTCTCGCCCGCCGCCACCCGGATCATCTGCTCGACGAGGTCGATGCCCGTGACCAGCTCGGTGACGGGGTGCTCCACCTGCAGGCGCGTGTTCATCTCCAGGAAGTAGAAGCTCTTGTCCTGGCCGGCCACGAACTCCACCGTGCCGGCGCTGTCGTAGCCCACGGCCTTGGCCAGCGCGACCGCCTGCTCGCCCATGGCCTTGCGCGTCCTGGCATCCAGGAGCGGCGACGGCGCCTCCTCCACGACCTTCTGGTTGCGGCGCTGGATCGAGCATTCGCGCTCGCCCAGGTGGATGACGTGCCCGTGCTTGTCGCCCAGCACCTGGATCTCGATGTGGCGCGGGTTCTCGATGAACTTCTCGATGAACACGCGGTCGTCGCCGAAGCTCGACTTGGCCTCCGAGCGCGCGAGCGCGAAGCCCTCCTCGCACCTCCTTCGGCGTGTAGGCGATGCGCATGCCCTTGCCGCCGCCGCCGGCCGAGGCCTTGATCATGACGGGATAGCCGATCTCGGCGGCGATCTTCACCGCCTGCTCTGGCGTCGGCGATCTCGCCCAGGAAGCCGGGCACGGTCGAGACCCTGGCCTTGGCCGCCGCCTTCTTGCTCTCGATCTTGTCGCCCATGGCGGCGATCGCCTTCGGGTTGGGCCCGATGAACACGATGCCGGCCTTGGCGAGCGCGATCGGGAACGCCTCGCGCTCGCTGAGGAACCCGTAGCCCGGATGCACCGCCTCGGCGCCGGTCTGGCGGCAGGCCTCGACGATCTTCTCGATGACGAGATAGGACTGCGCCGCCGGCGCCGGGCCGATGGCGACCGCCTCGTCCGCCATCTCGACGTGCAGCGCGTCGCGGTCGGCCTCGGAGTAGACCGCCACCGTGCGCATGCCGAGCTTGCGCGCCGTCTTGATGATGCGGCAGGCGATCTCGCCGCGGTTGGCGATCAGGATCTTCTTGAACATGCAGGGATGAAGGGGTCAGACCCCTGACCTCGACGTTGAAGCAAGCCGTGACGGTAGCGGTCAGGGGTCTGACCCCTGCCGAGGCGCGACTGTAGCCGCAGGTCCGCCCGACGCGCCAGCGCAAGACAGCGAATAGGAGGCGGCCGGCGCGCCAGGGGGCGTCCGCCAACACCAGCGGCTCACCTGTGACGTTTTCGCCCCTTTGCCGGGCGATGCTACGCCTGCCGAGCCTAGGGCGAGTGCGGTTACCAAACCGCGAACGGGGCGAACGGGGGGCTGACCCCTATGCGTGGGCCTGATTGAGCAGGAACAGGCGCTCCAGGATCTGCTCGTCGCCGAGGTCGGCGGGCCGGCCGTAAGCGGCGGCAACGGCGGCGTCGAGGTCGCGGTGGGCGTGCTCGAGCCAGCCACGTTTCCAGCCTGCCGCTCGTTGTAGAGGTTGGTGAGGGTGCGCTTCTTGAGGATGGCAGCGGCCTTCTCGTCCACGGGCAGGAGGCGGTCGGGATAGCCCGGCACCACCTCCGGCCGTGTCGCTCCACTTGGAAATGAACTCCCCCGGCGTCATGAGCCTCAGTTAAGCCGCTTCGTGCGGACTTGCAAAGAGGCAGCGGGCGCGGCCGTGACGGGGTCAGACCCGGCGGGTCTGACCCGATGCAGCGGCCTCGTCGATGGCGGCGGTGGAGCGTTGTCAGATCGTCAGTGGGGTGCCCTGGGGTCAGACCCGCAGGGTCTGACCCCTACGCGCCGGCGGCAGGGTCGAAGACCAGGGAGAGCTGCACGTCGCCCTCGGCGTGCAGCACCTCGAGGGAGACGGAGGTGCGGGTGTCGTGGCGCAGCGCGAAGTCGGCGCGGGCGCCGCCGACCGAGAGGTTGCGCACCACGATGTCGCCGGCGAGCGCGGGCACCATCGGGTTGACGAGGCGGATTCGGCGCGCGGCGCGGGTCGAACTCGAGGCCGAGCATGGCCGGCAAGCAGCGCGAACGAGCGCGCCCGAGGCCCAGGCCTGCGGCGAGCAGGCCGTCGGGATAGAGCGTCGGGCCGCGGCCGGTGCGGCGCCGGAAGCCGCAGTAGAGCTCGGGGATGCGGCGCTGGTCCATGTAGGTGCTGGCGCGCACCAGGTCCTCGAACACGGCGACGATCGCCGCGCTTGTGGCCGTAGCGGGCGAAGCCCTGGGCGATGATGGCGTTGTCGTGCGGCCAGATCGAGCCGTTGTGATAGGACATCGGATTGTAGCGCGCCTCGCCCTCGGCCACGGTGCGGATGCCCCAGCCCGAGTAGAACGAGGGCTCGAGCAGCGCCGCGCGCCACCCGCCGGCCGCGGTCGCGCCGGGCGATGCCCGAATAGAGCGCGTGGCCGGCGTTGCTGGTGCGCACCCGGCACGGCGCCTTGGCGCCGTCGAGCGCCAGCGCGTAGGTGCCGATCTCCTCGCACCAGAACGCCTCCTCGAAGCGCTGGCGCAGCGCCTCGGCCTGGCGCCTCGAGCTCGGCGGCGCGCGCCGGCAGCCCCAGCTGCGCGCGCGCAGGCCGCCGCCAGGCGCTTGGCGGCATAGACGTAGCCCTGCACCTCGACCAGCGCGATCGGCCCCGTCGCCAGCCGGCCGTCGGCGTGGAAGACGGAATCGTGCGAGTCCTTCCAGCCCTGGTTCTGCAACCCACGTCTCGAGCCGCGCGCGTACTCGACGAAGCCGTCGCCGTCGGGGTCCGCCGGGCCGTCGATCCAGGCGAGCGCGCGCTCGATCGCCGGCCACAGCTCGCGCACGAGGGCGCAGTCGCCGGTGCGCTCGGCGTAGCTGCCGGCCAGCACGACGAACAGCGGCGTGGCATCGACGCTGCCGTAGTAGAGGCCGAACGGCACCTCGCCGAGGTTGGCCATCTCGCCGCCGCGCATCTCGTGCAGGATCTTGCCGGGGCTGGCATCGGTCTTGGGGTCCTCGATGCGGCTCTGGTAGGCGGCGAGCCGGCGCAGCACGCCCTCGGCGAGCGCGGGGTCGGCCCACAGCATCTCGCAGCGCGGTGATGATGCCGTCGCGGCCGAAGGTGGTGGAGTACCAGGGGATGCCGGCGTAGGGATACGGCCCCTCGGGCGTGTCGGTGACGAGCATGTAGAGATCGGCCATCGACCGGCACAGGATCTCGTTCAGCACCTTGTTGGAGGTCTCGACGCTCGCCACCGCCGCGCGTCGCCGCCATCAGCTCGCGGTGGCGCACGATGAGCCCCTTGAAGAAGGTCTGGGCCGGCCGGGGCAGCCGCCCGCGCGCGGCGACGGTGACGAGGATGGTGGCCTGGCGCCCGGGTCGAGCTCCAGCGCGTAGCTCGCCATGCACTGTCATGAGCTGGCGTGGGCGCCGGCTCGAAGCTCAGCGCCGTCTCGCGCGCCACGCCGTCGAGGCCGCGGTAATGGAGCCCCGCGTTGCGAGGCGTCGCGCACCTCCGCCCAGGCGCGGCCGCGCCGCTGCCGGCCCATGCCGCGCACCTCGAAGATGTCGGCGAAGTCGCTGGCGAAGGCGAGGACAGCGTGAAGGCTGTGCGGCTCAGGCCCGTGGTTGGAGACGGCGATGCGCTCGTGCAGCGCGCCCTCGTGCAGGTAGATGGCGCGCGCGATGTGCACGCGTGTCCTTGGGGAGGCCGATGCGCTCGTCGGCGTAGATGTCGGGATTGGTGAGGTCGACCTGCAGGTTGAGGTTGTCGTCCCTGACGGAGGAGCCGAGCAGCAGCGGCTGGGTGCCGTCGATCAGGAGCTCCAGGTGCGACAGGTAGCGCGTGTCGCGGTCGAACAGCCCGTCGGGCCCGCCGGCCGTGGCGCCGATGTCGCCGTGGCTGTCGAACACCGCGAAGGTGTCGTTGTGCTTGAGCGTACGGCGCGGGCGCGACGGCGACCCGGTGGCGGCAATGGAGAACTGGGCATCGCTCTCCGCCTGCTCGCCCACGGGCGAGACCTCCGGCGCGTCGCGCGCGCCGGAGGCCTCGCGTTCGTCGGCCGTCTGCGCAGGCTCGAGGTGCGCCGCGGACTGCGCTTTGACCTGGCGCGGCACCTCAGCCACGCCTCGGGCCTCCTGTCGCGCCGAGGTCCGCTGGTCCGAGGTGCTGCGGCAGAGGGCCCAGGCTCTCGCCTACGAAGTCGGGAGTGGTCGCCTCCGACTACGATGGGTTGCACGCGCTCCTCCTTGCGGCCCGGGAGCCGCGCCATCGTGTCACGGTAGATCTTCACGTAATCCTCGGCCATTCGCTCGCTCGTGAATCGTTGCTCGAAGCGGCGCCGCACGCGCGCCCGATCGAGCGCCAGGAGGCTGCCGACCTTGCAGATCGCCTCCTCGACGCTGTCCACGACGTAGCCCGTGACGCCGTCCTCGATCACCTCTGCAACCGAGCCGTTCCGGAAGGCCAGCACCGGCGTGCCGCAGGCCATGGCCTCGATCATGGCAAGCCCGAAGGGCTCCGGCCAGTCGATCGGAAACAGGAGCGCGCGCGCTTCCCCGAGGAACGTGGCCTTCTGGGCCTCGTCGATCTCGCCGATATACTCGATCTCGGGCTGGGCGAACAGCGGCTCGATGTCCTTGCGGAAATATTGCTCGTCGACGCGGTCGACCTTGGCGGCGATCTTGAGCGGCAGCCCGACGGCGCGGGCGATCGCCACCGCCCGGTCGACGCGCTTCTCCGGCGAGATGCGGCCCAGAAACGCCAGATAGCCGCCGCGCCCGATGAGGGTGGGGGTGAACAGGTTGCGCGGCAGGCCGTGGGCGACGTTGCCGGCGAAGTTGCCACCTGGCGATGGGCGCGCGCTGCGCCTGCGAAATCGAGATCAGCCGCATCTCGGGGAAGCCGGCGTAGAGGTGCTGCGAGGTCGAGCAGGTCCTGGCGGCCGTGCAGGGTCGTCAGGCAGCGGGCCGCCATGTCGTGAAACACGGGAAAGTGGAACTGGTCGATGTGAAAATGCAGGATGTCGAACTGGGAGGCCATGCGGCGCACCTTGTCGAGCATCACCATGTAGTAGGGGATCGGGTCGCGTACGGCGGGGTTGAGGCGCAGCTCCTGCTCGCAGCAGGCGACGAGCCGGGCCGAGGTGATCGATCGTCCGCTCGCGAACAGCGTCACGTCGTGGCCCATCGCCACCAGCTCCTCGGTGAGATAGGAGACGATCCGCTCGGTGCCGCCGTAGAGCCGCGGCGGCACGCGCTCGATGAGCGGACCGATCTGGGCGATCCTCAGCGGGCGGCCGTGGAGGAAGCCGCGCAGCGCGGCCGCCTTCGTGCCGTCGTCCATCAGGGCGTGGGCACCGCTCACGCCAGTGGCGGCCATTGCGGCGCGCTGGGGCGCGGGTGTCCCGGCGGTGGCTGAGACGATCTCGGGAGAGCCGGAGGAGCGAAGTGGCGAGGCGGAAAGGTAGGCGGGATCGGGCGTCGACATTGGCGTCCTTTCTCGACAGGCACAGGGGACCTGAGGGATTGCGGGACGCTGTGGTGGCTGTCCGCGCGCAACCTGCGATTCTCGATCGAGGCCTCGAGGGGAACCCCATGCGGCTCTCGGCAGCCACGACGGGCCGCCGACCGGATGCTTAAAGTTTTATGAGGGGAAAAGGTTCCCGCACTGCGGCCGGCGCCCGATGCGCTGCACTCCGGGCGCCGACCGATCGCTCAGTGGGGCGGCGATCTGGCGCAGGGGTCCTAACCTTCGCTGCGGCGGGTTACTGTGCGAGGGACTTGGGGGCAGGGGCGGATATGACGCACGGCGGCGACAACGAGAGTCCGGAGGCAGCGGAAGGGCCGCAGCCGCCCGCGACCGGCTTTGCATGGGGCGCTCTTTTCCGCGGTTTGCGGGTCGTCTTCTCGGTGCCCTCCGCGCTGCTGTTTGCCGCCGGGCTCGGCTTCGGCGCGCTTGCCCGCGACGGCGGCTTCGACCTTGCTCAGACCGCGTTCATCGCAGCTAGCATGATGGCGCTGCCGAACCAGGTGGTGCTGGTCGACCAGCTCGCGCGCAACGAGACGCTCATCGCCGCCGCTTTCGCCGTCGCCCTGGCGGCGCTCCGCCTGCTGCCGATGACCGTCACCCTCGTTCCGCTTCTCAAGGGGCCGGCGCCCACAGCCCCTGCTCGAGACGCTCGCGGTGCATTTCGTCGCCGTCAGCCCGTGGATCGAGGCTCACCGCCGCTTGCCGGCGCTGCCCGCCGAGAAGAGGCTCGCCTGCCACATCGGGCTCGGCCTCGGCTTCTCGGGCGCATCGGTGGCGGGCACCGTGCTCGGCTATCTGCTGGCCGGCGGCGTTCCCGACGTCCGTGGCAGCGGTGCTGCTCTTCGTGACGCCGATCTATTTCCTGCTGTCGCTGCTGGCGACGGCGGTCTCGCGCATGGACTTCCTCGCCATCGGCATCGGCTGTGCGCTGGCGCCCGTGCTCCACGTGTTGTTGCCGAGCTTCGATCTCCTGGCGACGGGCCTCGTCGGCGGCACGCTGGCGTTTCTCTTCGGCCGCCGGAGCAATCGCGGGAGCGGACCGCGGGGGCAAGCATGAGCTTCCTCGGCGACGGCCTCGGGGGCTATCTCACCCTCTTTCTCGCGGGCTATCTCGCCACCGAGGTCTGGCGCTGGCTGGGCCTGGCAGTAGGCAACCGCCTCGACCTTTCCGGTGCGCCGTTCCAGTGGGTGCGTGCGGTGGCGACAGCCCTGGTGTCGGGCCTGGTCGCGCGCATGGTGCTTTTTCCCGCCGGCGCCTTGGCGGCAGTACCGTTCGGAGTGCGGCTCGCAGCCCTTGCCGGCGGCGTCGGTCTTTACCTTCTTCTGGGGCGCAGCGTGACGGCAGGCGTTGCCGCCGGCGCCGTGCTGTTGATGGCGGCACAACTCTGGTAGCGGGCCAGGCCAACAGCTCTCCCCACTCTTGGTCAGTTTTCCCCTCCTCCGAAGGGGGTGAGGCACCCTTTGGCGCAAGGGTGACGGGAGCGCGTTGGCGCAAGCTGTTCACCCCGTATTAGCCTTACTGGCAGATCGGCGTGGCCGTCCTGCCCCCGACTTTGTCCCGACCCCTCCGGGCCGTCGTAGAATTCGCTCGTCGTTCGAACGGTAACCGGGCTCTCACCCCGCGCCTACGCTCTTTGACATTGTGAGCAACACCGCAACGCGGCTCCGGCGCAGGCGCTATTCAAGCGCGTCGGCGCGCGCCCGCCAGACGCGATAGCGGCCGGTCTCGGCGACGACCTCCACCTGGGCGAAATGCTGCGCCGAGCAGGCGCTCCAGCGGCACGCGGCGCTGCACCACCATCTGCAGGAGCCCGCCGGGGCGCGAGATGCGCGGGCGCCTCGGCCACCAGCCGTTCGAGCATCGCGTGGTCCTCGGCGATGCCCTGGTGCAGCGGCGGGTTGGACAGGATGGCGTAGTAGTCCTCGTCGGCCGGCATCGGCGAGGCGATGCCGAAGGACGAGGCGCGCCGCGGGCACATTCTCGCGCGCCGCCTCCAGCGCCACCGCGTCGTTGTCGAGCGCATCGACGGCGAGCGCCGGCTGCAGGGCCAGGGCTGCGGCGGCGATCTCGCCCGAGCCGCAGCCGTAGTCGAGCACCCGCGCGCCGGCCGGCAGCGGCGGCAGGGCGGAGATGAGGAGCGCGGTGCCCTCGTCGAGACGGCCCGCAGCGAATGTACCGGGATAGCTCACCCACGGCGCGCGCGGCGCCGGCGATCTCGAGCTGCGACATCGAGGCGCCAGGCCGCGAGCGTGCAGCGCACCTGCTCCGTACTCTGCAGGCCGCCGCGCCGCCAGCACCCGGCCGTGGCCGCGCGACGGCGAGCGTCTCCACGACCGCCGCAGAGCTCCTCCAGCATCCGCGCGGCGGAGCGGATGCCCTCGTCGTTGCCGCCGTAGAGGATGAGGCGGCCTCCTACGCCGACGACGCCGAGCGTCGCATGGAGCGTCATCGCCTGCTCGTCGCGGGCCTTGGGCAGGCGCACCAGGGCGAGATCGAACGGTCCCGGCGGCCGGCCATGGCGCAGCCGTGAGGCCCGCCGTCAGCCGCCGGTTCCACAGGCTCGGCCCGAGCCCCCGCTCCCCCAGCCGGGCGGAAAGCGCGCCGCCCTGGTTGACCGCGAGCAGCGCGGCCTTGGATGGCGATGTCATCGAGGCTGCGCAGGATCAGCGCGTCGGCGGCGCCCTCAGGATCGTCGGCCCAGCGGCTCATTCGCATCGAGCAGCGGGGTCTGGCCGACGAACCGGCGCTCGAAGGCCTCGCGCACCAGGAACTGGGCGACGTCGGCGCGCCTGACGGGCCCTGCCCGCCAATCGCTGGGGTCGGTCAGCGCGCGGGCCCGCCAGTCGCCGCACCGTCCTTCAGGAGGCCGGGGCGGACGATGGTCCAGTCGAGCCCGCTCGCCTTGATCATCTGCTCCTGCACGTCCTTGTCGTCGTAGATGCGCTTGAGCACCAGGGGGAAGGCGAGTGCGTCGTAGAGGAAGCCGCAGGTGGCCGCGGCTGTCGCCGGCGCCGAGGCCCGTCACCGCCACCAGCCGCTGCGACGCCCTGCGCCCGCATGGCATCGATGAGGATGCGGGTTGCCGCGGAGAACAGCGTCGTGCCCCAGAGCACGGTGCCGAGATCCCTGGGCGCGCCCAGCGCCTCGATCACCGCGTCCACGCCTTGCAGGGCCTGCGAGACGGCGGCGCGGTCGAGCGCGTCGCCGGCGACCTTCTCCAGCTCGGGATGATCGATGGCGATGGATGCCGCGCCGCGGGCGAACGCGCGCACCCGATGGCCCTCGGCGAGCGCGCACCGCACCGTCTCCAGGCCGATGCCCTGGCTGGCACCGATGATCAGCACGACGGCCATGGCGGCTCTCCAGCAGCTACACTCAGGCGGCCAGCGCCTTCCTGATCTTCTCCGCGTTGGCGCGCCAGCACCTCCGGCTTCTCGCTCCTGGTGCCGGCGGGCCCCAGCGGCCTGCCCTCCCAGCGCGGCATGACGTGGAAATGCAGATGGAACACCACCTGCCCGCCGGCGCTCTCGTTGGCCTGCAGCAGCGTCATGCCGTCGGCGGCGAATGCCTTCATGGCCGCCGCAGCAGACCTTCTGTACCGTGCGCATGCAGGCGGCGAGCTGCGTCGGCGCTGGCATCGAAGACGTTGCGCACCGGCGCCTTCGGGATCACCAGGGTGTGCCCCTCGCATCGCGGCATGATGTCCATGAACGCGAAGGTGTCGGCGTCCTCGTAGACCTTGTGGACCGGCAGCTCGCCGCGCAGAATCTTCGCGAACACGTTGTTGGTGTCGTAAGCCATCGTGATGTTCCTTGCCTGCTGGGCCCGTGTTAATCGGCTCGCAACCGCATCGTCAAGCCGCGATGAGGCCGCGACAGGTCAACAAGAGTGCCGTGACGCACGGCAACAGAGTCTGCCGACAATGCAAATGTCGAGGAAACGCGTCAGCCGGGAAGTCGAGCCGACGAGTGCGCGCACGTGCGCCGGCGAGCGCTTCGACATGCTGGTAGCCTCGACGCTGCTGCTGCTCTCTGACTCGGCTGCGCTGCTCGCCTGGCTGGCTCTGAGCATCGGCCGCGTCCGGCGATGACGGCGTGGCAGATCGCCTCACGTCCTGATCCGGCGACGCCTTGCGGTAGGGACCGTACTCGGCCAGCTCCTCGCAGGCCGCCTCCACGTGCGCGCGCTCGCGCTCCAGGAAGTCGGCGATCGCGCGCCGCAGCGCCGGGTCGACAGATGTGGTGGACGGAGTAGGTCTTGGTCGGCAGATAGCCGCGCGCCAGCTTGTGCTCGCCCTGCGCGCCGGCCTCGACGCGCGCGAGCCGGTGCGCGATGGCGTAGTCGATGGCCTGGTAGTAGCACATCTCGAAATGCAGGAAGGGGCGGTGCTCGACCGCGCCCCAGTAGCGGCCGAACAGGCAGTCGCCGCCGACCATGTGGAACGAGCCGGCGATGGGGCGCGAGCCCTTCTTCGCCAGCATGACGAGGCAGCTCTCGCCGACGGCGCTGGCGCCGAGCAGCGAGAAGAACTTGCGGTTGAGGTAGGGCCGTCCCCACTTGCGCGAGCCGGTGTCCATGTAGAACGCGAAGAACGCGTCCCAGTGCGCCTCGGTGATCTCGCGCCCGCGCAGCCACTCCACCGTCAGGCCGCCGGCCAGCGCCTGCTCGCGCTCCTTGCGCGTCGCCTTGCGCTTGCGCGAGGCGAGCGAGGCCAGATAGTCGTCGAACGTCCCGTAGCCGGCGTTGCGCCAGTGGAACTGCTGGTTGGTCCGCTGCAGCAGGCCCTGCGCGCCGAGCCTGCTCCACTGCCCCTGGTCGAGAAAGGTGATGTGCACGCCGGAGATGCCGTTGCGCTCGGCGAGCTCGGACGCCGCGGCGGCGAGCATGGTCTCGCTGGCCTCGCGGTCGGGGCCCGGCAGGGTCAAGAGCCGCGGCCCCGGCACCGGCGTGAACGGCACGGCGATCTGCAGCTTCGGATAGTAGCGCCCGCCGGCCTGCATGAAGGCGTCGGCCCAGCCGTGGTCGAACATGTACTCGCCCTGGCTGTGCGACTTGAGATAGCAGGGTGCACAGCCCTTGATCTCGCCTTCCACCTTCAGCACGAGATGGCGCGGCGTCCAGCCCGTGCGCCCGCCGACGGTGCCGGCATCCTCCAGGGCCTTCAGGAAGGCATGCGCCACGAACGGATTGAAGGTCGCGGGCTCGGGGTTGGCGCAGGCGTCCCACGCCTCCGCCGGCACATCGGCGATCCGAGGCACGACCTCGACCTTGGCAGCGCCCGACCCGCTCATGTCACACCCGATGGCACCCGATTGCAGAAGTCATTGCCACTCGCCCGAAACCATCGACGGGCTGCGTTGGGCCACCCTGTAGGGGAACACAGCACGAGCGGGGTGGCAACGCCGCCCCGTGTCGCGTATTTCGCTCCCCTCACCTCCGCAGCCTTGCAACCGGCGTGCCGCGGACGAGACGAGCCGCGGTGCCCGAGATTCTGTGAGCGGCGGGCAGTAGACAGGAGGTAGCGCATGTGGATGCTGATCGGCGGGCTCCTGCTCTTCTTCGGAGTCCATCTTATTCCCACACGTCCCGCCGTGCGCGCACGCCTCGTTGGCAGCATTGGTCGAGGCCCCTACCTTGCGTTTTTCGGGCTGCTGTCGCTGGCGGCCTTGGCGCTCATTGTGCTGGGCTACGGCCAGATGCAGGGCCTGGGGCGTGGCAATCCGCAGGTCTGGATACCGCCCGCCTGGACCAGGCACCTCGCCATGCTGCTGATGCTGCCAGCGTTGATCCTGCTGGTTGCTGCGTTCCTCCCCAATCGGATCCGCACAGCCGTCGGCCATCCGATGCTCGCGGCCGTGACCCTGTGGGCGCTGGCACACCTCCTGGCCAACGGCGATCTCGCCTCGGTGCTCCTGTTCGGCAGCTTCCTGGCCTTCGCCGTCTACGACTTCTTCTCGGTCCGCCAGCGCGGTGCTGCGGGCCCGCTCGGCGCGGCCAGAGGCGGATCTGCGCAGAATGCGATTGCGGTCGCGGGCGGGCTCGCCCTCTACGCGCTGCTGCTGCTCGGCGGCCACGCCTGGCTCACCGGCGTGCCGCTGATGCCCTGAGGGGCGGGCTCAAGCCTCGTAGCCCTCGAAGATCGGAGCGTCGGCCCACCGGCGGCACGCGCACGCTGGCGCGGCGTCCGCACCGTCCAGGTGAAGAGCGGCAGGTCCTGCGAGCGGCGCGACATCCAGCCCCGCGCCACCGCGACCAGCTGCGTATTGACCGCATAAAAGGCCACGCCCTCGGGGGCCGAAGCCAGGAGACGCGAGGCCGCCGGGCTCTCGCGCCGCCTCTTCCGCCCTACCCACAGACCCGACAGCATCTGACGGCTGCCGATCACCGGTTCCGCGCGGGATCGCCGGCGCAAGCTGGCCGAGCGCCGACACCGTGGCGCGGTCGAACGACATCAGCGCGATAGGCCCCTTGTACGCCGCGGCCAGCCGCGCGACGTTCTCCAGGAACCTGGGGTGCAGGCACCCGTTGCGCTTCACCTCGACCAGCGCAGGCGCGCGTCCGGCGACAAGGTCGAGGAACTGGGCGAAGCTCAGGATCCTCTCGTCCTGGCCTCGGTAACGCAGACGCGCGAGGCTGCGCGGTGAATGGGCGGCGATCGGCCCAGCGCCAGCGACCAGGCGGTCGAGCTTGCTGTCGTGGAACACCATCGGCGTGCCGTCCTCGGCAGCCTGCAGGTCGCACTCGATGCCGTAGCCCTTGGCGACGGCGGCGCTGAAGGCGGGTGCGGTATTCTCCACGCGTCCCGTGGCGCCGTCGTGCCAGCCGCGATGCGCGATCGGCCGCACGAAGATGGCTGCGATCGAGCGGCGGTGCCGGCCCGAATGCCAGCTTGTGCCGCAGCCCGGCTGGCTCGCGCTTGGCTGCCATCATCGCGATCTGCTATCCGCTCCTTCACCACATCCGGGGCTGCACCTGGCTCGGGCAGTCTTGTCAGCGCGCTCCGATCTTTGCAAGTGGTGGCCGTCAGACCGCAGTCGTGCGATGATGGCAGCCGGCGATAGCCCGGGGAAAGGCGGAACGATGACCTGTGCGAGCCTGCGTCGCAGCCTGTACGTTGGACTCTGTGCGCTCGTTTGCGCCCTGGCCGTGCTCCATCGAGCGCGCCTCGGCGGCGGGCGACGGCATCGTGCTCGCCCCGCACCGGGCCGTCTACGAGCTGACGCTCGCCAGCACCCGCGGAGGCCAGGGGATGACCTCCGTCCTCGGCCGCATGGCCTACGACCTCGTCGGCTCGGCGTGCGAGGGATACACGCAGAACATGCGCTTCGTGACCCGCATGAGCTATCAGAGCGGCAACACGTCGGTTGCCGACCTGCGCTCGTCGACCTGGGAGGACGGCCCCGGCACGAAGTTCCGCTTCGATTCCACGCAGTACCGCAACGAGAAGGCGACGGACTCGACCGCCGGCGACGCCGCTGAGGCTCGGTGCCACCGAGGAGCGTCAAGGTCGAGCTCACCAAGCCGGGACGGAAGAGCCTCAGTCTTTCCTCCCGCGTCCATTTCCCCGTCCAGCACACCATTGCCCTGCTACAGGCGGCCAAGGCGGCGAAGGCGTCGTTCCGTGCCGATCTCTACGACGGTGCCGAGAAGGGCGAGAAGGTCTACGATACGGTTGCCGCGCTCGGCCGCCTCCAGCCCGCCGGCAGCAACCGCAAGCTGCCCCGGATAGCCAATGCCGAACGGCTCGATGCCCTGCGCGCCTGGCCGGTCTCGATCGCCTACTACGATCCGCGCGCCGAGGGCCGCGATGCCCTGCCGATCTACGAGATCTCGTTTGTGATGTTCGAGAACGGCGTGAGCCGCAAGCTGCGTATCGACTACGGTGAGTTCGTGCTCGAGGGCGAGCTCACCAACCTCCTGTTCCACGAGCCTTCGAAGTGCGATCAGAAGTGAGGCCCGAGCCGGAAGCGCACGGCTCGCGCCCCCGTGTTTCGCCGGGTTTCTGAGGTGCTTTGCACGTGCCCGGGCGCACACCCGTCCGTAATCCAGTTCCGCCCTTGGATGGAGAGTGTGCCGGCGCCTTCGGTCAGAACGGGAAGGGAAGATTGGGGACGCGGCACTTATTTGCTGCGAGCATATCGGAAATGGATCTGCTCAATGCGCCGGCTTTCTTGACGGCGTCATTGAACCCCCTGGTGTCTACGGCGAACTTTGTGATCAACCTGTCGCCGTCGCGCAACTCCAGGGTGATCTGGCCACGCGCATGGGCTGGTCCGGCCTTGCCGTCGAGCAGCCGCGTCATGTCGGCGAACATCGACCAGGTGCGCCCCCTTGCGTCGGTCTGAGATGCGAGCTCGGGAGACCGACGATCTCTCTGCTCTCGGTACTTGTGGCAATGATCGTTACCGCGTCGCTCGTAGCGCCACGCGAGAGGTCGAGGGCAAGGGTCAGCTTCTTGTCGCTATGCTCGAGCTGGGCGAATTTGAGATCTCCCTTCACGAGCGCCACGAGAGCCGTGGCCATTCGACTAGCGGCCCTTGTTCCGACGCACTCCAAGCCCAATCCCCAATCTTCCCACGCTCGAATGGGCAATCCGGAAGCTGACGGGGCGCGGGTGTGGATTGCTGCGCGCTGACCATTTGCGGAATGACGAACATAGCCATGAAACAAAGGCTCATCGTCAGAATGCGATCGGAAGTCTGCGTGGGCATCGATACCTCCCAAAGCTCTATGCTCCCTCCGACAGGACCGCCTGCTCGCGGTGGCCAGCGAACCGGTCCGCCCCTTGTGGCCTGTGACCGTCCAAGAGAGGCCGGTCGGTTGGCGTCCTGTGGGTTGTTCACGGTCTCGGTGTTGGGTCGAACCCCGCGTTGATAGCACTCTGGCGCGCGCTCAATTCGGCGCTGCCGGGCTGTCCGCCGCCGGGATGGCGGCCTTGCGCCATAGCCGCACCGAGCAACTGCCAGAGCAGGGCACGGTTCGGCTGCGCGCCCTGCTGGCCTCGAGGCTGTCCGCCCGACCGTCGACCGGTCGCGCGGGCAAGCGCAACGGCAATGAGCACGAAGAACCCGATCGACACAAAGAGCGATAAGATGCCGAAAAGGATCGCCAGACCGATCATGCTCTCAAAACCCGTGTGCATTGCTCTCTCCCAATTCTCCTCGATAAGGTTGTACTGCTGGTTCGGCGGAACCTTGTCGGCGCAAGCGAAGCCCCTGTAGGAGCCGGCAGCCGTTCATCGGCAGCAGCAGGAGGTGCAGCAGCCAGATGGGCGTCAGGCCAAGCGCTGCGCCGTAAGCGATGAATAGGATGTTGCTGGCGAGCGCGGCGATGCGGAGGGGGATCATCTCCTTCATGTAAAACGCGGCCAGCACAAGCGCGGAGGCGACATAGCCGAGCGCCTCCCATGTGCAGACGTAGCCCAGAGGTTCCCAGATGCTCATCATGGGTTCCCCTTGCAGCCTGACGGCAGGAGAGATGCGCCTGTGCTGACCGCGGCCGACCACGCGCGGACCGGTTGAGACCAGGCCCGCGCGTGGCGGCGACGCTTGCAATAGGCAACGGCAACAATAGCGAGGCAACAAACTGCATTGGCGGCGAAACAGGCCGCCAACCCCCAGTCCGAACGATTGACAATGGCGTAGGCGACCGTCGAGAGATGCGCGACGAGGAACAGAACCCAGGTCGTGCACGAGATGGCCGAGGCCCCGTTCTCGTCGGTCGCCGCCTTGCGGATCTGCGGGATATAGGCGACGATCCGCAGGCTGTTGCAGGCCGCAAAAGCACCTAAAGTGATTTCTTCCAGCGACATCCAATTCCCTCGCCGATCTTATCGGCCAGACGAGCCCCATACGTGCCGGTGGAGATCCCCCCGGGCAAATCCGCGACGTTCCAGCTCCGCATCGGAGAGCTTGGAGAGCTCCTGGTAGAGCACCGCTTCGGCGTGGGCGTCACGATGGTGGGCGACGCGCGCCGCAGCACCCGCGCACGCTCGCTTGACCGCTTGCCAGAGGCGGGCACGGAGCGGGGCCGTCGGAGACGGGGTCGCCAAGGTTGTGGAGCGAGCTTGCATCTTCATTAGTTCCGGTCTTCGGTTTGACATGAGCTTCGGTTTTCAATGAATGGGTGCGAACTTGACGGGGGACAGCCGAGATTTGGCTGCCAGGTCGAGGTGCCCAGCCGTCTCGCGGCAGCGAGTAGCCTCTTGATCGTTAAAGCTGAGGACGGAGCGGCGCGCGGACGCCGGGTGTGGGAGGGAAAAATATAATCATGACATGTCCGCGCCAGCCGGATCGGCGAGCATACTGAGATGCCGGCGCATGATGCAGCGCCAGGCCGTGGAGCGGACGCGACGCTGTCGCCGTCGGAAGTTATGCAAGCCATTCAGGCGCTTGAAGATGGCGAGAAGGACGGCCTGGCAAAGATCGCGAGGCTCTACGCGAGAAAGACGCCCTATGACCATGCCGACCTGCTCCAGGAGGCCATCTGCCGCGTCCTCAGCGGGGAACGGAAATGGCCGCATGGCTTACCGCCGGTCCTGTTCCTCGGCGGGGTCATCCGCAGCATTGCCTGGCAGTGGCGGCAGAAGGCGCTGTGGTCGGACGCTGACGTGTCGAACATCGCCTCGACCGATGCGCCGCAGGAGTGGGAGCTTTACTTCAAGGAGGTCATCGGCCTGTTTGCCGACGATCCTGCCGCCCAAGCGGTCCTGCTCGCGGTCATGGAGGGCAACAAGGGACAGGAGCTGCTGTCCGTGATCGAGCCGATCCTGAGCAGCAAGAGGAAGGCAGCCGGGGACGCGGGGCCAACCGTGGCTGACCTCGAGAGAGAGCTGGAGCGCGTCCTGAAGAAGATCCGCCGCCGCGTGGAGAAGCATCGGCACGATGTGGGTCCAATATGAGCGCAGACTTGAACCGAAACGCCGATCTCCACCTGGCTGACCTTCTCAGCCGGGAGATCGAGAACACGCCGTCCGGCGAGCTGCTGGCCGAGACCGCCGAGGATTTCGGCGATCGTCGCGCGCTCGCGAGGGAGTTCGATGCGGCCTTCTCGCGCGCGGTCGCACGCACCCGTCGGCAGCGGATCTCCGATCGCCTGAAGGAGCTCGTGGCACGGGTATTGGCCCCGCCGTCCTGGAAGCCGGTGGCGGCAACTGCCGCGACGTTGCTCGTTGTGATCGCTGGCGGTCTCTACGCAACCCATCGTTGGGGAACGGATGCGCCAACGATGCGCGATGCGGCGCACGACGCCGCGGCAGAGCTCCCGAAGACCGCACAGGCGGGCGGGAAGGACGATTGCGATCGGGCTCAGGATCTAAGTCTTGCGATCAAGGCCTGCAGCAAGCTCATCGCCAGCCACCCCGACGTTGCCAGCGCGTATAAACAGCGGGGGCTCGCCTACAGCGGCACAGGCGACTACGTCCGCGCGATTGCCGATTTCGATCAGGCCATCAAGCTGGTGCGAAACGATGCCCGCAGCTATGGACTGCGAGGGGCCGCGTACTGGCTGGCAGGCGACTTCGACCGCGCCGTTGCCGACGCGGACGAGTTCATCAGGTTGGCTCCGCGCGACGCCCTCGGCTACCGAGTCCGGGGCTTCGCGTACGTCAGCAAGAGCGAATCCTACAGGGCCTTGCCCTCCGGCCAGCGCATGCTCACCGACTTCAACGAAGCCAACAAGATCCTCGACCTTGCCATCGCCGACTTCAACGAAGCCATCAAGATCGCGCCCAAAGACGAAGACTACAGCGGCAGAGGATACCTCTACTACAAGAAGCGGGACTTTGCGCGCGCGGTGGCTGACCTGAGCGAAGCCATCAGGCTCAACCAGGGGTCGGTCCTCGCCCACGCCTGGCGCGGCGAGGTCCACGAGGCAATGGGTGAGCGCGCAAAAGCCTTCGAGGATTACAGCACCGCTGTTGCTCTTCATGCCAGGACCGAGCGGGAGCGCGACAGGCAGGCGGACGCGAAGTTGCGGCTGGAGGGGTTATTGGTGACGTCACAAGTGTCGCCGGACTATGTCAAGGCGCACGAGTGGTATGAGAAGGCGGCCGCTGACGGCGACGCCGTCGCCATGGTCAGTCTCGGCGCGCTCTATGCGAACGGCGATGGCGTGCCGAAGGACTACGCTAAGGCGCTCGCGTGGCTCGAGAAAGCGGCTGCTATCGGCAACGCGGAAGCGCTGGGCCAGCTTTCCTGGCACGCCCTGTTCGCTCGCGAGTTCGCGCAGGCGCTGGATGCCGCGGAGCGCGCGCTGAAGGCCGATCCGGAGCAGCTGTGGGTCGCCGCCAACCGTGCGCACGCCCTCATGTTTCTCGGCAGGGCGGCGGAGGCGCGCGAGGCGTACCTGATGCACAGGGACAAGCGCATCGCACAGAAGGGGAACAAGACCTGGCAGCAGCTGATCGCGGACGATTTCGACGAGCTGCGCAAGGCGGGTCTCGACCATCCGCAGATGGCGGAGATCGAGGGTGCGCTCGGCGTCACCAAGCAAGTATGGAAAGCCCAGAGCGGATCCACGGTCGCTGTGAGTTTGCTCGCCGTGCTCTCAGGCCACGCGTTTGAGGTTGACAGGTTCGCCTTCAGCCCGGACGGGCGGCGCCTCGCCGCTGCGTCTGGAGGGGTTGTGCGCGTGTGGGACGTGCGAAGCACATATGCGATCCACGAGTTCAAGGTCCTGTTCCTGCCGCCGATCACGGCGCTGGCGTTCGGCCCCGACAACGTTGAGACTTTCACGGTGGACGGCAACGGCGACACGGTTGTGAGTCTCAGGGACACGCCTGAGCTGCAGGTCAAATATTATTCGGGCTTTCCACCCAAGATCCTCAGCGCGGTACCCACTCGGGAAGGCCTGTACGTCGTCACGGCGGGCGATGGCAACGGCGCGAGGCTGTTCAAGGACAATAAGGAGATCCGTGCGTTTCGTGGGCACGATGGACCGGTCACGAGCGCCGCCCTCAGCCCAGACCGCAAGCTCATCCTCACCACGTCCGACGACAAGACCATGCGGGTCTGGAACGCCGAGACCGGAGAGCAGGTCGCTGTCCTGGGCGATGGCGCGAGCAGCATCGCTTACGCCGCGTTCAGCCCCGACGGGCGCCGCGTGATCACGATCAGCAAGCAAGACCCCACCGCCCACATCTGGGATGTTGCGACCCGCGCGCGGCTCACCGTTCTCAAGGGCCACACCGGCCCGGTCCTGCATGCGGCCTTCAGCCCGGATGGCCGGAACGTGATCACGGCGTCCGCCGACGGAACGGCCCGCCTGTGGAATGCCGAGAGCGGCGAGGCCGTCGCCACCCTCGTGGGTCACACCGGTCCCGTAACGAGCGTAGCCTTCAGCCCGGACGGCAGCCTGGTCGCCACCGGGTCCCAGGACAGGACAGCGCGCCTCTGGCGCGTGCGGCAATAGTTCCCGCCGCCCGGAGTTTGCTAACCGAGCGCAGCAGACGACGGCTGCTGATCTGTTTGTGGCACAGGGGTCGGTGCGGCTTGGTTGCTATGGCTTGCCCCAGAGCCACGCCGCGCCGCGGACGCCGCTGGCGTCGCCCCAGCGCGGCGGTCTGATGGTGATGCGCGGCTGGGCCGCGAACAGTGCGCGCCGATCCGGTCCGGCAGCGTCAGCGTAGAGATGCGGGAGGTTCGAGAGGCCGCCGCCCAGCACGATGACGTGCGGATCGAAAATATTGATCACGTGGGCGAGGCCGCGGGCCAGGCGGCTCGCATGCCGGTCGAGCGTCGCCGTGGCCGCCGCATCCCCGCCCGCGGCGCGCGCCGCGATCGCCGCGCTGGTGAGGCTCTCGCCCGCAACCCGCGCGTGATCGGCCTCCAGGCCGGGGCCCGACACCCAGGCCTCCATGCAGCCGTTGCGTCCGCACCAGCATTGCGGGCCCGGGATGCTCGTCCGGGCCGGCCCAGGGCAGCGGGTTGTGCCCCCATTCGCCGCCGATGCCGAGCGGCCCGTCGATCAGGGCGTCCTCGAAACACCAGTCCGCCGCCGCAGCCGGTGCCGAGAATGACGCCGAAGACCGATGGCGCGCCGGCCCCTGCGCCGTCGACCGCCTCCGACAGGGCAAAGCAGTTGGCGTCGTTGGCGAGGCGCACGGGGCGTCCCAGATGGGCCTCCAGATCGCGGGCGAAGGGCCGGCCGTTGAGCCACGTGGAGTTGGCGTTCTGCACGAGCCCGCTGCCGGGCGCCAGCGAGCCCGGCATGCCGATGCCGATCGTGCCCCGCGCGCCGGCTGTCCTGTCTCCAGCCGCGCCACCATCTCGCCGATGGCGTCGAGCGTGGCGGCATAGTCGTGGCGCGGCGCAGCCATGCGGTGCTCGGCGACGATCGCGCCGCCGGGCGCCAGCGCCACGCCGGCAATCTTGCTGCCGCCCAGATCGATGCCAAGCCTCAGCACCGGGGTGCGCGGTCGCACTCGCGCTCAAGTGCTCTCGCGGCCTCCGCCCGCCCTCCTGCAGGACAGACCAAGGCTCGGCCGACGGCCTCCGGCGGCAAGCATGCGCGCCGGCCGCAAACACCATGAGCAGCGGCTCGTCGTGCGCCAGGTAATCGAGCACCGCTGACAGGCAGCTCCGGCGTGGTCGATTTGCCGGCGAACGTCGTCGGGGCTCGAGCCCGGTCAGCGCCAGGAACCGCGCCAGCCGCGCGAGGATCCGCGGCCAGGAAACGCGAGCGCCCGCGCGGCGATTTCCTCCGCAGTCTCCCATTGCATCGTGCGACCGGTCCGCGCCATCGGATGCCTGCGAGCCACCATGCTGAGCCCGTGCCGAGCCTGTCCTGACCTACGCTGGGTCATGGCCCCATCTTAAACAGTTGGTTAGGCATTCTGAAGCAGAGTGGGCTCGGGGCCTGCCGAGAATCGGTGCAAGACTGGGGCGAGTGCGTAGAGCGGGCTCGCGGGGCGCATGACCTACCACGAAAGCAGCAAGGCGATCCCGGGTCGCCGAGCCCGAGGGGCGCCGGATGTCCAAGACGGTGATGATCGTGGAGGACAACGAGCTCAACATGAAGCTCTTCCATGATCTGCTCGACGCGCACGGCTATCGCACGCTGCAGACGCGCAACGGCATGGAGGCGCTGCAGACTGGCGCGCGAGCAGCGGCCCGATCTCATCCTCATGGATATCCAGTTGCCCGAGGTCTCGGGTCTGGAGGTCACCAAGTGGCTCAAGGACGACGAGGCGCTGTGCGACATTCCGGTCATCGCCGTGACCGCCTTCGCCATGAAGGGCGACGAGGAGCGCATCCGCCAGGGCGGCTGCGAGGCCTACATCTCCAAGCCCATATCGATCGCCACGTTTCTCGACGCGGTGCGCCGGCATCTCGGCGAGGCTTGAGCGGCAGTGCCGCGCAGCGAAGATTAGCTGCACGCATTCAGCGCCGGCTTGACGATCGCAATCCCGGCGCATTCAAGGGGTTGGCGGTGTGATCGGCCCAGCCCTGTGACGGGTCGCGTAGCGTGCCGCGAGGCGCAGGCGCAGCGTTGCAACAGGATGTCCTGTAAGTCCTTGGAATACTAACAGAGTATTGCCAAGCTCTCGCCAATCTGCTTTGCTGAACGTGGGACAATAGGCGGGAGAGGGAGGACACAACCGCAGTCGGTACGCGCAGCTCGCAGGGTGCCGCTTGCATCAGTCCAATCCATATCACGAGATCCTCACGGACTTTCAGGTCCGCCGCATCTCCTGATGCCGTGAGGTGATGATCGGCCCTAGCGGCTAGGAGTGGCCTCCTCTTGTGATGCCGCGCGGGGTCGATCAATCGCCAGGTCGATGGCCAACGCCCTCTTTGGTCCATGACTTGGCAGGCCGGTGCCGGGGCTGCTCGGACTTCTACCCCGCTGCCGATGTCAGTCTCGGCGCCGGCCCCATCTTCCTCCGATGCCCTCCAGATCAGGTAGCGCTTCTGCACGGGCCGCGCTCGCTGGCACGAAGCGGCTCGCGCACGCGCTCGCTGCACGGCAGTGTCTGGCAGCGGTCCAACGACACAGGCTCGCAATCGTCACGTGCGAGGAGGACGCTGCGCGGGACAGCGGCCGCGCGCCGCCGCTACTTGATCTTCGCTTCCTTGAAGACGACGTGCTTGCGCGCAACCGGATCGTACTTGCGGAAGCTGATCTTGTCGGTCGCCGTCCTCGGGTTCTTCTTGGTCACGTAGAAGTACCCCGTGCCCGCGGAGCTGAGCAGCTTGATCTTGTCGGTTTTCGGTTTCGCCATGGTGCCCGGCCGTCCGTGCTGGTCAGGATTGATTGATGCGGTCGCGCACTCTATCCACTCGACCTCACGAGTCAAGGCGTGTGTCCGCGCCAATGAGGTCGCGGTGGAAAGTTCCGTTGCGGCGGTGGTAGAAAGGTACGGGGACATCGCATCTTTGCAGCGCGCCGGCGGCGATGCGCTCGCCCAGGTCCTCCAGCACGACGCGCGTGATGTTGGGCAGCTCCAGGGCGCGCGCCTGCTCGATCGAGTGCCATTCGAGGTCGGAGAGCTCGCCGTCGGCGGCGGCGACCCTGTGAACGATGGCCTCGGCCGCAACGCAGAAGAAGCGCGTATCGTAGCGCCGCGGACGGCCCGGCGGCGTGATCGCGCGCGCGAAGAACGTCAGCTGCGTCAGCGCCGGACGATAGCCGTGGGAGAAGAACTGCTGCCAGGCCTGCGCCTTGGGCGGCGATGCCGGCCTGCGCGGGCGCGCCGATCAGCAGGCCCGCCTCCTCGAAGGTCTCGCGCACGGCGGCCAGCGCCAGGGCGCGCGCCCGTCGCCGGGCTTCGATTGCCCTTCATGGCCACCATCAGGTTCTTGATGTTGCCGGGCTCCAGATCGTGCTCGACGGCGATCTGCCGGTCCGCCGGATCCACGCGGCCGCCGGGGAACACGTAGCGGCCGGGCATGAACGCCAAGTCCGCCCGCCGCCGTCCGAGCAGCACGCGCGGCTCGCCGCCCGCCATATCGACGATGATCAGGGTTGCCGCATCGCGCGGCCGCAACACCTTGGGAGGCACAGCTCCGGTGCGCGCGTCGGTCATGAGAGGCTCAATGCTGGCATTCGCACGATGGGTCTAGCGAACGGCGGCAGGCGCGTCAAGAGCCGAAGCGTCGCCTGCTGCATGGAGAGGCGGGGATGCCCTGCATTTCAGCGCGCCCCTGTGGCGCCGCCGCAAGCGCCTGCGGCCGCCAGCTGCCCGCGCAAGCTCGCGGCCGCCGGGCGCGCCGGGCGAGAGCATCTCGAAGCGCAGCGCGCCGGCGCTCGGGATCGCCTCCACGAGGCGCACGCGCACCGTCGTCGCCCAGGCGATAGACGTCGCCGGTGCGGTCGCCGACGAGGGCGTGCGCGGCCTCGTCGTGGCGGTAGTAGTCGTTGAGCGTGGCGGCGGGCACGAAGCCGTCGGCGCCGGTCTCGTCGAGGCGCACGAACAGGCCCGACGCGCGTGGTCCCGGAGATGCGGGCGCCGAACTCGGCGCCGACGCGCTCGGCGAGATAGCCGGCGATCAGGCGATCGATGGTCTCGCGCTCGGCCGCCATGGCCCGGCGCTCGGCATCGGAGATCTGCCTGCGCGATGTCCTTCAGCTCGCCGGCCTCCGCGTCCGTCAGGCCGCCGGCGCCGAGCCCCAGGGCCCTGATCAGCGAGCGGTGCACGATGAGGTCGGCATAGCGCCGGATCGGCGAGGTGAAGTGCGCGTAGCGGGCGAGGTGCAGGCCGAAGTGGCCGATGTTGTCGGCGGCGTAGACCGCCTGCGACTGCGAGCGCAGCACCACCTCGTTGACGAGATCGGCGACGGGCAGGGCCTTGGCGCGCTGCAGCAGCTTGTTGAAGTCGCCGGCGCGCAGCGCTGCCGGCGCTGGGCAGCTTCAGGTCGAGGCTGTCGAGGAACTCGCGCAGGGTGACGATCTTCTCCTTCGAGGGCGCGTCGTGCACCCGGTAGATCACCGGGGCGCGCTTGGCCTCCAGCACCTCCGCCACCGCCACGTTGGCCTGGATCATGAACTCCTCGATCAGGCGGTGCGCGGCGAGCCGCTCGGGCACGACGACGCGCTCGACGCGGCCCTCCCCGTCGAGCAGCACCTTGCGCTCCGGCAGGTCGAGGTCGAGCGGCGCGCGCCGGTCGCGGGCGGCCGCCAGCGCCGCGTAGGCGCCCCACAGCGGCTCGCAGCGCCGTCTCGAGCAGCGGCTGGCACTTGGCGCTCGGGCTTGCCCGTCGATGGCGGCCTGCGCCTCCTCGTAGGCGAGCTTGGCGGCGGAGCGCATGATGCCGCGCAGCACCGCGTGGCTCTTCTTGTTGCCGTGCCTGTCGAATGACGATGCGCACGGCGAGGCACGGGCGCTCCTCGCCCTCGCTGCAGCGAGCACAGGTCGTTGGAGATGCGCTCCGGCAGCATCGGCACGACCCGGTCGGGGAAGTACACCGAGTTGCCGCGCAGGCGCGCCTCGCGGTCGAGCCGCGTGCCGGGCCGCACGTAGTGGGCCACGTCGGCGATGGCGATGTGGACGATCCAGCCGCCCTTGTTCGCGGGGTCGGTGTCCGGCGCGGCATGCACCGCGTCGTCGTGGTCGCGCGCGTCGGCGGGGTCGATGGTCAGGAGCGGGCAGCGCGCGCAGGTCGGTGCGGCCGGCCGGCGTCGGCGGCGCCGCAGCGTCTCGACCTCGGCGCAGCACCGCGCGCGGGAACTCGTCGGGAAGGCCGTGGGCGTGCACGGCGATCAGGCTGATCCTGCGCTGGTCCTGCGGGTTGCCCAGCGTCTCGACCACGCGCGCCTGGGGCACGCCGTAGCGCCGCCGGCGCGGGCAAGATCGAAGCGCACGAGGTCGCCGTCCCTGGCCTTGCCCTCGTCGCCGGGGGCGATGGGCCACTCCTTCAGCTCCTTGCGGTCGACCGGGTCGATGACGCCGCCGCCCTTGGCGCGGGCGCGGAAGATGCCGAGCTGGCGGCGCTTCTCCTTCGGCAGGCGCTTGATGGGCTCCGCCTCGTAGCGGTAGCCGGCGGCGTCCGCCTCCTCGAGGCGCGTCAGCCGCGCCAGGATGCGGTCGCCCTGCGCCCAGCGCCGGCTCGCCCGTGCGGGCCGTGCCGCGCCAGGGCAGCACGAGGACGCGCTCGCGGCGCTCGCCCTCGCCGGCCTCCCAGCTCGCCGGCCTCGGCGATCAGCTCGCCCTCGGCATCGCGCGCCACGATCTCGAGCACGGCGACGGGGGGCAGGGCGCCCGGCTGCTTGAAGCCCTTGCGGTTGCCTGACGAGGAGGCCCTCCTCGGTCATCTCCGCCAGCAGCTGCTTGAGGGCGACGCGGTCGCCGCCCTTGACCGAGAAGGCGCGCACGATCTCGCGCTTGCCGAGCCGGCCTGCGCCTCTGGCGCGCTCTTGATGAAGTCGAGGATCTGCTTGCTTGCTGGGCAATCCGCTGCGGCTCGGCCGATCTCGGATTTGCGCGCCACGTTGCTCGTGCGCCTATGTCGCTGGTCTTCCGGCTTCGGGCCGCGCTTGCCCTTGGCCGGCGGGCGCTTTGGCCCTTGGTCTTGTGTCTTTACCATTCTTTTTGGCTTTGCTCTTGGCAGGCGTGCCCTTGGCTGCCCGCTCGGCGCTGCGGTTCGCGCGCCGGCTTGTTGTTGGACTTGCCCCTGCGCCGCCCTTGGGCCTTGGAGGGGCCCTTGGCGACGCGCTCGGCGATCAGCTGCACGGCCTCCTCGACCGTCAGCGCCTCCGGCGTCCTTGCCGCGCGGCAAGGTGGCGTTCACGTCGCCATGCTTGACGTAGGGGCCGTAGCGCCCCGACAGGACCTGCATCTTGCCGCCCTCGGTGGGGTGCTCGCCCAGCTCCTTGAGCACGGTCGGCGCCGCCCGCTGGAAGCGGCCGGCCGTCGCCGGCCTTCTTCTCGGCCAGCAGCACGACGGCGCGGTTGATGCCGACGGTGAACACCTCCTCCACGGACGGCAGGTTGGCATACGTCCCGTCGTGCAGGATGAACGGACCATAGCGCCCGAATCCGGCGGTGATCGGCTTTCCCGTCTCCGGATGGTTGCCGACGATGCGCGGCAGCGACAGGAGCTGCAGGGCGCGCTCCAGGTCGATGCGTGTTGGGGTCGACGCCGGTCGGGATCGAGGAGCGCTTGGGCTTCTCGTCCTTGGAGCCCTCGCCGAGCTGCAGGTAGGGCCCGAAGCGCCCGACGCGCAGCGTGACGGCGAGGCCCGACTTCGGGATCGTAGCCGAGCAGCTTGCCGTCGGGCGTCGAGGCCTCGGCGTCGGTGCCGTTGCCGGCTGGCCGAGAGCTGGCGCGTGTAGCGGCAGTCGGGATAGCGCGAGCAGCCGATGAAGGCGCCGTACTTGCCGCTGACCTTGAGGCTGAGGCGCCCCTCGCCGCAGACCGGGCACTGGCGCGGATCGCCGCCGTCGGCCTTGGGCGGGAAGATGTGCGGGCCCGAGGATCTCGTTCAGCGCCTCCAGCACCTCGCCGACGCGCAGGTCCTTGATGCTCTCCACGGCGCCGCATGAAGTCGCGCCAGAAGTCGCGCAGCACGTCCTTGTATTCGAGCTTGCCGTCGGAGATGAGGTCGAGCTTCTCCTCCAGGTCGGCCGTGAAGTCGTACTCCACGTAGCGCTTGAAGAAGCTCTCCAGGAACGCCGTGACCAGCCGGCCCTTGTCCTGGGGGACCAGGCGCTTGCGGTCGATGCGTGACGTAGTCGCGGTCCTCCAGCACGGCCAGCGTCGAGGCGTAGGTGGAGGGCCGGCCGATGCCCAGCTCCTCCATGCGCTTGACCAGCGTCGCCTCGGTGAAGCGCGGCGGCGGCTCGGTGAAGTGCTGCTTGGCCTCGATGCCGCGGTCCTTCAGCGCGTCGCCCTGGGCCAGCGGCGGCAGGCGGCGGCTGTCGTCCTCGTCCGTCCGCCGCGTCGGCCTTGCCGTTCTTGGCGCGGCGGTCGTCGCGGCCCTCCTCGTAGAGCTCGCAGGAAGCCGTCGAACAGTCACGACCGAGCCGGTGGCGCGCAGGCCGTAGGCCTTGCCGTCCCTGCCCGGCACCTCGATCTCGGCGGTGGTCTGCTCCAGCTCGGCGGAGGCCATCTGGCTCGCCACGGCGCGCTTCCAGATCAGCTCGTAGAGCCGCGCCTGGTCGCGCTCCAGATAGCGCGCCACCTCCTCGGGCTTGCGCCGCGCGTCGGTGGGCCGGATCGCCTCGTGCGCCTCCTGGGCGTTCTTGGCCTTCGCCTTGTACTCGCGGATGAAGGGCGGCAGGTAGCGCCGGGAGTAGTCCTGCTCGATCAGCCCGCGGATGGCGTCGATGGCCTCGGGGATGATGGTGACGCCGTCGGTTCGCATGTAGGTGATGAGGCCGGTCACCTCGCCGTCGATCTCGACGCCCTCGTAGAGGCGCTGGGCGACCTGCATGGTCTGCTTGGCCGAGAAGCCGAGCTTGCGCGAGGCCTCCTGCTGCAGGGTCGAGGTGGTGAACGGGGCGGCCGGGTTGCGCCGCACCGCCTTCTTCTCGACCGAGGCGACCTTGAAGGCGCCGCCCTCGATGGCCGCCTTGATGGCGTGGGCCGAGGCCGCGTCCTTGATGTCGAGCCTGTCGAGCTTCTTGCCGGCGATGGCCGTCAGCCGGGCGCCGAACTGCTCGCCCTTCGGCGGTCGCGAGCAGCGCCTCGATGCGACCAGTATTCCTGGGTCTTGAAGGCCTCGATCTCGGCCTCGCGGTCGCAGACGAGGCGCAGCGCCACCGACTGCACGCGGCCGGCCGAGCGGGCGCCCGGCAGCTTGCGCCACAGCACCGGGCGAGAGCGTGAAGCCCGACGAGGTAGTCGAGCGCCCGGCGCGCCAGGTAGGACGTCCACCAGCGGGGCGTCGATGGCGCGCGGCGCCTTGAACGCATCGAGAACGGACTGCTTGGTGACCGCGTTGAACGTCACGCGCTCGACGGGCAGCCCCTTCTTGAGGGCCTTGCGCTCCTCCAGGATATCCAGGATATGCCAGGAGATGGCCTCGCCCTCGCGGTCGGGGTCGGTGGCCAGGATCAGCTTGTCGGCCGTTTTGACGGCCTCGGCGATCTCCTTCATGACCTTCTGGGACCTGCCATCGACGTCCCAGTGCATCTGGAAGTCCTTGTCGGGCTCGACCGAGCCGTCCTTGGAGGGCAGATCGCGCACGTGCCCGTAGGACGCCAGGACCTTGTACTTGGAGCCCAGATACTTGTTGATGGCCTTGGCCTTGGCGGCGGATTCGACGATGACGACGTTCATGAATGCCTTCGCGGCGCCCCTGCCGGTGCCCTCGGAGCGGCCGCATGTTCCGTTGCTGCTGGTACTTGTCGCTCTGCCGGCGCGCGAAACATGGTGGACGAATGCGGCCGTGTCAAACCGGCCGCACCCGCAGGTTCGGGCGAAAAGTGGGATCGCGGCGCCTTCTATGGGGCATTCTGTTAGACGCCTCTGCGACTTATGACTATCGACATGCCGATTTGTAAGACTAGAATGACGCGTCTGGATTCCATGTGTGAAGGAGTTCTTGACATGCGAAGCACATTCTTTCATGCTAACCACATGTCAGCCATGATTTAAATCCGCAACGTCCCCGACGATTTGCACCGGCGGCTCAAGTCGCGGGCGGCGCTGGCAGGCATGTCCCTCTCCGACTACCTGCTCAAGGAGATCCGCGAGGTGGCGGAGCGGCCCACCATCGAGGAGCTGCGGGCGCGCCTGGCGCGCCGTTCCAGAGTGGAGCCTGGCGAGTCGACCTGCCGACGCGGTCCGTGCCATACGTGGGCCGTTGTCGTTGTGATCGTAGCCGACGCCTCGGCCCTGATCGATGTGCTCCTGCGCAGGCTGGGCGCAGATGCGATCGAGGCGCGGCTGTTCGACTCCGGGCTGACGCTGCATGTGCCGCACCTGCTCGACGTTCGAGGTGGCGCATGTGCTCCGCCGGTATGCGGCGGCCGGTGAGATCGGCCCGGAGCGTGGACACGAGCTTCTCGTAGACCTCGCCGACTTTCCCTTGCGGCGCCATCCGCACGACTTCCTCCTGCCGCGTGTCTGGGAGCTGCGGCACAATCTCACGGCCTACGACGCCGTCTATGTTGCGCTCGCCGAGGCGCTGGAAGCGCCCCTCCTCACGCGCGATCAGCGTCTCGCCGGCGCTGCCGGCCACCATGCGAAGATCGAGCTGGTGTAGGTCTGGAATTCGGCGCTCCAAGAGTGGCGGTGAAGACCCCGGCTCTACGCACCCTGCGGGCGCTCCGGCCGGGGACGTGGGTGGAGAGGATTGCCGCTTTATGCCAGCCACTCTGTGCGTTCCCGGAAACCGAGGCCCCGGCCGCCAGGTCGGGGCCGGGCGTTATCCGGCATCTTCCCCCGCCGTGCTCGCGCCAGCGACCGACAGAGCACTACTCCTTGAGCGACACCAGCTGGTGGCCGTGGCGCTCGATGCGGCCGGCGAGGGCCAGCTCCAGGAGGGCGATCTGGATGGCGCGGGCGGGGAGGCCCGTGGCCCGCCCCAGCTCGTCCACGTCCACAGGGGCGGGGCCCAGCGCCTCCAGCAGGCGCGCACGCTGCGCGTCTCCCAGCGCACCTCCGGTCTCCGGCCGGGCCACGGCGGGCTCCAATGGGAGAGCTGCGGGCGCCCTGCGCGGAGCGGCTCGAGGGGCCTCGCGCAGCAGGGGCGCCAGCGCGCCCAGGACGTCCTCGGGCTCGGTGACCAGGGTCGCGCCGGCCTTGAGCAGGCCGTTGGTGCCCTCGGCGCGCGGGTCGAGGGGATGGCCGGGGAAGGCGAACACCTCGCGGCCCTGCTCGCCGGCCATGCGCGCGGTGACGAGCGTGCCGGAGCGCCGCGCCGCCTCCACCACCAGCACGCCCAGCGCCATGCCGGAGATGATGCGGTTGCGGCGCGGGAAGTCCTGGCCGCGCGGCGCGAAGCCCGGCGGGTTCTCGGTGACGAGGCAGCCGCGCTCGGCGATCTGGCGCTGCAGCTCGGCGTGCTCCGGCGGGTAGACGTTGTCCGGGCCGCCGGCCAGGACGGCCACGGTGCCCGTCTCGAGCGCGGCCTCGTGCGCGGCCGCATCGATGCCGCGGGCGAGCCCGGAGACGATGACGAACCCGGCGGCGCCGATGGCGGAGGCGAACAGGCGCGCGAGCTTCTGGCCCGCGGCCGAGCCGTTGCGCGCCCCGACGATCGCCAGCATCGGCCGCGACAGGTGGCCGACCTTGCCCTTGACGTAGAGGAGCGGCGGCGGCGGGTCGACGGCGGCCAGCGCCGGCGGATAGCCGGGCTCGCCGACGAAGAGGGCGCGGGCGCCGATGTCGGCGGCAGCCTCCAGCTCCGCCTCGGCCGCCTCGCGCGGGCAGATGCGGATGGGGTGGCGGTAGCCGCCGCGCCGCGACAGCTCGGGCAGGGCGTCCAGCGCCTCCTGCGGCGCCGCCGAAATGCCGCGATGAGCTCGCGAAAGGTGACGGGCCCGACGTTCTCGCTGCGGATCAGGCGCAGGCAGGCGAGGCGCTCAGCGGCGCCCAGCGGCGCCCGCGGCGCGGGCGCAGACGCGGGCGGCATGCGCCTGTCACGAGCGCGCGCCAATCTTGCCCTCCCGGCCTTCCAGCAGGCGGCGGATGTTGGCGTGGTGCTTCAGGAAATCAGCGCGGCCATGGCGAGGATGATCGGCAGCCCGACCCAGCCGGTGACGAGATAGAAGAGCGACGACGCCGGCCGTGGCGCACAGCGCCGCGAGCGAGGAGTAGCGTGTGCCCGCCGCTACCCCGACCCAGATCAGCCCGAACACGAGCGCGGCCTCCACGGTCGATGCCGAGCAGGACGCCGATGAAGGTTGCGACGCCCTTGCCACCCTGAAAGCGCAGCCACACCGGGAAGTTGTGACCCAGGAGAGCGCCGAGCCCGGCGATGCGGCTCAAGGCGCCGGCATCGGCGACGGAGCTTCCCAGCCTCAAGGCGACTATGTAGACGAGCAGCACCGCCACCGTGCCCTTGAGCGCGTCGAGCAGCAGCGTCGCCGCCGCGAGCCCCTTGCTGCCGGTGCGCAGCACGTTGGTGGCGCCGATGTTGCCCGAGCCGATGTTGCGCACGTCGCCGAGGCCGGCGGCCTGGGTCAGCACCAGGCCGAACGGGATCGAGCCCAGCAGGTAGCCGGTGAGAAGCGCGAGAAGTCCGCTGAGGGACAAAAGCTGGTCCATGGCCGAACGGCTCGAAAAGAGTTGCTGTGGCGTGGCTAGCCCCGCTCGGCGCCAGCGTATTCGTACACCGGGTTGCCGGCAACCATGGTCAGCAGCACGCGCCCCTGCATCTTGCTTTCGTCGAAGGGCGTGTTCTGCGAGCGCGCCCGCAGCTGGGCCTTGTCGACCACCCAGGGTTGGGCGAGATCGACGAGGATGAGGTCGGCCGGCGCCCCCTTCTGCAGCCGCCCCGAGGGCAGCCCCAGCAGCTTGGCGGGGTTGGCGGTCATGGCGGCCGAGCAGCGGCATGAGGCCGATCTCGCCGTTGTGATAGAGGCGCAGCGCGGCGGCGAGCAGCGTCTCCAGGCCGATGGCGCCGTCGGCGGCCTCGGCGAAGGGATGGCGCTTGGTGTCGGCATCCTGCGGGTCGTGGCTCGAGACGATGACATCGATCTCGCCCGCCGCCACCGCCCGCACCATAGCCGAACGGTCCTCCTCGGAGCGCAGGGGCGGCTTCACGCGGAAGAAGGTGCGGTAGGGGCCGATGTCGTTCTCGTTGAGCGTCAGGTGGTTGATCGACACGCCGCAGGTCACCGGCAGCCCGCGCGCCTTGGCCGAGCGCACCACGGCGAGGCTCTCCGCGCAGCTGATCTGGCTCGCGTGATAGCGCCCGCCGGTGAGCTGGACGAGGCGCACGTCGCGCTCCAGCACGATGGTCTCGGCGGCCTTGTCGACGCCCGGCAGCCCGAGCCGGGTGGCCACCTCGCCGGCATTCATCACCGTGCCCTCGGAGAGGTGCGGGTCCTCGGTATGGTGCGCGATGAGCGCGCCGAAGTCCCTGGCATAGAGCAGCACGTTGCGCATGATGCGGGTGTTGGCCACGCTCGACTTGCCGTTGCTGAAGGCGACGGCGCCGGCGCGCTGCAGGAGGCCGATCTCGGTCATCTCCTGGCCTTTGAGGCCCTTGGTCATGGCCGCCATCACGTGCACGTTGACGATGGCGTTGTCGCGGGCGCGGCGCTGGATGAAGTCCACCAGCGCGACCTGGTCGATGACGGGCTCGGTGTCCGGCATCACCACCATCGTGGTGACCCCGCCTGCAGCCGCGGCATGGCTCGCGGTTTTGAGCGTCTCGCGGTGCTCCTGGCCCGGCTCGCCGGTGAACACCTGCATGTCGACGAGGCCGGGACAGAGCACGTGGCCATGGCAGTCGATGATGCGTGAGCGCTCCGGCGCGTTGCGCCGCAGGTGGCCGCCGAGGTCGGCGATCGCGCCATCCCTGACGAGCACGCCGCCCGGCTCGTCCCTGCCGCTGGCCGGATCGATCAGGCGCGCGTTGAGGAACGTCGTTGCTTCCTGCGCTGCCGTCTCGTTCCTGCGCATGGGGAGGCCGCTCAGCGGTTGGGAAGTTGTCGTGCCATGGCTTCCAGCACCGCCATGCGGACGGCGACGCCCATCTCGACCTGGTCGCGGATCACGCTGCGCGAGTGGTCGGCGATGGTGGAGGCGATCTCGACGCCGCGGTTCATCGGTCCGGGGTGCATGATGAGGGCATCGGGCTTGGCGCGTGCGAGCTTCTCGTGGTCGAGCCCGAAGAAATGGTAGTACTCGCGCGTGGAGGGCACGTAGGAGCCCTGCATGCGCTCGCGCTGCAGGCGCAGCATCATGACGATGTCGACGCGGTCGAGGGCCGCATTCATGTCGGTGAACACCTCGGCGCCCAACCGCTCCACGTGTGGCGGCAGCAGCGTCGACGGCGCGACGAGGCGCACGCGTGCGCCCAGCGTGTTGAGCACGTTGATGTTGGAGCGAGCGACGCGCGAATGCAGGATGTCGCCGCAGATGGCCACGGTCAGGCCAGCGATGCGCCCCTTGGCGCGGCGGATGGTCAAAGCATCGAGCAGCGCCTGGGTCGGGTGCTGATGCGCCCCGTCACCCGCATTGACCACCGAGCAGTCGACCTTCTGGGCCAGCAGCTCGACCGCACCGGCCGCATGGTGGCGCACCACCAGGATGTCGGGCCGCATGGCGTTCAAGGTCATGGCGGTGTCGATCAGGGTCTCGCCCTTCTGCATGGACGAGCCGGCGACGCTCATGTTCATGACATCGGCGCCGAGGCGCTTGCCGGCCAGCTCGAAGGAGCTTTGCGTGCGCGTCGAGGCCTCGAAGAACAGGTTGATCAGCGTGCGCCCGCGCAGGATGTCGCGCTTCTTGATGACCTGGCGGTTGCTCTCCGCGGCCTTGTCGGCAAGGTCGAGCAGCGCATTGATCTCGCCCGCCGTCAAATCCGCGCAGGTCAGCAGATGGCGGCGCGCGAACGAGATTTGGGTGGGGCTGGTCATTAAAGCTGGTCCTATACCCTCGAAAGGCGGCATCGCGCAAGCCGGCCCGCGCCCTGATCACCAGCTTTCCACGCCTGTGAGGGCGTGGGCAGGGGACCGGGTCTGCGGCCCGGCGCCATGTCTCGAACCGCAGACCGTGACCTGGGTGGCCGACACGACCTCGAGTGCTCGACGGGCGCTACGCGGTTCAAAGGGAGGATCGGGTTGCCATGGGTATCGGGATGGACAGCCGCGCAATCACAACTCGGACTTGCGCTCGCCGTCATAAGAGCCTATTTTAGAACATAACGTGAACTTTAATGTCCACTCCCAATTGACGTGGACGAGCAACTCGTGAAGCAGGCGCCGGGGTTGGGCGCAGGCTAACGTCCTTGCGACGAATCACGGGAGCGCGCCGGCGGCTCGAGAAGCACGCGGGCGCACGGCAAGCGAAGAGGAGGCCCGGAATGGCCGGTTCCATCAACAAGGTGATCCTGGTCGGCAATCTCGGCAAGGACCCCGAGATCCGCCGCACCCAGGATGGGCGCCCGATCGCCAACCTGCGCGTCGCCACCACGGAGTCCTGGCGCGACAAGGCCACGGGCGAGAAGCGCGAGCGCACCGAATGGCACACCGTGGTGATCTTCAGCGAGGGCCTATGCCGGGTTGTCGAGCAGTACCTGCGCAAGGGCTCCAAGGTCTACCTCGAAGGGCAGCTGCAGACGCGCAAGTGGCAGGGCCAGGACGGCCAGGACCGCTATTCCACCGAGGTCGTATTGCAGAACTTCAACAGCCAGCTGGTCCTGCTCGACCGGCCCGGTACCGGCACCGGCACCGGCGCCAGCGGCGGCATGCAGGAGGACGACTACGCCTACGCTGCGGCGGGCAACGGCAACGGCGACGGAGCCCCAGGCGCAGCGCGGGCAAGCCGGCCTTCGACAAGAAAATCGACGACGAGATCCCGTTCTAGTCTCTGACCCGTTAAAATCGATGCCCACGCCGTCGCATCTCCGTGGCCATTTGCTGGCGGCGCACACATGGCGGGGGAAGATCGCGGATAATTTCGGCCCCGACCTGGCGGCCGGGGCCTCGGTTTCCGGGAACGCACAGAATTCGGGCAAACCTCTCCTTTTGCGTCCCCGGCCGAAGCGCCCGCAGGGCGCGGAGAGCCGGGGTCTTAACCGCAACTCTTGAAGCGCCAATGCGGAGCAGAGCAGCGGCGCATGCCCTGTGCCGCTGCAACGCGGGAGCCGGACGCCATGATCCCCTTCAAGACCATCCGCGCGCGCGCCGCCGAGCGCAAGGGCGGCGAGGTGGCGCTGACGCGCTCCTGCCGAAGGTGGCAAGCCAGAAGGCGCTCGCCAGGCTCGGCGACGATCGCGTGCTCGCCGAGATGACGCGGCGCATCTTCTCGGCGGGCTTCGTGTGGAGCGTCATCGAGGCGAAGTGGCCGGGCTTCGAGACGGCCTTCCTCGGCTTCGCGCCGAAGCGGCTCCTCTCACAGCCCGACGAGCTCTGGGAAAAGCTCGCAGGCGACGAGCGCATCGTGCGCCATCCGCAGAAGATCATGTTCGTGCGCGCCAATGCTCAATTCGTTGCCGACGTTGCCAGGGAGCACGGCAGCTTCGGTAAATTCCTCGCCGAATGGCCACTGGACGACCAGGTGGGCCTGCTCGAGGTGCTGGCCAAGCGCGGCACGCGTCTCGGCGGCCGCAGTGGTCAGTATTTCCTGCGCTTCATCGGCAAGGACTGCTTCATCAGCTCAGGCGATGTCGTAGCCTGCCTGCGCAATGCAGGACTCGACATTGCCGAGACGCCCTCTTCCAGGAAGGACCTGCGCAAAATCCAGGACCAGTTCAACGCCTGGGCCCGGGAGAGCGGACTCCCCTACACGCACCTGTCGCGCATCTGCGCCCTGTCTATCGGCGAGAACCACAGCGTCGAGAAGGTCAGCGGCGGAGCGTCCATGGAGGAGTGAAGCGACAACTCTCATCGCACGCTGGGCTGCTACCATCCGGGCAGATCAACTCACGTGCGCCGGACTGCAAAGGTGCCGCGGCAACTGCCGTCCGCCCTCTCGTAGCTCCCGGCGCCCCTGTTGCCCCGCAGCCTGCCCTCCCAAACTACCGAGCCAGCATCGACAGCCGCGGCAAACGACCAACGCAAGGCGCCATCTGCGGCTATGGTGCCGGAGATGGTACCGGAGGGAACCTTCCCGCGGATGGTGCCGTTGGCGACGGTGAGCTTGAAGCTGCCACTCTTGTGCCTGCAGCTCGAGCTCGTGTGAGTTACCCTCCACACGCCGTCGAACTGCCTGACCTGGGCCGATGTCGATACAGCGGGAACAGCCGCCAGGACCCCCGCAAGCGCGGCACACATGATGAACGAGGACAGGCGCGCAGTGTCGGTCATCGCTTCCTCGGAAAAAAAAAGAACGGCATGGGCTCTGCATGCAGAATATTCGATCGATCATGCCAGGGAGCGCGCCGGGCGGCAAGCAAACCATGAGTTGGCAAACGCCGCCTGCTACCCTTGATTTTTGCAGATCCGCAAGCTAGCCCCTTGAAATCGGCAGGCCTTGCTGCTGCGGGGCGCGCTGCTCGAGGACTGGACGCTGCACCGAGAGCCCGCAAGGAGCGACATGGCCGAAGCACCCAAGTTCAAGACCACCATGAACTTCGCCTACGGGGTCCCGCGCGAGATGGCGCCCGGCGTGGTGCGGCTGGTGGCCAACAATCCGAGCCATTTCACCTTCAAGGGCACCAACACCTACATCGTCGGCAGCGGGACGGACATCGCGCTTATCGACCCCGGCCCCGAGGACGCCCGGCACCTCGAGGCGATCCTTGCCGCCATCGGCACGCGCCGGCTCACCCACATCGTCGTCACGCACACGCACCGCGACCACGTCGACGGCCTCGCCGCGCTCGTTGCCGCCACCGGGGCGAAGACGGCGGGCTTCGGCCGGCGCGCCAGGGAGCCGGGCGCGAAGCGCACCAGCGCATCGGGGAGCGAGTACATCGACCAGGATTTCGTTCCCGACGTGCCGCTCGCCCACGGCAGCCGTCTCGCCGGCGACGGCTGGGCGCTCGGTGCACTGCACACGCCGGGCCATGCCCCCGATCATCTCTGCTTCGAGCTCGAGGGCACCGGGCTCATGTTCTCCGGCGATCACGTGATGGGCTGGAACACCAGCGTGGTGGCGCCCCCGGAGGGCAACATGGGGGACTATCTGCGCTCGCTGGAGTTGATGGGCGAGCGCTCGGACCGGCTCTATCTCCCGGGCCACGGCGGCCAGGTCGAAGAGCCGCAGCGCCTCGTGAAGGCGTTCCTGCTGCACCGGCGCATGCGCGAGCAGGCGATCATGGGCTGCATCCAGGCGGGGACCAACACGGTCAAGGCGATCGTGCCGGCGATCTACCGCGGTCTCGACCCCAAGCTCCTCAACGCTGCGTCCCTTTCGGTGCTGGCGCACGTTGAGCACCTGATTTCGCGGGGCCTCGTTCGTTGCGACCGTCCGCTTTCCCTTGATCGCGTGCTTTCTGCCGCTTGACCAGGGTGCGAGCCGTCTTGCCGCCGCGCTTGTTCGTGACCGCCTTGCTGATGACCGCGGCCGACGGCGTCATCTCGGCGCGAGTGCGTACCTCGGCCAGGAGCCTGCGCAGCCGGTTCGCGTTGTGGCCGAAGTCGAAGCGCCCGTAGCGCGAGGCGGAGCGCGCGTCGATGCGCGCCCGTGTCGGGCCGCCCTCGATGCGAATGACGATGTCGTCGGTGAACCCTACGAGGAGCGTGTGGTCGACGGCCTCGATCCGGCCGACTTTGGCGTTCCGCTCGCCGCTGAGCGGCTCTGCGGCAACCACCTGCCAGCGCAGACGCCGCACGGCCTCCTCGACCAGCTCGTAGGCCTCCTCCACCGACCGCTCCAGCACGAGTGCACGCAGGTCCGGATACCCCTTGGCCTGGAGCTCGGCGAACGCCTGGCCAGGATAGCTGGTGGCGTTGGCGCCCGCGGGGCGCTTGGCGAGCGCCAGGAAGGCGGGCGGAGAGGCCGTGTTGGTGGTCACGTCGTTGATGGGCGGCAGGTCGAGGTGGGTTGCGGCGAAGCCGACAGGGCCGGCATAGGCGATGAGCGGCAGGAAGAGCCCCACGGCCGTGGCGCCCGCGCCGGCATGGCCCGTGGACCAGATGCGCACCAGCGCCACGAGCCCCATCAGGAACGCCAGGGCGGCCCCGGCAAAGCCCGCCAGCGCCAGATTGAGCGCCAGCGGCGTGCCGAGCGGGCCGAGCCGGTGCAAGGCGAGCGTGATGAGAATCAGGCTCACCGAGAACAGTGCCAGCCGGCACGACCAGCGTGCCGATGCCACGGTGGGTGTGGGATCGGGCATCATCGAAGCGGGGTCATATCGTGGCTGTAGGTTGGTTCAAGGGCAGCGGAACCCCAAGATTATTCGCGAATTCGTGAATTCGATCCGCGAGTTGGCGATTTCACGATTTCACGATTTCACGTGGGTCAGGCCCGCGGGCCTACCGCGGCGTAGGCCGGGGTCCGACCCCAATTCACGAGCCCTGCCCGTACGTCACCTTCTTGGCGGCAGGCCAGGTGGCGCGATAGCCGAACTCGATCGCGCGCTCCTCGGCGGGTGCGAGCTTCAGCTCCCAGGCCAGCACGCCGCGCTTGCCGTCCACGTCGCGCTTCGTGGGGGCGGTCTTGCCTGTCAGCTCCACCGTGATGTCGTTGTGCTGCGACACCGGGAGCTGGTCGAGCACGCTCACCTCGATGGCGCGCTCGTGCAGGTTCTTGACGGTGATGCGGTAGCTGCGGGAGTCGGTCTTGGAGGTGGAGATGATGCCGCTCTCGCTGCGCTTCTCCTCGGCGACGGCATGCTTGACGCGCACCGCGTCGTCCACGCCGAAGCCCAGCTCGTGCTCCTCGCCGGGACCCAGCAGCGGCAGGCGGCCGTTGCCCACGAACACCGCGTCACGGAAGAGGGACACCTGGCCCGGCAGCAGCGGGCTGCCCGGCGCCGTGGCGATCTTGGCGTAGAGGTAGGCCTTGTCCTGGAGCTTCGGGCACCGCGCGCACGATCAGCGTCGGGTCGAGCTTCATCTCGTCGATCTGCACGCGCTTCGTCTCGCCCGTCGCCGGCACGGTGACGCGCCCGGGGATGCCGTAGACGGCCTGGAACGCCTGCACCTCGACCTTGGCGTGCTTCTCTGTGGCCACGTCTTCGTGGGCCCCTCCTGTCGTCTCCTCCTTGTCGCCCGGCGCCGCTCTGCTGTGGACCGTCGCATCGCCCTCGCGCTCGCCGCCGTCGACTCGGTCTGGCGCGATGCCGGCGCCGCAAGGCGGGGGCCGATCGGCCTCGTAGTCGATGATCAGCGGCAGGAGGGTCGGCGCGGCGGTGCCGGCGGTGGGCCGGGCCGTGGACAGCGACAGGGCGACGTTGTCCCAGGCCTCGCCGGTATTCTGGCGGATGGAGGCACGGCGGATGAGTTGCAGCCTGGCGGCCTCGGCCTTGGTGCCGATGGAGAGGCGCGCATCGTAGAAGGGCGTCCAGGAGGCGTTCCTGACCTGGTAGCGGATCACCATGTCGGCCTCGAGCGCCTCGCCGGCGGCAACGAACACCTTGACCTCGATGCGCCGATCCTGGGTCGGCGCCAGGGAGGCGAGCTTGCCCTGGAGGTCCTTGATCCGGCGGTCGACCTCGCGCACCTTCAGCTCGGTTTCGAGGATCGCCTGCTGCGCCTGCGCGCTGCGCTTGCCGATGAGCTCGAACAGCTGGCCCCAGTCGGGCTGCGCCGCGGCGCGCCGTTGGCGGGGCCGGGTGCGCCGGCAGCTTCGTCAGGTTCTCGATCAGCTTCTTCTGGGTCTCGGCGGCCTGGATGGAGACCTGCAGGGCGGCCTTCTCGTCCTTGAGGTTCTCGATGGCCTCCTCGACCTTCCGGCGCTCGCTTGCCGCCGCCGCGTCGTCCCCGCGCGGTACGGACACGGTGCGGGTGTCGACGGCGCCGATCTCGAGCTTGCCCGTCGCCTTGCCCTCGACGCGGATCGAGGCGGCGACGGCGTCGGCCGGCAGCTCGGCGAACAGGAGGGTGTGCTCCCCCGCCTCGAGCTTCACGCGCGCCGTGCGCACGACCTCCGCCCCCGCTGGATAGACCGTGACCGCATCGATGCGCGACGTGCCCTTGATCTCGGCCGACATTGCGCCGCCGCCGAGCGCCACCGACAATGACAAAGCAATGAACAAACGCACAGGAGCGTCCTCCAACATCGGGTGCCTACGAACGAAACGGGCGGAACAGGGTCAGACCCGTCGCGCATTGCGTCGTGTCTCATCGCGAAGCTCGCGGCGTGGGTCTGTCCCCGTTCTGACGACCCCCGCCACATGCCTCGAGAATGGGCACGCAAGGAAGGCGCGTTCATGTCGCGACTATGACGCCGGCGCGGTTACGCTGCGGCTTACGGCGATGTAATGCTGAACGCCGCCGGCCGTCTGCCGGGAGGCCCGCGGCGGTACGGCGGAATTGCCCGAGGCGACGTGGTTTCTCGCACCAAATGGCGTCGACATCCCTGTACTAAACGACCTGGCGCGCTTATGTACCGCGACGGTCCCGTTGCCAGCCGGTGACGGTGCGCCATCGTCGCATGCCAATTCCCGCTCGACGGTCCAAACCCAAGTTGATTTGACATGACACGCCAACCCAAGAACGAAGCGTTCGCCCGCACCTCCTTCCTGCAGGGTGCCAATGCAGCCTACATCGAGGAGATGCAGGCGCAGTACGAGCGCAACCCGGGCTCCGTGAGCGACGAATGGCGGCACTTCTTCGCGAGCCTCCAGGAGGAGCGCTCGGACGGCAGCGGCCCATTTGGAGACCATGGGGGACCGTCCTGGGCAAGGCCTCTGGAGCAGATCGGCACGGGGGGCGACCGCGACCTCCTCGCCGCGCTCGGCGGTGACTACGAGGCCACCGAGCAGCACGTCCGCGAGCGGCTGCGGGCCCGCGCCAGCGCCGCCGGCGTCGACCTCTCCCCGGCCGCGTCCCTGCGCGCCACCCAGGACAGCATCCGCGCGCTCATGCTGATCCGCGCCTACCGGGCCATGGGCCACCTGATCGCCGACCTGGACCCGCTTGGCCTCGCCGAGCGCAAGAAGGGTCGGGAGCTGCGGCCCGACTTCTACGGCTTCACCGAGGCCGACATCGACCGCCCGATCTTCATCGACAAGGTGCTGGGCCTCGAGACCGCGACCATCCGCGAGATCCTCAAGCTCCTGAAGCGCACCTACTGCCGCCACATCGGCGTCGAGTTCATGCACATCACGGCGCCGGCCCAGAAGTCCTGGATCCAGGAGCGCATCGAGGGCCGGGACAAGCACATCGCCTTCACACCCGAAGGCAAGCGCGCGATCCTCAACAAGCTGATCGAGGCGGAGGTGTTCGAGAAGTTCGCCGACGTCAAATACACGGGCACCAAGCGCTTCGGCCTCGACGGCGCCGAGGCCATGATCCCGGCTCTCGAGCAGATCATCAAGCGCGGCGGCCAGCTCGGCATCAAGGAGATCGTGATCGGCATGGCGCACCGCGGGCGCCTCAACGTGCTCGGCAACGTCATGAGCAAGCCCTACCGCGCCATCTTCAACGAGTTCAAGGGCGGCTCCTTCAAGCCCGACGACGTGGAGGGCTCCGGCGACGTGAAGTACCACCTCGGCGCCTCGTCGGACCGCGCCTTCGACGGCAACACCGTGCACCTGTCGCTCACCGCCAACCCCTCGCACCTCGAGATCGTCGACCCCGTGGTGCTGGGGAAGGTGCGCGCCAAGCAGGATCAGCACGGCTGCAAGCCCGGTGAGCGCACGCCCGTCCTCCCCCTCCTGATCCATGGCGACGCGGCCTTCGCCGGCCAGGGCGTGGTGGCGGAGTGCTTCGGCCTCTCCGGCCTCAAGGGGCACCGCACCGGCGGCTCGATCCATTTCATCATCAACAACCAGATCGGCTTCACCACGGCGCCGCGCTTCTCGCGCTCCTCGCCCTACTGCTCGGATGTGGCCAAGATGGTGGAGGCGCCGATCTTCCACGTGAACGGCGACGACCCCGAGGCCGTGGTGCACGTGGCCAAGATCGCCACCGAGTTCCGCCAGCGCTTCCAGAAGCCGGTGGTGGTCGACATGTTCTGCTACCGCCGCTTCGGCCACAACGAGTCCGACGAGCCGGCGTTCACTCAGCCCCTGATGTACCGCGCCATCCGCAGCCATCCGAGCGCAGTGGAGGTCTACGGCAAGCGCCTGATCGAGGAGGGCGTGGTCACCGCGCCCGAGATCGAGGACATGCGAGGCCGGTTCCGCGCGCATCTCGACGCGGAGCTCGCGATCTCCGAGGGCTATCGGCCGAACAAGGCCGACTGGCTCGACGGGCGCTGGTCCAAGATGAGCCTCGCCGAGGGCGACGAGCGGCGCGGCGCCACAGCCGTGCCGATCGACACGCTGAAAGAGGTCGGGCGGCGCATCACCACGATCCCGCAGGACTTCAACGCGCACCGCACCATCCAGCGCCTGCTGCAGCGCCGGCGCGAGATGGTGGAGACCGGCACCGGCATCGACTGGGCCATGGCCGAGAACCTGGCGTTCGGGACGCTGCTCAAGGAGGGCTTCCCCGTGCGCCTGTCCGGACAGGACAGCGAGCGCGGCACCTTCTCGCAGCGCCATGCCGTGCTGGTCGACCAGGAGAGCGAGCGCCTGTACACGCCGCTGAAGCACGTCGCGCCGGACCAGGGGCGCTACGAGGTCATCAACTCCATGCTGTCGGAGGAGGCGGTGCTCGCCTTCGAGTACGGCTACAGCCTGGCGGAGCCCAACGCGCTCGTGATTTGGGAGGCGCAGTTCGGCGACTTCGCCAACGGCGCGCAGGTGGTGTTCGACCAGTTCGTCTCCTCCGCCGAGCGCAAGTGGCTCAGGATGTCGGGCCTCGTGTGCCTCCTGCCGCACGGCTACGAGGGCCAGGGTCCCGAGCACTCCTCGGCGCGGCTCGAGCGCTACCTGCAGATGAGCGCGGAAGACAACTGGCAGGTGGCCAACTGCACGACGCCCGCCAACTTCTTCCACATCCTGCGCCGGCAGCTGCACCGCAACTTCCGCAAGCCCCTGATCCTGATGACGCCGAAGTCGCTCCTGCGCCACAAGCGCGTCGTCTCGGACCTCGCCGAGATGGGGCCCGGCACCACCTTCCACCGCGTGCTATGGGACGACGCGGACGCGCGCCAGGACGAGAAGACCAAGCTCGTCCGCGACGCCGAGACGCGGCGCGTCGTGCTGTGCTCGGGCAAGGTCTACTACGACCTCTACGAGGCGCGCGAGGCCGCCGGCATCAACGACATCTACCTGATGCGCATCGAGCAGCTCTATCCGTTCCCTGGCAAGGCGCTCGTCACCGAGCTCGCGCGCTTCCCCAATGCGGAGGTGGTCTGGGCCCAGGAGGAGCCGATGAACATGGGTGCCTGGAACTACATCGAGCCGAACCTCGAATGGGTGCTGCAGCACACCTCGATCTCCGCCACGCGTGCCCGCTACGCGGGGCGCAAGCCCTCGGCGGCAACCGCCACTGGCCAGGCGATCAAGCACAATCAGGAGCAGAAGACGCTCGTCGAGCAGGCGCTCGCGTCCTGAGACGGTGAGGCGAGGATGACCATCGAGATCAAGGTGCCGGCGCTCGGCGAGTCGGTGACCGAGGCGACCGTCGGCCAGTGGTTCAAGAAGCCCGGCGATGCCGTCAGGGTCGACGAGCCGCTGGTGGAGCTGGAGACGGACAAGGTGACCGTCGAGGTGCCCGCTCCGGCCGCGGGCGTGCTTTCCGACATCAAGGTCGAGCAGGGCGAAACCGTCGGCATCGGCTCGGTGCTGGGCTCCATCGCCGAAAGCGCGGGCGCCGCGGCCGAGCCCGCCCGCTCTGCGCCACCGCAGTCCCCCGCAGCGCCAGCCAGGGCGGCCCAGGCTTCGCCCCAGGCTCCACCGAAGGATGCCGCGCCGGCGCCTGCCGGCAACGGCGGCATGCCGCCCGCGCCCGCGGCGCGCAGGGTAATGGAGGAGGCGGGCATCGCGGACGCCGAGGTGCAGGGCTCGGGCCGGCGCGGGCAGGTCCTCAAGGAGGACGCCGTGGCGGCCGCCGCGAGAGCCGCTGCAACTCCGGCTCCTGCCGCCCCGGCGCCGATGTCCACGGCGCCGGTTCCGGTCACGCAGATGCGCGCGCCCTCGCCGCCCAACGATGCGGCGCGCGAGGAGCGGGTGCGCATGACGCGCCTGCGCCAGACCATCGCGCGGCGCCTCAAGGACGCGCAGAACACCGCAGCCATGCTCACCACGTTCAACGACGTGGACATGAGCGCCATCATGAACCTGAGGTCCCAGTACAAGGACCTGTTCGAGAAGCGCCACCAGGTGCGCCTGGGGTTCATGGGCTTCTTCGTCAGGGCCTGCATCCAGGCCCTGCGCGAGGTGCCGGCGGTCAATGCCGAGATCGACGGCGACGACATCGTCTACAAGAACTACTACCACATCGGCGTGGCCGTCAGCACCGACCGCGGGCTCGTCGTTCCGGTGGTCCGTGAGGCCGACCGCATGTCGCTCGCCGAGATCGAGATGGCGATCGCCGACTTCGGCCGCCGCGCCCGCGACGGCAAGCTCTCCATCGAGGACATGCAGGGCGGCACCTTCTCCATCACCAACGGCGGCGTGTTCGGCTCGCTGCTCTCCACGCCGATCCTCAACGCCCCCCAGTCGGGCATCCTCGGCATGCACCGCATCGAGGAGCGCGCCGTGGTCAAGAACGGCCAGATCGTGGCCCGCCCGATGATGAACCTCGCGCTGAGCTACGACCACCGCATCGTCGACGGCCGCGACGCCGTGACGTTCCTGGTGCGCGTCAAGGAGTGCCTGGAGGACCCGCAGCGGTTCGTGCTGGATTTGTGAGGCCTTAGCCAGAGAAAGCGGCGACGATGAGGTAGGGACATCCAATGCCGACAATTGCCCTTGTCGCCGGAGTTCGGATCATCATCTATCCAAAGGACCATCTGCCGCCGCATCTGCACGCGATACTTGCCGAGCATGAGGCTATGATCTCCATCGTGACAGGCGACCTGCTGGAAGGATCGCTTCCGCGGGCGAAGCTCAGGGCGGTGCAGAAGTGGCTGGCTGCGCATCGCGAGGAGGTGGCCCACGTCTGGCAGGAGATCCGCGCGCTGCGCTACCAGGGAGGCATGATCGAGGAATGAACCGAAGAAAAACCTATCGGATCAAGAGCGTCGAGGTCGTGCGCTACCCGGTCTTGCGCGTCACCTTCGATGACGGCCTTTCCGGCGAATACGATCTCACCGAGCTGATTGGACGCGGACCGGTCTTCGAACCACTGAAGGACGAAGCCTATTTCAGGACCGTCGCAGTCGGCGAGTATGGACACACCTTCGGATGGAACCTGGACGATCTTGGGCACGAGATCGACTTCTGCCCCGACTCGACGCGCATTCAAATCGAAACGCAGAAGGTCGAGGATCTGGCGAATCGTTATCGGCTGAGCCGAAGCGCCGCAGAGTGATGTCGCTGGTCGTTCTCACGGGCGCGTCGGGTGCCGGAAAGACGACGCTTGCGCGGGCGATCGCCGCGCGACGGCGTGGAGAGATAGAGGTCCACTTCTTCGATTCGGTCGGCGTGCCTACCGTCGAGCAGATGATCGCGGAGTACGGCTCTGGTGAGGGCTGGCAGCGGGCGAAGACCGTCGAATGGATGCACCGGCTTGCCCCGTCGGCGCGCAGCGGACGCAATGTCTTGCTTGAGGGACAGACACGCATCGCTTTCCTGAAGGAAGCGGTTGAGGCCGCCGGTCTTATCCAATATCGCATCATCCTCGTTGACTGCGACGACGCAACGAGGACGCATCGGCTCGTTGCTGAGCGCAACCAACCCGATCTGGCGAATCCGACGATGCTGAGCTGGGCCAGGTTCCTTCGCGACGAGGCCGAGCGCGGCGGGCACGAAATTCTGGACACGACGGCCAAGTCGCTCGACATATGCGTCGAGCACATCTGCCGGCACTTCTAGGACCCGAGCACCCAAGTAAGGAGAGATGGCGTTATTGCCTGCGACGTCTTACATTCTCTTGCCCAATCCGATGCACGGGCTACAGCAAAGGCCTTGCACCATGCGTTACACGGTTGTCTTGGAGCAGGAAGACGACGGCGGCTTTTCCGCAAGCGTGCCTGCCTTGCCCGGCTGCCACAGCCAGGGTGACACGCGCGGTGAGGCCATGGCCAACATCCGCGAAGCGATCGAGCTCTACGTTGAGGCGCTTCGCGACGCCGGGGAGCCGGTCCCCACAGAGCAGGCAAAGAGTTCGTAGAGATCGAAGCCGGTTGAAGTGACCAAGCTTCCGTCCGATCTATCCGGCCGCAAGGTGCGTGCCGCATTGGAGCGAGCGGGATTTACGTTTGTGCGGCAGAAGGGCAGTCACATGATCTTGCGCCGGAACAATCCCGCTGCATGGGTGGTCGTGCCCGACCATCGCCAAGTCAAGCCTGGCACGCTCAGGGGCATCATCGCGGACGCTGGCTTCATGGTCGAAGAATTCGTCGCGCTGCTGAAATAGGAGAGCTATCTCGCAGATGACGTACGACCTGATCGTGATCGGCACCGGGCCCGGCGGCTACGTGTGCGCCATCCGCGCCGCGCAGCTGGGGCTCAAGGTGGCGGTGGTGGAGAAGCGGGCGACCTTCGGCGGCACCTGCCTCAACGTCGGCTGCATCCCGTCGAAGGCGCTGCTGCACGCCTCGGAGCGCTACGAGGAGGCCGGGCACAGCCTCGGCGCCATGGGCATCGAGCTGCCGCCGCCCAAGCTCGATCTGGCCAAGATGCTGGCCTTCAAGGACCAGGGCGTGAAGGGCAACGTCGACGGCGTGGCCTTCCTCTTGAAGAAGAACAAGATCGACACCGTCCACGGCGCCGCGACCATCGCCGCGCCCGGCAAGGTCGAGGTGCGGCTGGCCGCCGGCGGCGCGCAGACGCTGGAGACGAAGAGCATTGTCATCGCCACCGGCTCGGACGCGGCGCGGCTGCCGGGCGTCGACATCGACGAGGAGACCATCGTCTCCTCCACCGGCGCACTCTCCCTCGAGCAGGTGCCCAAGCGCATGCTGGTGATCGGCGCCGGCGTGATCGGCCTGGAGCTGGGCTCGGTATGGCGGCGGCTGGGCACGGAGGTGCAGGTGGTGGAGTTCCTCGACCGCGTGCTGCCCGGCATCGACGGCGAGGTCGGGCGCACGGTGCAGCGCATCCTCGGCAAGCAGGGCATGACCTTCAAGCTCGCCAGCAAGGTGACGGCTGTCAACCGCAACGGCGCCGGCCACCGCGTGACTATCGAGCCGGCCGACGGCGCCGGCGCGGCGACGCAGGTGGATGCCGACGTGGTGCTGGTCGCCATCGGCCGCGTGCCCTACACCGAGGGCCTGGGCCTGGAGGCGCTGGGCGTCAACCTCGACAACCGCCGACGCATCGTCGTCGACGCGCACTATCAGACCAGCGTGCCCGGCATCTACGCGATCGGCGACGTAATCGCCGGCCCCATGCTCGCGCACAAGGCCGAGGACGAGGGCATCGCGGTGGCCGAGCTCCTCGCCGGCAAGGCGGGTCACGTGAACTACGACGTGATCCCCAACGTCATCTACACCTTCCCCGAGGTCGCCAGCGTCGGCAAGTCCGAGGAGGAGCTGAAGGCCGCCGGCACCGCCTACGCCGTCGGCAAGTTCCCGCTCACCGCCAACGCCCGCGCCAAGGTCAACAGGACCACGGAGGGCTTCGTCAAGATCCTGGCGGATGCCGGGACCGATCGCATCCTCGGCGTGCACATGATTGCGCCCGCGGCGAGCGAGATGATCGCTGAGGCGGCCGTCGTCATGGAGTTCGGCGGCTCGGCGGAGGACCTTGCTCGCACCTGCCACGCCCACCCCTCGCTGACGGAGGCGGTGAAGGAAGCGGCACTCGCGGTCGACAAGCGCCCTATTCATATGTGAACCCAGGCTTCAGGTGTCAGGTTTCAGGAACGAGAGATGTTTGGCGCATCGGCCCCAAACCTGAAACCTGACACCTGAAACCTAATCCAGGCCCAGCTTGGCGCGCTCGAGCGCCAAGAGCTCGCGCGTCGCGTTGGCCTGGTCGAACTGCGCCCGCGCAAGTCGTGCAGCGAGGACCATGGCAAAGCCCGCAATGGAGAGGGCCGCCGAGATGCCAACCATCGCTACGAGATCGACGGGCGGCAGCCCCGCGCGCTCTACCCCGATGTGGACATATGCCGGCGCAACGCAAGGGCCGCCCAGGGCCAACAGCCAGCCGATGACACCGAACAGCACCGTGAGCGCCCGGCCGATGCGATAGTGGTCACGCCGGGCGTCCGCCGGGCGCCACAGCCCGCGCTGCCCGCCTGGGCGCTGCGGCGCCGCCCCAGATCGGAGGGCGGGGGCGCACCGTGCCGATGCGACCCAGTGCGCCGTACGCCTCGGCCGCCTCCACCGCCTCGGAGAAATGCTCGGTGAGGTGGCGGTAGAACTGGACCGCCAGGTCGAGCCTGCCTTCCGCCTCGGCCCGGCGCCCGGATTCGATGAGCTGGCCGGGCGTGAACTGTGGCGTAGCGTGCACCATTTTCCCGCATCCCCCGCAAAAAGGGCGTGGGAAGATGATACCCGCTTGTTCCGCCGCGTCCAATAAATTCGCAGACCGCTGTACGTCTGCGCACGCTCACAGACGCCGCACCACGCGGCCGACTGAGGCGGCGCAGCGCGCAAGGTCGGCCGGCGTATCCACGTCCGACAGCGTCGCCACGCAGGCGACCGGGCGGCCGCGCAGATTGGCGAGGGTATCGGCCAGCGCGTGCGGGCCGGACCAGCGCACGCCGCCAAACGGGCGCGGCACGCGCGGGCGGCGCGCCATTCCGATCAGCCAGTAGCCGCCGTCGGTGGCTGGCCCGAGCACCGCCGCGTGACCCCCGAGCAGGCGGAAGGCGGCTGCAACATGGGCCCGCGCGATATCCGGCAGGTCGGTGCCGACGATCACCACGGGGCCCGGCCCGGCGCGATCGAAGATGCGCTGCATGCGCGATCCGAGGTCACCGCCCCCCTGCGGCAAGACCGCCAGACGGCGCGGCCACGCCGGGCTGCGGCACCCGCCATCGGGCGTCACCGCAACCGTCGTCAGCCACCGCGCGTCCATCCCGACCCGCCGCAGCACGGCCGCCGCGCACACCCGCGCGCAGCGCACCGCGGCAGCGACGCCGAGCTCGGCCGCGAGCCGCGTCTTGACCCGCCCCGCCACCGGCACCTTCACCATCACCACCAGGCGCCAGCGAAAAGGCGCCGCACGACGGCGCGGCGCCCCTCCGCTCGTCTCCATCCGGCGCGGTGTGGCCATCGTCAACCGCGCCTGCCGGCGCTCAGGCCTTCACAGGCGTGAAGACGTAGCTGTTGCCGTCTTTGGCAATGGTGCCGGCGCCCGGGACACCGTAGTGGTACCCGGTGACGGTCACCTTGTCAGCGATCACGCGGTCGAACAACTTGCGTTTGGTGTCGTTGGCCATCGCCGGATTGGCATCGAAAGCCACGATCCAGTCCGGATTGCGCAGGAACAGCGCCGGCATGTTGGTTATGTCGCCGAGCACAATAAGTTGCTGGCTGCCTGAGCCGATGTGGTAGCTGGTGTGACCCGGCGTATGACCGTTCGTGGCAACTGCCCGAACTCCCGGCACGACTTCAACGTCACCCTCGAACTGGCGGATGTTCTTCCAGCCCGGGAATACCGCCTGAATGCGTGGCGCGGCGCCACCTTTGATCTCCGGATTGCTCCAGAACTTGTACTCGGCCGCCGGAATGTGGATTTGCGCGTTGGGGAAGATTGGCGCGTTGGTTTCCGGCGCCATCAGCCCGGTGATGTGATCCGGATGCAAATGCGTCATCACGACGTGGGCGACCTGAGCCGGGTCGATGCCGGCCGCCTGCCACAGATTGTTCTTGGTGATGATGACCGGCCGTCGGGAACAGCTGCGCGCCGGTGCCCGAATTCGAACAACACTATTCCGCTTCCCGTCCGTATAGCCGTAATGGTGAAGGGGATTGGCACGTGCGCATCGCGTCACCCCGCCGGCCCTGAGCGCTGCCTTCACGTCGTCAAGTGGAGCGTTCTTCACCCATGCGGGATCGTGCGCCTTCTCCCACATGCCGTCGAACATCTGGATGACCTCGACGTCCCCGACCTTGAACTTCGTGACGTCGGCGGCTCCCGGCGCGCGCTGGGCGAAGGCCGTTCCGACGAACTCCAGCGGCCGGTTGAGCCCGAAGGCGGCGCCGGCTGTCGCCGCTGAAATGACGAACCCACGACGTGATATGCTCCGCATTGGCACCACTCCTCCGATTGCCTGTTGCAGATGAAGCCAACGGCTTCGCACTGGTAGACGACACGGCCAAGACCGCCCATCCGCGGGTCACGCACATGTGATGCTGCGTCGCGCATTGATTTGCCATCGAAGCCAGCCAAGGCGCGGGGAAGCCTCCATCGCCGTTGCGCGCTGCTCGACGTATCGCTCGACCTGCCTCTACCGGGAGTAGGCAACGCCGCTGAGCTTCGCGCCGCGAGGGAGCGCAGCAGCGGAGGGCAGTTAGGCCCGGAGGGCCGTAATCCGCGGTGTCCTCGCGTAGAGACTCCAGTGATACGCGGAGTGGAGAAACCGCGTGCTCCTGTGATGCACCTTTCGCCCGGCCGTGCATATCCGGCTTCCGGCCGTGCGTGCCTCCCGCTAAGGTTGCCGGCGGGATGGGGGGAATCGCTCGCGGAAATCACCCGGAGCTCGATCATGAAAGTCGCCGACATTCTGGCAGTGAAGGGCCGCACCGTCGTCACCGTCAAGCCGACGGACACGATCGCTGCGTTGTCGCAGCTCCTGCGCGAGAAGCGCATCGGCGCGGCCATCGTGAGCAGCGATGGGCAGCTGTTCGAGGGGGTCATCTCCGAGCGCGACATTGCCTATGGCCTGTCCGTCCACAAGAGCGACCTGCACGGCATGCCGGTCTCGGCCCTCATGACCAAGGCCGTGATCACGTGCTCGCCCGAGGACAACGTGGCGCAGGTCGCATCGACCATGCTGGCGCGCAACATTCGCCACCTTCCGGTCGAGCACGAGAAGCGGCTGATCGGCATGATCAGCATGCGCGACGTGCTGAACTCTCGCCTCGACGAGCTGCAGCGCCAGGCCAGCATGCTGCGCGCCTTCGCCAGCAGCACCGACGTCACGCCCCAGGACCGTTGAGACCGGGTCACACCCGGGTCTGACCCCGCGCGACCGGGCCTGAATCCTAAGCAGGGTCTCGCTGTCGGCCCAACACGCATGCCCGCCAAAGCCAGGCATGCCCCGGAACCTGACGAACCTGGGCCGGAGGTTGTGTGCCAGGACCTGACGTTCCCCTGGAAAATTAGAACGTAAACGGGTCAGGTGATGTGACGCGTCTACTCGGTGTTCATTTGTTGTCTTCAGCGAGGGGCGTCCGGCAGCTTCGGGGGCGCCTCGGCTTCCGGCATGCCGGTCAATGTCTCCATGAAGGCGATCAAATCGCGCCGTTCTTGGTCGGATAGTGGAATAGGCTTCACAAGGGGCGATCGGCTGGGACGATCGATGCCACCCTTCTCGTAGTGCTTCATGACCTGAAATAAGTCGAGTGCAGACCCATCGTGCATGAAGGGTGGACGCAGCGCCACCGAGCGCAGCGTCGGGGTCTTGAAGCCGTACTGCATAAGGACGTCCCCCTTGATCTGGCGCCCGCGCCCGAGGTCCTTGGTCGCAACGCCGATGTCGTGAAAGCTGTCGTTGGTGAAGCGCCAACCGCTGTGGCAGAGGAAGCATTCGGCCTTGTCGTTGAAAAGGACAAAGCCGCGCTTGGCCGATTGCGAGATCGCGTCTTCGTCGCCCTCGATCCAGCGGTCGAAGGGGGCGATGCCGGGTTCGATTGTCCGTTCGTAGGCAGCGATCGCCTTGGCGATAGCGTCGATGTTGATCGACGTGCCGGGCAACGCAGCATTGAACATCGCGACATAGTCGGGGATGGAGCGTATTCGCTCCTCGATCACCTCCACCTTCACGGGGGCGTCGGTCTCACGCATCGACATGGAGCCAGTCGCGATCGATGATTTGGCCTGGGCCTCGAGTGTCGCGCTGCGCCCATCCCAACCAATGGGCCCCACGGTGTGCCCGATGCCGATCAGCGGCTGCGACCGGCGGGACGTGAGCTTGCCCGAATCGTTGCGGCTCTTCGGCTCGGTCGTACCCCAGCCGAGATAGGGGTAGTGGCAGCTGGCGCACGCTGTCTTGCCGGACGCCGATACCCGCGGATCCCAGAACAGGACTCGGCCGAGATCGACCAGCGCCTGATTTTCAATCGGGCGCGCCGGCGGGCGCTTGTAGTCCGCCTTCATGGCGGCAAGCCTTCGCGCCGACGGCATTCCATCCTGCGCATGGGCGAGCAACACGTATCCCATGGCCGCCAAACATCCAATGGTCACCGCTGTCAGCGCTGCGAGAAGAGCAGTCGGCCAGCCCCTGCGCATGTCAAATTCCTCCCGCCAGTATCGCGTCGCGAGTCGCTATGGCTCACAGTAGTCATAAGACGTTGGCGCGGTCACACGCTTGGCAGATGTCCCAGGCGAGGGTGGCGCGCGAGCGCCCGCGCCGCTGCAGTTCGGCGTCTGACAACCTGAACAGCTGCTCGTAGTCGGCCGCTGCGGTGTAGTAGCCTGCCGCGGTTGTGATCCAGTCAGCGATCCTCGCAGCAAAGGAAGTGCTGGACCCGGAATGCGCCAATGGAGACGCGTTGTGCTGGCTGCCTCGGCCGGCAGGAGGTGCGCGTGCATGGTCATGGGTACCAATCCTTGTGCGTGATTGCGGGTGCGATCACCGCTCGGCGGAGGCAACCAGGCCCAGCGCTGGCTTCGCGATCGGATTCTCCCGTTTGGCCGCGGTGGGCGCTGGTGCGTCCTGGCGTGTGTAGGCTGGGCCGGAGGGTGCCTCGGCTTCGGCCAGCGGCGGAAATTCGAGGTAGGCGAAGCAACCCGAGCAGAATTCGCTCATGGGGGGTTGGGGCGTGAGGGGCACCTGCTGTGCGGCGGTCGGCGCCACAATCACGACGGAAAGTACAAGGGCGGCGAGGGCTGATTTGGGTCGATTCACGGCACCCGGCTCCTGATTTCGTGCTTTGGAGACCCCAGCTCGCCTGGTTGCCGTGACCTCCCGCGGCGGTTAGCCGTGACAGGGGCGTGACAATTGCAGAATGTGGTACGAAGACAGTTAGCGGGTTTCTCCCTGGAGCGGGTATGGACACTGTGCCAAAGCCCACTTTTCAGCTTTCGGTGCTTGGCCGCTTCGAGCTGAGCGGGCCGGATGGACCCATCGACCTGAGCATCAGGAAGCTGGCCGCCTTGCTCGCCTTTCTGGCCTGCGCGGCCCCGCAAGCGCACAGCCGCGAAAAGCTGATGGCCCTGCTGTGGGGCTCGCACTTCGATGCCCAGGCTCGGCAGAACCTGCGCCAGGCCCTCACCCGGCTGCGCCGCGTCCTGGGCGACGACGTGCTCATCACCAGTGGCGAATCAGTCTCCCTCCAGCCGGGCGTGATCGCGAGCGACGTGGCGCGGTTCGAGGGGCTGCTCGCCGACGGCAGCCGGGATGGCCTGAACCGTGCGGTCGATCTCTATACGGGGTCTCTACTGGCCGACGTCGCGATCTCGGAGGAGGCCTGGACCGAATGGCTGGATGTCCAGCGCCAGCGCCTCGAAGGGCTGGCGCTCGATGCCATGGTCAAGCTCGGCGAGCAGGAGCTCGAGGCCTGCAACCACGAGCAGGCGCTCAGAGTTGCCAAACGGGCAATCGCGGTCAGCAGTCTGCGCGAGGACGCGCATCGGCTGGTCATACGCGCACTGGCCGCCTGCGGGCGCAGGGCGGACGCGCTCAAGCACTACGAGGATGTCGCTGCGCTTCTGAAGCACGAGCTGACCGTGGAGCCAGACCCGGCCACAAGGGCGCTCGCCGCCGAGCTGCGCAAATCTCACGCGGCACGGCCGGGATCAGAGGTCAGGTCCGATCCGGCGTCGGTGACGAGCGCGGTGCTCCTGTCGCTCCCCGACCGACCTTCGATCGCCGTGCTGCCGTTCACCAACATGAGCGGCGATCCCGAGCAGGAGTATTTTGCGGACGGCATGGTCGACGACATTCTCATGGCCCTGTCGCGCGTACGCTGGCTGTTCGTGATCGCGCGCCAATCGAGCTTCATCTACAAGGTCCGGTCCGCCGACGTGCAGCAGATCGGCCGCGAGCTCGGCGTGCGCTACGTGGTCGAGGGCAGCGTGCGCAAGTCCGGCACCCGGGTGCGGATCGTGGCCCAGTTGATAGAGACCGAGACCGGCGCCCACATCTGGGCCGACCGCTACGAGGGCGATCTGAGGGACATCTTCACCTTGCAGGACGAGATCACGGAGCGGATCGTCTCTGCAGCGGAAGAAAACGTGCGGGACGCAGAGATCAGGCGCGCGCGCGCCAAGCCGACAAATAGTCTGACCGCCTACGACTTCTACCTGCGCGCGCTGCCGGCCTGGTTCGGGCAAACCGACGTCGAGTACAAGCGCACCCAAGTGTTGTTGGGCAAGGCCATCGACGTGGACCCCGAGTATGCCGAGGCTCTAGGTACCCTGACTGACAGCATCAACAGTCGCACCATACAGGGCTGGCACGAGAGCTGGTCTCGCGGAGTCGATGAGGCTTTCCGGCTCGCCGGTCGCGCTCTGGCGGCAGGGCCGGACAACAGCACCTGCCTTGCGAGCGCGGCGTTCACCTACGGCGTATTGTCGAACCGCTTCGAGGAGGCGTTGGAGCTGGCAAATCAGGCGGTCATGGTGCATCCGAATTCCGTCTTCGTGCGCAATCGGGCCGCCGCGGTCTACGTCAAATGCGGCGAGAGCGACAAGGCCATCGCCCAATGCGAAGCAGCCTGCCGCATGAACCCGCTCGACAGCAAGAAGGCGGCGACCTTCACCTTCACAATCCTCTCGTTCGCACTTTACATGGCGCGCCGCTTCGAGGAGTCCATCCGCGCCGGCAGGCGCGCGTTGGTACTCTTTCCGCAGTCGAATATCGCCCGCAGGTACGTCGCCATTTCCCTTGCCCAGCTTGGTCGCACCGACGAGGCCCAGGTCGAGATCGCCGAGCTCCTCAAGCACCAGCCCGGCGCTTCACTCGCAGCTGTCCAGCAGCAAGCTTTTTTCCGCCACCAGTGGATGAAGGAGCTGCAAATGGAGGGCCTACGCAAGGCGGGCTTGCGGGAAGAATAGCCAGCCAAATCTCTGGGACGGCTCCTGCGCTAGTGAGTGTCACCTGATCATGGTGTTGGGGATGACGAGAGCGATCTCGGGGAAGGCGATCAAGATGGCAATGCACACCATCATGGCGAACCAGAACGGCAGCACGCCGGCGAAGATCTGGCTCATCGGCACGTCGGGCACCAGGCCCTTGACGATGAACACGTTGATGCCGACCGGCGGGTCGATCAACCCCATCTCCAGCACGATCACCATGATCGACGCCGAACCAGATCAGGTCGTAGCCCAGCGCCTGGATGATCGGGATCACGATCGGCAGGGTCAGCACCAGCATCGAGAAGCCCTCGAGGAAGGTGCCGAGCACGATGTAGACGGAAAGGATGATGATCAGGATGACGAGGCGGGGCACCTCCAGGCCGGCCAGCATCTTGGCGATGTTCTCGGGCAGGCCGGAGAGCGCCAGGAACGGGCCGAACACCAGGGCGCCGATCAGGATCAGGAACACCAGCGCGGTGGTGCGCACGGAGTCGACCAGGATCTCGGCGAGGTTGCCGCCGCCGAGCGAGCGGCGCCACAGGGCGTAGAGGAAGGCGAGCGCCGCGCCAACGGCCGCCGCTTCCGCCGGCGTGAAGACGCCGAGATAGATGCCGCCGATGCTGACGAGCACAACCAGCATCATCGGGCCGGCGCCCAGTACGCTCTGGCGCCGCTCGCGCCAGCTCGGCGCGCGGGCCGGGCGGCCCGTAATGCGGGCGAAACCGCATCCAGATCGCCACCGTGATCATGAAGATTCCGGTCAGCAGCAGCCCGGGCAGGATGCCGGCCAGCAGCAGCTTGCCGATCGACTGCTCGGTGAGCAGGCCGTAGATGACGAAGGCGGTGGACGGCGGAATGAGGATGCCGAGCGTGCCGCCGGCGGCGATGGTGCCGGTCGACAGGCGGTGGTCGTACTTGTAGCGCCGCATCTCCGGCAGGCACACCTTGCCCATGGTGACCGCCGAGGCGACGCTGGAGCCGGAAACCGCGGCAAAGCCGGCGCAGGCGAGGATGGTCGCATGCGCAAGCCCGCCGCGCCAATGCCCGATCCAGGCGTAGGCGGCGGTGTAGAGGTCGCGCGCCATGCCGGAGACGGAGCCGAGGTTGCCCATCAGCACGAACAGCGGGATGACCGCGAAGTCGTAGACGGCGGCGTAGGCGTAAGGATAGGTGGCGAGCGCCGCCAGCGCCGGCTGGAAGCCGTTGAGATAGCCGAAGCCGACGATGCCGACCAGCAGCATGGCGATGCCGATCGGCATGCGCAGCGCCATCAGGGCGAGCAGCGCGACAATGCCGATCAGGCCGACGATGTCACCGCGCGTCATCGGCCGATCCCTCGGTCTTGCCGCGCAGGATGTCGATGGTCTGCAGCAGGAGAACGATGGCGTACATTGCCGACCCGATGGCCACGGTCAGCTGGAACGGCCAATGCGGCCAGCGCACCATGTTGGAGACGCGGTGCATCGAGGTCAGCGCTTCGGCCGCTGTGAGCCAGGCGATGGCCGCGAACAGCAGCGCGCTTGCCAGAGTGAGCAGCACCGGCACGAACCGTAGCGCCGGGCGCTGCAGCGGCCGTTCGAGGATATCCACCGCCACGTGTCCCCCGGTGATGCCGCAATAGGCGATGCCGAGGAACACGATCAGCGCCATGGCGAACTCGGTGATCTCGAGCGAGCCCGAGAACGGCCTGTTGAAGCCGTAGCGCAGCACCACGTCGAGCACGGTGTATCCCATCAGCAGCATCAGAACGATGCCGCCGCCGAGCGCCATGAGGCGCAAAACGCGACCGAACGGCTCCATCGGATTCACCCCCGATTGTAGGTTGGGTCGAGCGTTAGCGCAAGACCCAACACGACGCGAGCTGTTGGGTCTGCGCTTCGCTTGACCCAACCTACGAAAGCTACGAAAGCACGCCGTAGCTGGTGAGCAGGCCGCGCGCCGGCAGGCCGGCCTTCTCGCCCTCCTCGGCCTTGCGGTTGATCAGCGGCCGGAACGCCTGCAGCCAGCGCTGGTGCTCCTCGGTCGAGAGCGTGATCAGCTCGCGGTCCTTCTTGACCGCCTCGATCGCCTGGGTGTTCTGGGTGTCGTAGGTCTGGGCGCCCTTGAGGCTGAGGCTCAGGCCCGTCGTATCGTCGATCAGCTTCTTCAGGTCGGGGGCGAGCTTGTCGTAGCGGGCCCGGTTCATGGCCACCAGGAACGGCGAGCGCCCGAGCGGGGCGTTGACCGTGAAGTAGCGCGCCACCTCGATCAGCTTGAAGTCGAGCGCCGCCGACATGGGGATCTGCGAGGCATCGACCACGCCGCGGTCGAGCGCGTTGTAGATTTGCCCCGCCGGCATGTCGATCGGGATGGCGCCGAGCGCCTCGATCTGGGCCGACTGCGCCGCCGACGGCGTGCGCACCTTCATGCCCTTCAGGTCTTCCAGCACGCGCACGGGCTTGCTCTTGCTCATGATGCTGGCGGTGTCGGAGTTCCACAGCATCAGCAGCTTGGCGCCCTGGTACTCGCGGGCGAGGAAGCGCTCGAAATGGTCCCACAGCTTCTTGGTGCCGTCCTCGGCGCTGTTGGCCATGCCCGGCAGCTCGGTCAGCGCCATCATCGGGAAGTCGTTCGAGGTGTAGCCCGGCAGCGTGAAGCAGATGTCGGAGATGCCCTGCAGCATCTGGCGGTAGAGCTCGGGCGGCCTGCCGCCGAGCTGCATCGAGGGGAAGAACCGCACGGTCAGCCGGTTGCTGCTCTTGGTCGCCAGCTCCTGCGCCCACGGCGTGAGCACCCTGGCATAGATGATGTGGCTCGGCGGCACGAAGGTGGCGAGCTTGAGCTCCTCGGCGCCCTGTGCCGGCGCGCCGCGCGGCGCCGCGGCGGCAGCCGTCGAGGCGAGCAGCCCCGGTCAGAAACGTTCGCCGGGTCGCGTGCATGGCAAATGTCCTCCCTGCAGGTCGCCTGGGTTCCCAGGCATGGTTTGGCAATCCATTGATATGCGAATTTCGGGCGCCTGGCCAAGCCTCGTTGCCGCCGTCAGCCGTGAGAGGCAGCTTTGCCTTGCGGCCTCGTTGAGTACGCAGGCGGGGAGAGGGAAGCCACTGCTCAGCGGTACACGCGGCGGATGACGCCGGGGGGCACCCGCAGGAAGTACAGCAGCAGGCACAGGAGATTGCGCATCGAGCGCTTGAGGTAGCCGTCGCGCCGGTAGCGCGCGGCGCTAGTCACCGCGCGCGACCGCAGCATGGCGAGACGCCGGCGGCCGAGCCGCACCGCGATATCGAGATCCTCCATCAGCGGATGCGAGGCGTAGCCGCCGATCTCGGCATAGAGCAGCTGCGGCATGAGCAGCCCCTGATCGCCGTAGGGCAGACGCAGCAGCGCGCATCTGAGCGCCACCAGACGCTCCAGCAGCCGTGGCCTCGAGCCCGCATCGTCGAGCGCGAACCGGAAAGCGGCAGCGCAGAGCGGCCGCTTGCCCTTGTCGATGGCCGCCATGAAGATCGAGGCCTCGCGCTCCCAGCCCGGTTCCAGAACCGTGTCGGCATGCAGGAACAGGAGCCAGGGAAAGCGCGCCCGGTGCGCCCCGGCCACCAGCTGGTATCCACGCCCGCCGCTCTTCACGACGAAGGTCGCGCCCGCCTCCTCGGCGATGGCGCCGGTTGCGTCGCTGGAGCCGCCGTCGATGACGATCACCTCCCTTACGAGGCCGTCGACGGCCGCCGGCACCAGCGCCGCCAGCGTCTGGGCGAGGCCGGTCTCCGCATCGAGCGTCGGAATGATCACCGAGATCATGACCCTCGCATAGGCGTTCCCGGAAACCGAGGCCCCAGCCGCAGGTCGGGGCCTCGGTTATCCGGGATCTTCACCGCGAAAATGGAAATCGACACGGCTTACATCCCGCCCCGCACTCACCACCTCACCTACTTCCTCGAGAACTTCTTCAGGTACGCGATCAGGTCCCGGCGGTCCTGCGCGTCCCTGAGGCCGGCAAAGGCCATGATCGTGCCTGGCATGAAGGCCCGCGGATCCTCGAGGTACTTGAAGAGCTTCTCCTCGGTCCACACGAGCCCCTTGGTGCCCGCCTCCACGTTGGCCGGGGAATACTTGAAGCTCTCGATGGTCCCGGCCTGGCGGCCGATGATGTCGTTGAGCTGGGGGCCCAGCTTGTTCTTCGCATCCGGGCCCACGTCATGACAGGAGCGGCACTTCTTGAAGACCTCCGCACCCTCCTCGGCATTGCCCTCCTGCGCCGGTGCGCCGGCTGATCCCAGCGCCAGGGCGCAGGCGGCAAGGGCGATGCCCGCAATCCTTCCCCGAATGAGCTTGCAATGGCGTGACATGCTGGTCGATTCTCCCTCGACATTCCCCCGAGACTGCAAAACGCCGGCGCGCGGGCCGCGGTTTCCCCCGACCTTCGCGGGACGCGGATGCGGATTGTGATATAACATAGGTCCCGCAGGCGGCGAGGGCGTCCGCAGAGGCTGCCCCGCAAGCCCGCAGGGAGAATGCCATCCGGGGATCGGCCATGTCCTTGGCACTGCCTGAGCCAGATCATGCGATCGTGCGCCAGCGCAACTCGATCGTCGCCGACCTGCGGCGGCTCGTCACGGCCGGCACCATCATCTCCGACGAGGAGGGCCGGCGCGCCTACGAGACGGACGCGCTCACAGCCTACCGCTGCCTGCCGCTGGCGGTCGCGCTCCCCACCTCGACCGAGGAGGTCTCGCGCCTGCTGCGCTACTGCTACGCCAACGACATCAAGGTGGTGGCACGCGGCGCCGGCACCTCGCTCTCGGGCGGGGCGCTGCCCTCGGAGGACGCGCTGGTGATCGGCGTGGCGCGCATGAGCCGGCTGCTCGACATCGACACGCTCAACCGGACCGCCCGGGTCGAGACCGGCATCACCAACCTGGGCATCAGCGACGCCGTGAAGCCCTACGGGTTCTTCTACGCGCCCGATCCGTCGAGCCAGCTCGCCTGCACGCTCGCCGGTAACATCGGCATGAACTCGGGCGGCGCGCACTGCCTCAAATACGGCGTCACCACCAACAACGTCCTCGGCCTGAAGATGGTCCTGGTTGACGGCGAGGTGATCGACGTGGGCGGCGCCCATCTCGACTCGCCCGGCTACGACCTGATGGGGCTCATCGTCGGCTCGGAGGGGCAGTTCGGCATCGCCACCGAGGCCACCGTGCGCATCCTGCGCTCGCCCGAGGGGGCGCGCCCCATGCTGCTCGGTTTCGGCTCCAGCGAGGCGGCGGGCAATTGCGTCTCCGCCATCATCGCGGCGGGGATCATCCCGGTTGCCATCGAGTTCATGGACAAGCCGGCCATCACGGTGTGCGAGGCCTTCGCCAAGGCCGGCTATCCCACCGACGTTGAGGCGCTGCTGATCGTGGAGGTGGAGGGTTCGAACGAGGAGATCGCCGACCTGCTCGCCGCCGTGACCGCCATCGCCAAGCGCTTCGACCCGAAGACGGTGCGCATCAGCCAGAGCGAGGCGGAGAGCGCTGCCATCTGGAAGGGGCGCAAGTCGGCGTTCGGCGCCATCGGCCGCATCTCCGACTACTACTGCATGGACGGCGTGATCCCGCTGGGCAAGCTGGGCGAGGTGCTGGTGGCGATCTCCGGGATCTGCGACAAGCACCGCCTGAAGGTCGCCAACATCTTCCATGCCGGCGACGGCAACCTGCACCCGCTCATCCTCTACGATGCCAACGACCGGGAGCAGGCCGAGCGCGCCGAGCTCGCGGGCGCCGAGATCCTCCAGCTGTGCGTGGCTTCGGGCGGCTGCCTCACCGGCGAGCACGGGGTCGGCCTCGAGAAGCGTGACCTCATGCGCGCGCAGTTCACCCAGACCGACCTCGGCCTGCAGATGCGCATCAAGACCGTGTTCGACCACAAGTGGCTCCTGAACCCGGCGAAGGTCTTCCCCCTCGACGGCCGTGCGGCCGCCCACGTAGCGGTATAGCCGTGGCCGTCGTCTCGCACATGCGCCCGATCGACGAGCGCGAATTCGCGAGCGTGCTCGCCGAGGCGACCGCGGCCAAGACGCCGCTCGAGGTGTCGGGCGCCGGCTCCAAGCAGAAGATTGGGCGGCCGATGCAGACCTCGGCCAACGTCTCCGCCAGGGCAATGCGCGGCATCACCCTCTACGAGCCGACCGAGATGGTGATGGCGGCCCGCAGCGGCACCCCGCTCGGCCAGGTCGAGACGGCGCTCGCCGACCGCGGCCAGATGCTGGCCTTCGAGCCCCTGGACCTCGGCCCGCTGGCGGGCGGCGAGGCCGGGCAGGGCACGATCGGCGGCACCTTCGCCACCAACCTCTCGGGCGCCCGGCGCATCGCTGTCGGGGCCGCACGCGATCATCTGCTGGGGATCAGGGGCATCAACGGGCGCGGCGAGGTCTTCAAGTCGGGCGGCCGCGTCATGAAGAACGTCACGGGCTACGACCTCTGCCGCGGCCTCGCCGGCAGCTGGGGCACGCTCGCCGTGCTCTCCGAGGTCACCTTCAAGGTGCTGCCCGCGCCCGAGGATACGGGCACGCTCGTCCTCTTCGGGTTGCCGGACGAATTCGCGGTCGAGGTGCTGTGCACCGCGATGGGCAGCCCCTTCGAGGTATCGGGCGCGGTGCATCTGCAGCGTTCGCTGGCAACCCGGCTGGTGGACCAGTCGCTCGCCAGTCAGGGGCAGGCCGTCACCGCGATAAGGATCGAGAACTTCGCCAAGTCGGTCGCCTACCGCAAAGGCAGGCTGAAGGACCTGCTCAAGGTCTACGGCGAGATCAGCGAGCTCGATCGGGCAACCTCGCTGCGCTTCTGGGCCGAGCTGCGGCGCTTGAGCGTCCTGCAGCAGAGCGACGCGCCGGTCTGGCGCATCTCCACCGCCCCCACCGCCGCTCCCAAGGTGGTGGCCGCCATCTCCGCCTACATGGAATGCCGCGCCTTCTTCGACTGGTCCGGCGGGCTCGTCTGGGCCGAGGTGCTGCCCACCACCGATGCGGGCGCCGCCGACGTGCGCCGGGTGATCGCCACCCACGGCGGCCATGCAACCCTCGTGCGTGCCGCACCCGACGTGCGCGCCGCGGTCGAGGTGTTCCAGCCCCTGGAGGCCGGCCTCGAGAAGCTCTCGCGCCGCCTCAAGGCCGCCTTCGACCCCGCCGGCATCCTCAATCCTGGCCGCATGTATCCGGGCATCTGAGCGCCGGCGCCGCTCGTCCCCGGCAGAAGCTCAGTATTGCCCCGCTATCGACGCTTCGAGCAGCGCGACCTCGCCTGCACTGAGGTCGAACAGGCGATAGACGACGGCATCGATCTCGCGCTCGGCCATCTCGATCTCCGCGTTCAGCGAACGAACCTCGGCACCGTGCCTGTATCAGCTCCGCGCCCCGTTCGGCCTTCGGCGGGCACACGTTGACTCGGCGCGAGGCGTACCGAGAGTCCACCCGCTCCTCCTCGGTCGTCGCCGGCAATGGCAACTGCGCCACGGACCTGCTCCTTGAGGCGCAGGCGCCAGATGCCCCGCACGCAGCGGGTTCGCACAGCGCGTGCAGCATCGATACCGAAGCGAATTGCTCCTCGAGTTCAAAAACGCGCAGCAGGTCGGGCCCCGCACGATCATGAAAATAGACCGCGACAGTCGCCACGAGGAATCGGTCACCGGGGAGCGGTGCGAACTTCGGACCCTGCGACAAGTCGGGGAGCGCAATGCCGCCCTCGAGGAAGTCGGGCCTGATACGCCAGCTGCGCCTGCTGCAGCTCGAACCATTCCTGTTTGGTCGCCCGCGCTCTCCAGTTTCCGCTTGAAGGGCAGGAGCCAGTCGCGGATCGCCGGATAGGCGTCGATGTCCACCTTGCCCTTGGGCGTATTGATCGAGGTACAGGCCTTCCGGCTCGATCACGCCAGCGCTTGATGTTCTCGCCGCGCAGAAACGGCCTCAGCAACTCGGCCGACTTCAGGTCCCGCGCCACCAGCCGATCCCGTGTTCGCTGGTCGATGATGAAGGCCTCGTTGAAGCCGGTCTTGATGCCGTAGAGGGGCGCCCCGTAGACCTCGCCGAGCGTCTTTCGTCCCCTCGCGATCTTGTCGCGCAGTCTTGCAAGCGCCTCGTCCTCGAATTGCCACGCAGCCGGCGCCGAGCCGCGCGCGGGGCATGGCCTTGGCGTTCGCGGCGAACTCCGCGTCGAGGTCCTTGGGCAGATCGTCGCCCATCTTGAGGAAGCGCAGTTCGCCGCATCCTTCCGCCATCCTGCCCGTTGCCTTTGCGCAACGTCAGGATGGCCGGGTAGGTCGTGACGCCCTCGAAGATCTGCAGATCGCCGAAATCGACCACGGCCTCGATCGCGACATTGTCGCCGAGGAACGTGCGCAGGTTCTCGCCCGAGCCGGTGCGGAAGAAGGTCGAGGACGAGATGTAGCCGAGCCGCCCGCCCTCCTTCAGCAGCGCCGACGCCGCGCTCGAAGAAATAGGCGTAGAGGTCGGTGCGGTCGTCCGGCCACGACGTAGTGCTTTTCCAGGTACGGCTTGAATCGCTTGATCAGCTCCATGCGCACATAGGGCGGATTGCCGATCACGATGTCGAAGCCGCCACTGGCGAAGACCTCCGGGAAGGCGGCCCGCCAGTCGAACGGGCGATCGGTGAACGCGCGCGTCATCGATCAGGCTGTCGCCGACCTTGATCGTCGCCTCCAGGTTCTGCAGCCGGTGCTTGTTGCGCGCGGTCTTGAGCCACAGCGACAGGCGCGTGATCTCGACCAACTCGGCATTGAGATCGACGCCGTAGAGGTTGCCCGTCAGGATCTGGTCGTAGAAGTCGAAATCGACCGTCTCCCCGAGCGCATGCAGCCGCTCGACGGCGCGGCGGTACTCGGCCGCGAGCAGGTCGAACGCGGCGACGCAGGAACGCGCCCGAGCCGCAGGCCGGATCGACGATCCTGAGGTCGCGCAGCGCCGCCACGTACTCGCGCCAGAAGGCGCGCTCGGATGCCGCCCCGTCGCGCCAGCGGATCGGATCGCCGTTCGCTCGGCAGCGTGCTGTCCGTGGCGTGGATGGCGAGCAGAGCCGTGAAGCGCTCCTCCAGCGTCTTGCCGACCGTGCGCTCCGCGAGGAAGCGCGTGACGATGTCGGGCGTGTAGACGACGCCTTCGCGCTTGCGCTTGGAGACCTTGGGCGGCGCCTCGCCACGGCTCTCGGCGCGCATCCTCTCCAGGTCGGTGACCGACTGCTCGAAGATGTGCCCGAGCACGGTGACCGGCACGTCGCTGCGGTAGTCCCACTGACCGAGGCTCGCCAGATCGGTCGCGAGACGATCGGGCAGCACGACGGCGTCGCCGGCCGGATCGGGAGCGAACAATCCTCCATTGTAGGCCCAGATGCCGCGCTCCTTGTTGCCGGTATCGACTTCCGGAACAGCGTCTGAAAGTTCTTCCACAGCGGCTCCGGTAGCCACTCGTTGCGGGCCTTCGCCGCGCGTTCCAGCAGCCGGTCCGGCAGGAGCTTCGTGCGTTCGGCGAAGGCGATGAACAGGATGCGGTCGAGCAGCTTTTGCGCGAGCTCGATCGCTGCTGCCTGAGGAAGCTTCGGGCCGCCGGCCGGGTCGGCAAGAAATGCGACCAGCCGCTCGCGCATGCGCCTTGTACTCGACGTAGAGCCGATTGGTGATGTCCTTGTAGGCAGCTGTCGGTTTCGCGCAGAAGCGCGTCGGTCGCGCCGCCAAGCAGGCGCTCGGCCGATAATACCAGCCAAAGGCGCGCATGCTCGTCGGGATCGTCGATCTTGCGTGAGATCGAAAATCTCGTATGCGTCGCGGCCGCGGCCGAAGCCGTAGAGCCTGATCTCGAATGCAATTCGACACCAGCACCCAGTGGGAGCCTGGCGAGTCGATCGCATAGTCCCAAGCTTGCTGCACCGGGACTTCGGCCGCGGCCAGGCAGTAATGGCGTCGAGGTCCTCGGTTGTTGGACCCTTGAGCTCGAAAGGCGCAATGATTTCCTCGCTTCCCTCCGCAACGCCGAAGCGGCCGAGCGCGACATCGACGCTGCCGCGTCGGATCGGCCGTTCGAATGCGAGCGTATACGGTCGGTCAGGATCGAATGGCGTGTAGCCCAGCAGTCCGTGCAGCACGGCTTCGAAGAAGAAATTCCGGACAGCAGTTTCCTTTTGTTGCTTGAATTTCGGAGCTTCGTGCCTTCTTGGCGTATTCACGGGCGACCGCCATCTGACGGTCGCTTGGGCCGAACGCAATACGGGTGCGGGCGTCAGCTACGACTTTGTGGTTGAAGAGCGGTATGCGCCGCGTTCGCGGCAGCCGAGGCCGGCCAGAAGAACCGGAGCCGCCGTGGAGATCGACGCCCGCTGATGCAAAAAGATCCATGACAACTCCGCACTCTAGAGAGACAATGTCGCCACGTCGACGCGCAGACGGCGTTTCGTGTTGATATCGCCCCGAGGTTCGAGGCTGTAAGGCAAACTGCCGGGGTGACGAAATCTCCCGGCCGTGCAAGTGGTTGGGCCGCGCCAGGATCTCCTCCAACCACTGGGGCGGTCTCGACAGGCTCTGCCACCGGCCTCAAGGCCGCCTTCCGACCGAGCGGAGCCCCGGAGCCGCATAACTCAGCGGCGCAATCCGCCCGAGGGCGAGTGACCCGCGTGAGGCCGGCGCGACGGATTTGATATGCACCAGCGTATTATCGTTGCTCTAGTGTCGAATTTCACGCACGAAACCGGGGCGTGCCTCGAGGGAATGACGGAACAAGACGGAGCCGACCGAATGCGACCGAAACAACTGCTGCTGGCCGCCGGGCTCGTTGCCGCCGTCGGGATCGTCGCCTGGGCCGGCCGTGCGGGCCGTGACGGGCCCCTCGACGACGGCCGCGGCGCCGCAAGCCAAGGGGCAGGCCGAGAAGGCGGGCAGCAAGCGCTCCTCGGAGCGCGCCGTCGCCGTGGAGGCCGCCGTGGCGCGCTCAGCCGTGACGACCACCGACATCCGTGCCATCGGCAGCCTGCGCTCCGACGAGTCGGTGCTGATCGCCTCGGAGATCGCCGGGCGCATCGAGGAGATCGCCTTCACGGAAGGGGCCAGCGTCGCGGCGGGCGACGTGCTCATCAAGCTCGACGACGACCTGGCGCAGGCCGAGCTCGCCGCCGCCAAGGCACGCTTCGATTTCGGTCAGGCGGAATACGATCGGTACCAAGAAGCTCTCCGGCGACCAGTACGCCACCATGACGGCGCTCGACAAGGCCGAGTCCAACCTGGAGACCGCGCGCGCCACCTACGAGCTGCAGCGTGTGCGCCTCTCCAAGCATGTGATCAAGGCGCCGTTCTCGGGCCGCGTCGGGCTGCGCAAGGTGTCCCCCGGCAGCTTCATCGGCATCGGCACCACCATCGTCAATCTGGAGAAGATCGACGTGCTCAAGGTGGACTTCAAGCTGCCGGAGCTGTTCCTGCCGTCGGTCGCGGTCGGCCAGACCGTCGACGTTATCGTCGATGCGCACCCCGGCCAGACCTTCACGGGCGAAATCTACGCAATCGATCCGCAGGTCGACGTGAACGGCCGCGCGCTGGCCCTCAGGGCGAAACTGGAGAACAAGGACTTGGCTCTGCGGCCGGGCCTGTTCGCGCAGGGTGCTCGTCAAGGGCAAGCAGACGCGTGAGGTCGTGCTGGCGCCGGAAAGCGCGCTGGTGCCGCGCAGCGGCGAGAATTACGTGTTCCGCATCGACCACGGCAAGGTCGTCGAGGTGAAGGTGAAGCTCGGTGAGCGCCGCGGCGCCGAGGTCGAGATACTCGAAGGCCTCGCCCCCAACGCGCTGGTCGTGACCGCGGGCCAGCTCAAGCTGCGCACCGGAGACGCCGTCGAGGTCGTCGAGAGCACAGACGAGCCGGCCGCGAAGAAGGCCTCCAAACGAGACGGCACATGAGCCTGTTCGAGTTCTGCATCCGCCGGCCCGTCTTCTCCACGGTGCTGAGCCTCGTGCTCTTGCTGCTGGGGATCGTCTCCTACGGCCGCCTGACGGTGCGCGAGTACCCCAACGTCGACGAGCCGGTGGTCTCGGTGAAGACCAGCTATCCCGGCGCCTCGGCCTCCATCATCGAGAGCCAGATCACCCAGGTGCTGGAAGGCTCGATCGCCGGCATCGCCGGCATCGACGTGCTGGTATCGACCAGCCGCTCGGAGGAGAGCCGGATAACCGTGCGCTTCCGCTCCGACGTCGACCCCGACGTGGCCGCCAGCGACGTGCGCGACCGCGTCGCCCGCGTGCGCCGCCGCCTGCCGGTCGAGGTCCAGGAGCCGACCATCGCCAGGGTGGAGGCCGACGCCGAGCCGATCCTCCAGCTGGTGTTCACCTCGGACCGCATGAATGCGCTGGAGATCACCGACTACGTCGACCGCTTCGTTCTCGACCGCCTGAAGAACCTCAACGGCGTCGCCGACGTGGAGATCAACGGCGAGCGCCGCTATGCCATGCGCATCTGGATCGATCGCGAGCGCCTCGCAGCCTTCAGTCTCACGGTCCAGGACGTGGAGAACGCGCTCAAGGCGCAGAACGTGGACCTGCCCTCCGGGCGCATCGAGAGCCGCGACCGCGAGTTCTCCGTGCTGTCGCGCACCGGCCTCACCACGCCCCGAGCAGTTCCGCAACATCATCATCAAGATCGCCGACGGCCACCAGGTGAAGCTCGGCGAGGTGGCGCGCGTGGAGCTGGGCGCCGCCGACGAACGCCGCGACAGCCGCTACAACGGCAAGGCCGCCATCAGCGTCGGCATCATCAAGCAGGCGGTGGCGAACCCGCTCGAACGTCTCCAAGGCCGTGCGCGTCGTGCTGCCGGAGATCAGCCAGTCGCTGCCGCAAGGTCTGTCGGTGACCATCGGCAACGACAGCGCGGTGTTCATCGACCGCTCCATTGCGGCCGTCTACCACACCATCGGCGAGGCGATCCTGCTCGTCGTGCTGGTGATCGTATTCTTCCTGCGCTCGCTGCGCGCCTCGCTGATCCCGATCGTCACCATCCCGATCTCGCTCGTCACGACCTTCGCCCTCCTGCTCGCGATGGGCTTCACGATCAACACGCTGACCCTGCTCGCCATGGTGCTGGCGATCGGCCTCGTGGTCGACGACGCCATCGTCGTGCTCGAGAACATCCACCGCCGCATCGAGCACGGCATGAAGGCGATCCCGGCGGCGATCGAGGGCACCAAGGAGATCGGCTTCGCCGTCATCGCCATGACGCTGACGCTGGCGGCCGTCTATGCACCCATCGCCTTCGCGCCCGGCCGCACCGGGCGCCTGTTCCTGGAGTTTGCCCTGGCGCTGGCGGGCGCGGTGGTGGTGTCGGGCTTCGTGGCGCTGACGCTCACGCCGATGATGTGCTCCAGGCTCCTGAGGCACAATCCGAGCCCGGGGCGCATCTCCAACCTGATCGAGCGCGGCTTCTCGAGCTTCGAGCAGGGCTACCGGCGCTACCTTGCGACCACGCTGCGACGGCGGTCGCAGGTGCTGCTCATGGCCGGCGGTGTGGCGGCGCTGGGCACGATCTTCTTCGTGGTCCTGAAGAGCGAGCTGGCGCCGACCGAGGACCGCGGCCTGATCCGGGTGAACGGCACCGGGCCGGAGGGCGCCACGCTCGCCTATACGCGGCGCTACAGCGACCAGGCCGGCGAGATCCTGGCCAAGGTGCCCGGAGATCGAATCGGTCCTCGTCATCAACGGCAGCCCGGAGGTGTCGCGCTTCAGGGCCATCGGCCGCCTCGCCGACTGGGAGAAGCGCGACCGCTCGCAGCAGGAGATCAACAGGGAGCTGAGGGCCAAGCTGCAGCGCATTCCCGGCGCCAAGGTGTCCGCCACCAATCCGGCGTCGTTCGGGGCTAAGGGCTCCTCGCGCCCCGTCGAGTTCGTGATCCAGACCACGACCGGCACCTACGAGCAGCTGCAGGAGCTCGTCGAGCGGATGCTGGAGCGCATCCGCGATTATCCCGGCCTCACCGACGTGGAGACCGACCTGCAACTCAACATGCCCGAGCTGCGCGTCGAGATGGACCGCGCCAAGGTCGCCGACCTCGGCCTCGACGTAACCGTGGTGGGACGCACGCTGGAAACGCTGCTAGGCGGCCGGCAGGTGACGCGCTTCGAGCTCAACGGCGAGCAGTACGACGTGATCGTGCAACTCGCCGCCCGGGACCGCGCCTCGCCGCAGACGCTGTCGACCATCTTCCTGCGCTCGCCCGCGGGGGAGATGGTCCAGCTCTCCAACATCGTCAAGGTCAAGGAGGCCGTGGCGCCCAAGGAGCTGCGCCGTTTCAACCAGCTGCGCGCGGTGAAGCTGTCGGCCAACATCGGCACCGGCTACGCGCTGGGCGACGCCCTCAGTTTCCTGGAGAAGACGGCGCGCGAGGTGCTCCCCGACACGGTGCTGACCGACGTCGACGGCCAGAGCCGCGAGTTCCGTGCCGCCGGCCAGAGCCTCGCGCTGGTGTTCCTGCTGGCGCTCGGCTTCATCTATCTGGTGCTGGCCGCCCAGTTCGAGAGCTTCCGCGACCCGCTCATCATCCTGGTCACCGTGCCCTTGTCGATGGCCGGCGCGCTGGGCGCCCTGTGGCTGACGGGCGGCACCCTCAACGTCTACTCGCAGATCGGCCTGGTGACGCTGGTCGGCCTCATCACCAAGCACGGCATCCTGATCGTGGAGTTCGCCAACCAGCTGCAGGAGCAGGGCCGCAGCCGCATCGACGCGGTCATCGAGGCGGCGGGCTTGCGGTTGCGCCCGATCCTGATGACGACCGGGGCCATGGTGCTGGGCGCGCTGCCGCTCGCGATCGCCAGTGGCGCCGGCGCGGAGAGCCGCCAGCAGATCGGCTGGGTCATCGTCGGCGGCATGAGCTTCGGCACGCTGCTGACCCTGTTCGTCGTCCCCACGGTCTACAGCTTTCTCGGCCAGCTGCGCCGTCCCGGCGAGATCGAGGCCGCGCCTGCGGCGCCGGTGCCCGCGGAGTGAAATGAGGGAGTAGGGAATAGGGAGTAGGGAGTAGGACGAGCGAGTAACGAGCAGGGCACAGCGCCCCTACTCCCTACTCCCTATTCCCCTCTTTCCCTCTTCCTACCGCCGCTCGCGGATCTCGGTCAGGGTCTTGCGCACGGAGATCGCCTCCGGGTCGAGCTTGAGGTCGATGACCACGGGCTTGCGCGCCTCGAGCGCCTGGGCAAATATCAGCTCGAACTCCCGCGTCTCCGTGATCGTGAAGCCATCGGCGCCGAAGCTCTTCGCGTAGGCCGCGAAGTCCGGATTGATCAGCGAGGTGCCGATGACGCGGTTGGGATAATCGCGCTCCTGGTGCATCCGGATCGTGCCGTAGGTGCCGTTGTTGGCGATGATGGTGATGATCGGCAAGGCGTACTGCACGGCAGTGGCCAGCTCCTGCCCGGTCATCAGGAAGCAGCCGTCGCCCTGGAAGTTGACGACCGCCCGCCCGGGGTGCGCGAGCTTGGCGGCGACCGCCGCCGGAAACCCGTAGCCCATCGAGCCCGAGGTGGGCGCGAGCTGCGTACGGTAGCCCTTGTACTCGAAGTAGCGGTGCACGAACGCCGAGAAGTTGCCGGCGCCGTTGGTGACGATGCCGTCCTCGGGCAGCATCCTGGAGACGCTGCGCACGACATCGGCAAACTTGACCGCCCCTGGCAGCGGGGTGGGCTCCAGGCTCCTCTCGTAGCCCGCGCGCAGCTCCGCCCTGCGCGCGGACCAGGCAACGCTCTTCGGCGCCTCGATCCGGCCCAGCGCCTCGGCGAAGGCGGCGGCGCCGGTCGCGATCGGCAGGTCGGCGCGGTAGACCGAGCCCAGCTCGTCGGGCGAGGGGTGGACGTGCACCAGGAACTGCCGGGGGTTGGGAATGTCGATGAGCTTGTACTGGTTGGTCGTCATCTCGCCGAGGCGGGCACCGATGACGATCAAGAGGTCGGCATCCTTGATGGCCTCCGCTAGCCCCGCCTCCATGCCGATGCCCGCACAGCCCGACGTGGCAGCGATGGCGGTTGTCGAAGTAGTCCTGGTAGCGGAACGCCGGCGCCACCGGCAGATCGAAGCGGTCGGCGAAGGCCTCCACCGCCGCCTGCGCGGCGCGGCTCCAGCCGGGACCGCCGACGATCATCAACGGCCGCGCCGCGCGCACGAGCCTGTCGCGCAGCAGCGCCATGTCCGCGGCGCTCGGCTGCGGCGTCCGGCAGCCGCGCCGGCTTGGCGTCGATGGCCTCGATCTCGGCCCGCAGCATGTCCTCCGGGAGCCCCAGCACCACGGGTCCCGGCCGGCCCGAGCGCGCGGTGTGGAACGCCCGGCTCACGTACTCGGGGATGCGCTCCGTCTGGCGGATCACCGCCGCCCATTTCACGTACGAGGAGAACACCTGCTTGATCTCGATCTCCTGGAACGCCTCGCGGTCCTCGTGGCCGCGCGCCGGCATGCCCACGAACAGCACCATGGGCGTGGAATCCTGTTGCGCCACGTGCAGCCCGCTCATGGCGTTGGCGGCCCCCGGCCCGCGCGTGACGAAGCACACGCCGGGCTCGCCGGTGATCTTGCCCCACGCCTCCGCCATCATCGACGCGCCGCCCTCCTGGCGGCAGATCACGGTCTTGATGCGGTTGGAATCGTGCAACCCGTCGAGCGCGGCGAGGAAGCTCTCGCCGGGCACCGTGAAGGCCGCGACGACGCCCTGCGTCTCGAGCTGATTGACCAGGATCTTGCCGCCGTGGCGCATGCCTCTCTCCGGTGTTTTCTGCAACTTGGGCGTTCTGCCGGCGGTGACGATAGCGGAAATGGCGGGCGTTGTGCCAATCTCTGCGCGTTGGCGGCCTGTACTGGGCGAGTGTGCGTCTAGGCCTCCGGGCCGCGTGGCATGGCATGGGCGACCCGGTCGAAAGCGCGATGGTGACGAGGACCGGTTCGTCTGCGTGGTTCTGACGCCCGTGAGCCCTCTAAACAGACGTGCACTGCGTAGCGCGGTCCGGCGCCGGATTTCGTCAACGACCGCTATCGCGTATTAACCGCTCCCCACAAATCGGTTAATTCGGAGGGTGCTTCTCCCTTAGTACTGATGGTCGGCTTCGACGAGCCAAGGAGGAGATAATGACGACCGTCCTTAAATTCGAAACGAGCCGGCCCGCTGCCCATACGGAGCTACAAGCGGGGCTCATCGGCTACGCCGACCGTGTCGAAGAGATGCGGTCGCCTGACGAGGTGCTGGAGGAGCTGCACGCTGTCACGACGCGGCACCTGCCGCTGTCCGTCATGGGTGCGGCACGGCTTCCGCTAAAGTCCGGAGACTGGACGTCCATCGAGCTCGGAAAATTGATCTTCTTGCATAAGAGCGTTCCAGAGGGATGGTGGGAGGAATACGAAGCGGTCGCTCGCGGCAAATTCCGTCCCGATGCTGTTCCTGGCGGCATCCAGCATGGCGATGTATACCTGGACCGAGGCGAGGCGGATGTTTCAACCAATTGGAGTTGATAACTGGACGTACGACTTGGCTCTCAAACACGGGATGCGCGATGGGCTGACTTGTCCGGTTGGCGGCCGGTGGGTGGTGGGCTTCTGGTCGCGCCGGGAGCTATCCAACGTTGTGACGCGGCCGATGCGGATCATGATTTGCGCCGCAGCCAGCTTTGCGGCGCTGCGTCTGGAGCAACTTACCGATCGTGATCCGAACCGAGTTGGGCCGCATGTCCACCTGACCCCCCGCGAGCTGGCAGTGCTGCGTTTGGCTGCAGCCGGTGCGACGTTCAGGAAGCCGCCGAAGAACTCGGTCTTGGCGAGGAAACGGTCCGCAGCCATCAGAAGAAGGCGCAGAGCAAGCTCGGCGCACGCAACCGAACCCAAGCTGTGGCGGAGGCCTTGCGGCAACAGCTCATTCCGTAAAGAGGCCGCGGACCGGTGCAACTTGCTGCTTGCCTGGTTCGCACAGGGCCTAGGCGGCGCGCTTCGCAAGCATGAGCACCGGCACGATCGCACCGCGCTCCAGGTTGGCGCGCAGGTTGCGCAGCTTCTCCGGCGCGTTGGCGCCCATCACGATGCCGGGACCCGCGGGCGGCGCTCCGGCCGCCGCGGCGCGCGCCGCGCCGTCCCGGATGGAGACGAGCGCGAAGGCGGTGCGGTCCTCGACCTCGCGCACCGCAAAGCCGGCGTCGTGCAGCAGGGCCTGCATCTCCTGCGGCGTCGTCAGGTGGCTGGTCGCTGGCGTTTCGGCCCAGGGCACGGGAAAGGCGACATCGCCCGCCGCGCCCCGCATCACGTCATAGAGGCAGAAGGTCGCCCCGGGCTTCAGCACCCGCGCGATCTCCCGGTAGAGCCCGCTGCGGTCCTTGATGTTCATCGCGACATGGATCGTGAGCGCCGCGTCGAAGGTGCGGTCCCCGAACGGCATGGCGCGCGCGCTCGCGACCAGATAGGAGACGCGGCCGGCAAGAGACGTGCGCCGCGCCAGCTCCTGCGCCGCCGCAACATAGCCCGGCGTCAGATCGATGCCCGTCACGCGGCATCCTATGGCGGAGGCGACATAGCGGCTCGCCCCGCCGATCCCGCAGCCGACATCGAGCACGTGGTCCTCGGGCTTCAGCCCCATCTTGGCCACGGCGTGGACGGTCGCTGGGCGTCCGCCGATGTGGAACTCGTCGATGGGCGCGAGCTCTTCCGGTGTCACGTGCTCGGCATCGATGCCAGCCGCCGCCATCGCTGCGAGAATGCGCTCAGTGAGGTCGCCGACGCCATAGTGCCGAGCGACAGCTTCCTCGAGGTTGTCGGCCACGCTCCCTCCTTCGGCTCGCTCGATCTGCGCGAGCCGAAGGCTACCGCGGATGGTGTATCGAGGCCAGCCTGCACCGGCGCGGAGGCTCGGCGAGGCGTTGGCGGACGAGGGGCGGGCTCAGAGATCGAGCACGATGTCGAACGTGCCCTTGAGCGCTCCCGGCTCGATCGCTTCGGCGGCGTCCAGCCGCACGATGACGCTCGCACGCGCCCTGGCATTGCGGATGCGGCTGAGGACGCCGTCCGTGGCATTCTGCGGCTCGCCGGCGAAGTACATCTGCGTGGTCAGGCGACCCGCGCCCGGCGCATGCACCTTGAAGTGGATATGCGGCGTGCGCCCCGGATAGGCGACGGGACGTATCGTGCGGAAGGTATAGCGCCCGTCCGGCGCCTCGGTGCGCCCGTAGCCTTGGAACGCCGCGTCGCGCCGCTGCAACCCCGGCTGGCCCGGGTGATTGTAGATGCCGTTGGCATCGCACTGCCAGATTTCCACCAGCGCACCACGCACCGGCTCCCCGCGCTTATTGAGCACGCGGCCCGAGAGATGCGTGAGCCGACCGATGGCCTGCGCCTGCTGACCCTGCACGCGCACGAGATCGTTGTCCATGTCGGCGGGGAACGACACCGGGTAGAAGGGCCCTTCGGTCTGCCCCGGTGTAACGACAAGGCCGGAGCTTTGGGCTATGGCGTCAGGCAACGGTGCCGCAAGCGCGACCGCACCGGCGCCGAGCAGGAGCTCACGTCGCCTCATGGCGGTACTGGCCATCTGCTGAACCTTTCTATGCGAGAGCGGTGCTCATCCCACGTGCTTGTCCCGCACGATACGGGCTCGGGACTTGAATTGGACCTCCCGGCTCGATCATTTTCTTGCGAGCCGCCCTCCCAGGCCCGGCGTCATTCTGCAAGGGTCCACCGCTCCAGCAGCCTGAGCCCGAGGAAGCCGCCGGCGATGATGGCGGCGAAGGCGAGGAACGATCCGAGTGCCAGGGTCGAGACGCCCGTCACCGCCTGCCCGACGGTGCAGCCCATGGCCATCACGCCGCCCACGCCCATCAGCGCCGCGCCGAGCAGGTTGCGCAGGGTGTCGCCGGTGTCGGAGAAGGTGGCGAGGCGGAACCGGCCCATCGCCACTGCCGCCGCGAAGGCGCCGGCAAGTGCGCCGAAGACAGTGGCCACGCCGAAGCCAGGCATCGGGGTGGCGGTGAACAGCGTGAGCCACTGCAGGGTGTCGCCCACTGGGCGAATGTAGGTGAGCGAGATCGGCGCCATGGGCCGGTCCGCCATCTCGTCCCAGGCGAGGCCGGTCAAGGCCCAGCCGGCCACCACGGCAACGCCGACGGCGAACCCCGAGAGGATGTGCACCGGCGAGTTGCGATACTTTGCGTTGCCGAAGCAGTAGGCCAGGGCCGCCAGAGCCAGTACCATTGTCGCGGTCGCGTTGGCCGCGGCGGGCGTCAGGCCCGCCCAGGCGCCCGCGAGGTCGCCGAGGCTCTGGGTCGCCGAGGGCGCTGCAGTGATGCTGGTGGCCCGCTCCAGGGCCGCGCGCAAGGGCGCCAGGAGGCCGGCAATCGTCATGAAGCCCACGAGGCCCAGCACCACGAGGGTGAGAAGCGAGCGCAGGTCGCCGCCACCGGCACGCGCCAGGTTGCGGCTCGGGCAGCCGCCGGCGAGCACCATGCCGACGCCGAAGACGAGCCCTCCAGCAATGTTGCCGAGCCAGTTCAGCGTCGGGGCGAGATACATCGACCGCTCGATCGGCACCACGCCGGCGCCGGCCAGCAGCTGCGTGCCGACAAGCGCGGTGGTGGCGGCGAAGACCCACGCGCGGAAGCGCCGGTAGTCCCGAAAGTTATATACGTCCGAGAGGGAGCCCATCGCGCAGTAGTTCGTGCGATAGACGACCGCGCCGAAGGCGAATCCGATCAGGAGGCCGCCGAGGGCGAGGGCTAGTGCGGCGTTCTCAGCGACGAGGTCGCGTATCATCAGCATCCGGTCGGTTTGCTCCTCCTGCAAGCTTTGTCGCTGCGTGTCTCCTGCAGGTCACGCTTTGCGCCACAACTTGTAATTGATCAAGGGCGACCTCACGGTCCACGGCTTGCGCGCATCAGCCGCCATGCACAGGTGGCATCGGTGGTTGGCACGTTGCCCCCTTGGCGAGTGGGAGAGTGTCACAATAGGCTTTGCGCAGTAGCGCGTTCCGATTCTCGAAACACAAGGAACGCGCTTTGCAGCCCCGCTTCGTGCATCTCAAGGTCCACTCGGCCTATTCGCTGCTGGAAGGCGCGATCACCATCCCAAGGCTGGCCAAGCTGGCGCTTACGCACCGCTTTCCGGCGGTCGGCCTGACCGATACCAACAACCTGTTCGGCGCGCTGGAGTTCTCCGACAAGCTGGCCGCAGCGGGCATACAACCCATCGTCGGCTGCACGCTGGCAGTGGATTTCGACGACCGGCCCAGGACCGTCGCCGGCGTCGCGACCGAGGGCATGCCTGCTGGCACGGGCAATGCCCGCGACGGCCGGCTGGCGCTGCTCGCCATGAACGCGGCCGGCTATCAGAACCTCATGAAGCTCTCCTCGCGCGTCTTCTTCGACCCGGCGCAGGATGAGCCGCCGCATGTCAAGTTCGCGCGGCTGGAGACCCTGGCCGAGGGCCTCATCGCCCTCACCGGAGGCCCGGACGGGCCGATCGACGGCGCGCTGCGCGAGGGCCAGACGCGGCTCGCGGGCGGGCGCCTCGACCGGCTGGCGCGCGTCTTCGGCAACCGCCTGTACGTGGAAATCCAGCGTCATGGCCTGAAGCAGGAGATCGAGACCGAGTCCTCCCTGCTCGACCTCGCCTATGCGGCGGGCGTGCCCATCGTCGCCACCAACGAGGTCTATTTCGCCGCGCCCGACGACTACGAGGCCCACGACGCGCTGCTCTGCATTGCCGACGGGCGCTATGTGGTCGAGGACAACCGTCGCCGCCTGTCGTGCGAGCACTCTTTCAAGAGCGCGGACGAGATGGCGCAGCTGTTCGCCGACCTGCCGGAGGCGCTAGAGCGCACCGTGGAGATCGCGAAGCGCTGCGCCTTCCGCCCGCTGGGCCGCAAGCCGATCCTGCCGCGCTTCGTCTCCGCTGCGCCGGGCGCGAGCGAGGAGCAGCAACTCGCCATCGAGGCCGAGGAGTTGCGCAGGCAGGCCGAGGCGGGCCTCGAGAAGCGTCTCGCGGCGCATCCGCTGGCAGCGGGGTTCACGCCCGAGGACTACAGGAAGCGCCTCGATTTCGAGCTCGGCGTCATCGCCAAGATGAAGTTCCCCGGCTACTTCCTGATCGTGGCCGACTTCATCAAGTGGGCCAAGGCCAACGGCATTCCCGTGGGACCGGGGCGCGGCTCGGGCGCCGGCTCGGTGGTCGCCTGGTCCCTCACCATCACCGATCTCGACCCGCTCAGGTTTGGCCTGCTGTTCGAGCGCTTCCTGAACCCGGAGCGCATCTCGATGCCGGACTTCGACATCGACTTCTGCCAGGACCGGCGCGACGAGGTGATCCGCTACGTCCAGGGCAAGTACGGCGCCGACCGTGTCGCCCAGATCATCACGCACGGGAAATTACAGGCGCGCGCCGTGCTGCGCGACGTGGGCCGCGTGCTGCAGATACCCTACGGCCAGGTCGACAAGCTGTGCAAGCTCGTCCCCAACAATCCGGCCAACCCGGTGACCCTGGCGCAGGCCATCGAGGGCGAGCCCAAGCTCCAGGAGGCACGCGACTCGGAGCCGATGGTGGCGCGCCTCCTGGAGATCGCCCAGAAGCTCGAAGGCCTCTACCGCCACGCCTCCACCCACGCCGCCGGCATGGTGATCGCCGACCGGCCGCTCGACGAGCTGGTGCCGCTCTACCGCGACCCGAAGTCGAGCTTCCCCATCACCCAGTTCAACTGGAAGCTGGTGGAGGCTGCGGGCCTCGTGAAGTTCGACTTCCTCGGCCTCAAGACGCTCACGGTGCTGCAGAAGGCGGTGACGCTCATCAAGCGCGGCCGCGGCATCGACATCGACCTCCTGAAAATTCCGCTCGACGACCGCAAGACGTACGACCTCATCGCCAGGGCCGACACCGTCGGGGTGTTCCAGCTCGAAGGCACGGGCGTGCGCGACTGCCTCAAGCGCCTCAAGCCCGACCGCTTCGAGGACATCATGGCCATGACCGCGCTCTACCGCCCGGGGCCAATGGACAACATCCCGACCTACATCAACCGCAAGCACGGTGCGGAGCCGGTCGACTGCCTCCATCCCATGCTGGAGCCGATTCTGAAGGAGACCCACGGCGTCATCATCTACCAGGAGCAGGTGCTGCAGATTGCCCAGGTGATGGCCGGCTACTCGCTGGGCCAGGCCGACATCCTGCGCAAGGCCATGGGCAAGAAGGACAAGGCCATCATGGCCAGGCAGCAGGCCGAGTTCGTGGCCGGCGCAGTGAAGAAGGGCGTGAAGCGCGAGGACGCCGCCTACATCTTCGAGCTGGTCGACAAGTTCGCGGGCTACGGCTTCAACAAGGCGCACACCGCCGCCTACGCCCACGTCGCCTACTACACGGCCTACCTCAAGGCCAACTTCCGCGAGGAGTTCCTGGCCGCGTCGATGACGCTGGACGCCGGCAACACCGACAAGCTCGCGATGTTCGCCTCCGAGGCCAGACGGTCCGGCATCGCCATCCTGCCGCCGTGCATCAACGCGTCGGGCGTCGACTTCCTCCCGTCGGAGAAGGCGATCCGCTACTCGCTGGCGGCCTTGAAGAACATCGGCACGCAGGCGGTGGAGAGCGTGGTGGGCGCGCGCGTATCCGGCGGGCCGTTCAGGAGCGTTGCCGATTTCGCTGGGCGCTGCGATATCAAGGTCATCAACAAGCGCGCACTGGAGACGCTGAGCGCGGCGGGCGCCTTCGACGGGCTCGAGCGCAACCGCGCGCTGGCGCACGGCAACGTCGAAGCGATGCTGGCGCTTGCCAGCCGCACGGCGGAGAACGCGGCTCTGGGAACGGGCGATCTCTTCGGCGGAGGCGGCGGTGCCCCGCCGGCGCTCGATACGCGCCCCGTCAAGGCGTGGACACCCATGGAGCGCCTGCAGCACGAGTTCGAGGCTGTCGGCTTCTTCCTCTCCGGCCACCCGCTCGACGCCTATGCGGCGCCCTGCCGAAGCTGGGGGTCGTGTCCTTTGCGGAGCTGGAGGCGCGCGCCGACCGCGGCGCAGTGGCGGGCCGGCTCGCCGGCGTCGTGGTCTCGGCGCGCGAGCGCAAGTCGCAGAAGGGCAACAAGTTCGCCTTCGCCATATTCTCCGAGCCGACCGGCCAGTTCGAGGCCGTGCTGTTCTCCGAGACCCTGGCGCAGGCCCGCGACCTGCTGGAGCCCGGCACGGCGGTGCTCCTCTCCGTGGAGGGCGAGCGCGACGGTGAGACCCTCAAGCTGCGCGCCCAGACGCTCGAGTCGCTCGACAAGGCGGCGGAGGGCGTGCAGCGCGGCGTCAAGGTCGTGCTCGACGGGCGCCAGCTGGGCGGCGGAGCGGCGTGGCGAGCGGACGGTGGCCCGCTGGACGAGCTGAAGGCGCTCCTCAAGCCGGGCGGCAAGGGCACGGTGTGCCTGAGCCTCGCCTTGGAGGACAGGGGCCGCGAGCTGGAGATCGCCCTCCCCGGCCGCTTCGACGTGTCGCCCGCGAAAAAGGGCGCGCTTTCCACCGTGCCCGGCGTGCTGGAGGTGCTCGATGTGTGATCCGCGCCACAAGAAGCGGCCCGCGTCTCGCTGTGGACTGGGCACCCGCCTTCGCGGGAGTGAGGCCAGTTGAGAGAGCAATCCCCAACCACCACGTCATCCCCGCGAAGGCGGGGACCCAGTTCGCTCTCTGCGAGCTGCAGCCCTTCCCAGGCTGCCTACTCCTCCGCCTTGGCCTCGTCCCAGAGGCGGTCCATCTCGGCGAGGGTGGATTGCGCGGGCGTGCGGCCGTGCGCGGCGAGCTTGCGCTCGATGGCGTGGAAGCGGCGGGTGAACTTGGCGTTGGCGGAGCGCAGCGCCGCCTCCGGGTCCACCTCGAGGTGGCGGGCGACGTTGGCGACAACGAACAGGAGGTCGCCGAGCTCCTCCTCCATCTCCGCGCGGCCCTGGCCTGATCCCGCCTGAGCGATGGCGTCCTCCAGCTCGGCCAGCTCCTCCTCGAGCTTCTCGAGCACCGGCGCGAGCGAGGGCCAGTCGAAGCCCACGCGCGCGGCTTTGTTCTGCAACTTGACGGCGCGCGTGAGGGCGGGGAGCCCGACGGAACGCCGTCGAGCACGCTCGTGCGGATTCCCTCTCCCCGCTTGCGGGGAGAGGGTTAGGGTGAGGGGCAGCCGAGGGCCCGACGCTCGGAGCTTGCCGCTGCCCCTCACCCCTGCCCTCTTCCCCGCGCGGTTGGAGGCGGGGCGGTCGGCGTTGCGCGGGGGAGGGGGCCCAGCCTTCTCCCCGCGCTCCTCGGCCTTGATGCGCTCCCAGAAGCCGGGCGCGGCGCCGGCAGCGCGCTGCTCGGGGGTGCCGAAGACGTGGGGGTGGCGGCGCAGCATCTTCGCCGTGATGGCCTCCACCACGTCGGGAAAGGCGAAGGCGCCCCGCTCCTCGGCCATGCGGGCGTGGTAGACGACCTGCAGCAGAAGGTCGCCCAGCTCCTCCTCGAGGCTTGCGAGGTCGCCGCGCTCGATGGCATCGGCAACCTCGTAGGCTTCCTCGATGGTGTAGGGCGCGATCGAGGCGAAGTCCTGTTCCAGATCCCAGGGGCAACCCGTCCCTGGCGTTCTGAGCGCCGCCATCACCGCCAGCAGGTCGTCGATGGATCGTTGCGCCGGGGTGGCCATTGCTGCCTCTCTCGTGCACGGATGCTCATGTTAGGGTCGCTCATACCACGAACCGCACCCCGGCCGTTGCCCCCCATGCTGCGCATCACCGACACCATTGCCATCGACCCGGCCGAGCTGGAGGAGACCTTCCTGCGCGCCTCAGGACCGGGCGGGCAGAACGTCAACAAGGTCTCCACCGCCGTGCAGCTGCGCTTCGACGTGCGCGCCTCGCCGTCGCTGCCCGAGGACGTGCGCCAGCGCGCGCAGCGCCTGGCCGGACGGCGCCTGACGGGCGACGGCGTCATCGTCATCACGGCCGCCAGCTTCCGCACCCAGGCCCGCAACCGCCAGGACGCGCGCGAGCGGCTCCTCGACCTGATCCGCCGGGCGGCAGAGCCTCCGCCCCCGCCGCGCCGCCCCACCAAGCCCACGCGTGCCGTCAAGGTCCGTCGCGCAGAGGCAAAGCGCCACCGCTCCACCGTCAAGGCGCGGCGCCGTGCGATGTCGGCCGAGGAGTGAAAGGGTTGGACGGGATTTCAAATTCGCATAATGCATATTATGGAAAATTATGGCATTTATCAGTGCTGTCCCGGTTGGTTGCGGCATCGACAAAGCGCACGACCGCCCGCACCTGATACAACCCGTCGGCCGGCCAAATTCGGCGCTACTTCTCGCCCTTCTCGTAATGGTCCGCCACCAGGCGGTCGAGCAGGCGCACGCCCCAGCCGGCGCCCCAGCTCTGGTTGAGCTCGTTGCGGGCGGAATCCATGGCGGTGCCGGCGATGTCGAGGTGGGCCCAGGGCGTGTCCTTGATGAAGCGTTGCAGGAACTGCGCGGCCGTGATCGCGCCGCCGTGGCGTCCGCCGATGTTCTTCATGTCGGCGTTCTTGCTGTCGATCAGCTTGTCGTAAGCCTTGGCGAGCGGCATGCGCCAGACCTTCTCGCCCGTGGCCTCGCCGGCGGCGGCGAGCTCCGCGGCCAGCTTGGCGTCGTTCGCGAAGAGCCCCGCATGCTCCTTGCCGAGCGCCACAATGATGGCCCCGGTGAGCGTCGCCAGATCGATGACGAGGCGCGGCTTGAAACGCTCCTGGGCGTACCAGAGCGCGTCGGCGAGCACCAGGCGGCCCTCGGCGTCGGTGTTGAGCACCTCGATGGTCTGCCCGGACATGCTGGTGATGATATCGCCCGGCCGCTGGGCGGTCCCGGAGGGCATGTTCTCGGTGAGACCGATCACGCCCACCGCGTTGACGGCGGCCCTGCGCCCCGCAAGTGCCAGCAGGAGACCCGCGACGCACGCCGCTCCGCCCATGTCGCCCTTCATGTCCTCCATGCCGGCCGCGGGCTTCATGGAAAGGCCGCCGGTGTCGAAGGTGACGCCCTTGCCGACGAAGCACAGCGGTCTTGGCACGCTTGGACTTGGCGCCCTGCCATTGCAGGACGACGACTCGCGGCGGCCGCGCGCTGCCCTGCCCGACGGCCAGGAGCGCATTCATCTTGTGGGCCTTGAGTTGCTCCTCGTCCAGCACCTCGACCGTGAGGTCCGCGCGTGCGAGACCCCGCAGGCGCTCGGCGAACTCCACGGGGCCCAGCACGTTGGCGGGCTCGTTGATGAGGTCGCGGGCGAGGAAGACGCCGTCAGCCACGGCCTTGCGGACGGCGAACGCCTTGGCAGCCGCTTCCGGGTTGGCGCAGTGGACGAGGAGCTTCTCCAGCCGGTCGCGCGGTGGCTCGCCCTCCCCATCATTCGAGTTGTTGGTGCTGTTGCTGCGGCGCGTCCGGTACTTGTCGAAAGTGTAGCTACGCAGCAGGGCGCCGAACGCCAGGTCCGCGGCGAGGGTCTCGGTGCCCGTCTCGCCCGGGTCGGCGACCTCGGCAATCAGGCTCGCGCTGTCCGCCTTGCGGGCGGCGATCTGCGCATACACGTAGCCTCCGAGGCGCAGCCGGTCGTGCTCGCCCATGGCGCGCCCGGCGCCGGCAAGCACAATGCGCTGGGCCTCAACCCCGGCGGGCGCCAGGATCTCGATCGCCGTCCTCGGCTTGCCGGTGAAACCCGCCGCGCGCGCGGCCCTGATGAGCGCGCCCTTGCCACGCTCGTCGATCGAGCGCCCCGCAGCGCCGAGCGCCATCTCCTCGCCTGCCAGCACGACCGTGGCCGCGGCCAGCGCGTCCGACAGGGGCACGAACTCGATTGCGAGGGGCGGAGACATCTCGGCAGCTTCCAAACACCGTAGCGCTCTGGAGGACCAGCTGGGGCCGGCGAGGCCCGACGCGACGGCGCGCGCCGACACGCGGAGCCGCGGCGGCGCCTCGAGCCAAGGCAACACGGAGCGGGGACCATTTACGCGCTCAACATAGCCGCTGGACGGGTGGGCGCAAGCAGAGGCGGCACCTCGCGAGAACATCATCGTCACCCTGTCGTGGCATCGTTGCAGGCGGAATGCGGCGCCCGACGCGGCAGGACTGGATGGAGCCACCGTTCCGCCACCATGCTGTGTGACGCCTCGACATCGCCCTGAGACCACACGGATTCTCGGGGCGTGCTGGGACTGCCTGGCGGATGCCGGCGCCTGGGGAGAGGGGAGGGATGAGCCTTCTGGGCGGCACGCTCGGCCGTTACGTGTTCCGGCAGGCGGCCGGAGCGCTGGTGCTCATCCTGATATCGCTCACCACCATCGTGTGGATCGGCGTGGCCCTGCGCCAGCTCGAGCTGATGACGAGCCAGGGCCAGGATTCCCTGCGGTTCCTGACCATGACGGCGCTGGCGATCCCGGGTCTGCTCGCGCTCGTGGCGCCGATCGCGCTCCTGATCGCCTCAATCCACGTGCTGAACCGCCTCGGCGGCGACAGCGAGCTCATCGTCATGACGGCCGGCGGGTCGCCGGTGTGGGCGCTGATCAAGCCCCTGGGCCTGCTCGCACTTCTAGTCGCCCTTGGCGTGTCGGCGGTCAACCACCTGGCCGGGCCGTGGAGCCAGAGGCTGCTCAGGGAGTACACGCTCCTGGTCCGCACCGATCTGATCGGCCAGGTGATCAAGCCCTGGCGCTTCACGGAGCCTGAGCCCAAGCTCACCATCCATATCCGCGACCGCGCGCCCAGCGGCGAGCTCCTGGGCCTCCTGTTGCACGATGCGCGCGACCCCAAGCAGGTCGCGTCCTATCTCGCGGAACGGGCGCAGATCCTCAAGCAGGACGGAGCAGCGTTCCTGCGCATGGAGAACGGCCACATCGTCAGCCGCAGCGAAGGCGAAAAGGCCCCGCGCATCATCAGCTTCGCCGAGTACGTCATCGATTTGAACCAGCTCGAGCAGCGGCCCGAGATCACGCAGATAGTGCGCCCTCCGCGTGAGCGCTTCACCCCCGAGCTCATCCGGCTCGCACCCGACGATCCGCTGCGCAAGCACAACCCCGGACGGGCCGCATCCGACCTGCACGAGCGGTTCTCGAGCCCGCTCTATGCCTTTGCCTTCGTTTTCATCGTCCTGGCGTTTGCGGGCAGCGTCCAGAGCACGCGCCAGAACCGTGCCCGCAGCCTGATCGCGGCCTTCGCCGCCGGCGCGACCTGCCGCATGCTCGGCATTGCCGCCAACAACGCCGTTGCCATCCGCCCGTCCTCGGCTTGGCTCATGTATGCGATCCCCATCGGCACCGCGGTGATTGCCGCGATCGCCACGCACAGGCAGATCGTGCCACGCCCGCAATCGAAGCTGCAGGCGCGCGTAGGCGCGTTCTTCGAGGGCTTGCGCCAGCAGGTGCGGGCGCTGTTGGCGCGCCGCCCGCGACGGTTGCAGCAGCGCTGGGCAGAGGGCAGCCGGATGCTGACCGCCCGCACGCTGCGCCGCTACGTCGCGAAGCGGTTTCTCATCAGCATCGTGGGCGCCTTCGTGGTGTGCGCCTGCCTCATCCTCATGATCGACCTGATCGAGCTTCTGCGGCTCACGCGCCGGGCCCAGGACCTCTCGGTCGCCACCCTGATCTGGATCGGCCTCCTGCGCCTGCCGGCCTTCACGGAGCTGCTCTTGGGCTTCGCCGTGCTGGTGGGCAGCATCACGGCCCTTCTGAGCCTCAACCGCAAATCCGAGATCACGGTCATGCGGTCGGCCGGCATGTCGGTCTGGCAGTTTCTGCGCCCAGGGATCGTTGTGACCCTGCTCTTCGGCATCTTCGCGGTCGTGGCCTTCAACCCGCTCGCGGCGTCTGCCCGCTTCGAGGCCGAGCGCCTGGTCGCCGACCTGTTCGGGGTGGACGCCGGGCTGCTCGGCAAGGGCGAGGGGTCCTGGCTGCGTCAGGACGGGCCGGACGGCGAATCCGTGCTCAATGCGCAAGCGGCGGCCAACCAGGGCCTGTCCCTGTCGGGGGTCATCGCCTTCCTGTTCGATCCCAAGGGCCACTTCATCGAGCGAATCGATGCTGAGCGTGCAACTTTACAGGATGGTTACTGGGAGTTGCATAAAGTGACAGTTGCTCGCCCACAACGGGAAGCAGAGACGTTCAGCAAGTATTCGTTGAGCACCCGCCTCACGCGGGAGAGGGTCAGCGAGGCCCTCGGCTCGGAGATTGCCATCTCCTTCTGGCAGCTTCCGGCACTCATCGAAGAGGCTGAAAAACTTAGGCTTTCGGCCACGAAGTACCGCATGCAGCACGCCATACTGCTGTCACGTCCTGCGCTCTTGATCGCGATGGTCATTTTGGCCGCCACTGTGTCATTGCGGTCATTCCGCTCTGGTGGGATACAGATTATGGTTTTGACGGGGATGGTTGGGGGTATCGGGCTCTTCCTGCTGGTCGAGGTCTCACGGCAGATCGGTGTCACCGGTTTGATCTCTCCGACACTCGCAGTCTGGGTTCCGATAGCTGTCTCGCTGCTCGTCTCACTAACGGTGTTGCTACACCAGGAGGACGGCTGAGTGATGCGTCGAGCGACACCGCACGGTTGGTGCGGCGCAGCGTCATGTTGCCGTCTGGGGGGGCGGCAACAGCTGATGGCTGCCGTCGTGTTGCTGGTGGCGGTGACCGCCCTGGCAGGGATGCTTCCCCACACTGCATTCGCTCAAGATCCCAGGTTGCCCCTGCCGGACCCCCTGTCGAGCTCGATTTCGAAGCAGAAGAGTGCGTTTCCGAAGCAGAAGTTCACCCCCCCGCCCAAGATCGACCGCGCCCAGCCGCTGTTCATCCAGGCCGAGCACCTGATCTACGACAAGAATCGCGTGATCGCGCAGGGCAACGTCGAGATCTACTACAACAACTACATTCTGAGCGCCGACAAGGTCACCTACGACCAGACCCTCAACAAGCTGACGGCGGAAGGCAACGCCCAGCTGAAAGACCCGAACGGCCAGATCACGCGCGCCGATGTGTTCGAGGCCACCGACGACTTCCGCGACGCCTTCATTCAGAAGCTCAGCGTGATCACTGCGGACGACACCCGCATTGCCGCTGAAAGGGCTATCCGCAAGGAAGGCAACGTCACCGAGTTCGAGAAGGGCAAGTACACGCCCTGCCGCAACGATCCCGGCATGCCCCCGCTCTGGTGCATCGGTGCGGCGCGCATCATCCACGACCAGAGTGCGGGGACCATCACCTACCAGGACGCGCAGTTCCAGCTGTTCGGCGTGCCGATCTTCTACCTGCCCTACTTCCAGCACCCCGACCCCTCGGTGAAGCGGCAGTCCGGCTTCCTGATGCCGAGCTACGACCAGTCCTCGACGCTGGGGTTCTCGGTCGAGGTGCCCTACTACTTCGCGCTCGGGCCGAACTATGACTTCACATTCCGCCCCAGGTACTTCACCGACCGCGGGGTGCTGTGGCAGGGTGACTACCGCCATCGCCTGGCTACTGGTCAGTTCACCATCAATCTCGCGGCGATCGAGGACGATACCGGTCCGGGCTTCAACTCCGATCTCGGCAACTGGCGCGGATCGCTGCAGACCAAGGGCCTGTTCTCGCTGTCGTCGTGGTGGAAGTACGGGTGGGACGTCACGATCGAGAGCGACGAGTTCTTCCGGCGCACCTATAAGCTCGATCCGATCTTCCAGACCGACCGCGTGAACGTCGCGTTCCTGCAGGGTCTCAGCGGCCGCAACTACTTCGGCATGAATTTCTATCACTTCGGCGGCCTGTACTTGGACCGACACCGATCTCGCCAGCTCGTTCGTGCATCCCGTCATCGACTACAACTACATCTGGGGCAGCCCGGTCCTGGGCGGCGAGCTCAGCTTCAACATGCACGCTCGCTCGCTCACGCGCACCGACGGCACCGACAGCAGCCGCCTGGTGGTGGAGGCCGCGTGGCAGAAGAAGCTGATCGACCCGCTGGGCCAGGTGTGGACGCCGTTCGCCAACGTGCGCGGTGACGTTTACAGCTGGGCGAATGCGGTCGACCCCAATGACGGCAAGACCCCGATAGCCGACGATACAGTGATCCGCGGCCTCGCCACTGCCGGCCTCACCTACTCCTATCCCTTCGTCGTCCCATACCTCCTCGGCCTCGCACATCATCGAGCCGACGGCCCAGATCATCGTGCGGCCGAACCGGGTGGATCAGTTCCGCACGCCCGATGAGGACGCGAGAAGTCTGGTGTTCGACGACACGCTGCTGTTCGACATCAGCAGGCCCTCCGGCTACGACCGGCTCGAGACCGGCACCCGCGCCAATCTCGGCGTACAGTACACGCTGCAGACCAACGGCGGCCTCTTCGCCCGCGTGGTGGTCGGACAAAGCCTGCACTTGGCCGGCGACAACCCGTTCGAGCCGCCGCCCGGGCCTGGACGGGACCGGCGTCCCCAATTTCAACCCGGCCAGCGGACTCGATACCCAGAGGTCCGACTATGTCGCGGGCGTCTACATTTCGCCGGTCAGTGGCCTGAGCCTGATCGCGCAGGCCCGCTTCGACGAGCGCGACTTCACGCTGCGCCGGCAGGATACGGCCCTGCAGGGCACCTATGGGCCGCTGCTGACGCAAGTCGCCTACACCTATACCCAGTTCGATCCGAAGTTCGGGGTGTTCGACGATCAGCAGGAGATCATCGGCACGCTCGGCCTGCGCCTGACCGACCGCTGGAGCGTGGTCGGCCAGATGCGCTTCGATATCGATGCATCCGAGCGCGTGCAGGACATCCTGCAGCTCAAGTATGCCGACGAGTGCTTCGTGCTCACGGTCAGCTACATCGAGACCCACGTGGACAATCCGGCCCTGGAAATCCGTCCGGACCGCACCGTAATGCTGCGCTTCGAGCTGAAGAACCTGGGTAGCTTCACGACCCGCACCGACCCGCTGAGCCACGTCTTCGGCGACGTGAGCATGGGCAAGAACCTGCAGTAGTGTTCTGACCCGCTGGATCGGTAGCTGGAGGGTCGAGCACCGCGGGGAAAGTCCGGATAACCCTGGCCCCGACCGGGCGGTCAAGGTCGGCCTCCGAAAACACAGACATGGGCCCGAAAGCGAGCAAGCCCCTCTCTTGCGCCCCCGGCCGAAGCGCACGGCCTTGATCCAAGATCAAGTCCGCAGCGCGCAGAGCCGGGGTCTTCACTGCAGCTCTTGCGTCGCCGACCCCATTGCCACAGCCGTGCCATTGTTGTTTGTCGCTGTGGAAAGTGAAGCCGCCGGCGCCCGTCGGCGCTATGCTCGCCACAAGAGATTCGCTCACCAGCGATTGTGCACCGGGGTTCGGCTCACCAGGGAGACGCCGCCGTGACTGCCCGTTTCCGCCTCACTGCGCATCTGGGCCTGCTCGCGGCGCTCATCGGGCTGTGGGGATGGCACGCCTCCACGTGGACGGCGGCCGCGCAGACGCCGCCGCCCAAGCGCACCGCCAAGGCCGAGGCCAACAAGGCCGATGGGAACAAGGGGGATGCGGTGACCGTCACCCCCGGTCAGCAGCGGATCGTGGTGATCGTCAACGACGAGGCCATCACGGCGCGCGACATCGAGCAGCGTGCGCGCTTCGCGGGGGTCTCCACGAACATCAGCGATCAGGTCAAGGAGAAGTTCGACGCCGTCATCAAGTCCGAGAGCGTGCAGGTGGCACTGCGCAAGCTGCAGGAGGAGGTCGTCGCCTCCAACCCCGGCAAGTCCAGGGACGAGCTGATCGCCATTCTCAAGGAGCGCCAGGCTGAACTCGGATTGAGCCTGCAGAAAAAAGTCGTCGACGGCATCCGCTCAAACCTGATGCCCAAGCTGACCAAGGTCGCCACGGACGAGTTGATCGAGGAGCGCCTGAAGCTGCAGGAGGCGAAGAAGCTCGGCGTGGAGGTGCCGGACGCCGACGTCAAGGCCCTGCTCAAGGACGTGGCGGACCGCAACAAATTGACCTACGAGGAGTTTGCCAAGAACCTTGCCGGAATGGGCGTCGACATCTCCACCATGGGAGAGAGGTTCCGCGCCGGAAAGGCTTGGCGTGAGATGATCATGCGCCGCTATTCGGCGCAGGCAACGGTCTCGCAACGCGACGTTGATCTGTTCCTCGCCGCGGCCGCCGCCGAAAAGGGCATGGACACGATCGAGCTGCAGCTGCAGCGAATATCGCTGACGCTGGGGGGCCGGACCGACCAGACCACCTGGACCAGGCGCTATGCCGAGGCGGAGGGCTTGCGCAGCCGCTTCGCCGGGTGCAAGACCATGGGCGAGCTTGCCAAGGGCACGGCCGAAGCCAAGTTCGAGGACATGAAGTTCGTGAAGCCTGGCAGCATCCCAGAGCCGACGCGTTCCATACTCTTGGGCGCCAAGGACGACGAGGTCCTGCCGCCGCTCACCACCGACGCTGGCGTCGATCTCTATGCCGTCTGCGGGCGTCGCACCAGCGACCAGTCGCAACTGGAACGCGCCAGGCAGGTGCTGCAAAGCAGGGAATTGGAGAAGCTGGCAGAGCGCCATCTGCGCAATCTGAAACAGGAAGCCAATATCGAGTACAAGTGAACGATCTCACTTGCCCCCGCGCCGCACGCGCGCCGGCGCCACCCTCGCCTCCCATCGCGGTCACGCTGGGTGATCCGAGGGGAATCGGGCCCGACATCACCCTGGCAGGCTGGCGCGCACGTCTGGCCCACGCGCTGCACCCCTTCGCTGTCTACGGCGATCCGGACGTGCTGCGCGATCGCGCGCGCACGCTGGGCTTCGACGTGCCGGTTACGACCATCACCCGACCGGGCGAGGCGTCGGGCCTGTTCGCCGAGGCGCTGCCGGTGCTGCCGCTGCGCCCGACGGCGGGTGGTCCTGCGCCGTCGCAGAGCGGGGCGGAGGATCAAGAGCGCGCCCGCGATCGCAGGATCGTCGCGGCCATCGAGGCGGCGGTCGATGCCGCGCTCCGCGGCGACGCCCTCGCGGTCGTCACCAATCCGATCGCCAAGCGGTCGCTCGGCTCGGTCGCACTCGACTATCCCGGGCATACCGCGTTTCTCGGCCTGCTCGCCGCCCGCTGGACCGGCAATGACGCCATCCGCCCCGTGATGATGCTCGCCTCCGACAAGCTCAAGGTTGTGCCTGCGACCGTGCACATTGCGCTGGCCGCGGTGCCGCGCATGCTCACGCAGGCGCTGATCGTGGAGACCGGCCGCATCACCCTCCGCGCGCTCGAGGAGGATTTCGGGCTCGCCCGTGCGCGCCTCGCCGTCGCCGGGCTCAACCCCCACGCCGGCGAGGATGGCCTGATCGGCAGCGAGGAGGCGAAAATCATCGCCCCCGCCATCGCCCAGCTCCAGGCCGAGGGTCTCACGGTGACGGGCCCACATTCCGCCGACTCGATGTTCCACGCCACGGCGCGGGCCCGATATGACGCGGCGCTCGCCATGTACCACGACCAGGCGCTGATCCCGCTCAAGACGCTGGCCTTCGACCGCGGCGTCAACGTCACCCTGGGCTTGCCGTTCGTGCGCACCTCGCCGGACCACGGCACCGCCTTCGCGCTGGCCGGCACCGGCAACGCGCGTCCGGACAGCTTCATCGCGGCGCTGCAGCTCGCGGCCGAGCTGGGAGGCCGGCGAGCGGCCCGGCGCGCTTCGGTCGAGCGATGAGCGACGCGGCATCCGGCGAGGGCAGCGCGACCCCGGACGGATTGCCCCCGCTCGGCAGCGTCGTGCGCAGCCTGGGGCTGACGGCGAAGAAGAGCCTCGGGCAGCACTTCATCCTGGACCTCAACCTGACGCGTCGCATCGCCCGCGCGGCCGGGCCGCTCGCCGGCCATACGGTGGTCGAGGTGGGCCCCGGCCCCGGCGGGCTGACACGGGCGCTCCTCATCGAGGGGGCGGAGCGCGTGATCGCCGTGGAGCGCGACGAGCGCTGCCGCCCGGCGCTGGAGGCCATCGCGGAGCGCTATCCCGGCCGGCTCAGCGTGGAGTATGCCGACGCACTCCGTGTCGACTGGCACGCGCTCGCTGCCGGTGCCACCGGCAAGCCGATCATCGCCGCCAACCTTCCCTACAACGTCGCCACGCTCTTGCTCACGGGCTGGCTCGAGACCGAGCCGTGGCCGCCGTGGTTCCAGCGCATGGTGCTGATGTTCCAGAAGGAGGTGGCGGAGCGCCTGGTCGCGGTGCCCGCCACCAAGGCCTATGGGCGCCTCGCCGTCCTCGCGCAATGGCGCACCCGCGCGCATCTCCTGTTCACGCTGAAGCCCCAGGCCTTCACGCCGCCGCCTGCGGTCGCCTCCGCCGTCGTGGAGCTGGTGCCCCTTGCCCGGCCGCAGCCCGCGTGCTCGGCTGCGGCGCTGTCCAGGGTGACGGCCGCCGCGTTCGGCCAGCGCCGCAAGATGCTGCGCCAGAGCCTGAAGCCGCTGGTGCGCGACCCCGAGGCGCTGCTTGCCGCGGCCGGCCTCTCCCCGACGCTGCGCGCCGAGGCGCTGGCCGTCCACGACCTCGCGCGTCTCGCCTACACCCTGGAGCGCTGGCCGGTGCGTTCAGGTGTGCACTCAGTTGAGCGCACGGCAGAACTCCTCTCGCCGCTGACGGCCTCGCTGCGGTGCAGCCAACGGTGATCTGGTGCCAGATGCCGAGTTGCGTGCGTCGGCCGGCAAAAAATAGCATGCTGAAGGCGTCCTGACCTGTCCAACCCTCCGCGAACGCGTTGACAACCGAGGTTCCCGATGAACCGGCAACATCAGATCGACCTGCTGAAGCGTCTGTTGCACTACGTGGAGACCGGAACGACCCATCTTGCCGATGAGCCCTGGCGCAATGATGTCTCGGTCTATACTGATCGGGTGCGCTTTGCCCGCGAACAGGAGATTTTGTTCCGGGGGCACCCAATACTCATGGGATTCGCGTCCGACTGGGCCACACCCGGCGCCTTTCGCACCGATGATCGAGCCGGGGTTCCGATCCTCATCGTGCGAGGGCGTGACAGCAAGCTGCGCGCGTTTCTGAACGTGTGCAGGCACCGCGGGGCTGGGGTGGCTCGGGGTTGTGGCAATGCCCGTGTTTTTGCATGTCCCTATCACGCTTGGACTTATGATCTCGCCGGCAAGCTGGTGGGCATACCTGACGAGCGCAGCTTCCCCGGTGTCCGGGCCGGCCGACACTCTCTCACGCAGCTGCCCCTATGTGAAAGATACGGCCTCGTCTGGGTCGTTCCGACGCCCGCTCGAGACGGTGTGGCCGAGTTCGATATCGATCCGTGGCTGGCTGGATTGGGCGCCGAGCTCGGAGCGTACGGTTTCGAATCCTGGGCATTCTTCGACAAGCGGGCGGTGCCCGAGACAATGAACTGGAAGCTGCTCGTCGATACGTTCCACGAGACCTATCACGTCGGCTTCCTGCACAGGGAGTCGCTCAGAGAGGTCATCTACGGCAACGTTGCCGACTTCGAGCCGTTCGGCCTCAATCATCGCATGGCCGTGCCGCGCAAGAAGCTTCCGCGGCTCAAGACCGAGCCGGAGGACAGGTGGGATCTGATGTGGAATACCACCCTAATATACTCATTATTCCCAAACTCAATTCTGATCGTGCAGGGTGATCACGTCGAGCTCGCCCGCATCTTCCCAAATGAAGGCAAAATTGATCGCGCGATCATGGAGCTTGCGCTTTATGTCCCGCAAGCACCCGCGACCGACGAGGAGCGCACCCATTGGGACAAAAACATGCAACTCGTCCTCGACGTAGTCACCGGCGAGGACTTCCCGGTCGCGCGCAGCATCCAGAGGGGGCTGGCGTCGGGTGCGCAGTCACATGTCGCGTACGGGCGCAACGAGCCAGCGATGATCCACTATCACAGGTCGATGTGCTCTGTCCTCGGATGCTCCGCGACCGATGCCGTGCGTGATGCGGCAGAATAGGCTCGGACCGCTGCGATACGAGGCCGCCTCTTGCGCGCAGCAGCGCACGCGTTCGGTCCATTCCGTACGGGCTATCGAATGTCGGAGCCGCAGCGCGCATGACAAGGGCGGGCGCCCGCTGGGCACCCGCCCTCCTCCTCTTGTAGCAGGCCGGGCACACTGGCGCCCGGCGGCTCGTGCATCAGCGCTTGGGCTCGTAGGCCGGCGCGCTGCCCACGCTCTCCTTCGTGGCATCGATGACGAGGCGTGTGCCGTCGGGCCGGCCCTGCATCCGCGCGGCGTTGAACGGGACCGCTATGAGCTTCTCGCCGAAGCCCAGATCGCGGCCGACGCCGACGATCAGGGCGGCCATCCGGCCGTCAGGCGCGAGCATCACCTCGTTGACCGTCCCGAGCCGCTCGCCGGCGGGGTTGCTGACATCCCGGTTGACGAGGGAGCTCAGCAACACCCAGTCGCCGGGGACCGCCGCGAAGTACGGCCGGCCCGAGGGAGGCGCCATGGCGATCACGTCGATGCGGCCCCGCATCTGGTCCAGCGTCGACTTGAGCTGCGGCGTCACGCCCGGGATGCCCGCTGCCGTATCGAGCGCCGTGTTGAGCTTCGTCAACGCGGTGGTCGTGGCGCTGGCCAGAGCCGTGCGGCCTTCCGGGGACAGCTGACCGCTCATCGTCGCCATGCGGTCGAGCTCTTTCGGCGGCCTCCTGCAGCTTGGGCAGGGCGGCCGAAGCCGCGGCCTGGTCCTTGATGCCCCGCAGCACGTTGCCGATCGAGTCGGCGGCGGTCACGGTCTGGCGGCCGACATCGACTCCGCCCACCACCAGGCTGGGCCGGGCGGTTCCCCGGTCGGTGCCGAGGAGGGTAGCGGGGAGCATCCGCCACCTGGCGCCCCTCCTGCTCGCCGCTCAGGAGGTACCAGCCAAGCCCGGCGACCGCCGCGAGCGGCAACAGCCAGTAGGGCCAGGTGGTGGCGGTTCCGTTGTGCTCCTCCGCCTGGCGCAGCGGCAGCGGGCGGCGCTCACTGGCGAACCGATCGTCCCGATACCGATCTTCCCGGAACCGGTCGCGATCCCGCTCCCTGTCGCGGTCTCTGTCTCGATCTCGATCTTCGCGGGCCATGCGAGCTGTCTCCTCGGTGGTTGCGCGGCTGATATCCCGTTCAGGCTCCCTGCGCTCGGCGCGGGCCTCCGGGGCGGCCGTGTGCACATCGGGGGTCGGGCGCGCCTCGGGAGGTATGCGCACCTCGGTCGAGCGCACCTCGGCCTCGGGTGTCGTGCGCAATTCCGGAGGTGACACGCGCCCCTCCGGGCTGGCCGCGCCGAGCTCGGGACCCACGTCCGCCAGGTGGACCATCGGCGCCCCGCGCGGGGCGGCGCGCGCAGCCGCAGTGGTCTCGAAGAAGGCTTGGGACCTGATGGTCGCGATCTGCTGCTCGAGCCGCGAAAGGCGCGCGATGAGATCCGGCGTGACGCCGGGGTCGCCCGGCAGACCACGCGGCCCAGGCTCGCCCCGCATCCCCAGGGGCCCTTGTGCGCCGCGCTCGCCTTGCTGGCCACGCTCTCCGCGCTCGCCTTTGGGGCCTTGCGTGCCGGGGGCACTCCGCGGCCCCGGAGGGCCTATCTCGCCCTGGATGCCCGGGGCACCCTGATGGCCGAGGACGCCACGCTCTCCCTGCGGTCCGCGGGCACCAAGCTCGCCTCGCTCGCCCTTTGGACCGGCCTGCCCGGCTGGTCCGTGCGGGCCCGGAGGTCCGACGAGACCGGGCTTGCCGTGCAGTCCGGCCTCACCCTTCTCGCCTCTGAGGCCGATAGGTCCGGCGGGCCCTAGCGGGCCTGGGGGCCCAGCGACGCCCGGCCTGCCCTGCAGGCCGAGGTCGCCCTTTTCACCCTTCGGGCCCATGGAACCGGCAACGCCTGGAGGGCCTGCGATCGACTTGCCCTGCGGTCCGATCTCGCCCCGCTCGCCCTTTGCACCCATTGGCCCGGCGGGAACCCGGAGGGCCTGCCACACCGGGCCTGCCCTGGATGCCGATTTCGCCCTTTTCTCCTTTTGGACCTATTAGGCCCGCGGTGCCTGGAGGACCTGCCACGCCGGGTTTGCCCTGGATGCCAGGGTCGGCCTTCTCGCCCCTTTCACCAGTGGGGCCCATGGGACCGGCGGGACCAGCGTGACCTAGAGGGCCTGGCGGACCCATGACGCCCGGCTTGCCCTGGATTCCAGGATCGCCACTGTCGCCTCTTTCACCCCTTGCGCCTGGGGCACCGGCGGGACCTGGAGGGCTGGCAGGGCCTGCGACACCCGGCTTGCCCTGCAGGGTCCGGCCTCGCCTCTCTCGCCGCTCTCGCCCCTGGGACCGGTGGGGCCGGGGGACCTTGCGTCCCCAACTCGCCCTTATCACCTCTGGCGCCAACGGTGCCGGCCAGGCCTTGAGAACCTGCGACGCCGGGTTTGCCCTGCAGTCCAGTCTCACCCCTCTCGCCGCGCTCACCTCTGGGACCGGCTTGGCCGGTGGGGCCTGGTAGGCCTACCGTGCCCGGCTTGCCCTGGAGTCCAGCCTCGCCCCTCTCGCCCCTGGGACCGGCCGTGCCTGCGGGGCCGGGCTCGCCTCTCTCGCCTTTGGCGCCAACGGCGCCGGCAGGGCCCGGAGTACCCGCGGCGCCGGGCTTGCCCTGAAGTCCAGCCTCACCCTCCTCGCCGCGCTCGCCTCTGGGACCAGCGGCGCCAGCAGGGCCGGGGGGACCTGCCTGACCGGGCTTTCCGGGCTCGCCCTTCTCGCCCTTGGCGGCGGCAGTGCCGGGCTCGCCTCTGGAGCCCGCAGGACCGGCTGGCCCCGGCGGCCCACGTTCACCGCGGTCACCATATGCACCGGCTCTGCCCTGCGGGCCTGGATCGCCGGTCTCGCCCTTGGGGCCAGGAGGGCCGGCCAGCCCGGGCTTGCCGGGTGCGCCTGCAGGTCCCGCTGTGCCAGGTTTGCCCTGAAGTCCAGGCTCACCCTTGGTGCCCTGCGGCCCCGGAGCGCCCGCCAGGCCAGGTTTGCCGGGCGCGCCCGCGGGTCCCGTTGTGCCAGGTTTGCCCTGAAGTCCAGGCTCACCCTTGGTGCCCTGCGGCCCTGGAGCGCCCGCCAGGCCAGGCTTGCCGGGCGCGCCCGCGGGTCCCGCTGGACCGGGTCCGCCCTGCAGACCGAGTTCGCCCTTGGTGCCCTGTGGCCCTGGAGGGCCCGCCGGCCCCGGCTTGCCCGGTGCACCGGCCTGTCCCAGCGAGCCGCGCTCGCCCTGCGCCCCACGCGGCCCCGGAGGGCCGGCTGGACCGGCCTTGCCTTGCGCGCCTGCGGAGCCTGCCAGCCCCGGCTTGCCCTGCAGTCCGGGCCCGCCTTTCTCGCCCTTCACGCCGTGCGGTCCCGGAGGGCCGGCATGGCCGGCCTTGCCCTGCAGCCCCGGCTCGCCCTTCTCGCCCTTTGGTCCGGCCAGTCCACGCGCGCCTGCGGTGCCCGCCGGCCCCGGCTTGCCCTGAGCGCCCTGATAGCCCTTCTCGCCTTTCGGGCCCGCCGGGCCGCGGGCACCCATGGGCCCCGGTTCGCCGGACTCACCCGGCGGCCCCTTGTGTCCACGCTCGCCTTGGTGGCCTGCAGGCCCCGGGGGTCCGCGCCGCACCTGCAGCGGCAACAGGATGTCAGTGGAGGCGGCGAGCTTCTCGACCTCTTTCTCGCTGATATGCCCGACCTTGGCCTTCACGTCGGTACGGGCGACCTTGGGCTTCTCCCCGACGCTTGTATATCTGGCGATTTTCTCGTGGATCTTGTGGGTCTTCGCCATGGTCTTCCTACTCCCAGGGCACTGACTTGGATGCAGGACTTCTCGGAAGCAGCGTAAGCTCGCCGAAGATGGCGCCAAATGCGGGTAACTATTGGATTCCATGCGCGGCCATTGCCCAGAAGGACGAGCACATCCGACCACGGGCGCGCGCTCGATCGACCTCGGCTCCGCGGATCGCATCTGATGCGTCCGGCGTGGCGCTGCCCCTGGACCGTCGCGCAAAAGCTCGGCAATGACTTGATGCTCCAACTGTCCTATGGACTCCGCCCTGGGGACAGGGCCAGGACAGAGCCTATTCGGCGGCCGGCGTGAGGATGGATACGGGGGACGTCAGCAGAGCACGGCCGGGCGCGACGCTCCGTCAGCTGCGGCCGCTAGCGGCGCCGCTGCTGGCCCCGCTGCAGGGCTTCCGCCGCTCCTATCTGCCGCTGCTCGGCGTCTATCTCGCCTCCGGGGCGCTCGGCCTCATCGCCGTCGCCGATCAGTTCTGGGTCAGGCAGTCGCTCACCCTGACGCCCGCCGAGCTCGCCTCGCTCGCGGTCTGGTTGCAGCTGCCATGGGTTGCCAAGATGGTGGTGAGCGAGCTCGTGGACTGCGTGCCGATCCTGGGCTCCCAGCGCCGCGCCTACATCCTGATCGGCGGTGGCCTCGTGGCCGCGGGCCTCCTGACGCTGGCGGGCGCTGCCGGCCGCTGGATCGGCTTCGCCGCGCCCGACACGCTCTATGCCGTGGCTCAGCTCGCCATCGTCGTGGGCAGCGTCGTCCAAGAGGTGGTGGCCGACGCCATGAGCCCCGAGGTCGTCGCACGCACGGAGGCGGACGGCAGCCCCCGGCCGCAGGCCGACATCAACCGCGACCTCGCCATGGTCGAAGTGCTGGCCCGCCTCACCTACTCGACGGGCGCCTTCGCCGTTGCCCTGCTCGCGGGCGTGCTGGCCAAGACCTTCGCTTACTCCACCGTGTTCCTGATGGGGCTCGCGGTGCCGGCCCTCTCGATCGCCGGCGCGCTCCTGGTGCGCGCCGACGCCGGGCGCCGCCCCCGTCCCATCGACCGGAGGATCCTCGGCGGCGGTCTCGTCTTCGCCGTGGCCGCCACGCTCATCGGCCTATCGGCCTTCCGCTGGGCCCAGGAGGCGGTGTTCCTGCTCTCCCTCGCTGTCATCTGCCTGATGCTGCGCCGGGTGCTGGTTGTCCTCGCGCCCGAGATCCGGCGCCGCATCGCCCTCGTGGCTGTGATGATCTTCGCCTTCCGCGCGGTCCCCATGATCGGCGACGGCTACCGCTGGTTCGCCATGGACCGGCTCGGCTTCGACGAGACCTTCTTCGGCGTGCTGCAGCTCACCAGCACCGGCGTGGGCCTCGCCGCCATGTGGCTCCTCGCCGACTCCCTGGTGCGACGCCCGGCGACCACGGTGCTCCTGTGGCTCACCGCCATGACGGCGCTCCTGTTCCTGCCGAGCCTGTTGCTCGTCAACGGCGTGCACCACTGGACCGAGCCGGCGCTGGGCTTCGGCGCGCGCTCCATCGCGCTCATCGACGAGGCGGCGCAATCGCCCCTGTTCCTGCTCGCCACCGTTCCGCTGCTGGCCCTCGTCGCCATCCACGCCCCGCGCGAGGCGCGCGCCACCTGGTTCGCGCTCGTCGCTTCCCTGATGAGCCTCTCGGTGGTCGCCAGCCAGCTCGCCACCAAGTATGTCAACCTCCTCTTCCCCATCGAGCGCGGCGCCTACGACCAGCTCCCGGCGCTGGTGCTCACGGTAACGGCGAGCGCAGTCATCATCCCCCTCGGCGTCATCCTCGCCCTGCGCCACAGGATTTGACCGCTGCGGCGTGCACATCCTCATCTCGGGCGTACGCCGCCATGTTGGGGCGAAGATTGCCACGACGGGAGTCCGCGATGCCGTGGGTTGCGGCGGCTTGCGCCATTGGCCTACCTTGCAACGACAAGCCGTGCGGCTGTCTGGGCAATCCGCCGACGCACGCCAGTCCGGGGATATGAAGCGAGGGACGAAATGAATCGCATTCTTGCCGCAGCAGCCCTGGCGCTGCTTCCGCTGCTGGCCGGCACCTTGCCGGCGCGCGCCGAGGTGTCCGAGGTCAGGATCGTGCTGCAGAACGGCTCCAACTACCTGCCGACGCTCATCATGCGCGAGCACAAGCTGGTGGAGAAGCATCTGAAGGCCAAGGGGCTCGAAGCGACCAAGGTGACCTGGGCCAGGCTCGCGGGTCCTGCGGCCATCGTGGACTCCTTCCTTGCGGGCGCGGTGGACTTCGCCGCCCAGGGCATACCCTCCACGGCCGTGCTTTGGGACCGCACGCGCAACGGCATCCGCGTCAAGGCGGTCTCGGCGCTGGTCGCCTCCAACATCTGGCTGATGACGCGCAAGCCGGAGCTCAAGTCGCTGCGCGATATCACCGACAAGGACCGCATCGCGGTGCCGTCGGTCAAGACCTCGTCCCAGGCGCTGTTCCTGTGGAGCGCGGCCGAGAAGGAGTTCGGGGCGGGTCAATGGGGCAAGCTCGACCACGTGACGGTATCGATGCCGCATCCCGAGGCGATGGCTGCGGTGATGAGTCCGAGGGGCGAGATCACGATCCATGCCGCCACCTCGCCTTACGCCGACATCGAGCGGAAGGCGGGACTGCACGCCGTCACCGACCTCTATACGGTGCACGGCGGCCCGGTTTCCGGGCTCAACTTCGTCACCACCGAGAAGTTTCGCGAGGCCAACCCTGTCACCTACGAGGCGGTGGTGGGCGCCTTCCAGGAGGCGCTCGCATGGCTCAACGCCGACAAGCGGCGCGCGGCGCGGTTCTATCTCGAGGCAACCAAGGACAAGATGCCGCTTGCAGAGCTCGAGGAGATCCTGCTGTCGCCCGATTACATCTTCGACCAGGTCCCGCGCGGCATCGACACCGCCATGGCCATGATGCACAAGTCGGGCATCCTGAAGAGCCCGCCGAAATCGTGGAAGGACATGTACTTCCCGGAGACCCATAAGCTGCCGGGCAACTGAGGAAAGGTGTCAGGATTCCCAGCGGCCTTCAATTCTGTACTCCATGGTCGGGGCGATCCGACCGAGGAGACGAGCGATGGCGAAGCTGAAGATCCGCAAGGACCGCACATCGACCGTGCTGCGCAAGCTGGCCAGCTTGAGCCGGACGCCCGCATCTCCCGGCGCCTGCTTGGATCGCCATGCGCTCGACGGCATGAGCCGTGCTGAGGCGGCGAGTGCGCCGGCATGGACCGGCAGACGCTCAGGGACTGGGTCATCCGCTACAACGCGCACGGTGTCGCCGGCTCTCGGACAACTGGAACGGCGGCCGTCCGCCGATGCTGACGCTCGACGAGCAGGCCGAGCTGCTGGCCATCGTCATGGCCGGCCCGATCCGGAGAAGGACGGCTTCTGCGCCTTCACGCGCGACGATCTGGTGGCCATCGCCGAGAAGAAGTTCGGCAAGTCGATGCATCCGGCGTCGATGGGCCGCGTGCTGCGACGGCTCTACCTGTCGCGGAGAAAGCGCGGCCGACACACCCGTTGAAGAACCCGGCCGCGGCAGCGGCCTTTAAAAAGAGCCTTGCGAACGCTCGGAAAGATTGCCGTACACATAAGGGCAAGCGCCTGCGCCTCGATTTCCAGGACGAGGCGCGCATCGGGCAGAAGGGGCGCGTCTGCCACATCTGGTGGAAGCGCGGCGAGCGACCGCCGGGCCTGCTCGATCAGCGCTATGTCAACGCCTACATCTACGCCGCCATCGAGCCCGGCACCGACAACGCGTTCGCACTGATCCTGCCCGATGCCAACGGGGTCGCAATGCAGGCGTTTCTCGACGCATTCGCCGAGACGATCGCGGACGGCGAGCATGTCGCGCTCGTGCTCGACGGCGCCGGCTGGCACAGCTCCAAGGCGTTGCGCGTGCCGGCCAGCATCACGCTGGTGCCGCTGCCGCCCTACTCGCCCGAGCTCAATCCGGTCGAGCGCGTCTGGCTGCATCTGAAGGCGCGCTTCCTGTCGCTGCGGCTGCTCAACGACTACAAGGCGATCGTCACCGCCGCGTCGAGGGCCTGGCGGCGCCTGCGCCGCGACACTGGACGCCTGACTTCGCTCACGTCATACCCGTCGATCATGAGGATCAGACCGCATCAAATCGACCCTCCGGCCTCCGGGTCTGACACCATCATTGCCCTCGCTGAGTTGGTGTGGCGGTGTCAGGACCGGCGGTTCCGACGCGGACCCGGCTCGAGGACAGGCCTCGACGGCGGCGGCCGGCGGGCTCGGCCAGCGTCAGGAGCGCTGAGCGCACCGCCTGCAGCGCCGCATCGGCCGGCTTGTCGCGGCGCTGGACCAGAGCCAGCGTGCGCGTCAGCGTCGGCTCGAGCGGTCGGGCGGTGAGGCCACCCCGCTCCGCCTCGGACAGCGCCGCCGCCGGTACGATCGAAGCGCCGAGGCCCGACGCCACCATGCGTTTCACGGCCTCCATGTTGTCGAGCTCCATCGCCGGCCGCGGCTCGGCGCCGCCCGCCGACAGCCAGTCGACGATCAGCGCCCGCACGTGGGCGCGCGCGAGCTCCAGGATCAGGGGATATTGCAGCAGGACCTGCGGGGTGACCCGGGCAGGGACGCGCTTCGCCTGCGCCGGGAGAATGGCCACCAGGGGCTCGCGCTTGAGCGGCACCACATCGAGCAGGCGCTCGCTGATCGGCAGGCTCACCACGCCCAGGTCGATCTCGTTCCTCAGGATGCGCTCGACGACGCCGCTGGTCGTGCCCGTCGTCACCACCAGCTGGATGTTGGGATGGCGGCTGCGCAAGGCCTGCAGCACGGGTGGCAGATGGTAGATCAGCGCCGTGGTGCTGGACCCCACGCGCACCCGCCCGAGCCAGCCGTCGCGATGCCGCCGCATGGCCGCCACGAGCCGCTCCGTCTCCTCGGCGATGCGCGCGCCGAACTCGATCAGCTCGCGACCGGCGGCGGTGGCGAAGGCGCGCTTGCCGAGGCGCTCCACGAGGCGCACGCCCAGGCGCGCCTCCAGCTCGCGTACCTGCAGGCTCACGGTCGGCTGCGCCAGGTTCAGGCGCTTGGCAGCCCGCGTGAAGCTGCCCTGGGCGACGACCTCGGCAATGGTGCGCAAGTGATCGGGGTTGAGGCTACGCATTGCAGTCTCCAATGATCTCTATTGAAACAATCAATTTGTACAATTGTCAAAGATCACCCATCTCCCGCTCTGTCGCCAAGGCCGGTCAACGGCCGCGACTGAGCACAATGGAGATGATCATGAGCACACTCGCCGTAGGGGCGGCGGGCGCCTTGGCGTCCGCGGTCGAAGCAGCAGGCGGCCGCACCGGTCCGGTGCAGCGGCTGCTCGCCGCACGCGAGGCGCGGGCCAGGCGGCTCGTCCTCGCTCAGCTGGCCGCCATGGACGATGTCCGGCTCGAAGGACTGGGCTTCAGCGACGACGACATTGTGGCCCTGCGCGCCGGCGAATTGAGGCTGCCGCGCTGAGCCGGCGGTCGTGAATTTATTCCGGTGCCTGCCAAACCTGATGGAGCAAACTCATGTTGCAGACGACAGTCATATTGGATCAAGCCGGGCTGCGGCCGGCCGCGCGCCGACTCGTCTTTCGGACCGCCTGGGGCGCGATCGCGCGGGCGGTGGCGAGGATTGCCGCCCGACACAGGCAGCAGCGCGAGATCAGGCGCACGGCGCCGAGCCCTGTTGCAGCTGAACGACCACCTGCTGAAGGACATCGGCATCCGCCGCTGCGAGATCTCGAGCATCGCGTGCTCCGGCCGCGATTTGGTGCGCGGTCGTCCCTGAGACTGCCTCCGCCGCCGAACTCCCTCTCCCTGCGTTGGTAGGCCTCCAATTCGATTGGAGGCCTGCGACCTTGGCGATCGGACGGGCCACTGCGAATAATCATTTGCATAGGGACCGAACTCAACTCAACGCAAGGAGACAGTCATGAAGGCCCTCGCTATCGGTTTGCTGCTGAAGACCCTCATCATCGCTTTGGTGCTGACGCTCGGCTACGTCTCCGCCGCCCCCCAGTCCGCGAAGACAGACGAGTTGCGTTGCCTGACGGCCGACTGCGCGGCCTGATGCACCTATGGCCACTTCACCACCGGCGGCAGCGAGGAGAGAATCGCCTCGACGTTGCCGCCGGTCCTCAGGCCGAATGTAGTGCCACGGTCGTAGAGCAGGTTGAACTCTACGTAGCGCCCGCGCCGCACGAGTTGTTCCTCGCGCTGGGCCTCGGTCCAGGCGAGCGCGAAGTTTCTCCGCACCAGCTCCGGATAGACGCCCAGAAACGCGCGGCCCACGTCCTGCGTGAAGGCGAAGGCCGCCTCCCAGCCGCCCGAGCCTTCGTCCGGCGCCAGGTGGTCGTAGAAGATGCCGCCGATGCCGCGCATCTCCTTGCGGTGCGGCAGGGTGAAGTACTCGTCGCACCAGGCCTTGTAGTGGGCGTAGTCGGCGACCCCGTGCGGCGCGCAGGCCTGCTGCATGGCCGCGTGGAAGGCAACGGTATCGGCATCTGCCTGGGTGCGACGCGCATCGAGCATCGGAGTGAGATCGGCGCCCCCGCCAAACCACCACCGGCTCGTCACGATGAAGCGCGTGTTCATGTGCACCGCCGGCACGTTCGGGTTCAGGGGATGGGCGATGAGCGAGACGCCCGAGGCCCAGAAGCGCGGGTCGTCCTCGGCGCCGGGGATCTGCTTTCTGAGCTCCGGAGCGAACTCCCCGTGCACGGTGGAGGCATGAATGCCGGCCTTCTCGAACACCCGCCCGCGCATCAGGCTCGCCACTCCGCCGCCGCCACCCTGCTCGGCGCGCGTCCAGGGTGTGCGCACGAACCGGCCGGGCGCGTGGTCGCCGGCGGCGCCGGGCCGGCAGGTCCGCCTCCAGCGCCTCGAAAGCCGCGCACAGTTCGTTGCGCAGCGCCTCGAACCAGGCCCGCGCCCGCTCCTTGTGCGCCTCGAGGGAAAGGTGGGCCGTCGTCATGTCTGCGATCTCGACCTCGATCACGGAAAGGTTGCCACTGAGGCGGCCACTGAGGCTGGCGCCCTGTGCGCCGCCGTGCTATGAGCCGCGGCCCGACACTACAACATCTCGCGGGGGATCCCACCTTGATCGAGAGCATTGGCCCCATCGACCGCTGACGGTCGCCAGCGCCTGTCGCGTTCGGCCGCAGTCCGGTTTCCGAGAGACCCGCGGCGCGCGAAATCACAAAAAATGTGTCTGCGCCGTTGTTGCTCTCCCTTGTGAGGGCCGGCTGTGCTCTCCCTCGGTCGTCCGTGGACCCGCGCCCTCGGCGCAAGCCGAGCCCGGAGCTTTGCCATAGGACTTTGTGATGTTCCGCTGGTTCGAAACTCGCATCGACGCCTTTCCGAACGACCCGCCCGTGCGTCCGCCGGAGACCTTGTGGGCGTTCTACCTGCATTTCGTGAAGCCGGTCTGGCCGGTGTTCGCGCTCCTGCTGGTGGCGGGCCTCGCCGGCTCGCTGATCGAAGTGGCGCTGCTCGCCTTCGTCGGCAGCCTGGTCGACATGATGCGGGGCGCGCAGTCGCCGTCGCAGTTCTTCGCCGACCACGGCACCACGCTGCTGGTGATGGCGTTCATCGCGCTGATCGCGCGGCCCCCCGTCTCCACCGCGCACGAGCTGATCAAGAACCAGATGATCGCCGGCCCCGTCACCGGCCGCATTCGCTGGCTCACCCACCGCTACGTCCTGCGCCAGAGCCTCGGCTTCTTCCAGAACGACTTCGCGGGCCGCATCGCCAACAAGGTGATCCAGACCGGCCCGGCGCTGCGCGAGTCGGTGGTGCAGGTGATCGACGCCATCTGGTACGCGGTCGTGCAGTGGATCGGGGCCGCCGTCATCTTCGCCATCGCCGACTGGCGCCTGCTCGTTCCGCTGGTGATCTGGCTCGCGCTCTATGTCGTGACGCTCGTGGTATTCGTGCCGCGCATCAAGGAGCGTTCCACTGCGGCCTCCGAGGCGCGCTCCATGCTGGTCGGGCGCATCGTCGACAGCTACACCAACGTCCTCACCGTCAAGCTCTTCGCTCACGCCGAGCGCGAGGACGCCTACGCGCGCGCTGCGCTGGAGGACCAGATCTCCAAGTGGCAGGCGTCGCTGCGCCTCGTCACCATCATGGACCTCGTGCTCTACTCCCTCAACGGCCTCCTGATGGTGTCGGCGAGCGCGGTCGCCATCTGGCTGTGGAGCCACGACCTCGTCAGTATCGGCGCCATCGCCGCCGTCATCAGCCTGGTGCTGCGCATCATCGGCATGTCCGGGTGGATCCTGTGGGTGGTGGCCGGCATCTTCGAGAACATGGGCGTAGTGCAGGAGGGCATGGAGACCATCTCCCGCCCCAACCAGGTGGTCGACAAGCCCGACAGCAAGCCGCTCATCGTGAGCCGCGGCGACATCCGCTTCGAGCACGTCGAGTTCCACTACGGCCAGCCGGTGGGCGCCGGCACCGCGCGCCCCGGCGGGGTGATCCACGACTTCAACCTGCACATCAAGGCGGGCGAGAAGGTGGGCCTCGTCGGCCGCTCCGGCGCCGGCAAGTCCACCCTCGTCAACATCCTGTTGCGGTTCTACGACCTGGAGTCGGGCCGCATCCTGATCGACGGGCAGGACATCGCCGGCGTCACCCAGGACTCCTTGCGTGCGCAGATCGGCATGGTGACCCAGGACACCTCGCTTCTGCACCGCTCGGTGCGCGACAACATCCTCTACGGCCGCCCCGACGCCGGCGAGGCCGCTGTCGTGGCTGCCGCCAGGAAGGCCCAGGCGGCGGAGTTCATTCCCGCGCTCGAGGACCTGCGCGGGCGCAAGGGCTACAATGCCCACGTCGGCGAGCGCGGCGTGAAGCTCTCCGGCGGCCAGCGCCAGCGCGTCGCCATCGCGCGCGTGCTCTTGAAGAACGCGCCGATCCTGGTCCTCGACGAGGCCACCAGTGCGCTGGACTCCGAGGCCGAGGCGGCGATCCAGGAGCAGCTCTATAACCTGATGGCTGGCAAGACCGTGATCGCCATCGCCCACCGCCTGTCCACCATCGCCGCCATGGACCGCCTGGTGATCCTGGATGCCGGCCGCATCGTCGAGGAGGGCACGCATGCCTCCCTGTTGAAGCGCGGCGGCGTCTACGCCGACCTGTGGGCCCGCCAGTCCGGCGGGTTCCTGGCGGAGGCGGTCGCGGCGGCGGAGTGATCCGCCCACGCCCGTGCCACATTGCGGTGCGAGTGAGTGGTGCGGGACGGATGCGCTCGATCGGGGGAACCATGGCGGGCCGGGTCTGGGCGATCGCGCTTTTTCTGGCGCTCGCGGCGTGGTGCGGGCCGGCGGGTGCGCAAGATGGCAAAGCTGTCCGCCAATATCAGCGACGACCAGGAGCTGAAGGAGCTGAGCTCCAAGGCTGAGCAGCTCTTCAAGAAGGAGGGCAAATATAAGGAGGCTGCCGACGTTCTTTTGTCCGCGCTCGCCATCGCCGAGAACCGTCACGGGCCGGATTCCGGCATCGTTGCCCAAACCCACTTTCACTTGGCCTATGTCCACGTCCTGCAAGACCGGCCCGATGAAGCCGCTCGGCATCAGCTGCGGGCTATCGCGATACTGGAACGGCCACTCGCGGCCCTTACCCCGGAGGAGCTGAGGAAAGTCCCCGACAATCCCCGACCGTATGACTGGCAGTCCCGCAGCGAATATGGCCTTTCTCTACTATTTCCAAGGCGCCCGGTACTTCTACGACCTCAATCGCTGCGCGCTGGCTCTGCCGCTCCTGGAGCGGGCGCTGATATGGCTGGGGAAGGCATTCGGCCCGGATACATCCCGACCGAACGAAATCGCGAGTTGCGGCGGGGCGATGCTACATCGAGCACGGGCGCTATGCGGACGCGGAGCGTCTCTTCAAGCGCGGACTCTCCATCGACGAGCGCTTGCCAAACGCCGCCAAAGGCCGAAACCCGTTCGATTTCCGCTGGAGGCTCGCCGCCCTGTACGCCGCGCAGGGATACGACGACGAGGCCAAGGCGCTTATCGACCGTGGCGGCGGCACGCCGCCCGTTCCCAAGGCCCGCACGGCGGCGGAGCAGGTCTTCGCGCGGGCCGTCGAGCACGAGCGGGCCGGCCGGCTTGCCGAAGCCGAGGCGCTGTACCTGCAGGAGCTTGCACGGCTCGAGGACGCCGAAGCCAACGCACCGCCGACCAGGGAGAAGATCGGCGTCCTGTCGGAGAAGCTGAAGGCGATGGGATGGTCGGCAGAGGTCATAGAGGAGCGCAAGTCGCTGGCCAAGGAGATAGGGCGCCTACAGAAGACACTGCCCGACAATGAGGAGATCGCGGACCTGCGCCACGCGCTCGGGACGCTCTACCACAGGCAGCGCAAATTCGCGGAAGCCGAGGCGTCATTGACGCGCGCTCTTGCCGTTGTCGACGATTACCCCGACTCGCCTCCCGCGCCTGGCATGCGGCTCAGCCTGGCCCAGCTGTACGCCGACCAGGAGCGGTACGCCGACGCTGAGCAGGCCTACACGCGGGTGCTCAGGACCTATGAGGCCGAGGACCGGCGGTGGGTCCGGGGAAAGCTGCCCTCGGCGCGTACTGCCGGCCTCCTGCGCACCCTGGCGCAGGTCGCTGCCAAGCAGCAGCAGATACAGCGCGCCGAGGAGCTGCACAAGCGCTCCCTCAAGGTGCTGGAAGATCTTGGTCCGGACCGCTTCGACGTGGGCTCCACGCTCAACGAGCTGGCCGAGCTCTACCGCGCCGAGAAGCGCTTCGCCGACGCCGAGCCGCTCTACAAGCGCGCCCTGGAGATTTATCGCAGGGGCAACATGAGCCCCAACCACGAGCCGGTCCGAACGGCCCTGACCAACCTCGCCGCCCTCTATGCCGACCAGGGCCGCAACGCCGATGTCGAGCGGCTCATGCGCGACGCGCTGCGTCCCGAGCACGGGCTCCGCCAGCCCTGAGCGCCCGCGTGCTGCCTCGACGGTGGCAAACGCCGGGCATTCATGCGGCGATGGAGACGCGGACGGAATGAACTTGCACGCCGTCACTCTCCGGGATCTCCTCGCCTCTCTCTCTTCGGCTGAGGAGCACGAGCTCGATGGCATCCTTCGCCATCGCCAGCGCCTCCTCCTCGTCCTCGCCGTAGGTGACGATCTCGGGTAGCGCTGGGACGCGCACGGTAAAGCCGCCTTCAGGCTCCGGCCGGAGCGTGATCGTGTAGGTTTTTTCCAACTTGGGGTGCCTTCTTGCAGTTTCGACCATGGTAAGCCTGCCCGGTGGACTGTCAATACGTGTACTGCTCAGGGCTGCTCAGGGCCGCAGCGTAGACGCCGACCTCCTGAAACGCGCCGGTCCGCACCCCGAGTTGTGGGTACGCCAGTGTCATTGCTCCGATGCTTCGTTGCGTGTCATCCCGGCACTTGCCTGCACCGGCGAAGGCCCGTGTTGCCGGGATCGAGCGCCAGGCGAGCGCCAGAGCAAGTGGTTGGCTAGATGCCGGGAACAAGTCCCGGCATGACAGAGGTTGTCTATGCGTCAGTGGCATGACACCCGGTGTTGCACGCCGCGCACTGCGGGGGGCCTCGCCCCGTTCAGATCCCGATCGACTTCTTCGCGGTGGGGGTGGGGGGCGGGCGCTGCGGGCCGTGGCGGCGGCCGGGCGGCGTGCAGATCAGCGGCAGATCCTGGAGCTTGCCCTCGGCCTGCAGGCGCCGCATCGCCTCGCAGGCGGCCTGCACCTGCTGGACGGTGGGCGGCGCCACCCTGTGCACATTCATGAGCCGCGTCTTCATCTGGGCATAGAGATGCGGCCGCTGCTGCTTGAAGCGGTCGATCTCGGCCAGCGGCCAGTCGGTCACCGCCACGCGCACCTGTATGACCCGGGAGTCGTGGGCGACATGGGCAGAGCCCATCGGTACGAGTTGCAGGTAGCCGATATTGAGGACCTCGCCCGGAGCAAGGCTGAAGGAGGCGTAGCTCTTGCGGAAGAGGCCATTGCCGAGCGGCTCGGCCAGCAATGCGACGCCGCCCCGCTTGGCGCAGCTGTAGCTCACAACGTGATACTCGCCGGCGCCCAGCTCCAGCTCGGCGACGGCGGTCTCGCCCGCCTTGCGAACGATGCGGGCGAACTGGACGCTGCGGAAGTTGCCGCCCTCGCGCACGCCGATGACAGCGGCAAGCGTGGTGCACGTCGGGTCGGCGGCGCCGAGCTTGAGAAGCGCCACCGCCTTCTTGCTCTGGGTGAGCGAGGCCGAGTTGAGGTCGTCGGCGACGCGCGATGTTCCGCTGGCGCAGCCCGCCAGCATGGCGGCCAACGCCAGGACCGCACAGCGCAACCATGGACCCGGCCATAGACCCGGCATGTCCCGTCCCCTGCCACCGAGCTTTGCCTTCGACTATAGGCCCTGAGCGGGCTCAGGCAACCCCGGCTGCGCGCCGTCCACGGCCTTTGCAAGTGGAGTGCGCCCTGGGCGTCACGTCTTCTTGCCCGGAGCGGCGCCCGCCCGTGCAGCCCACCAGGGCTCCGGCGGCCGGAAGCGGCCCGCGGCGTCCTCGATCACCTGGGCGGCACGGAATAGCGTGGTCTCGTCGAACGGGCGGCCGATCAGCTGCAGCCCGAGCGGCGTGCCCTCCGAGGAGAGCCCCGCCGGCACCGAGATGCCGGGCAGGCCGGCCATGTTCACGGTCACCGTGAAGATGTCGTTGAGGTACATCTGGATGGGGTCGCCCGCGACCTCGCCGATGCCGAAGGCCGGGCCGGGCGTGGTGGGCGTCAGCAGCACGTCGACGTGGGCGAACGCCTCCTCGAAGTCGCGCTTGATGAGGGTGCGCACCTTCTGCGCCTTGAGGTAGTAGGCGTCGTAGTAGCCGGCGGATAGCACGTAGGTGCCCATCAGCACGCGCCGGCGCACCTCGGCGCCGAAGCCCGCCGCCCGTGTCGCCTCGTAGGTGGCGATCAGGTCGTCGCCCGGCTCGCGCAGGCCGTAGCGCACGCCGTCGTAGCGCGCGAGATTGGAGGAGCACTCGGCCGGGGCAACGATGTAGTAGGCCGGCAGCGCATACTTGGTGTGCGGCAGCGACACGTCGTGGATGGTGGCGCCCGCCGCCTGCAGCCAGGCGATGCCCTGCTGCCACAGGGCCTCGATCTCGCGCGGCATGCCGTCGATGCGGTATTCCTTGGGCACGCCGACCTCGAGGCCCTTGATGCTGGCCCCCACGGCCGCCTCGTAGTCGGGCACCGGCATGTCGACGCTGGTGGAGTCCTTCGGATCCGGGCTCGCCATGTGGCGCAGCATGATGGCGGCGTCACGCACGGTCTTGGCGATCGGACCGGCCTGGTCGAGCGAGGAAGCGTAGGCGACGATGCCCCAGCGCGAGCAGCGCCCGTAGGTCGGCTTGATGCCGACGGTGCCGGTGATGGCCGCGGGCTGGCGGATCGAGCCGCCGGTGTCGGTGGCGGTGGCGGCGAGGCAGAGGTCGGCCGCGACCGCGGCGGATGAGCCGCCGGAGGAGCCGCCGGGCACCAGTGCCACGTTCGACGCCTTGCGCCGCCAGGGGTTGGTCACCGGGCCGAAGCGGCTCGTCTCGTTCGAGGAGCCCATGGCGAACTCGTCGCAGTTGAGCTTGCCCAGCATGACCGCACCCGCATCCCACAGGTTCTGGGTGACGGTCGACTCGTAGGTCGGCGTGAACTCGGCCAGAATGCTGGAGCACGCCGTGGTGCGCACGCCCCTGGTGCAGTAGAGGTCCTTGATGCCCAGCGGCAGCCCCTCGAGCGGACGCGCCTCGCCTCTGGCAAGGCGCTCGTCGCTCGCCCGAGCCCGCGCCAGGGCGATCTCGGGGGTCGCCAGCACGAAGGCGTTGAGCGCGCCGTTGCCCGCCGCGATGGCGTCGAGGAAAGCCTGCGCAAGCTCGGTGGCGGAGAACCTGCGGCGCTCGAGCCCGGCGCGCGCCTCGGTCAGGGTGAGCTTGGTGAGGTCGCTCACTCCACCACCTTGGGCACGGCAAAGAAGTGGTCCTCGCGCGCCGGCGCGTTCTTCACGATGTCGTCGGCGATGCCGCCGTCGGTTACGACATCGGCGCGCTTCTTGAGCGTCATCGGAATCACGCGCGTCATCGGCGCGACGCCGGAGGTATCCACCGCGTCGAGCTGCTCGACCCAGTCGAGGATGCCCGACAGCTCCTTCTCGAGCGCCTTGGCCTCGGCGTCGGTGATCCTGATCCGCGCCAGGCGTGCGATGCGCCGCACCGTCGCTTCGTCGACTTGCATGAGCAGGCTTTCTGGATCCGGATCGGGCTGCGCACTCTTAGCCGCGCCTGAGCGGCCCGGCAACCCGCGCGGAACTCCGAACGGGGCGGCACCCTGACCTCGACGTTCGCGCAGGATCGCCGCGAACGCATCGGTCAGGGGTCTGACCCCGCACCGCTCGTCGGATCTCAGCCCTGCCCGCGCCAGCGGCTCAGGAAGGCGCCGAGGATATCCGAGTAGTCGTCGGTCCAGGCGCGCAAGCCCTTGTCGTCGAGCTCGGCGGTGTTGTCGAAGGCGCGGTAGGGTGCCAGGGCTGCTTCGCTCCTGGCAAAGATCGCCACCGTGGAGCCGCTTGCACCGTTGCTCTTGGTGCCCTCGTCGCTCATGCCCATGCCGGCCGTGCCCTCCGGCAGCTGCTTCAGGATGGCGCCGAGCACCGAGTTCAGGTTGAGGTAGCGGTTGGAGGTGTGCAGCAGCAGCACCCCGTCCGGCTTCAACTTGTTCAGGAACAGCTCGATGGCCTCCTTGGTCAGCATGTGCACGGGGATCGCATCGGAGGTGAACGCATCGATGACGAACAGGTCGAAGCTCTCATCCTCCTCCCTGGCGATGGTGAGCCGCGCATCGCCGATGGCGATGTCGATCTTGGGCTGGCACTTGCTGACGAATGTGAAGTTCTTCGGGTCCTTGGCGATGTTGATGACGGTCGGGTCGATCTCGAAGAACTTCCAGGCCTCGCCCTCCTGCTTGTGGCAGGCGCTCGAGCCGGTGCCGAGGCCGACGATGCCGTAGCGGCCCTTCTCGCCCTTGGCCGCCAGGATCTCGCGCCGCTTGGCGATCGTCTGGCCGATCGGGCTCTTGGGGTAGTAGTAGGTGGTCGGCACAGTGTCGTCGACCGCCCGGCCCGATTTGTCGGCGATGCGCTGCGCCCCGTGCAGGGTGGTGCCGTGATTGAGAGTGACGATAGATGCCGTTCGGGTCCGCGTCATCGCTCACGCGGTAGACGCCGAAGAAGCTCCTCTGTGTCAGCTGCGCCTCGTGCGCTGACGGCGGAAGGGAGCCACCCCACGGTCAGACACATGAGCGCCGCGGCGACCAGCTGCCGCGGCGGATGCTTGACGCGCGGCGACCAGCAGGAGGGTGAAGATGACGACACCGACCAGGGTCGGTCCATAGTCGCGCACGGGCCGCACGCGCTCGGAGACCACGTCCGTCGGCAGCCACAGGAGGACCAAGAGCCCCGCGGCGGCGATCAGCCACAGCATGATGGCCTCGTCCCAGGCCTTCTGCTTATCCTGCGAAAGCCTCAGCGCGCCCGGCCGGCAGGCCATCGAGAGGGCGAGCAGCAGCGGGTACTCGTAGACCTGATTGAACAGCTTGGGTGCCACCAGCGCCGTGAACATGCCGCCCAGCGCGCCGCCGAACGACATCCACAGGTAGAACTCCGTGAGGTAGCGCGGCGCCGGGCGGCGCTCGTAGAGGGTGCGGTGCGCCAGCATTGCCGTCGTGAAGAACGCCACCACCCCCGTGAAGCTGAGGATGAACCAATCGTGGATCCGGTAGGCGAGGCCGATGAACGCCACCGCGAGAGCGATGAGATGCACGAACAGCAGCGCCTCGCGCGGGATCAGCGGCGGGTCGCGGAACACCAGCACGAAGGTGAGGAGGTAGAGCGCCAGCGGGATCACCCACAGCAGCGGCGCGGAGGCAACGTCGGTGGTGATGTGCACCGTGAACGCCGTCACCAGGGCGGCCGGGACGAACGCCAGCCCGATCCAGGCGAGCCGGTTGAGCCAGGTCGGCGCCGCGGCCGAGGCGATGTCGGTGTCGGGCGGGGCCGCCTCCTCCGATACGCCGCCGGCCTGGGCGCCGCGCATCAGGAAGAACGAGGCGGCAAGCGCCAGCACCAGGAGCCCGTAGCCGAAGGCCCAGTGGACCTTGAGCTGGGAGAGCCCGAACGCCGGCTCCAGCAGCAGCGGATAGCTGAGCAGCGCGATCAGGCTGCCCAGGTTGCTCGCCGCGTACATGAAGTAGGGGTCGCGCGCATCCGGGTGGCCGCTGCGGGCAAACCACGCCTGCAACAGCGGCGCGTTGGCCGACACCGCCATGAACGGCAGCCCGATCGAGACCGCGAACAGGCCGAGCTGCCACAGGTAGGGCTCACCCTCCGGCGGATCGCCGAACCAGCTCGACATGCCGATCGGCAGGCAGATGACGGCCAGCACGCACACCGCGAGGTGGATGTACCCCGTCAGATGCGCCGGCGCCTTGTTGATCAGCAGGTGGGCGTAGAGGTAGCCGGCGAGCAGCGCAGCCTGGAAGAAGAACACCGACACCGACCACACCGACGGCGAGCCGCCGAGCACGGGAAGCACCGTCTTGGCGAACATCGGCTGGATCGCGAACAGGAGCAGCGCGGAGAGGAAGGTGGTGGCCGTGAAGGTCCACATCATGGCGGGCGCGTTGCGGGCCAGCTCGACCAGGAAAGCGGGCACGCCTCCCGAGCCGCCGCCGTGACCGCTGGCCGGCCCCTTCCTCTTGCCGATGGTATTGTCGGTCATCCCCTTGAACCCTCGCTAGGTACACCCGCCCGCGCCTGGGGCCGTTTGCGTTCGTCACTCGGACGTGAGCGCCCCAGACAGCCGCTTCCCCGGCCGCCACTGGCACTCGCAACTATCTTGATTTGCTCGACCTAGGCGACAAAAACCCGTTCCATCCTGGCATCTAGCACGTCAGATAGCCTTACGGAATGCCATGGCGGTAGCATTTGATTGGTGAAAATCCTGTTTCCGCGCCCGGCCCCGCCGAACACAACGGCCGCCACCCGACGGCCTGCGGAAGTCCGGCGCCATGAACATTCGGCAGCCGAGGCGTTCCCGCCAGACTCTTCTATATCAGCCATTCGATAGAGCGTCTTCTCCTCGTTCCGGCGCAGAACCAGCTGGCGCAGAGCCTGCCGGATCGCGGGCATCATGATCGCCCGTTTCCCTTGCTCCGCTGCTCGGCGCGCTATAGGCAACGGTGCTGCGAAGCTGCTGCTTCCGCTCCGCCATGAGCCCGCCAATGAGCCTTGCATGAGCCGCAGGCGCACCGAGAAGAGCGATCTTCCGATCGAGACCTTCGCCGAAACCCTGGCGCAGGGTGCGCGCCTCATCGGCATCGATGTTGGCAGCAAGACATTGGGCCTTGCCCTATCGGACATCACGCGCAAGATTGCCTCGGCGCTCGTGACATTGCGCCGCAGCAAGCTCACTGCGGACCTGCGCCGGCTGCTCGATCTTGCCGCCGAGCACGGGGTGGGCGGCTTTGTGGTGGGGCTGCCGCTCAATATGGACGGAACGGAGGGTCCGCGCGCCCAGGCGACGCGGGCGTTTGTCCGCCATCTGGCCAAAATGACAGAACTGCCCATTCTGTGCTGGGACGAACGCCTGTCGACGGCGGCGGCGGAGCGCGTGCTGCTGGAGGCGGATGCCTCGAGGCGGCGTCGCGCCGCCGTGGTCGACAAGGTCGCAGCGACGGTCATCCTGCAAAGTGCGCTGGACCGTGTGAACTACGCGCACCTGCCCCAACCCTGGCCCTAACCCTGACCCCAGCCTGCGCGAGCGGAAGCTTTGCCGGAAGCCATGCCGTCCGCGGACGGCTGCCTTGCGCCGAACACGGCGAAATGTGTGGTGGGAAACCGTGAACTTGTCCGCTCTGGGAGAGATCCGCTGGACTGTGCGCCCCCGGAACGCTAGGAAGCCCTTAATTGTGTTCACATATTGTATTCATGCGGCACGGATATCTGAGGCATTCTTACCATCTCTTACCGGACAACCGCCACGTGGAGACTGTACACATGAAAGACACTCAACGCTCGGGCCCCCTCGACACGTCGGCTCTGCATCTTCTGCACCGGGCCGGACAGTGCGCCGAGGTTCTGTTTACGAATGAGGCCTCCAAGGCGGACCTCACGCCGCGTCAGTTCGCGGTGCTCGTGTGTGTCGGCCAGAACCCCGACGTGAGCCAGACCGGGCTCGTCGAGCAGACGGGCGTGGATCGCTCGACGCTCGCCGACGTGGTGCGGCGCTTGGTGAAGAAGGGGCTGCTGCAGAGAAAGCGCACCAAGCGCGATGCGCGCATGTACGCCGTGCGCCTCACGCAGAAGGGCCAGGGTATCCTGAACAGCGTCAAGCCGCTCGCCACCAAGGTCGATCAGCGCATCCTCTCGGTGCTGAGATCGGACCAGCGCGGCACCTTCATCGACGCGCTGGGCGAGATCGTGCGCGCGATGAGCCGCTCCGCGGCATCGTCCGGCCGGGCCGCGAGCGGCTGAGCCGCGGCGCCCGCGTCCATGGTCTGGCCGCGCGGCGGCTCGTGTCCCCGACCTGTCCCTGTCTCAGGCGACGAGGGCACGCTCGACGATGGCGCGCGTATCGACCGCGTCGAGCCCGTGTCCGTAGGTCTGGCGGGGTGCGCCCGTCAGCCGCGTGGCGATGAAGGCGTCGGCGACCGCCGCCGGTGCGTGCGCCCGCAGGATGGTCCCCGCCGCCAGGGTCGCCAGGGATTCCGTCAGCGCCCGTCCGCGCTGCTCGAGCAGGCGCGGCTCGTGCAGCAGCTGCTGCACGCGCGCGAGGTGCGCCTTGAGATGGGCGTCGCCGCCGGCGGTCGCCGCCAGATCGTCCATCACGAGCGCCACCGTCTCCGGCTCGCGCTGCAGCACGCGCAGGAGGTCGAGTGCCATGACGTTGCCGGAGCCCTCCCAGATGGCATTGACCGGCAGCTCGCGATAGACGCGCGCGGCGATACCCTCCTCGATGTAGCCGTTGCCGCCCAGGCACTCCATGGCCTCGTAGGCGAACGCTGGCGCCATCTTGCACACCCAGTACTTGGTGACCGGCGTCATGAGCCGGCGCCAGGCCGCCGCATGCGGGTCCGAGACCCGGTCGAAGGTCCGGCTGAGCCGGAAGGCGAGCGCGGTGGCGGCTTCCACGTCCAGAGCCAAGTCGGCCAGCACCTGGCTCATCAGCGGTTGGTCGATGAGCTTCTTCTGGTGCACCATGCGGTGTCGGCAATGATGGATGGCATTGGCCAGCACCAGCCGCATCAGGCCGGCCGAGGCCACCGCGCAGTCGAGGCGCGTGCCCGTCACCATCTCGATGATGGCCGGAACGCCGCGTCCCTCCTCCCCGATCAGCCAGGCATGCGCGGCCCTGAACTCCACCTCGGAAGAGGCGTTGGAACGGTTGCCGAGCTTGTCCTTGAGCCTCTGGAAGTGGAGCGCGTTGACCGACCCGTCGGGGAGGAACCGGGGCATCAGGAAGCACGACAACCCCCGGGGCGCCTGCGCCAGCACCAGGAAGGCATCGCACATCGGCGCCGACATGAACCACTTGTGGCCCGTAAGCAGATACTCCCCGCCGGGACCGCCGCCGGCCGCCGGGAGCGCCCGCGTGGTGTTGGCGCGCACATCGGTGCCGCCCTGCTTCTCCGTCATGCCCATGCCGATGGTGGCGCCGCGCTTGGCGGCAAGGGGCTCGAAGCTCCTGTCGTAGACGCGCGCGAGCACCTTGGGCAGCCACGCCTCGGCGAGCTCGGGTTGCAGGCGCAGCGTGGGCACCGCCGCGTTGGTCATGGTGATGGGGCACTGGTGCCCCGCCTCCATCTGGATCGCCATGTAGCAGCCGGCCGAGCGCGCCACGTTGGCGCCCGGGGCGGGGGCCTTCCCGCCCGCCTGGGCCAGGTGGTCCCAGGCCGAGCAGTGCAGGCCCTCGGCGATGCTTACGCCCATGCACTCGTGGTAGGCCGGGTGATACTCGACCACGTCGAGGCGGTGGCCCTTGCTGTCGAAGGTCCTGAGACGCGGCGGGTTCTCGTTGGCGAGCCGGCCGCGCTCGAGGGCGGCGGCGCTGCCGCACACCTCGCCGAAGGCCGTGAGCCGCCGCACCGCTGCGCCACCGCCCTCGCGGTTGACGGCCTCCATCAGCGCCCGGTCGCTAGTGAACAGGTTCACGTCCTCGAACGGCGGGCTCTGGTTGAGCACCTCGTGGGTGGCGAGCTCGTGCATGTCTCTTGGGTCCCGGGTTGGCGGCACGCGGATTGTGCGTCCCGCCGGCCGGGATTCGCAACTCAAATAGGACAGCGCGGGACCATCGACCGATCCAGCCGTGGAAGGCCCAGGATCGCCGGTCCTATTCCGCCTTCTTCGCCTCGATGGCGGCGGCGAGATCGAGGAGGAGGCGGGGCGGAACGTTCCTGGCGGCCGGGCAGTCCGCGGCCTTCAGGCGCTCGTAGAGGGGCGCGGGCTCGCCCTTGAAGCTCTGGCCCGAGGCACGGCGCGCAAGCCCTGAAGCGACGGCGCCGTCGGCGAAGCGGGCGCTGCAGGCGAGGCGCCCCAGGAGCACAGTGAGACGCGTGCGATAGCCGTCGGCCATCGCCGCCTCGCTGGCGCGGTGGAGCGCGCTCCAGGCCTGCCCGTCGGCGGAGCCGCCCAGGCCGCCCCGGGGGGTTGGTCGGTGGCACTCGGCGCCTGCTCGCCGGCGGGCTGCTTCTGGGCACTGGCGACTGCCTTCAGGGCATCGGCGTCCTCCTTGCCGGGCGACCGCATCACGATGTTGGCGAGGTCGGCGAGCGCCACCATGTCGCCGGCCGGAGGTTGCGCACGCCACACCAGCGCGCCGGCGAGGTCCGCGCCCTGCAGCCTGGCGCCGCGCAGGTCGGCGCCGTAGAGCTTGGCCGACTGCAGCTCGGCGCCCTCCAGGTCGGCCTCGCGCAGCACCGCGCCCGCCAGATAGGCGAGCGCGAGGTTGGCGCCCGCCAGGCTGGCGCCCGAGAAGTCGGCGGCCGGCAATCTGGCGTCTGCGAGGTTGGCGCCCTGCAGGTTGGCGAGCACGAAGCTGGTGCCCTGCAGACAGCGCCCCCGAGAGATCGGCGCGGCTCAGGGAGGCCCGGTCGAAGGAGGCGCCGGAGAGCAGGCTGCGGCTCAGGTCCACCCTCTCCATCCCCGCGTCGTCGAGTTTCGCTCCGCGCAGGTCGGCTCCGGCGAGCTTTGCATCGAATAGGCGCGCGCCGCTGAAGTCGGCGCCCCTGGCGCTCGTGCATTGCGCCTTGCGGCGATCGTCGGAGGGCTGCGGCGTCGCGCCCTCTGCGCAGCCAAGGCGCGCGCCCCCCAGGTAGGCGCCCGCGAGGCTCGCCCCGTCGAGGTTTGCCCCCGACAGATCCGCCTGACGGAGGTTGACGCGCTCGAGCCTGGCAAAGCGCAGATCGCGGCCGCGCAGGCTGATCGAGGTGCGCGCACTGGTCCACTCACTGACACTCCCTTCCCCCACCAGATCAGCGTTGGTGACGACGAGATTGCGCGGGAACAGGCCGAACAGCGGGCCGCCGGCGGCAGCCACGACGGAGGCGCGGTCGTCCTGCGCCGGGCCACCGGGGATGGTGGCGAGGAACAGCGAGACGAAGGCGGTCCCGGCGAGCACGGCGAGGCCGAAGACCAGGCTGCCCGGGTTGTGGATGCCGAGCCGCAGGAAGGCGCCGAGCCAGCCCGTCTCGGTGCGCAGCAGGAACACGCCGACGAGCCCCAGCAGGACGACGTCGGCGAGCAGGATGGCCCGCTGCACCGAGGTGATCACCGCATCGTGGACGGGAAGGAACGCGATCTGCAGGTAGAGCAGCAGGAAGAGGGGCAGGACCACGACGGTGGTCCAGCCGATGGCATTGAGGAAGCCGCTGACGAAACGGCTGCGCTCGGGCCCGGCAAGCGCCTGCACGAAGAAGAAGCTGTCGACCTCGAGCCGCAGGGGATGGGTGCGCCGGTCGGTGCTCTCGAGCAGGCGCAGCGCATTGTGGAACTCGTGCGTCTTGCGCGCGAGCAATACGAGCTGGGCGACGAGCCCCAGATGCAGGAGCGCCAACACTGCGGGCGCGAGCACGAAGAAGCGCGCAAGATCGATCCGGGCCTGCAGGAGCGGCAGCACCACGCCCGTGTCGAGCAGCAGGTCGCGATGCGTGACGCCCGCCGCCGCGACCAAGAGGTAGGCCATGAGGGCCAGGAACAGCAGCCACAGCGTGCTCGATCGCGCGCTCGCGGCGTTGAGCGCGTCCAGCAGGCTGTAGGGATTGACCGGCGCCTCAACGTCGAGCGCGGTGCGCGTAGTGTCGTCCATGCCCCTCGTCTCCCCCGAGGTGTCTTGTCGGCCCCCTGCGGGTCCGGACACCGTTGGTACAACGGCCCTAGAGGCTGTCCAAGTCGAAATCAGGGCCGGAGCCAGCGGGCGTGATCCGGCTGCCGATCTGGTGGGCCCGAAACGGCGGGGGGAGGTGGGCGGTCATGGACCGGCGGCCTCCGGCGAGTGGCCATTTGTGCAGTCGAAACGGGGTCAGCCCCTCGCCGCCAGCGACAGTGCCAAGCGATAGCTGAGCCGCGTGGGGCTGACCTATCGCCGCTTCAATCCCGCAGCAGCGACCACCGCCGCCCAGCGCTCGGTCTCATCGGCAATGGTGCGCTTGAAGTCCTCCGGTGCTCCGCCTATCGGCGTTATGTATTGCTTCCTGAACGCCAGCTTGACATCCTCCGACTGCAGCGCCTCGTTGGCGGCGCGGGACAGCGTGTCGATGACGGATTGCGGCGTTCCCGTTGGCGCCATCAGCCCGAACCACAGGGCAGCCTCGAACCCCGGGATGCCGGCCTCGGCGATCGTCGGCAGCTCCGGAAAGAACTCGCTGCGCCTGGCGTCGGTGACGCCCAGGGCGACGAGCTTGCCGACCTTCACATGCTCCATCACCGAGTTCCCCGGCGCGAAGTAGGCGTGAATGCGGTTTGCGAGGAGGTCGGTGACGACGCCGGGGCTGCCGGTGTAGGGCACATGGATAATCTTGACCTTGCTGATGGTCTTGAACTGCTCCAGCGCCAGATGGGTGGAGCTGCCGACGCCGGACGAGCCGAACAGCAGCGCTTCCGGCTTGTCCCTCGCCAGCTTCAGCAGGTCCTCGACGCTCTTTGCTCCGACCTCGGTCCCTGTCACCAGCACGACCGGCGTCGAGGTCAGGAGCGTGATCGGCACGAAGTCCTTGGCGAAATCGAAGGTGAGGTCTGACCGCATCGCGCCGTTGACGATGTTGGCGACGGAGCCGATGAAGAGCGTGTAGCCGTCCTTGGGGCCGCGTGCGACGCCGGCGGCCGCCGTGCTCGACGCCGCGCCGAGCCTGTTCTCGACGACCAAGCGCTGGCCGAGCTTCTCTCCCATCGCGTTGCCGACGATGCGAGCGGAGACATCGGCGGTGCTGCCGGGCCCGAACCCGCTGACGATGATGACAGGCGACTTCGGGTAATCCTGCGCTCGCGCCGGTGCGGCGGCGAGCGCCGCGGCCGCCGCGAGGGAGATGGCAATTGCTCCCCGAGTGAGGATGGTCACGGCTTCTTCCCCCATGTCTGGAGCTGATGCGGGCGTGTGCCCCTGGTGAGACAGCCTCTCAGGCGCGAGACAGGGGCTGGAACCACAGGGGTGCGGCATGGTCCAGAGGAAGGGACGCAACGAGGTGCGCGCTGTCGGGAACGTCGCTTCTCCCGCGACGCTTGCCCTGCAACTGGTTGAGTATCAAGCCGCCGATGACGGTTGCAAGAATTCCCGCGACGACAGCTGCAAGGAATTTGCCCATCGTCGACCAACCTCCCCGGTATATGTCTGGACCGTCAGACCCGACGCCATGGCGCGCCCTCGATTGTCATCCCGAGAGCGCGTCACCCTGGGGTCAGACCCGCAGGGTCTGCCCCCCACAGCCGGGCCTCACGCCGCCTTGGCGAAGTGGAGGGTGAAGCCGTGCGCCTCGGCCAGCGTGCGCACCGCCTTCTGGGTCTCCGCTTCGGGCAGCGGAACGAACGGCGGGCGCACTGCCGCCCAGCCGGGGTCCTCCCGGTAGTGCGCGATCACCGCCTTGAGGGCCGGGATCATCGGGTAGGCCTGGATCGCCTTGCGCAGTGCGGTGATGCCGTCCTGCAGGTGCTGGGCATCGGGCGTCTGCCAGTTGTCGTAGACCTTGCGGATGGCGTTGGCGCTGACGTTGCAGGTGGCGGAGATGCAGCCCTTGGCCCCGTGCTTCAGACCGTCGAGCAGGAAGACCTCCGAGCCGGGGAATACCTCGAGCTGCGGATACTCGGCCAGGATCGCCGCCGTGTTGCTCCAGTCGCCGGAGGAATCCTTGAGGCCCGCCACGGTGTCGGGGTACTCCTTCAGGAGCCGGCCGATCAGGGGCAGCGAGAAGCCGACCTGGGCCACCGGCGGGATGTGGTAGAGGTAGACCTTGAGCCGCTCGTTGCCGACGCGCTCGATCACCTCCGCGAAATGGCGGAAGAGCCCCTCCTCGCTCGGGCCCTTGTAGTAGAAGGGCGGCAGCATCAGCACGCCGCCACAGCCGAGGTCCACGGCATGCTCGGTGAGGACGACGGTATCGGTTATGGAGCAGGTGCCGGTGCCCGGCATCAGCTTGGCGGCTTCGACGCCTTCGTCCACCAGCTCCTCGAGGAGCTCCAGGCGCTCCTCGATCCCCAGCGAGTTGGCCTCGCTGGTGGTTCCGAACGGCGCGAGCGCCGTGCAGCCCTCGGCCAAAAGCCACCGGGCGTGCTCGGTGAAGCGGTCGACGTCAGGGTCGCCATCCTCGTCGAAGGGCGTGAGCACCGGAGCAATGACGCCTGAGAACTGAGCTTCTTTCGCCATGGGTGAACCTCGCTTGGGCCTTCTGCTGCTCACGCCGGCATCGGAATGCCGGGCTGCGGGACGGGCACGTGATATCCTTTCTGCACCGCGGGGCGCGCCGCGATCGCCTTGTACCAGCGCGTCACGTTCGCGTACCGGTTGAGATCGACGGTCTGCCACTCGAAGCGTGACACCCACGGCCAGGTGGCCATGTCGGCGATGGAGTACTCGCTCCCTGCCAGATAATCGGCTTCCGCCAGCCGCCGGTCGAGCACACCGTAGAGCCGGTGCGCCTCATTGAGATAGCGCTCCTCCGCGTAGGGCGCCTTGCCCTTGTTGTATTTCACGAAGTGGTGCACCTGGCCGAACATCGGCCCGACGCCGCCCATCTGCCACATCAGCCATTCCACCGCGCGCCAGTGGGCGTCCACGTCCTTGGGCCAGAACTTTCCCGTCTTCTCGGCGAGATACATCAAGATGGCGCCGGACTCGAAGATGGAGCGGCCGTTGTCGCGGTCGACGATCGCGGGGATGCGGTTGTTCGGGCTGACCTTCAGGAACTCCGGCTTGAACTGGTCGCCCTTACCGATATCGATGGAGTGCGCAGTGTAGGGCAGGGCACACTCCTCCAGCATGATGGAGACCTTGCGGCCGTTGGGGGTCGACCAAGTGAAAAGATCGATCATTCTTGCGTTCCTGAGCACGGGCCTCGACGAGCGAAGCGGCGAGGCTAGACGAATGCGCCTGCTGCGGCAACGACCCGACATCAGCGCCGATCACGGTGGGGGCATCGGGCAATCCACAGGCTCCCGGCGACTGACACAGAACCGCCATGATCCAGTTTGACCCTTCACTGATGGTGCAGGGGCAAGGCTCGACGGGGTACCGCACTCCTCAGAGTTCAGGCGCAAGCCAGGAGCTCCCCAAGGGGAGCGGCGGACCTGACCGGCGGGCCTTGCCCCCACCTGTTTGAGCCGCGCAGACCACCGCTTCGCGCGCTGCAACGGTCGCAGGTCAGCTGCTGGCGAACCCTCCGTTTCCACAACTATTGCGCGAGGTCGCCAGCTCCTCCATTTTCTCGTGAAAGCGGGCGGCGCACGCTCGTCCCTGGAGGTCTCAACGGTCGGTCCTGTCATGCACATCCGAGCGGCTCGTCACGCAGATGCAGAGCAGGCCTGCGAGGTCGTCAAGCGGTCGCTCACGGAGCTCTGCCACGCCGACCACCGGGGCGATGCGCCCACGCTCGCCCTGTGGCTCTCCAACAAGACCCCGGACAACATGCGCCGCTGGATCGATCAGCATTGCACGTTCGTCGCCGCCGACGGAGGCGTCATCCTCGGCGTCGCCGTCCTGATGAGGCGCATCGGCGAGATCATCCTGAACCACGTTTCGCCGGACGCCCGCTTTGGCGGCGTGAGCAAGGCTCTCATCGCCCGCCTCGAGGCGTGCGCCCGCGAGCTCGGGATCGAGGCCGTCGCGCTGCAAAGCTCGGCGACCGCCATCCGGTTCTACCTCTCCGCCGGCTACCATTCCCTGGGCCCGCCGACACCAGGTTTCGGTGTGACCTTCTGCCATCCGATGGCAAAGCGGCTCGGTGGCGACTGATAGCTGCTCACTTTCGGCCGGTCGACGCGCCCCTACTCCTCGAACTCCGTGCGCGCCACGCCGCTCTGACGGATAATGGCGCGGAGGGTACCAATACGCAGCTCGTCATGGTCGGGCACCGGAACCGTGATCGTGCCGGTTGCCAGCTTCCTCTGCATGACGATGTGGCTTCCCCGGCGACGAACTTCGGAGAAGCCGTGCCGAGAGAGGATGTTGCACGCTTCGCGGACAGGATCCGCAGCCTACCCAACGGTAACCTCGACTTGCGTGACGTAGATCTCTTCACGCAGTCGCTTGCTGATCTCCTCGGGGGAAGCCGTCTCCAAGAACAGCTCGAGGGCCTCGCGAAGATTTGCCCGCGCCGCCTCGATCGTGTCGCCTTGACTGGCAATATCGAGCTCGGGGCAGAGGGCAACGTAGCCATCGTCCTCCCGCTCGATGATCGCCGTGAATTGTCTGGTCATTGGGGGTGCTCCTCAGCCACGACCGTATCTCACCTCTGGAGCCACCGATAGCGCACCGGCCGCCCGCCGATGCCCTCGGCGGCGGCGAGGATGGCGTTCACGTCGAGGCCGTAGTGGCCGTAGAGCTCGGGGATGGAGCCGGACTGGCCGAAGTGCTCGACGCCCAGCGCGCGCACGCGGTGGCCGCAGGACGCCGCCGAGCCAGGAGAGCGCCTCCGGGTGGGCATCGGTGACCGTCACGATGGCGGCGTCGCGCGGCAGCTCCGCCAGCAGGGCCTCGACGTGATGCGCGCGCGCCGTACCGCGCGCCTCCCTCCCGCGCGCGCTGCGCGGCGTGCCAGCCGGCCGACAGTCGATCCGCCGAGGTGACCGCCAGCACGCCGACGCCGCGCTGGTCCTCGCCGAGCAGCCCCGCCGCCTCGATGGCCTCCTGGGCAACTGCGCCCGTATAGACGATGGCGAGATCCGCCGCCGGGTCAGGCCGGCGCAGCCAGTAGCCGCCGTCGATGATGGCCTCGCGCAGCGCCGGGGTGAGCGTGCGCAACGGCTGCTGCAGCGGCCGGGTCGTCAGCCGCAGATAGACCGAGCCGCCCTTCTCGTCGCGGTGCCAGCGCTCCTCGCTCTCCTCCGGCGCCTCGCGTTGCAGGTAGTCGAACGCCCACTCCATGATGACGGCGAGCTCGTCCACATACGCCGGCTCGAAGGCGGCGAGGCCGTCCTGGGCGATGCCGATCAAGGGCGTGCCGATCGACTGGTGTGCCCCGCCTTCGGGCGCCAGCGTCAACCCCGCCGGCGTGCCGGCTATGATGAAGCGCGCATCCTGGTAGCAGGCGTAGTTGAGCGCATCGAGGCCGCGGCAGATGAAGGGGTCGTAGACCGTCCCCACCGGCAACAGGCGCTCGCCGAAGAAGGAATGCGACAGGCCGAGCGCCGAAAGCAGGAGGAACAGGTTCATCTCGGCGATACCGAGCTCGATGTGCTGGCCCTTGGGGCTCATCTCCCAGCGCTGCGGCGACATCAGCCCGCGTAGGCGGAACACGTCCTCGTGGCTCTGCATGGAGAAGAGCCCGCGCCGGTTCACCCATCCGCCGAGGTTGGTCGAAACCGTCACGTCGGGCGAGGTGGTGACGATGCGCTCGGCGAGCGGGCCGCCGGCGCGCGCGATCTCGTCGAGGATGCGCCCGAAGCCCGCCTGCGTCGAGACTTGGCCCTTGGCCTCGATGCGCGGGAACGGCCCGACCGGGATGCGCGGCGCCTGCAGCCGGCGCCGGCCCTTCCGGGCGAAGGGCACGCGTTCCAGAAACGCCTCGATCTCGGACTGAGGCAGCTCGAGGCCCGCGAATCTCGTCCCATTCCTCTCCCTGGTTGATGCGTTCGCGGACTCGCAGCTCCTCGAGCTGCGTCCTGGTCATGAGCCCGGCGTGGTTGTCCTTGTGGCCCTGGAACGGCAGGCCGAGGCCCTTGATGGTGTAGGCGATGAAGCACACGGGCTGGCCCGCGGGCGCGCCTGCGAAGCCCTCGAGGATTGCCTGCATGTCGTGGCCGCCGAGGTTGGTCATGAGGCGCGCCAGCTCGGCATCGTCGTGGCGGCGCACGATGTCGAGCGTGTCGGGATGGATGGCGAGGTCCTCCTCGAGCTGCCTGCGCCACGCCGCGCCGCCCTGGAACACCAGCGCCGAGTAGAGCATGTTGGGGCAGTCGTCGATCCACTGCTTCAGGCGCTGGCCGCCGGGCTCGGCGAACGCGCTCTGCAGCAGCTTGCCGTACTTGATGAGCACCACCTTCCAGCCGAGGTTCTCGAACAGGCCGGCCATCTTCATGAACAGGCGGTCGGAGACCACCGAGTTCGAGGCTCTGGCGGTTGTAGTCGATCACCCACCAGCAGTTTTCGAGGCCGTGCTTCCAGTATTCCAGGAGCGCCTCGTGCACGTTGCCCTCGTCGATCTCGGCATCGCCCATGAGCGCCACCATGCGCCCCTTGGGCCAACGCGTGCTCCAGCCCTTGGCGTGCACGTAGTCCTGCACCAGGCTGGCGAAGCCCGTGGCGGCGACGCCGAGACCCACCGAGCCCGTGGAGAAGTCCACGTCATCGGCGTCCTTCGTGCGCGAGGGATAGGACTGGGCGCCGCCGAAGGCGCGGAAGCCCTGGAGCTTGTCCAGCGTCTGGTTGCCGAGCAGGTACTGGATGGCGTGGAACACCGGGCTCGCGTGCGGCTTGACCGCCACGCGGTCCTCGGGCCGCAGGATGTGGAAGTAGAGCGCCGTCATCAGCGTGACGAGCGAGGCCGAGGATGCCTGGTGTCCGCCGACCTTGAGGCCGTCGCCGCGGTCCACCTCGTGGTTGGCGTGGTGGATCATGTAGGTGGAGAGCCACAGCACCTTGCGCTCGAGCTGGCGCAGGATGTCCAGGGTGGAGGCGTCCCGCGGGACCATGCGCGCGCCTTCCATCAGTGCGGTCCTCCCGAGTTGCCGCTCGTCTCCACCTCGAGGCCCGCGGCCCTGAGCTTGCCCACGGTCTCCTCGAGATGCGCGCGGTCGCGCGTCTCGATCACCACCTCCAGCAGCGCGCCCTTCGCCGGCAGGTCGGTGAAGACGCGCTGATGGTAGCACCTCGACGATGTTGGCGCCCGCCTCGCCGAGCAGGTTGGCGACCTTGGCGAGCTGGCCCGGACGGTCGGCGAGATCGATGGCGAGACGGCTCAGGCGGCCTTCGCGCGCCAGCTCGCGGGTGAGCACGCTGGCGAGCAGGCGCGTGTCGATGTTGCCGCCGCTCAGCACCAGCCCCACGTTGCGGCCCGCGAACCGCTCGTGGTTGGCGCATACGGCGGCGAGACCCGCCGCGCCCGCGCCCTCCACCACCGTCTTCTCGATCGTGATGAGCAGGCTGACGGCGGCCTCGATCTGCGGCTCGGAGACGAGCAGGATGTCGTCGACGAGACGCCGCACGATCGGCGTCGGTGATCTTCCCCGGCGCCTTCACGGCGATGCCCTCGGCCAGCGTGTCGCCGCGCATCGGCAGGCTCGCGCCCTTGATCGGCGTTGTACATCGACGGATAGAGCGCCGGCCTGCACGCCGATCACCCGCAGGTCGGGCTTCAGGGCCTTGGCGGCGATCGCCATGCCCGAGATCAGGCCGCCGCCGCCGATCGGCACCACCAGGGTGTCGATCTCGGGCGCGGCCCCCAGCATCTCCAGCGCGATCGGTGCCCTGGCCGGCGATCACCAGCGGGTCGTCGTAGGGATGGATGAAGGTCGAGCCCGCGCTCGCGCCCGTACTCGCGCGCGAAGGCCGCCGCCTCCTCCACCGTCTCGCCGTGCAGGATGACCTCGGCGCCGTGCCGGCGCGTGTTCACGACCTTCACCGTCGGCGTGCTGCACGGGCATGACGATGGTGGCGGGGACGCCCAGCGCGGCGCGCGTGATAGGCGACGCCCTGGGCATGGTTGCCGGCCGACATGGCGATCACGCCCTGCGCCCGCTCCTCGGACGGTCAGGGCCGGAGGCGGTTCGAGCGCCCCGCGCTCCTTGAAGGAGGCGGTGAACTGCAGGTTCTCGAACTTCAGCCAGATCTTGCAGCCGAGGATGTCGGAAAGCGTGCGGCTGAAGTCGCAGTCGGTCTCGGTGATCGCGCCCGCGCAGCCGATCGCGGGCCGCCTCGATGTCGTCGAGCGTGATGCCCGCAGGGCTCGCCGGTTTTGCTCTCGGTGACGCCATGGTCTCACACTCGCCCCGCCCGCGCCCCGGCGCGGGTCGCCCCCGCGGCGCCGCCTGCGGCATTCAGGGTGATGTTAGACTGCGATCCCAACGCACTGAAACTCCATACAATTCTGAACGCCAGATAAACGCGGCATTCAGGCTCGGCACAGTATGCTCGGGTATTCTCCGGGACCGCTCGTCGGAGCCGCGGCAGAATCCCAGAGTCCTGCATAGCCCCATCCCAATGATGACGCCAGAACACGCACGGTGGCTCTTCAAAATGGTCGTCCTGGCCGTCACCGCGGCAGCGGCGCTGATCGGTGCCGCGCTGATGGCTGTCCCCTCGGGCGATGGCGTGCGCCTGTGCCTGAACGTCGCGCAGTGCCTGCATTTCTGAGGGGATGGGGTCGAGATCCCTCGCCTCGACGGCTCGTCCTGTTCCTATCGCCAGCGTTGGAGGCGAGGGTCTGACCCCGTGTCGGACCCCGCCCTGACAACCGCCGCTGCGTTGGTTAAGAGTTGCCCCAGCACTGAAATCCCTGGAGGAGAGGCGACATGGCGCAGGTGGCTTGGATCGGGCTGGGCGTGATGGGCTACCCCATGGCGGGGCACATCCGCAAGAAGGGCGGGCACGACCTCACCGTCTACAACCGCAACGCGCGCCAAGGCCGAGGCCTGGGCCAAGGAATACGGCGGGCAAGACCGCCCCGACGCCCGCCGAGGCCGCCAAGGACGCCGATTTCGTGTTCTGCTGCGTGGGCAACGACAACGACCTGCGCGAGGTGACGCTCGGGGCCCAGGGCGCCTTCAACGCGGTCAGGAAGGGCGCCGTCTTCATCGACAACACCACGGCCTCCGCCAACGTCGCGCGCGAGCTTTACGCGGCGGCCAAGGCCAAGGGCTTCGACTTCCTCGATGCGCCGGTGTCGGGCGGCCAGGCCGGCGCCCAGAACGGCGCGCTGACCGTGATGGTGGGCGGCGACCAGGCGCCCTTCGACCGCGCCCTGCCGGTGATCGACACCTATGCCCGCATGGTCACCCTGATCGGCGCATCCGGCGCCGGCCAGCTCACCAAGATGGTGAACCAGATCATCGTGGCCGTCACCGTGCAGGGCGTCTCCGAGGGCCTCGCCTTCGCGCAGAAGGCCGGCCTCGACATCCCCAAGGTGATGGAGACCATCTCCAAAGGCGCGGCCCAGTCCTGGCAGATGGACAACCGCTGGAAGACCATGAACGAGGGCAAGTTCGACTTCGGCTTTGCCGTCGACTGGATGCGCAAGGACCTCGGCATCATCAAGGACGAGGCCAAGCGCAACGGCTCCAAGGTGGATGTCGCGGCGCTGATCGACGGCTACTACGCCGAGGTGCAGAAGATGGGCGGCAGCCGCTGGGACACGTCGAGCTTGATTGCGAGGTTGAATAAGAAGTAGGCGAAAGAAGGGGTCAGACCCCGCCTGCGCCGGGCAGGCTCTGCGGGTCTGACCCCATGCTGTGCCCTCTGCAATCACGCCGCGATGGCGATCGGTGGCAACTTCGGGTCGACCCATTACTTCCCGCTCACCTTCGCCCACGTATCCCGCAGGCCCACGGTGCGGTTGAACACGGGGCGGCCGGGCGAGGAGTCCGGGTCGCGGCAGAAGTAGCCCTGGCGCTCGAACTGCACCGCCTCCGGCGCATTGTCGCCCGCCGCCGCGGGCTCCAGCTTGCAGCCGGTGAGCACCTTGAGCGAGCTGGGGTTCAACTCGGCCGCGAAGTTGCCCACGTCCGGCTCGGGCCTGGAGAACAGCTGGTCGTAGAGCCGCACCTCGGCGTCCAAGGCATCCGCCGCCGAGACCCAGTGCAGGGTCGCCTGCACCTTGCGCCCGTCGGGCGGCGCATTGCCACCGCGCGTGGCGGGGTCATAGGTGCAGATGAGCGCCACCACCTCCCCGCCCGCGTCCTTCACCACCTCCTTGCAGGTGACGAAGTAGGCGTAGCGCAGGCGCACCTCCTTGCCGGGGGAGAGGCGGAAGAACTTCTTGGGCGGGTTCTCCATGAAATCGTCGCGCTCGACCCACAATTCGCGCGAGAAGCGGATCTTGCGCTTGCCCGCGCTCGCGTCCTCCGGGTTGTTGACCGCGTCGAGCTCCTCGACGCGGCCCTCCGGGTAGTTCTCGATCACCACCTTCAGCGGGCGCAGCACCGCCATGCGCCTGAGCGCCGTCTTGTTGAGCGCATCGCGTATCGAGAACTCGAGCATGCCGTAGTCGACGGTGCTGTTGGCCCTGGCCACGCCCACGCGCTTGGCGAAATCGCGGATCGCCGCCGGCGGCACCCCGCGCCGGCGCAGGCCGGCGAGCGTCGGCATGCGCGGGTCGTCCCAGCCCTCGACGTGGCCGTCGCGCACCAGGAGGGTGAGCACGCGCTTGGAGAGCACCGTGTAGGTGATGTTGAGGCGCGCGAACTCGTACTGGCGCGGGCGCGACGGCACCGGCAGGCTCTCGATGAACCAGTCGTAGAGCGGCCGGTGGTCCTCGAACTCCAGCGTGCAGATCGAATGCGTGATGTGCTCGATCGCATCCGACTGGCCGTGCGCGAAGTCGTAGCTCGGGTAGATCGACCACGTGTCGCCCGTGCGCGGGTGGCGGGCATGCAGGATGCGGAACAGCACGGGGTCGCGCAGGTTGATGTTGCCCGAGGCCATGTCGATCTTGGCTCTCAGCACGCGCGCGCCGTTCGGGAACTCACCCGTGCGCATGCGCCGGAACAGGTCCAGGCTCTCCTCCACGCCGCGCGCGCGGAACGGGCTGTTGCGGCCGGGCTCCGTCAGCGTGCCGCGGCTTGCCCGCATCTCCTCCTGGCTCTGGTCGTCGACATAGGCCTTGCCGTCCCTGATCAGCAGCTCCGCCCACGCGTAGAGCTGCTCGAAGTAGTCCGACGCGTAGTAGAGGTGCTCGCCCCAGTCGAAGCCGAGCCAGCGCACGTCGGCCATGATGGCGTCGATGTACTCCTGCTCCTCCCTGGTGGGGTTCGTGTCGTCGAAGCGCAGATGGCAGCGCCCGCCGAATTCCTGGGCAATGCCGAAGTTGAGGCAGATCGACTTGGCATGCCCGATGTGCAGGTAGCCGTTGGGCTCCGGCGGGAAGCGGGTGACAACGGTCTTGTGCTTGCCGGACTCGAGGTCCGCCTTGACGATGTCGCGGATGAAGTCCTGCCCCGGCTCCCGGGCTGCCGTCTCGTTACCTCGGGCCGTGGTCTCGCTAGGCATGGGTGCCACCTTGGAATTCGCTCTGCTGGTCTTATCTGCCATATCCACCCGCCGGCCAAGCCGCTATCCAACGCGGCGGCAAACGGCGGGCGATCTGGCAACGCCGTCGGAGGGGGGACCGCTGAGGGGTCGATCGATGTGCCTATTGCCGGCGTTGTCGAGCGACCGGAGCCTGCAGCGCGCGGCACTGTCGGGCCCGCGCCGCGATGGCGGCTCCACGAGCCTCGGGGAGATGTGCCGTCAGAGTTTCCATGGCACTCGGGTAAATACTTTGCCGCCGCGCTCAGTGCAACATGCACCATCGATACCTGGATCATTTGAGCGGTCTATGAGGAATTCTCGCGATCGTTCCCTCTACGCGCTTCCGATCGGTTCGAGGAAGATTTGCTTGTCGATGACGAAGAGCTGGAATTCAGCGCCAACCACATCGCTCGACGCGCCAGGCGCAGCCTGGAGGGGTACGACCGCAACCCCATGTACGGGAAGATCAAGACGCTGCACGACTTGGTGATGTTCTTCCACCATCAGCCCCCTGGCGAGCGCGTCTTCGAAGTGACAAATAGGGTTGCAGCCTGGGGTCAGACCCGCAGGGTCTGACCCCATTGGCGCGGCAGTCGATTGCCCGCGCGAACTGGCAAATGGATTCCCCCTTGCGCTCCTCGGCAATGCGCCGATTGCGTTTTCCATCGATAGCGGAACCGATGGCGGATAGGACATACATGACGGCTGGCGCGAGGAACGCCAACGGCCACCAGATCCTGGCCAGCATGCCAAGGATGAGCGCGATGAGCCCCAGCGCCACCGCTGTTGCGAGCCAGACAGGCCAGCCAAATTGCGGAGCCTTGGGCATCTTGCGTGACGGAATACCCATGCGGCACTCCCCTCCCTACTTGCCTCTCGCTGGTGAACGGTTGCGCCCATAGCCCCACAGCCGCAGATAGTGCTTGGTGCGTGAGCTGAGGTCTGTCGGCAGGTCGTCGTCGATAGAGCCGACCAGATCCGCGATATCGGCGAGTTGGGGCGGCAGCCGTTCCCGCTGGAGGCGCTCGCGAATGACACGGGATTTGGGCACGCCGCGCCTGTGCGCCTCGGCCTCGATCTCGGCGGCGAGCGCATCGGGGAGATGTACCGTGAGGGTTTTCATGGCGCCATAAAGATTGGGTTGCGGCCTGGGGTCAGACCCGCTTGGTCTGACCCCGAAGTTGGCGGTCCCGGCAGGGCTTGAACCCGCAACCTCCGCGTTCGAAGCGCGGCACTCTATCCAGTTGAGCTACGGGACCCGCTGGCCCTCACCCTGAGCAGTCGGAACGGCAAAAATCAAGTCCTCCGTGTCGCCACGCGGGTCGCTGTTCACCCGGCGGCCGATCGGACGTGCGCCTTGCGCCTGATAGAAGGCAATCGCTGCGGCGTTGATGGTGACCACGTCGAGCTTTGCCTCCAGGATGCCGCGCCCACGCAGGAACTGGAGCAGCCGCGAGAATATGGCTTTGCCGATCCCCCAGCGGTGATAGGCCGATAGCAGATATAGCGCGTCGACCCGGTCTGCGCAGGCGTGTCCCAAGCCGACGACCGCGCCCCGGTCGCACGCCACCAGCAGCAAGCCCTCGCCCTCCAGCGCCCGGCGCCACCGGTCCTCGTGCAAGCGTAAGCCGATAGGCTTCGGCGCCGAACAGCGGCGCATAGGTCTCCCAATCGCTGGTGACGTGCACGTGCGCGATGGCGGGGACGTCCTCGGCGGCAGCGGGGCGGATGTCGATCATCTTTGCCGATATGCAAGGACCACACTGGGATAATGCAGGCAATTGCACTCGGAGCGCCGCTTCGCTGTCGGCGCTCTTTGCGATGTGGTAGACGGGCGCACGCTGCGAACGGCATCGGAACTCTACAGCAGATGAGCAAGACCGTCGTCACCCGCTTCGCCCCCTCGCCCACGGGCTACCTCCACATCGGCGGGGCACGCACGGCGCTGTTCAACTGGCTCTATGCACGCCACACCGGCGGCAAATACCTCCTGCGCATCGAGGACACCGACCGCGAGCGCTCCACCCAGGCGGCGACCGACGCCCTCCTCGACTCGCTCCGCTGGCTGGGCCTGGAGTGGGATGGCGAGCCGCTCTCCCAATTCGCCCGCGCCGAGCGCCATCGCCAGGTGGCCAGGCAGCTGCTGGCCACAGGGAACGCCTACCGCTGCTACCTGACTACCGCCGAGCTCGAGGCCATGCATCAGGCCATCGAGGCGGAGCGCAAGCTGGCGAAGGAGGAGAAACGCGCGCCCAGAGGCCCGCAAACGATCCAGAGCCCGTGGCGCGATCGCGACCCGAAGGAGGCCCCGGCCGGCGTCGCGCCGGTGCTGCGCCTCAGGGTGCCGCGCGCAGGCGAGACGGTCATCGACGACGTGGTGCAGGGCCGTGTCGTGGTGCCCAACACCCAGCTCGACGACATGATCATCCTGCGCAGCGACGGCTCGCCCATCTACAACTTCGCCGTCGTCGTCGATGACCACGACATGGACATCACGCACGTGATCCGCGGTGTCGACCACCTCACCAATGCCGCGCGCCAGGTCCAGATCTACAAGGCGCTGGGCTGGGAGGTGCCGGTGCTCGCGCACATCCCGCTGATCCTCGGTCCCGACGGCAAGAAGCTCTCCAAGCGCCACGGCGCGCTCGGGGCTCGAGACCTTCCGCGCCATGGGATATCTGCCGGCGGGCCTGCGCAACTACCTCGCCCGCCTCGGCTGGAGTCACGGCGACGACGAGATCTTCTCCACCGAGCAGCTGATCGAGTGGTTCGACATCGCCGACATCAACAAGGCGCCGGCGCGGCTCGACTTCGCCAAGCTCAACGACGTGAACGGCCACTACATCCGCCAGACGGGCGAGCCCGAGCTGCTCAGCCCGCATCCGGGCGTTCCTGCCTATGCCCGAGTGGGGCCGAGGGCGGCCCGGAGCTGGCCGCAGCCTTCGCCAGGGTCGGCTGGGACAGGCTCGAGGCGGCGCTGCCCTCGCTCAAGGGGCGCGCCAAGACGCTCAAGGAGCTGGTCGACGGCGCCCGCTGGCTCGTCGCCGAGCGGCCCCTCGGCCTCGACGAGAAGGCCGCCAAGGCGCTCGATGCCGGCGCCCGCGCCCTGCTCTCCAAGCTGCTGCCTCGGCTCGAGACCGCCCCGGCGTGGGATGCTGCCACCCTGGAGGGCCTCGTGCGCGCCTTCAGCGAGGCCGAGGGCGCCAAGCTGGGGGCGATCGCCCAGCCGCTGAGGGCGGCCTTGACGGGCAGTGCGGTCTCGCCCCCGGTGTTCGACGTGATGGCCGCCCTGGGGCGCGAGGAGGCCCTGGCGCGCATCCGGGACCAGGCGCGCTAGAGCCCCCCAGCCAGCCACCGCTGACGGCATCGCGCAAGGCCCGGAAGCGCAGGTCTGGCTTCGCCCTTAGCCTAGCTTGTCGCACTGCAAAATGTATACTAGGCACATAGCCTGCCTAACCCCCTTACCCTGGTAAGCCGAGCGCGTCAGGAGCGCCCTGCGGGGGGCGGACGGAGGACGAGCCCCATGAATGCAAAGGATGACGCCGGCAGGAGCGCTACGCTCTCTCTAGGCAGCAATCGGCAGGCGCACCTGCCGGTCAGAGCCGGCACCATCGGCCCCGATGTGATCGACGTCGGACGCCTGTATCGGGATACCGGCTGTTTCACCTACGATCCCGGCTTCACATCGACCGCCAACTGCTCCTCCAGGATCACCTACATCGATGGCGACCAGGGCGTGCTGCTCTACCGCGGCTACCCGATCGAGCAGCTCGCGAAGACCTCCAACTTCATCGAGGTCTGCCACCTGCTCCTCAACGGGGAGTTGCCCAACAAGGCCGAGTACGAGGCCTTCCGCAACACCATCACGCGCCACACCATGGTGCACGAGCAGATGACGCGCTTCTTCACGGGCTTCCGGCGTGACGCGCACCCGATGGCGATCATGTGCGGGTCCGTGGGCGCGCTGTCGGCCTTCTACCACGACTCCACCGACATCAGCGATCAGCACCAGCGCATGGTCGCGAGCCACCGCCTGGTGGCGAAGATGCCGACACTCGCCGCCATGGCCTACAAGTACTCGATCGGCCAGCCCTTCATCTATCCGCGCAACGACCTCGACTACACCACCAACTTCCTGCAGATGTGCTTCGCGGTGCCGTGCGAGCCCTACGTGGTGAACCCGATCGTCTCGCGCGCGCTCGACCGCATCCTGATCCTGCACGCCGACCACGAGCAGAACGCCTCCACGTCCACGGTGCGGCTCGCCGGCTCCTCCGGCGCCAACCCGTTCGCCTGCATCGCCGCGGGCATCGCGTGCCTCTGGGGCCCGGCCCACGGCGGCGCCAACGAGGCGGCGCTCAGGATGCTCGAGGAGATCGGTACGGTGGACCGGGTTCCGGAGTACGTGAAGAAGGCCAAGGACAAGAACTCCGAGTTCCGACTGATGGGCTTCGGCCACCGCGTCTACAAGAACTACGATCCGCGCGCCAAGGTGATGCAGGAGACCTGCCACGAGGTGCTGGATTCGCTGGGCATCAAGGACCAGCACGTCCTGAAGGTCGCCATGGAGCTCGAGCGCATCGCGCTCCAGGACGACTACTTCGTGGAGAAGAAGCTCTATCCCAATATCGACTTCTACTCGGGCATCACGCTGAGGGCCATGGGCTTCCCGCTGGCGATGTTCACCGTGCTGTTCGCGGTGGCACGCACGGTCGGCTGGATCGCCCAGTGGAAGGAGATGATCGAGGATCCCGAGCAGAAGATCGGCCGCCCGCGCCAGCTCTACATCGGCCCCACCGAGCGCCCCTACGTGCCGATCGAGCGCCGCGCGTGAGGCGTTTCCTCTGCCCGTCATCCCGGACGGAACGACGCGAGCCGCAGGCGAGCGGCGGTCCGATCCGGGACCTCGTGAGGCAGGCACGGCCCTGTTCCGGGAGGTCCCGGACAGCTTCGGCCCCGGCTCGAGGCCGGGGCCTCAGCTTCCGGGATGACGGGTGGACATGGCTACATCACCCATAGACGCGTTCGGCCGGCGCGTTCCGGAGTACGTGAGCGGCCGGCCCGATTACCCCGAGGCGCTGCTCGCCGACCTGCCCGGCGCGGCGGTCATCGTCGAGCTGGGCGCCGGGACGGGCAAGTTCACCCGCCTCCTGGCCCGGACGGGCGCGCGCATCGTCGCGGTCGAGCCGCAGCCCGCGATGGCAGCCCGCATCCCGGTGGCGCCCGATATCGAGGTCCTCGCCGGAACGGCCGAGGAGATACCGCTGCCGGACGACAGCGCCGACCTCGTCTGCTGCGCGACGTGCTTCCACTGGTTCGACTACGCCAGGGCGACGGCGGAGATCCTGCGCATTGCCCGGCCGGGTGCCCATCTGGCGCTGATCTGGAACCTGCGCGATGAGCGCGCGCCTTGGGTTGGGGACGTGGGCCGGCTGCTCGAGACCTACCGCGGCACGCCGCATCACTCCCGCACCGGGCAATGGCGCGCGATCCTCAGCGATGCGCGCTTCGAGCTCGTGCGCGAGAGCGAGCACCCCTTCGTCCACCGCATGCCGCCGCGCGGCATCGTCGATCGCGTGCTCTCGTCGAGCTTCATCGCCGCCCTTGCCCAGAGCGAGCAGGACGCGGTGCGCCAGAGGGTGCTCGACATCGTCGCCGCGTATCCCGAGCTGGCGGGAGCCGGCGAGATCGGCTTCCCCTACGTCTCGAAGCTCTACCTGTTGCGCTGCCTGCAGTGAGCTCGGCACGCCCGGGTGCTCGCGCGCCGAGCGCAGGTCCGGCCAGTGCTCTCGCGTCCGGCGCTGAAGGGGCGTCCACGGCGCGACCATGAGAATTTCTTGCATTGCTTATGAGAAATTCGTGTTTGCCGTGTCGGGGCGATCTCCTCACCTAATGCGAATGAGTCCGCGATCAAGCGGGGCGCACGTCGTCCCCGCCCTCGTGCCGCACGAACCGGAGGAGAGCATAAAATGAGCCTCAGCAGCGCAACGGAGCAAGACGTTCTGCCCTGGGTCAAAGCCGAGCTGAACTATCTCGCGCCGACCGCGGAGCGGCCGCGCACCTACACCTATGTGCCGCCCGAGGGCACGCCGCCGAGCACGGCGGTGCCCGAGCCGCACACGATGGTGGTGAGCGATCTGCGTCCGATCCTCGCCGAGGTATCCCTCGACCAGGAGGGCTTCGACCTGGTGCGCCACAGGAGCGCCGTGCGCGACTTCTACGACGAGGAGGAGGTGAAGCGCGTCTACTATCCCGAGGTCGAGCAGCTGCTGAAGGAGGTGACCGGCGCCGACCGTGTGCTCGTCTTCGACGCCACGGTGCGGCGACGGGTGCCGGGCGTGCTCGACCGCACCAGCGACGGGCCGCGCCAGCCGGTTCCGCGCGTGCATGTCGACCACACCGAGAGGTCGGGGCCGCAGCGGGTGCGCGACCTCCTGCCCGACGAGGCGGACGATCTCTTGCGCGGCCGGGTGCAGATCATCAACGTGTGGCGTCCGATCCGCGGGCCGCTGAAGGACACGCCGCTGGCGGTGTGCGATGCGCGCACCGTGAAGCCGGAGCAGCTGATCCCGTCCGACCTCGTCTACAAAAACCGCGTCGGCGAGACCTACGGCGTGACCTTCGATCCGCGCCACCGCTGGTTCTACGCGCCCGATATGGAGGCGGACGAGGCGCTCCTCCTCAAGTGCTACGACTCCAAGACCGACGGCCGCGCGCGCTTTGCCCCGCACACCGCCTTCACCGACCCGACCACGCCGGCCAACTCGCCCGCCCGCGAGAGCATCGAGATCCGCACCCTGGTGTTCCACGCATCGTAGATGGGGTCAGACCCCATTGGCGCTAACATAGGCTCATTACGGCTTGATACTGGCGTTTGCGCGGGGGCTCGCGCAAGTGGCGGGCCAGGCGCGGAGCGGCGGCCAGGAGGGCGGCGATGCTGAAGGCGGGGATGATGGCGCCGATCAGCGCTGCGATCAGCAGGCGGTAAAGGCGCCACTGCTCGGGGCGTGCGCGGCAGCCCGGCGGGGAGAGTCACCGAAAGCGGCCAGATGCGCCTCGGTCAGCAGAGCGGCGATCAAGTGGCAGAGCACCCAGGCCTTGGCGACCTCGGGACATTCGCCGGGCGGCCCCTTGAGCCCGACCAGGCTCTTCATGCGCTTGAAGGCGATCTCGATGCGCCAGCGCAAGCGATAGAGCTCCAGCACTTTGGGCGTGGTGTACTCGGCCGGATCGAGCGAGGTGATGAGGATCACCCACTCGGCGGCAATGAGCGTGCCGGGCTTGATGGTGCGCTGCTTGGATTTGGCCTCGGCCCGCGCTTCGCGCACCGCCTTGACCGCCTGGGCCTTGGGCATCTTGATGGCGAGGAGGCGCATCTCGAGCGGTGCGGCTCCGTTGCGCCCGAGCCAGATCGGCCGATCGACGACGCCGGTCTCACTGTCGGCGAGCGCGCGGATGATGTCGAAGGCTTTACCGTCCTCCTGCAGCCAGCGCGCGCCCGTCCAGGCGGCGCGCACCAGCACATCGCCGCCTTGCGCGATCACGTCGGCAAGCTCGTCGGCGCGGCAATGGACGGCGTCGGCGATGCGCAGCTCGCCGGGGATCACCTTGATCCGGTTGATGCGCTCCGCACCCTTCTCGTGGGTGAGCTCGAAGGCGCTGAACCGCTCGGCCGGCAGGTCGAAAACCGCGTGCACGCGCCACAGCCGCCCGTTCTCGCGCGCCGACTTGCCGGCCTTGCGCACCGTGGTGGCGTCCACCAAACGGATCAGCCGGCCGCCCGCCACGGTAAGCTGCGAGCCCGAGGCCTCTCCCAACAGCCGCGCCAGGATACTCTGCAGCCAGGGCACCGCGTTGCGCAGCCGGCCGAGCACGGCCACGTTCGACAGGCTCGCCAGCCCGATGGTCTCCGCCCACGCCGCCGTCAGGCGCAGCCCCATGACGCCGAGGCAATAGGCCAAGATCAGCCGCAGCAGATCGACGCCGCACCTGACCTCGCGCGGACGCCGGAACGCGCCCGTCGCACGCGCCTCCCGCTCCAGCACCGCAGCCCCGCCGAGGCGCTCAACCGTGCCGATCCAATCCGATCCGGTAAGCTCTGCTCGAGACGGCTCAACCTGGGTCATCCCCATCTAAAATCCAAACTAAATTTTATATGAAGAGAACTTTTTTAGGCAATGGGTAACCCTGCGGGCCCGCAGGGTCTGACCCCGCTGACCCCGGACGATATCGCCGAGAAGTCGATAGGGCGTGCCCTGGGGTCAGACCCGCAGGGTCTGACCCCGATCGCCTATTGCGCCCTACATTTCCGCGTGCTGTACTTATCCTCAGACGGCCATCATTCTGTATCGGCCGTGGCGGGATGAGGGGCGCGAGCCATGGCGCAGGTGGGTGGAGCCGGGCCGTGGCCGTTCGGCGCCCGCCGCAGGCCTGCGCCGCCCGCGGCCGTGTGGCTCGCCGCGGCAATAGCGCGCCGGCTCGACGCCGAGCAGGAGCGCTGGTTCCTGTGGCTGCCGGTGCTGTTCGGCTGCGGCATCGCGCTCTACTTCGCCCTCCCCTCCGAGCCGCCGACGCTGGTGGCCCTGATGCCGGCGCTGGCGGCGCTGGCGCTGCATCTGGCGGGGCCGAGGACCGGACTCGGCGGGCTCCTGACGGCGGCGTTGCTGGCCGCCACGCTGGGCGTCGCCACGGCGAAGCTGCGCACCGAGTGGGTGCGCGCGCCCGTGCTGCAGAGCCAGACGCGCCCCATCGTCGTCCACGGCTGGGTGGAGCTGATCGAGCCGCGCGCCGGCAAGGGCCAGCGCCTCACCATCCGCGTCAGCGCGCTCGAGAAGCACGAGGCGCACGCGCTCCCCGCGCGTGTGCGCATCGTCATCCGCGCAGAGACCAAGGGCCTCGAGCCCGGCGACGCCGTGCGCATCAGGGCGACGCTCAATGCGCCGCCGGGGCCGTCGCTGCCCGGCGACTACGACTTCGCCCGCTCGGCCTGGTTCTCAGGCCTCGGCGCTGTGGGCTATGTGGAGGGGGCGGCGGAGATCGACGATAAGGCGCGCCCGCCGCCGCTCGGGCTGCGGGTCGCCGCGGCCATCGCACGGGTGCGCCAGGCGATCGGCGCGCGCATCCTGGCGGCGCTGCCCGGCGAGACTGGCGCCATCGCCAACGCCCTCATCACGGGCGAGCGCGGCGGCATCACGGAGGCCACCAACCAGGCGTTCCGGGACTCGGGGCTCTTCCACATCCTCTCCATCTCCGGCCTGCACATGGTGATCATGGCGGGCGCGGTGTTCCTCTCGATCCGGCTCGGGCTCGCCGCGATCCCGGCGATCGCGCTCAACTATCCCATCAAGAAATGGGCGGCGGCGGGCGCCATGCTGGGCGCGCTGGGCTATCTCATGATCTCGGGCGCGGCGTTCGCCACCGTGCGCTCCTGGATCATGATCTCCATCATGTTTCTCGCCGTGCTGCTCGACCGGCCGGCGATCGCGCTCCGCAACGTGGCGCTGGCGGCGCTCGCCATCCTGGTGCTCTGGCCGGAGAGCCTGTTCGATCGCCGGCTTCCAGATGTCGTTCGCCGCCGTGGTGGCGCTGGTCTCCGCCTACGAGTGGCTGCGACTGCGCGAAGAGGGCGGGCAGGGCACGCTCCGCCGCGGCGTGGTCGGCAGCGCGCTCCTGTTCCTCGGCGGCATCCTCACCACGACGCTGGTGGCGGGGCTCGCAGTCGCGCCGTTCGGCGTCTACCACTTCCATAAGTCGCCTGTTACGTCCGGTCACAACCGAAGCAGCACAAAGGCAGCGGAAATGGGCGCTTTTGCTTGCCGGCATCTGTCGATCACAGCCATAGACAACATGCCGGCGTTACCTGAGCGTGACTTGGTCGGTCATCTGTCCCCGTGGAACAGGAGCCGACATGCCAACCGCGAGGTTCACCAAGGATGTTGTCGAGAAGCTCATCAAGGCGAAGGCCGACCGCGCTCACCTTCGATGAGCAGCATCCCGGGTTCGGGCTGCGCACCTACGCGAGCGGCGCGCCGCCGGTATGGTTCGTGAAGTACTCGGCCAGGGGCGTGCAGCGGCGGATGGTGCTGGGGCTAGGCGTCGTGGGGCAACATGGACGCCATGCGCGACCTGGCGGGCACGTGCGCGCCAAGGCCAAGCTCGGCACGACGTAATCGCCGACGAGCGCAAGGCGCGAGCCCAGCCGCGGCCGAAGACGCTGGGCGAGCTCGTCGAGCCGTACCTGGCGGCGCGGAAGGACGAACTGCGGAGCCGCAGCCTCTACATCTACAGCGCTTTACCTGCAACAGCATTGGAAGCCGCTGCACCGGAAGGCGCTGAAGGACATCACCCGCCACGACATGCTGCCGATGCTCTCCGAGATGGCGCGCGAGCGCGGCGACGTGACCAGCGACCGGGCGCGCTCGCGCTATCGGCGTCTCATGGCCTGGGCGATCAACGAAGGCTACCGCGACGACAACCCATGCCGACCACATCGACAACCGCGCGCTCGTACCGAGGGCCGCGACCGCGTGCTGACCGAGGAAGAGCTGGTGGCGGTGTGGAAGGCAGCCGGCGACTGCGGCCTGTTCGGCAGGGCGGTGCGGCTGCTGATGCTCTGCGGCTCGCCGCAAGACAGAGATCTGCGGCCTGCTGTGGCCGGAGATGGACCTCGATGACCGGCTCAGCTCGAGCTGCCGGCCGAGCGCGTCAAGATCGGCAAGCCGTTCATCATCTGCCTGTCCGACCCGGCGGCGGAGATCCTCGAGGGCGTGCCGGCGGTCGTCGGGCAGCAGCGGCTGTTCGGGACGTTCAGCGCCAGCCGGTACATGGACGACCTGCGGGCCAAGCTGCCGGCGGACATGCCGCATTGGACCCTGCACGACTCTGAGGCGCAGCTTCTCGACGCACGCCAACGAGCAGGGCATGGCGCCGCCGCACGTCATCGAGTGCGCCATGGGCCACCTCGTCGGCAACGTGGTCAGCCGAAAGTACAACAGGGCGGCCTACCTCAATGAGCGGCGCCAGCTGATGGACGTATGGGGCCAGCACATCGCCGATCTGGTCGCTGGGCGAAAGCGAAAGGTAGTGCCGCTGCGACGCGCGTAAAAGTTGTGTGCAAAAGTCCCCTTCGCAGCGAACGCATTGGAATCAAGGGGATGACGGCCTAGGCAGAATGCGTATATTGCGGTTCGCGTTAGTTGCGTCCATCGCCTCGTCGAGATCGGGCAACCCCCCATGCGGGTCCGCCGACGCGGCCGAGCCGGGCAAGGGCCATTGCTGCGCCCCCCGGACGACCAGCAGCACCCCACACAATCTGAGCCTCCTGCTTGGCATGCGAGTCGTCGCATTCCAGCAGGTACGCGCAACAGATGGAGTGCATGCTCCCAATGTTCAGCCCATCCAACATCACGGTCCGGCGTCCTCTTCCCCTCGATGACCCCATCTATCGGCCCCGCGTCATAGCGGAGCGCACCGGCAAGCACCCCGAAACGGTTAGACAAGCGATCCGTGCCGGCGAGATGAAGGCCATCCGGCTCGGCAAGCGGAGCATCGGCGTGCGCGCCTCCGAGGTGCAGCGCTGGCTCGACGACCTGCAGAAGCAGGGCGGGGAGGCCGCCTGACATGCGCCCCCGGACGCAGCAACGCCGCCCGTGTCAGGGGCGGCGGATGCCCTTCCCGAACTTCACCGCTGCAGAGATCGAGGCGAACGCGGCGCAGATCGCCGCCGGCATCCTCGCCCACCCGGCGAGCCTCGTGCTGTCCAGCAGCGCCACCGCACTCCTGACCAGGATTGCCGACCGCGATCGGCCCTATATCGCGATGGCTGAGGACACGACCAGCGAGCAGTGCATACACACACAACCGCAGGCTGAAAGTTATGCACAGCCTCCGGAAAGTTTCTATGGCGATCAATTGACTAGAGCGATGACGTCGGATAGCCTGCCGAGTTGGTTGAGTTGTAAACGCCGAAACGCCCCGCCGCTCGCCATAGTAGCAGGGTTCCGCTTTAGGTCTTCGTTTCTTCGTTGCGTCCGGTCTGTTCTGAGTTCGTCTTGTACGCGTGCCGCCAAGCACCAGTGAGACTTAACCAGAGGACTAGGACGATGCCCTCCTATAAGCCGAACGCACGGCCGTTGTCAAGGATCGCGATGTCGTCCGCATGCAACTGGGACGACAACGATCATGAGACTGTCACATGCAGCCGTCGGCGCCGTGGGCGCCAGCGGCGACTACACCCTATCCTATGAGGCACTGGCCGGCATCTTGAAAGGCCGGCGCAAGGCCGATGTTCCATGCCCGCAGTGCGGGCCGAGTTGCACCACGAAGGCGAACGCGAAGAAGCCCGTGCTTCGCGTTTGGTGGAAGGACGAGGGGTTTCTGACGTTCCTCTGCGCGCGGTGCGGCGTGAAGGGCTACGCCCACAGCGGAAGCCCGGACTGGCGTAAGCGCATCCCCGCCGATCTGCCGAAGCGCCGGCACCCAATCGTTGTCAGGCAGGAAGCTGACGATGATGAGCGCGCGCGGCTCGAGTATGCCCACAGCGTTTTCAGGGCTGCCGGGCCGCTCAAGGGCTCCTTGGGCGATGTGGCCTACCTAGCATCGCGGGCCATCCGCCTCGATGGAGATCCGCACCACGCTTCTACGGTTCCATCCGGCGCTCGCCTACGAGGGTCGGAAGACGCCCGCGATCGTGGCGTTGTTCCGGGACATCGTGACCGATGCACCGCGCGGCATCCATCGCGTCTTCCTCGATGCCGACGGTCGCAAGATTGCACGGCGCATGCTCGGCCCGACTGCGGGCGCCGCCATCAAGCTCGACGCGAGCGAGGACGTAGCGAGCGGCCTGCATCTGGGCGAGGGCATCGAGACATGTCTCGCGGCTCGTCAGCTCGGCTTCAGACCGGTCTGGGCCATGGGCAGTGCCGGGGCCATCGGCGCCTTCCCCCTGCTCGCCGGCATCGAGGCGATCAGCATCCTCACGGAGAACGACCGCGCCAGCCACGACGCTGCGCGGGCCATCGCCGCGCGATACGAGCCGGCTGGCGCCGAGGTCTACGCCTTCGAGGCCGAGGCCGGCGACATCAACGATGCGCTCCGGAGGGTGGCGGCATGAAGGACGTCGGAGTTCATCGAGGCGCCGGGCGCCGCACCGCCCGAGGCAGCCGCAATTAAGGTCAAGTCTTACCGAGTGAAGGCGAAGGCCAAGTTGAACGGAACGTCAACGAGGACGCGGCTGCGCGTCAGCCGGCCCAGCCGAAGTTCGAATCCAGGGGCGGTTTCGGCTGGTCCGCGAGCGGTCATCGATAAGAATCTCGCCCGGCGTCTACTACAATGATGCGCCCGAGCAGGAAGATGGCGAGCCAGAGTCCGAACCCTGTGGAAGTGGGTCTGCTCTCGTCTGGAGCCGCTGGCCGATACCCGCGACGCGGAGAGCCTCAACTGGGGCACGCTCCTGGAAGTCGTGGACCGCGACGGCAAGCGCAAAGTCTGGGCGATGCCGGCGAGCATCGGCCCGACGGTAGGCGATGGCGCCCACTTTCGCGCTGAGCTCGCGAGTCGCGGGCTAAAGATCGCATCGGGCAAGGGTCGCAACCGCCTTTCCGACTTCATTGCTCAGTGGAACCCCAAGCGAAAGGTGCGTTGCGTACCGACCGTAGGATGGCATGGCGGCGCCTTCGTCATGCCCGATCAAACCTACGGCGGCACCGAGGAGATCATCCTCCAGACCGAGGGCGTTGCACCGCAATTCTCAACGACCGGCACGTTGGCTGATTGGAAGGCTGATGTAGCGGCCAAGGCTGCGGGCAACAGCCGGCTAGTCTTCGGGATATCAGCGGCTTTCGCAGGCCCACTACTAAAGCTTGCCGGCGAGGAGAGCGGCGGCATCAACTTCAGGGGATCGTCCAGCATCGGGAAGACTACGACTCTCCACGCGGCTCGGTCGGTCTGGGGTGTGCCCCTCGGCTCATGGCGAACCACGGACAATGGTGCGGAGGCCATCGCTGCTGGCGCGTCTGACACGTTCCTGAACCTGGACGAGTTGGGCCAAGCTGATCCCAAGGTCATCGCCGCAGTCTCCTACATGCTGGGCAACCAGCGCGGCAAAACCAGGATGAACCGCAACTCCACCGCAAGGGCCTCATTGCAGTGGCGCGTGCTCTTCCTGTCCACGGGCGAAGTCTCGCTGTCAACCCGACTAGGCGAGGGCGGCATAAGGGCTCGGGCAGGCCAGGAGGTCCGGGTGCTCGATATTCAGGCTGATGCCGGCGCCGGCGCCGGCATCTTTGAGGATCTGCACGGCTTCGAGAGTGCGTCGCTTCTTGCCGAGCACATCAGGCTCGCGGCCGACAAGAACTGTGGCTCCCCGGCGAGGGTGTTCCTCGAGACCATCACCCGGATGGACCTCCACGAGGCGCTTAGGACGATCACCGAGTTGCGCGCCTCGTTCATCTCCGATGTCTGCCCGCCCAATGCGGACGGACAAGTGCGACGCGCTTGCGGCCGGTTTGCCCTCATCGGCATCGCCGGGGAGATGGCCACGTTGGCCGGCGTCACCGGCTGGCAGGAGGGCGAGGCCGAGGCGGCGGCGGTGCGACTGTTCAATGACTGGCTGAACGAGCGCGGCGGGTCTGACGCCGCCGAGATGAGAGACGGTCTCGCTCAAGTGCGGCTGTTCCTGGAGCAGCACGGCGAAAGCCGCTTTGCAGCGGCGTGGGATAGGACGGTTAGGCACGTCAGTGCTGATGGCGGGGAGGTGGAGACCGTCAAGACCGACCGCCCCACCATCAACCGAGCTGGCTTCCGTAAGGTCACCGAGGAGGGCACCACCTTCTACGTATTGCGGGAGGTCTGGCGGACCGAGGTCTGTAGGGGCCTGGACGCGAAGGAGATCGCCAGCGCGATGGCTGAGCGTGGGTGGCTCATCCACGAACACGGGAGGCTGACGACCAATGTGCGCATCCCCGGCGAAGGAGACAAGCCTCAACGCCTCTACGTCATCACTCCCGGCTTTCTCCAGGATGACATCAAATCCGACGGGAACAGCTGGGAACGGCGGGAACACGCAATGAAAACAGCGGCCTGCGAAGTTCCCGACTGAATTGCCGCCACCGGGAACACCGGGAACAGATAGCCACAGATGTTCCCGATGTTCCCGATAGTCAAGGGAGGCGGGAACGCAAAAAGACCCAGCAAAAACCAGCATGTTCCCACCGTTCCCAACGTTCCCGGTCAAAACAGCACGTCCGGAAGAGTGAAGCCGGCGATCCCGTCCTCGCCCAGGCCCGCGCCGCCCAAGCAACCGTCGATCGTGAGGTTGCCGAGCAGGCGCTTGCCAGGGCCATGACAGCGGTCGGCATTCAAATCCCGCCGTGGGCCACCGTCACCGACGTTATGAGGTGGCGCTGTGTTGAGGCGCTGCTTGAGCACCCGCAGCCGCCGGTCGGGCTGGCGCAAGCCTACAGCCGCCTCCGCCGCGCGCAGCGCGCAGAGACCAAGGCGAAGACCGCCACGCACGTGGCGAAGTTCGCCGACGAAACGCGCAGCGCCTCGACCTCACGCCAGCCCGCCGGCATGACGCCTGAGGAGGTGTTGCGCGGTCTCCATGAACGGCGGGCCGCATAGATGCGCGTAGAACTCACCGTACTCGATCTTTCGACGCGCGGTGTGCAGGTCGCCATCGGTGAGGGTGCGCCATTTTGGGTCCCGAAGTCCGCGCCGGGCATCGAGTGGTCCGCCCCGCCTGAGATCGGCGACATGGTCTTCGTTAGCGTTCCCATCTGGCTGATCGGCAAGCACCGACAGCTTCAAGCGTTGCGTTACCAACGAAGTCTCGCGTTTCACCAACCGCCGGGCCTCGACCCGGACAGATCGAAAGGACCACTTCCGATGGCAGACCAGAGCAACGACGGCCGCGGCGCCCTCTTCCGCATTCCCGAGGCCGACAAGAAAACGACGAAGTGGCCCGACTATGACGCGGCGACATCACCATCGACGGCGTCCGCTACCGGACTCGGCCGGCTGGAGCAAGGCAGACAAGAACGGCGGGAAGTTCTCTGAGCCTCGCCGCCGAGCCGCCCGAGGAGCAGCGCCAGGAACAGCAGCGCGCGCAGCCGGAGCAGCAGAACACCTACGCGGCGGCGAAGCAGGGCCGGGGCGGTGGGCCATCGTTCGATCGGGACGAAATTCCCTTTCTTCCGGATCGATGAGCCCATGACCACCTTGTTGTGCGACTGCGGCGCGAACGACGCCGTGATAGGGGGCCGATGCGCCCCCTGCCACACCGACCGCCTTGCGGCCCAGCGCGCCGAGCAGGCAGCCGAGGAGCGGGAGCGCATCGCGGCCCGTCGGCGGGGACGGCCGGCCTGTCGTCCTGATGTTCGCCAGGGGAGCAACCACGGACACGGGACGGCGAGGGTCAGATGAGCGATGAGATCGAGTTACCCGACGGCCACCCCGTCGAGATCGCTTCGGAAGACGATCGTCAATGGTTCGATGCGCGCCCCGACCGCATCCTCCGCCTCCGACATGCGACCGACGGCGATCCGATCGGCACGGGCCCCAACCATGTCGTGTTCGTCTTCTGCCCGGTCAACGGCGTCCGCATGAGGCCGGGCTTCACCATGCTTCCGGACATGCGCGACGCACTGATGGCGGAAGATACAGACGAAGCCTTGGCTCCGTACTTCGCCATCTTCCTCGACGAGCTGGCGGATGGCGAGCCCGGTCCGGGCTCATTGTCAGGTCTTCCTGGGCGCCGCATGCGCAAGCTGTTCCAGATCGCGAGAAAGCATGGACGCTTGGCGAAAATGCCATCGAGCGAAGTTTTGGACGCACCATAGGAGCCAACCATGACCGACATTCCAACCTGCTGCGTACACTGTGCCGTTGTCCGCGCGATCGATACCTACAGCGAGGCGAACAGCCCGGCCAACATCGACGAGGTGATTGGCGGCCTGCTCTCGGTCATGGCCGAGCTGATCGCCTTCTACCCCGACAGAAACGACAGGCGCCGCCGCGTCAAGGAGGCGGTCGCCTCCCTGCCTGGCATGGTCTCCGAGTGTCGTGCGGGAGGCCGCTATCCAGGTGGCTCTGGCGTCTTGTCGGACCTGGAGACGAGGCACTAGCGATGAGCAACTCCCCAGTAACAAATGGTTCAAAACTGGCCGAAGGGCCAGCTCTGGGGGCGCCGACATGACCGCCACCACCGAGCCCGCCGTCAAGCTTTTCTGCGCCCGCTGCCGGAGCAATCCCGTGCTGGCCGTCTTGTCCGTTTGCAAAGCCTGCCTCCAGCGTCAGGTCGATGCCGACCGGCGGGAGCGCGAGCGCCGTCGGCGGGAGTGGACCAAGGACCAGCGCAAAGCTCGGAGGGTCGCACGGTGACCTGCGACGCCTGCGGCAAGAAGATCAAGGCCGACACGGCCGCCATCACGGTGAACACCACTGAGACCAGCAACCACTGGCATCTCGCCTGCTGTCCATATGTCCGGGAGGCGTCGGCAGGAAAGGAAAAGGCCGCAGCATGACCCGCAAGATCGCCATCAAGGGATACCGCCTTGATCGGCACGGCCGCCTAGTCCGCGACGAGCGTCAGCTGAGCGTCTCCAAGCGGCTTCAGGTCCAATCGAACAAGAAGGTGCGCGTCGCTAAGAGGACCTCGCCACGGTGACCGAGCTGATCAACCCCGTTGCCCACCCCTTCGTCGGCACGCCCCTGGAGCCTGGCCGCAAGGGTGCTCAGACCGCCACCATCCTGACCGCCGCCCGCGACTTCTGGCCACCGGACGGGAGACCGCCGGCAAGCCTGAGCGTCACGGATCGCAATCGGATGATCTGGTCGTGGTACGCCCGCCGACGCTTCAAGGGCAGGCCGGTCGATCCCAGCGTTCGCCACCTGCGCCGCGTCTTCAACGGCCGCTAACCCGCACCCATACAACTAGCGGACATGTCCTCTCGTTCCGTTGGCGGATTGCTTCGCGTCGGCCTATAGTTGTGTGCACGGACACCGCAACAGAGAGAGATGCGTTTCATGCTCGCCGCCCATGAGGCTCGTTTCCCCACTCGCCTGGTCGTGCGCGCTCCGGTCGGTCTTCACGCCGCCATCGCCGCGGCGGCACGCCTGAACCTGCAGAGCTCCGCGGAGTGGACCCGCCGGGCGATTTTGCATGCCCTCAGGGCTGAAGGCGTCCGCCTCACCCCGGACGGCAACATCGAGACCACCGACACGGGGGCGCGTGCATCGTGACCGCCCCTTATCGGCGGCGCCCAGCGTCCCGTGCGGGCAGGAGTTGCGTGGTTGTAGCGTCGCCGTGCGTAGGCTTTCCCTGCACAAGGAAAAGATCGCCATGGCGAAATCGTCGACGGCCAGGCGCCTGGTCCCTGAGACCAGCGAAGCCCCCGAGGGCCTCACGTTCGAACAGATGCGAGCGGCTGCAGAGGTGTACTGGCCGGGTCTCGGCGGCAAGGTCGCCGACCAGTGGGGTCAATGGAACCGCGACTTGTTCGACGGCGCGCTGCGGCCGGCGCCGATGGTGCTCTCCCGCATGTCGTCGATCCACGGTCACTGGTTTCCGCTGCTCGATCGCGGCGCCGATCAACGCATCGGGACGGAGCATCATCTGATCATGCAAGCACACGGCTACATGCCGCCCGCGAAAGTCGTCTCGGTCAAGCGGGCCGACCTTCTGAGGGGCATGATCTGGCAGCTGCGCGCCCAGGACGGCCAGGTGCAGATCAGAGCCAACAGCAGGGAGTGGTGCGAATTGGTGATGAAGCTCCACCTCCGGCTGACCGGCGAGAAGATCTGGGCCGCGCCTGAATACGAGGAGAAGGAGCCGACCAAACAGCTGGGCAAAGGCCTCTACCAGCCCGAGGAGACCTTCGTTGTCCAGGACAACTGCCCCGAGACGGGTGCTGAGTCGCTGCCGCGCGCCAAGATTGCAGGTTGGCCGGGCATCATGATGGACCTCGGCCACATCACCCGCGACTGAGTGCCATGGAAGCCAAGAAACCCACCCGAGACGTAGCCATGGCCTGGTGCATCTGCGGTCGCAGCGATGCGATTGGCGGGCGCACGCACACCTGCCGGCATCCAGACGGGCCAAGGTGGAGCGACGCCAAGCCGAACAAGGCAACGAAGCCGGCGACCGTCACTCACGTCAGCGATATGGCTAACCGCGACGCACATGATCTTGGTGTGGCTAACGGTATGGCTAACAGATCGGCCAAGCTCGCCGGGCTCAACCGAGCCAGCCCGACCTACCGATATCGCAACCCCACGAAGCGGCGCATCTACATGCGCGACTACATGCGCAAGGTCAGGGCCACGGAGAAGACAGCGAGCCCTGCATGACAGCCGCCACAGACATCGCCGAAGTCTGGAAGCTCATCCCCGGCCACCCCGGCTACGAGTCAGCAACCTAGGAAGGGTTCGCAGCCTCCCTCGGACGGTGGCAACAGGCGCCATTCGCGGCGCGAATCGCTTCACGAGGATCAAAGGCCGGGTCCTGAAGCCATCCAGTCACGCGCGTGGCGGATACCCATTCGTCAGTCTTGGTGGGAAAGAGGCGCGCCGCGTCTGCGTTCACACGCTCGTCCTGGAAGCGTTCACCAGCAGGAGACCAGAGGGTCACGAAGCAGCCCATTGGGATGGCAACCCACTCAACTCCGCCCTCAGCAATCTGAGGTGGGCAACGCCAAGCCAGAACGCCGAGGATAAGCGGCGCCACGGAACGATCCTAGCCGGCGCCCGCCATCCCTTGGGTCGCATGGCCTCCTGCAAGCGGGGACATCCGTTCGACGAGGAGAACACCCGGCACAATCCTAACGGAAGCCGCACATGCAGAACCTGTGAACGGGCCAAGTATCGAAGGCTCTACCACCAGAACATCGAGGCGGGGCGCGCCAAACAACGTAATCGCCGCCTCCAAAATCCGGACAGGGCCAGAGCCTACGTCCGTGCCTACCGCCTTCGCCTCAAGCAGGCCGCCCAGCAACAGGCAGGAACGGCCACATGACGGTCCACTATCCCCCACCACCTGGATGGCGCCCGCACGCCTCGAAACCGCGGGTAGGGTCTTACTGCGGGGCATGGGCCCGGTCTAAGGGGCGCGGTTGTCGCCAGCAGCCTGAGCAGCCATCGGGACGTTGTCGCCTGCACGGGTCGAAATCGACCGGGCCTCGCTCGGCCCAGGGCAAGGCACGCATCTCTGCAGCTGTGAAAGCGGCTTGGGCTCGGTGGCGAACTGAGCGTGGTCTGCCTGAGACTTGGAGGTACGGGAAGACGTGGCTGAGCCGGCGGCGGCGAGAGACGGCGGCTGACCACCTTGCTCGTCACGAGCATGGGACCGGAGAGCGAGCGGTCGTGACGCCCGTACAATAACCATCGCGAAATCGGCTCTGCGGAAGCCTTGGAAATTGGGCATTTCCGAAGTGCTCGAGAGGCTATACACCAACTGAAGTTTGTGTATATATGCTGCCATGGGCGGAGCGGGGAGGAACACGGCCATGGTGAAGGCGAGGCGCGTCGGTCTCTACGTGCGGGTCGAGCACCGACGAGCAGAACACCGCGATGCAGAAGCGCGAGCTGCAGGCCTGGGCAGAGCGGGCCGGGCACACGGTCGTGGATGTGTTCGAGGATCAGGGAATCATCGGGAGCAAAGGGCAGGGACAAGCGCCCGGCATTCGATGCGCTCCTGAAGGCGGCCGTGCGGCGCCAGATCGACATGATTGCGGTCTGGTCATCCGACCGGCTGGGGCGCTCGCTGAAGCACTTGGTCGAGGTGCTGGAGACGATCCGAGACACCGGGACGGGGCTCTACATCCACACACAGGCGATCGACACCACGACGCCGGCAGGCCGAGCGATGTTCCAAATGCTCGGCGTGTTCAGCGAGTTCGAGCGCGAGATGATCGCTGCTCGGGTGAATGCGGGGCTAGCGCGCGTGAAGGAGAAGTTCGATCGCGGCGAGAAGCACGAGAGCAAGGCGGGCAACGTGGTGACACGTTTTGGCCGGCCTGGCGCGGAGCCGAAGCAGATCAAGGAGGCCCGCGCGCACCTGGCAGCCGGCAGCGGCATCCTCAAGACCGCCAAGCTGACCGGCCTTGGCACGGGGACGGTGCACAAGCTCGCCAAGGAGATGCGCGCCTGACGCGCTCGGCTGCCTCCTGCCTGGGGGTCGCATGATCGAGCAGCCCCAAGTCACCAAGGCAGTGCCGGAAATGCGGCGAGACCAAGCCGCTCCTGGCTTATGCCGGGAGGCAGAACACCTGCATGTCGTGCCGAGATGCCGCCAAGGCCCGCACCCTGGAGCGCAAGGAGACGCCATCACCTTTCGCCTGCCTCTTGTCAGAGAAGATCGTCGACGTGCTCGCGGCCGGGCTGTCGGTGGCGGAGATATGCGCTGGCGCATCCATGCCGACTGTCCGACATCGTCGCCAGTGGCGCAGGCTACATCCTGGAGCTGGCCGGACGCGATGGAGAGGCTCGGCGGTCTCGGGCCTCGACACGCTCGCGACCGCATCGACGCAGACCCTGAACGCTCTGCGGCCCAGAAGATCACGGCAGCCGACGCGCGGACGATCATCGATGCTGAGATGAAGCTGATGGCGCTGGAGGACCCGCAGCGGTTCAATCCTACAGCGCGCGATCATGGCACCGGCGACATAACGGTCCAAGTGATCAACTTCGCCGGCGCATCCCAGCCAGCGCCTCCCACACTGGAGCACAAGGTCGCACCGACGCTGGAGCGCATGCGGACCCTGGCGCTGGAGAGGACGCCGTGAGCGCGATCGTCAAGGGCAGGAAGCGGGGGGATGTAGCGTCACCGGCGATCCTGGTGTTGCCGCACAATGGCTGGCGGCCCCGATGGTATCAGGAGCCAATCTGGAACTACCTGGAGAATGGCGGCAAACGCTGTGTTGCCGTGTGCCATCGTCGCTTCGGCAAAGACGAGCTTGCGCTGCATCGAGCGGCTGTTGCTGCGCACGAGAAAGTCGCGGCCTACTGGCATCTTCTCCCCGAGATGGCCCAGGCGCGGCGCGCGATCTGGAACCAGTGTCAACCCACGCACCGGTGCGAAGCGCATCGACGAGGCCTTCCCGGAGCACCTGCGCAAGCGCACCGCCGATCAAGAGATGCTGATCGAGTTCAGGAACGGCTCGACCTGGCAGGTCCTGGGCAGCGACAACTACGACTCGCTCGTTGGCGCAGCGCCCTACGGGATCACCCTCTCGGAGTGGGCGCTCGCGAACCCGGCCGCCTGGGCCTACCTGCGGCCGATCCTTGCGGAGAACGACGGCTGGGCTTTCTGGATATACACCGCTCGCGGGCGCAACCACGGGCTGACCACGCTAACAGCTGAGCCAAACTGAGCCGGGCTGGTTCGGCGTCAAGCAGACGGCGCTCGACACCGACGTGTTCACGCAGAACCAGCTCGACAGCGAGTTTCGCCAATACGTGGCTGACTATGGCGAGACGGATGGCGCGAGCCTTTTCGCTCAGGAGTATCTGTGTTCGTTCGACGCGGCCGGTCATGGGCAGCTACTACGGCGCCGAGCTGCTCAAGATGGAGACCGAGACGCCGCGCCGCATCATGCGGGTGCCCTATGATCGCACGCTGCCGGTGTATACGAGCTGGGATCTCGGGATAGACGATGCGACCGCAGTCTGGTTCTGCCAGATCGCGGGCCGCGAGGTGCGCTGGATCGCCTCATATTCGGCGCCGCAACCGGGCGCTGACGGAACATCGCGCGCGACGTGCTCACCAAGGGCTACGTGTACGCCGAGCATTATCTCCCCCACGATGCCGACGTGCGAGAGATCACCTCGGCCAAGACCCGGAAGGAGACCTTGGAGGGCCTCGGGCTGCGGCCGATCCGGGTCGGGCTCCAACAAGATTGGGCCGGCCGAACGCATCAACGCGCTGCGCAATCTGCTCGCCCGCTCGCGTGTTCGACGAGACCAACTGCAAGGACGGCCTTGAGGCGCTGCGCGTCGTACCATGCCGAGTGGGACGACAGAGGCAAGACGCCGCGTAGCAGCCGAAGCACGACTGGTCGAGCCATTACGCGGACGCTGCCGGCGAGATGGCGGTGCAGCTAGGCGGATCGCTCCGGCATCTCGCGCATGCCGGCGCTGGCGGCCGGCTACGATCCGACGCTCATCGACGATCCCGAGTATCGCCGGCGGCTGGCGCGCCGAGACCTCGGTGATGATGACGACTGGGACGCCCGGCCTGGCGCAACGAGCCGACCAGCGGCATCGACGACTTCGACCCCTTCAAATGAGGAGCAAGGATCAATGAGCTACCCGCGAATGAGCAAGGGCGACGAGCCGGAACCGTGGGCCGGCGGTGTTGTCAGCGAGCGGATGCTGATCAGGACCCCCCTACAGATTCTCCGCGTCGATCTCAAATGCCCCAGCTGCCGGCCGGGCACGCTGACGGCTACCGGCGCGAAGCACGATCAGGGCAACATACACACGTGCGACAACTGCTTGATCACTTGGGTAGTTCCGGGAGAACCCTATCCTCGCCGGATCGAGCAACCTGATCCAAACGCCAACCTGATGAAGGCGAGGTAAGGGCCATGCGAAAGCCCAAGTTTGAGATCGACCCGAACCAGCTCGACAAGAGCGCGGCCGCGGCGTTTCAGGCCCACACTGCGAAGCGCCTGAGCTACGCCGATTGGAAGGCCACGGCGGCGCGGATCGAGCAGCTACGGGGCATCGAGGCCTTTCGCCGGCAGCACGGCCAGGCGCTCTACGATGCGAAGCACCCCCAGCATGTCACGCGCAGCGCCGAGCTGCAGACGCTGTACGAGAACGCTTATCCCGACGAGCCCGCGGTGTCCTGACGTGTCTTGACATGGGAGCGGCTGCATCTTGCAGGGCGCCCCATAAGTGCAGTTAGCGGCCGTGCTTTGTAGCGTTCAGCGAGTTGCGTTTTCTCCAAGAAAGGCCTCGCCCATGGCAGCCCCGACCCTGATCACGACGATCCCGCGTGACGAACCTGACCCCGATAAGACCGGCGAGCCGCGGCGCCCTGCTGTAGCGGACGCCCTCGCGGACAACGAGGCGCCCCCGCTGCGCCCCGAGACGAACCTACAGCCGCCAGCGGCTGGGCGCAATGTTGCGCCCGTACTGCCGCCGCTTGCGGGGAGGGGGACCGCCGGCGATACGCTGGGCGACGATGATGCGCCGGAGAGCTACGGCTCGTTCGGCGGCGATGCCTCCATGGTGCATCTGGCGGGATATCCGCCGCCGGGCGAAACGCCTGCCGCCCCGCGCGGTCCGGCGTTCACCCCGCCGCCGCAGGAGGAGCGGGAGCTGCGCCTTGACGAGCGCTACCGCCTTGTCCAGGCCGACCGGCAGGACGCGTCCGACCTCGACTGGCTGAAGCGGTTCACGGACAGCTTCGCCCCGACGCCGCCGCCGGCAGGGCCGGAGGGCACGCAGCCACCGCCGCCTACCGCACCGCCACCGGGGCAGCCTACGGGGTCGACCCCAGGGCTGGACGGGCCCCACACGCTGACGCAAGCGTCCGGGGTCGATTTGCCTTGGTGGATCGCGAACCTGGTCGGTCAGATCCCCGGCGGCGTCGCTTCTACGCCGGGCCTCTTGCTGCAGTCGCTGGCGAACACGCAAGCGAACAACGACATCGCGATGATGCGCCATCGTCGGCGCTTGCTTGAAATTGCCGCTGCCGTCGATGGCGACCCTAACTTCGTGCCATCAACCGCCAGAGGCCAATCATCGGCGCAGGCGGATCGTGCGTTCTGGCTCGCGTACCGCGGAATGACGCCCGAGGAGAGGCAGGCCGAGCGGCAGCGCATCCAGCAGGAGATCCTCGCCAACCCTGTGGTGGCCATGGCCGAGCGGGCATCCTATCGCCTCGGCGAGCAGATCAGGCAGTTCGCGCAAGGGATGATCCCCCACGTCCCAGGCTACGGTGCGAACGACTGGTCGAGCAGCATCGGCCAGGGCCTTGGTTCCATGATCGCCAGCATCCCGGTGGCCTACTGGACGGGCCCCGCTGGTGGTACCATCCTTTTCAGCGGCCTCGGCCAGGGCGAGGCGACCCAGCGCGCCGTCGACTTCAACGATGCGGAACGAAAGGCCGGCCGCCCGGGCCTCAGCGATGAGCAGATCGCGCTCGCCGGAATATTCGGCGTCGCCCCCGGCGCCACCGATGCCTTCGCCGTCGAGGTCCTGCTGAACCGGCTCCGCCTTCCCGGCATGACCCCGGCAGTCCGGGCGGCCCTTGCGCGGACAATCTCCGTGCGAGGCGGAGCTGCCTTCAGCGGGGCCATCGTTGAGGGCATCCAAGAGGGAGCGCAGGATGTCCTTCAGGACCTCATCGCCAGCGGTTACAACCCGAACCAAGTCATCGGAGCGAACTTTCTCGGGAATACGGGCGTAGGCGGCGCTGTCGGCGCCATCTCCGGCTTTGCAATGGGCGGCCGGCGCGGGCCTTCCACAGTCGCAGCCGCCCGGTCACGCCGCCTCCGTCCGGGCAGACGCCGCCAGGCCAGCCACCGCCCACGGCAGAAACACCGGCCGGCCAGCCGCCATCGACCGAGCAGCCACCGACGGCCGAACCGCCGGCGCCGGGCCTGCTGCCTGCGCCGCCGGCACCGCCGCCGTCCAACCTCCGCCGAATGCTCGACACGCCGCCCGGCACGGAGCTGGTCATCAGGCTGTCCATCGACACCCTCGTGGTGGGGAGGGCTGCCCAGTGAGCGCTCTCGCCGCCGTGCGAACGAACTCGGCCATCCACCTGCTGACCGACGCAGCCGGCACATCGATACACGATGCCGCGACCTACGGACTCATGATGGAGGTAAGCTCGAAACAGGTTGTCGCTCCAAGCGGCATGGTTTTCGCCTGCTGCTGCTATTTCGCACCAACCGTCCGCTTCGCCGAGCTTGCCGCCGAATGCGCCGGATATGATGACGTGGCGCTGTCCTCTGATCTCCTCTTCGCGGAGGCGGTCAAGGAGCTCGGGCGACTCCAGGATGAGTTTTGCGGTGTTTTCTATGCCGGGTGGAGCGAGCGCGCGAAGCGGCTCTGCATGTCCATAACCTATTCTGACCCACGCGCCTATCACCGGCAGTTCTGGCATGAGTACGATGTGCCGGCCATAGCTATCGGGCCGGCGCCACCGGCACGTGAGCTTGGAGACGAATTCGTCAAACGCTTCACGGACGACCCCGACAGCTTCGATCCGCGCCGCGACGGCCTGCCGCTGCTCGAAAATATGCGCACTCAGTGTCGATGCGAAGACGACGGACGGTCGTATCATGCAATCGGCGGTTACGTGCAGCTCACGACAGTCACCCCCGCCGATATCAAGACCGCGATCATTCATCACTGGCCCGATGAAACAGGACGGCGCATCGAGCCTGCCGCCGAGGTTGCCGCGGTCACGTCGTCAGGCATGCCGTGGCGCGATCTGTACAGGCGTCGCGAGGAAATGCTGATTGAGCAGCAGGCCGAGTTTTTGACTCGCATCAAGGCGCCGGACGGGGCCATGACCGTCAACCCGCGCTGGCAGGCGGGGAAGGCGGATGAACGTGTGTTGGTCGGCTACGAGCGCGCGCCGCGGTGAGCGCGTCGACAGTGCATCCAAATTCGTACGCACTGATGGGAGAAGTGACTGATCGTCCCATTCCTTCCGTAAAGGGTCAGGTGCGGGCCATGGAACAAACGCGCCCGGCACGTCTGTTGTACCCCCAGATAGCTGCCGAAGTTGTTGCGCCGCCGAAGTCTTCAGCCCTGTGCCAATAGGAGACCAAACCGAGGAGGAACTCGGCATTGGGACGCCTGTCAGGCCTCCGGCTTTGCGAGGTACTTTTCCATCAAAGTCGTTCGCTCCGCTCCATGATAAACGTCGCGCACTGGCCTGTATCCCCAGCACGGTAGAAGCCTTGCGCAGTTATCGAGGAGTGCAGCGACAGTTGAATTCAGGCCCCGTTCGATGGCGAAGGCCTCAACAGCTCTCATCAGAAGGAAGCCTGTGCGAAGACCCGAGCACGATCAGGTTCTGACGAAGACCAAGTACGACCTGCTGTCCATCGAACCGGCATGCCGCGGCAGATGCCGTTGTCGTCGACCGCCACATACGTAATGCGGTTCTGCATCTTGGCAACGACGCCGTCGACGGTCCAATTCTTGGATTGCTCAGCAATGAGGTCACCTCCGTAGTCCTTTATGTTCACCTCGTGGAGCGTGCGAAGGATTCAAACTGCTGATGGCCGCAGCATCGTCGGTCGTGGCCAATCTGATGGTGACGGTTGCATTCATGGCCCAACGCTTCTGCGGAATGCGCGGGGCTCAAGGTGAGCCATCTGGCGTGATCGGGTTGTGAGGATGAGGGTGGGCTGCTCTGATGCGGTAGATCGGCTAGCGCACGCTAAATCGTGATGAGCGCCAGTATCGCGCACTAGACGAATAGATAGGCAGCGCGTAGGTCATGGCGCTCTACTGATCACGCCCCACTACCTTCGTCAATCCTCGTTCGCAGCGACCGAGGATCAACGTCGGTTTGGCGTGTCGTCTTGGCTACGGCTGCTTCGCCGGGACGGTGCAAGTAACTCTGTTACCTGACGAAATCGTTGCGCTGCAGCGAACTGGCGGTCTGTGCCAGAGCTGCCAATTCCCCTAAGCCCTCCGGGCGGTAGCCAGCTGTCGGCACGGCGTCGAACTTTGGGCTTGGATATCCAGAGTTCGCAGGTCAGATACTTCTCTCGCGAGCGCGATTGGGGGGGCAGGGCTGGATCATGGCTATAGAGGTGAGAATTCTGCGAGCCGGTGACGAGCGGATCTTGAATAACGTCGCTGCCGGAGTTTTCGATCATCGGGTTGACGACGCTCTACGGGTGGAGTTCATGACGCCGACCCTAGGCAATCACTTGTGCGTTGCAATCGAGGACGGAGCTGTCGTCGGCTTCGCGTCGGCAGTGCACTACGTTCATCCGGACAAGCGTCCGCAACTCTGGATCAACGAAGTCGGCGTCTCACCATCGTATCAAGGGAGGGGTATGCGAACAGGCCCCGCGCTACGACCAACGGAGCACCGCCAGCAGACCCGAGCACGGCGCGAGGCCGTGCTCCTTTTTCTCTTCTTCCTTGTGCGATCAGCGGGGAGGACGGCACCGGTTGTCGTCGCCGCAGGTATAGCCCGGTTGGCAGTACCTCCCGTCGTTGCATGCCCTATCAATACTGCCCCGACGGCAGTAGTTTCCAACGCAGCGCTCGCCCGGCGCACATATCCTCCCGTCATGGCATACACGCGGATCGCCCCCTCCGCCCAGGCGGAGGCACGTCCCCTCCCAACTGCAGGTATTTCCGGGGGGGCACCAACTTCCTGTGCTACAGCAAACAGCCCCCTGAGGCATGCAGCGGCCGACACACGGCACTTGTCCTGGATGACATTTTTCCCCCTGTGCGGAGGCCGGCGATGCTGCGAACAGGCACAGCGCGACGGCGGCACAAAGTCCCAACATTCTCTGCACTGGGAAACTCCTTGTGTTTGAAACGAGCTTGGGCGAATGGGAAACCCAATGTCCCGAGCCACCGGCACGACCGCACGAAATCGCGGTGGCTGCCAAGGTTCGGAAAGTACCCATGCCCGTTCGTGCGCTTTGCCCCATATCGATTGGGGTGGAGAGCCAGATCAGCGGAGGGGAGGGCAGGATGTGAAAGGAGGGCCTGGCATGAGCTTGTCGACGACACGACCAACTTCCGGTAGGGGTCACGAGCGGGAGTGGCGACGGGCTCGTCAGAACAGGGAATGTAACTCTGTTACCTGACGGAATCGCTGCAGTGCAGCGGACGGGCGGTCGGTGCGCCTGCCAGCAGCGTCCGGGCCATCACGAGGAAGGCGAGCGCGACAACCTGGTCCCCGGTCATGACGGGTGCTTATCAGACAAGAACCAAAGCGGCCCGCGTTGCAACGCCCTCATCCGCAATCTGTAACGCTCGGCCGTCGGTCCATATTCCCGGTCGAGATCGATCTCCTTGACCCACTGTGGCGGCGGCGACGGCGGTGGCCGGCTGTCCCATTCCTCGGGGTCGCGCCACCTCGTCTCCTCGACCATGGCGATCATCGCGTCGCCTGTGAGTTGCACGTGGATGTTCGTGTCGGCTAGCCATTGGCGGAAGTCGTCGAAGCTGTGGATTTCGATGCCGGCGGCTTTCACGGCGGCTACGATCCTCCTGCGCGTCTTCGCGTCCGGGTGCTCCACGCCGATGATGGCGGCCACCTTCCATAGGTCGGCGTATTCGACCGGGCGCCCGAGTTTCCTCCATTTCGCGAACAGCTCCTTCACGCACGGGTCGCGAAGCTGCGCTCGACGGGGCTGGCGGAGAGCCTCCAGGAGGGGCGGCGCTGGCATGTTGGATGTGTCGGCATCTCGGAGCATGGCGGTGACCCTCGGACCCGTTGTGAGCGATCCCATTCTACCATGGGGGCCGATCACACTTTGGTGAGGGGTGGCTGCGGGCCGGATTTCGAACCGGCTACCCATTCGGGGAGCGCCGAAGCGCCTGCATGTCACCTCCATGCCCGCCGCAGCGAATTCACGGAGCCGCCACCCTCACCCTGCCCGATGGAGCACGCCTTTGAGGCCACTCTTCGACCACTTGTCGCTCTCACGCACGTACCTCGCCACCATGTCGGGGCATGGGTCAGGATGCCTTGTGCGTTCGACAATCAGGATTGGGCAACGCGCACTGAACGTCTGAAACTCGGCGGAGAGGCGCGGGCGGTGAGGGTCTCCCGCCGCACGCCAGGGCGTCACTCGCCGCGATGGTCGCGCCTCAGGTCTGAAAGCACACCCGCCTTCTGCTCGCCCGGCCGGTTCGCCGGGCCAGGCGTGGGCGGGCCCTCGGCGAGACGCCACCAGTGGTGACAAAGCGCAGCAAGCTTCTGGCGGCGGGCCGGCTGCAGGCGCTCCAGCTCCGCGCCGTTGAGGCCGTCGAGCATGTCGATGATTTTCTCGATCACGGCGCGTCGTCCTCCTCGTCGGCGAGCCGCGTCGGGGTGAGCACACCAAGCAGGCGGGAGACCTCGATGCCAGCCTCGGGTGTCATTGTGCCGCCTCTGCCTGCTGCCGCTGGGCAAGGTAGCGGTCGACGAACGGCCCGAGTTTCTCCGTGATGCTCGGGTCCATCTCCTCCAGGGTTTCCATCGCCGCAGTCATGCGCGCCCAGGCGGAGCCCGCAAAGGCGGCGATGGCCTCGAACTTGTTCTCGATCTCCTCCCACATCGCGAAGGCGGCAAACAGATGGGAGGCCTCCGGATCGTCGGCGTCAGTGACGAGGCCCCTCACAACATCGAGCACCCCGTCCTTGTCCTTGCCCAGCAGAACGAAAGCCAGCCTGACCCAAGGGAGGTAGTGGTCGCCGAACGCCTCGTTGGTCCACTCGAATACGATGGGCAGCCCGTCAGAGCCCAGTACGGGCTTGAAGTCGATCTCGGAAGCGCTGCTCGAGCGCTTGCTGGGCGGCGAGCCGAACTCCTGCACCGCCTTGATCAACTCTGCAATGGTGCGGTTGCCCCAATCATCGCAATCGTCTGGTTCCTCCCACTCCTCACCGACTATCTGATGCCAATAGCGGGCGAGCGCCGCGCGCTCCTGCAGGCCAGTCAACGTCTGCGGCGGGACGCTCCAGATCGCCTCGCAATATCGGCCGAACGCGGCGTTGATGCGGTCGGCCTCGTCGATGTCGGCCTCGGCTTTCGTTTCGTTCGACTTCGCATCGCCATCTTGGGTCTTGTTGATCCACTCCTCGACCTTGGCAAGGCGGTCGTGGTGGTGGTCGGCGAAGGCTGAGGACGGCACCGCCTGCGCGAGGATGGCCTCGATCTCGTCGATGCGCGGGCTCTGCGGCTTGCTGTGGATGAGGGCGAGGATGGCGCTGGCAGCTTCGTGGTTTGGGCTGGAAATGGCACGCGGAGACATGGGCAACTCCTTGGGTGAAAACTCAGGGTCCGCACCAGCAATGCTGGCAGCGTAGCACGGCTATTCGTCTCGCGGGGTGGTCTTCAGGCTGGGCAACACGCCGACCTTGGGCTCGCCGTTGCGAGGCGGATCGGCAAGGGCGGCGATGCGTCTGCACTCGTTCGCTAGCTGCAGGCGATCCAGGGGCGCCATGGCCTGGATTTGACTGGGCGTGAGGCCGGTCAACAGCGCGGTGACCTTTGCGGCGAGACTCATGGCAACGAACTCCCCTACTACTTGACACAGCGTTCGTCGTGGTGGGCTTACTTTCCGGCAGCGATATGGGGTATAAACACCGATTTCGGTGGAATGCAACTTAAAAGCGGTGGCCACTTGAGGAAATCCAGCGGGCATACTCTGAATGAGGTGATGTTCTTGCCTAAGCAGCTGATCGCAGCGCGGGCTCTGGCTGGCTGGTCCCGTGCGGACTTGGCCGAGCACAGCGGCACTCGCGTCGAGACAATCCAGGGGTTCGAGGCGAAGGGGACCGATCCCCGGCGCTCGACCTTGATCGAGTGGAGAAATGCGCTTCCAAGGCCGGCGTCGAGTTCACCGACGAGACGGACGAGCAAAGGCGCGGGCGTGCGCTTCAGGATCGCGAAGGGCAAACGCTGATGTGGCGCCGCGTGCTCAATCTGCTGCGCTTGGCACCGGAAGCCGCGCCGGATCAGCTGGCAGCCGAGCCGGACCCGGACCGCCGAAGGTCGTCGACCTCCAGCAGGAGCGCATCAAGCGCATGCCCGTGCTGTTCATCGACTACAAGAGTGAACGGTGCACAACTCCGCCCGGCGCTTGAAGCCGCACACGTAGAGTTCCAAGAGAGAGAGACACGGAAGCGAGCGGACCCCTCGGCGTCCGGCTCAAGAAGCAGGCGGGGGAAAAGCGATGACCGTCCGATGCATCGATATCGAGACCACTGGCACCAACCCGGCCTGCGACGCGATCATCGAGATCGCCTCGGTGGATGTGCTTGCCGACGGCACCATCGCCAACCAACAGGAAGCTCTGGTCTGCCCGCCGATCCCTGTGCCGCCGGAAGCCTCCGCCGTCCACCATCTCACCTACGAAGACCTGACGGGCAGGCCGCCCCTGAAGGACACGCTGCCGATGTTCCAGGGCGCGGACGCCTACGTGGCACACCACGCCGATTTCGAACGCTCCTTCCTCGGCGAGCGGTTCGGCAGCGCGACCTGGGTCTGCACCTACAAATGCGCCATGCGCCTCTGGCCGGACTTTCCTTCTCACGGCAATCAGGCGATGCGCTATCGCTTGGGCTTGGCGAGCCCTTTTGGCATCGACCGCAAGACCCTCATTCCGCACCGGGCGTTGTCTGACGCCATCGTGACGGCTGCGATCTTCGTCGAGATCACCAAGCGCGCCAAGTGGTCCGACTTGGTGCAGTGGTCGAGCGAGCTGGCGCTGCATACGCGGTTCAACTTCGGCAAGCATCGGGGCGAGCGCTACGATGCGCACCTCGACTACTGCGAATGGATACTCAGCGAGCCGGACATGGACGCGGGCGTCCGGTTCTCTGCGGAGCATTGGCTTGAGAAAGCGAAGGTGAGGGAGCCGGCGTGACCAGCGCCACCTTCAACTCGACGTATCAAGACGCAAGGTCATGAAGGATCTAGCCATGAGTAACGACACGCAGCGTCTGGACGACGAGCCTAAGGTCGCGGGTTGGGTGAAGTTGACCCCTGGCAGCTTCCGTCTCGCGCCAGTAGTCGTTGTTGTCTGCCAGCGGGCAGCGGCCAAGCGCGCTGTCACCCTGGAGCAGTGGCTCGCCGAGGCGATCTGGAATGCCTTGGTCGCGGAGCGTGATCCCGACGACGCCGAGTGCACTGTGAAGCTGCGGCCAAAGGAGCGCAGTCTGCTCCGTCTCATCTGCGACGCGTTTCCCAAAGACATCGACATCCGGGAACTAGCCGCAAAGGCCAAACGAAGCCCTGAAGGCGCGTTCAGCCGCACGCTCACCGATTTGGTGCGAAGGAACCTGATCAACCGCCACAATGGCCGCGTCAAGGCCACGGAAGCCGGCCGTGTCGCCGCTGCGTAACTCCGCACCTATAGAATTGCAGATGTCCAAACCACCCACGCCACTGACCGCGAACTCCGCCTCCAGCGCGCACTCCGCCGCCTGGGCTACGACCTCAAGGCCGCCGAGCGCCGGGGCAGGTTCGACATCACTCAGCGCGGCGCCACGGTGGAGACCACCGGCGACCTGTTCGGCCTCGATCTCGCGGGCGTAGAGCAGTGGATCAGGGAGCGGGCGAGGGGTAGCCGTGCTATAGTAGGGGCCTTGGGCATCAGCCAATGGCTCAAGAAAGCCCATGACCCGCCGCTCCACCACCCGCCGCCTCGACCGGGGCACCTCCGGCGCCATCGACTTCGACGCTGCCCTGGCGGCCTATCTCGACGGCGGCGATCCTGAGCGCCTTCTCCAGGCCGCCGGCAAGGTCATCGACTGCAACCTGCCGATCGACCCTGAGCACGCCGATGAGATCTCTGTGCTAACCGACCACCTTGATATCGAGATCGAGACCTACGGCGACGCCGCGCATGCGATCCGCAGGTGGTTCGCCACCATGAGGGAGCCCGGCGCGAGGCATTGAGGGACCATCCATGCCACCCAAACACCGACCGACCCCACCAATCCCTTCACGTCTGGAATTCTTGCTTCGGCCATGGTGGCTGCCGGTCCTGTTGTTCTGGGCGCTCGTGTTCGGTGCCGCCTATCTGGTGTGGTTGCTGGGGTAGGCGTGCGGAGCTGGTTCGCCCTCATGGAAGAGGACGGCGCGAGGCATTGAGCGCCTTGTGTCCGGAAAGTCCACTGGTCGGAAGCAAAAAACGCCGTTTGTTCGGCGCCGAGCAGAGCGCTACTTATCCTGCGGTGCAAAGCAACGCAGCCACTGAAGAGGATCGCTCTCCTGCTGACAGCGAAGGGCTCGCTCTGCCTCACGACGGCGCTTGTGCGTTTCCGCTACCTCCTTGCCGTAGATCGGCTCGAAGGTCTTCGCAAATCGTTCAAGTGCCCTACCAGCCAAGTCATCATACGCCCTGCCATGGCAGGCGTCGTAGACCTTCGACAGCTGCGATATGCGCTCTTGTTCGCTCGTCGAGAACGACTTCCGTGGCTTTCCTTGCTTTCCTCCCTTGGCAAACCTCTCAGGGTATGGCAGGGGGCCGCATTTGGATATGATGAACTCTGCAAAATATGGCGTCTCGCCCGTCCGATGAAGCTCTTCCGCGTTAGCGGAGATCCCTCAGTGCTCGCCGTGTCGAGCATCCGGATCAACGATTGAGGCGGGTACGTGCATATCCGCTAGATAGGATCGAGCATGGCGGACTACGCTAGCGTAAACGTCGGCTGCCTTTTCCGGCAGGTCGACGTACACCTTGGGATCAAGGCGTGGACGGTGAACATAGACACGATGACCGGTGCGAGTGCTGCCGGCGGCCCAGATGAGAAAAAGCATGCGCTTGCACATAGGCAGTTGTCGTGGTCGCGCAATGGTCGAACGCACTTCTGAGAGTAGGGCGCATGTGTGGAGGGACATGCAGTGCCCGCACCTGTTTGCCAAATTCGAATTGCTCCCCCGAGGTCACCCCCAGCAGAGCCGATGTGGACTTCGAAGAAGGAGGCGCAGCTGTTTGATCCCTCTAAAACCTTCTCGTAGAAAATGGCATC
>CAVWWJ010000031.1:0-124945 GCA_963758625.1 uncultured Alphaproteobacteria bacterium | reverse complement strand
CATTGCGCTGCAGCGAACTGGCGGTTTGTGCCAGCAACGGAACACAGCGTTAGCTGATTGTCTTTACTACGGTGCTCTTGTCGCTACTTAGACTGGCGTCCACTTTGATCGAACGAATTGCAGTCGCATGCCAGCCCGCTCCATGTTGCGATGGCTAGTGGAGAACGGATCGGCGCCACTGAAGACGAGATCGGCCCCTGCCTTGCCGGCGTCGCGAATGCGTTGCCGGAGGAGCGTTGTCTGGAGACCACGGCGGCGGAACGCTGGATCGGTTGTCGCGTCTGCGAGATAGCCGACGCGGTCATGGACGTAGAGGGTCGCTGCGGCTGCGGGTCGCCCGTTCACCCGTGCGAGATAGAGCGACCATCCCGCCTCCTCGAGCCACGGTCGCACATTGGCCTTGAATTGGGCGCGATCTTTCTCGGCAATGCCCCATCCGGCCACATAGGCGTCGAGATAGTCTTCCATCGCCTCCGCAGTGGTCACGGCCTCGATTTCGGCCTCGCCGTCTCCAGCCCGAGACGGCTCGCCGATCAGCGAGGCATGGAAGCCGGACTGGAAGTAGCCCAGCCGCGCCAGCTCGCGCCCGAGGCTCGGATCGTAGTGCCCCGGGATCAACTCAAATGTCGGCTTGACGCCATGCTCGGAATACCAGTTGACCAGCGGCTCGATTTGCCGCTCGTGCCCCGCGCGAAGACCTACGACCCGCGAAAAGGCTGGCAAGCGCGACATCAGCGCAACCGCCGTCGAGTCGATCCAACGATACGCGATGCCGATCGGATTGCCCGGGATCTTCTCAAGGACTTGCATGCGGGAGATCGTGTAGGCGATGTCTGCCGACAGCGTTCGCTGCACCACATCTAGAGAGGGGACCAGCTTTTCGCTCCTTCTCATGGCAGGTCTCCATTTGCCAGCGTGGCAGTGGGCCAATCATCTACCAAGCAGCGTCAGCACGTTGCCACTGGAGTCCTTGAAATGGGCAAGCACCCCACCCCATGCTTGGCGCTCAGGCGGGCTCACGAACTCGACTCCCTTCGAGATCAGGTCGGCATAGATCGTGTCGATATTCTCGACCGCAATCGAGCAACCAACGAACCGGCCGACGAGTGCACGGTCATCGGCGTCAGCGTCTTCATCGACCACTTCGACGATCAAATCCGCGCCGAGATCGAAACCGACGGCGGTCTGGCCGTGTTCCCATTTCAACTTGAGGCCAAGCGTGTCGCGATAGAACCGACGGGCGACCTCTAGTTCATGAACGAATACTCGGAACCCATGCAGGCGCATCGCCGATCCTCCCACAGGCAAACATGTGGCCACGCCGTGAGTAGCCACTACTGCTGGCACCTATTTCGCAAGACTTGAACAGTAGCCCGGTGCCGGTCCTGCGCCCAGCGTGAACGGGCGCCAATAGGCACGTTTCTTGTCCCCCCGGACAGCTGCCGACCTTGGCTGCCGCCAGCCACTCACCCTCAGTGCCACTTGCAGACACGGCCGCCGAGATGCGCTAGCCGTTGGTGCAGAATGCATATGCGCAGCAAGGCCGTCTAGCGAGCGTGTCGCGTCAAGATGACTGAGATCACCCCTGCTCTGGTGACACAACTGATCCGCGCGCAATTTCCGCAATGGGCAGAACTTCCTGTCACCCCAGTAGAGAACGACGGTTGGGACAACAGGACTTTCCGCCTCGGCGACCAGATGGCAGTCAGGTTGCCCAGCGCGTCGGGTTATGTGGCTCAGGTCGAGAAGGAGCACCGCTGGCTGCGGGTGCTAAGACCGCACCTGCCGCTCTCGATCCCGATTCCCCTTGGCCTTGGGGCTCCCGGTGCGGGCTACCCCTGGCCGTGGTCGATCTACAGGTGGCTCGACGGAACCCCGGCGCATCGCAACAGCATCTATGATCTCGGTCGCTTTGCAGTGGCCCTCGCCGACTTTCTGGCGGCGTTGCGTAGAGTTGACGCTCGCGATGCCCCTGCCGCCGGCACGCACAACTTTCACCGCGGCGGATCGCTCAAAGTCTACGATGCCCAAGTTCGCCAGTCGATCATCACACTCGCGGACGAGATCGAGGTCGTGGCGGTCACCCAGGTCTGGGACACGGCACTAGCAACCTCGTGGCAGGCGCCACCGGTATGGGTTCACGGCGACGTTGCCGCGAGCAATCTTCTGGTGAATGAAGGGCGACTTTGTGCGGTGATCGATTTTGGATGCGTGGGTGTTGGTGATCCCTCATGCGATCTTGTCATCGCCTGGACATTCCTCGATCAGGCGAGTCGGACAGAGTTCCGTGCGGCAATTGGGCTCGGCTCGGCGACCTGGGAGCGTGCGAGGGGTTGGGCGATGTGGAAGGCTCTCATCACCTTGGTGCAGAGCAACACGAGTACGGCTGAGGCCCGAGTTCGCTCGCCGAACTATCCGCAACATCCTCGACGATCACTTCCGGGCTAGACTCATAGGTCTCCTATGGGTCATCTACGGGCGTCGCATCGACGGTCTCGGCACGTCTCTTGTACTCCTGGATACCTGTCGAAGTTGTTGCGCCGCCAAAGTCTTCTGCCCTGTGCCATTAACAGTCGTAGGCAGCTGCGTCAGCAGACCTGTCTTGCAAGGCGAACGCGTGTGACATTCCACTCCTCATTCGAGTAGATCTTGCGGCGGTTAGTTGGTCAAGACTTAGGCTGGATGACTTGCTAGAACGTCCCCGCGCGCGCTGACTTCCAATGGGCGGCGCCATCGTTAGTTCAAAGCGAGAAGCCCTCACATGGCTGATTCATCTGAAGCGCGCACCCGCCCGATCGCTGAGTTTGTTCCCGAGCTCGATCGTCTTGCCGCCGATGCCATGGCCGACTGGAAGGTGCCGGGCGCGGCTCTTGCCGTGGTGCAAGACGGCAAAGTAGCGCTCGCGAAGGCTTACGGTCAGCGCGATGTCGAAGCGAACCTGCCGGTTACCACCGCGACGCAGTTTCTGATCTGCTCGATCACCAAATCCTTCACCGCGACGGCTGTGGCGCTCTTGCACAATGAGGGGCGTCTCGACTGGACCAAACCGGTGCGCGACTACATTCCCGAGTTTCGTCTGCACGATGCGGTGGCGACCGAGCGGGTCACGGTGCGCGACCTCCTGTGCCATCAGTCCGGTCTGCCACGCCATGACTGGGTGCATGTTCCAGGCGATCGGCTGGCCGCTGACTTCCTGGGAGTCATGCCGTATCTCGAATTGAGCCGCGATATCCGCGCGGCCTACCAATACAACAACCTCTGCTACAACGTCCTTGGCCTCCTCATCGAGCGGCTCAGCGGACAAAGCTATCAGGTCTTCACGCGCACGCGGCTGACCGACAGGCTCGGCATGACGGTCAGCTTCACCCTGGAAGAACTCGAGGCCTCGGCCGATGCCGCCCGGCCGTACATGATGCACGAGGACACGCGGCTGCCGGCCTTGCGTCTCCCGATCCGGACCCTGGCTGGCGGGGCGATCAACACGTCGGTCACAGACCTCGCGAGCTGGATGCGCCTGCATCTCGGCAAGGGCGAGTTCGACGGTGAGCGCTTGCTGCCGGCTGCGCTGATCGACGCGCTGCATGCGCCACGTGTCTACAACACAACGCCGGGCTACGCGGAATTCGGCGAAGCGCACTATGGACTGGGGTTCCAATGCATCAGCTATCGCGGTGACCGGCTTGTTGAGCACGGCGGCGGCTGGAACGGCTGGGGCACGCTGATGACGCTTGTGCCGGACTTTGGCATCGGCGTCGCCGTCTTGACCAATCGCAGCCCGAGCGAGGTGCCGCCGACCCTGACTTGGCACATCATTGACCGGCTGCGCGGCCGCGAGCCGGTCGACTGGCGCGAGCGGTCCCGCAAGCGGCGCGAGGACTCCATCGCCCAAATGCAGGCCGACAAGACCGCGCGGGAGAAGGCGCGCCACATGAATACGCGGCCGGCCCATGAGCTTGCGGACTATGCCGGCGACTATGAGCATCCGGCCTACGGCAAGATGTCGATCAAGGAGCAGGATGGGACGCTGCACTGGTCGTGGCGCGGCATGTTCGCGACCATGGAGCACCGCCACTACGAGACGTTTGCATTGCCGGAGGTGCCGGATCGTCTGCTGCCGGACAGGCTTGCCATCACCTTCCTGACGGATCGCGAGGGCAATATTGTCAGTCTCTCGACGCCGCTCGAGCCGATGGTGAAAGATATCGTGTTTGAGCGCCTTGCGGCTGGCGACTGCACGGATGCGGCTTTCCGGGCGCGGTGCGTCGGCAGTTTCAAGGGTGGTGTTACGACACATTGCGTGACGTTGGATACGGAAGGCCGACTAGTGTTGCAGCCCGACAACCAGCCGGCCTATCGCCTTGCGCCACAGCAAGGGCGCCGCTTCCGCATTGTCGAGCTGCAGGGCTTCATCGTCGAATTTCGCGGCGAGGCGATCATCGACGAAGTGATCTTTCATCAACCGAACGGCACGTTCATCGCAAAACGCGTAGAGGACTAGGTGACACTGCCGGCTGCGCTCAAACTCTGGCACGGCGGCAGCCACTCACCTCCTGAAGTTCACGTGCCTTGGTCCGGAGTGGGTCAGGTGCGGGCATCGCATCGACGGTCCGGGCACGTCTCTTGTGCCCCCGGATAGCTGTCGAAGTTGTTGCGCTGCCGAAGTCTTCAGCCCTGTGCCATTAAGAGACATTTCGGCACCACCTCAATACTTGTTTGGGAGGTGGTGCCGAAATGTCTGGCCGGGCCGTGCGTCGCAAGGGGGAGCTGAGCGACGCCGCCCGGTACCATGGTGCAAACGATACCAGTGCGGGATCGCAGAATTGGTAGTGGGTCAGTTTGAAAAATGTGAAACGCGATGGTGGTCCGCTATCTTCGTCAGGTGTGGCCCTGTGACTTGGTTAGCCGCCCCAAGGCCGCACCACCTCTACGCCTTGCGTCGACACCTACCTAGGGCACTAGCGCAAACGATGCGAAGAACCGGCGAGATTGTGGCGTTTCCTCACCAGTAGGGGAGGCGTACATCGCCTGGTAAAGGCTCAGACCGCGGATCGCCACCACAATCACGGCGACGAATTTTGATGACGGATCGCGGATAACCAGGCGCACCGCAGGCTGGCCGCTTACCCTAACATTGGTCCGCGACAGTAATTGCCCTTTTTTTAGCGCCGATTGAACGGCGCCTTCCAGACTCAACGGGCCCCCTGGGAGCGGTAGTGTGCGCCGCCATTAACAGGCTGCTCCCACCTTTTTCTTGAAATAGGGCTTCGTGCAGCATCGTCGGCCCTGCCGGCGTCTGCAAATTCCTCGAGCTAACCGTTGGCGGAGAGGGAAACTCTATCCGGTAGCCCGCGCCAGCGGGACGGTGCTCTACCCATTGTTGAGCGTGAGAGGTCGGGGAGCTTGGCGGAAGCCGCCCTTCCAAGCATCCGTACACCAGCAAGTAGGTGGTGTCGGGGATCAAGCAGCGCTTTTTTTGGTCTGCGCTGTAGGTAGGCCAAGAGTTTTCTAGGGCTTTGATGGCCCGCTCTTCTCTTCGAGCGCAATCAGCAATGAATGCCGCTTTGCCTTGCTCGGTCATCTGTTTGATATCTGGGGAGATCTTGGCTGTCTCCTCACAAAATGCCTTCGCGTCGCGTTTCGGTAATTCTTGCGCTTGAGCAACCAGCAGCGGGAGAGCGACAAGAGCCGTAACGCTAAGCGCTGATCGAATGAACATTTTCACTCCTCCAGATCCGGCTTACCGCTAAGCATGGCGAGACGCTTCTTGTAAGGGCCGCGCACTTTCTGGGCTACCACGGCCTCCTTTGCCTCGACCGCGGGAAGGGCCACGACGGTCAGTGCCCTCGTGACTGACCGTTTGGTTCCGGCAAATCGCTCGCAACTTGTGGAGGCCTGGGCGGAGGTCGGTTTTGTCTCGTCCATGATAGGGGCACTCGGGCGAGCACGCTGGCCGAACAACCCGCACCATAAACCTCAATGAGGCCGGTAGCCACCGAGCCTGGCAAATCCTCCGCGATAGTCTTCTTCCGGGTCACGACCTACCGGCCTGCGACCGTCGAACCCGCGGCAGGTGTACCCCCCAAAATAGCTGCCGAAGCCGTTGCACTGCAAAGACTTTTAGCCTTGTGCCAGGTGCTGACTCATGCAGCGCAGTAAAGCTCTGTAGGCGGGTTGCGCGCCTGCATCGTCACAGCGCGTCGGTGCAGACTTCCCGGCGCGTGTCCGCCGTTGGGTGCTCGGCGATGTAGGCGGCATCCTCTCCCACACCTTCGAAGAGATTGGACCGCAAGTTGAACATCCACCTGAGACCCAGGAAGTAGAAGCCGGGGCTGGGCGTCACGCCGCGCTACTGCAACGGCTCGCCGCGGGCCCGCCTTTCGGCCGCGGCCGTTCTGCTGTGTGGGCCCACTCCTGCGACCCTTCGCTTTGACAGCGGTCTGGAGGCACGATAGATCTGTTCATCACACGATTGGGGGAAGCATGGCAGGCAGGTGGCTCGTCGCTGTCACTACGCTGGTGATCGCGCACACACCTGTCTTTGCGCAAGTGGATTGTTCAGGGCTGACCAAGGTCATTCAGGCCAACGACAGGCACGAAGGCATCAAGGGGAAGCCAAAAGGTTCCTTTGAGTTATTGTCCATACGGACTTTTGAGTCGAAATGGCATTTGCCCGGATTCAGATGCCATGTGGAAGTTGGCGCCCTGAAGCAGGTCGAATTGGTGTGCGCCAAAAGAATTGCCAACCAGAAGGAAAGGGAAGGTCTGTTCAACGCGTTTCCTTATAAGGAATGCCTGCCGCCCACTTTCACTTGCCAAGCCGGAAATCTGCGCAACACGGTTCATTGCAGAGAGAAGACCTACGGCCGCGCGGTCGGGTGGACGATGCTGCTGGATAGCATTTCATTGTACGTTACATTTCACTACCGACCTCAGTAGTCTGCGCTGACGCCTTGTGCACTGCCTGCCGCCCGCGGCCGTCTCGCCGTCTGGGCCTACTCCTGCCGGCCACCCTGCAGCTGCACAAGGCCGATGCTGATTGTGGCCCCGGCCGCAAAGAGCAGAGCGCGCTACCGTCTACTGTGGGAGAGCCGATGTGCTCTGCCCGGCGGCGGCGTTGGCGAGTTCACTTTCGCTCGAAAATAAGGAAAAGTAGGGGCCCGCGCGTGCCGGGTACCCCAGGGTCTGAGTCCGAGAAGGTGGAGTGTAGGCGCCAACCTTGGCTGGCGTAAAGGTTCAGTTCGTGCTCTAGACCGCCTGCTTGCGCGTCACGCCCATGCAGTTTGGCGCTGACAACGACTTTGTAGCTCTTCGACTGTGCTCTGGCGGGCTGGTTGTTGAGCAATGCTCCGATGACGAACCCTCCTGCGACACTCGCCGAGATGATAGCGGCTAATTTCATTCTGTGCACGGCATCAACCTCCCTACTTGAGTCGTGACAACTGACGGATCACGACGCTCTCAACTATACCGTAACCGGTCCCCGCTCACGCGGCCATGGCGCCGGCGAGCTCGTCGTGCTCGCCCGCAATGGACGCGATTGGCACACGCTGTTCTGCGGATTGGTCGATACGCTGATCGTCGACGAGGACCGCATTTACAACCCGCTGATGCGAAATCGGCGATGCCATCCTCGTCGGTGAGGACAAGTTCGGCGTCAACGATGCAAGTCGGCAGAGCCGACCGGCCTTGTATTTTCGCTGTACCTGCTCTGCAACAGGACGGGTTCGGGTCAAGGGCGGGCGTTACATCTATGCTCCCGGGAGGTCTCTTGTACCCCCGGATAGCTGCCGAAGTTCTCAGCCCTGTGCCAAGATGAGAACTCGAGGAGCGAAAATACGAGGCGAGCGGGTTGCATTGTCGCAACGACGAGGCCGAACCACCCATGACTACATGCGCGCCAAGTCCAAGATTGGGCATCCCCTGAGAGCACTCCCCTACATCCACCCTGAGTGCGAGGCGGCTCTGGCCAAGCTGCCAACTCCAATCAAGCCGGACACCCCCTATCTGAGCGGGGATCTGGAATGGGCTTTCGCAAGGTGGCGAGAGACAGTCAACAAATGGTGCGCTCGGGAAGGCCGAACTCCACTCTCCCAACGCTTTGCCACTCACTCATTGCGGCGCCGTTTCGCCTGCGACTTCCTGGAGAGGGCTGCCCGAGCTGGTATGTCATTTGAGAATGCTCTGTCTGCTCTCATGCTGGCAGGCGGCTGGAAATCTCAGGGTGAACTGATGAAGTATCTCCAGGGTCTGGATTCTGGAAATCATGGCCTGGGGAAACGAGCGACGGATGGGCAGTAGGTAAGTCGGCGCTGGCGAGCACCAGGAGCACCAAAACTGCGGCTGGACTTCATGAGAACAAAAGGGGAGATTGATGGGCGCTGGCCTTGTCCCACCCCCCTACCCGTTCGCAGACCGTTCCTTGTCCCACCCTGCGAATTCTGGGGGTAAAACAGGCCCTTACAGAATCATCGGGCAGACCCTGCGGGTCTGACCCCAGGCTCCAACGCCGGTCGCGGCATGGGGTCAGACCCGCAGGGTCTGACCCCGCGCGCGGCGCGGCGCGCAGCTTTTCCAGGACGTTGTACATCTGGGTGAGGGTGAGCCTGGGGTGCTCGGATTGGCGCGCCTTGCGGTGCGCGTCCAGCTCCTCGGCGACGGCGCGGATCTCGGCCTTCAGGGCGTCGGCGCAGACAGGAAAGGGGAAGGGATCGAAGACCTTCGTCTTGTTCCAGCGCAAGTCATTGCCCACGCCAAGCCAGCCACCTGTTGCCAATGCCCAGACCAAGTGGACGCGCGAATGGAGCACACCGAGGAGGTAAGCGTCGTCGCTTGCGACAATTACGACCCCATCGTCACATAGGATGGAAGCGTCGAGAAACTGAAATATGCGGTGCTCAGAAGTATCCACCGTCGCGATGTAACGCGATACTTCAGCTAACGCCGGCCGAATTTCTCTGCGGGGTTCTCCGAAAATCCACCATTGCTCCCTGTAAGTGTCGCGCCGATTCAAATCGCGCTCGGGCTTAACCGACTGCAGCAGATACTGGTAGACCTCTGGGAAGCGCTGGCGCACCTCGTCAGCGCCAAGGCCGAATAGATCAATCGCCATCATGCCGCGCGACGTACCCGCCAAATCACGGCCATTGCGGTAGGGGCGTATGTGATTCTCCAAACCTTGCCGCTTCTCCAGTCCCAAAGGTTTGGCCTGCGCGGATGAGACGACGAATCCCTTTCCATGGAACTTGATTCCGTCGGAGCAGATGCCCTCGTTCGCACGCAAGACCTCAGCACTCGTCACATCAACGCCAATCGTGAGATTTGGATTGATGGTGCCAAGGAGCGCATTCAGCTCGATATTCGGGCTGGTCGGTGTCGAGGCCGTTTTCAGCCACCACCTCGCGTAAGGCACCGTCGTGTCGGCCTGCGCAGCCGACTGTCATCGCGATGCGGACTGCAGCGGCCCCCTTGGTCGCCTTGGTCCACGGGTGATCGGGGATGGCCATGAGCAGCGAAACAGGCTTCTTGCTTCGCAAGTGTCGCTCGACAACGCGACGGTTGAACTCCTGCACAATGGAGTTTGTCGTCACGAGCCCAAACCGTGTGGTCGGTGAGCCTTTGCGCGTCACCGTATCGGCTGCGCGATCCCACCAGAACATCACGAGATCCGCGCCGCCCGAGATCGGCTTGTAGACCGACCAAACCGCCTCCGCGTATTCCGAACCGAATTGCTCCCGGAAGTCCTGTCCCGCCATGAACGGCGGATTCCCAACAATAAACTCCGCCTCCGGCCAGTCGGGGCGGCGCGCGTTGGGATAGGTCTCCACGCGCCGGCCGTTCCTCGCCTCCACGCCCGGCACCGGATAGCCATCCCAGGTCAGCACCGCGTCCATCGCGGCGATATTCTTGAAGTCGCGCAGGATCGGCTCGGACGGGTCGCCGCCCCTGGTGCGGTAGTGCCATTGCAGATAGCCGAGCCAGATCACCAGCTCGGCGATGGCGGCCGCGCGCGGGTTCTTTTCCAACCCCAGGAATTGATGCGGATCGACGTTGTGGCCTTCGAGGCCCTTGAGCGCCTCCTGGCCGCCGAGATCGGCCAGCGCCTCCAGCACCTCGCCTTCCAGGCGCTTCATCAATTCGAGCGCCACGTAGAGGAAGTTGCCCGTGCCGCACGCTGGGTCGAGCACGCGCGTGGCGCACAGCTTGTCGTGGAAGGCCTGGACCGCCGCCGCGGCCTCCTTGGCGCGCTTCTCCTCCTTCAGGCGCTCCGCGGTCGCCTGCACGCGCGCCCACTCCTGGCGCAAGGGCTCCATGATGGTCACCACCACCAGGCGCTCGACATACGCGCGCGGCGTATAGTGGGCGCCGAGGCGCGCGCGCTCCGTCTCCTTCAGCGCCTGCTCCAGCAGGGTGCCGAAGATGGCCGGGTCCACCTCGGTCCAGCGGTGCTCGGCCGCCGCCAGCAACTCGCCGATCTCCTCGCGCTCCAGGTCCAGCACCGAGGCGCTGCGGAAAAATCGCCCGTTGAAACGCTTTACCTGGGTCTCGGCGATGGCGGCGAAGCCGCCCTTGTCCATCGCCTTCCAAAGGTCCGCCAGCTCGTGCTTGAAGCGCGCCTTGTTGGTGGCCGCCGCCTCGAGCCAGCGCTTGAAGCAGCCGTCCGGCAGCAGCTTCACGTCCTCCGCGAACATCGTGAACAGGCAGCGCATCAGGAACAGCGCCACGTCCTCGGCATCGTGGCCGCGCGCTTCGAGGCCCTTGGAGACCTCCGCGAGCCGGCCGGCGATGGCGCGCGTGACCTTGGCGGAGTGGGCGGACGGATCGAGCGAACGCGGGTCAGTCCAGATCGTGGCGAGGCGCTTGCCGACAGCAGGGTCGCGCAGCTCCTCCAGGTAGATGCGGAAGCCGTTGCGGTCGGGGAACTGCTGATAGTTCTTCCCCTGCCCCGTGAAGTCCGCGAACACCTCGAAGCAGTGGCCCACGTCGCACACGAGCAGGAACGGCGGCCAGCCCTCGCTCGGCTCCAGCGCCCTCGCATAGTCGGCCGCCTGCTGGCGCGCGTTGAACATCAGCGTGTCCCAGTTGCGGTTCGCCGTGCGCCGGCCGAGATTGGTGTTGTCCTTCTCGGGCGGGAACAGGTCGGCTTGGCCGGGCACGGTCTTCTTGCCGTCCTTCTGGCGGCTCTGCTTGGCCTCCAGGACGAAGCAGCCCTTCTTGTAGAGATCGATGAAGCCGGTGGACGTGCTGCCATCCGGCGCGCGGAAGGTCACCGTTCGCTCGAAGGCATAATCGCGGCGCTGCGAGTCGCTCGGGGCCGGGCGCTCCACGCCCAGGGCCTCGGCCAGCTCGATCAGGAAGAGGGCATAGTTGGCGCGCTCGCGCCCGCCCTGCAGCCCCTGCCAGCGCGCAATGAATTGCTCAATATTCCCGTCGGCAAGTGCCACCGCCGTCATGACGGGCAGTTAACATTCTCTCCGCCTTCATTGCAAACCCGGCGCGTCGCCCCCGCGTACGCGACGCCCGGGGCTCACCGGCTCCAGCGCCGTCAAACAGCGGTCGGGCCCGCAGCGTCCCCCCTCGCGCCCCTATCGACCGAGCGCCGACGCGCCGTGAGCGCCGTTGCTCTGGGGCTGCGCCCGGTCGGCGCCCAGGCTCACCCAGGCCATGGGGATCTCCAGGCGGCAGCGGGCGCCCGCGGGGGCCAGCTCGAGGTCGACCGTGCCGCCGAACTCGTAGGGGATGAGGTCGCGGATGATGCTGGTGCCGTAGCCCGCGCGCGGCGGCGCCGCCACCGCGGGCCCGCCCGTCTCCACCCAGTCGAGAAGGAGCGTCCGCCAGGGCCATTTCCTGGGCCATTTCCAGGGCCGTTCTCCGCAGTGCATCTCCAGCGCACCTCGACGCGGCCCTGCTGCGCAGAGAGCGCGCCGTACTTGGCGGCGTTGGTGGCGAGCTCGTGCAGCACCATCGCCAGCGCCTGGCCGACCTCGGCGCGCAGCACGACCTCTGGGCCCCCGATGGCGACGTTGCTGCCGTTGGCGTGGGGCGCCAGCTCCCGCTCCGACCAGGTCCGCGAGCCGGATGCCCCGCCACTTGCGCCAGCTCAGAAGCTCGTGCGTACCGGCCATCGACTGGATGCGGCCATCGAGCGCGGCGGCGAAATCGGCCATCGAGTTGCTGTCCGCGAGCGTGCGGGACATCACCGCGGTGACGACGGCGAGCACGTTCTTCACGCGATGGTCGAGCTCGGCGACCAGCAGGCTCTTGTGCTCCTCGGCCTGCTTGCGGTCGGTGACATCGATCTTGACGCCGACCATGCGCCGCTCCCGCCCGTCGTCGCCGTAGGACACGACGCCGCGCGACTCGATCCAGCGGACGTCGCCGTCCGCGCGCACGATGCGGAATTCGGAGCGCAGCTCGCGCTGACGCTCGGCGAAGGCGCTCCGGCGCTCCCTATCGACCTCGGCGATGTCGTCGGGATGCACGCGCGCGCGCCATCTCGCGGATGGTGATCGCGGTGGTGTCCTCGGGCAGGCCGTAGATGGTGGCGAAGCCCGCGGATACCTGCATGACGCGGCTGTCGATATCGCAGCTGTAGCTGCCGACGAGGCCCGCCCGGCCGGCGAGGGCGAGCTGCGCGTTGCGCTCGGCGAGCGCTGCCTCCGCCTTCTTGCGCGCGCTGATGTCGACGGTCATGGTCACGGCGCCGACGATGGCGCCGCGCTCGTCGCGCAGCGGCGTGGGATAGGGGATGACCGGGACGCGCGTGCCGTCCGGACGCTCGAGCAGGACCTCGACGCCGCGCACCGCCTTCCCCTCCCTCAAGGCGATCGCGGTCGGGTGCTCTTCCTGCGGCATCGGCGTGCCGTCGGCGCGATAGACCCGGCGAACGGTCCAATACTTGTCCTTGCCGAGTGCGGGCGCCGCGCCCCACAGGTTGACAGCGCCCTGGTTGTAGTAGGTGAGGCGGCCTTCCGCGTCGGTGGTGAAGATGGCCGCGGGCAGGGCCCCCAGCAGGTCGCTCAGGGCCTGCTCGTGCTGGCGCAGGTTCTCCTCGAAGCGCTTGCGCCCGGTGATGTCGCGCGTCACGCCCAGGAGGCGCAGCGGACGGCCCGCGGTGTTGCGCACGACCGTGCCTTCGACGGCGACCCAGCGGGGGTGGGCGGCATCGGCCCCCCTGGCCCCGGCGGGCGCGCGCACGCGGTATTCGACGCGGCAGGGCATGCCGGTCTGCCGCGCGTCGGCGAACGCCGCATCGAGGCGCGGCAGGTCCTCCGGGTGCACGCAGGCCCTGACCTCGGCAAGCGTGCGCGGCGGCGCCGCCGGATCGTGCCCGTTGATCTTGAGGTCGCGTGCGTCGCTCTCGAACGTGCCCGTCGCGAGGTCCACGCTCCACACGCCGAGCTCGGCGCCGCTGAGCGCCAGCCGCAGCCGCTCGTTGCTCTCCTCGAGCTGCGCCTCGTTGCGGCGCCGCTCGGCGAACAGCGCCGACAGCGCGAGCACGCACAGCACCGTTACGAGCATCGTAATCTGCGCGCCCGAAGCACGCGAGCGGGGCCGGTACCAGCGGATCGCCGAAGCGGCCGAGCCCGAGGGTGGTGGCATAGACGAGCACGCTGCACACGATGACGGCGGCCGCGGCGGCGAACACCAGACTGGCACGCGCCGTCACCCAGAGCAGGATCGGGAACAACACGGCAGGCGGGATATAGGCGGCCCAGGAGCCCGGCGGCGCGGTGAAGACGACGACGCTCAAGGCGCCGAGCAGCGCCAGTGCGCATCCACCCTCGATCAGCTCGCGCCGGGAGAGGCGCTCGCTCGCCAGCTGGTGCAGTCCGATCAGCAGCGGGGCTACGGCGATGATGCCGGTCGCGCCGGCCGTCGCCCAGACGCGCCAGGCGTCGATCGCGGGCACCGGTGCTTGCAGCAGCAGGTTCATGGCCAGGGCCGCTCCGGCGGCGGCAGCAGCGGCACCGACGCAGGCCGCAGCGAGAAAGCCGAACACGCGCTGCAGGCTGTCGAGCCGGAATGGAGGGGAGGCGGCCCAGCGGCTCACCAGCCATGCCGTCAGCAGCGCCTCCGCCGCATTGCACAGGCCGAAGGCGAAGGCGCCGGCAAGGCTCCTGCCGGCGAGCATATTGGCAGCCACCGACGCAGCGACGACTCCGGTAGCAACAGGTACAGAGGCACGCCGTCCCAGCGCGATGAGTGCGCCAGCGGCGACACCCGAGGCCGGCCAGAATACGGCTACGCCCTCGGCCTCACTCACGAGGGCGAGGCCGAGGCGCGCGGCCAGGAAGAAGGCACAGGCCACGGCCGCGGCGAGTGCGGCGCCCGCCGCCACCGACAGCCACGGCTCAGATCCACCAGATGCCCCCCGCCGGGTCAGCTCGCCAACTCTGTGCAGCATTCGTGCAGCATCCCGTCCGGTGCTGCCCTCATACTGCAGCGGCATGCGCAACGCGAGCAGCCCGGAGGCAACGCGGCCAACTACTGCCTCGCTTGGTTAAGTGGTGTGGCCGCGGAGGAGATGACAATGCGGGCGTCAGCGCGTCCGCGACGGGCTGATCCAAGTAACCTCAACACTTGCCTTCGCGTAACTTGGCCACCTTGTAGGCACGCCGGAAGCAATCGCTGGAATAGGTCTTGTCGTTGCAGCCACACACGGGACGGAAGCTCTTGCTTTTCTTGCGCACAACGCAGAACCGCGGAACCGCGACGCACACCCCGGTCGTGGAGGCGCACTTTCCGGCCGGGGGCTCGCACCACAGTCCCTTGTCGCACACGGCGCCGGTCTCGGTCCCGCAGGGTTGGCCCGCCGGCACCGCATGTGACCGCATCGCAGGCAGAGGCGAGACGACGAGGAGGGCAGCGAGCGCCAAAGCAACGAGCCTGAGGAAGAACATGCCTGTAGTCTTCATGGGCAAGCCTGTGACCAGCGAGCGGGCAGCGGCGCGACCGTATCGCCAAGAGCGCCCGTGCGGAAAGCTCAAATATGTGACTGAGCCTGCCCTTGCATGTCGGTGACGGGTGGTCATGCTCCCGCCCTCATGCGCCGGCATGATTTCTGGTTCGTTGTGGGGTTGCCGTGACCGACCGGTCGGTGCATCGCCATCACGCCGCCATCGAGCGCATCACCAGCGCGGGAGTCGTGATTGTTGATCTGAGCAGCAAAGACGCAGCGGCGCGCGCATCGACGGTGCGCCGCCGTGGGCAACGGCGCTAACGGGGACGTGATCGAGGATGGACTTGCAGAGCTGAGGTTCGAGACGGCGCCCGTTTGACACCCGGCGCGGACCGTCGGATGAGGAGGCTAGCATTGCTGGAGCCGGTCGAGATCGAGGTTTGAGCGTGAGCTTCGAATTCGCCACCCGCGCCGCCCAGGGTGCGCGCAGCTACCAGGAGGACACCGCCGAGGTGCACGCGGCGGGGGGCGGCGTCGTTGCCGTACTCGCCGACGGCATGGGCGGGCATGTGGGTGGCGCGCGCGCCAGTGGTCTGGCGTGCAAGTTTTTTCTCCACGCCTTCGCGCGATCCGCCGAGGCGGTGCCGGCGCGCCTCGCCGAGGCCCTTGAGCTCGCCAATGCGGCGATTGCCGCCGGGACCGCCGAGGACCGCAAGCTGAGGGGCATGGGCTGCACCCTGGTCGGCATCGCCCTGCAGCCGCACCCCGACCGCATCGAGTGGGTGAGCGTCGGCGACAGCCCGCTCTATCTGGTGCGCCGCAGCGGCGCGATCGTGCGCCTGAACGAGGACCACTCGCTGGCGCCCGAGATCGACAGGCTGGCCGAGGCCGGCAGGATCAGCTGGGAGGAGGCGCGGGCTCACCCGCAGCGTCACGTGCTGCGCTCCGCGCTCACGGGCACCGAGATCGACATGGTCGACCGCTCGCCGCAGCCGCTGGCACTCCAGCCGGGGGATATCGTGGTCCTCGCCAGCGATGGCATCCACACCCTCGCGGAGGCCGACATCGCCAGGCTGGCCGCCGCCGCCGCAACCCCCGACGCCGCCGCCGAGTCGCTCCTGGCCGCAGTGGAGACGGCCGGCGACCCCTACCAGGACAACACCACCGTGATCGTCGTCCGCGTCGGGGGGGCGTGAGGGCCGCGCAGTGGCGTGGCCGTGATGTCGCGCATCGCTTTCACGACCCGGCGATCTGGCGGCTCGAGGACGGCATCATCCCCCCGGGCGGCGCCACGCCCGGAGCCAGCCCAACTTGCGCTGGATTGACGCTCGGGGCGCCGCCGCTATGATGCGCCGCCTTCGCGCAGGCCCCAGTGGCGGAACGGTAGACGCGGCAGACTCAAAATCTGTTGTTCGCAAGGACGTGGGGGTTCGAGTCCCTCCTGGGGCACCATACTGAAACGTACTATCGAAATTTCACGGCTCTGCCGCGATCCGCGGACGGCTCACGACAACCACCGCTTGCGGCGCTTGTAGTGCTTCACGTCGCGGTAGGACTTGCGCGAGCCCACCTCGTTGAGCCCGAGGTAGAACTCGCGGATGTCGGAGTTCTCGCGCAGCGAGGCCACGTCGCCCTCGAGCACGATGCGGCCGGTCTCCATCACGTAGCCGTGGTCGGCGACCTCCAGCGCCATGCTGGCGTTCTGCTCCACCAGCAGGACGGAGAGCTTCTCCTCGTCGACCAGCCGGCGCACGATGCCGAAGATCTCCTCGACCAGCATCGGGGCGAGGCCCAGCGACGGCTCGTCCAGGAGCACGATCCTGGGGCTCGACATCAGGGCGCGACCGATCACCAGCATCTGCTGCTCGCCGCCCGACATATAGCCCGCGAGCTGGTGGCGGCGCTCCTTGAGCACCGGGAAGTAGGCGTAGGCGCGCTCCATGCCGTCCCTGACCTTGCCCGCATGGCGCTGGATGTGCGCGCCGGCGATCAGGTTCTCCTCCGCGGTCAGGTGCTCGAACACGCGCCGGCCCTCGAACACTTGGCTGATGCCGAGCTTCGTTATGTCGAAGGCGCGCTGGCCGTCTATGCGCCGGCCCTCGAAGGTGATGGTGCCCTTGGTGACCTCGCCGCGCTCGGTGCGCAAGACGCCCGACACCGCCTTGAGCGTGGTGGTCTTGCCGGCCCCGTTGGCGCCGAGGAGCGCGGTGATCGATCCCGGCCCGACCTCGAGCGACACGCCCTTCAGCACCAGGATGACGCTGTCGTAGACGACCTCGATGTTGTTGATGGACAGCATGGTCTCCGCGCGCGCCTCCCTCTCCCCGCGCAACACCGCCCTCGCCACCGGCTCCATGAGCGCGGGGAGAGGGCCGGGGTGAGGGGCAGCGGCATACTCCAACGTCGGAGATTGCCGCTGCCCCTCACCCCGGCCTTCGCCGGGGCAGGCTCTAACCCTCTCCCCGCAAGCGGGGAGAGGGGACTCCTCCTATTTCGCTGCGACGAGGTGCTTCCTGATCACGTCGCGGTAGGCCTGGAACCACTCGCTCGACTTGACGAGCTTGCCGCCCTTGACGGACCACACCTGCACCCAGCCTCCGCCCTCGTGATCCTCCGGCGTCAGCTCCATGGGCGGCACCATGCCACCCAGCGTGAAGCCCCTGATCTTCTCCATTCCGTTCTTCACGTCGACGGCGTTGGGCTTGGCGCCGCCCTTGTCCTTGATGGCGTTACGGGCGGCCTCGGCGTGCAGCGCCGCGATCATGACGCCGCGGTTGTAGAACACGCTGATCTCCTGCTGCGAGGGCGGCGACTTGCCCTGCGCCTTGTACATGGCGTTGATGTCCCTGATGACCTGGAAGTCGTTACCGACCCCGGCGAACTGCAGGGTGTGGTAGCCCTCCGCCAGGGCGAAGCCGCCGGCCGCCTTGATGTCGGCCTCAGACGCGCCCCACACCAGTGCAACTACCTGGCTCAGGGGGTAGCCCTTGCCCTTCAGCTCCTTGATGGAGACCGACGGTGAGCGGCCGAACAGGTGGGTGATGACGTAGTCAGGCTTGAAGCGGCCGGTGATGTCGATCATCTGGGCGCCCATCTCGACGCCGGGCGGCGGCACGGCGAACGTGCGCATCTGGAAGCCCTCGGACTTCGAGAGATCCTCGAGGATTTCCAGGGGCTCCTTGCCCGCCGGGTTGTCGTAGTAGAGATAGGCGATCTTCTTGTCTTTCAGGCTTCCGCCCAGCTGCTTCTTGGCGAAATCCACCGCTGCCGCCGCTTGCGACCAGTAGCTCGCAGCCAGCGGGAACAGGTAGGGGTAGCGCTTGCCGTCGGCCGCCGCCGCCGTGCCGAAGCCGGGCGAGGTGCCGAGCATCTTGTCCTCCTCCAGCTTCTTGGTGAGCGCTGCGGTCTGTGGCGTGCCATAAAGGCTGTGCAGTACCGCGCCCTCCTTCTTGAAGCGCTCGTGCGCCTCCATGGCCGGCGGCACCTTGTATTCGTTGTCGATCTCGATCACTCGGATCTTGTAGCCCTCGATTCCGCCCTTGCTGTTCAGGAGCGCGATGTAGTCGTGATAGCCGGGGCAGAGAAACACACCTACCGTCTGGGTGGCGCCGGTGCGGTCGCACTGCAGGCCGAACACCACTTCCTTCTCCTGGGCGAAGCCGGCGCTGCCGGCGATCGCCATCGCGCCTGCTGCGGCGACGGCCCGCAGCCATGTCATGGACCTCATTGCTGCTTTCCTCCTTGTTGCTTTCTGTTGCCTCTTCCCTGCTCAATACGAGAACGGCCACACCCGGAAGTAGGTGCGGATGTTGCGCCAGAGCCGGTTTAGCCCCTCCGGCTCCACCACCAGAAAGAAGATGATGAGCGCCCCGAACAGCACCAGCCGCGTGGACGCGATGACGCTCGACATCTCGCCCGCGGTGAAGAACAGCCCGGCCAGCGGCTCCATGGCCAGTCTCAGAACGATCGGCAGCATAGTAACGAACACTGCGCCGAGGATCGAGCCCAGCACCGAGCCGAGGCCGCCGATGATGATCATGGCGAGGTAGTCGATCGACACGCCGATCTGGAACTGCTCGTAGTTGGCGATGCCGAGATAGTAGGTGTAGAGCACGCCGCACACGCCTGCGTAGAACGAGGAGATGGCGAACGCCAGGAGCTTGTAGCGGTAGATATTGATGCCGATGATCTCGGCGGCGATGTCCTGATCGCGGATGGCGACGAAGGCGCGGCCGATCCTGCTCCGCACCAGGTTGAGCGTCGCCAGGATGGCGAGGGCGGCGAAGAACAGGAGGAAGAAGTAGAGGTGCCCCTGGGTCTTGATCTCGTAGCCCCAGAGCGTCGGGCGCGGAACCTGGATCGAGGCCTGGGCACCACCCGAAATGGCGGGCGTGTGGTTGATCACCCATTCGATGATGAGTTGCCCGGCAAGGGTCGCGATGGCGAGGTAGAGGCCCTTGATGCGGAGGCTCGGGATGCCGACGATGGCGCCGACGAAGGCGGCCATCAGGCCGCCGGCCGGCAGCGTGACCCAGAACGGTAGGTCGAGCTTCACGGCGAGGTTGGCGGCGGTGTAGGCACCGACCGACATGAAGGCGGCGTGGCCGACCGAGATCTGCCCGGTGTAGCCGACCAGAATGTTGAGCCCGAGCGCACCGACGATGGCGATCAGGGACAGGTTGATGATGGAGAGGTAGTAGTCGTGCAGCGATAAGGGCAGAACGACCGCGAACAGCACGATGAGGAACGCCACCGTCCAGCGCGCGATGGGCAGCGGATAGAGCGCCATATCGGCGGCGTAGGAGGTCTTGTAGACCCCGGACTCGCGATGGAACATGGTCGGCCCTAGTGCTGCGCCTCTGTCATCCCGGCACTTGTTGCCGGGAACCAGCGCCAAGCGAGCGCCGGAGCGGGGGGTTGGCTGGATGCCGGGAACAAGCCCCGGCATGACATGAAAGCGACTATTGCAGCCATCGCACTAGACCCGTTCGATCCGGTGGGTGCCGAAGATGCCGTAGGGCTTGAACATCAGCGCCACGATCATCAGCACGTAGGGGGCGAAATCCTTGGTGCCGCCGCCGACGTAGGGGTCGAGGTAGCCGGCCGCCAGGCTCTCCACCACGCCAACGATGAGTCCGCCAATCACCGCGCCCAGCACTGAATTCGAGCCCGCCCAGGATCACCACCGGGAACACCTTTAGGCCGACCAGGGCCAAGTGCACGTCCACCCCCAGCATGCTGCCCCAGATCACGCCGCCCAGCGCCGAGACGATGCCGGCCATCGCCCAGGCCAGTGCGAAGTAGCGCTCCACGTTGATGCCCATGGCCATCGCCACCTGCTGGCTGTCGGCGACGGCGCGCATGGCCACGCCCATGCGACTCTTCATGAAGAACCAGGTGAAGAGGCCGAGGAACGCCAGCGTGACGACGACGCCGAGGATTTGGATCGGCGGCAGCGAGATCGGCCCGATGCCGATGGGCATGTCGCCGATGTTGAGCGATAGCGCGCGCGTTTCGCCACCCACCGTGATCGGCGGCAGGCCGCGCAGCATCGCGCCGAGGCCGATGGTGGCCATGATGACGGCGACGATGGGGCGGCCGAGCAGCGGCCGCAGCACCACCCGCTCCAGCGCGAACCCGAACGCCACCATGACGGCCACGGCGGCTGCCACGGCAGCGAGCACGGGCATGCCGTTGACTGCCAGCGCCACGGCGCCCACGAAGCCGGCCAGCATCACGAACTCGCCCTGGGCGAAGTTGATGGCCTCCGTCGCCTTGTAGACCAGCACGAAGCCGAGCGCGATCAGGGAGTACATCAGACCGATCGACAGCCCGCTGATCGTGAGGGCGAACGCGAACTGCAGCTCATCCCACATCGTGCTCTCCGGTCACGCCGCCATGCGTTTCGCGTCGCTCGTCGGCACGACATCGTGCACGGCGAGCGTCGAGGTGAGCTGGCTCCGGCGCCCGTCCTCGAAGGTGATGTCCATGGTGAGCCGCGCCTCCCTGGCGCCGTCGTAGAAGGCGGCGATCAGCGGCGCGTACTTCTCGGCGACGAAGGCGCGGCGCACCTTGCGCGTGCGCGTCATCTCCGCGTCGTCGGCGTCGAGCTCCTTGTTGAGGAGCACGATGCGCGCCACCCGGCTCGTCGCCGGCAGGGTGGCGTTGATCTTGCCGACCTCCTCGACGATCAGCCGCGCCACGTCGGACTTGGAGGCGAGGTCCATGAAGCTCGTGTAGGGCAGGCTTCTGCCCTCCGCCCACTTGCCGGCCGTGCTGATGTCGATGGCCACCATGGCCGCCACGAACGGCCGCCCGTCGCCGAACGCCACCGCCTCGCGGATGTAGGGGCTGAACTTCAGCTTGTTCTCGATGAACTGCGGAGCGAACGGCGTGCCGTCCGCGAGCTTGCCTACGTCCTTGGCGCGGTCGATGATGGCGAGCTGGCCGCGCGGGTCGATGAGCCCGGCGTCGCCCGTCTTGAGCCAGCCGTCGGCGGTCAGCGCCTCGCGCGTCGCCTCCTCCTGCTTGTGGTAGCCCTGGAACACGCCGGGGCCCTTCACCAGCACCTCGCCCTTCTCGTCGATGCGCACCTCGGTGCCCGGCAGGGTGCGGCCGACCGTGTTGGGATCCGCCTCACCGTTGCGCTGCAAGGCGACGAGCGCGCTCGCCTCGGTCGCGCCGTAGATCTGCTTGAGGTTGATGCCGAACGAGCGGAAGAAGCGGAAGGCATCGGCGCCCAGCGGCGCGCCGCCCGTCAGGCACCAGCGGGCGTTGCGCAGGCCGAGCTGGTCGCGCACCGGGCCGTAGACCAGGAGCTCGCCGAGCGCATAGGCGAGCCGGGTGCCGGCGGGGACGGGCTTGCCATCTTCGATGAGCAACTCACGCCGTTCGGCGACGCGGCGGAAGCCTTCGTAGACGCGCCGCTTCAGCCAGGAGGCATCGGCGGCCTTGACCTGCAGACCCGTCAGCATGTTCTCCCAGATGCGCGGCGGGGCGAGGAGCGCATCGGGCCCGAGCTCGCGCAGGTCGCGCTGCACCGTCTCCGGGCTCTCCGGGCAGTTGCAGGCGGCGCCCACCACCAGGCTCGCGCGAGAGCGAGAACATGGCGTCGCCCACCCAGCCCATGGGCAGATAGCACAGCCAGTTGTCGCCCGGCCGCACGTCCTCGACGCTGACGAAGCTCTCGGAGGTGGCGATCATGTTGGCGTGGTTGAGCAGCACGCCCTTCGATCGGCCCGTCGTGCCGGACGTGTAGGCGACCAGCGCCACGTCGCGGGCGCACCCCTGCTCGACCTCCCGCTCGTAGTAGCCGGGATGCTCGCGGCCGAAAGCGCGGCCGGCGGCCTCGATCTCGGCGAACGACTTGAGGAGGCCGTCGCGGTAGCCGCTCAAGCCGCGCGGATCCTCGTAGATGACGAGGCGCACGCTGGCGAGCTCGCCGTGGATCGAGAGCACCTTGTCGACCTGCTCCTGGTCCTCGGCCACCACCACCGACACCTCCGCGTGGGAGAGCACGTGCATGAGCTCGCTGGCGATGGAGTCCTGGTAGAGCGGCACCGACATGCCGCCCAGCGCCTGCGCCGCCAGCTGCGCCCAGTAGAGGCGGGCGCGATTGTCGCCGAGCACCGAGAGCTTGTCGCCGCGCCTGAAGCCGTGCGCCGCCAGCCCCAGGGCGAAGTCGCGCACGTGCTCCTGGCAGGCGCGCCAGCTGTAGGTCTGCCAGATACCGCGGTCCTTCTCGCGCATGGCGGGAAGCCGGCCGGCGCGCCCGGCGTGGCGCTTGAGCAGCTTGGGCAGCGTATCGGTGCCCGGATCGGCGGTGAGCTTCATGGGCGGCCCTTCCTGCTGGCGCCGAGATATGCCGCGATCACGGCCGGGTCGCTCTGCACCTCGGCCGGGGCGCCGGCGGCGATCCTGCGGCCGCGGTCGAGAACCACAACGTTGTCGGAGATATCCATCACCACCCCCATGTCGTGCTCGATCAGGACCACGGTCACGCCGCGCTCCTGGTTCACGTCCAGGATGTAGCGCGCCATGTCCTCCTTCTCGTCCTGGTTCATGCCGCCCATGGGCTCGTCCAGCAGCAGCAGCCTGGGCTCCAGGGCCAGTGCGCGGCCCAGCTCGACGCGCTTGCGCAGGCCGTAGGGCAGGGCAGCGGTGGGCAGCTTCCTCAAGTCCTGCAGCTTCAGGAACTCGACAATCTCCTCGCACACGGCGCGGTGGCGGATTTCCTCGCGCTGCGCCAGGCCCCAGTAGATCACGCTGCCCAGCACGCCCGCGCGCATGTGCACGTGGCGGCCGAGCATGAGGTTGTCGAGCACCGAGAGGCCGCTGAAGAGGGCGATGTTCTGGAAGGTGCGGGCGACGCCGAGGCCGGCGATGGTGCTGGGCCGCAGCCCCGTGACGTTGCGCCCGGCGAGCGTGATGCGCCCGCTGTCGGGCTTGTAGAAGCCCGAGATCATGTTGAGCAGCGAGGTCTTGCCGGCGCCGTTCGGGCCGATGATCGACAGGATCACGCCCTTGGGAATGTCCAGGGACACTCCATCGACCGCGGTGACGCCCCCGAAGCGCTTGGACACGCCCTCGACCGACATCTCGACGGCCGCAGCGATGATGGGCTCCGCGGTCTGGATCGGATTCATGCGGCGGCCCCGCGCACGGTCTGCGCGCAGCCGTGGCCCAAACACCTGCGGGACCGATCGGCCCTCATTCCAGCGCCCTCCCCGGCCCATTCGGCTGGAACAGGGCGCCGTCACTCTTCGCGGTGACAGGCGGCAAGCCGACGGGTTGGGAAGATTTTAGTGCAGCAGGGCGTGCAACACCATGCCCTATTGGTCGATCATCCGGCGCGTTTCTTTTCTGGGCCCGCGCGGGTCGAAGAACGGGCGTCCGCACTTCGGTCCCGCGCGCGCTTGCGCTTGCCGCGCGCGATCTCGGTGGCGAGCGCGTCGAGCTTGGTGCTCCCAGAAGGCGCGGAACCGGCTCGAGCCAGGTGTCGACCTCGCGAAAGGCTGCGGCGTCGATGGAGTAGAGCCGGCGCGGCCCGTCGATGCGCACTGCGGCAAACCCGTTGTCCCGCAGCACCTTGAGGTGCTGCGACACAGCAGGCTGGCTGATGCCGAACTCGCGCTGCACCACGGCCGACAATGTCGCCCGAGGCATACTCGCCCAGGGCAAGCAGTTCCAGGATGCGGCGTCGGACCGGGTCACCCAATACGTCGAACGCGTGCATCAGCCTTTAGCGGGTGGATCGCTCTCGCCGGTATAGAACGCCGTCGTCCGCTTTGCCGCCGCTTCGGCGGCCTCTGCATCGGTGCCGTCGGCGACCGAGGCCCGACACCAATCCTCGCTGCTGCGGTTGACGAAGTCCTTGCCCTCCGGCGTGCCCAGCCACGCCATGGCCGCCTGTGGATCGACCGGCGCGCCGGACTCCAGGTGCCGGTCAAGCCCCATCAGGGCCATGTCCCAGCCGACGCCCGACCGCGCCCGGACCGAACTGGTTCCATCGCTCGTCGTCGACATGGGCGATGTGTTCGAGCACGAGGCGCGTGCCGCCTTTGCGCATCCTCCGCCAGGTCGACGTCGACCCAGCTGACCTCGCCGCCGAACTCCCATGTCACCGCGAGTGGCGCGGCGGCTCGCAGCCGGTGATCTCGCCGCCTGCGTTGCCCTTGAGCTGGTAGCGGCCGCCGAGCTCGAGCTCGCCGGTGATCGGCAGGAACCATCGCGGGATGCGCTCGGGGTTGGTGACGGCGTCCCAGACGTCCTCGACCGTCGTGTCGTAGGTGCGGGTGGCGACGACGACGCGCGCGGGACGGCCCTCGTGCTCCCGGCTGGCGACTTCACGGGCGACTGCCCCGATGGTGCGGATGACATCGATCATCGACAGACCTCCTCCGTCCTGGATTCGGTTGCCTCGATACCATTCGATGCTTATATAAGGCAATCCTTAAATTGAGCACAAGCGCAGCGCACACACGCTACCCTTCGCCCCACACGCGCCGGGCCGTATCGACGACGAGGGCCAGCTTCGCCCACTGCCGGTCCTCCGAGAGGGCGTTGCCGCCAGCGACGCTGGCAAAGCCGCACTGGGTCGAGAGCGCGAGCTGGTCCAGCGCGCAGACCCTTGCCGCCTTGTCGATGCGGCGGAGCAGGGTCTCCGGTCCTCCAGCTCGGGCGTCTTGGACGAGACGAGCCCCAGCACGACGCGCTTGCCCTTGGGCACGAAGCGCAGCGGCTGGAAATCGCCGGCGCGCTCGCTGTCGTACTCCAGGAAAAAGGCGTCGACCGGCACCTCGTTGAACAGCCTCTCCGCCACCGGCTCGTAGCCGCCGGCCGCCATCCAGCGGCCGCGGAAGTTGCCGCGGCAGAGGTGCAGCCCGGTCGCCATGCCGGCCGGACAATTCGCCAGGATGCGCTGGAGGAGGCCCAGATAGGTATCGAGCAGCGCCGCCGGGTTGCCGCCCTCGCCCGCGGCCTGCCGGCGCACGTCCTCGTCGCACAGCATCGCCACCGGCACCTCGTCGAGTTGCAGGTATTGGCAGCCGGCCGCCGCCAGCTCGGCGATCTCCGCGCGATAGACGGCCACCAGGTCGTCGAAGATAGCCGGACACGTCGGGATAGGCGGCGGCATCGACCGACTGCGCCAGCCGGAAGAAATGGAAGGCGCTCGGTGTCGGCAGCGTCGCCTTCACCACCGCGGAGCGCGCATGCCGGCTGGCGCGCTGGAACTCGGCAAGCGCGATCGGCGCCCGGCGCCGGATGCGCTTCTCCGCCACGCACGTCGGCCATTCGAAGGCGCGACCGTCGGCGTCTTTGAACTTAAAGTGCGACGGGGCCAGCCGAAAGCCCTCGAGGCCCTCGAAGAAGAAGCCGAACCAGGAGGAGCGGCCAAGCTCGCCGTCGGTGACGACCTCGAGGCCGATGTCCTCCTGCCGCCGGATCCCCTCCGCGATGTGGCTGTCGAGCTGTAACTCGTACTCCGCCGGTGCCAGGCGGCCCTCCTGCAGGGCCATGACCGCGTCCTTGAGCGCACGCGGCCTGAGCAGGCTGCCGATCACCTCGGCGCGGAAGGGCGGGCTGCGGCCTTCTGCTGTGGTTGTCATGGCATATCTCTCCCTATGCTGGACCGGCGACCGGGGCCCGCTTGTGCGCCCTCCCGTGGGCACCACCTTGCATCACCGTCGTGAAATTTGCCGAGATCACGCCGCTGGGCTGCCCTCGAGACATGCGCAACCGCGAGCGCAGGGCGCGTCGCCGCGCCTCGCCTCAACCGAGCGAGCGCCGGAAGTCCTCGTAGCCGAACGCGCGCACGACGCGATAGGTGCCGTCCTCGTCGAGGATGGCGAGGTCGGGCCTCGGCGTGCCGTTGAAGGTGGTGTTCTTCACGAAGCTGTACTGCATCATGTCGGTGAAGACGATGCGGCTTCCGACCTGCAGGGGCTCGGGGAACGAGTACTCGCCGACGACATCGCCGGTCATGCAGGTCTTGCCGCCCAGGATGTAGGTGTGCGGATGCACGCCGGGGCGGCGGCGCCGAGCACGCACGGGAGTGTAAGGCACCTCCAGCACGTCGGGCATATGGCAGCTCGCCGACGTGTCGAGGATGGCGATGCGCTGGTCGTTCCAGTGCAGGCCGATCACGGTCGCGACCAGGTAGCCGGCGTCCACCACGATGCCGCCGCCGGGCTCCAGGATCACCTCGACGCGGAAACTGCGGCGCGGAAGGCCTTGATCGCCGCGATCAGCTTAGCCACGTCATAGCCCGGCTTGTTGACGAAGTGGCCGCCGCCGAAGTTCACCGCCTTCACCTTGCGGATATAGGGGGCGAACTCGCGCGCGACGTGCTCGATGAGGCCGGCCGAGCCCTCCGCCATGCTCTCGCACAGGGCGTGGACGTGGAAGATGTCGATCTCGCTCCAAGGAAGCTGGTCGATCTCGGCCCTGCGTGGTGCCGAAGCGCGAGTAGGGCGCACACGGGATCGTAGAGCGCGCCCGCCGAGCGTCGCGTTGGAATAGCCGGGATTGATGCGGGTGCCGACCTGGCGCCGGCCGCCTTGGCCACCCCCGCCGAAGCGGCGCGATCTGCTCGGGCGAGTTGAAATAGATGTGGTCGGCGAGCGCGGTGAGGCGCTCGACCTCGCCCTCGGCGTAGGCCGGCGCATAGACGTGCACCTCCTTGCCGAACTCCTCGCGGCCGAGGCGCGCCTCGTACTCGCCGCTCGCCGTGGTGCCGTCGAGCGTCTCGCGCATCATCGGGAAGGCTGCCGGCATCGCCCACGCCTTGGTCGCCAGCAGGACCTTGCATTCGGCCTCGTGCTTGATGCGCGCGACCATAGCGAGATTGCGCTTCAGCACGCCACGTCGAGGACGTAGGCGGGGGTGCGCATGGTCGGCGGGCAATCTCGGCACCATGCTGGAAGCCTCCTCGTGTGGTGCCTCGACGCTCATCGTCCGGTTCTTGACATACCGGGGCTTGTACCGCCGGTATCCAGCCAACCAATCAGCCGCCAGAACCTGTTGCAAGATGCGATCCAACTGCGACAAGCGCCGGGATGACAAGTCTTGTCACGTCTTCACGGCGAACAGCTCTCTCTGCTCGCCGGGTCTGCACCTCGCGCATGTGCCAGGGGAGGCCCTGCTTGCCGATCTCGTCCATGAACGGCTTGGGCGGCAGCTGCTCGACATTGAAGACGCCGGCGCCCTTCCAGTGGCCCTGGAACAGCATCATCGCACCGACCACGGGCGGCACGCCCGTGGTGTAGGAGACCGCCTGCGCGCCCGTCTCCTTGTAGGCATCGGCGTGGTCGCAGACGTTGTAGATGATGACGCGCTTGTGCTTGCCGTCCTTCGTGCCGGCGAAGATGCAGCCGATCGACGTCTTGCCCGTGTAGCCCTCGCCGAGCGACGACGGCGGCGGCAGCAGCTCCTTCAGGAACTCCATCGGGATCACGGGCGTGCCCTTGTACATGACGGGGTCGATGCGCGTCATGCCCACGTTCTGCAGCACCTCGAGGTGCTTGATGTAGTTGTCGGAGAACGTCATCCAGAAGCGGATCTGCTTCAGGCCGCGGATGTTCTCGACGAGGCTCTCTTCCTCCTCATGATAGATGAGGTAGCTCTTCGCCGGCCCGACCTCGGGGTAGTCGATCATGGTCGAGATCGAGAGCGGGTCGATCTCGATCCACTTGCCCTCCTTCCAGTACTTGCCGCGCTGAGTGACCTCGCGCAGGTTGATCTCGGGGTTGAAATTGGTGGCGAACGCCTTGCCGTGGCTGCCCGTCGTTGCAGTCGATGATGTCGATGGTGTCGATCGTGTCGAACAGGAACTCCTGCGCATAGGCGCAATAGATGTTCGACTGGCCGGGATCGAAGCCGCAGCCCAGGATCGCCATGATGCCCCTTGCCCTTGTAGCGGTCGTGATACTTCCACTGCCAGGAGTACTCGAACTTGGCGACCTCGCGCGGCTCGTAGTTGGCCGTGTCCATGTAGTGCACGCCGGTCTCGAGGCACGCATCCATGATCGGCAGGTCCTGGTAGGGCAAGCGCCATGTTGATCACGAGGTCGGGCTTGACCTTGTTGATCAGAGCGACCGTCTGGCCGACGTTGTCGGCGTCGACCTGGCTGATCTCGATCGGCGTCTTGCAGCGCTTGGCGATCGCCTCGCAGCTTGCGATCCGGCGCGAGGCGAGGTGTATGCGCTTGAAGACGTCGCGGTTCATCGCGCACTTCTGTGCGGTGACGGATCCGGCGGCGCCGGCGCCGATGATGAGGACGCTGTCCAATTGACCCTCCTGCAGGCAAGGATGGGAGCCTGGAGCGCCGCCGTTGAGTCTCCGCCCATCGGCTGCGTGGCGACGACGTAGTGCAGCCGGCCTCCGTCCACAATACCCCGGCGGCTACAAAGAGGCGCCTGGGACCACAATTGGCTTCTTGCGCTACGATTACCGATCCCGAGGCCCGCGGTGCGACGCGCACGTCATTGTGCGCCGGGCTTGCTCATCCTGAACACGGCGGCGGCAATGACGCAGGTCCATTGCTCCTGCGGGGCGCCCTCGGCTGCCGACGTGATCGACATGGTGTCGACGATCAGCTCGCTCGTCTCGTAGACCTTGCGCCGTTCGTTCCATGCGGCATCGGGGTCGAACTCGATGCCCAGGGTGGAGGCCAGCATCGTCGCTGCCAAGATCCTCGGCATAGTCACCGCTCTCGGTCTCGGTCTTGCCGAAGCCGTGATACTCGGAGATGTAGCCGTAGACCTGCGGATCGCTGGGTCGCGCCAGGCCGACGCTCGCCGATATTCTTCGCCCGGGCTCGTTAGTCTCGGCGCGCGCCAGGACGCAGAAGGTGATCTCGCCCGGCTGCAGCGAGGCGACGCCGGCCTCGCGCGGGATCAGCTCACAGCCAGCCGGTAGAATGGACGAGACGCTGACGAGGTTCTGCTGCTCGATGTCGGCGTCGCGCAACGCATATTCGAACGCCGTCAGCTGGTGGCGATGGACGCCCCTGCCACGGGTGAGAAAGACGAGCTGCGGTATCTGGTTCATGGGATCTGGCTCATGACTTCTGGCTCATGGGGGCGACACTTGAGCTGAGCACTCCAGGCAGGCATCATAGCTGCCTCTACAGCCGGGGCGATGCAGAACCACGGGTCGCTGTTAACCGGCTCCATTGTTCTGCCAGCCGACACAACGGCCGCAGGCCGGCGGAAGGGCGGGCTACTCGATGCGCACGATCGGGGCGTACCAGGGCCCGCGCAGGCTCACGGTCTCGCCAGCGGCGTCGGTGGGCTTGGGAGACTGGTCGGCCTGGGGGATCGACTTCCACGTCAGGCGCACGTCCATGTAGCCGTCGTCCAGGCCGAGACGGCCCGATGCCGCCAGCGTCAGGTTGCCGGAGCGCACCTCGACCTTCTCGGGGAAAGCCATCGCCGTCGTATGATGTCGCGCCTGCACCTCGAGCTTGTCGACGCTCGCCGGCGATCGCGCCAGCTTGGCCCAGCCGCGCGTGCCGGTTTTGGCCGCCTGCGTCAGCGCTTTCGCGTCGAGCGCCACACGGCCCCCTTCGGGCAACGCCAACGAGGCCTTGCCGGCAGGCGGCCGATGATCTCGTGCAGCGAGTAGCCGGTGCTCGTCAGGTCGGCGGTGACGGTGGCGCGCCCGGTGAGCAACGGTGGCGCCGAGGAGCAGCGTGCTCGCCGGGCCCGCCTCGATGCTCTCGATCTTGGCACGCAGCGCATAGCGCGGCACGGTCTCGCTCATGATCGCGGTGATCTGCGCGCTCAGCGTGCCGGAACCCAGCTCCAGCTCCGTGATGTCGGCCTGCAGCTTGCCGGCGCTGCGCGGTGATGGTCGCCGCGCCCTGCCCGAAGGCATGGCCCTTGAGCGTGACCTTGCGCGCCGAGATGCGCAGGTCGGCGTCGAGATAGCGGATCATCGGCAGCGAGATGTCGAACGACGGCCACGAGGTACCGGGCAGATCGAAGCCGAACAGCTGCAGCCGCGCGGCCTCGAGCATGCGGCGTGAGATCGAGCTGGCTGAAATCGAGGGTGGCGTCGATGAGCGGGCGCTCGCCGCCGAGGTTCAGCACCACCTCTGCCGTTCGCCTCGCTGCCGTCGATGGTCAGGAGCGCCTTCTCGAATGCGAGCACCCGGCGCGCCCACGTCAGCTCCGCCTTGATGGTCGCCGCGTTGAAGCCGTCGGTGCTCTGCAGGGGAATCCCGAACCATCTGCCGATGCGCCGCAGGCTGGGCGTCGACATCTCAGCCGCGCCCGTCAGCTGCAGGTCCGGGGCCAAATCCAATTGCCCGTCGAAACTGCCCTGGATCAGGCTTCCCTTGAAGGTGGCCTGCAGGGGCCTGCGCAGCGTCCCCTTCTTGTCGACCGGCTGGCCCAGCGTGGCAACGAAGGCCACGCGCTGCCCGCGGACGGTGAAGCTGCCCTTGGTCTCGATCTGGCCCTTGCGCCGGCTCACCTCGGCTTCGATTTCTTTCAGCGTCACGACCGAGCCATCGGCCATCGTGATGTTGAGCGTTCCGCGCCGAACCGTTATGCGCTCGAAGGCCCGCGCCACCAGCTGCCGGATGAGCGGGAGCAGGGCAGCGAGGTCCTCCATGCCGTCCGGATCGCCCTGCCCCGTCTTGGGCGAGGCGCGCACGGCCGGCGGCATTCAACCTGAACACCGGTCCCTTCCAGGACCAGGTGGGACATTGTCCCCCCCGCTGCGGCAGGGCCGTAGTCGGAGACGATGCCGCGCACCAGCGTCAGATCCGGGGTGTCGCTGAGCTTCACCGGCACGGTCAGCTCCAGCTGGTCGCGCGGCGAGGCGAGGACCGACGAGACGGCGAAGCGCTCCTCCGAGCGGCGCTCGGCGAAAAACATCGGTGCCAGGACCGAGAACACCAGGCAGGCAGCGACGGCCAGCCCCAGCTTGCGGACGCGCGCAATGACGGTGTTGCGTCTCATGGGTCCACTAGAACCACGACGTGCCTATCCGCGCCCATTCGCGCCCTCGCTCCCAACGAGATGGAAATCGGCGCGATGCATCCACCGCTGCAGCTAATACAATTCGTTGCCGCAGGGCGCAAGCTCAGCTGCTATGCTCGTGCGCCCGGCCGCACGTCGCGTTGCGATTCCAGGTTAGCACCCGATGCCAGCCGCGGAACGGGCCATGGAAAACCTGCGAGACCTGACATGCCTCACCCCCTGTGGACACCCAATCCGGCTCGTTCGGCTCAAACAACACTCGCTGCCTTTTCGTCCTGGCTGGCGGCCCGCGCAGGCACGGCCGCTCGGCGATTTCGACGCGCTGCATCGGTTCTCGACCGGCGATTCGGCCGAGTTCTGGTCGGCGCTTTGGGATTTTGCGGAGATTGCCGGAGACAAGGGCGCAGCCGCCCTATCTCGTCGATGGAGACAGAATGCCGGGGGCGTCGTTCTTCCCGGACGCACGGCTGAACTTCGCGGAGAACCTGCTGAGGCACCAGGGCAAGGGCGACGCCATCGTGTTCTGGGGCGAGGACAAGGTTAGGCGCAGGCTGACCTGGGACGAGCTCAGGGCCGACGTCGGCCGGGCGAGCCGCGCCTTCGCCGCCGCCGGCGTGGGTGTCGGGGATCGCGTGGCGGGGATCCTGCCCAATATGCCGGAGAGTATCACATGCATGCTGGGCGCAGCGACCATCGGCGCGGTGTGGTCGTCCTGCTCGCCCGATTTCGGCATCCAGGGCGTGCTCGACCGCTTCGGCCAGATCGAGCCCAAGGTGCTCGTTGCCTGCGACGGCTATTACTACAACGGCAAGGCGATCGACATCTCCGACAAGCTCTCACAGATCGCAGCGCAGCTGCCCTCGGTGCGCGAGGTCATCGTGGTGCCCTACCTCGGGCAGGAGAGAGCGGTGATGCAGAGCGTCGGCGCCGCGCTCGTCCACGCCGAGCGGCGCGCGACGACATGGGACAGATGCCGTGCGCTCGCTGCCGCATGTCCCCGCTGAAGTTCGAGCGGCTGCCGTTCTCACACCCGCTCTACGTGCTCTATTCATCGGGCACAACCGGAATGCCGAAATGCATCGTGCATTCGGCCGGGGGCACATTGCTGAAGCACTTGTGCGAGCAGCGGTTGCACAGCGACATCAAGCCCGGCGACCGGCTGTTCTATTTCACCACGCTCGGCTGGATGATGTGGAACTGGCTGGCATCGGGCCTGGCGAGCGGCGCCACGCTGCTGCTCTACGACGGCTCGCCATTCCATCCCAGCGGCAACATCCTCTGGGACTATGTGCAAGCGGAGCAGTGCACGCATTTCGGCGCGTCCGCCAAGTATGTCGACGCGCTGAAGAAGGCGGGTCTGACGCCGGCCAAGACCCACGATCTGACCTCCCTGCGCGCGCTTCTGTCCACCGGCTCGCCGCTGGCGCCTGAAAGCTTCGACTACGTCTACGAGGCGATCAAGAAGGACATGCATCTGGCCTCCATCTCCGGCGGTACCGACATCTGCGGCTGCTTCGTGCTGGGCGTCCCGACCAAGCCCGTGTGGCGCGGCGAGATCCAGGGCCCGGCGCTGGGGCTCTCAGTGGACGTGATGGACGCGAACGGCACGCCGATTGAGCGCGGCAAGGGCGAGCTCGTCTGCGCCAAGCCATTCCCGTCGATGCCGGTTGGCTTCTGGAACGACCCGACAGGCGAGAAGTACCGCGCCGCCTATTTCTCGCGCTTTGAAAACATCTGGCACCACGGCGACTTCGCCGAATGGACCGAGCACGGCGGCATGATCATCCACGGACGGTCGGACGCCACGCTCAATCCCGGCGGCGTGCGCATCGGCACCGCGGAGATCTACCGCCAGGTGGAGCAGCTGGAAGAGGTGCAGGAGGCGATCGTGATCGGCCAGGAGTGGGACAACGATGTGCGCATCGTATTGTTCGTCGTCCTGAAGGCGGGGCAAACCCTCGATGGGGCTCTGAGCGACCGCATCAAGCTCGAAATCCGCACCGGCGCCAGCCCGCGCCACGTGCCGGCGCGCATCGTGCAGGTAGCCGACATCCCGCGCACCAAGTCGGGGAAGATCACCGAGCTGGCGGTGCGCGAGGTGGTGCACGGCCGGGAGGTCAGGAACAAGGAGGCGCTGGCAAACCCCGAGGCGCTGGACCTCTTCAAGGAGCTTGCGGAGCTTCAGCGCTGAAGCTCCAACAGCGCGCGCAGCGGCTCCTCTGGCCCGCTCGGGAGTTCGCGCTAGGGTCCGGCCCTGTCGGGCCGGCCCGGCATGACAAGCTGCGATCCTCAGGTCGCGTCAGCGCACCTTGCGTGGGCACATGCCCTGCAGGCGGGCAAGCTGAGAGGCCCTTCTCCACTCGCGACCGCAGAAAGCGCAACAATTAATTGGTGCGGCGTAGCTCGAAACGATCTGCTAGGCTGCGTTGCAACCACAAAGTTCATCAAGATCCTCAGGGAGAAACGACATGCGACTACGCTCAAGATCTGTGTGGCTCGTGGCGCTGGGGGTCGGCATAGCCCTCGCCAGCGCCGGCATCCACATGCAGCAGGCCGAGGCCCAGGGCCAATCGAAGAGCCTCAAGATGCAGGCGACATGGCCGGCCTCGCAGACGCTCTATGAGAACTTCACCTACTTCGCCGAGCGCGTCGACAAGCTGTCCGCCGGCAGCCTGAAGATCGAGACCCTGCCAGCGGGCCAGGTGGTGCCGCCGTTCGAGGTGCTCGACGCCACCCACAAGAAGGTGCTCGACGGCGCCCATGCCTGGGCCGGCTACTGGACCGGCAAGAACAAGACCGCGATCCTGTTCACCGGCGGCCCCGGCGCACTCGGTATGGACTATGTCGACGTGATGGGCTGGCTCTATCACGGCGGCGGACTGGAACTCTATCAAGAGTTCTATCAGAAGGAGCTCAAGCTCAACGTCGTGGTGTTCCCGATCCTGCCGTCGGGCCCACAGGCATTCGGCTGGTTCAAGCGGCCGATCACGTCAGTCGAGGACATGAAGGGCATGAAATGCCGCCAGACCGGCATGGCTGGCGAGGTTTGGGCGGCGCTAGGCTTCACCGTCGTCAACATTCCGGGTGGCGAAATCACCCCGTCCGCGCAACGCGGTGTGATCGATTGCGCCGAGTGGGTCGGTGGCATCGAGGACCTGCGCTTTGGCTTCCACAACATATGGAAATACCACTATGCGCCGGGCGTGCACGAGAGCGTCACCATCGGCGAGCTGCTCATCAACGGCGATGTGTGGAAGGCGCTGACGCCGCAGCATCAGGAGATCGTGAAGTCAGCGGTGAACGAGACCTTCCTCATCTGGTGGGCCAGGTGGCAGAAGCAGAACGCCGACGCCGTGAAGGAAATGCAGGAGAAGCACGGCGTGCAGGTGCTGCGCACCCCGCCCGACATCCTGCGCCTGTTCCTGAAGAAGTGGGACGAGATCGCGGCCGAGGAATCGGCGAAGAACCCGTTCTTCAAGCGGGTGCACGACTCCCAGAGGGCCTACGCCAGCGTGGTCGTGCCCTACAAGCGGTTCTACTTCCCACCCTACTCGTTCGTCGCGAACATCTACTTCCCGGAGAAGAACTAGCGACATGAGACGAGGAGCGGCATTGACAGCCGCTCCTCTTTTTTCCATGCAACCGTGACGCGGCGGCAAACATAGCGGTGACGGAGATGCTATCGAAACCGGAATCCTGGGGAACCCTATATGGCTGAGGCTCGGCCGTCGCGCGCATTGCTCGTCACGCTTCGTATTATCGACACATTCACCGATCTGACCGGCTCCATCTTTGCCTGGATGTCGGTCCCCCTCGTGCTCGCCGTCGCCTACGAGGTGTTCGCCCGCTACGCCTTCAATAGTCCTACCATCTGGGCCTTCGACGTAACCTACATGCTCTACGGCGCCCTGTTCATGCTGGGAGCCGCCTACGCGCTGCACAAGGGCTCGCACATCCGTACCGACTTCTTCTGGGAGAACTTCACGCCCCGCACCAAGGGCCTGATCGACTCGATCGCCTACGTCGTGTTCTTCTTCCCGAGCTTCACCGCGCTTGGCGTCATCGGCTACCTCGAGGCCCGCTACTCGCTGCAGATCAACGAGACCTCGGACCAGACGCCCTGGCGGCCCATCCTGTGGCCGTTCAAGTTCGTCGTGCCGGTCGCCTGCGGCCTCCTGATCATCCAGGGCTTCTCGGAGTTTCTGAAGAGCTTCTACATGGCGCGTACCGGCGTGGAGCTGGAGCACAAGGAGAAGGTCGAGGTATGAGCTGGGAAGCCGCCATCGGCCTGATCATGCTCCTGGTGCTGCTGGGAGCGATCTTCATCGGCGTGCCGATCTCCTTCACGCTGCTGTTCCTTGCCTTCATCTTCGGCTATGTCGGAATGGGGCACACGGTCTTCGATCTCGCCTACTTCCAGACTATCGGCCTGATGAAGGAGGAGCTGCTGGCGGCGGTGCCGCTGTTCATCTTCATGGGCTTCGTCACCGAGCAGGCGGGCCTGATGGAGCGGCTGTTCACGGCCTTCCGCCTGCTGCTCGCTCCCGTGCGCGGTGCCCTCTTTCTGGTGGTGATCCTGACGGCCACAGTGTTCGCCATGGCCACCGGCATCGTCGGCGCGGCGGTCACCGTGCTCGGCATCATGGCCTCGCCGATCATGATCAAGTCGGGCTACGACGCCAGGCTCTCGGCGGGCACCATTACCGCCGGCGGCACGCTCGGCATTCTCATTCCGCCCTCGGTGATGCTGATCGTGATGGGACCGGTGCTCGGAGTGTCGGTCGCGGACCTCTATGCCGCGGCGTTCGGCCCGGGCTTCCTGCTTGCGGGCGTCTACATCGTCTATCTGATGGGCCGCAGCCTCATCAATCCCAAGCTTGGGCCGCCGGTGCCGATCGAGGAGCGCAAGCAAGCCTTTGCCGCCATGTCGGCCGAGATCATACCGCTTCCTGAGCGTCTGCTTGGAATGCTCTCGCTGCTGGCCCCCGTCGCATATGTAGCGTACCGGTACGCCTTCCCCCTGACAGGGGATCTGGCGTGGCCGGCTCTCGTATGCACCGTCGCCGTCCTGGTCGCGGCAGCTCTGCTCCGGGCCTTCTTCCGCTCTCCGATCTTTCGCAGCGTAGTGATCGGCGTCGGCCCGCTGCTCGGGCTCATCACCGCGACGCTGGGCTCCATCCTGGCCGGCCTTGCAACGCCGACGGAGGCCGCGGGCATCGGAGCCGCCGGTGCGGTGCTCCTCGCCCTTGCCTACGGCAGGTTCACGCCCGGCCGCCTGCAGCGTGCCCTCAACTCCACCATGTCCACCTCCAGCATGGTGCTGCTGCTGGCGGTTACCTCCAACATCTTCGGCGCGGTGTTCGCCCGCCTCGGCACCGCCAACTGGATCACCAACACGCTCCTGTCGTTCCAGTTTCCGCCGACGTTCATGCTGATCATGGTGCTGGTGCTGATCTTCCTCCTCGGCTGGCCGTTCGAGTGGCCGGCGATCATCCTGGTGTTCCTGCCGATCTTCTATCCCGTGGTGGACGCCCTGCGGCCGGCGCTCGGACAAACGATGGGCATCCAGCCCGACTTGGTGTTGGTGTGGTTCGGCGCGCTGGTGGCGGTGACGCTGCAGACCGCGTTCCTCTCGCCGCCGGTGGCGATGTCGGCCTACTACCTCAAGCAGGTCGTGAAGGACTGGAGCCTGTCGACGATCTACAACGGCATGTTCCAGTTCATGGTGCTGCAGGTGATCTGCATCGGGCTCGTCCTGTACTACCCGCAGATCGCGTTGTGGTTCCCGCAGACCCTGCAGGCGGCGGCGCGCGCGCAGAAGATTCCCGAGGATCACCAGAAGATCATCGACCAGCAGCGCAAGAACCCGCACTCGCTCGAGGACGACGACTGGGGCAAGTCGAAGTAGCGGTCACCACGCGGCCCGGCCCGCGCCGCCGCAAGGCATGAGGCAGGAAAGCGCTAGGACCGACGAGGCGGCACCCCCGGGGCGCCGCCTCTTTGCTGGCGGCGCTCATGCGCCCAGCCCGCCGAGGAGCGCGGCAGCCTCGCGCAGGTCGAGCGTGTTCAAGCCTTCGGTGAAGGAGCCGTAGACCGGGGCCAGAACGGCGCGGGCCTCGTGCCGCTTGCCTTCGTCGCGCCACAGCCGCGCCAGGCTCGTCGCCACGCGCAGCTCCCATGATCGGGCCTGCTGCGCGCGCGCGATTGCAAGCGCGCGCTCGAAGCTCGCCTCGGCCCTCGAGGTGTCACGCCCGGGCGACAGCAGCGCGATCTCGCCGGCGATGCGATGGACCTCGGGCTCGCACCATGTCGCCTGCGTCGTTTCCACCAAGGCCGTGGCTTCGCCGATGCAGCTCCACGCCTCGTCGAGCCGGCCGAGCCCGGCATGGGCCAGCGCCAGAATGGACAGGTAGCACGGCGCCCACAGGGTCGATCCGGTCGATCGCCAAGCGGCGATGCCGGAGGTCAGCATCGGGATGGCGTCCGCGCTGGCGCCGGTCAGCGCCAGCAGCGAGCCGCGGTGCATCATGCCGAACGCCCTCCACGCCGAGGCACCCTTCTCCTCCGCCAGGGCGAGAGCCGCTTCCGTGAGCGAGCCGGCCGTGGCCCAGTCGCCGCTCCACAGACAGGTGCGCGCGGCGTGGGCCAGCGCGTACATCGAGGTAGCGGCCTGGCCGATCTCGTGCGCGTCCGCGAGCGCGCGGTCGGCGTCGACGCGCGCGGCTTCGGGGAAGCCCAGCAGCCACAGGGTCCATGCGCGATAGGAGAGCAGGACAACGCCGATGTCCTGGCCGAAGCGCGTCGCCAACGGACGGTGCTCGGCGGGATTGTAGAGCGCCAGCGCCCGGTCGTAATGCGCGCGGCTTGCCGCCACGTCACCCGTGCACTTCAGGGATGTGCCCATGAGGCGATAGCCGATCATGAGAGGGACGGCCGCTCCCTGCTTCTCGGCGAGCGCCAGGCACTGCGTCGCGAGCCGACGCAGCGTGGCGCCGTCGAACGCCACGAAGTTCCCGACCCAGAAGCCGTAGATAACGGCGAGCAGGAGCAAGGGATCGTCGGGCGGCTCGCCCAGCGCCTCGGCCTCCTCGATAAGGTGGCGCGCCCGCTCAAACGAGGCCCTGGTGTCCGGCGAGGCATAGCCCCTGGTGTGCATCAAGGCGTTGGCGAGCGCGACTTGGAAGGTGATCTGCTGGCGGCGCAGATGCACCGTGCTGGACAGGGTCGCGATCTGCGCCAGCGCGCGGGCGAGCTGGGCGGTGGCCTCCGTGAGCGCCGAGCGCTGCAGGGACTGCAGGCCGGCCTTGCCCCACAGGTCTGCGGCCCTCCCGATCAGGCCCGCCTCGGTGCAGTGGTGCGCCAGAACCTCCGGCTGGGTCTCAGCGACCTCGGGAAAACGGCGCTCGAGGACCTCGGCGATGCGCGCGTGCAGCGCGCGCTTGTGCTCTCGCAGCAGCGTTGCGTAGGCGGCATCCTGCACCAGGGCATGCTTGAAGACATAGGTCGCGTCCGCCCCCGTGCCCCGGCGGAGAACCAGCTCGGAGGCGATCAGCGCCTCCAGCGCATCCTCGAGCCCGCTCTCCGAGGCTGTGCTCACGGCGGCGAGAAGCTCGCGCGAGAACTCGCGTCCGATGACGGCCCCGATCTGGGCGATCTCCTGTGCCGGCCCGAGGCGGTCCAGGCGTGCCGAGAGCAGGCCCAAGAGCGTCTTGGGGATCGTCTGCGAGGGATAGGGGCCGACCATCTCCCAGCCGTCGGGGCCCTCGCGGAGAAAGCCGTCCTCCAGCAGCGACTTGGTCAGCTCCTCGATGAACAGCGGCACGCCGTCCGTCTGCGCCAGGATCTGCTTCACCGCCTCCCTGGGAAGCCTCCTGCCGCCCACGACGCGCTCGATGAGCAGGCCGGCATCCTCGGGGCCGAGGCGCCCTAGCGTGATGCAGGTCATGGGCGCGTAGACCGGCCAGGACGGGTCGAACTCCCGGCGCGCGGTGATGAGCAGCATGACCGGCAGTCTCGGGATCATCTCGGCGAGTTGCGAGAGGTATTCCAACGAGGTCGGGTCGAGCCAGTGGGCGTCCTCGACGAGCACGAGCACCGGGTGACGCGCGGCAAGGCTCCCGACGCGCGCCAGCAAGGCCGCCAGCGTCTTTTGCTTGCGCAGTTGCGGGGAGAGCTCTGCACGGACGGCGCGTCGGGTGTGGCGAGGGAGAGCAGGTCCGCGATCAACGCCATGTCGTTTTGCCCCCCCTTGCGGGGGCCCTGCAGCAGGGCCTCGAGCTTGGCGAGGCGCGCGGCGGGCGCATCGGCACGGTCGAAGCCGGCGGCCCGCTTGATCTCTGCGATCACGGCGTGGAGGGCGGCATCGGTCTGGAGCTGGGAGCCGAAGTACCTGAGGCTGCCGTAGAGGCGGACGTTGCTTTCGTCCTGGAATTCGGCGAGGAGGCGCGACTTGCCGATGCCGGGCTCGCCGGTGACGAGCACGACCTGGCCGGCGCCCGCCAGAGCCCGCGACCAGCAGTGATGCAGCAGGTCCATCTCCTGCCTGCGGCCCGCCAGCTCCACCATGCCCACCCGGCGCAGCGCCTCGAACCGCCCATTGCAGGCATTCTCGCCGGCGACCTGCCAGATGGGCACCGGGGCAACGCCGCGAGCCAGCTCGAGCGGCTGCATCTCCCGGTAGTCGAAGAAATCGCCGACCAGCTCGCGCGTGGGACCGGTGATCAGCAGGCTGCCGGGCGCGGCCGCCGACCGCAGGTTGAGGGCGAGATTGAGGGGCTGGCCGATGGCGGCGATCTCGCCCGCAGAGGACGGCGACGCGGCGACCATCATCTCGCCGGTGGCGATGCCGATGTGTGCATCGAGCACGCCGGGAGCGTCCACTTTACGCACGGCATCGATCAGCTCGAGCCCGGCCCGCGTCGCGCGCTCGGAGTCATGCTCCTGGGCCTGCTCGCAGCCGAAGTAGATCACCAGGTTGTCGCCCAGGGTCTGCGCCAGTACGCCGCGGAAACGCAGGGCGACATCGGCGCAGGTGCGGTGGACGGCACGCACCAGCTCCGCTTCGTCCTCGGGGCCGAGCCTGGCCGACAAGGCTGCCAAGCCGCCGATCCGGCAGGCGAGGACCGTCAGCTGGCGCAGGCCGCAGGGGCGGGGCGCATCATCGTCCTTCGGCGGATTCCTGACCGGCCGCGGGCTCGCCGACGCGTCCCGCTCGACGGGCGCCCCGAACTTGTAGCCGGCGCCGGTGACGGTGACGACCAGCCGCGCGCAGTCGGAGCCCGGGTCGACCTTGCGCCGCAGCCGAGCGACGAGCATGTCGATGCTGCGATCGTTGGGATAGCGATCACGGCCCGAGATGGCGTTGCGCAGCTGGTCGCGCGACTGCACCCGGCCGCTGCAGCGCGCCAGCTGTGCCAGCAAGTCGAACTCGGCGCGCGTGAGGGCGACCTCGCGCCTCTTTGCGTCGGTGAACGTGCGTCCGGCGAGATCGAGTGTGCAGCCCGCGAAGCGCAGGACCGTTGCCGGCCCCGGCGCTGCGCCCGCATCCGGTCCGTCGCTCTCGGCAATCTGGGCGAGGAGGCCTGCGAGCCGCTGCTCGTCCAACGGCGGCGGGAGAAACGCCTCCGCATCCGGCAGGCTGCGCGTCAGCTCAGGGATATCCGCGCGCGAGCCGGCCACCACAATGACCCGGCACCCGGCAGCGCACAACTTGCGCGCCAGCTCGAGGCGCCCTGCCCCGCCAGAGGCAGGTGCGACGATGGCGGCAGTCGGCTGGTGGGCCTCGAGCGGCTGCCGCCGTTCAATGCCGCCGAGCACGACGGCGTGGCCCCACGTCTGGAGGACATGAGCCAGTCTGGCGCAAAGAGCGGCCTCGTCGACTGCAACCAAGATGCGCAGCTTCATGCAGGTTCCCTCGAGCCGTCCAAATTCGTTCAAGTAAGACGAACTCTGAAGATGGCTGCCAGTGTGCTCCCCTGTCCCTGCCAACGCGTGCCGCTGTTGGGGGCTGCAACCTCCATATGTTACAAGGATGTTACGTTGTCGAGATAGGATCGTTACAAGGTCGCGTCAACAACTATCCTGCCCACTGCGGGCGAGACGGGGTCCGCCGGAACTACCGGCGTGCTCCTATGCGGGTTAGGGGTGCGAAGCCTGTCATCTTCGCGCCCCCGATGCCCACCGGCATTGCGGCGGTCCGGGAATAGAAACGGCCTGGACGAGGAGGGGGACGGGAACCGACCCCACTGCGGGCGAGACCGGTTCCCCGTGGCAGCAGCGGTGCGGGCGACTGCCGCCAACGCATGACCATAGCCTGCCTCCGGCGATGCGCGCATCAAGAATTTTGCGCGGCGGATGGGCACATGCGCTCAGGCGCGGTGCAGGCCCCGCCGGGGGGTCGTTTTTCACGATGTCAAAGAGCAAGGGGCCCGCGGGCACCTCGCGGGCACCTGTTGACCCGTCTGCACGGCGATGCCTGGCAACGCTCAACGGGGCGAATTGTACGACGGCGCGGAGTGCTCAGGACGGTTCTGCGGGCGCGATCGGCCGACAGCGTAAAGGAAGGGCTAAACCCGGTCGGCTGGTGCAGGACCATTTTGGCGGTCCGGGCGTCCACAGGTTCGGAGCCCCGCGAGGCGCGTTGAGGACCCCGGCTCTGCGCGCACGGGACTTGATCTGCGATCAAGTCCCGTGCGCTTCGGCCGGGGATGCAGAACTAGCTGCCGGCGCGGCCGCCGGCGACGGCCTGGTGCAGGGCGAGGACGGGGACGAGGCCGATCAGGACGATGGTAAGGGCGCCCAAGGTCGCTTGCTCGAACTGCTCGAGCCCGGCCCAGCTGTAGACCTGGGTGGCGAGCGTCTCGAAGTTGAAGGGGCGCAGGAGGAGGGTGGCGGGCAGCTCCTTCATGGCGTCGACAAAGACGAGGAGGGCAGCGGCGCCGAGTGCCGGGATGAGCAGCGGGATGTGCACGCGCCACAGGGCGGAGAGCGCCGTCTCGCCCAGCGTGCGGGCGGCGGCGTCGAGGTTGGGGGAGAGCCGCTCGAAGCCGGCCTCCAGCGCCGAGAGCGAGACCGCAAGGAAGCGGATGGCGTAGGCCAGGACGATCACGGCGAGGGTGCCGGAGAGGATGAGCCCGCTCGATATTCCGAAGGCGGAGCGCAGCCACGCATCGAGGCGGTTGTCGAACGCCGCCAGCGGGATCATGAGGCCCAATGCCAGCACCGTGCCAGGCAGCGCGTAGCCGAGGCCCGCCGTCCCGACGGCGGCGCGCACGCCGAGGCCGGGCGCCACCCGCCGGGCGTAGGCGAGGCAGAGGCCGAGTGCCACGGTGACCGCCGCGGCGGCAGCGGCAACCCCCAAGCTGTTGCCGACTGCGCGCCAGAAGCCGGCGGCGAAGGCGTCCGACAGGTGCGCGAAGGCCTGCAGCAGGAGCAGGATGAAGGGTGCGGCAAAGCCAAGAACGACGGGGAGCGCGCAGAATGCCGCTGCCGCGACCCCGCGCCAGCCTTCGAGGTCGCTGAACGGGATGGCGCGCCAGCGGCCGGTGCTGTGGTGGAACCGGCCGCGGCCGCGGGCGGCGCGCTCGGCCAGCATCAGTGCAAGGACGAATGCCACGGCGACGAGCGCAATCTGGGCGGCGCCGCCGAGGCTCGAGCGCTGCAGCCAGGTGGTGTAGATGGCGACGCTCAGCGTCTGTACGCCCAGATATTGGACGGCGCCGAGATCGTTGAGGCACTCCATCAGGGTCAGTGCCAGGCCCCCGGCGAGCGCCGGCCGCGCCAGCGGCAGCGCCACGGCCCAGAAGGTACCGGCGGAGGTGCGGCCCAGCGTGCGCGCGACCTCCAGAACGCACACGGACTGCTGCACGAAGCTCGCGCGCGCGGAGAGGTAGACGTAGGGGTAGAGGGCGAGCGAGAGGACGAGGATGGCGCCGCCCATGCTGCGGATCTCGGGGAACCAGTAGTCGCGGTAGCTGGTCCAGCCGAATAGCGAGCGCAACGCGCCCTGCACGGGGCCGGCGAAGTCGAGCAGCTCCACCCAGGCGTAGGCCAGGATGTAGGTCGGCATCGCCAGCGGCAGCACGAGCAGCCGGTCGATGACGGCGCGGCCCGGAAAGCGGCACATGGTGACGAGCCAAGCCGTGGAGACGCCGAGGACCAGGGCGAGGACGCTGACGCCGGCGATGAGGACGAGGGTGTCGGCGACGGCGCCGGGGAGCACGGTCGCCACCAGATGCGGCCAGACATTCTCGCCGGCGGTGAGCGCGAGCGCGACGATGGTGGCAAGCGGCAGGGCGAGCACGGCGGCGAGCAGCAGGGGGATGAGGGTCCAGGCGAGCGCGGCGCGCCGGCGCCGGTGCCAGGCGAGCAGCCGGGCAACGGGCTGCCGGAGCCATGGCATGCGGGCTCGGGGTTCGGCGGGCGTGGGGGTGCCGGCGAGATCGGACATCGCCCCTTTCCTTAGCAGAGCCGAGGCGACCCGCGCTATTTGTTGCAGCCGATTCTCAAGAAATCCAAGTCGGAGCGAGCCCCGCCGAGAGGTCGGGGTTCCCCCCACCCCTAGCTCCTCCCGCGCAAGGGGGAGGGGAACTCCGTTGGCGCAAGTGGCCTACGATACCCCCAGCGCGGCGCGGAAGCGCTGGGCGATGGTGGCGCCGTCCTTCTCGGGCAGCGCCCACGGGTCCTCCGTGAGGGCGATCTTGGCGACGGCGAGCACCGGTCCGGGAGTCTCGAACAGGAGCTCGGCGAGCTCGGCCACGGCGCCCTGCTCGGTCACGATGAGCGTGCGCGCGATGCCGAAGCCCTGGGCGACGGCGGCGATGTCGGTGCGGCCGGAGGTGAGGCCGCGCTGGCGCCCGGTCTCGCCGAAGCTCTCGTTGTCGAGCACCAGGATGCCGAGGTTCGCGGGGGCCTGATCTGCGACCACGCCGAGCGAGCCGATGCCCATCAGCATCTCGCCATCGCCGGTGATGCAGACGACGCGCCGTGCGGGCTGCGCCAGAGCCACACCCAGCGCGGTAGGGACCGCGAGCCCCATGCCGCCCCAGGAGTAGAGGTACTCGGCGCTGTCGCCGGCGGCGAAGGCATCCCAGGTGGGGCTGCCGAGGCCGCACACGACCAGCGCGCCGTTGCGCCTCGACAACAGCTCAGCCACGAACGGGCGGCGCGCGATCTTGTTGGGCTTGGCGCTCATTGCGGCACTCGTTATTGCAGCACTCATTCCTGTCCGAACCCCTTGGCGCCGATGATGCGCTGGCCCACCAGCACCGCGGCGCTGAGGCGGCCGTGGAAGGCGAGGTCGGCCGCCGCCGCGAAGGTCTCGCCCACCTCCTCGGCCATGTCGACCGGGAAGCACTTGACGCCGACGGCCTCCAGCGCCGGGCGCACCGCCTGGCCCATCGGCACCTGCCAGGGATTGAACTCGCCCCACTGCCCGCGCATGGTGACGAGCATCAGGCAGGGCGCGCGCAAGGCGACGGGCAGCCCCAGCGCGTTGATGCAGTTGCCGACGCCGGAGGACTGCATGGCGAGCAAGGCGCGCCCGCCGCCGAGCCAGATGCCGGTGGCGACGCCGACGCCCTCCGGCTCCGTGGAGAGCGTGACGAGGCGCATGGCCCGCATCGGCCTCCACCATCCTGAGGAGGCGGGTGAGGCCGCCGTCGGGGACGGTGCAGACGGTGGCGATCGAGCGCGCCTGCATGGCGCGGAAGACGTCGGTGGACCAGTCGTGGACAGTGGTGCTCATGCTGCGCCGTTGGCTTCTTGTGGCTGCTCCTCGAAGCTTCCCGGTACTTTGCCGAGGAGACGCTGACCCGTTTAGCACGCGCCGGATGCGGATGCAGCTCGGCTCCACGCGGTACATCAGGCCGATACTTGCAGACCAGGGTCTTATGCCGGTCCGGATCTTCGAATTCGGGGATCATGCGAAACTTGCAAGGGAAGTCCCCGAGCCGATCGTAGCCGCCGAAGCGCGAGGATGAAGCCCGGATGAGCGTGCGCAGCAGCCGGCCGCAACGAACGCCTTCTGCAGCTTGGGCGAAGGGCCCCCACGCGCCTCCCGACTGGTTCCGCTCGGCGCGCAGGACCAACACTTCAGATGTGCAAACAACTAAGCGGAGTCTCGCTGTCGGCCCAACGCAAGCTTGCCCGGCAGCGGCGGCTGTGCCTCCGGAACCTGACGGACGTTGACTGGTGGTTGTGTGCCAAGTTCTGACTCGTGCAACGCAGCAGAAACCGTTCCAGACGGGAGGAACGGGCAAGCCGGTTAGGAGAACGGCATGGTAGTTGATGTCATGATGGGTTTCTGTGCGGCCGTCTGATGCATGTCGAGGCGTTGGTGCTCGAGCGCCATCGACCTCAGCGCTGCTGCGAAAGACGTCCAGCCGGAGCCGCGCAGGGGCACGTAGGACTTGCCCGCATTGCGAGCTTTGCGCTTCACGACCGCAACGGCGTTGTGACTAACACAGTCGACTGGAAACAGCGTGCGGTCGGCTCGCGCGACCTGTGCTTCAAGCAGCCCGCTGCGGTCATCGATACCGCCATCATGGTGGAGAAGGGTTGCATTCCATTGCTCTGCAAGCTTACGCAGCCGCGCAACCTGGTGCGAGCGTCCGCCGACGTAGAGTAGCGTCACGCCAGTAAGGTCTTTGGGCAGCTTGTTGCTTGGCTCGGATACTGGGAGCAGCTGCGCCAACGCCAGCTCTGCCGACTCGACTTCCTCCCGCAGCTGTTGCTCCCGCCGTTCGACGGTCTGACGCTGCTTTCGCTCGGCATCCCGCTCCGCCGTCGAGGCCTGCAAGCGGCGGTCCGCTCTTTCTCGCCTTGCGATTTCCGACGCCAGGCGTTGTCTCAAGTCGCCGATGACATGGGACGCTGCTGCGGCCTCGGTGTCGTCGGTTGCCGCCGCCGCTCGGCCGTCGTGCTCCCGCGCTGCAATGGCTCTTGCAAGCATGTCATTCAAGCCGGCAATCGTGGCATCGCGCGAGACGATTGCGCTACGCAGCTGGTTCTGCTGGCGGGTCACCTTCTCCCTTAATGCTGCGTTCTCGGCCTCCAACTCGCGCAGGCGGCGAATGTCCGCCCGGTTCGCAGCCCCGACGAGATGCGACAGCATGTGCACCTCGCCGAAGACGTGGCGCACGAGGTCTTCTGTTGTGTGGGGGTGCGTGAGAATAGCCCAGTAGGCACCCGGGATCTCGGCGCCCTCGGCGGCGTCGGCCCAAAGGGCGCGCAGCTCGTCGGCATTGCGAGCCCTGCTGAAGCGACTGAGCGCTGTCCGATGCCGGCGATCGAGAGCCTTCTGCAGCAACTTCGAAGCGAGTTCTTTCCGCCCGGCGAGCAGCACGGCGCGGCCGTGCAGCTGATGATCCGTTTCCCTATCCGCGGTAGGCAGCTCAATTTTCACCAGGATCTGCCGGAGTTCAGCTGTTGTCAGGCACGTGCCGACAATCGAGCAGTGAAGGCTGTCGCTGAGCTCCCAGATGCGCCGCCGCCGTACCTCCCGGGTCTCCGTTGCAGCAAGGAGGCCGGCCTTTGGGCACAGGGAAGCGTTGCCCCCCACTGCAGGCAGAACGCCCCCCGGACCTTGCAGCTTCATGTCCATGCATTCGATATATCCATGGAAACATATCGCTGTCCAGACCAATCAGCGCCGTCTGTGGAGCTGGCGCCTTAGACCTGAGACTGCTGTGTTCAACTGAATATACTGAAGCGGGGCGGGCGGAGACGGCCATGGCACTGATGATCGACGACCCGGCAACATATGTGCGCTGTTGCTTCGCAAGGCCGATTGACCGCGGGCACCCCAGCGAGACCCTGTCTGCCAATGCGGGGCGGTCGGCTCAGCCCAATCTACATGCCGGTCGATCACAGCGTTTTGTGGCATGATAGGCGGAAGCGGATACTGACTTATTTTGAGTTTGGCAATCGGACGCCTGCAAGCAGTTCCCAGAGGATCTCCGCGACACCACACGGCAGTTCTATAAGCTCTTCTATCAGATCGATCTGACCGAAGAGCAGCTTGAGATGCTATTGACACCATCAACCTCGTCAGAGCAGGAGCGATGACATGAAGATCAGTGCGCGCAACGTCTACAAGGGCAAGATCGTCGAGGTGACCAAGGGTGCCACCACGGCACACGTGAAGATCGATGTCGGCGGCATTGTCGTGACCTCGTCCATCACCAACGCGGCCGTCGATGAGTTGACGCTGGCCGCCGGTAAGGAGGCCTATGCCGTCGTGAAGGCGTCCGACGTGATGATCGGCATCGATTGAGCCGAGCGGCGGCCAGTCGATAAGTCACCAGTCGCCATCGAGCTACCATGCGAGCGATGGTGCCGCCTACGATCGCTTCCTGGGGCGATGGACCGAGCGGCTGACACCTCTGTTCGCGGACTTCGCGCGGTTGCCAGGCGATGGTCCGGTGCTCGACGTCGGGTGCGGCACGGGCAGCCTCGCGGCGGAGGTCGCGCGACGAGCGCCCGATCATGCCGTCACCGGTGTTGACGTCTCAGAGCCTTATCTCGCCTCCGCTCGCGCGCGCCACGGGACGGTCAACCTGCGGTTCAAGCTTTGTGATGCTGCGGAGCTCCCTTTTGCCGACGGGCAATTTGCAGCTTCACTTGCGCAGCTCGTGCTCACGTTTGTGCCCGATCCCGGGAGGGTCGTGGCAGAGATGGCGCGCGTGACGCGGCGAAGAGGCGTGGTGGCAGCAGCGACTTGGGATTTCTGCGGCGGGCTCGTCTACCAGCGGCTTTTCTGGGACACCGCCGTCGCCATCGAGCCGTCGGCCCACCCGGCGAGGGACCGGTTGTTTGGGCATCCCTTGAGCGAACCGGGCGCCCTGCTGGCGCTGTGGGCCGGCGCAGGCCTTGCCGACGCAGAGATCGGGTCGCTGACCATGCGAATGGACTTCACTGACTTCGAGGACTACTGGAGCCCTCTGCTGGGCGGGCAAGGTCCAGTGGGAGTGTTCGTCACGGGTTTGCTTGCGAGCCAGCGTGAGCGATTGCAGGCGGCGGTGAGAGACGCGTATCTGTCCGGACGGCCGGACGGACGACGGTCGCTGACCGCGACGGCTTGGGCTGTTCGAGGCATCGTTCCTTGAAGCCGCCTGCGTTCAAACGCCCATTGCTCGGCGAGGACGCGCAGAGGTGGGGCCGGGCTATCCCACGTCAGTCCTGGATGGTGGAGGCGATGCTGACATCATCTTCGAAGTTAACGGTGCACAGGCTCGGGAAGCGTCCGGCATCCCCAAGGTCAAAACCCCCGGGCGCAAACGAAGTCGTCTTACGTGCATCGCACAAACTGACTTCGTCTTTGGGTCAGATCCCACCGTATAGGGGCGGGCGGCTGGCAGGAAAGCATTGGAAACGGACGCGAGGTATGCGGCCAAACGTTGGGCTGGGAAACTCTGCGTAGCCCCTCGGAGTCCGACACCTATATCCCGAACATGCCCATGGGGAGGCCGAAGTGCAGGCGGCCGAGGCCCGAGGCGAAGTTGGCGAGCTGCGCCGAGGAGTGGCTGCGGTACATGGCGCAGTCGCGCCAGTAGCGCTCGATGCGCTGGCCCTTCTTGGCTGCCGCCGAGCTGGCGGCGCGGAACACGAGGTCCACCGCATCGCAGGCGAGCCCGCCGGCGTTGATGAGCATGCCCCACAGGCGCAGGCTGTCCTCCGCCGTGAACGGCGTGCCATCGGCGGCCCAGCGCCGGCAATAGGCCATGTACATCTCGAGCGCCTGGATCAGCACGCCCTCGGCGGTGTCGGCGAGCATCATGGCCTGGCCGAACGGGCGCTGGATATCGACGCTCTCGCACCAGCGAACGATGGGGGGAAAGCGGGTCTTGCGCGCCCTGGCGATGCCCTCGAGCTCGTCGAGGGCGGCGCGGGCCGCGCCGACCACGGTGGCCACCAGCGAGGCGTGGTAGGGCCCCATCATGCGCCCGAGGTACATGGGGTTGCCGTGCAGCCGCGTGCCGTAGGTGCCCTCGGGCACAGGGTCGGCCGACCACAATCCGGGCCCCATCGGGATCACCCAGTGCTCGGGCACGAGCGCCTTGCCGATGCGGACGCTGTTGGAGCCGCTGGCGCGCATGCCCAGCGTGGCATCGCCGCCCCAGTCGGGGAGGAGCTCGATGCTGTGGCGCGGCACGACGAACACCACCTGCTCGCCGGTGCCCTCGACCATGACGTTGGCGATGAAGTGCGTGCAGTAGGGCACGCCGGACGCGTAGTTCCACACCCCTTCCACGACGTAGCCGCCGTCGGTGCGCCGGCAGTGGCCTGCCGGGCCCGCGGCGCGGTGCGGGGCGATGAAGTGCCCGTCGGAGCCGAACAGCTCGACCTGTGCCCGCTCCGGCCAGTGCGCCGCGACCTGCGCGCCGTGGGTGGCGCCCAGGATGAGGCACCAGGCCACCGCCGGGTCGCCGCGTGCGATCTCGATCATCGCCTTGTAGAACGTCGGGTAGTCGAACTCGTAGCCGCCGAAGCGCCGGGGCTGCAGCGCGCGGTAGAAGCCGGCCGCAACGAACGCCGCCTGCAGCTCCGGCGAATGGTGCCCACGCACCTCCGACTGGTCCTGCTCGGCGCGCAGGCGCTCGCGCAAGGCCGCGGCGCGGGCGATGAGCTCGGCCGGCGTCAGGTCCGGCTCGGGCACGGCGATGCCGCCCTTCCCGGCGCTCGTCATCGCGCGATCTGGTCCAGAAGGCGCACCAGCGCCTCCGGCGCCGTCACATTCGGGCTGTGGCTGGCGTCGAGGTCGTAGAAGCGCCACGCCGGATCGGAGCGGAAGCGCCGGGCGAACTGGCTGAAGGGATCGCTGGGCCCGAGGCGGGTGCAGTAGATGTAGCTGCGCGGCGGGGAGGAGCCGGGGTTCCTCAGAAGAAGCGGCTGGGCGAAGCAGCCGATCGGCTGCCAGCGCCGCCGTGGCGTGACCCACGCCACATCCTCCGGCGACGTGTCGGGGGGCGTCGGGTTGGGGGGCAGGAGCCAGCCGTCGCCGAGGGCGCCGGCCTCGTCCTGCCGGCGCTCGCGCGCCGCCGGGCGGCACCATGTCGAACAGGCTCTGGCCGTGGCTCGGCACGAAGGCGTCGATATAGACGAGCCTGGCGATGCGGTCGCCGACCCGGTCGGCAACGCCCGTCACCACCATGCCGCCGTAGCTGTGCCCGACGAGCACGATGTCGCGAGGTCCTCGCACTCGATGACGCCCAGGACATCGGCGATGTGGGTCTCGAGGTCGATGGAGCGAGAGACGAGGTGCGCGCGCTCGCCGAGCCCGGTGTAGGTGGGGGTGAAGACCTCATGGCCGGCGGCGCGGAGCAACGGCCGCACCTTCTTCCAGGCCCAGCCCGCCGACCAGGCTCCGTGGCAGATCAGAAACGTCGACATCTGGCGTGGCATCCTCCCCGTTTCCAGCCCGGCGGCAACTTAGCACGGGCGGGCAATGCTGCGGCGACCGAGCCGCGCTCGGGCCGGTATGCATATATGAGATTGTGACATCAGTACGCGTGGCAATGGATTTCGCGGCGACGACGACATCTTGCCAAAGATACGGCATGCTGAAAATCAAGGACCGAATTGAAGGAATTCTTCAATCAGAATGCTCGACCAGAAGGCCACGAGTGCACGGCGACGCGCCACCCCCGGCCTGCGCCAGCCCCGCGGGTCTGACCTGCCTCAGAACCCCGTCCAGAGCTGGTAGTTGCCCTGTGCCACGTTGCCGTTGAGGGCGATTGCCCGGCAGGGCGCGAACTCGGTCAGCTGGGCCTGGATCACCTGCACGCCGTAGCCGTTGAGCACAGCGGCGATCCGCTCCGTCAGGCGGTCGTTGAAGCCCAGACGGTCGGCCTGGATCAGCTCCAGCGTGTTGCCGCTGAGCTCGGCATAGATCGCCGACTGCGATCTCTCCATGATGTCGGAAGGCAGGTCGGCGACCTTGGCCACCGCCGCTATCACGTCGTCCACTACGTAGGTGACGAGCGCGCCGGCGGTGACGGTCTTGAGATCCTTGGTCATGACCACCTTGGACTGGATGCGCTGGGTCTGGCGCACCGTCGTCATCAGCTTGTAGGTGGTCACGAGCGGCCAGTACCAGTGCAGCCCTGGCTGCCATTCCTTGATGCGGCGCCCGCGCACGAACGCCACGCCCGCCTGCGTCGCCGGCACGATCACGAGCCAGGGAAAGAACCTGAGCAGGGTCTGGAAGATCTGCCCGATCCAGCCGAACACATGTTCCAAAGGTCACACCCCCATTTGCGCGCGTCCGGCGCCGATCCAGGAGAGGTTTATACCCTGGCGGACCAGGGTCGTAGAGGCCAATGTGAAGCGGTCGCGGTCAGTCGATCACAGTCGCCGCAGTCAGTCGATCACGGTGTCCTCGTGCCGCATTCGACAGCACGGCGATGCCATAGCCGTCCAATGTGACAGCCCCGTTGAACGGCTCCCGCACCACCTTGCCGCCCGTACTCGTGTCCAGCCGCAGCACCTGCCGGCAGTCCTTCGGCCCGGTTACCCAGTCGGAGGGGATGAGTGCGCGCTGCCGCGGCCCCGCGTTGACGAACACGCCGCTGCGCCGGTCGCCGTCCCCCCACACGAGAACCGCGTCGAGGTCGGGATTGTCGGGCGACACATCGGGGAAGCTCACCCAGTCGCCGAAGCGCACGTGCTGCGCGAACATCTGCTTCGCCAGGCACGCAGGCGTCGCCTCGCCCTCCATGGTTACGAGGCCGTAGGCATCATCGTGGGCGGTTGCCGTCCAGCGCATCTCCAAGTCCGCGCCGCCGCGGATCAGATGGATGAGCGCCGAAGCGTAATAGGCCGCCCCGAAGGCGTCCTGGTTGAGCCCGCCGACAAAGCGGTGCTCGTGGTGCACAACGGTGTTGAGCTCGCCGCAGACGTTGAGGATGTTGCGCCCCTCGAGGATGCGCGCCACGGCCCGCGCACGGGTCTCGTACTGCGGGGCCTGCGCCATCAGCAGGGCCTGGTAGGCCGCCCCGGTCGGCGCCTCCGGATCGCCCTTGAGGTCGAAGCCCAGGGTGGCGCTCGGCACCACCGGCCGCCAGTCGGCGTAGTGGTGCCACGACACGAAGCCGACCAGCTCCTCGTCGACCTCGTTGACGAGGCCGGAGATCCAGTCGAGCCAGTAGGTCTGGAAGCCGCACAGCGCCGGCCCGCCGATGCGCAGCTTCCGCCCCGCCGAGATGCGGCGCCACGAGGCGATGCACCGTCCGCGCCACCTCCTCGTAGATCCGGCGGTACTGCGGGAAGCTGAGCCCGCCGCCGACCTGGTAGTTGTTGGGCTCGTTCCAGACGCACCAGTACCAGTCGCGCACCACCTCGCCGCCCCACTGCTCGAGGCAGCCCCAGACGACGTCGGCGCAGCGCGCCACGTAGGTGCGCAGGTTGCGCGGCTCGTCGTGGGGCGGGTGGTACTTGGCGAACGTGATCATCGGCAGCGCGCCCATGTCGAGCACGGCCTGCACGTAGGCGGCGAACAGGTCGCCATTCCGCTACCGGGTCGGGCACCGGCTTGTCGAACACGAAGATGCGCACGACCTGGGTGCCCATCAGCCGCGGTGGCGGCGGATCGTCTCGCGATGGGGCCCGAGGCCGATATGCCACCAGCCGTCCACCTCGTTGAAGCCGTAGCGCATCTGCATGCGCTGCGGCGCCCGCAGGCGCACGGTTGCGGGCTGTTCCCGGTCTCGGTCGGAAGCTCCCTGCTGCCCTCCGGACGGGCTCATCCCTCGACGATCTCGATCAGCTGCCGCAGACGCGCCTGGGGCTGTGCCGCTGGCGGAACTCCTCGCGTATCGCCGCGCACGATCTCGGCATAGTGCCCGGGCCGGCGCAGCACGTCGGCTATCTTGTCCTGCGGCCGATCTCCGGCCAGCACCAGCTCTCGGCGGCCGCGTCGCCGTAGATCGCGCGCACATAGTCGCGGTTCCAGGACGAACAGCGGAATGGTGCCGGCCGCGGGCGTCTCGAAGGTGCGGCACGTCACCTTGCCGAGCTGCTCGAACAGCGGCCGGTACACCACCGGGTTGAAGACGCCGCTGCTCATGGCAGCGATGACCTGCGAGAACGGAACCGGCGGCATGGCCTCGACGCCGAGCTTGTTCATGTAGTCATAGTCGACGTGGTAGACATCCTCATCTCATGGCTCGGCGCCCAGTCGGGGAGCTCGTCCCAGCCGTAGCCGAAGAGGCCGATCCGGCCCACCTCCTGGCGCACCGGCTCCACCGCGCGCAGGACCTGCGCCATGCCGTGCCAGCGGAACTTGGAGTGCCCGACGTAGGCGATCCCGAACTCCTTCGCCGAGAAGTCCAGCGGCGCCTCCCAGGTCGGGTCGTAGACGTGAAACAGGAAGGTCTGACGTTCGCGCGCAGGGGATGCGGCGTCGGCTGGTAGATCTTGTCGGCCACGGCTGTCGCAGAATATCCACGTAGGCCTCCCCTCCTCCGCGTGCGGTGGTTGAAATCGCCATGACTCGACCGGGTCGTTGTAGCGCCCGTCGCAGTCGATCAGGACGCGCCGCCGGCGTGGCACGGCCTGAATCAGTCGCAGCCAATCTAAACGGTCGCCGTACTGCAGATCCGTCGTCCATTCGAACACGAAAACGACCGCATCGGCGCCGCTGAGATCGATCGAGTAGTTCAAGCGGGATCTTCGGGTTCGGCAACCCGTAAACCGTGGTCTCGTGGCCCATCTCCCTGGCGGCACGGGCATACGCCTGGAGATCGAGGCTGCTCCCCTGGTTCTCGTAGGCGTAGTAGACGAAGACGAGTTTCATCTTCGTCTCGCACGGCGGAGCTTGATTCAGTGGGAGACGGCCGCGACCAGCTCCTCGACACGGCGGCGATAGGAATGGTGCGCGAGCAGGTGCTGGCGCACGTCCTCCACGACCCGCGGTAGTGGTCCGGCCGCCGCAGCGCATCGAGGAGCTTCTCGGCCACGCGGCCCGTGAGCGTCAGCTCCCGCGCCGCCGGACCATAAACCGCCTCCGCCAGATCCCGGTCGAGCATCAGGAGCGGAATGGTGTCGGCGCAGAACTCCTCGAAATAGCGCAGCGTCAGGTGCCGACGTGCGCCAGGAACGGCCGCTGCGTGAAGATGTTGATGCGCCCCGCGCTCATGGCGCGGATCACGTCGGTGTAGGGCACCGGCGGCTCGATGCGGATGCGCAGCTTGCGGAACTTCTCCGCCTCGTTGCGGAAGGCGGGCTCCAGCCCCATGGCCTCGGCCCACTCCGGCAGTGCGTCCCACCACATGCCCTGGAAGGCGATCTCGCCGACCTGGTCCCGGATCTGCTCGATGGCGGGCAGAAGCTCGCCCGCGACCTCCTTCCAGCGCCACCAGTTGTGGCCGACGTGCAGGATGTCCTATTTCTTCGGCGGCACCTTGTCGGGATCGATCACCTCGTCCGGGTTGAACCCGAAGATGGGCAGCGTCGTCACCTTCGGGTCGCTGGACGGGCGTGATGGTGGGCTTGATGATCTGGTCCGTGAGCGCATCGTAGAAGTCGAGCCATTCCTCGCGTTCGGCCTCGTTGAGGTGGCTGCGGTCGTACCCGTCCACGATGGTGAACGGGTTGAACCTGGCGTCGGCGTCGAGGATGTAGCGGCGGTGCCGCGGGATGGTGCCGAGCAGGGCCACCTCCTGCAGCCTCTTGGGACGGTGCAGCTTGGACTCGAACAGGTAGATCACGCGGTCGAATGCGCTGGGTCGGTCGAGAACCGCGCGATCTGCGTTTCCAGCGGCAGGTAGAACCCGGCAACGACCTGCGGCTGCGACGGGCCGTGGAAGGCGATCGTGTGGCCGAGCTCCGCCGCCACGCGGCAGTAGTTGGCGATCGCGTGCGTGTTGCCCGCGTTGGCCCGGTACTCGATCACGAACAGGATGTTCATTTCGCCCCTCGCACGCTCTCCGCGAGGAGCGCCGCCAGCTCCTGGAAGCGCCGCTCGTAGGAGTGGTGGCGGGCGAGGTGGGCGCGGGTCTGCAGCACCGCGTCCCAATAGAGCTCGGGCCGGCGCAGGGCGTCCTTCATGAAGGCGGCCACATCGTCTCCGGGCACCAGGGTCGCCGCGGCCGGGCCGAGATCGTCGAGACGAAATCGCGCGGCAGCATCAGGATCGGCAGGGCGTCGCCGTAGAAGGTCTCGAAGGTACGGATCGTCACGTAGCCCAGCTCGCGGAACAGCGGACGGTGAAAGACCGGGGCGAAGCGTGCCTTGCCGATCAGGCCCGTCACCTCGTCGAAGCGGACGGCGGGGCGCACCTCCACGCCGAGCTCGGCCAGCAGGGCCGGATCGCTATCGATGCCCGCAATGCCCTGCTTGATCGCCCATTCCGGGCGCTGGCCCCAGTCCCAGCCGACGAGGCACACCTTGCCCACCTCGTCGCGCACGGTTTTGTACTGCTCGAGGAAGCGGCGCACCTGCTCCCAGCGCTGCCAGTTGTTCCCCACGTACATGACGCCGTAGGGCCGCTCGGCAGGCTTGGCCTCGAGCCACGCGGCTGCTGCCTCACGGGCCGTCGCGTAGGGCTTGGCAACCGCGTTGGCATCGTAGCCGTGAAACAGGAACGAGCCGACGTTCTTGCGCAGCGGAGCCAGCGTCGGCTGCAGGATGGTATCGGAGACCGCCGCGATGGCCTCCTCCCACTCCCAGCCCTGGTGGCCGTCGAGCTTCTCGAGGTGGTTGAAATCGTGCTCCGGCCTGATGGTGTCGTTGTAGCGGCCCCAGAGGTCCACGACGAGACGCCGCGCGCGCGGCGTGCCGTCGAGCAGCCGGGCGAGACGCGGCATCTCCGGGAAGTCCGACACGACCTGGACGACGAACAGCGTGACATCGACGCCGCTCAGATCGGTGGTGAACTCGAGCGACGGCAGCTCGGGGTTGGGGTCGCCGTACACGGCAACGTCGTGCCCGAGCGCGCGGCCGGCGGCTGCCCACTTGTGGACAGTGGACACGCTGCGCACCCACGGGTCCACGTACGTCACGAGCAGGATTTTCATCGGGCGGCGCTCCGCGGGGCCGGCGGGTTGGCGGCGAACTCGGCGCGCGCCCAGCGCAGGGTCTCGGCAAGGCCGGTCTCGAAGGTGGTGCGCGGCTCCCAGCCGAGAATCGACCTGGCCTGCGCTACATTCGCGCGCACCGAGCGCTGCTCGCCCGGCCGCGCCGGCGCGCGCACGAGCTTGTGCGTGCCAGCAGGGTCGCCGAACGCGGCGATTGCGGCCTCGGCGAGCTGGCTGATGGACAGCGACCGCCCGCTGCCGAGGTTGATGACGCGGCCGTTCGCCGCAGGCGTCTGCAGCGCACGCACCCAGCCCTCGATGATGTCGCCGATGTAGACGAAGTCGCGCGTCTGCTCGCCGTCACCGAAGATGGTGATCGGCTCGCCGCGCAGGAGGTTGCCCAGGAAGATGCCCAGCACCCCCTGATAGGGATTGTCGAAGGCCTGGCCCGGGCCGTAGACGCTGTACATGCGCAGCGACGTCACATTGAAGTCGAACCCCAGGTCGGGCCGCTCCGCCGTCGCGTGCACGTACCGCTCGCCCGCGAGCTTGGTGATCCCGTAGTAGGAGTCCGGCCAGCATCGCTCGGTCTCGGGCGTCGGCACCGCTCCGCCGTTCCCGTAGATCGTCATCGAGCTGGCGTAGATGAGCCGCGGCACCTTGTACTTGAGGCACAGCTGCAGGACGTTGAGGGTGCCTTCGACGTTGGTGCGCAGGTCCACGGTGGGGTCGGTGAAGGAGCGGATGATCGAGACCTGCCCGGCGATGTGGCAGATCGCGTCCAAACCGCGGGCAAATGCCGGCTCGACCTCCGCCACCTTGGCTACGTCGCCGTGCGCGAACCAAACGTCGGCCGGGAGATTGGACCGCCTGCCCGGTCGAACTCGTTGTCCACGACAGAGACGGCGTGCCCGTCCGCCAGCAGCCGGCGGCAGAGGTGCGTGCCGATGAAGCCGGCGCCCCCCGTGACCAGTACCCTCATTCCACGACCCTCATTCCACGCTCCGTTCCGCTGCGGCGTGATTTTGCGTTTGTCCGTTGCCCGCCGGGAAGCCCGAAGGACCGGCTTGTCCACTGCCATAGGGGGCAGAGGCTGTCCACGCAGATGCGAGGGATCGTCGGTCACCGCTGAATGCCGCATGAACGGGTCGGCGGCCCGTGTCCCCCGCGCCACTCCCCATCTGCGCTCGACCGGCGGAGACCGCGCTACACCTTGTCAACCGGGCCTCCGATGCTATCGGTCGCACGTTTGGTCGATGGAGCGGGCCCCTGTCGGCAAGGCCGTTGCACAACGCAGCAAGACGGACGCATGACGGGGGGCGCCCGTGACGCCTCAGTCCGGCAAGTCCCGAGTTGGTCGCAAGTCGATGTGTCGCTCCGATTCAGCCGCTTCACATGTTGCGCATCCCAGCTTCGTGCGCGCGTCGCGTGAAGAGGAGATCGGCCGACAACTGCACTCTGCGAACGTCCGGGCGCGATGCTCTTTCGCGCCGCTCCCGAGATCGGCCTCCGGACACGTTCATCGGCGGTTCATGGCGCCTCCGACACTCTTCCGCCGCATTGGCGGCAACCCGCGACGAAGAACCGTGAGCAAATGGGCTATGCCTACTAAGCGAATACTGATCACTGGTGGTGCAGGCTTCATCGGCTGCAATGCCGCGCGCTTCTTCCGCGCGCGCAATTGGAGCGTCACCGTTCTCGACAACCTCTCCCGGCAGGGGACCGACAAGAACCTCGGCTGGCTGCGCGACAACACGACATTCGACTTCGAGCAAGCCGACATCCGCGATCGCGCGGCGATGGACCGCATCCTTGCGCAGGGCCGCTTCGATGCGGTGCTGCACCTGGCCGCGCAGGTGGCCGTCACGACCTCCGTGGTCGACCCGGGCATGGACTTCGAGGTGAACGCCATGGGCACCTTCAACGTGCTCGACGCGATCCGGCGCTACTGCCCCGAGGCGGTCTTCATCAACGCCTCGACCAACAAGGTCTACGGCAAGATCGCCGGCGCCGAATACGAGCTCGCCGGCAGCCGCTACGCCTACGTCAACCGGCCCTTCGGCATCAGCGAGAGCGAGCCGCTCGACTTCCTCTCCCCCTACGGCTGCTCGAAGGGCGCTGCCGATCAGTACGCGCTCGATTTCGCCCGGATGTACCAGATCCCCGCAACCTCGTTCCGCCAGTCGTGCATCTACGGGCCGCGGCAGTTCGGGGTGGAGGACCAGGGCTGGGTGGCCTGGTTCGCCATCGCCTCGCTGCTCGGCCGCGACATCACCATCTACGGAGACGGCAAGCAGGTGCGCGATGTCCTGCACGTCGAGGACCTCGTTCGCGCCTACGAGGCGGCGATCCGCTCCCCGGACAAGGTGGCCGCGCAGGCCTTCAACGTCGGCGGGGGGCCCGAGCGGGTCCTCTCCCTGCTCGATCTGATCGGGATGCTCGAGAAGCGCTTCAAGCGCCGCATCCCGCTCAATTGGGACGAGTGGCGCCCGGGCGACCAGCGCATCTACGTCAGCGACATTCGCAAGCTCGATACGGTCCTGGGCTGGAAGCCCGAGATCGACGTTGGGTCCGGCATCACGCAACTCACAGATGGGTGGCGCAGAACCGCGCCGCCTTCTGACTGGTCGAAATGCGCGTCATGCGGTCTGCGGGCTACCGAGGCCATGCGCGATTGTCGCCCACCGCATTCGCCTGGGGGCAACATGGTCGATCCTAAGCGCATCCTCGTCACCGGCGGCGCCGGCTTTCTCGGCTCGCACCTGTGCGACCGGCTGCTGGCGGACGGCCACGATGTCATCTGCGTCGACAACTTCTTCACCGGCCGCAAGCAGAACATCGAGCACCTGATGGGCCATCCGCGCTTCGAGCTGATGCGCCACGACGTGACGCTGCCGCTCTCCGTCGAGGTCGGACGAGATCTACAACCTCGCCTGCCCGGCCTCGCCGGTGCACTACCAGCGCGACCCCGAGCAGACCACCAAGACCAGCGTGCTCGGCGCCATCAACATGCTGGGGCTCGCCAAGCGCCTCAAGTGCCGCATCTTCCAGGCGTCGACCTCCGAGGTCTACGGCGACCCCTCCGTGCATCCCCAGACCGGAGGACTACTGGGGCAACGTCAACCCGGTCGGGCCCACGGGCGTGCTACGACGAGGGCAAGCGCTGCGCCGAGACGCTGTTCTTCGACTACCGCCGCCAGCACGACCTCGAGATCAAGGTAGCGCGCATCTTCAACACCTACGGGCCGCGCATGGACCCCAACGACGGCCGCGTCGTCTCGAACTTCATCGTGCAGGCGCTGCAAGGGCAAGCCGATCACGATCTACGGCGACGGCAGCGCAGACCCGGTCGTTCTGCTACGTCGACGACCTGATCGACGCCTTCGTGCTGCTCATGAACAGCCCCGCGGACGTGACGGGACCGATCAACCTCGGCAATCCCGGCGAGTTCACGATCAAGGAGCTGGCCGAGCTCGTGGTCGAGATGACCGGGTCGAAGTCCAAGCTCGTCTACCTGCCCCTGCCCGCAGGACGATCCCAAGCAGCGCCGCCCGGACATCTCGCGGGCCAGGCAGCACCTCGGCTGGCAGCCGACAGTGCCGTTGCGCGAAGGGCTCATCCACACCATCGAGCATTTCGACCGCGTGCTGTCGGCGCGCCGGCCGGGCATCCGCGCGGGGCACGGCGCGTCCAACGGCAGCCGGACGGCGCTGGCGAACGGCCAGACAGTTGTCGAGACGGCCGTCGGCGGGCGGCGCGACTGACCCTCCCCGTCCCTGGGCGCTGACTGCAATTTTGTGCATGCGACGTACTGGGGCGAGTACGACGCCTGCCGTCATAATCCCCGGATCTGCGCTTGCTACACGGCGTCGTGCACTGCTAGCGTTCGAAGGATTTCGGGGAGATTGTGCGATGAGGTGCTTTCGTCTGCTTGCTGTGCTCGGCCTGTGCGCTTCCGTCTCCGCAGCGCGGGCCGCGACCCTGGAAGAGCTCAACATCAACGGCTGGGTCGTCGGCGCCTACTCCGACAATCGGACCGGGCTCTTCACCCACTGCGCGACCAGCGTTCCCTACCGCAGCGGCACCACGCTGCTGTTCCATCTCTCGAGGAGCTACCAGTGGTCCATGGGGCTCCACAACCGGGCGTGGCGCAATACCCCGGGCGCCGCCATCAACCTGATGTACTTCATCGACAACGGCCCCCCGATCCGCGTCACGGCCGTGGTCAACAATCTGGGCGTGGTGAGCATCCCCCTCGCCGACAGCCGGGCGCTGTTCGAGAAGTTCAAGAAGGGGCGCCGCCTGTTCGTGGTGGATTCGAGGGAGAGGTTCGGCTTCGACCTCGCCAACTCGTCCAAGGCCCTCGACGCGGTCTACGGTTGCGTGCAGCGCCACTCCGTCGGCAGCAACCCGCCCCCCGGCTACGATCGCGGTCCACCCCCTGGTAATGCGCCCCCGCCCAGATACGATCGGAGCCCGCCCCCCGGATACGATCGGGGCCCGCCGCCCGGATACGATCGGCCCCCGCCTGGACCGGACCAGGGGCCGCTGCCGGGTCCCCCTCGCCAGCCTCCGCCCAAGGGCAAGGGCGGGGCCGAGACCAGCCTCTAGGAGGAGATGCCGGGCCGGCGTGTGCTCTGTCCTCCGGCCCGGCCTGCTCCTCGCGGCGATGCGGGGAGAGGGAGACGCGCCATGAAGCTGACCGACGCCGAGAAGGCCGTGCTCGACGGGCGCGAGGGCCGCGCCAAGGCAAAGGCCATGGAGCTCCTGGTGCGCTACGGCGAGGCGCTGGGCGCCGAGCGGCTGGTGGAGACGAGGAACGTCGCCGGCACCTGGGCCACCTCGCGCTTCATGACGGACTTCGTCGCGCGGGGCATGGATGCGGTCTACTCCGAGTTCAACCTCGACAGCGAGGAGGTGGTGGAGACGCCGCACGCGGTGGTCTCCTCCTGCCAGCTGATCGCCGGCGTCGACCATCGCAACTGGCGCATCCAGGGCGTGCCGGAGGAGGCAGCGCAGGCCCAGGCGCGCGCGGAGGCCTTCTTCGGCGCGCGCGGCATCCAGCAATTCGCCACCTGCACGCCCTACCAGGTCGGCAACGTGCCGGTGCGCGGCGAGCACTGCGCCTGGATGGAATCCTCCGCCGTCGTCTACTGCAACGCCGTGCTGGGCGCGCGCACCAACACCGAGGGGCGCGAGAGCACCGGCGCCGCCAGCATCACCGGCGCGCATCCCCTACTGGGGCTTCCACATGCCGGAGCGCCGCTTCGCCACCCACGCGTGCGAGGTGGAGTTCCCCGTCGACGACATGATGGACTGGGGCCTGCTCGGCTATCACGTCGGCGAGGTGGTGGAGGAGGACATCCCCGTTCTCTCCGGCATCCGGCACGCGCCGAGCCTCGTCAAGCTCAAGCACTTCGGCGCGGCGGCGGCCTCCTCGGGCGGCGTGGAGATGTACCACATCCCCGGCATCACGCCGGAGGCGCCGACACGCGAGGCGGCCCTCGACGGCAAGGCTCCGCGCGATCGCTTCAAGTACGGGGAGGCGGAGCGGCGCCGCGCCTACGAGAACCTCAACGCATCGGCGCGCGACCGCGACGTGGACTTCATCATGCTGGGCTGCCCGCACAACTCCATCGAGCAGGTGTGGCTGATCGCGAGCCTGCTCGACGGGCGAAAGGTGAGCGCCAACACGCAGCTGTGGGTGCACACGCCGAGCGCCATCCGCCAGGTCGCCGACCGCTCGGGCTACACCAAGGTCGATCGAGGACGCCGGCGGCGTCGTCATGAGCGACACCTGCCCGGCCATCTCGCGCTTCATGCCCAAGGGCACGCGCGTGACGGCCACCGACTCGGCCAAGCAGGCGCACTACCTGCCCGCGCTGACCGGCGTGCAGACCTGGTTCGGCTCCGTCGCCCACTGCATCGACGCCGCCCTCACCGGCCGCTGGACCGGGGGGCTGTGAGTGGAATCAACCGTCGACCAGCCAACGGGCTCTCCTTCCCCCTTGCGGGGAGGGGTTAGGGGTGGGGGTACAACAGCGAAGCAGCGGAGCATGTAGGATGCCCCCACCCGCCACCCCTCCCCGCAAGGGGGAGGGGAGGGCGCGGCGCGCGCGTCGACGCAGCGTCGTAGGGGACGGCTGTTGCGATGAACAAGATCATCCTCCGTGGGCGCAAGGTGGTGGGCGGCGTGGCCGAGGGCGAGGCGTTCGTCACGCGCGACACCATCTCGGGCTGGGGCGGCATCGACCACAGGACGGGCACCATCGTCGAGATGCGCCACGAGAAGCGGGGCCAGAGCTTCGCCGGCAAGGTGCTGGTGTTCCCCGGCGCCAAGGGCTCCTCGGGCTGGTCGCACTACTTCCACATGGCGCGGATCGCCGGCGTGGCGCCCAAGGCGATGGTGTTCAACATCATGACCACCAAGGTGGCGCTCGGCGCCGTGGTGGTGCGCGCGCCCGCCGTCACCGACCTCGACCAGGACCCGCTCGCCGTGATCGCGGACGGCGACTGGGTGAAGGTCGACGGCGACAACGGCCTCGTCGAGGTGACGAAGCGTGAAGTCGTGAAATCGCCAAAGTCGTAGCCGTGGCCACGGTGTGAGACTGTTCGTTTACCGAGGTCGCACAAACTCCACATTCGGATCGTTTTCTCTGCCTTTCGGGGCTCTGCTGCCACATGTTCTGCGTCGAGGGAGGGCGGCAATGTCATCGGCTGAAGCTGTTGTTCTCGGGGTCGCTGGTCGCCAGCGGGCTGATCCTCGGGGCCTTCACGTTGCATGGCGCCTTCGACCCGCGGCGCCGTGCAGAAGCGCGGCCAGACGGCGGGCCGCCAGGAGGCGCAGAGCGAGTCCAAGGGAATCGCCGACCTTTCAGACCAAGACCCGGGTCGAGAGCGGCGCGCAAGACGCTGCCGCCAAGCCGCCGCCGGTGAAGGCGAGCGCGAAGCCCGAGGCCAAGTCGGTCGCCAAGTCGGCCGACGCGCAGTCGGACGAGGCCAAAGCCCGCGCCGAGGCGAGGCGCAAGCGGGCCGAGAAGAAGCGGGCGGAGAAGGAGAAGGCCGAGCGGGAGAAGCTCGCCAAGGCCAAGCAGCAGCCCCCGCCGAAGCAGGCGACGCTGCAATGGCCCTGGAATTGGTTCGGCAACTGACGCTGTGACCGACTTGGTGCCGGAGCCCGGGCCGTTGTCCTTCGCTGGCAAGCATCGGGTTGCAGCGCACGCCGTCGAAATCGATCGCCTGGGGGGCCCGAGGACGGCCGTCTCGGCACGAGGGCCACCGAGGTACTCCGAGGGCCGCGAGGCCGCTGGAATCGCTTCCTATGAAGCTGGAGGGCGATCGGGCCGGCGCCTCCGCCAATGGGACCGCTGAAGCCAGGGGCCGTCCAGCCACCGACGTTGCGGGATCGAATTCGGCCTTGCGCCCACTGCGGCCCAGAGCCCGCCTCGGGGCAGGCCGGCTGGGCTCAAAGCGCGCCGACTGTCGTGGGCGCGCGGCTAGCGACCACACGCGGATCATGCCGTCCTCGCCCGCGGCATAGAGCCGGCGCCCGTCACGGGAGAAGCTCAAGGCCGCACGCGCCCGATGCGCTCGCCCAGAGTGCGCACGGTCGGCGCCGCGCGCAGGCTCCAGAGCTTCACGCTGCCGTCCTCGCCTGCCGTCGCGAGCACGCCCTGGGGGCCGAGCGCGAGCGCGGTGACGCGGCCGTCGTGGGCCTCGAGGCGGCGCCCCAGGCCGCCCGCGCACCCCGCGCAGCGACGTGTTAGGCCATACCCGGACGAAGCCGTCGGCGCCGGCGCCCGCGACGTGGGCGCCGTCGGCCGATATGGCGATCGCGCTGAGGTCGCTCGTCGCGATGCCGCCAGGTGCGCATCACGCGCGGCCCCTCGGCGGTCCAGAGCCGAACCTGCCGTCGAGGCCGCCGGAGACCATGAGCCCGCGCGCGGAGGCCGCGGCGAGGATCGGCCCGCCGCTCGCCTGCCGTCGAGCAGCGTTGCCGGTGCCGCGGGCGTGCCGATCTGAAACAGCGCCACGCTTCCGTCCTGGCGCGCGGCGGCGAAGGCATCCGCCCCGCCGACGAAGGCCAGCGAGACGATGGGCGTCGCTGCCGTGCTGGAGTGTTGCCAGCTTCTCGCCGTGCTCCAGGTCCCACAGCACGATGGCGCCGCCCTTGTGGCCGGCGAGCGCGCGGCGCTCGTCGACGGCGAAGGCGGTGACCGGCCCCTCCGGCAGCGCGATGGTGCGCACCAGCGCGCCCGAGCTGGCGCGCCACAGCCGCAAGGTTGCGTCGGCGCCGGCCGAGACGATCCAGCGGTCCGCATCGCCGCCGGCCACCGCCACGACCGCTCCCTGGTGCCCGGCGAGCAGCAGTGGCTGCGTGAGCGGCGGGTGTCGCTCGATTGCGGGCCGCTGCGGGCCGGCCGAACGCAGGGCGCCCTCCTGGTAGGCGACCGCCAGGCTGGCGATCGCCACCCCCGCGGCGACACGGAACAGGGCCACGCGCCAGCGGCGCGACGGCAGGCGCCAGGCCGGCGCGGTCGGCGGCGCCGGCGTCCTGGCAGAGCTCTGCCTGGACGGGCTCCGGCTCGTGCAGCCGCTGCAGCGGCGCGGCGGCACGGCGGCGGCGGGCCATAGCCGAGGCCGTTGCGGCTGCTGCCGGCGGCCGCGCTGCCGCCGGGTCGTCGTGCTTGTCCTGCGGCGCCTGCGGCGACTTTCGGCTGCCTTCCTGTCTTGCCGGACGCAGGGGCGGCGGGCCGCGCTTTTCGAGCGCCTCGATGAAGTCGAGCAGCTGGCCCTGGCGCTGCGGAGCATCGGGCGGAGGAGGCACGGGGCTCGCCGGCACCTCGGCGCGTGCAGGCTCGGAGACGGCCGCCCGCGCGTGATCTGCGGCCTTCGCGGCAGGCGCCGCCGCGGTCTTGTTTTTGCGCGCCGGCCCAGCGTGCGCGGCAGCCGGCAGCCGCAGGCGAGGAAGGCTCGGCTTGGGCTCGGGCTCCGGCGCGAGCAGGGCGCTGCGCCATTCGGCGATCGACCGGGGCCGCTCGCGCACCTCGATGCGCAGCGCCATGTCGATCGCATCCAGAAAACCGCTGCGGTAGGAGCTGAGTGCCACCTCCCGCGCCGGGACATACTCGTCCTCGACCACGCGCGAGGGTGCATCGGGCGGCCGGCTGCCGGTGACGGCATGATAGAGCGTGGCGCCGAGAGCGTAGATGTCGGTCCACGGCCCCTGGTTGGCGCCCGAGGTCGCGTACTGCTCGTAGGGGCTGTACCCGGGCTTCACCAGTGCGCTGACCGTGCGCGAGTGGCCGGCGATCGCGCCTCGCGCCGAGCCGAAGTCGATGAGCACCGGCGAGCCGTCCCGGCGCAGCATGACGTTGTCGGGGGCGATGTCGCGGTGCAGGAAGTCGGCGGCGTGAATGATCTCGAGGGCGTCCAGCAGCGGCTGGATCAGCCGGTCGAGCTCGTCCTGGCGCGGGGCGCGCCCGAGCCCGTCAAGCCAGGATTTGAGGCTGCCCCCGTCCTCGAACTTCAGCACCATGTAGCCGGTGTTGTTGGTGCGGAAGTAGCGATGCACCCTGACGATGTTGGGGTGGTCGAAGCGCGCCAGCGTCTGCGCCTCCTCGATGAAGCGGTCGAGGCCCCACTGGTAGTCGGCGGCGGTGTCGCGGGAGCGCGCCACCGCGCTCTCGCGCTGCCGGGCGGCGAAATCGGCCGGGAAGTACTCCTTGATGGTGACGAGGCGGTCCAGCGCCTTCTCGTCGGCAAGGTAGGTGATGCCGAAGCCGCCGGCGCCCAGGACTCGCCTGATGCGATAGTCGCCGACGAGCTCGGTCCCGTCCGGCAGGGCGAACAGGTTCGCCGACGGCGCCGGCATGGCTCGCATCACCGTCCCTCTCAGGCTCGTGGGCCCCGGCCGGCATCGGCGCGCTTCCCAGGGGCCAGTCCGACATACCGCTTCACCGGCGAGGCGGCCAGTCTTTCTCCAGCTTTGCACAAGATCTGGGAGACTGCGGGCAGCAGTGTGACAAAAACACTGTTCAGTGCCACGCGGTCGCTAAAAACTCAACGCCGTGATGCCGGCCTCGCGCTATAGCGCGAGAGCCGGTACCAGGGCCCAGGTACCAGCCCGGGCACCACGCGTTCTCCCTTTGCCCTGGGTCACGGAGATTGCGCGGCCTGCCCCGGACTTGATCCGGGCCCAATTCGGGATGACAAACTCACGCAATCCCGGGATGACCAGCGTTCAGGTCTCGGCCGCCGGGCGGGCGCATCGCGCCTCGATGCAGAGCCGGTCGAGCCAGAGCTGCTGCACCCGCGACCAGTCCACGTCGGCTTCCCTGTATTTCCCGGCCCGCAGCCGAGCTGCAACCGATGACCAATCGATGAAGCGCCCCGATCGCGCCAAGCTGACGGCGTGCCGCATGGCATCGTAGCTGCGATAATTCATTGCCCCACTCCCAGCAATTGGAACAGCCCCGCGACCCGCATCTTCTGCGCGGACTACTGATGGTGTCAAAGACAAATAGTTGATTGTCCAATCCATCGCTGCAGGCTTGTGGATAACAAACATCAGCAATTAGAGAGAACAGCTCTACTGATCAGATTGATACAACAGATATCCGATATAGGTTAGCGGATGGCCGACGGCGGCGGTCGGGAGCTTTGTCATGCCGGGACTTGTTCCCGGCATCCAGCCAAATGCTTGCTCTGGCGCTCGCATTGCGCTGGATCCCGGCAACACCGGCCTTCGCCGGTGCAGGCGAGTGCCGGGATGACACGGAACCAAGCGTTGGTGCCATAACACTAGCGGTCGAAGGCGGCACTCGCTTCCAGAATGCCCCTCTCGCTGCATAGGAGGGCTCTGCAGGCCCCTGGACGCCAGGGTGGCTCCTGGGGGCGCAGACCCGGGCTCGGCCGTTCCTAGGCCACGCCAGGGCCTCTGCTGCAAAGCCGCCCTGCTGTCGTGCGATCCCCACGGCTGCACGATTTCACGAGCCCGCGGTTTCACATTTACTGAGAGCATTCTCATATATTGTACATCCCATGTAAGTTAATCGAATGAATGATAATGACTCCCGCGCCGCCAATATGGGTCCCGATTTTTTTGTGGATGCCCTGTGGATTGCGTGGTGGTGCAACTTTGCGGCCGATTTGCCTTTGCTAGTCTCTCGCCATGCTCATAGCACGGAGAGACGCCATGTTCGACGACGACGGTCTGTGGCCCTGCAAATGCGAGCACTGCGAGCACGAATGGTATTCGAGCATTGCAGCGATGCGTGCCGACAGCGAAGCTTCTTGCCCGGCCTGCAGCGCGCGCAATCTCATTCCGTCGCCGCAATTCGATCTGGCGCTCGCTGCCGCCCGCCGAGGCGCCTACAACTTTTCCTATCTCGTTCGGATCTCGCCGCAGTTTCGCTCGGGAGCGTCCGGCTCCAGAGTCTGGCGTCGGGGCCGGCCAGTCCTACTGAGCCAGTCTCACGGGGTCAGCCGGGCTGCAGCTCCGCCCTGACGGCGGCGAACGTCAGCGGACGCAGCGCGCGGCCGTCGAAATAGACGAAGCGCAGGTGGCGGCGGTGCGAGACGAGCGCCTTGGGCATCGGATCGTAGCGGAACGACCCGCCGCCCAGATGCGGCGTGACCGAGCCCACATCGGCAACCGCGTCGATCTCGACGCGCAGGAGCACGAGCCGGCGCCATCCGCCGCCTTGGCCTCGAAGGGAATGCCGGCGAGGCGCAGGAAGCTCGTCGGATCGCCGGCGGTCAGGAAGCCCTCCACGAAGCTGGCCTCGACCTGGTCGAGGTCGGGCTCGCCCTCCGCATGTGGCCGGGCGTGCTGCGCATCGAGATGCGGCGTCTGCCACTGCGCTACGTCGCGCCTCTCGGGTGCCCGATTGTGACCCGGGCCGCCGTGATCGTGATGATCGCCGTCGTCGTGGGCGTGCTGGTGATGGGTGTGATCGTGGTCGCGATGCATGGGCACCTCATGTTCTCACCCGTCATCCCGGTCGGAGCGATGCGAGCGCTTGCGCGAGCAGCGCTCCGAACCGGGATTCCTCGGGAGGCTTGACTTCGACTTGTTCGACGAGGTCCCCGATAGCCTCGCCCCGGATCAAGTCCGGGGCTCGGCTTCGGGGATGACGGGTTTTTCCTCGCGGTATCAATACGCGACCGGCTTGTCGATCAGCGCCTTGTGGCTGCCGAGCTTGCCGTGGGCGACGAGCGAGCCCAGCACCTCCACCACCACCCGGACGCCGAGCAGCGCCGTGATATCGGAGGTATCGTAAGGCGGCGACACCTCCACCACCTCCAGGCCGCACGCGCCTTCTGCGGCGACGAGGCCCAGCAATTTGAGCGCCTCGCGCGGCAGGAAGCCGCCGGGCTCGGGCCAGCCGGTGCCGGGCACGAAGCCGCAATCGATGGAGTCGACATCGAAGGAGATGTAGACCGCGTCGGCGTCCTTCCACGCCAGCTCCAGGGCGATCTCGGCGGCCTTGTCGAGCCCCATCTTCTCGATGTCGGCGATGGTGAGCACGTTGGTGGCGCGCTTCCTCGCCTCGGCCACGCCGTAGCGCGGCACCTGCCAGCCGCCGATGCCGAGCTGCACGAGGTTGGTGGCGGGGACGTTGGGTAGGTTGGTGGCCCAGTACCAGGGCGTGGTGTGCATGCGCTCGTCCAGGTCCTTCTCCTGGATGTCGATGTGGCGGTCGAAATGGATGATGCCGATCCGCTTGGAGGTGCACTGGGCGATGCCGCGCACGCAGGGGAAGCCGATGGAGTGGTCGCCGCCCAGCATCAAGGGCAGGGCACCCGAGGAGAACACGTGCGCCACGCCCCGCGTGATCTGGTCGAAGCTCTTCTCCAGGTTGGCGGGGATGGTGAACACGTCGCCGGCGTCGCACAGCGTCATCTGCTCGCGCAAGTCCACGCCCAGCTCGTAGTTGTAGGGCGTGTAGAGGGCCGAGATGCGCCGCATCCCCTGTGGGCCGAAGCGGGTGCCGGGGCGATAGGTGGTGCCGGAGTTGAAGGGAATGCCGATGACGGCCGCATCGTACTTGCCGACATCGCGGATGTTCTCGACGTAGGGCGCCTTGAGGAAGGTGTTGATGCCGGCGAAGTGGGGCAGCTCGCCGCGGGCGAAGGTGGGGATCGACTTGTCGGTGAGGCTGTCGGCGCCGGGCAGCCCCATGTCGAGCGCCCACTTCTGCTCCTTGCGCCAGCCTTCCTCGGAGAGCTTCCCCTCGGCCTCCAGGGCCTTCCAGCCCTGGGTGGTCATCTTGTCGAAGTCCGGGTGGTGCCGGCGCGCTTGGCGACGGGGTGGGCGCAGGCCCGCCTTGCGCGAGCGCCTGGCGGTTCGATCGAGCATCATGCAGCGGCTCCCTCGGAAGCTTGGCCCGCGGCGCCGGTCCCACGGATCGGCTTGGAGAAGCGCAGCAGGGGCACGGCGCTGCCGCGGGTGAGGTCGAGGTCGTAGGTGACGACGGCGCCGAAGCGTTCCTGCGCCTGCGGATCCTCGCGCCACCTGTCGAGCACGATGAGCCGCGTGCCGAGCGCAAAGCCCTCCTTGATGTCGTGGGTCACCATCAGGATGGTCATACCATGCTCGCGCCACAGCGGGCGAATGAGCGCATGCATATGGTTGCGGATGCCCGGATCGAGCGCGCCGAACGGCTCGTCGAGCAGCAGCACGCGCGGCTTCCTCGCCAGAGCCTGGGCGATGGCGAGGCGCTGCTGCATGCCTCCCGAAAGCGCGCTCGGATACTTCGCGGCATGCGGCTCGAGCCCGACCGCCTCGAGCAGGTCGTGGGCCTGCTCGATGGCCGTACGGCGCTTCCGCCCGGTGAGGCGGCCGAGCAGCTTGGCCGCGGCGAACTCGTAGGCGATGAGCACGTTGCCGAGCACGGTGAGATGCGGGAACACCGAGTAGCGTTGGAACACGATGCCGCGGTCGGGGCCCGGCTCGCCGGGCAGCGGCTTGCCGTCGACGAGGAGCGTGCCGCGCGTCGGGCGCTCCTGGCCCAGGACCAGGCGCAGGAACGTGCTCTTGCCGCAGCCGGACGGCCCGACGATCGACACGAAGGCGCCCGCGGCGATCTCCAGATTGATGCGCTCGAGCACGATCTGGTCGCCGTACTCGACCCATACGTTGCGCACGGAGATCGCACCCATCAGCGCCGCTCTTCGATCGCCGCCCACGGAAAAGCCGCGCGCGCCAGACGGGCGAGGGCGAGGTCCATAAGATAGGCGAGCAGCGTGATCCAGGCGACATAGGGCAAGATCACGTCCATGGCGAGATAGCGCCGGACCAGGAAGATGCGGTAGCCGAGCCCGCTCTCGGCGGCGATCGCCTCCGCCGCGATCAGGAACAGGAACGCCGGGCCCAGCGACAGGCGCACGGCCTCGATCAGGCGCGGCATGATCTGCGGCAGCACCACCCGGATCGCCACCTGCCAGGTGGAGGCGCCGAGCGTCTGTGCCTTGACGAGCTGCTCGGCGGGCAGCTTCGCGGCCGCGAAGCTCAGATCGCGCACCAGGAACGGCGCCACGCCCATCACGATCAGCGCCACCTTGGACAGCTCGCCGAGCCCGAGCACGATGAACAGCACGGGCAGGATCGCCATCGGCGGCACCATGCAGACGACGGCGACCAGCGGCGCCAGCGCCGCGGAGACCAGCGGCAGCACGCCGATCGCAAGCCCCAGCACGAGCCCGATCAGGGTGGCGACGCCGAGCCCCGTCCCCATGCGCACCAGGCTTGCCGACGTATCCGTCCACAGCACCATCTCGCCCGAGCGCCGGTCGGGCTGGAGGGCGACGCGGCGCACCGCATCCACCATCTCGGAGACCGGCGGCAGCAGCTTGTCGTTGGGGTTCGCCGCACGCCGTTCTGCCGAGCCCACCACGTAGACGAGCGCGATCAGCGCAAACGGCAACAGCGCCAGCACCAGCCGCCCGCCCCGACCCGGCGCGATGTTCATGGCTCGGCGCATTATCCCCTCTCCCCGCGCATCGCCAAGCCTTGCCTCGAACTCCGACAGCGCGGGGAGAGGGTTAGGGTGACGGGCAGCCACAGGCTCCGACGTTGGAGCGTGCCACTGCCCCTCACCCCGGCCCTCTCCCCGCAAGCGGGGAGAGGGAGGTCCTTACAGCTTGCCGTCGAGCGCCAGCTTCATGTAGGTGGCGTCGAAGCGCAGCTTCACGTTGTCCTTGTTGCCGAGCACCTGGCCGGAGGGGAAGGCGATGCCGACGGCATCCTTGCTCTTCACGCCCTCGCCCAGAAGATTGTGCTCGAAGCAGAAGGTGCGAACGAGGTCCATGACCTTGGGGAGGTCGGCGCTGGCGGTGAACCCGACCGCCTCCTTCGGCGTATAGAACATGCGCGTGGTCTTGAGCTGATCCTCGAAGCCCGCGAGGTCCGTCCCCGACAGCTTGGCCATCGCCTCGCGCGCGGCCTTGCCCTTGTCGCCCTTGTCGGCCATCAGCGCGATGGTCTCGAACCAGATGCCGGCCAGCGCCTTGCCGAGGCTCGGGTTGTTCTTCAGCGTCTCGGTATTGACGCCCAGCGTGTCGATGATCTCGCCGGGGATGTTTCCCGAATCGAAGACCAGCTTGGCGCCGGGCTCGCCTTTGACTTCCATCAGCTGCGGGTTCCAGGTCACGACAGCGGTGGAGTTGGGCGCCTTGAAGGCGGCGACAATGTCCGCGTCCGAGGTGTTGACGATCTTCACGTCGCTTTCCTTGAGCTTGACGCCGGCCAGCGCCCGGGCGAGCAGGTAGTGCGAGACGGACAGCTCGACCATGTTGATCTTGCGGCCCTTGATGTCGGCCAGCGTCTTGGCATTCTTGAGCACGATGCCGTCGTTGCCGTTGGAGAAGTCGCCGACCACCACGAGCGTGGTGTCGACGCCGCCGGCCGCCGGAATGGTCAGCGCGTCCATGTTGGTCAGCGTCACGCCGTCGAACTTGCCGGCCGTATACTGGTTGATGGACTCCACGTAGTCGTTGATCTGCGTGATGGCGATCTTGATGCCGTACTTGTCGGCCCACTTCTGCACGATGCCGGCCTCGGCCGCATAGGGCCAGGGCATCCAGCCCACGTAGATGCTCCAGGCGATGTTGAACTCCGGCTTCTGCTGGGCCGCGGCAGGCAGGCCGGCGCCGAGGAGCAGAAGCGAGGCAAGCAGGAGAGACGTGACGCGTTTCATGGTGCAACCCTCGTCGTTCGCGATCCGACCGGGGACTGGCGAGACCTAGCGATGCCAGTCCTGGCCGCCGAGGTCTCCCGGGCTTTTGTCCCGCCGTGCACCCGGCCTTCCCTGGCCGGGCGGCAGCTCTCGGACCAGTCGCCCCGCGATGTGGGCCGGAACCCTAGCCGCCAACTCTGCTCGGCAAGGAGCAAGCTCCGTGCCAGGACAGGAAACCCCTGCACCCGGTGGCATGTACGGCCGGGCTGCCTGTTTGGATGGCACCGCAGACCCAAAAACTAGGCACCTTGCCCGGTGTGGGCGCCGGGCACTGCCATCACAATGCCGCGCACTTCCTGTGGCAGGTGACGCGGGTCGGGCGCGCGGGTCGGGGACCTTCCGCTGCGCTGCCTGCCTCGACGTTCGCGCAATCGACAGGGGAGACGCCAATGCGGTTTGCAATCACGGTCGCAGCGCTGCTGATGTCCATGGGCGCTGCGAGCGCGGCGGTGGGCGACCGGTTCACGTGCCACGTCGCCAATGTGCAGAACGTCGATGCGCATGGGCGGCCGGACAGCGGCTTCATCGAGAAGAACCTGCGCAACCGGTACGAGATCACCGTTGCCAGCAACTCCATTCTGCTCGTGTACAATCACGAGGGGAAGGTGTTCTCCAAGGATTTTCCGATCACCGGCGATACCAAGTTGTTTCTGGTGGCATCCAAGGCGGACTTGTTCGGCGTCGACACGCTCGCGCTGTCGAAGAACCCCAATCCGAGATACAACAATGCGTACCCTGCCTCCTTGACGGTGCAGGGCTCGTTCTTTGCGAATGCCTGGATTCTGCTTTGCTCGCGGGTCTATTGAGCCGCGCCAGGGGGATTGCAAATGAGTTGGTTCCTGCGCATCTGCGCCGTCATCCTCGTCTGCGGCGTGTCGGCGCCGCTTGCGGGCGCCCAAACGAGCGTGGAGGCAGCCGAGCGGTGGGGCCTTCTCGGCATGTGGACGGCAGACTGCCGGCGGCAACCGAGCCCCAACAACACCCGGGATACGTATGTGGTCAGAGGTGGACAGCTCTTTCTCGAACGGGACCTGGGCCCGCAGTATGGGCGCGATTCGACCGCCATCGCGCTCGCAACCTTGCGGCCGGACGGAACGATCGAGCTGACGGAGCACTACGCTCAGTTCTCGCCTCCTGAGCTTCGCAGGACCACCATCATCAAGGGCGACGACGGCCGCATTCGCGTGTGGACCAATCTCAATCTCGACACCGGCGCGCACAGCGTGCGCAATGGCATGCTCACTGGCAGCGGCAGGCCTACACCCTGGCAGGGCCGCTGCCCGTAATTCTGTCCGGGTCGAGCCTAAATCCGAGTTGCCGGGCGACCTCGGCTCAGAACGGGTCGGTCGGGTCCCACTTCGGCCGCCGTTTTTCCTTCAGCGCGGCAAGGCCCTCCTGGGCCTCGGGACCGGAGAAGCCCATGAACTCCATGGCGAGCGAGGCATCGAACGTGGGCCCCGCCATCCTCAGCCAGTTGTTGAGCGCATGCTTCGTCCAGCGTACGGCGGCCGGCGGCATGTCGCGCAGCTTCTCGGCGGCGGCGAGCGCCGTCTCCACCACCTTGCCGTCGTCGGCCGCCATGGAGACGAGGCCGATGCGCTCCGCCTCCTCGCCGGTCACGGCCTCGCACAGCAACAGGTAGTACTTGGCCTTGGCCATGCCGCACAGCAGAGGCCAAACGATCGCGGAATGGTCGCCGGCGGCGACGCCGAGGCGGGTGTGGCCGTCGATGATGCGCGCCCTGCGGCCGGCCACCGTGATATCCGCCATCATGGCCGCCGCCAGCCCGGCGCCGACGCACGGGCCCTCGATGGCGGCGACGATGGGCTTTGAGCAGTTGACGATGTTGTAGACGAGATCGCTCGCCTCCTTCCAAACCCGCGTGCGCGTCGCCCAGTCGCGCGCCATCGCCTCGATCATGCCGAGATCGCCGCCGGCGGAGAACACACCGCCGTCCCCGCGCAGGAGCGCCACCGAGGTCTCCGGATCGCGGTCGATATCGCGCCACACCTCGGCCAGCTCGCGATGGCCGTCGGCGTCGAGGGCGTTGAGCTTGCCGGGCTTGGACAGGATCACCTCGAGGATGCGCGGGCGCGGGCGCGCGAACTTGAGCGCCGTGTAGTGGCTGTAACGGGAGGTCACGGGCCGTCCCCTGTTGTTTGTGCACGGCGACATCCTGCCATGCCTGTGCGATCGCTGCGAGGCACAACGGCATGCGCGGACCGCGTCGCCGCAGGTGGCGGCCGGTCTCCCTCTCCCCGCTTGCGGGGAGAGGGCTAGGGTGAGGGGCAGCCGCAAGTGAAAGCCCTTCCGCGGGAAGCCACCGTCACGCTCTACCCGCGATCTCCCGCTCATCGAGGTGCTGCGCTGAGAGGTCGGTGCGCCTTGGCTACCCCTCACCCCCGCCCTCCCCCCAAGGGGAGGATCGGGTCGCCCTCGGTCGTCTCCGCTAGGCAGGCGGTCGCTCCCTTGTGCGCTGGCCGAGGCGCAGCCGGGGTGGACGCAGTCGGCGGGAGCGCGCCGGCCTGCCAGGGCGGCGCGCAGGCTGGCGTGCGTCTCCTCGATCTCGGCGAACACCCAGTCGCGGAACGCCTTGATGGGCGCGCGCTTCTCCTGGCCCTTGGCGCAGACGAAATAGTACGAGCGCCCGGGCACCGGCATCTCGGGTCCGAACGGCGAGACGAGACGGCCGAGCACGATGTCGCGCGCCGCCACCACCTTGTAGGCCAGCACCACGCCCATGCCTTCGCTGGCGGCGTCGAGCGCGTGGTCGGCGACGTTGAGGCGCAGCCCGCGCGCGCCGTCGATGCCGTCGATGCCCGCCATGGCGAGCCAGTCGGCCCAGGTCGGCACCACGCCCGGCAGGTCCACCTGGATCAAGGGGAAGCGCTTGAGGTCCCGCGGCGTGCGCAGCGGCGCGCCGCCGTCGAGCAGGCGCGGGCTGCACAAGGGCAGGAGCGTCTCGTCCGAGAGCTTCTCGACGTAGAGGTCGGGGTGGACGCCGGGGCTCAGCCGGATGCCGACATCGACGCCGTCGCTGGTGAAGTTGGCGTAGCCGACGCTGGCGGAGATGCGCGTCTCGATGTCCGGGTTGAGGGCGAGGAAGCGGTAGAGCCGCGGCACCAGCCACTTGGCCGTCAGGCCCGGCGTGGAGCTGACCACCAGCACCCGCTCGTGGCGTCCGAGGGCGAGCCGCTCAACGGCTTCGCGGATGGTCTCGAAGCCGCTGCGGATGCCCGGATAGATGGTGCGCGCGGGCTCGGTGAGCTCGATCGCCCGGGCGCGGCGGTGGAACAGCTTGAGGCCCAGCAGCGTCCTCGAGCCCGCGGATCTGGTGGCTCAGCGCCGCCGGCGTCACGTGCAGCTCCTCCGCCGCCTTGGAGAAGCTCAAATGCCGGGCCGTGGCCTCGAAGGCCCGCAGCGCGTTCAGCGGCGGCAGGGGGCGGCGCATTGCGGGCTTTAGGTTCTCTCATGCATGGGGCGAGATAACGTCGTTTGTGGCCTCGCCTTGTTCAAGCTACCGATCGTCTCAATCCCAACCTTGTGATCGAGGAGAGCTCCGGGGCCACGTTACTGCCGCACGGAGCAACTAAAGCCCCGCTCCCCTTGCAAGCAACGACCCGTCCGAGGAGGCCGCTCATGCCATGCGCCGACTGCCTGCCGGGTGCGATGGAGCCCGTTCCACGGCGCTTCTCCATGCCGGAACCTGAGTGCCTGCGAGGCCGCATTCGCTGGACCCTGCAGGCCCTGTGGCGCGGCTACTGGCGGCGCCGAATGGCGCGAGCCACAGTTTTCATGCTGGAGTCCCTCGACGACCGCGCGCTGAAGGACCTCGGCCTCGACCGCAGCGAAATCGAGTCGGTGGCCCACTGCCCCCGAGATCGCCGGCGCGGCGCGCGAATGTAATACCGCACCCGTCATCCGGAAGCCGAGCGCGAGGCGCGAAGCTACAAAGAAACAGGCAGTCGAGATTGAGCCAGGCGCGCGCCGCGGCTGACCCTCCCCCTTGCGGGGAGGGTGGCACGGGTGGGGGTCCGCCGGAGGGCGAGCACCCGAAGGACCCCCACCCCTAACCCCTCCCCGCAAGGGGGAGGGGAATCCGGGCGGCGCAAGGGGAGGGAATTCGGGCCGCGCGAGCGGGGCTACCGCGCGAGGTCGAGCTTGTAGGAGAGGGCGAGGCCGCCGTACAGCTGGCTCTCGGTTTCCACGATCGGGCTGTCGGCGGCGTCGCCGATGAGATGGGCGTAGCGGCCCATCAGCAGGAGAGACCAGCGATCGGACAGGTCGATGGTGGCAGTGAGCCCGACGTAGACGTCCTTGAAGCCGGCGTCGGGCGTATAGAGCGGCGTGCCGAAGTACGCCGTCATGTACTCCTCGGTGGCGTAATTGGCGCCGACACTGGTGACGAGCTTGATATTGGGCGAGAGGCGCCCGGTATGCTCCACGCCGAAGCGCACGAGGCCGCCGGTGTCGTCGCCGGTGACCTGGTGGTGATAGGAGGCCGAGAACGCCCACGGTCCGGTGCGCCAGGTCGCGAATGCACCCAGGACCAGGCCGCCGTCGACATCGTCGAGGCCGGCCACGTGCGTCACGTCGTCGGCGTCGCGGCCGAAGCGGTAGCCCGCCAGGGGCCCCAGCTCGAAGCCGCCCGCCTGGAGGAGACGCAGGCGTACATCGTCCACGCCCTTGATCTGCAGCTTGCCGTCGCCGCCGACCCCAAGCCCGGCGGGCAGGACGAACGGAAAGGCCAGCGCCTCGTAGGACCTGGAACCCTCGAAGGTCGGGGAGACGTAGACAAAACCGCCCACCTGCCAGCGCCCGGCGAGAAGATCGGGCTCGCCCTCGGCTGCTGCGGGCCCCGCCGCCAGCGCCGTTACGAGCGCCACCGGCAGAACGATAGCTCCCCAGCGCCACGGTTGGGCGCGGCCTGCACGCATAGGACCCCTCATCAGCTTCCCCTCGAGCGCGCCCACTCTAGGGATGGGCCGCAAGTGTTGGCCAGCGGGGAACGTCGGCGCGCAGCGACGCACCGGGGGCGGCGTTGCCCCGCGGGCACACCCGGAGGGCCGTCACTTGCGCGTCGCCTGCCACTTGGTGTCCGCCCCGCCCGACGACAGGGTGCCTTCGATGGTGTCGCCGCCGCTCACCCGGCCCGCGTACCTCGACGCCGACGAGCGTGAAGGTGATCTGGTCGCCGTACAGCTTGCCGTCGGTGATGATCGCGACGAGATTGCCGATGATGAGCCTGCCGGTGAAGTTCTGAAACTTCTGGCTGATCCGGAGCTCGCCGTCTCCCAGCTTCCAGCTGCCCGAGACGTTGGCCGGCACGATCCACAGGTGCGCCCGGCAGAACGACGTGCAGCCCGCCGGGGCCTCCACCGTCTGCTCCGGCTCCCAGTCGTCCATGCTGAAGGAGTTGGAGACCACGCGCGTGCCGGGCTTCATCTTCAGGATGGTCGGGCGCAGCTTGAGGTTGAGATTGGTCAGCAGGAACAGGGTGAGCACGGTCGCTTTGGAGTAATCGCTCTCGAAGATGTCGGCTTTGACGAACGTGGCCTTGCCGGCGACGCCCTCCTTCTCGGCGTTGCGCTTGGACAGCTCGACCATGTCGGGGTTGTACTCGATGCCGTGCGCCTTGGCGCCGCGCTTGGCGGCGGTGATCACCGTGCGCCCGTCGCCAGAGCCCAGATCGATGACGTAATCGTTGGGTGTCACCTTGGCCATGTCGAGCATCTTGTCGACCAGCGTCTGCGCGGTGGGCACCCAGACCACGTCCTTGCCATCCTGGCCGACGCGCGGCTCGAACGCCTGCTGCGCCAGGGCGGCGCCCACGGTCCCGACGGCCACCAGGGACAGCACCGTCGGCAATCGCGTCACGTATTGGATGAAGCCCATGCTACCTCTCCACTCCGGCCCAGCCTCCACTCGGCGAGCCGGCCGCCCGTTCTACGACATGCTCCACGCCGGGCGACGCATCACGCGGCGTCCGGCGGGGTCATTTCTGACCGGTCGTCTCCTGCGCGACGCCCTCTTTCGTGGTCTTCAGAGCCAGCAGGAGGTTCGAACTCGTGCGGCCGCCATCGGTATCCGACGCCGAAATCCAGGGACGGCGGAGTGGTGCGGCGGTAGAGGTCGTTGAGCACTCGCTGGTATGTGTACGACCCGAACACGGGGATCGGCCGCAGGTACCTCCCGAACGGCCGCAGGCTCCACTCCTCGGCGTCGAAGAAGCGCGCCGGAATCCCGAAGTCGTCCTGCACCAGTGCGCTGGTCTGCTCCAGGAGGAAGTCGCGCAGGACCCCGAAGTTGTCGCCGTGCAGGAGATACGAGGCGCTCTTGATGAAGGCGTCGGCGATGCCGAGCCGCTCGCAGAACTTGAGAAAGCCGCTACGGTTCAAGCCGCCGTTGGAGAGATCGGTGCGGAAGTAATAGAGGGTCTGCATGCGCCCATCGGGCCCCGAGAAGGTGATCTTCACGGCCGGTGTCGTGTCGGGCGTGCCTGCCGCCACCACCGCGCCCTCCTTGTCGACGGCGATCAGGGTCACCTCGTGGATGGTCTTGCCCGAGCGCGCGAGGAAAAGGTAGAGCACGGGCAGCACGCCGGTGAGCTTGGTGGCGCGCAGCCGCGACTTCATCTCGCTCGTAATGAAGAAGCTGTAGTTCAGTGCCGACCCGACCGACTGGCGCAAGCCCCCCAAGGCCGCGCCCAGGGAGCGGCGCACCGCCGGCGTGACGGTCGGGATCTCGCCGATCGGCTCGAGGCCGCTCATCACGTAGGTGGACCGGTTCGGGAAGAAGGCATCGAGGTACAGGAAGTCCGGCCCGCTGAACATGTAGAGGACCGTGGGCTTGGGCTCGGTCAGGTTGGCGGCCGCCCACGTGCGGATTTTCGACAGCCGCGCCCGCTCGAGCTGCGACCAGGCCACATCCAACGCCCTCGCGTGGCCCTGCCAGGCAGGGTCGCGCGTCAGCGGCGCGAGCGGGGAGTCCGCCGCCGGCTCCAGGCCGGCCAGGATTCGGGCCACATCGTTGGGCTTCTCGGCCTGGCTCGCCTGCGCCCAGGCGCCGGGTGCCGCCGCGACGCAGAGAAGCACCAGCAGCAGCATGCCGGCCCGCTTGGAGCCGAGACGTACAGTCATGATTTTCCCCCCGTCCAGCCTGCTGGGTTCAGGCGCGAGATGGCGTAGATCACGAGCCCCGACAGCATGATTCCGACGCCCGTGAGCGCCTGTACCGGTCGTTCGATCAGCAGATTGATCATCATGAAGAGAGAGACGGCCAGGAACAGGAGCGGGGTTGCCGGGTACCCCCAGACTTTGTAGGGGCGGGGCAGCGCTGGTTGGGTGTGACGCAGCACGATGACACCTAGGACCGCAAGAAACGACGAAATCGTTAAGCTAAACTGTATGAATTGGACGATAGACTGGAAACTCTGCGTCAGCAGTAGCAGGCTCACCACAGCAACTTGGAAAAGTATTGCCACGGCCGGCACGCCGTTGCGCGTCTTGCGCGCGAACGCCGAGAGCAAGGGAAAGTCCTCGCCCATGGTCATGGTCACGCGCGGGCCCAGCCACATCATGGCGCTGATCGAGGGGATGAGGCCGATGCAGATCACGGCGCCCACGATGCGCCCGCCCGTGTCACCGAACACGTGCTGGCCGGCAATCAAGGCGACCTCCTCGTGCCCCTGCAACCGGCCGATCGGCGTGGTGTAGAGGAAGACCGCGTTGACAGCGACGTAGAGCAGCGTGACGAGGACGACGCTCGCCACGATGGAGGAGGGCAGCGTGCGCTCGGGATCGCGCACCTCGCCGGTGATGTAGGTCGCCGCGTTCCAGCCGGCGTACGAATACATGACGAACGCCAGTGCCACGGCGAATGCGGGGCTGGCGATGTGGCCGAGATCGGCCAACGTCGGCGTGAACGACATCTGCGGCGGGCCGCCGAACGCGAAAGCCGCGGCGACGAAGGCGACGATGAGCGCGACCTTGAGGAGCGTCGAGACGTCCTGGAACGCGCTCGTGACCTCCCGGCCCCACAGATGCACTGCGGCAATCGCCCACACGACGGCCAGAGCGAGCGGCACGCGCGGTACCCCCGGCCAGACGCCCGCGAGGTAGCTGCTGAAGGCCATGGCCGCCAGCGCCGTCGGCGCCGAGAACCCTACCGTCGCCGACAACCACCCGGCCAGAAAGCCCACCGCGCGATGGTAGATCTTGGAGAGCAGGTTGTACTCACCCCCCGACCGGGGGAAGACGGTGGCCAGCTCCGCATAGCAAAGCCCGCCGCAGAGGGCGACGATGCCGCCCACCACCCACAGCGCCAGCAGAGCGAAGCCCGACGGCAGGCCGTTCACCTGGTAGCCGAGGCTCGTGAAGACGCCGATGCCGATCATGTTGGCCACGGCGAGCGCGGTCGCAGTCAGGGGCGTGACCCGCGCGGCTGCCGCCCGGCCATTCCCAGGCTTCCCGCTGCCCGAGCTTCCCGTGGTCATGACCGAGGTTTGTTAGACGAACGCCCGTGCGGCAACAAGCTCCCGCTCAGGCTAGCACGTCGGCTGTCGGGTTGGCGGCGCGTCCACGCTTCGGACACGATTCGGGCCTAGCTGGGCACCGCGCCGCTGTCTGCCGGAGCTACCCCGAGGCAGGCGCGGTGCCGAGGTCAGCCGCACGAGACGGAATGGGTTTCCAGGGACTGCACAGATCGGGCGGCATCGGCCTGCGCGCGCTCGCGGGCGTGGCGGCTGCATTTCTCATCGCCGCCTCGCCATGGTCTGCGGATCACGCCGCGGGGGCCACGCCGGACCGCATGGTGGCCGACGAGGTAGCGCCCGTCCCCCACCGGGTGCATGTGCGCAGCGGGCCGCTCGCGCGCGGGCGCTCCAAGCTCGTCGAGTTCGAAACCGCCCCCTTCCCCTATGCGGGGCTGGTGCCGCGCACCAACAAGCCGTTCCTCGATATCGAGGAGAACGGCCGGCGCGGCCACCGCACCAGCGCGGGCCGCGTCTATTGGGAGGACGAGACCTACAGCGACAGCCAAGTGCTGTTGCACCTCCCCAAGGGCTTCGACATCCGCCGACCCAGCCTGCTCATCGTATTCTACCACGGCCACGGCGCCAAGCTCGCCGAGGATGTGTACCTGCGCCAGAAGGTGCCGGCGCAGCTCACCGCTTCGGGTGTCAATGCGGCCCTGGTGGCGCCGCAGCTCGCCCTAAACGCCGCCGAATTCGAGCGCGGGCAAGCTCTGGGAGCCCGGCGGCTTCGCCCGCTTCCTGGGCGAGGCCGCCCAGCACCTCGCCCGCCTGCACGGCGACCGCCGCTCGGTGAGGTCGTTCGCCAGCATGCCGGTCGTGATCATCGCCTACAGCGGCGGCTATCTGGCCACGGCGTCGAGCGTGCACTACGGCGGCCTCGGCAACCGTCTGCACGGCGTGGTCCTGTTCGACGCGCTCTATGGCGAGGTCGGCACCTTCGCCGACTGGATTACCACGCAGAAATCGGCTTTCTTCATCAGCACCTATTCGCGCTCGACGGAAGGGCGCAACACCCAGTTGCAGAAGGTCCTCATAGACCGACATATTCCATTCACCACCAGCCTGGAGCCGCGGCTCAAGCCTGGCAGCATCGCCTTCCTGCCGGCGGCGAAGGAGGCCCACCACAGGGATTTTCTCACCTACGCCTGGGTCGATGCCCCGCTCAGGGACGTGCTGGACAGGCTCAGGAGCCATACGCGCCGCTGACGGGCGCCCCATTGTCGGGAGTACACGAGCCATGAGTTTTGACGGACGGTGGAGCACCTCCTTCGGCGCCATGACCCTGCGGCAGGACGGCGCCCGCGTGACCGGCACCTACGGCAGACACGGCACGGAGAACACCATCGAGGGCGAGGTCGCGGGCGACCGCTTCACGTTCCGCTACGAGGAGGCGGCCGAGCGCGGGACGGGTTGGTTCAGGCTGCGCCGAGCCAGCAGCTTCGCGGGCGAGTACCTTGCCGAGGGCCATGCGCGCACGCTGCCGTGGCAGGGATGGCGCGGCTTCGACGGCCTGTGGGATACCTCGCTCGGGCGGCTGCGGCTGGTCCAGGAGACGGGGCGCGTGTGGGGCTCGAGCGAGCTGGACGCCAATGTCCGCCTGGAGGGCGACATGGAGGAAAGCGGGCGCCTGTCATTTCGGCTGCAGGGGCCCGCGCTCGAGGGCAGCGGCTTTCTCGAGCTCGACGGCAACGGCAACGCGCTCGACGGCGAATGGGCCGACGAGGGGCAGCCGGCGCGCGAGCTCGCCGGCCGGCGCGTGTTGCCGAGGGTGGGGCTCACCTGGCTCGTCGTGCTCGAGCAACATCGCCAGCACGCGCTCGACGACAACGAGTTCGCCTACGGCCGGATGCTGCACGAGCTGTTCGCGCGGCTCCCGCGCGGGCATGTGAGGCACCGCTTCTACCACGACGAGGCGAGCCTCATGCGCTGGTGCCGCCAGGTCCTCTACCTGCCGGAGCCCTCGGTACTGGTCGTCGCGGGTCACGGCGAGGCGCGCGGGCTCGTTGCGGGCGGATCGGTGATCGGCCTGCCGGGCATCGTCGACAGTCTGCGCTTTGCGGACGGCCTCAAGCTCATCCACTTCTCCTGCGCCTCTTGCTTGGCAGCGCACGAGACCGGCCGCGCGCTCCGGCAGGCCCCCTTCCCCGTGTCCGGCTATGCGGGGAACGCCGATTGGGCGCAGAGCGCGCTCGCCGACTTCGTCTATCTCGACATGATCCTCGACAAGGGGCTGGCGCCCTGCAAGGCGGCCGAGGAGCTCGTGCAGATCGTGCGCTTCGCCGGCTCCGAGGAGATCCCCGGCTCGCCCTATCGGCCCTCCGGCTTCCGCCTCATCGACGCCGATGCCGGCTTCGCCGAGTTGATGCTGGCTCCGGCGCCGGGCCCCGCAAGCCGCTTCAAGTTCCACTGACCAGGCGTTCACTCGGCATTCAGGGGTACCCGTCCATCCCAGGCGTTGCGCAGTGCGTGCCTGGGGGTAGCCATGCGGCCTTACGCGTCTTTGTGGTTCGGTCGGATCGGGTCCGTCGTGCTGGCCTGCGTGCTGGTGATCGCGGGATGTGCGGCCATCGAGCTCGGCTACCGCATCCATTCGCAGCGGCCGGTGCTGACACTCGGCAATTGGCGCGAATGGCGGATCGAGTTTCAGACCTTCGGCGCCAGGGGGAAGTTCGACCCGGTGCTGGGCTGGGTATCCAGGGAATGGCATTGGGAATGGCGCTACAATACCATCGCGCACGGCATCCGGCGCAACAAGGACGGGCAGGATGAGATCGCGCCCGGCGCGATCCTGGCCGTCGGCGGCGGGTTCACCGAAGGGGGAACGCGGGTCGACGACGCGGAGACCTGGCCGGCGCAACTCGAGCGCCTCGTCGGCACACGCGTCCTCAACGCCGCCGTTCCGGGTTACACGACGGACCAGATCGTCCTGCGCGCCGAGCAGCTCCTGCCGTTGGTGCGCCCGAAGATGCTGGTCGTAGGCTTCGTTGGGGAGGAGATCGCTCGCGCGGGTCTCAAGTCCTACGGAGCCTCGAAGCCCCATTTCACCTTGGAGAAGGGCGCGCTCGCGTATCATGCGCCCCGGTCGTTCCTCGTGCCCGATGCCTCCATGCCCCCCGGGCAGGCGCGCGTGCGCGAGGTCCTCGGATACTCGGCGGTGCTCGATGTCGTCCTCGACCTGGTCGCCCCTGCCTACTGGACTGGGAACGCGGCAAAGCCGCTCTTCGAGAGGATCGACAACGACCCGGCCGGCGTCACGTGCGCGCTCCTGCAGCGCCTGAAGCAGCGCACCGACGCCGATGAGGTGCGCCTCGTGCTCTTCATGCAGCACGGGCGCGTCGTGGTTACGCAGAAGGCGGAGCCCTTGGATGACGCCAGGAAGGTCGCGCAATGTGCGACGGCGGCAGGGATCGAGGTCGTCGACCAGTTCGCGGCGCTGCATGCCGTCGCCGTCGCCGATCCGGCCGCCCTGCGCGAGCTCTACCTCAAAGGGCACATGTCACCCAAGGGCAACCGGCAAGCCGCGGAGGTGCTGGCCCGCGCCATCGACAAGACCGCAACGGTGCCACCGTCGGCCGCCGTGGTGCGGCCGGCAGCGGCGAAGCCGTGAGTGCTGTGCTACCGGAGAATTGCTGCAGCGGATGGTGATTTCAAGTGCCAGACCTGAACCGCAAATTGTCGCGCGAGAGCTGGGCGATCGCTTTGCAGCCCATCAGTTTCATGTCTCGTTCGATTTCGGTGCGGATGAGGCTGAGAGCACGCTCCACACCAGCCTGGCCGGCGGCGGCGAGAGGATAGAGATAGTAGCGGCCGAGGCCGACTGCCTTGGCGCCAACAGAGAGCGCCTTCAACACGTGGCTTCCGCGCTGGACGCCGCCGTCCATGAGCACGTCGATCCGATCGCCCACGGCATCGACGATCGCGGCCAGTTGATCGAATGATGCGCGTGAGCCGTCCAGCTGCCGGCCGCCATGGTTGGACACGATGATACCGGTGCAGCCAATGTCGACGGCGCGCTTGGCATCGGCGACGGCCATGATGCCCTTCAGGCAGAACTGGCCGTTCCACTGCCTGACCATGTCAGCCACATCGTTCCAATTCATGGAGGGGTCGAGCATCTCGGTGAAATAGCGGCCGATCGAGAGGGCGCCGCCGCTCATGTCGACGTGCTCGTCGAGTTGCGGGAGGTTGAAGCGCTCATGGGTGAGGTAGTTGATGCTCCACATGGGCTCGAATCGCGAATTGCAGCATCCCGGCGAGCGTCAGCCTGAATGGGATAGTAAAGCCGGTTCGCAGATCGCGTTCGCGGTTGCCGCCCGTGATGCTGTCCACGGTCAGCATCATGACCTCGACCCCGACGTTTTGGCCCGCTGCAGCATGGCGCGGTTTAGGCCCCGATCCTTGTGGAAATAGAACTGATAGGCTTGTGGCGTGTCGTGCGCCTTGCGCAACTCCTCGAGGCTCACAGTGCCGAGCGAGGATACGCCGAACATTGTGCCGTATCGCGCGGCCGCAGCGGCCACGGCGCGTTCACCCTGGTAATGGAAGAGGCGCTGAAGGGCGGTCGGAGAGCAATAGACCGGCAGGGCAAGCTTCTGGCTCATGACGGTGACGGAGAGATCAACGGACTCGACGCCGCGCAGGACGTTGGGTACGAGATCGCAGTGCTCGAAGCTTGCCGTGTTGCGCCTGTGGGTCACTTCGTCGTCGGCTGCACCGTCGATGTAGTGGAAGACCGGCCCCGGCAGCCGTCGCCTCGCCAGCCGCCGGAAATCCTGAAAGTTGTGGCAGTCGCTGAGGCGCATGGCCGACTATCCAATCCTTGCAGGCCGGTGCTGCCACAGTAACCGCAACGGCTACCTCGCTCCACTCTAGGTTAGCGGTCGCCCCGAGTCTCAATATAGACTTGCCGCAGCGGCCTGAGGGGAACCCCAAACAGGAAGGGAAACATGACCGAGAGCCTCTTTGCGGGCCTGAAAGTGATCGATTGCGCGAGCTGGATCGCGGGGCCTGCTGCCGCCACCATCCTTTCCGACTTCGGTGCCGACGTCATCAAGATCGAGCCGCCAGGTGCCGGCGACCCGTGGCGTGCCTCTACTCCGGTACCCGGCAAGGCGACCGACTACTACTGGCAGCTGACTTCCCGGAACAAGCGCAGCCTCGCCGTTGATTTGAAGCACGCCGATGGCCTCGCCGTGCTCTATCGGCTCCTCGGCTCGGCGGATGTTTTCGTCACCAACTTTCCCCTCCCGGTCCGTGAGCGCCTGAAGATCGCTGCTTCGGATCTGCTCCCACTCAATCCGCGGCTGATCTACGCCTCGCTCTCGGCCTACGGCGAGCGGGGTGACGAGGCCGATAGAACGGGTTTCGACTCCACCGCTTACTGGGCTCGAACCGGTTTGATGGACATGGTCAGGGCCACTGTGGAAGACGACCCAGTGCGTTCCGTGCCCGGCATGGGTGACCACCCCAGCGCTACCGCGCTCTATGCTGCCATTGTGACGGCGCTGTACCGGCGGGAAAGGACCGGCACGGGCGGCCTCGCTCAGTCTTCACTGCTTCAGAACGGCCTGTGGGCCAATGCCTGCTTTGTCCAGAGTCGGCTGTTCGGGGAGCACGTACCACATCGCCCGCCGCGGGCCAGTGCGCCCAATCCGCTGGCCAATCACTATCGCTGTCGCGATGGGCGCTGGTTCATCATGGCCCTCTTCAACGAGCAACGCCAACTGCGCAGCTTCCTGACCGCGATTGGCTGCACGCAGCTGGCCGATGATCCGCGCTTCGCGACGAGTGCCGCGCGCAAGGAGAACGCCAGAGCGCTGGTCGAAATCCTGGATGAGGTTTTCGCGCAGCGGGACTTTGCAGACTGGGGCGCGATCCTGGATGCGGCGGGTGTGACGTTCGGTGTGGTGAGCTCGGTGGATGAGGCTGCCGGCGATGCGCAGGCCCAACGGATCGGTGCCCTGGTACCCTTTGCGGACGGCGCGGCCCTGACCGTGTCCAGTCCATTTCATCTCGAGGGTGAGACGAAGGTTGCGCCACGACGCGCCCCGTCGGTAGGGCAACACACGGAGGAGGTGCTGCGAGAAGCGGGGTACTCGACAGGCGATATCGGGCGGCTGCGAGCACTGGGAGTGCTCGGCTAGACGTTTTGAGTGGGGTCGGATGCCCTGGTCGCCGAGCTCAGGGGAGCTTCGCGGGCGGGGTGAGGACCGGGCGCTCGTCGAACGCCGGGACGGCGGGCGGGTTCTCCTCCAGCAGGCGCAGGACCTCGGCGATCGCTCGGTCGAGCTGCGGGTCGCGGCCCGCGGCGTAGTCCTGCGGCGCCACGTCCACCTCGATGTCCGGGTCGGTGCCGTAGTTCTCGACGCCCCATCCGACGTCCACGAACCAGAACGAGAACTCGGGCTGCGTGGTCACGGAGCCGTCGGCCAGCGCGTGACGCGGCGAGATGCCGATCACGCCGCCCCACGTGCGGGTCCCGATCAGCGGCCCGAGCTTCATCAGCTTGAACACGTGGCAGAAGATGTCGCCGTCGGAGCCCGCCCACTGGTTCGTCAGCGCCACCATCGGGCCGGCGACGGAGTAGCTCGGGTACGGGTCCGGCTTGCCCCAGCGCGACACGTCGTAGCCCACGCGCCTGCGGGCCAGCTTCTCGATGAGGAGTTGCGACACGTGGCCGCCGCGGTTGTAGCGCACGTCCACCACGAGCGCGTCGCGCGCGACCTCGGTCAGGTAGAGCCGGTGGAACTCGGCGAACCCCCGCGCCCCCATGTCCGGGATGTGGACGTAGCCGACGCGCCCGCCGGTCGCCTCCTCCACCTTGCACCGGTTGGCCTCCACCCACTCGCGGTAGCGCGCCAGCACCTCCGAGCGCCGCGCCCGCACCGTGACGACGCGCGGTGCCTCGTCGCCCCGCTGCACGGTGAGCGCCACCTCTGCGCCGGCCTGGTGCACCAGCAGCTCCTGCGGCAGCCTGGCGCCCGTCACGCGCCGGCCGTTCACCGCGAGCAGCCGGTCGCCGGGCCGCACGTCGATGCCCGGCGCGTTGAGCGGCGAGTCGGCGTCCGGCTCGCCCGCCGTGCCCCGCACGATCCGCGTGAACGCGTAGCAGTCGGCCTCGGCGTCGTAGGCGAAGTCCGCGCCGAGGAAGCCCTGCAGGTAGGCCGGCTCCGGCCGGTAGTCGCCGCCCATCTCGTAGGCGTGCGACGTACCGAGCTCGCCCTGCATCTCCCACATCAGATCCGAGAGCTCGCCGCGCGTGCCCACGCGGTCGATCAGCGGCGCGTAGCGGTCCCACACGGCGTCCCAGTCCACGGCCGACATGTTCGGGGTCCAGAAGTTCTCGCGCTGGAGCCGCCAAGCCTCGCGCGCCATCTGCCGCCACTCCACGCCCGGCTCCACCGACACCTTGACGCGCCCGAGGTCGATCCAGCCGCTGCGCCGCCCCGGCCGCTCCGAGCCGGCCTTCTCGTCCGGCTTGGCGCCCGCGCGCACCACGCGCAGCCGGCTCCCGGCGCGGTAGAGCATCGACTTGCCGTCGCGCCCGATCTGGAAGCCGGTCAGGCCGCTGATCAGCGGCTCGTGGCGCTGCGTCTCGAAGTCGAACACCTCCAGCACGCCCTTCGCCTCCGGCTGCGCGGGGCCGAAGCCGCGCCCGAGCGCGCCCTCGACGGGGAAGCTCGTGAAGATCGCCTTGCCCTTCAGGCCGGCGATCCGCCCGTAGATGCCCTCGGGCACCGGGAACCCGGCCACGCGCCCCGCGATCCCCTCCAGGTCGATCCGCACCTCGGGCGGCCCCGCGGCCGGCGCCTGCTCCTTCGCGGCCTCCTCCCCCTGGCCCTCGTTGGTGCCGGCGGGCTGCTCCTCCCCGTTCGGCTTGTCCGGCTTGCCGCCCTCCTTCAGCGCGTGCGGCACCGGCATGAACGGCGAGAGCGTGTCGCGCTGGAGCGTGACCAGGAAGGGACGCGTGCCGCGCGGGAACGACAGCTCGAAGTGCAGCGCGTCGTAGACCGGGTTCAGGTCGCGCTCGCCCAGGAAGTAGAGGAACTTCCCCTCCGGGTCGAACGCGGGGCTGTGGTCGGTCAGGACTGGCGTGGTGGCGTCGTGGCGCGCGCCCGTGCGCCGGTCCCAGAGGCGGATGCCCATCTGGTAGTTGCTGGTGGCGAACCCGTAGGCCGCCCAGTTGCCGTCGGGCGACCAGTCGAAGCCGCCGATGGGGCGGTGCTCGCTGCGATCCACGACGCGGAGCGCTGCCTCGGCGAGGTCCACGTGCAGGAGCTCGTTGCGGTGGTTGGCGAGGAGCAGGGCGTCGGCGGTCGGCGAGACCTTGAGCGCGGAGCGCGCCCGATGTCGAGTGCGCCGAGCCGCACCGGCCCGGTGTCTGTCCTGTCCCTGGGCCCGGCACCGTCGAATGTACCTCCAGCGCCTCCTCGCCGCCGACGTCGGCCACCGCCACCAGCCGCTGGCCGTCGTTGAGCCATTGCGGTCAGGCGGTAGCGGACGGCGCCCTCGCGGCCGACCGGCATGACGGCGCCCTCCCAGTTGCCCATCGCGAAGCTCTTGCCGCGCGCGGTGATCGCGAGCGAGTGCCCCTCCGGGTGCAGCGCGGCCTGTCTCCAGGTGGCGCGCCGGGTCCACGAACCGCCGCTGGCGGTGCACCCGCGGGCTGCGGTACTCCACGGCGACCGGCGTCTCCACGCCGGCGGCCGGGTCGAGCACGAAGAGGTCGCCGCCGGCGTGGTAGGCGATGCGCCGGCCGTCGCTGTTCGGGAAGCGCACGTAGTAGTCGGTGCGGTCGGTGTGACGGCGCACGTCGGCGCCGTCGGGCAGGCAGGAGTAGATGTTGCCGTAGCCCTCGTGGTCGGAGAGGAAGTAGATGCGGTTGCCGATCCACATCGGCCGCGCCAGGTTGCCCGCGAGCCGGACCAGCCGCTGGAACCGGCCGTCGCCCTCCGGGTCCACCCAGATGTCGCCGGCCGTGCCGCCCCGGTAGCGCTTCCAGCGCGCCGGGTCGTTGTTGTTGCGGCCGATGGCCGACCGCCCGCCCGGCCCGAAGGTGATGCTGACGGCGTGACCGACCGGCCAGGGCTCGGGCAGGCCGCCCTCCGGGCGCAGCGCGAACACCGCCGGCACGCGGTCGATCGGCTGCCCCGCGTCGCTCGCGAACAGGATGCGATCGCCGCCGGGCGTCCAGCCGATCACGGTGGTGGTGGCGCCCAGGTAGGTCAGGCGCCGCGCCGGCCCGCCCTCCGAGTCCATCACGTAGACCTCGGGGTGCCCCTCCTCGCGCCCGGTGAACGCCAGCGTCGCGCCGTCCGGCGAAAAGAAGGGCGCGGAGACCGCGCCCAGGTTGGCCGTGAGCCGCCGGGCGACGCCGCCCGCGGCCGGCACCGCCCAGAGGTCGTCCTCCGAGACGAACACGAGCCTGTCGGAATGAAGCGTGGGGAAGCGGTAGTATCCGGGGCTCATGCCTGCTTCTCGCGCTCACCGTGCCCGAGCCGACAGATCGGCTTGGCCGGACAACAACCGAAACGCAATTCGAAACGCCTCGTCTAGTCTAGGCAACCGAACTCTGCAGGTCGATGCCCGTGGTGTCCCCCAGCTCGTTGGGGCGGCGCACATGTGATGTGACTTCTGAAAACCTGCCGACCCTCCGGTCGACTTCGCGGCTCGAGCTATCCCGGCTTGGCCGGCGGTGTCTCGCGGTTGGGCGCGACGGGACCTGGGGGCGTCGGAGGCGGGATTGCGGGCAGCTTCTCGAACTGCTTGCGCAGCCGTTCCTGCTCGTCGAGCCGGCGCTGCTCCTCGAGCTTGCGCAGCCGCTCCAGCTCATCCATGTCCTGCGCGATCCTGCGCGCGGCGAGCTCCTGCTCGAGGGCCGTCGCATCGATCTGCGGCTCCAGCGCACCGAGCGAGGCGAGCGCGCTTCGATAGGCAACGTTGACCTGCGGGAGCGGCTTGCCGTCTGCGCCCGGAGCCTCGAGGCGCCATTGCGAGTCGAGCGTGAGGCCGCCGAGATCCAGACGCACGGCTCCGCTGGCCCGTCCTGCGTCCGTGTCGATCACCAGCGCCTTCAAGCGTAGCTGCCCGTCGGCCAGCTCTAGTGCGGCGGCCTTGCGCTCGAGCGCGAGGCCGCTCTTGCCCAGGTCCGCCGCCAGACGCTGCCGCAGCGTCGCCACGAGCTTGCCTGCCTCGGCCTTCAGCGCGGCATCGGCGGCAGCCGAGACGGCACCCGGCCACAGCGTGGTGAGCTTCGCTTCGCTGCCGAACGTCACGCTGCCCTGGCCCTGCAGCGCCGACATGACGGCGCGCGGGCTCAGGCCGCGCCCGCTGAAACTGATGCTGCCGTTCACGGGGCCGCTGGCGCTCCCCGAGCCGCCGCCCGCGATCTCCTCCAGCCGAACCCGGAAGTCGAGCTTGCCGCGCACCTCGGCACCTGCCGCAGCCTTGTCGATGCTCACGGCGGCTTTGATTTCTCCGCCCAGGCCGGAGCCCACGATCTCCGTCAAGTCGAGCTTCCCGGGTCGGAGCACGGCGGTAATCTTTGCGCGATCGAGAGCGAGGCCCTCCGCCACCGTCAGGCGCTTGCTCGTCAGGACGATCTGGCCCTCGAAGCCGTCGAGGACGGATGCGCTGAACGGCTCGTCCGGCCAGGGGCTCTGGCGGCCGTGGAGGATCGCCTCGGCCACGCCCGCCGCCGCATGGCGCTGGTCGAGCAGGAGGCCCAGGAGCCCCGGTACTGTGGCCTCGTCGGTGGTGAGGCTCGCATCGATGCGCCGCCGGCCGCCGGCGTCCGTCAGCGCGAGGCGCCCGGAGAACCGCGCGGCGCCAGCCTGGAGGGTAAGCTTTTCGACGCCGATGGAGCTGCCTTCGATGAAGAGCTTGAGCTTGCCGCTGACCGGCACGCCGTCCGCCCGCAGGGGCGGTGCAAGCCCGACGAGTGTCATGAGCGGCGTGGCGCTGCCGGCGCGCAGCTCGAGATCGCCCTCCGCCTTGGCCCCGGCGTCGGTCGTGCGGAGCAGGCCCCGGAAGCTCATTCCGACGTCGCCGGCTTCGAGCGAGGCGACCGTCGCCAGCCCCTCGGACGGGATGCCGTTGGCGCGGATGAGCAGGCGGCCCGGCTTGGCGCCGTCGCCCGGTCCCGTGGCCAAGCCTCCGGTGAGCAGCAGGGCGGTGACCTTGGCGGCGTTGGCGGACTGCACCGAGGCCGTCAGGTCCGCGCGACCGCTGCGCCAGCCGCCGGCGCCGCCATCGAGGCGAGCGTTGATCTTGACGGTTGCATCGTTGGCCTCGCCGTCGAGCACCAGGTCGGCCGCCGTCGGCGTCCGCACCCCGAACGTGAGCGTGCCGGCAAGGCGCAGCGGTACGATCGTGCGCTCGCGGGTATCGCCGGGGCGAAGCGCAGCGGGCAGCCCCAGCAGCTCCGCCAGAGGGGCGATGCCGGCGGCGGTCTCGGCCATGACGGCGCCCTTGAGAACTCCCCTTGGGCTGTGCCGCCAGGTTGTCCACGGCGCCCTCCAGCTCGAGGCTGTAGCCCTCGTCGCCGAGGAGACGCAGCCGCAGCTGCTTGAGATTGCCGCCCTTCATCGCCACCGCCGCGCCGAAGTCGCGGTAGGTGCGCTCGGCCGTGACGAGCTGCCCGGCCTTCACGCGCACGTCGAGGTCGGCTGCCGCGGCTCCGGGTGCCTTCCCGTCGGCCTTGGCGAATGACGTGCGGGTCAGGCGATCGAGAGCGTCGATGAGATTGAACCCCTCGGGGACCAGTCCGCGCGCATCGAGCTTCGGCCCTTCCAGCGCGACCACGAGCTCCGGCCGGCCGGCCCACTTGTAGCGCAGGCTCCCGCCGAGCATGGTGCCCGCCAGGCTGCCGTTGAGGTCGGGGGCGGCGACCAGGGTGGCATCGACGACAAGCCCGGCGCGGATCTCGAAGGGCGCATGGTCGGCGCTCGTGCCGAGCGACACCTTCTGCCCGGTCGCCCAGGTCAAGAAGCGCGCCGCGCTCGTTCCGCGCAGGTTGAGCCGGCCCTTGAATGCGGGCGCATCCGCTGTCTCCGCCGCGATCGCGCCCTTCAGCACGGCATTGGTGCCGCCCGGCAACTCCAGGCGCAGGTCTTCGATCTCGAGCTTCCTGCCCGACTGTGCGAGCCGCAACCGCACCGGTCCGACCGCCTCGCCACCCAGATTGGCCTGCTCGATCTCGAGGCGCACCCGCGCCCGGCCATCGGCGGGCAACAGCTCCTGCGCCCAGGCGGCGAGCTTGGCGAGGCCGTCGATGGCGGCGGTGCCCCGCGCGATGCCCACCACCCGATCGAGGTCGAGCCAGCGCGAGGAGAGGTCCATGTCGAGGGTGAGCGCCTTGCGCCAGTTCGCGCGCAGGGTGCCGGCAAGGACCTGCAGCCTGCCGCTCTGGTCGAAGGTCATTGTGAGCTCAGGCAGGGTTGCGCCGGACGCGTCGGCCTCGACTGCCGCTTTCAGCTCGAAGCCTTCGCGCCCGTCGCTCGCCGGCTCCAGGTCCGGGTTTTCGCCCGGGGAGCGCTTCTGTGTGCCCAGGAGCGAGCGACCGGGGAGGGGCAGCCGCGCCGTCAGGTTGCCCTTGATGCGCGTCTTGCCCATGAGGTCGATGGCGCGCGCGTCGATGAGGTAGGAGGTGTTGGTCTCAGAAAGCCGCAGCGATATCCGGAAGGGAACGGACCCGTCGGCCTCGGGCAGGCTCGTCGCCAGTCTCAGGTCGCGCTTGCTTCCTGCAGGGCCGCCGTACTCCCCCTTGAAGCGATACGGCCCCTCGAGCGCGGGAGCCGACAATTCGCCGTTGAGCCCCTCGAGCCGGCCATACTCGGCACCGTCCGAGCCGTGCAGGGCGAGCACCCCGTCGCGGATCCTGAGCGAGGCCAGCGCGACATTGGCGGGCACGTAGCCGGTCGAGCGCAGCGCCTGGGCGAAGCTCTGCCAGTTCCAGGCGCCCTTCGCGTCGAGCGCCAGGCGCAGCACGGGGCGCTGGAACTCGATCTCGTGCACCTCCACCACCCCGCTGAACAACGGTGCGATCGACAGCTTGATGCTCAGGCTGTCGGTCTTGAAGAAGTGCCCGCTGAGATTCGTCGACCCATCGCCGATGCGCACCTTCTCCAGGCGGAAGTAGGGGCTCGGCAGCAGATAGAGTTTCACGTCGCCGTCGACCTGCACCTCGCGGCCGATGACGTTCTTCGCCTCCTGCTCGAACCAGCCGCGATAGCTGTTCCAGTCGATGAAATAGGGAACTGCGAACAGTGCCGCGATCACCGTTATGACGAAGACCGCAATGGCAATGAGCAGGTTATTCATGGCGCCGCCCCCCGGGTCGGCGCCGCCGGGCTGCGCAGCCGCGGGCGTGCGTGCGATGCCCGGCGCACCCTGCCAGGGTGCGCCAAAGCTTGCGTTCTTCCGCAGCAACCCATGCTTCTACGGCCTTATCCCTTGCGCGGATCCCACGTACCTCATGGGGTCATGACCTCATGGTTCATGGGCTCATGGTTCATGGGCTCATGGACCTCATGGGGGCCGAGGGGCGCCCACCCCCGTTACCGCCATCGCGCTCGAGGTTGAGACTATCACAAGCGCGCACGCAAGTCTGGCGCGGGAATTTGGCAACTAGGCGGTCGTCGGCGGGGTGTGGGAAGGCCTGGTGAAGGCTTGGCGGGTGCGGTTGCCTCGCCCTACCGGGTGCTATAGTTGCAGGGGATGGCCTCGAATCGAGAGACGACCGCTCGGGGGGTGCCCACCGGTCCTGCGCCGGGCGGGTCGATGTCGATATCGGCGCGGGCGCTGGGACGCGTGGAGGCCCCCTACTTCGCCGATCTCAACCCGGAACAGCGCGCGGCCGTCGAAGCGCTCGACGGGCCCGTTCTGGTGCTCGCAGGCGCCGGGACCGGCAAGACCCGCGTCCTGACCACACGCATTGCCCATATCTTGAGCTCCGGACGGGCCCGCCCCTCGCAGATCCTCGCGGTAACCTTCACCAACAAGGCCGCGCGCGAGATGAAGGAGCGCGTCGGCGCGTTGGTGGGCGGCGCGGTCGAGGGCATGCCGTGGCTCGGCACCTTCCACGCCATCGGCGTCAAGATCCTGCGCCGCCATGCCGAGCTGGTGGGCCTCAAGTCAGGCTTCACCATTCTCGATGCCGACGATCAGCTGCGCCTCATCAGGCAGGTGATCGAGGGCGAGGGCCTCGACAAGGACCGCTGGCCGGCGCGCCAGCTGGCCGCCCTGATCGACGGCTGGAAGAACCGCGGCCTCACGCCCGACAAGGTGCCGCGCGGCGAGGCCTTCGGCTTCGCCGAGGGCAAGGGCGCGGCGCTCTATGCCGCCTACCAGCAGCGCCTCAAGGAGCTGAATGCGGCCGACTTCGGCGACCTCCTGCTCGAGGTGCTGCGCCTGTTCCGTGACAACCCGGACGTGCTGGCGGACTACCGGCAGAGGTTCCGCTACATCCTGGTCGACGAGTACCAAGACACCAACATCGCCCAGTATCTGTGGCTGCGCCTGCTCGCCGGCGGCACGCCCAACATCTGCTGCGTGGGCGACGACGACCAGTCGATCTACGGCTGGCGCGGCGCGGAAGTCGACAACATCCTGCGCTTCGAGCTGGACTTCCCCGATGCCACCGTGATCCGGCTCGAGCGCAACTATCGCTCCACAGGTCACATCCTGGCCGCCGCTGCGGGCCTCATCGCCCACAACAAGGGCCGTCTCGGCAAGACGCTCTTCACCGACGACGCGATGGGCGAGCGCGTCAGCGTCGCCGCGTTCTGGGACGACGAGGAGGAGGCACGCTCCATCGCCGACGACATCGAGGCCTTGCGCAAGGGCGGCCAGCGCCTCGACGAGATCGCCATCCTGGTGCGGGCCTCGTTCCAGATGCGCGCCTTCGAGGACCGGTTCGTCACGCTCGGGCTGCCCTACCGCGTGGTCGGCGGCCCCCGCTTCTACGAGCGCCAGGAGATCAAGGACGCCATCGCTTATCTGGAGATCACCCTCAATCCCGCCAACGACCTCAAGTTCGAGCGCATCGTCAACGTGCCCAAGCGCGGGCTTGGCGACACGAGCCTCAGGCGCATCCACGAGCTGGCGCGCGCGCGCGGCGGCATCCCGCTCCATGCGGCCGCGCGCGAGATCGTGGACACGGAGGAGCTGGCGGGCAAGGCGCGCCGGTCGCTCGCCGACCTGATCGCCGCGTTCGAGCGCTGGCGCCGCGCCATGGAGGGCATGCGCCACACGGAGCTGGCCGAGCTGATCCTCGACGAGTCCGGGTACACCCAGATGTGGCAGCAGGACAAGAGCCCCCAGGCGCACGCCCGGCTCGAGAACCTGAAGGAGCTGATCCGCTTCATGGACGAGTTCGAGACGCTGCAGGGCTTCCTGGAGCACGTCGCCCTCGTCATGGACGCCGACACCGCCGACGGCGAGGAGCGCGTTACCCTGATGACGCTGCACGCCGCCAAGGGCCTGGAGTTCGACGTGGTGTTCCTGCCCGGCTGGGAGGAGGGCCTGTTCCCGCATCAGCGCAGCCTGGACGAAAGCGGCGACACCGGCCTGGAGGAGGAGCGGCGCCTCGCCTACGTCGGCCTCACCCGCGCCAAGCGCGCGGCCAAGGTGAGCTTCGCCCAGAACCGGCGCAATCGCGGCCTGTGGCAAACCGCAGACTCGTCGCGCTTCGTCGACGAGCTGCCTGCCGAGCACGTCGAGGTGCTGGAGTCCGCGAGCCCCTACGGCGGTGGCGGAGCTGGCCGGTTCAATCCCTACGGCCGCAGCCGCTTCGACGAGCCGGGCGCCGGCTTTGCCAGCGGCTATGCCACGCCCGGCTGGCAGCGCGCCAAGGAGCAGTGGGCGCGCGGGGACCGCCGTCGCTCTGCCGGCCCCACTGACCATCGAGGGCGATCTGGTGGCCTCCGCGACCGTCCGCGGCGGCGGCTATGTCACGGGCGAGCGGGTGTTCCACCAGAAGTTCGGCTACGGCGAGGTGGCCGAGGTCGATGGCAACAAGCTCGTCGTCGACTTCGACAAGGCCGGCCGCAAGCGCGTGGTGGACAGCTTCGTGGCACGCGCCAACTCGGCGTGATCCTGCAGCTGCCAGCCGGAATGCAAACTGTAACGAGGCCCTCCAGTTGGGCCCTGCTGTACGCTTACCATACGCCGAAGGACTGGCCGATCTGCAGACGCGCAGCTGCAATGCCGCATGAGCAACCCGCTGTCCGTGACCTCGCCGGATCAGGTGCGGTTCGTCGCCCCTGGCGACGATGTGCAGATCAACGTCAGGATTGACAACGAGACGGTCTGGTTGACGCAAGCGCAGATCGGCAAGTTGTTCGGTCGCTCACAGCCGGTGATCTCTCACCATGTTCGCAAGGTGTTCTCCGAAGGCGGGCTGGAAAGGGGGACCAATATTCGAAGAATCAATACTGCCTCATCGGACCGACCAGTCACGCTCTACCGACAACGCGCTCGTTGCCCTTGCGCTCCTGATCGCAGAGAGCAGGCCGACGGAGCGCGACTTGATCGTGCGTCTCGTCCTCGGTCTGCTGGATAACTCCGGCAAGGCGACCTGAGCACCGAGCGGCTCCCCTCCAGGGCTCGCGCGTGAAATGCTCGGCGATGACCTCCGCCTTGACGCCGGCCTGGACCTTGGATTGAATAGCGCCGACCATTCCGTGTTTACGGTCGAGCTGATGAAGCCGGTCACGATCGAGGCGAAGTCCCGCTTCGCAATCCGCGAAGGCAACCGCACCGTCGGCGCCGGGATCGTCACCCGCCTCCTCGAGTGACGGTCCTGCGGGCCCGGTAGGGCGGGCTCACGCCCGCTCCATCCGCGGCCCTCCCAATCTTCCCAGGCACCGCGTCCCGATGGCTGATATGCGCCTTGTCCGGGCGACAAGGCGTCATCCATGGTGCATTTTTCGGGCAGTCCCGATGCATTTTTGGGCAGCACCGGCCCAACGCGCTGACGAGGATGACGCAGTGAGCAGCAAGATCGACAGCAGGGAAGCTTGGCAGGTCGCCGTTGCGTCCCTCGCCATTGCGTCCGTCTGCCTTGCCGCACCCCTGATCGTGACCGTCGCCCTGAAGGCCGTCGCATCCGATCTCGGCGGCTACCGCTCCGTCCCGTCGGCCGCCCTTTCCCTCAGCATGGTCGGGACCGGCGTCGGCGGACTGGCCATGGGCTGGCTCGCCGACCGGTTCGGCGTGCGGCGCGTGGTCATGCTGGGCGCCGTCATGGTGTGCATTGGGCTGATGCTGTCGGCGGGCGGAGAGGCCTGGCAGCTCTATGTCGGCCATGGCCTGTTCATGGGCCTGCTCGGCAACGCCGCCATCCACGCGCCGCTCTACGTCTATGTCACCCGCTGGTTCGAGGTGCGGCGCGGCGCGGCGCTCGCGCTGGTCGCCAGCGGCCAGTACATCGCCGGGGCGGTCTGGCCGCCCATCTTCGAGCGCGTGATTGCCGTCTACGGCTGGCGGCAATCCATGGTGGGCTTCGGCATCCTGGTGGTGGGGGTGGTGCTGCCGCATGGCGGCGCTGTTCCTGCATGCGGCGCCGGAGCAGCCGGAGCCGACGCCGGGCGCCGCGGCCGCCGCCGGCAAGAGCACCGTCCTCGGCCTGCCGCCGAACGCCGCCTTCGCCCTGCTCGCCACCGCCTCGTTCCTGTGCTGCGTGCCGATGGCGATCCCGGCCTCGCATCTGATCGCCTTCTGCGGCGACGTCGGCCTGAGTGCAACCACGGGCGCCGCCATGCTCTCCGTCCTCTTGGTGTGCGCGTTCCTCAGCCGGCAGCTGTGGGGGTGGATCTCGGACCGCATCGGCGGTCTCATGACCCTGGTCGTCGGCTCGCTGGCGCAAGCCACGACCATGCTGGGCTTCCTGCTGACCCAGGACGAGGCGGGCCTGTTCGTCGTTGCGGCAGCCTTCGGCCTCGGCTTCTCGGGTCTGGTTCCGGCCTACGTGCTGACCATCCGCCAGCTGTTCCCGGCGCGCGAGGCCGAGCTGGCGCATCCCGGCCCTCCTGCTCACCGCCATGTCCGGCATGGCGACGGGGAGCTGGATCGCCGGCGTCATCTACGACCGCGCCGGCTTCTACGCCCCCGCCTTCGCCACCGGCATCGCCGCCAACCTCCTCCACCTCTGCCTGGTCACCGCCCTGGTGCTGCAATGGCGGCGCCTGTCCGACCGCCCCGCCCTCGGCCGCGCCGCCGCGTGAGGTGATTTGAAACGAGCGCACAGGCTTGTCATCCCGGCGCTGGTCGCCGGGATCCATCCATCCGCAAGCTCCGAAGCAAGCTGATAAATGGATCCCGGGCACAAGGCCCGGGATGACATCAAACCCACGGCTGCGCGGCCTGCACCTTCGCCTCGTACTCGCCGATCGCCTTCTCGCTCTCCAGCGTCAGGCCGATGTTGTCCAGGCCCTCCAGCAGGCAGCGCTTGCGGAAGGGGTCCATCTCGAACGTGATGCAGCCGCCGTCGGGGCCGCGGATCTCCTGCTTCTCCAGGTCGATGGTGATGGTGGCGTTGGAGCCGCGGCTGGCGTCGTCCATCAGCTTGTCCACGTCCTCCTGCGGCAGCTTGATCGGCAGGATGCCGTTCTGGAAGCAGTTGTTGTGGAAGATGTCGGCGAACGAGGGCGCGATCACGCAGCGGATGCCGTAGTCCAGGAGCGCCCACGGCGCGTGCTCGCGCGAGGAGCCGCAGCCGAAGTTCTCGCCCGCCACCAGGATCTGCGCCTTGCGGTAGGCCGGCTTGTTGAGCACGAAATCGGGCTTCTCCTTGCCGTCCTCGTCGTAGCGCAGCTCGTAGAGCAGGTGCTTGCCGAGGCCGGTGCGCTGCGATGGTCTTGAGGAACTGCTTGGGGATGATGGCGTCGGTGTCGACGTTGATCATCGGCAGCGGCGCCGCGACGCCGGTCAGGGTGGTGAACTTGTCCATGGCTCCTCGCCGCCTCCCCTCGATCGTTCCAATCGCTCCGTTCGTTGGGTCGGCGCCCGGCTTGCGCCGGGCTTGACCCAACCTACGCCCTCAAGCCGTCGGCCAGCGCCCTGAAGTAGCCCTCCGCCTCCAGGAGCCGCTCGATGCGCCCGGCGTTAGCGCCGGCCAGCGTCCTCGGAGCGGCCCCTTGCCGCCCAGCTGGTCGAGCCGCCTTTTAACGCCAGCCAGCTTGCGCCCGTCAAGGTGTTGCTCCAGCGCGCGCACGATGTCGTCGACATAGCCGGCGATGCGGCCGAGCTCGCGGGCGGCCGTCGCGCGCCGCGCGGGCCGAGCCGGGCTCGTTCTCCAGCCTCGCGAGCGCTGCAGCGGCCCGGCCGAGTGTCTCGGCGATCCTCTCGGCGTAGCGGGCGACCTTCTCGCGCCGGCTGGCGTCCAGCTCCCGGATCAGGCCGCGCCAGCGATGCATCGTCTCCGAGAGGCCGAGGAGCTTGATGGTGAGGTCGAGCAGGCGCATGGGCGCATCCGTCGCAGGCTTTGGGAGCGAATCCATGGTAGCAGCCGCCCCGTACAGCGGGGATTAAGCGGACGGCTGCCGGAGCTCGGCAGACGCCGCGCGCAGCGCTGCGAAAACGTGGCGGCAACGTGCTATGGCTTACGCAATGATGCTGCCATGAGCGATCAACAGCCCAACGCCGCGGTCGCCATCGGCAACGTCACCTTTGCCAACGACCGGCCGATCGCGCTGTTCGCCGGCCCCTGCCAGATGGAGAGCCGTGGCCACGCGCTGGAGATGGCCTCCGCGCTGAAGGAGATCTGCGGCCGGCTCGGGATCGGGCTCGTCTACAAGACCTCCTTCGACAAGGCCAACCGCACCTCGCTCGGCGGCCAGGCGCGGCATCGGGCTTCGACGGCGCGCTGCCGGTGTTCGCCGAGATCCGCGAGAGCCTCGGCCTCCCCGTGGTCACCGACGTGCACGAGGCCGGCCAGTGCGCACGGCTGGCCGAGGTGGTGGACGTGCTCCAGATCCCTGCCTTCCTGTGCCGGCAGACCGATCTCCTGGTCGCCGCGGCCAGGACCGGACGTGCCGTCAAGGTCAAGAAGGGCCAGTTCCTGGCCCCCTGGGACATGGGCAACGTGGTGGCCAAGGTCACCGGCAGCGGCAACGCCAACGTGCTGGTCACCGAGCGCGGCGCCTCGTTCGGCTACAACACGCTGGTCGTCGACATGCGCGCGCTCGCCATCATGGCCCGGATCGGCTGCCCCGTGATCTTCGACGCCACCCACGCCGTGCAGAGCCCCGGCGGCCAGGGCACGTCCTCCGGCGGCGACCGCAGCTTCGTGCCGGTGCTTGCGCGCGCCGCCGTGGCGGTGGGCGTGGCGGGTCTCTTCATCGAGACGCACCAGGACCCCGACAACGCGCCTTCCGACGGCCCCAACATGGTGCCGCTGCGGGACCTCGAAGGCCTGCTGCGCGAGCTGATGGCCATCGATGCCGTGGTGAAGCGGTAGCCGCACCACGTCATCCCCGACGGAGCGATGCGAGCGCTTGGGCGAGCAGCGCTCCGAGCGGGGACCTCGGGAGGTTCGGCTCGCCTCCCGAGGTCCCGGATAGCCGCTCGATGACGCGCGCCGCGATCCGGCCGACACCCTTGGTTCTGCGCCGGTTGTGGCGGAAGGCGAACTCGTCGAGGTAGGCCTGCAGGTGCTTCGAGCCGACCGCGCCCGCGTGCGTGCCGAGCAGCCAGCGCTTCAGCAGCGAGATGGTCCAGTGGCAGACCTGCAGGGCATCGCCCTGGCGCCGCTCGGCCTTGGTCTGAACGATCCTCTGGTAGGGCCGCGCACCCAGGCTGTCGCCATCGTAGCTGGCCAGCCCGTCCGTGACGATCCGCGCGTCGGGCGCGACCTGCCCGTCGGCGAAGCGCCTGAGCGTCGCCTTATCGTTGGTCTCGGCGTGGGCGAGGCGCACGCGGCCGTCCACCTCCGCCGCCACCAGCACCAGCTCCTTGTTTGGGCCGCTTTTTCCCCCCACCAGCGCCTCGTCCATCTGCACGAAAGGGCCGAGCGGCTCGCGCTCCGGCCGCACCAGCGCCGCCCGCAGCTTGTGCAGCCAGCTCCACGCCGTCTTGTACGAGCCGAACCCCATGATGCGCATCAGAGCCGGCGAAGGCGGGGGTCCATGGCCGAGATGCCGGTGCGGCGCGTCGAGATCTCGAACACGGCGCGGAACCACATCTTCAAGGGCTTGCGCGTCTTTTCCAGCACCGTGCCCGCGGTCAGGCTGGTCTGATGGTCGCAGTCGCGGCACTCGAACGTCGTGCCGTCGCGGATCGCCCACACGTACGTCGAGCCGCAGCGCGCGCACGCCGGCTTGCCGCCCCAGCGCGCCTCGATCCAGTACGCCCGGCAGTCCGCATCGGTCGCAAACCGCTTTCGAACTCCGTCGCCGTCTTGGGGAAATCACGCCAAAGATCGTCCGGGGTGCGCTGCGTCATGGTCCAACTCCTTGCTGGACCTCATGTTACGCACGATTCCGGCGGAACTAAGGGGAGAGGTGCGAACACATCGTGCCGGTCGGCGTGATCGCACCAGATCACGTCGCGACCCCGGTGTCGCTGGTCGACTTTCTAATCGCCCACGCGTGATGCTCATGAACGCCCAGGACACCATCGCCAAGCGCATCGCCCGGGAACTCAAGTCCGGCATGCTCGTGAATCTCGGCATCGGCATTCCGACGCTTGTCGCCAACTACCTGCCCGAGGGTGTGCGGGTCTTCTTCCAGTCTGAGAACGGGCTGATCGGCAGCGGCGCGATCCCCGAGGAGGTCATGACGCAGGCGCGGCTTACCGATGCCGGTGGGCGGCCGATCACGGCGCTGCCCGGTGCATCGACCTTCGACAGCGCCATGTCCTTCGGTCTCATCCGCGGCGGGCATCTCGAGATGACCGTGCTCGGCGGCTTGCAGGTGGACCAGGAGGGGCGGCTTGCCAATTGGTTGATCCCCGGCAAGATGGTGCCCGGTTGCGCATAACGGCAGATGCGTGACCACATCCGCCCGCCGTCACGCCCGCCGACGCTGAAATCCGCGCAACTGAGACTCAATTGTCCCAACCTTCGAAATCGTGGTTATCCACGACTGACGGCGCGGTCGGCTGGTGCGTAGAGTCATTCCCTCCCGTAGCGCCAGCGCTCTTGAGAGGTTGGCTAAGCGGGCGAAAGCTGAATGGACGGTGACTGATGGTGTGGATTGTTGGCGCGGCCTTAATGATCCTTTGCGGCGCCGGGCTCGGTGTCATCGGCTTGTCCCTCGGCATGTTAGGCTATGCAATACTGGGTGGGATCATGGCGCTGTGTGGTGTATTTCTACTGGTGTCCATTCGTCGGCAAAGCCGCGATTTGGGGGCAAAGCGGCCTGGGGATGCTTAGGAAGCCTGTACGCCGCGTTCGTGCGTGTGGTGAAGGGTTAGATGTGAACCCTCAAGAGGTTGTCCCTGGTTAGGCCGAGACGGCTGGTGGGTTGGGTGGCTTCTTGGCGAGGCAATTTAGCATCGTTCGGGAGGGGCTCGGCGGACATGAGCGCTTGCATTCTTCGGATACCCCATGGTCAAATTCATTGCACCTCAAGAATCACTGTGAGAGCTGGCCAGCCGGCTTGGTCCGTTGGCGGGGCGCCGCTCTGCTTCAAAAGGCAGCACAAGATTTGGAGCCTCCGACAGATCCGGGGTGGTTCAGGGTTCTGCCAGCTTGGTCCGGATAGCGTAGCGCACGAGTTCCCCTAGCGAAGAAATGCCGAGCTTGTCCATCGCATTCGACCGATGGGTCTCCACGGTCTTAACGCTTAGGTTTAGGATGCGGGCGATCTCTTTGTTGCTCTTGCCCCCAGCAACCAGCTGGACGATGACACGCTCCTGGTTCGTCAGGGGCTCTTCCTGCCGGTTACTCCCGAGGTATGATTCGAGCAACATCTTTGAGACGCTCGCTGTGAAGAACGGCCGGCGCTCCGCGACCGATTTGACCGCCGCGTAGAGGTCTTCCTTGGCATCAGACTTGAGGAGGTAGCCTCGCGCGCGCAGCTTCCAAGCCGCCCACAAGCGGTAACCCGCAATCAAGGATGGCCACGTCGGGCTTCAGCTCGATCACCTTGCGTATCGCATCCTCGCTATCCCCGACTTCCCCGACTACTTCCCATCCCGACCGCACGGCTAAGAGCGCGCGCAGTCCCAAGCGTGCCACCTCATGGTTGTCAGCGACCAATATCCGAACCTGTGTCATGGCGTCGTAGCCCTTGTCTGCGAGCGCTTTGTCAAAATCGAAGCCGTCGATCAGAGCTTCGGCTTGCTTGCTGTCGTGAACTTGCCCGCCGGTCAGAATAAACCGCAGCGGGTTGCCGAGCGCATCGACCACGGCATTGATCTTGGTGCTGGGACCGCCGCGCGAACGCGCCCTCGGACTAGATCCGGGGGTCGCCTCGTCATCGGTGCCCCTTTTTTGCGCCCGCTGCATGTTGATGTGCGCGGACGATGGTAGCGTCGATGATGAGATATTCGCAGTCCGGACTTTCACGCAACTCATTGAAGATACGCTCCCAAACGCCCTTCTTCGCCCATCGTGCCGGAGGCGCGTCTTCGACACGACGTTCGAAAGCGCTGGTACTGGCTGTTCCACTTGCCGAACTCGTCGGGCAGGTCGCGCCAGGGGGCCCCTGTTCGGTTGATCCACAGAACAGCTTCAATGAAGCGGCGATTGTCCTCGCCGTGCCGCCCCTTGTCGCCTTCCCTGCCCGGACACAGCTTCTCGATGCGCTCCCACCGCGCATTCGTCAGAGATCGCCGAATCAAGCTCGCCTCCCTTCAGTTGCGAGCTTGAATCACAATTGCGACTCCGTGGGAATCCCCTAATGTCAACAGGCCCTAGCCTTTGTCCCGGGCGGTCACCGACGACCAGCGTCTTGTCCGGGCCGACGACGCCATCTACCGTATCCAAGACGAAACCAGTGCACGTCTCTTGCTGCGACGCATGAGTTTGCCTATGGCACAGGGCTGAAGACTTCGGCAGCGCAGCAACTTCGGCAGGTATCCGGGGGTGCAGCTGCCTTCTTGAGCGAGCATTTTCTGTCTCCAGTACGAGATCGTTGTGTCCAAGCAGTACTGAAACCTGCTGTATTCAGGACGTGAGCGCCTCAACAGGCGTTCCGGTGCCGCAAACGGTTACAATGGGGCCGATCGGCCCCTCCCCGGGCAAATGCCGCCCAGAAACGGCGGAAACGGCACCCTGAGGCTGGCTGCGGCGTGGGGTGGTACCTGGAGTAGGGTGGCGCGAGGCATACCTATGCCGTTAGCGCAGGTAACCGAAACCAGCGGCAGCGGCGTGTGTCGTCGATCAGCGAACGCATGGTCAGCGGCTGGCGCGCCACGAGCCGCTCGATGACGCGCGCCGCGATCCGGCCGACACCCTTGGTTCTGCGCCGGTTGTGGCGGAAGGCGAACTCGTCGAGGTAGGCCTGCAGGTGCTTCGAGCCGACCGCGCCCGCGTGCGTGCCGAGCAGCCAGCGCTTCAGCAGCGAGATGGTCCAGTGGCAGACCTGCAGGGCATCGCCCTGGCGCCGCTCGGCCTTGGTCTGAACGATCCTCTGGTAGGGCCGCGCACCCAGGCTGTCGCCATCGTAGCTGGCCAGCCCGTCCGTGACGATCCGCGCGTCGGGCGCGACCTGCCCGTCGGCGAAGCGCCTGAGCGTCGCCTTATCGTTGGTCTCGGCGTGGGCGAGGCGCACGCGGCCGTCCACCTCCGCCGCCACCAGCACCAGCTCCTTGTTTGGGCCGCCTTTTCCCCCCACCAGCGCCTCGTCCATCTGCACGAAAGGGCCGAGCGGCTCGCGCTCCGGCCGCACCAGCGCCGCCCGCAGCTTGTGCAGCCAGCTCCACGCCGTCTTGTACGAGCCGAACCCCATGATGCGCATCAGGTCCATGGCCGAGATGCCGGTGCGGCGCGTCGAGATCTCGAACACGGCGCGGAACCACATCTTCAAGGGCTTGCGCGTCTTTTCCAGCACCGTGCCCGCGGTCAGGCTGGTCTGATGGTCGCAGTCGCGGCACTCGAACGTCGTGCCGTCGCGGATCGCCCACACGTACGTCGAGCCGCAGCGCGCGCACGCCGGCTTGCCGCCCCAGCGCGCCTCGATCCAGTACGCCCGGCAGTCCGCATCGGTCGCAAACCGCTTCTCGAACTCCGTCGCCGTCTTGGGGAAATCACGCCAAAGATCGTCCGGGGTGCGCTGCGTCATGGTCCAACTCCTTGCTGGACCTCATGTTACCCACGATTTCGGCGGAACTAAGGGGAGAGGTGCGGGCGCGAGGCCCCGCCTCACACGCGTTCCTAGCGCTTCCCAGCGAAGACAGTGTTCATTGCCGTTTGCACGGGCGACCCTTCCGACGAGCGGGGATTGATCATGCATTAAACCGCATTCTCTGCCAGCAGAAGGACCTAGGTCTGACTTCTGCCTGTCGATGCAAGAGGGATGCACGGTGGCACCGCGATTTCGGCGTTTTGCCGGGGGATGGCGCGCGAGGGGCACGCGGCCGGGCTTAAACACCGCCCTGCAGCATTTCCGGCAGCTTTCGGGGGCAGCTGAGACGGGCTCAGCGCAGCCCTCTCACTCCCGCTCTTAACCCAGATCGACCGTGGTGCCCATACGCAACGCGCCGGCGTGCGACGGGCACTACAAGTGCTCCGGGACACTATGGGACCAGGCCTGACGCCAACTCACCAAGCAATCGTGGACAAGCTCCGGGCCACGTCCGAGGCCTCCCGCACCGTAGGTGCCGACCCTACCGATAATCAGGATTTCTACCGATTTGTGCAGGTGCTGTACCCGGCAATGATAGGGCAAACGGCTGATGCGCCAATGGTCCAGACACGAAGGCCCTGCATGCTATGCTGCTCGGACTCATCACTTCTTGTGATTAGCTTCGATCGCAAAATGCGGTTCGCACACGTCGATGTCTCTCGAACCATAGAAAAGAAAGGTCGGAGTTATGACAGATGCGTCGAAGCGAGAGGATTGGACGAAGCCCGCCGCCATGGCGATCCCCGAAGGGGGATTTTTCAAGGACAAGGTGGAGCAAGGCAGGTACGGCCCAATCTTTCCCAAGACCCCGGCGTGCTACGGCTTCTCCATCATCGCGAAGATCATCCCCGGGCGGGAGCCAGCCTTCTATGAGTACGCCAAGAACATCGAGAAGGCCGTGGCTAGTCAGCCTGACATCCTCGCTGTGCTCAAGCTGCATTACCTCAGATGGAATCTCTTCAAGATCAAAGGGGAAACTTACTTCCAATACATGGGCATCTTCGACACCGACTTCGATAAATACACCGAGGATGCAGTCGGACTTTTTGCGGCATCTGGTCTCAGCACCGTTTTCGAAAATTTGGAGGGCTTTCCGAAGGATTGGAAGACGAACGCCCCGGCATTCATCAAGTTCGTCCGCGAGCATCAGCGCCCGAGCTTCCTTGAATATGGCGAATACCCCTTCGTGAGCGCCGACGAGATCAAGAAAGCCCTGAAGCTCAAGGCAGCCTTCTCGAACATGCTCGACCAGATGCAGTGATCCGCCGGAGGGTCGCGCCATGCTTGAAAATGAAGACATCCAGCACATCCTGCTGACTCGGACGCCCGCGCTCACGGGACGATACGAATTTCTTTCGTTTCGCGACGCCGCGGGCGGAAGGGCCTGGTTGTCGGCAATTCGTGAAAAGGCGCAGTCGGCCGCGGAAGTCATGGCTTCGGTCGAAAAAGACAAGCGCTGGGTGACGCTGGCCTTCACCTGGAACGGCCTGCGCGCACTTGGCGTCGATGAGGGTTCGTTGGCCACGTTCCCGGAAGAGTTCAAGCAAGGCATGGTTGCCCGCGCCGAGATGCTCGGCGACACCGGAGAGAATCATCCTGACAACTGGGTGGGAGGCCTCGCCCGGCCGGACCTTCACGCCATCGCCATCCTGTTTGCCCGCGATGCTGCCGAGCGTGGTCGCTGCCAGGTAGAGCACGACAAACTCGTTGCGCAGTGCCAAGGCGTGGAGGTGCTCTCCGCGCTGGACCTAGAGGCGACGCCGCCGTTCGGCTATGCACACGACCACTTCGGCTATCGCGACCGGCTCTCGCAGCCGGTCATCGAGGGCACTGGCGAAGTGCCGACGCCCGGCACCGGCGCGCCGCTCAAGCCGGGCGAATTCGTCCTCGGGTACCCGGACGAAGACGGGCCGCCCGCCAATCTGCCGCAACCAGAAATTCTTTCCCGCAACGGCAGCTATATGGCCTATCGCCAACTCCAGGAGCATGTGGGCAGGTTTCGGGATTTCCTGCGCGAGCACGGCAAGACACACGAAGAACAGGAGTTGATCGCGGCGAAGCTGATGGGACGCTGGCGCAGCGGCGCACCGCTCACACTGGCGCCCGAGAAAGACGATCCCGCGCTAGGCGCTGATCTGCAACGGAACAACGACTTCAACTACAAGCAGATGGATCCGCACGGCTATGCGGTTCCGCTCGGCTCGCACATGCGCCGCATGAACCCCCGCGATACCGCCGCGAACATGAACCGCCGCCGCATGATCCGCCGCGGTGCCACCTACGGTCCCCATCTGCCGGAGGACGCGCCGGAGGACGGCGCGGAGCGCGGCATCGCAGCATTCGTGATCTGCGCAAGCCTCATTCGACAGTTCGAGTTCGCGCAAAACGTTTGGACGAACGACCGGAATTTTCACGAGCTCGGCAACGAACGCGACCCGATCATCGGCACTCAGGACGGCACGCTCGAATTCAAAATCCCCAAGCGGCCAATCCGCAAAAAGATCACCGGCCTGCCGGCATTCACGACCGTGAGGGGCGGTGCCTACTTCTTCCTCCCCGGCATCAAGGCGCTCCGATACCTCGCGACATTGGATGATGTCCGTTAGAACGGAATAGGTCCCGTTGATCGTCGGGATAGCCAGACATGATCGACATCATCGTTATTGGCGCCGGACCCGCGGGTGTACTAGCCGCCCTCCGCGCTGCGGACCTGGGCGCGCGTACCATGCTGGTAACTCGTGCTGAGTTCGGCGGTATGGCAGCCAACGACGGACCAGTTCCAGTGCGGACCCTAGCCCATGCAGCCCGCCTGATCCGCGAAGCTCGACAGCTAGGTCAATACGGCATCGGCGTGAGCGAGCCGGTGCTGGATTATCCCCGGCTGCTTACGCGCGTGCGCGAGGTCGTCAAGGATGCGCGTGCGCATTCTTCCTTGCGCCAGCAGATCGACTCCCTGGGAGTGACCGTCCACGAGCACGCTGGCGTTGCACGCTTCGCCGACCAGCACACCATCGAAACCGAGGGCGGCCTACGGCTTCAGGCTGAAAAGATCATCATTTGCACTGGCGGCGTGAGCCGGCGGCTCCCAGTCCCCGGCTTCGAGTTGGCAAGTACCCATAGCGACGCCTGGCGTTTAACCTCCGTACCGCCGTCGATGCTGGTCGTTGGCGCTGGGGCAACGGGGGTGCAGGTCGCCTCGATTTTCAACGCATATGGGTCACGAATCCAGCTCTTCCAGACAGGCCCACGCATCCTACCGAGCGAGGATGAAGATGTATCGGCAGCGGTTTCGGCGGCTTTCCGAGAGTCGGGCATCGTGGTGCATGAGAACTTCGGCACGATCGAGTCTTTCGAGAAGACCCCGACGGGGGTGCGAATGAACTTCTCCAAGAGCGGCGACCGGGACAGCGCCGAGGCGACACTTGCGGTCGTGGCGGTGGGCTGGGTCATCGATGCTGCAGGGCTGAGCCTCGGTACGGCAGGCGTCGAGACCGATCATCGGGGGTTCGTGAAGGTTGATGGGTATCTGCGGACCTCAACGCCCCACATCTTCGCCGCTGGGGACATTACCGGTCGCCAGATGCTGGTCCCGCAGGCGATACAGGACGGCTTCGTGGCGGCTACCAACGCCGTGCGAGGTCCGACGATGACGACTGGGGACCCGGTCAGTCCTATCGGCAGCTTCACGGACCCGGAGTATGCCCAAGTGGGCCTCACCGAAGCAAAGGCCCGTGAAACACACGAAGTCGTGGTCGCGGTCGTACGCTTCGACTCGACTACACGCACAATCATTGACGGGCGCAAAACAGGTTTCTGCAAGCTGATTGTCGACCGCACGACCTGCAGGATGTTGGGCTGCCACGTTGTTGGCGAACGGGCAGTGGAGATCACCCAGGTGGCGGCGATAGCCATCGCCGCGAAAATGCGGGTGGACGACTTGGCTCATATTCCACTCTCGTTTCCTACCTACGCAGGAATCCTGGCTCGCGTGGCAGCCAGCGCGGCACGCGAACTCAATCTGAAGATGAGTTGGCAAGCACATCAGGCAGAAGGCACTTGGCATCACTGAGGGAACGAAAAAGAGGTAAGGCAACAGCCATGAGCGCACCAACTTCAGCACGCACCTACAACCAAAACCACATCCCTCGCAAATACACGGCGGGCAAACGCCGCCTGAGCATCTACTGGACGTGGAGTTACCCGTGGGAATCCCAGCGAGATCCCGCGGCGATGGAGAATCGCTTCTCGACCATGACCGAAGTCCGCACCGTGCTGTGGCCGGCCTACGAGACGCCGGAGTGGAGCGCTGCGCAATTCCTCCAGGGGATCGCCGGCACGTTGGAGCTGTTCCACCGCTCGACGCTCAGCTTCCAGCAAATTGCCGGCGAAGCCACCGGCCACCCGGTTGCTGTATTCCAGCGCATCGACCAGGCCGGCTACAAGCTACCAATCGACGAACGGATTTTGGCCGACACGGACACGCTCTTGGTGTTCGGGCTGGACCACCTTCTTTCCGAGCAGGAGGCTGCGCCGGAAGAAGTTGCGGCCATCCGCGAGTGGCTCAAGCGCGAAGGCACCTGTCTACTGCTCGCTCCGCACCACGATGTCGGCTTCACCGAAGACTTCAAGCAGCGGCAGATGGAATACCTTCATCACGGCGACGCACTCGTCCCGCGCCAGCAACGCTTCGGGCAATATACCCGCTCGCTGATGAAGGCGCTTGATGTGCCGGTCCACAATACCTACGGGCTGTGTCCGGCGCGCGTCAAAGGCACGAAGGAGATCGCGCCGCTCACGGCGTTCCGGGACCTTGACAAGCTGGGCCTCCTCAAGAACGTCCCAACATTGAATTTTCACCCACACTTGCCGCACTACGAGATTACTGAAAAGAACAGCAAGTCGGTCCATCTGCTGGCGCGCCAGCCCATTGATCCCGATCGTCCGCACCCCTTCACCGCTGCCGGCAACACCGAGTTCAACTGCCTGCTCTGGATGCCGCCGAACAAGCAGCGCGTCGGAGACATCGTGCTCGTGGACTCCGACAAACTTCACCACGCTCTTCGGCGGCACGGATAGTCTAGAAAGCTTCTGGCGGAATCTCGCCCTGATGAAATGAACGCCTTCACTCGATGTGAGCTCGGAGCGCTTTAGGAAGAAGCTTGACAGACAAGGCATGACGAAATCGTCGCCAGGCGCGTGAGCCCGCTCAAATCCCGATGCTGGAGGCACCGATGTTAATGGACCTTTTGAGCAAGGCATCGACAATCGCCATGCTCGCCTTTGTGATTTCAAGTATGCTGGCGATGGGCGTGGGGCTCAGTATCTCTCAAATCGTTCAGCCGCTGCGCAATCCTCGGCTAGTCGTGTTCGCGCTGTTGTCCAACTTTGTCCTGATGCCGCTCTGCGCTTACGCCTTGTCGACATTACTCCGACTCGACGAACCGCTGGGCGTTGGCATGCTGCTGCTCGGATGTGCGGCCGGCGCGCCATTCCTGCCGAAGCTGGCGGAGCTTGCCAAAGGCAACCTCCCCTTTGCGGTCGGCACAATGGTGCTCTTGATGGTTGTCACAGTCGGTTATCTGCCGGTGGTGCTGCCGCTCCTGCTACCGGGTGTCGCGGTCAATCCGGCGAAGATCGCGCAGTCGCTCGTCTTGCTCATGCTGCTCCCGCTCGGCATCGGGCTTGCCCTAAAGTCGCGCTATGAGGAATTGGCTGCACGGGTGAAGCCCGTGCTTGACCGGATTTCCAACCTCAGCCTCATCCTGCTGGTATTGCTGATCACGGCAGCGAACATCGACAAGGTTCTGGAAGTCTTCGGCACTCGCGGCATCCTCGCTGGCCTTCTGTTCATCGCTCTAGGTTTTGCCATTGGGTGGTTGCTCGGGGGACCGGGCAACGACACGAGGCGGGTCCTGGCATTGGGTACTGCCCAGCGCAACATTGCCGCCGCACTGGTGGTAGGGAGTCAGAGCTTCAGCGATCCCCGGGTGGTCGTCATGGTGATCGTCGTCGCGATCGTCGGATTGATCATCCTCATGCCGCTTTCTCGTGCTTTGGCCAATCGTTGACCCACACCGTATGCGCGACTGCGGTTCTGCATCATTCCTCAGGCAGCGTACTGAGGTACATTGACCGTGCTGAAGCGCTTGCCGGCCCACATTCGCCGCCGCGCTTCGGGCAAATTCCCATCCTCAAATCGGGGTTAGTTCCGATGGTTGGGCCCGGGAAGGCGGCGAACACTGCCGCGCATGCAAGGGATGATTTCACAGTCATTGATCGGCACCGCACCCGTCGCGCATTTTGCCGATCTTCAAGCGAGACTGGTCGAATACGCGAGCCGTATCGGAGAATTGCGAACGCCAAACGACGTGCTCGACGCGTTGCACGTCATCACCACCAAGAGCCTGCCGCTGTGCGTTCTGGGAGCAGTGCGCTTCCCGGTCAATGCCACGGGCTGGAGCTCGGCTCAGCTTGGAAAATCCGTTTTCCTTCACAAGGATGATCCCGGATGGGTGGTGGGAAGAGCATACCGCGCTCTCGCCGGGAAGATTCTCTCCGCTCTTGTTCCTGGCCAGGTCGAGCCTTGCTTCATATACCTGGACTGAGGTTCAACGGATGTTCGAACCTGTTGGGATCGATCGGTGGTCTTACGAGCTGGCTCTCAAATACGGAATGCGCGACGGATTGACTTGTCCCGTCGGCGGCCGGTGGGCGGTGGCGTTCTGGTCGCGCAGAGTGCTATCCAATATCCTGACGCAACCGTGCCGGATCATGATCTTCGCCGCCGCCAACTTCGCGGCACTCCGTCTGGAGCAACTGGCTGGCCCGGATGCCGGTCGAATAGGTTCATGCGCCCGCTTGACCAGCCGGGAACTCGCCGTCCTGCGTCTGATGTCGACGGGAAGACAAACCCGTGACATTGCTCAAGCGCTCGGCCTCGGCGAAGAGACGATCCGCAGCCACTTGAAAAAGGCGGAGGCCAAGCTCGGCGTCCGCAATCGAACGCACGCGGCATGCGAGGCCTTGCGCCAGGACCTGATACCTTAGGCGCCCAGAATTCTTGGGCCGTGCTGTCCCCGCATGCTCACGGCTGCGTTGCTGCTCACCACTACTGCCTATGCGTCAGACATCATTACGTGCGTTTCTCTGGTTGGTGGGTGTTCGCTGCTTCACGTCACGATCAACAATCACCCCGATCATCGCGCCGGAAACAGGAAGGTCATCCCGAGCCGGCCGCCCAAACCATGGGGACCGGTGTCGGGAGAGTCGGCCCAATAGCGCACGCCGCCAACGATGCTGACCGGCTGCTCCCCAAGCTTGACTATCTTGGCGACCATGAAGTTGATCGGTGCCAACCATTCGCCAGTCTTCCAGTCGTAGGTGCTTTCGCTCTGGAGCGTAAACGTCCACGCCTGCGGTGTCGTATAGGCAATGAAGGGCTGCAGGTATGTTTGGTCGAAATCGGCGCGGTCGGCGTCGCCGGCGAAGGACCAGATGTGGTTGGCGAGAATGCCGACCGACCAGCCACTGCCCTGCCAGACAAGAACCCCGGTCGGACCCGCACCCCATTTCCCGGCGCCGAGCAGCTCATCGGTTCCGGTCGGCAGCAGAAAGATTGGCCCCACTCCCCAGCTGAAGCCATTAACCGCTCGGCTTGGCGAAAAATAGAGTCCTTCCGTCGTGTCGCGCAGACCGGACTGCGAGCCGGCGCCGCGGAAGAGGTCGTTCTGGTTCAGCATTACGGGAAGGATTGTTCGCGAGATCACATGCCAGTCGGCATTGAGCTTAATCGGCACTACCGGTTGGATGTTCACGAACCATTGGGAACCATTTCTCCCCGGACCGACATTCCCGTTGTAGTTTCCCAGGAACGGTACGCTGATAAGGGCGGCGAGCGGGTTGGCGAGCTCTTCGGCCAGAGCTTTGCTGTCATCCTGCGCAAGCGCAGCTCCAGCCCCCCAAAAGAGTGCGGCAACCGCGGCGGAAGCAACTAGCAGCGCTTGCTTCGGGTCTGCCTTAGTCGAACCGCTCATGTGGATGGATGAATTCGGTGCGGTCATGGCCCCGCCTTTGTCGCCTGGATGCGCTTTCGCCAGCTCATATAGGGCAGCGACAGATAGCACGGATCACGTGGCGGTTGCACAAGGTGCGGGAAGAGCAATCGGTGATTTTCATCAGTTGCTCGGAATTCTGCCGTCAGTGATCGCCCCGCCACGCTCCTGAACTTGTATCTGATATCGATCAGCCGGCTGTGGAATTCATTTTGCGTGCGCTGCAATCGCGATTAGGGCCGACCTCTCGGGCTGGAGGCTTCAGCCTTGATGAGGCCGCTTTCCACGATGTGCTCTCGACCTGTTGGCGTAAGGCGGGCATTGTTGTAAGTGTCCATTCGGTTCGCTCCCCCGCGAATCACTGACGTTGGCAACAACAGCTTCGCGAAGCGGATCGAATGGACAACCTCCTGTAAGTTCACAGCCAGCGCGCCGTCTGCCCGTGTCAGGAAGGTAACCAGTCCACGTCGCGAGCCTGCGGGCCTCCCAAAGCAGGATCTCGCTGTCTGCCCAACGCGCATGCCCGCCTGGCGCATACTTGGGCTCATGAGAGTATGGCCGAGACCCCACCAGCTCCGGGAATTACGCCAGAGAAAGTCGGTACATCTACCCATTTTCGCTTCGTCGGACGGGGTTCATACCAGCGAGTTCTAGCGCTCGTCTTGCGACCTGAGCCTTTCGCCAAACACGAGGCGCGCGTCACCAGATCAGCATGCTTCAAGAAACGCTCGTTCTTGAGGTTCACATAGGAGGAGAGAATGATCAGGTTGATCGCTGTTGGCTTTGCCTTGGCCGTCGCAAGCTCTGCGCAGGCCATGTCACCCGCGCGGCTTCATCAGCCGGACAATATGATCACGCAAGTCCGCGAAGCATGCGGCGCGGGTATGCACAAGGTTGGCGGCAGATGCGTGACCACACCCGCCCGCCGGGGCGTCCGCCGCGAAGTCATCCGGCCCGGTCGACGCTGAACTCGGTCGGCGAATACCTGCCTCTTGATCGGATCGGGCGGGGCGGCATCGCCGACCCACAACGGGCCGGCGACAGGATGCTGACGCGCACCACGACGTCGCCGTCGCGAGCTCGCTTGGCGCCTGCAACGGCTGTGTCCTGCGCGTCTCGACCACATCCGCACGATTTGGGGGTTCCCATTGGTCCCTCCTTCTTCCAAACAAGGGGACCTTGCCCTCACTTTCGGGGTTCCCCCCGAGTGTCACGCTACCGCGCAACCGACATTCTCCTCTGAGAGAGTGTCGGATAGGAGTGATCAGATGCGCTTACGGACACTTGTCGTCACCTTGGCGGTCGCAGCACCTCTCGTTGCCCTTGAAAGCAAGCCGGCTGCGGCGTGCTGGGGCTGGGGATCATCCAGCTACGGTTACTCTGCACCTCGTAGCTATGGCTACTACGGCTACGCACCCCGCACTTACGGCTACGCGCCTCGTAGCTACGGCTACTACGGCTACGCACCTCGCCGCTTTTACGGCGGCGCCTATTACGGCCGACGTTTGGGTTGGCGCGGATACGGCTATCGAGGTTGGCGTGGCTACGGCTCCCGAGTAGGTTGGCGTGGCTACGGATACCGAGGGATTGGCGTTGGCCGCGTAGGCGTTGGTCGCGTGGGGGTTGGCCGCGTAGGCGTTGGTAGGATTGGGCGGAGGTAGATAGAAGCTCCTCCAAGACGTAGACACTACGGGGCCGCGTGAGCACCGCCTTGGTGCGCTCGTGGCCCTCCAGTGCCCCCGCCGTTGTTCCCGGGCGAGCCATGCCCTCGAAGAACACAAAGCTCTGCCAGCTGCGCATTCGCAATTGGATGCGCCGAATGATGGCGAAAAGGTGCGCATATTCCGTGTAGACGCGACTCGAGCCGACTGCTCCGCCAGTCGCATGGGTGCACAAAGGTTGCCTTACTGACTACGCCAGGTCTTTGCAGATAGGGGACTGTCCTGAGAGCGACTTGGCGGCTATTCGCTAGTGCGTTCGCAACCCGGGCGAGCCAACACCGTGCTCTTATTCCCCTTTCGCCGCCAGGAACAGGTGCCGGCTTTCTAGGAAGCGGGCTTTGATGGCCCCTTCCAGGTCTCCCACGATGCCTTCTACCTGCGTCCCGCTGATCGGAATCGCTGCGAGCCTGCTCCGTTCGAGACGCCATGACACAGGTTCGGATAACCATGCAGCGAGTTTGGGGTTTACAGCCCGGAAGTGGTAGGCCCGTTGCCACGGGAGACTGCAAATCGGGGAGGACCCGCGGTGAGTTCGTACAACACCAGCGTTGACGGGTCCCGACCCTGTCCGAATGATGCTTCTGCGTTTGTTGGGGGGCTCATTGAGACGTGCTCGACCGCCTTTCGGAGCTAGTCGGTACCTGCCCTCCTTTGGCGCGGCTCAAGCGTGTTTGCTCGCACTCGGCTGCACGACCGGCGTCGCAATCGCTTACTTTTTAGCGGCGCGGCTCGGGCTCGCCTTGCTTACCGAGGAAGTGGCGGTCTTCTGGCCCGCCTCAGGCATTGCTGTTGGCATTCTTGTCGTGTTGGGCCGGCGCGCGCGTGCGGCTGTCGTGGTGGGCGTGGTCATCGCCACCATCGCTGCTAACCTTATGGGCGATCGAAGCCTTTGGACCTCGGTATTCAACGGCTTTTGCAATGCGGGCGAAGCCGTTCTAACGACTTGGTTGATCGAGCGATGGTTTGGTCCCGCTTTCGCGTTTGATGACGTGCGTCGCGTCTTGGGCTTTATGGCCGCCGCCGTTCTCGGAGTCGCGGCTTCCGCCTTTGGAGGGGCCGCGACCATGTCCCTCCTGCATACCGCGGCGCCTTTTTGGGACGTTTGGCGCGCGTGGTTCCTGTCGGACGGGGTGGGAATCGTGGCGGTCGCACCGCTTGTGATTGGGCTTGGTCAGCTGTGGCACGAGCGACCGTCCCTAGGCGAGTGGATCGAGGGCACAGGTGTGCTCGCCCTCCTGTCCTTGACCAGTTCGTACATCGTGACTCACCCGGCCAAATCCTGTGTCTCATTTAGCCCGAGTGCCCTTATGCTGCCATTCCTACTGTGCCTGACAGCCCGCTCCCCACCAGCTTTCGGGATAGCTGGGGCGTGCATCGCGTCCGCAGCTGTCTTGGTAGCGACGACCTTTGGTATAGGACGCTTCGGTGACGCGAGTGTCGCGATCACGGAGCGCGTCAAGGGCGCGCAAGCGGCGATGACGGTGGTTACGCTCTACACTCTGATGCTGACTGCGTTGTTCGTTGAGAGGCGACACAAGGAATCGGCGCTCAAGGAGAGCGAAGGGCGCTTCCGGCTCACCGCCGATGCCGCTCCGGTCTTGATCTGGATGAGTGGCGTCGACAAGCTGTGCACTTGGTTCAACAAGCCCTGGCTGGACTTCGTCGGCCGCACAATGGAGCAAGAACTCGGCAATGGGTGGTCTGAAAACGTCCACGCCGACGACTTCGACCGACGCCTGAAGATGTATGTCGAAGCCTTCGACGCGGGACAATGGAGCAAGAACTCGGCAATGGGTGGTCTGAAAACGTCCACGCCGACGACTTCGACCGACGCCTGAAGATGTATGTCGAAGCCTTCGACGCGGGCCAGCCCTTCTCCATGGAATACAGGCTGCGCCGGCACGACGGTGAGTATCGCTGGGTGCTGGATAACGGTATTCCGCTTTGGGGGCCCGCGGGAGAGTTTGCGGGCTATATCGGCTCTTGCATCGACATCACCGAACGCAAGCTAGCTGAGGATCACAAGAAGCTTGCTGGTTGCAGAGCTCGATCACCGCGTAAAGAACACGCTGGCGTGCGTCGCCGCCATTGCCGAGCAGACCCGCGCCGCCAGTAACTCGATTGACGAGTTCCTGGAAGTGCTTAGGGGACGTATTCAGTCATTGGCGAATGCGCACGGCCTCCTGAGCCGCAATCGATGGCGGGGTGTTGACCTTGCAGAACTCGTTCGTCGCGAACTCGCGCCGTGGATGAGGGATCACAATATGCTCATCGATGGGCCGGCTGTCGATGTAGCCGCGGATGCAGTACAGACGGTCGCCATCGTTCTACATGAGCTAACCACCAACGCTGCCAAGTTCGGCGCACTTTCGCATGCTAAGGGCCGGATATCAGTTCACTGGCATTGGCAGCCGAATGAAGGCCGGGACGATGCCTGGTCTTCGAATGGTGCCAGACAGGAGGACCGCCCATCCTGGCCCCCTCGGCTCCAGGATATGGAACCAGCGTGATCCGCGATCTGATCCCTTAATGAACTCGGCGGAACTATCGACTATGTCTTGGCTGCCGACGGCGTGCGCTTCAAATTGGAAATACCGGCCAAGTGGTTGAGAAGAAAGACAAGGCAAGACGATTGCGCTTAGTGAAGAACAACTGCATGCATCGTCGTGACTATCCTGTTCCATTGGGCTCCACCGTCCGGCGTCGAGACTTCTCCTTTTTGCACAGGGCTGAAGACTTCGGCGGCGCAACAACTTCGGCAGGTATCAGGGGGTACAACAGACGTGCCCAGAGTGTCGATGCAATGACCGCCGGTGACCCTAAGCGGCCCTTGGGAAGAGCTTCAGCTGCAACGATGCGATCGGCGCCATCCTTTCGCTCGACGAAGCCGATGCCCGGAAACGGCAGATGGGCACCAGCCGCAACCGGGTTGAGATCGCGCGATCCGCTTCGTGGTCGACCGGCACTCTCCAAGACGGATACTAGAAGGAGAGATGGTCGCGTTGGTGAGCGTGTCCCCGCCGATGACGAGGCCGTCGCCGCCAGACAGCTCCACGGAGATGTGACCCGGTTGCATGGGTTCATAAGAGTTGCCCTGCCGACTACTTTCGGGGTCGCGGACTTTCCTCAGAGCGATCTGGATGCTCTACGCGAGTACGCTCGCAGCTCAAATCAGAAAGGCGGCAATGTTCGTAGCTATGCCTCCGCCTCCTCGTCACCCTGTCGATCTTTTGCTGCCGTCACTGAGGGGACCTCGTCATCATGACGCGGATACGCGACGGACCGCCCAACCGCCTGAAGCCGAACCGCTGGTAGTAGGCAACGAGCTCCTCGATGCAGTGCGCGCCGCGACGGCTCGCCGCCTTCAACGTGATTTCGCGCGAATGCCGATCGGCCGCGCGAACGAGCTCGCGCATCACAGCGGTGCCCGAGCCTTTCCTTCGTTCGGTCGCCTCTATCCATTGCAAGTACCACCGAGAGATGCCGTTGCTGTCACGGACGCCATGAATTTCCAGATTGACACGCAATCGTTGCGCGAGCTCAACGCAGCCGCGCAGCTCGGCAATTCCCACTTCCGGTGGTGATCCGTCGTAGGTCTTGCACACTTGCATCGCCACCGCCTCGCATTGCTTGCGCGCCGCCGCGCCCGCACACTTGTGTGTGCGCGTCAGTATCGCAATTGGGACCTGGCGTGCGCCCGATGTCCCATCGCAGTGCGACCGGGACGAGAATGCCAGGGAGGCTTTGCCGGACAGCACGTGGAGCGGCCTGCCTGGCTGGCGAACGACTGGCGCGGTCTCGTTCGACGGTCAAATCCATGACCGAGAGAGCGGCATTCTGGCGACAGCTAACGTGGATGTCACTGGTCCGCGGTGTCCGGCGCATTGTGGTCAACAAGGCTGAGGGCATCCCCGTCGTCTGGCTCCTGCTCGAGAACGACACGGTCTTCTGAAAGTTCGGTCGCAGTCTCCTCGGCCTCGTTCCCCACGGCCAGCGCGTCCGAAGGATCGATGGGCGTGACATCGGCGACCGGCAGCACCGGCTGAGTTCGCTTGAACGGCTGGCTGCGCCATCCCGTCTTGCTGGAGAAGGGTACAGAACGCTCCCTTGCTTGGACAATAGGCTCAGCCGGCGGCGCGTAGTGCGCTCCGCACATCGGACACGCGATCGGACTGCGAGCGAGGTCGTAGAAGCGGACTTCGCACGCTTGGCAGGTGCGCTTCGTACCGCGCATGGCCTTGCGGCGTGCGGACATGGTGCTCATGGGTAGACCTCGCAACGTTGCGCTAAGACGCCAACAGCGCCGCCGGGCGAACCCAGCGGCGCTCAGTTCCAAGCCCTCTCCTGGGCCCGCAGCTTAGGCTTTCTGGACCTGTCCGGCTTGCTTGCCGCGACCTTTCCGGTCGTCCTCGAGCACGAAGGAAACCTTGTCGCCTTCGTTGAGGGAGAAGATACCGGCCGCCTCGAGCGCAGTGGCATGGACGAAGACGTCCTTCCCGCCGCTCTCCGGCTGGATGAAGCCAAAGCCCTTGGCCGTGTTGAAGAACTTTACTGTACCTGTGGTTCGCATCTGGGTGTCCTTTCCCGGTAAGGCGTGATGATGCCGGTCTGAAAGGCCGCACGCTCGGCCTGGCAACTCAGATGTGGGGAAAGGCAAATGCCCGAAGGGCTCATGCGTAACCGCAGATCGAGCGGCGCGCTCCAATGGAGTGTACCAGCTGTTACTGAGATGGGGTGTCCTCAGCCGTTCTGCAAGGAGTCAGGTTTTCTGGGAGCCCCTTTGCATGGTCTCATTGAAGCCGCGCAAGCGGATGGAGTCCGGTTGGCAATGTTGCTCGATGGGCCAAACAGTAGAGCGGCTCGCCGAGCCCCGCTCCGCAGCACGAGCGTGATTGGCCACCTGAGTTGCCTATTAGCGATCTGGAGATTAGCAATCTGGAGACCTCCGGAGGCGTTCGCGCTGGCTGTTCGGCTGTAGTGGGAATAGAGTGGTTTTCGAGGTTGCCAACGTCTCCCTCGCAGCGCTGTGCATAGGCGTGCCTGTAGCGGGGGTCGCATGACCGATCCTTGCGTCACTGTCTCGGTCGCCGGGATTGCGATGGCCACAGGAAGCAATATGCGGCGGGATATCGAAATGGACGAGACAACCATCGACCGTGACGCAATGGGGCGACTGGCAAAGGCGTTGGCGTTTATCTGCGGCACCGATCATCCTACGACCATTGCCCTGAAAGCTGCGGCGGAAAGCGGCGCCGAACGCGACATCAAGAATGCCCGGGCGTTATTCCTCAGACTGAAGCAGAGCGACCGGCGGGCAGCGTTGGCGATGCTGGACGGCTGAGGACCTTGCTCCACGCTCAGTGCCGCCACTTTTTACGTGGGGACACGGCGCCGGTCTTGGCGCGTTTGTCGAGCTCGGTCGCAAGCGCGATCAACCGCTGAATAAGCGGGCGGATTTCCGGGACGATGGCGCGCAGGCGCACGACCTCGAGGCGCTCAGCCTCGCTGAGCGCGTCCGTCTGCCAGTGCGTGAGCTGCCGCGAATGAACCGCCAGCAGGTCGAGGCTATCCTTTGCTTGCTGAAGAGGGACCTCAGCAATTGACCGGGGCAGCGTTGCGGCCCGATCGGCAAGGAGTCTCTTCATCCTCGCGATATCGGCCTTGAGGATGCGTTTTGCGCCGTCGATACGCTCGCTGATCTCTGGCAGCGCGGAGATAGGCAAGGACGATGACAGCACGGATCGCTCGCTGCCAGCTAGTTGCGCAAGGTAAGGGCTGTAGCCTCGCGGCCCTTTTGGGTCCTCACCACCTTCATCGCAAGCCGCTGGCCCTCCTCCAGACCGCGCACTCCGGCACGCTCGACCACGGAGATGTGTACGAACACATCCTTTCCTCCATCATCGCAGGCCGCGAAACCGAACCCCTTCTCGGGCTTGAACCACTTCACTGTGCCTTCGATCTCGACGGCGGTCGCCGGATCAGGGCGCTCGCGTCGGTCGGATAGCGAGCGCGGCGAGGGTCGCGCCGGCAGACGCGGCACCCCACCGGAACTTGCATCGACCGAAAGAACCGCCGTGACCTGGCGCCCCTTCTGCCCCTGCCCGACTTGCACACTCAGCTTGGTTTCCGGACCGACTGCGTCGCGTCCGGCCGCTTGCAGCACGGCAACGTGGAGAAATGCGTCCCCGGAGCCGTCGGCCAGCTCAACGAACCCAAAGCCCTTGTCAGGAGCGAACCACTTGACGACGGCATCGATGGTCGGGCCGCTTGGGGTGGAATTCTCTCGCGGCCCTCGTGGGAATGACCGCTGCGGCCCCTCCTCGCGCGCCGGAGGCGGCGCGTAAAAATCGTCGTCAAAGCCGCGGCGTCTCGGACCCCGGTCTCGTCCTTTTCCCATTTTGGATTAGTCCATTCGCTGATGGTCGTCGAAGCTGTGTGTCCCTCAGGTGAGCATTAAGCTTGAGACGTTCTCACTGCAAGGTCCACAGCTGCCGTGCGCGCAGCTCAACTTCCCGTTGGCGCGCATCAACGCCCAATCTGACCTGCCATCGGCAGATGGTCTCCCTGACCGATGGAGGTGGAAACGCCGCCGCTTTGACGATTCCATTGCCATGTGGTCAACGTCTCCGCACCGATCCGTGTTACTGGTCGACAAGCCGTCTAGTGACAGCTCAGTAGAAGCGAAAAGTCGCGTCACCGGAATGGGATGCATGAGTTGACGACGAGTAGTGAGAGCATAGCAGCGAAATCACCGGAAGCAGGCTCGCCCTGTCGGAGCTGCGGCGCTTGCTGCTCGTTTTCGCGCGACTGGCCCCAATTCACGACCGAGGACGATAGCGATCTCGATCGCATCCCCCGCCCGTTTGCCGACCATCATCTTGGACGCATGCAGTGCGACGGCGATCGTTGCGCCGCCCTGGTAGGTGAGGTCGGCATTTCGACATCGTGCGCGGTCTACAGTGTTCGGCCGGAGGTTTGCCGTGCTTGTGAACCGGGCGATGAAGCCCCAGCAGGCGCGGTATCGGTTCGACCTGTGAGGAAGCAACAGAGCCACACAGCCGCTACTGGCACAGGGCTGAAAACTTCGGCAGTGCAACAACTTCGGCAGCTATCCGGGGGTTCACGAGACGCGCCGAGAACGCCGATACGATGCCCGCCCATGACCCATAGCCGTCCTGGGCCAAGCGCGACTGTTGCGGAGCATCATCACCGATCGTGGTTCCTCGCGCATCGAGGGCAAGCCGAGCAGCACGAGCACGCGGCGCCACATGGTCACTGCTTGCCTTTCGTGCTCCAGAATCGGACGCCCTCGCCCCTGCCGTTTTCTGGAGGCCATCTTCACCGTTGCGGGCATCGGCCAGTTCGCGAACCAGTGAAACAGTCGCAGGCGCGGCGGCTTCCTGCAGACGCGCGCCGCACTCGCGCCGTGATCAGGCGCTGCGCCAGTGTCGTTGCGAGCAGGGAGTTCGGCGATGCTCTTCCACGTCGGCCATAAAGTCGTTTGCATCGACCTCCGACCCAGGAGGGACGGCCACGTACCGCTCGACGGTGTTTCCCGAGCTAGGCGGCGTTTACACCATCACGGACATTTTCGATGCCAGTGTCTACGGCCACGACGAGCACGGTGTGCTGCTGGAGGAGGTCGTCAACCCGGTGCGGCGCCACATCTGCAAGAACAGCCGGCGGGTCAGGGTCGAGCAGTTCTGGCTCGCCATCCGCTTCCGCCCGCTCCGCACCACCAACGTCGACGTGTTCCTGCGCATGAGCCGATGCCGGTGCCGGCGCGAAAGCGCGTCGGCTGGGCGGCTGAGCTGCGCAATGCGTGACGCACCAAACTCCAACTTGCCGCCGCCGCATCTGCTTGAAGCGTCACGCTTTGTGCGTCTTTCCCGTGATGCTGTTTCGAAGCTCGATTGGGCTGGCGATGGTGCGGAGCGCCTCAAGGCCTTCGCCGGTGCCAAGGATCGCCAGATCGCCATAGTCGAGCATGCGCCCGAGGATTGATTGATCGATCTGGACGCTCTCGACCTTGTCCATGTTCATCTCGTTGGTCTGCCGCCGGATGAGACCTTTCTTGTAGATAACCCGCCGGTTGGTGACTGCGATCTCGGTTACCAACCAGTGGAACCATTGCTTGATCAGAAGAACGACAGCAACGAGCGCGAGAGCGTATGCCGTAAACTGCCAAATTTCCGGCAGTAGCCGCAATTCGCTGAGCCAATAAGCGACCGCCGCCAGGACTGCAACCGCAACACCGGGCCAGTACCCTATCCAATGAATTGACGAGATGTGCCGGACCTGCTCACCGGGCTGCAAGACGCGCTGAAGGTAGCTCATGATGCTCCTTTTACAGCCCCGTTGCCATGCCAACGATAGGGGCTTGTCCAGCCCGGCAACCACCGCGCAACGTCGGCTTCCGGCGAGCGAGGCGCTACACCCGCCACGAGGGGCAGAGGCGGAAGTGCCAGCAGAGAGTGCCTAGGGCGCCCGGCTTCACCATCGTCTCGTCTGCCCTGGTAATAATTCGCTCGCGCGAGATACCGGCTCCAGCAACACCTCATTGAGCGCGACGAAGACTATTCCTCAGGCAGCAGGCGTGCACTCAGCATAAACCTCAAGAAGCTGCCTGTGGTTAATCTGCGATCGTCCCTACTGCGTCGTCGAACGGCTTTGCGTTGAGGGCCACTTTACTGGTCGCCATGGTTGG
>CAVWWJ010000030.1:0-55685 GCA_963758625.1 uncultured Alphaproteobacteria bacterium | reverse complement strand
CGAAACCTTATGGGTTGCCGGCCAGGGGCACCAGCCCGCTCGCCGCGGCCATCAGGGCCGCGCCCGAGCGTCACGCCGCGGCAGCTGGCGAGGTAGAGCCCTTGCGCTGCGGTCGCGAGGAACAGCTGCCAATGGGCGGCCAGGTCCGTCTTGCGAGCTCGCCTGACGCTCCCGCGGCCAGGCGCCGGCCGTCGTCTTCGATGCGATAAAGCTTGATCGTCTCGCGCCATGGTCTCCCCGGTCGTCACTTTGATTTTAGGGTCAGAGCCCGAAATTACTCCCCCGGGCGCGCGTGGGCATAGACGCTGGTGGTTTTCAGGTCCGCATGGCCGAGCGTCGCGGACACCAGCGTGATTGGCGCTCCGTTGTCGATGGCGTGGCTTGCATGGGCGTGCCGGAGCCAGTGCACCGACGCCGCCGGGTTGACGCCGGCGCGCTCGGCCGCGGCCTTGACGATGTAGTTCACGGCGCGTTCGGTCAGCGGCTGCCCTGGCCGACGGACCGAGCCGAACACGGGAGCCGACGCCGGCGCGTTGCCGCGGCTCGCGAGCAGCCGGGCGGCGATCGCGGCAGGGATCAGGACCTGGCGCACCTTGCCGCCCTTCACGCTGGAGCCTGGGGTTGCGGTGGTGGTCGTTTGTTCGCTCATGAAGCTGCTTCCTCTTCGGTTTTGTCATCCAACAGGCTGCCCTTTTGAACGTCGGGTTTCGCCTTCGCTTTTTTGCTTTCTTCGCATGCGCTCGATGACCTCGGCCGGCACGACCCACGCGCGGCGCTTCGACCGCCGGCGGCTTCGTTGGTGCTGTTGTTCATGCCGCTGCAGCTCCTGCACTGGCGCGCGCCTCGGCGAAGCGGCGCCGATGGACCGTGGCCACCTTCAGCCGGGTCGCGGCATCGAGCCTGGGCCGCCGGCGCCGTCGTCCCGGCGACGACCAGGCTGACCTTGCCGGGCGGGACGGTTCGATCCCACGAGGCCATCACGTCGGCCACGTTCGCCGCCGAAATGACTTCCTCGTCGGCGAGGATCGCGACGATCACGGGCGCCATGTCGGCCAGGCCGAGGCCGTCGGCATCCAGGCCGGCACGGATCAGAACTTTCGCCGGTCCGGGGATCGAGGCGCGCCTCGGCACCTGGCTGGCAACCTCGGCCGCGGCGTAGCGCCGTCCAGTCGGCGAGCAGCCGCTGGTCGCGGGGCGGCATCCGTGAGCAAGATGGGTCCGATTTTTCTCATGCGATTTTCCTCTTCGTCTTGGGAACACGTTTCAGCTTTCGCGGGATGCCAGCCTTGACCTGCAGCGCGACCCCGTTGTGCAGGAGACGGTGGTGACGCCGGCAGGCGAAGAGCACGTCGAGCGGCTTCAAGTAATCCGGGTGATGCACGACAACTCCTGTCTACCGCTAGCTATCTGTAGAACGGGCGGCGGCGCCGTCGGTGCGGCCCGGCCGCGGCGAACGCTGTCAGGGGCTTTCAGGGCGGCGGCGCGCGTCATGTGCGGGCCTCCGCGCGCCGGCGATACCATGTGCGGCGAGAGATGCCCTCGGCGAGCCACGGTCTGGTCCCATCTCGGCCGAGACGTGACCGGCCCACCGCTTCGCGTTCGCCCGCCTGCCGAGGAAGGCCTGCCGCGCCGAAAACTTCTCCTCGCTGAAATGGCGCCAGGTCCATTTCGCCACCGACCTGACGATCGAGCAGAATATCGGAGAGCGGCAGAGCCAGGTCGGAAACTGCAGGTTGATGCCGATCGCGACGCGTTCGAGCCGAGCCCCGATACGCCTCTTCGCCGGACTGACCCGCCGTGCTTGAACTCGCGCACCTCGCGATAGGCGAAGGCGCGGAGCTCGTCGAACACGGTGCAGTTGCGGCCGGCGCCGAGCGTCGTCTCGACGGTCGGGTCGGGCCGCATGTCCTCGTAGAACAGCCAGTCGGCCAGCTCGGGGAGGGTGTACGGCTCCTCGCGCCGCCACTCGACGAGCCAATCGGCGTGCACAGGGTTCTTAGCGATCAGACCGGAGTAGCGGCGATCGGCGCCGATGCGCCGGGCGATGCCGCGCTCGACCGCGCCATAGAACCGGAGGGGCTCGACCCGCGATGCAAGAGTGACGAGCCACTGGCGACGCTAGGAGCACCGCACTATGGCCGTGCCCGTTTTCGCGATTGATCGCGATGACATTCGGCGGCGGGATGTTAGCGTCGCGGTGGGCGCGAAGTAGGCGACTGGGTGATCGATGTCGTGCGACATCCATCGGAAGGTGGCCGGCCCGTTCAGCTGAACATGACGACGTTCGAGGGCCAATTTTTTTCGCGGATCTTGAGGCCGTCGCTGACGGGGGCTGCCCGCTGACTCGTGCTGCTTCACTCATCCTAGGCTGCCAGCCCACATCGCACCACGGCCCCCTTTTTGGGGGCTATTATCTGATAAGGGGATTGTGCCACGGCCGACGGCTGCTCGGCCTGAAATGGCTACAGTCTCAGATCTCGGAAATTGCCAGGGCGCCGGCGGCCCCGTCAGTTCATAGCTGAGCCGATTTTGCATCATGCCCCCACAGCGATATCACGGGGGCTTGCCAACAGTGGCGGCGCACAGTATGTAGGTCGCGCATTTCGATAGTCCCGCGTCTCGCTTGATCCTAGGCCCCCACCACGGAGCCGGTTGCATCGGGACGCGACACAAAGCCCGTAAAAAGTACGCAAGAAGCGCCCTTGCCAGGCTGGCCAGCCTTGCAGGGCGTAAACGTTTGGACGCGGTACGACCGTCAACGGACCAAAGTAATTGCTGATTTACGTTTTGGCAATGGTTTGACAGGCACCCGAGAAAACAAATCTGTGTGTGTTGTCAGATAGTAACATTAAGTTCAGATGGTTGTATCTCACACCGCAAATATTGCGTCGGAAGCCCGTACACGCGCAGGAAGGGTTTCCGGCTCCCTAGGCTAGCCAAAACCGCGCGGTCGCGCTATACGCTCAAATGCGCCACGCCCATGCGATGTTTTCAGGGCACCTCCACCAGCAGGTTTCACGGTTTCCCAGTTGTTGCATAGGCTGGAAGCTGTCGACGGTTTCCCGCCAAGCCGCTGACATCGCTTGGCTGGTTCACGCGGATATTCACTGTCACGGCGGGGCGCAGCCTGGCACCGCACTCCGCCCGGCGCCGGCGGCGAGCCGGGGCACCAGCAGTCTCGCGCCCCATGCGCGCTGGGCGACCTCGCCATTCTATTTCTTTCTACTTTGGAATTCACCTGCGGTCCGTCCGGCTCGGCAGCGGTCCTCCTTGAGACCGAGGCGGGCGGCGTGGTCGACGAGGTACAATGTCAGCCGGGGAAAGGCGGGGGGCGCTCATGGCGCGGCCTGCCCGTCGCTGACCGGCCTGATCAGCGTCGTCGCGTAGGCGTCGAGCTGAGCCTGGGTGTACAAGAACACGTTGCCGTAGGTGACCTTCGGCCGCGGAAACCGCTTCCGCCTCGCCATCGCATCCTTCAGGATGCGCGAGCGGGCGACGGGGATGCCATAGGTCTCCCTGATGTAGTCGATCGCGTCCCGACGGGTGTAGAGACGTTCAGGCTGCTCAGACATGGAAGGCATGTGCACTGCATCTGGGGGCGCACGCCTCAGCAGGCGTACCCGATCACCGGGTAATCCGCCCCGGCGCGTGCATCCCATTCAGTCGGTGCATCCTCTGGCGCATCGCGTCTCCAATGCCCTCTGGAGGGATACGCAGGTCGTCATATAGCGAAGCTTAGTTGCTAGACAAAACGTTTCGTGGCGGGTTTCCCCAAGAATGGGCCCCGTGACCCGTGTTCAACTAATGTTCCGCCGCATCGGCTGCACGTTGTCTGTGGGCACCAGGATGCGCTGTACGAGGGTCGCCAGCGCCTCGAAGGCCTGACGCTTCTCATCAAGGTATTGATGCCGGTCGTAGACGCCTTCGACACCTTGCACGACGTGGCCTAGAGCCATCTCGGCGTGGCGCGGCTGCACGCCGGCCCGGCTCATGAGGCTGCGGGCGGTGCGGCGAAGATCGTGCACCACCCAAGCCGCCATCTCTGCTTTGCTGTCATCCTTGCGGAGGTCGGCAAGCACTTCGGCATCGAGCATGCGCTTGAACCGTGAGAAGCTTCGCCGACGGGACGTTTGCCGTCATGCGTGAACACCCATCCCGGCTTGCCGACAATCTCGGGCACCGCGCCGAGCAGCTCGACTGCGGTTTTGCTCAGGGGCAGCTCGAAGTTCTTCTTTGACTTGTGGCGCTCGGCAGGGATGGTCCACACGTCGCCGGATACCTCTGGGCAGCGCATATTCGAGGCCTCACGCATTCTGGTGGCGGTCAGCAGGATGTACCGCACCAAGTAGCCATAGGCCCCTGGGAAGGCTTCTGCGGCCTTCCAGAAGGCCCTCAGCTCGGCATCGCTCAGGATGCGCGCCCTGGCGCGGTCCTTCGACGATGCGGCCCGGTTCATGCCTTTGACGAGCGGGGTTCTGAAATCCTCCGACCGGGCAGCGTGCCAGTTGAACAGCTTGCGCAGGATGGCCGACGCGTGGTCGGCCATGACGGGCCCGTTCTCATCTTCAGATCTTGTCGAGCAGGCGCACCACGTCGATGCGGCGGATATCTCGATTTGCGAGCCGAGCGGCAGCGGTAGCGGTCGATGATGCGCTGGCGCTCGTATTGGGTTTTGAGCTTCTTGCCGTCGCGCTTCATGTACTCCTGGGCGATCGCCCGCAGTGTGCTGGTGGTCGCGGCTTCAGCCCTCCGGCATTCGGTCAAGGGGTCTCGGCCGTCGAAGCGGGCGGCTTTGATCTTGGCGACTTCGCGCTTGGCGCTTGCGAGGGGGGAGGCCAGTTCGCGCTGTGGCTTGTCCTTGTCGCCGTTGCCGTTCTTGGCCCCGCGCACTGCCTCAAGCCGCAGGAACTTGCCATCGAGCTTCATGCGCCGGCTCACGCCGCCGACGCGGTACTGATAGACGAAGCTCTTGTGGCCGCTTGCTGTGACCTGCAGGCCGAAGCCTTCCTCGCCTTTATCTCCGCCAGGATCGTCCGCTCTGCCCCAAACTCCGGCTTGGCGTTCTTGACGAAGGGCTGGGTGAGCTTCGAGCGGCATCGGAGCAGTTCCTTGGGTAAGCGTTCGGTAAGCAGAAAGCGAGGATACGTTCCGAAACGGCCTGAAGCAACAGGAAGCGAAAAGCATCGATAACATAGAGCTAAATCGCAGCTACCGCGAAGCGAAGCGAAGAGAGTTGGAAGCGCCTGGAAGGGGTAGCTGCATAATCTGGCACCAGGAGGCGCTGGCGCCCAGCACGGTGTGACTCCCCTCTCCCCGCTTGCGGGGAGATGCGTAGGGTGGGTTAGGGCCGAAGGCCCGTAACCCACCGTTGGCAGGCGCGACCGTCATCATTCCGCCTCGTGGTGGCGCGTCGCCTGCTAGGCGATCGGTGGATAACCGGCGCCTGGGTCTCTATCTCGTCGTGACCTTCTGGCATTCTCGCGCCTGAGACATTGATGCGTGAAACCGCGCGGAGCTTCCATGACGCGTGTGATTTGCGTGAGGTTGACCTCGCGACTTCATGGGTGTGTCGGGTTACGCGCTTCGCGCTAACCCGACCTACTGCCGAGGGGCCTGACCCCTGGTCTGTCGCCTCTGTCGATCTGCCTAATTCCTCCCCCGGGGAGGCGGGAGATCGCTGAAGTCCGGCATGGTCACGATCAGAGGAGCCAGGATGGCGATTGCCGCAGCCCAGATCACAAATCCTCCGACCACGGCCAAAGCAGCTCGCTGCCAGGACACATCCATGATCCGGGGCCAGAACAAGATTGGAAAGGCCAAGAACATGAATGCTGTTGCAATAAACAGCAGCATGTTGATCAGGCCGGGCAGCGGTGTTTGATAGAGCGGTATAGCCATGCTCACGACTATGAGGGCAACTGCCAGCAGATTTCCTAGCAGGCTCCAGGCATTCCAATAGTAATAGTGGCCAGTTGCGAAGCGCGGCGAGATTTTGCCTGCCGAGAGGAGGGCGATCGTGTGGCCAAGACCATAGAAGACCAGAAGCGCCAGCAGATCGCGCAGGAATTTGTCGACGAAGCCGACGCCCGTGAACTTGGGAGGATCGAGATAGCCCTTTCCTTCGGCCCATCTGGCGAAGTCGACGTAGTCCGGGCTGACCGCGCCCACGTGAGGTCCCAGCGCGAGAACCAGCGGCGCAATGACATTGGTGATCGCGATGGTGAAGGCCGCGAACTTGACCGGTCCCAGATAGGGATCGCCCGCTTTCTCGGCATTCAGATCCCAGAACGATGCAGCTCTGGCGGTTGCAATCTCGTGATATGCCCGAAAGAACTGGAAAGGACGAAATATGATCGCCAGAAACGTCGGAATGAAAAGTGGCAGGTGAAGCCATTGCGGCATGGTCCCTCTCCGTAACCTGTCTCCTGCCCCGGGCGGACTAGCGGCAGCCGATTCGATCGGGAACGCAAGAAGATGCATGAAGGCGCAAGAAGGGAGCAGGCGGAGGACTGCGCGAGGTCTCGACCCCTGTCGGATTGCGGGTGACAGGCGCGCAGCGGTGGGCCTAGTCTTGCGCCACGCCTTTCAACCCCTCGACCTGGCGCAATCCTGCGATGTCCACCCTCCTCGTCACACACCCGGTCTTCCTCGAGCACGACACCGGCGCCGGGCATCCCGAGCGGCCCGACCGCCTGCGGGCGATCGACAAGATCCTCGCCCACGAGATGTTCAACGACCTGAAACGCGAGGAGGCTCCCCTCCGGGATGACGTGGAGGAGCAGATCGCGCTGGCGCACCCCGCGCGCTACATCGACTGGGTCAAGAGCCACCGTCCCCAGCCTGGCGAGGAGCCGGTGCGGCTCGACCCCGACACTGCGCTCTCGGCCACCTCCTGGGAGCCGGCGCTGAGGGCCGTAGGCGCCGGCCTCCTCGCCGTCGACCGCGTGTTCGACAAGGCCTCCGGGATCAGGAACGCGTTCGCCCAGGTGCGCCCCTGCGGTCATCACGCCGAGCGCGAGCGCGCCATGGGCTTCTGCATCTTCAGCAACGTCGCCATCGCCGGGCTCTATGCTCGCAAGAAGCACGGGGCGGAGCGCGTCGCGGTGGTGGACTTCGATGTGCACCACGGCAACGGCACCCAGGACATCTTCTGGAGCGACCGGAACCTGTTCTTCGGCTCCACGCACCAGATGCCGCTCTATCCCGGCACCGGGGCGCTCAACGAGACGGGCGTGGGCAACATCTTCAACGCGCCGCTCAGGCCCGGCGACGGCGGCGACCAATTCAAGGCGGCCTTCGAATCGCGCATCCTGCCGGCGTTACGCAACTTCGCGCCCGACATCGTGCTGATCTCGGCCGGCTTCGACGCCCACAAGGACGATCCACTGGCAAATTTGCAGCTCACCGAGCCCGATTTTGCGTGGGCTACCGAAAAAATCGCAGAGGCGGCCGACCGGTTCGCCGAGGGGAGGCTGGTATCCATGCTGGAAGGAGGCTACAACCTCGCCGCGCTCGCCAAGTCGGCTGCTGTGCACGTCAATGTGCTGATGCAGGCCGGGCGCTAGACGACACCATCGGCCAGAACATCGGCCAGGCGAGGCGAACCCGACATGGGCGTGGTCAGACCCGTCGTGAAGCATACCGACATCAGGGAGATGAGCTTCGAGCGCGCGCTCAAGGAGCTGGAGAGCATCGTCGAGCGGCTCGAGAAGGGCGCCGTCGAGCTCGAGGAGAGCATCGCCATCTACGAGCGCGGCGAGGCCCTGCGCGAGCACTGCGACCGCCTCTTGAAGCAGGCCGAGGCCAGGGTCGAGAAGCTGACACTCGGCGCCAACGGCGCCCCCACCGGCGCCGAGCCCTTCCGCCCGCACGAGTAAGACGAGACCTCTCCACGCGCGACCCCCTCCCCCCGCGCATCGCGTGCCTCGCCTCGCGCTCCATCAGCGCGGGGAGAGGGAATCCGGGGGCGCAAGTGGGAACGCCGCGACGCTTAGTCTCCGCTTGCGGGCACGCCTTGCGCTATACTAACGGCAGCCACGCTACCCGCCGGGGGCGGGCAGGCTCGCGGCGCAATTGGTGGGGCGGAAAAGCCCAGGAACGCACATGGACCACGCCTCCAACGTCTCCAAGACGCCGCTGCTCGATACCATCCACGCCCCCGCCGACCTGAGGCGCCTGCCCGAGAAGAAGCTGCGCCAGCTGGCCGACGAGCTGCGCCGGGAGACCATTGACGCGGTGTCCGTGACCGGCGGGCATCTGGGCGCCGGCCTCGGCGTGGTGGAGCTGACCGTGGCGCTGCATCGCGTGTTCGACACCCCGCGCGACCGCCTGGTCTGGGACGTGGGCCACCAGGCCTACCCACACAAGATCCTGACGGGACGGCGCGACCGCATCCGCACCCTGCGCCAGGGCGGAGGGCTCTCGGGCTTCACCAAGCGCGCCGAGAGCGAGTACGACGCCTTCGGCGCGGCGCACTCCTCCACCTCGATCTCCGCCGGCCTCGGCATGGCTGTCGCGCGCGACCTCGACGGTGCCGCCAACAACGTGGTGTGCGTGATCGGCGACGGCGCCATGTCGGCCGGCATGGCCTACGAGGCCATGAACAACGCCGGCGCCCGCAGCGAGCGGCTGATCGTCATCCTCAACGACAACGACATGTCGATTGCGCCCCCCGTCGGGGCGCTTTCCAACTACCTCGCCCGCATCACCTCGAGCGGCACCTACCTGCACCTGCGCCAGGTGGCCAAGCAGCTCGCCAAGCGCCTGCCCAAGTTCTGGGAGGAGAAGGCGGCGCGCGCGGAGGAGTACACGCGCACCTACTGGACCGGCGGCACGCTGTTCGAGGAGCTGGGCTTCTACTACGTGGGCCCGATCGACGGTCACAACCTCAACGTGCTGCTCTCGGTGCTCAAGAACGTGCGCGACGCCAAGAGCGGGCCGATCCTGGTGCACGTCGTCACCCGCAAGGGCAAGGGCTATCCGCCGGCCGAGGCCTCCGACGACAAGTACCACGGCGTCAACCGGTTCAACGTCATCACCGGCGCGCAGGTCGCCGCCAAGCCCAACGCGCCGAGCTACACCAAGGTGTTCGGCCAGAGCCTGATCGAGGCGGCGCGCAAGGACCCCAAGATCGTGGCGATCACGGCGGCGATGCCCTCCGGCACCGGGCTCGACCTGTTCGAGAAGGAGTTCCCGCTGCGGACCTTCGATGTGGGCATCGCCGAGCAGCACGCGGTGACATTTGCCGCCGGCCTCGCGGCGGAGGGCTACAAGCCGTTCGCGGCGATCTACTCCACCTTCCTGCAGCGCGCCTACGACCAGGTGGTGCACGACGTGGCGATCCAGCGCCTGCCCGTGCGCTTCGCCATCGACCGCGCCGGCCTTATCGGCGCCGACGGCCCCACCCATGCCGGCTCCTTCGACATCGCCTACCTCGGCTGCCTGCCGGGCTTCGTCCTGATGGCCGCCGCCGACGAGGCCGAGTTGAAGCACATGGTGGCCACCGCCGCCGCCATCGACGACCGTCCCTCGGCGCTGCGTTATCCGCGCGGCGAGGGTGTGGGCGTGGAGCTGCCGGCCGAGGGCGAGCCGCTCGAGATCGGCAAGGGGCGGATCGTGCGCGAGGGCAGCGCGGTGGCGCTGCTCTCCTTGGGCGCGCGCCTCGCCGAGTGCCTGAAGGCGGCCGACCAACTCGCCGCCTACGGGCTGTCGACCACGGTTGCCGATGCCCGGTTCGCCAAGCCGCTCGATCGCGACCTCCTCGTCCGGCTGGCGCGCAATCACGAGGTCCTCGTCACCATCGAGGAGGGCGCCATCGGCGGCTTCGGCAGCTACGTGCTGCAGCTCCTCGCCGTCGAAGGGCTCCTCGACCGCGGGCTGAAGGTGCGGCCGATGGTCCTGCCCGATGTGTTCATCGACCACGACAAGCCCGAGCGGATGTACGACGCGGCGGGCCTCAACGCCCCGCAGATCGTGGCGACCGTGCTCGCCACCCTGGGGCGTGAGCAGGGCAGCAGCACCTGGGCGGAGCGGGCCTGACGCGCTTCAGTGCTCGGCAATGTTGCATGCACCGCTGGCCACCGCATTCGCGCGTTGGCCGACGAGGGCGCGGATGGCCCTGCGGCTGCCCAGGAAGCGATTTGAGGGCACCCCCGGGCGTGGCTGGTCCGGGAGTGCCCCGCCGGAGCCGGCCTGTCCTGGCCCTTCCAGGCGCGAAATCGGACCGGCACATACAATCGGCACATGCAATTGTCCGGGCAACACCTGAGCCGTCGCTCGCCGCCCGCGGCCGCAGCGCGTTGCAGGCACTACTGCAGGGGCACGCTGAGCTGCAGGCGGCCGGTCCACACGTCGGGGCTGGTGGCGTCGCCGCCCTCGACGCCCCCCAGCGCCTGCAGCTTGGGGCCGTCGACGAGCCCGAAGCTCACCCCGGCCTCCGCCTTGAGCCGTGGCTCGGCATGCAGGTTGAGCCCTGGCGCGGCGGCCTTGGCGAGGTCGTCGAAGGTCCAGAAGCTGCCCAGCACCGCCCTCGGCTCGATGAACGCGGAGCGTGCAAAATCGACGCGGTAGGCGAGCTCCGGCGCAAGGTCGACGCGGGCCGCCCCGCTCGCGTGCGGCAGCCCCGCGGCCCCGTCGAGCAGCCCCTCCCAGAAATGGGTGACGTTGACGCTCGGCGTGAAGCGCCAGGCCCCGAAGGCATGCGGATGGGCAAGGCGTGCGCTCAGGAGGCGGCGCTGCGCACCCGCCGCGCTGCCCGACACATCGTCGCCGCCGCTCTCCGCGATGCCCCAGGCCGCGCGCGCCTCCAGGGTCAGGCCGGGAGCGAGCTGGATGGTGGTCACGGGCCCCGCCATCCAGCTGTGCTCCGAGAGGCTCCTCTGGCCGGCATAGAGCGCCTCTCCCGCAGCGTCGAATTGCGCCAGCGCCCCGATCTGGATGGCCGCCCGCAGCTTGTAGTTGACGCCGATCTCGACGCCGCTGGCATTGCCGTCGACCTCGAGCCCGTCGAGGTCTGGTGCATAGCGCTCGGAGCGCCATTGCAGCTTCAGCTCGGCGGCGCCGCCCTGCTTGGGCAGGGCAATGCCGCCATCGCCGCCAAAGAGGGTCCTTCCCTCGAGTCCGGCCTCGGGGGGGCTCGGAACCACGACGATGCCGGGCACCTCGGTCATGGGTGTGATCCGCAGGCCGGTGTCAGGCTCGCCCGGCGCGCCGGCGTGCGCTTCCGGCGCGGCCGCCAACACCAGCACCACGCCGAGGCGCATGCTGAGCCTGCGCCGCAAGCGGGCCCTCGACGCCGCGGGAAACGCCACCAGAGCCGGTACCACCATAGAGAACCCCCGGATATGCGTCATGCGATGCCCTGCAGCGGTCGCGGGTGCACTGCAATATCAATCTGAAATGAAACAGAATTATGGGCAATATCAAGGTCATGACAAATCTGTTGGCGTGGCCCGGAAGCCACGCCCGCAGGCCCCTGCGGCGATAGACATCACCACTTGCCTCTGCTACAAGCTGCGCACACGCATGGAGCGCGGGTTCCGGGCGCCTCTCGGCGTCGGTGACGTGCTCTCTTGCATCGACACCACACGCATCGGCACCACACGACACGCCACAACCCACACGAGGAAGCCTGCTTGCTAGTCCAGGTTCGCGATAACAACGTCGATCAGGCGCTCAAGGCCCTGAAAAAGAAGATGCAGCGCGAGGGCGTCTTCCGCGAGATGAAGCTGCGCAACTACTACGAGAAGCCATCCGAGAAGCGCGTGCGCGAGCAGGCCGAGGCCGTACGCCGCGCGCGCAAGCTGGCGCGCAAGAAGGCGCAGCGCGAAGGCCTGCTCCCCGGCAAGGCCCCCACCGCACGTCCCGGCGCTCCGGGCAGGCCCGGCTCGCGTCCCGGAGGACCGCCGCGCTCGGGCGGGTTCGGCGGCTCCGGCGGCCCGCCCCGCTCGGGCGGCTTCGGCGGCCCGCGCTGACGCGATCCCGTCCGTCCCGCATTTCGTGGCGCTCCCGCGGCAAACGGGGGCGCCTTTTGCATGGGCCAGACCCCTCGCCTCCAACGGGACGGGGTCTGACCCCAGTCACTCCCGATCACTCCAGGCGAAGGCCGCCGATCCAGGCCCGCATCGCGTCGGTGGCCTCGTCGCCGTCGATGGTGTGCCCGCCGTCGGCAAAGGTTACCAGGCGCTTGGGCTCGTTCGCCAGCCGCGCCAGCTCGCGTCCCATCGCGACCGGCACCACCGAGTCCAGCTCGCCATGCATGATCAGCAAGGGCACCTTCACGGCGGCGATGTATTTCGTCGTCTCATAGCGGTCGATCAGCAGTGCCTTCACCGGCAGGAACGGATAGGCCGCAGCCCCGAGCTCGACGATCGAGGTGTAGGGGGCATCGAGGATCAGGCCGCCCACCTTGTGCTCCGCGGCCAGCCTGACCGCTATCTCCGGTGCCGAGCGACTTGCCGAAGACGATGATCGACCTCGGCGCCACGCCTTCCCGAACGAGTGCGCCGTAGGCGAGGCGGGCATCCGCCACGTTGTTTGCCTCCGTGGCATGCCCGGTGCTGCCGCTGTAGCCGCGCCAGCTCAGCATGTAGACGCCCCAGCCCTCGGCCATGTAGTCGCGGATGCGCTCGGCCCGCATGGCGAGACCCCCGGCATTGCCATGGAAGTAGAGGAGCGTCGGCTGGCCCGGTCGCGCCCTGCCGTACCAGGCGACGAGGCGCTCGCCGTCGGGCGTCGCAATGACGCGCTCCTCCACGCCGCGAGAGGCCGGCGCCGGCCGGCGCGACGCGCTCGGGATCGGGAAAGTACATGAGCCTGCGCTGGCCGAAATAGGCGGCCAGCGCGATCGCGGCGTAGACGGCGACGGCGCCGATCGCGAGCTTGATGAAGAGGGACATCGGCGACCTTCTCGGGCTTGCTCGTGTCGCGATGGCTGGCGGAGGCTCCTGCACATCGAAGGGGCGCGTGGAAAAAGTGGCCCCGCGCAGATTGTAGCAGGGTCGGTGCTTCCCTACATTTACGCCCCATGATCGCCACGCTCACCGCCTTCATCGGCTCCGAGAACGCCGTGATGCTCGCACGCATCTTCGGCGCGCTCGTCATCGGCGCGCTCATCGGTCTCGAGCGCAGTTTCCACGGCCGCCCCGCGGGCTTCCGCACGCATGCGCTCGTCTGCGTCGCTTCCGCGCTCCTGATGCTCGTCACCGTCTACCAGAACGAGTGGATGACCCAGCTCGCGTTGGAGGCCATCCGCACCGATCCCACGCGCATGGCCCAGGGCATCATGACGGGCATCGGCTTCCTCGGCGCCGGCGTTATCTTCAAGGAGGGGCTCACCGTGCGCGGCCTGACGACCGCCGCCTCGATCTGGGTCACCTCGGCGATCGGCATCCTGATCGGCATCGGCTTCTGGGTGGCGGCGCTGATCGGCGCGTTTGCGACCCTCGCCGTACTGGGCGGCTTCCGCGCCATCGAGCGCCGGATGCCGGCCGAGTTCTATGCCCACCACCACCTGCGCTTCCGGCGCGACGCGGTGATGCCCGAGGAGGACGTGCGCAAGCTGATCGGCAACTACGGCTTCTCGGTCGCCAACCTCTCCTCGCGCCTCGTCGACGAGGGCCGGTTCTTCGAGTACCGCATGGTGATCCGCAGCCGCGACCGCGACAGCGCGCAGGCGCTCTCCCGCCACCTCCTCGAGCTCCCCGAGGTGATCGAGTTCCGCATCTCGCCCACGGGGGATTGAGGCCCCCACCCGTCATCCCGGAAGCCGAGCCCCGGACTTGATCCGGGGCGAGGCTGTCCGGGACCCCGTGCAGCGAGTCGCAACCCTTCACGATAGGGGTCGGGAAGGGCTCTCGCCCTCCCCGCCCTCCGGTAGGCCAGCGTTGATGGTCCGCCCGACAGATGCCGCGTCCCGGCCGTTTCTGCTGCTTGCGCAGAAGCGCGCGCAGCCGGCGCCGGATGAAGCCGTCGAGCTCGACGAAGATGGACGGATGGGCGTGCTTGAAGTAGCCGAACCAGCCCCTGAGCGTCCGGTTGAGATCGCCGACCGCATCCCTAGCCCGGATATCTCACATGATCTTCGGCATCGGTCGGGCCGAATCAGCGAAAGTGGTTGTGGAACCAATCACTTCTGCTGATCCAGGAGGCCCGACCGATGGGGACAGACTGTAGCGCGACGCAGCTGGTGTTTGAAGGCTTCGCGGGTCGCCAGGTTGTGGGTGAGTTCGATGGTGGCGATGTCACCTCGAACGGAGGAGCGCCCCTGCTGCGCGAGGCGGACCGGGCCATCGGGCTGACGGGGAGGGTCGCGCGCTGCTTTCGCGACGATCGCAATCCCGCGTTCGTCGAGCATCGCCTCGAGACCCTGCTGAGCCAGCGCATCCACGCCATCGCGCTGGGCCAGGAGGACCTCGTCGACCACGACGATCTGCGTTTCGATCCGGCGCTGGGGCTGCTGTCCGACACGCTCCGGCCCAGGCGCGAGGAGCCTCCGGCGGGGACAGCGGTTGTGGCCACGCTAGCGGGCAAGTCGACGCTCAACCGGCTGGAGCACGGCCTCCTGAACGGAGCCAGCCGCTATTGCAAGATCAGCGTCGACGACAGGGCGATGGAGCAGGTGTTCCTCGATCTCTATGTCGCCGCCCACGCTGAGCCGCCCGAGCGCGTCATCCTCGACTTCGACGCCACCGACGACCCGCTGCACGGGTCGCAGGAAGGAGGCTTCTTCCACGGCTACTACCGCTCATACTGCTACCTGCCGCTCTACGTCTTCGCCGGCCGGCACCTGCTGGTGGCCAAGCTGAGACGGGCCAACATCGATGCCTCGGCGGGCGCCAAGGAAGAGTTGGCACGCATCGTGGCCCACCTGCGCAAGGCGTGGCCAAACGTGGAGATTTGGGTCAGGGCGGACTCTGGCTTCGCGCGCGAGGAGCTGATGAGCTGGTGCGAGGAAAACCGCGTAGAGTATGTGCTCGGGCTCGCCCGCAACAAGCGCCTGGAGCCGATGATTGCCGTCGAGCTGGCCGAGACCAGGGCGGCGTTCCAGACGAGGGGGAGGCCCGCGCGCATCTTCAAGGAGATCACCTACCGCACGCTCGACAGCTGGTCGCGCTCCCGCCGGGTGGTGGCCAAGGCCGAGCACCTGGAGAAGGGGCAAACCCGCGCTTCATCGTCACCTCGCTGACGGCAGAGCGGATCGGCGGTCAGGAGCTCTATGAGCGCATCTACTGCGCGCGCGGCGAGATGGAGAACCGCATCAAGGAGTGCCAGCTCGATCTCTATGCCGACCGCACCAGCGCGGCGACGCTGCGCGCCAATCAGCTGCGCCTGTGGCTCGCCTCGCTGGCCTACGTGCTGATGGAGGCGGTGCGGCGTCTCGCTCTGGCCGGCACCGAGCTGGCTAACGCCACCGCCGGCACGATCCGCCTGAAGCTCCTCAAGATCGGCGCGGTGGTCACCGTCAGCGTGCGCCGCGTCAAGCTTGCCTTCACCAGCGCCTGCCCGGCGAAGGCGATCTTCGCGCTCGCGGTCGAACGGCTGCGCCGCCTGCGCCGGCCGCCGGACATCGCCGTCGCGGCGTGACGCCCCCGCCAACCGAGGACCAACAACAGAGGATCAACGCCGAGCCTGCCCAAGCCGCCAAACGCGGCAGCCCTTGCGCACGCCCACCGCCGGAAATCCTCAGTCAACTCCGTATCTCGAAAGGCGTCACCTCAAATTGAACGATGTTGTGAGAAATGCGGGCTAGGCTCAGCCCGCAGGTGCGGCGCGTCTTGTCCCGGATCGTCTCCTTGAGCTTGGTGAGGCTCTTCTTGCGCACGTGACGCCGACCGCGCTCGAACCGGTAGCCCAGGAACTCGAAGCCGTTCCCCTTCTTCCGGCAGTTGGCGATGCGGGTCTTTCTCCGGGTGCAGCGTGAGGCCGTTCTCCGCGACCCACTCCCCAACCTCGGCAAGGGCGGCATCGGCCGCCTCGCGGGTCTGGGTGAGGATCACGAAGTCGTCCGCGTAGCGCACCATGCGATAGCCGCGGCTCTCCATCAGCCGGTCCAGAGGGTCGAGATAGATGTTGGCCAGCAGCGGGCTCAGCACGCCGCCCTGCGGCGTTCCCCCTGCGGGCACCGCATCGGTACTATGCGGGCTCTGACTCCTCGCCGGCTCGCACACGCCGCCGAGGTCTCTCTGCTTCCTTTGCCTTGCCGTCCGAGCATCCCACCCCCAACCACATCATGACACCCGGGCATCACCATCTCATCCACGTCGGGTGTGCCGGCCGGGTCTTGCGACCTGGGCTTCGCCTTGGACCTGCGGGCTCGCCGTCGCCATGGGCGCCGAAACGGGTTCGTCAACCCCGGCCTTCGCCGGGGCAGGCTCTGCGGGCTGCTCGTTCGCCTCCGGCTGCTTCCCACCCCGCCTCGCGGCGACGCGGTAGCCTTCGGCTACATGTGGCGTGACCTCACATGGGTTGGACTTTCACCTCCTGACAAAGCAACATCACAGACGCACAGGTCCCGGATCGGAGCGCTGCTCGCCTTTGGCTCGCATCGCTCTGTCCGGGATGACGGGGGGACCAGAGGGGCCAGCCGGCAATGACGCGGAGCGCCCATGCGATGGAGCTGCCCATCGACCTGACGCGGGGGTATCAGGCCGAGGCCGGAGGCTTCGACGAGCTCATCGACGGCGGCACCATCAGGCCGCACTGGGAGCCGCTGCTGCGCGAGCTCGAGGCCCTGGCTCCGGAGCTGCGCGCGCTGCGCACCGAGCAGCTCAACGCCCGGGTGCGGGAGACGGGGATCGCCTACGACCTCTTCTCCGATCCGAGGGCAACGGCCCAGCCCTGGCGCGTCGACCTCGTCCCGCTCGTCATTCCCGCGGACGAATGGCTCTGGCTGGAGCGCGCGCTGATCCAGCGTGCCGAGCTGTTCGAGCGCATCCTCGACGACCTCTACGGCCCGCAGTGCCTGCTGGCATCGGGGGCCATACCGCACGAGCTGGTGTTCAGCGATCCCTCGTACCTGCGCCCCTGCCAGAACCTGCGGCCGGCGGGCGGATACCTGCAATTCTTCGCCACCGACATCGCGCGCGGGAGCGACGGGCGCTGGCGGGTGATCGACACCCACACCGAGACGCCCGCCGGGATCGGCTACGCGCTCGCCAACCGCATGGTGCACACCAATGTCGCGGGCGACATCTTCGCGGCGTGCAAGGCCCTGCCGCAGGCACCGTTCTTCGAGGCGATGCGGGCCGCGCTGGCGCGCCGCGCCGACCGCCCCGACCCTGCCATCGCCCTGCTGACGCCGGGGCCGCGCCACAATGACTTCTTCAGCCACGCCTATCTCGCGCGCTACCTGGGCCTCCTGCTGGTGGAAGGCGGCGACCTGCGCGTGGCCGGCGACCGCGTCGCGCTCAAGACCCTGCACGGCCTAATGCCCCTCGACCTGATCGTGCGCTGCGTTGCAGGTGCCTCCGCCGATCCCCTGGAGCTCGACACCGCGGATTTTGCAGGTCCCGTCGGCCTCCTGCAGGTGGTGCGTCGGCATCCGGGCCTCGTCGTCAATGCGCTGGGCGCTGCGCTCGCCGAGAACCGGGGCCTCAGCGCCTATCTGCCGGCCCTGGCGAAGCAGGTCCTCGGCGAGGATTCTCATGCTCGACGACGGGCAGCGCTGGTGGCTGGGCGATCGTGCCAACCGCGCACACGTGGCGGCCGACATCGGCCAGGTCTTCATCCGCACGGCGCACGAGGGCACCGCCAGGCCGGGGCGCGCGGTGCCGGGCATCGACCCGGCCCGCCTGGACGCCGCCGACATCGCCGCCCTGCTGCAGGAGATCGAGATCGGGGGCGCCGCTCTGGTCGCCGAGGCGAAGGCCGGGTTCGGCACCACCCCGTCGCTGACGCCCGACGGCCTCGCGCCCAGGCCCTACGCGCTGCGCCTGTTCGTGACGGCGACCAGCGACGGCTTCGCGGTGCTGCCGGGCGGTCTTGCCATGACCGTCGACCCCGACAAGACCGTGGCGCTCAGCGCCCCCGACGGGCACTCGCGCGACGTGTGGGTCATCGGCGAGGCGCCGCCGCCCCCGTTCACCAGCCTGTGGCGGCCGACCATCGAGTCCGCCCGCATCCGCCGCGTCCCGGAGGAGCTGCCGAGCCGGGCCGCGGAGAACCTGTTCTGGCTCGGCTGCTACACCGAGCGCGCCGACTGGACCATGCGCGTGCTGCGCACCTCGCTCGGCCGGCTGCAGGAGGACACCGACTCGGGCCGGTCGCTGCGCGCCTGCCACACGGCGCTCTCGAGCCTCCTCCCCGGCGAACCCGACAAGACGCCGGGCAATAGCGACGCCGTGGGCGCGCAGCTGATCGAGGAGCTGGCCCTCGGCCTCATGACGGTGCCGGATGCGCCTTCCGGGCTGCCACGGACGCTGGACAGCATCCACCGCATCGCCAGCCTCGCCCGCGACCGGCTGTCGCTCGAGGCCTGGCGCACGCTCAACGAGTTCCACACCAGCCGCCGCTGGCGCGGCGATGCCGTGCCGGCCGCCAGGGGCGACGCCATCTCCCTGCTGGACGACGGCCTGCGCGTGCTGGCGGCGTTCAACGGGCTCAGCCACGAGAACATCACGCGCAGCTTCGGCTGGACGTTCCTCGACCTGGGGCGGCGGCTGGCGCGCGCGCAGGGCCTCGCCGCATTGCTGGGCAGCATGTTCGGTACCGCCGCCGGCGCCGAGGAGGAGTCGGGCAGCCTCCTGTTCACCCTGGAGGTCGCCGACAGCTTCATCACCTACCGCTCCCGCTACCGGCTGGAGCCGATGCTGCCGCTGGTGCTCGACCTGTTGCTGCTCGACGATACCAACCCGCGCGGCATCGCCTTCCAGCTCGAGCGCATTGCCGGGCACATCGACGCCCTGCCGCAGTCGGCGGCGAGCGGCAGGCGCAGCGAGGAGCAGCGCCTGGCGCTGTCGCTCATGACCGCCGTGCGCCTCGCCGACGTGGCCCCGCTGGCCGAGGCGACGGACGGAGGGGCGCGCAGCGGGTTGCAGAAACTGCTCGACGAGCAGCTCTGGGCGCTCGATGCGTTGAGCGACCTGATCGGGCGGCGCTACTTCGACATGGTCGAGAAGGGGGTCAGATGGGTGCGCGCGGGCGAGCGCGGAGCCGACGGGCTATGATCCGGCCATGATCTACGACATCAGCCACCGCACGATCTACTGCTACGGCCGGCCGGTGCTGCAGTCCGAGCACCTCGTGCACCTCACCCCGCGGCCGGGACCGCGCCAGACCCTGCACCGCCACAACCTGCTGATCGAGCCGGCCCCGTCCTCGAACGTTGCGCTCGAGGATTATTTCGGCAACCGCAGCGCCGTGCTGACGATCGACGACGAGCACTCCGAGCTCGTCGTTCACGCGCGCTCCACCGTGGAGGTCACCCCGCACGAGCTGCCGATGCCCCAGCTCACCACGCCATGGGAGCAGGTGACGGCCAACGTCCGACGCGGCGACGGCATGCTCGACATCGCCGTGCTGCAGTTCGTGAGCGCCTCGCGGCACACCAGGGCGTCGCGCGAGGCGATCGACTATACGCGCCCGTCGTTCCCGCCGGGACGGCCGATCCTGGAGGCGGCGCTCGACCTTACCGAGCGCATCTACGCCGACTTCGTGTTCGACAGCGCAGCGACCGACATCTCCACCCCCGTCTCGCACCTCCTGCGCCTGCGCCGCGGCGTGTGCCAGGACTTCGCGCACCTCGCCATCACCTGCCTCCGGGCACTCGGGCTGCCGGCCCGCTACGTCAGCGGCTATCTCCTGACCCACCCCTCGCCGGGCGCCGCCAAGCTCGCCGGCGCGGACGCCTCGCACGCCTGGGTCTCGGCGTGGACGCCGGACGCCGGCTGGGTCGACTTCGACCCCACCAACGGCATCATGCCCTCCGACGAGCACATCACGGTGGCGCTGGGCCGCGACTACGACGACGTGAGCCCCGTCAGCGGCGTGCTGCTGGGCGGCGGGCGGCAGCGGATCGACGTGGCCGTCGACGTGGCACTTGCCGGGTGATCCCGCTCCACAGCATCGTGAGGACAAGCCGGCGGGACTGATCGGGACCAGCATCGGTGCGCTTTCCACGTCACGTCAATCGGCGTGTCTCTCTCGCGATCTGCAACGCCTCGAGCCCCGTCGGCGGCGCCGGCGAGGTGCGACGGGGACGCGGGTGCCTACTCCGCAACCGATGGAGGGCCCACGATGGGCCTGGGCCCTCCGCAACGGGTTGCCTTTCGGCACCCGCGCCGCGGCGTCTTTCACGCCCGCTGCGAAGCTGCGGCCTTCCGCGAGCGTGGACCCTGGGGTCGGACGCCGTCAGTCACGGTCGGCCATGTGCCTCTCGGCGGTCTCCGGCTCGGCGACATTACTGCCGCTCCGCCCGAAACGGTCGCAGCGGGCCTCCTGGATCTCGAGCCATCCCGCTCTCCTTCCAGGCGCCGGCCGTCTGCACGTGGACGTTGGATGGGCCCATCCACGTCCCGTCGCTGCAAACGACCGCCTATTGTAGTCCCGGCGCGGGGTGGGCGGGCACGAGCCGCGCCTGCGCGCGCCCCGTCATTTCTGCGATCAGCCTCAACGAACAATGAACAGCGGGTGCTGCCGAGGCATGGCTTCCTCCCCACGAGTTGCGCGCGGATTCCCCTCCCCATATGCCGAAGGCATGTCTTCGACATGACGTGGGGAGGGGTTAGGGGTGGGGGGAACCCCAACCTTCGATGTTCTGCAATCCCTCCACCCCTGTCCCTCCCCACAAGGGGGAGGGAACGCCTACTGTCGGCGCGCCGCGTGTTGAGACCGACAAGGCCCTCCATTGTGCCACCAAACTTGACACATCTGCCTCAAATTCTCCGACTCGAGCTGGGCTAGAGTCAAAGGGGGCCGGCGTGGTCAGACCCCTCGCGTCGTTGGACATCGGCACGGCGATATTGCGCGCGGACGGATTGGTGCGCACAATGGGCCTGTGCGAGGCGTGGGAGCATTTCCGGTCCTCAGACGCACTTGGGTTGTATTCAGGCCATTTCAGTTGGAGTGCGGACCATGCGTGTCGTGAGTCTCTGCCGGCTGGGTCTGGCTGTTGGCGTGGCGGCTCTGGCGATTGCCGCGGCGGTGTCGCGAAGCGAGCGCCCAGGATCGGCCCCAGGTCGAGATTGTGCCGAACATCCCGCACTCCGGCGAGGTCACCTCGGTTGCGTTCTCGCCCGATGGCGCCCGCGTGCTGTCGGGCAGCCATGACAAGACGCTGAAGCTGTGGGACGCGGCCACCGGCGCCCTCTTCCGCACCTTCGAGGGGCATTCCGACGCGGTCAATTCGGTTGCGTTCTCGGCCGATGGCGCCCGCGTGCTGTCGGGCAGCCGCGACAAGACGCTGAAGCTGTGGGACGCGGCCACCGGCGCCCTCATCCGCACCTTCGAGGGGCATTCCGGGTGGGTCAGCTCGGTTGCGTTCTCGGCCGATGGCGCCCGCGTGCTGTCGGGCAGCCAGGACAAGACGCTGAAGCTGTGGGACGCGGCCACCGGCGCCCTCATCCGCACCTTCGAGGGGCATTCCGACGTGGTCTGGTCGGTTGCGTTCTCGGCCGATGGCGCCCGCGTGCTGTCGGGCAGCGTCGGACAAGACGCTGAAGCTGTGGGACGCGGCCACCGGCGCCCTCATCCGCACCTTCGAGGGGCATTCCGGCGGGGTCCCTTCGGTTGCGTTCTCGGCCGATGGCGCCCGCGTGCTGTCGGGCAGCGAGGACAAGACGCTGAAGCTGTGGGACGCGGCCACCGGCGCCCTCATCCGCACCTTCGAGGGGCATTCCGGCCGGGTCACCTCGGTTGCGTTCTCGGCCGATGGCGCCCGCGTGCTGTCGGGCAGCGGGGACAGCACGCTGAAGCTGTGGGACGCGGCCACCGGCGCCCTCATCCGCACCTTCGAGGGGCATTCCGATGTGGGTCAGCTCGGTTGCGTTCTCGGCCGATGGCGCCCGCGTGCTGTCGGGCAGCGGGGACAGCACGCTGAAGCTGTGGGACGCGGCCACCGGCGCCCTCATCCGCACCTTCGAGGGGCATTCCGGCGCGGTCATGTCGGTTGCGTTCTCGGCCGATGGCGCCCGCGTGCTGTCGGGCAGCGGGGACAAGACGCTGAAGCTGTGGGACGCGGCCACCGGCGCCCTCGTCCGCACCTTCGAGGGGCATGCCGGGTGGGTCAATTCGGTTGCGTTCTCGGCCGACGGCGCCCGCGTGCTGTCGGGCAGCGGGGACAGCACGCTGAAGCTGTGGGACGCGGCCACCGGCGCCCTCGTCCGCACCTTCGAGGGGCATTCCGATGGGTCAACTCGGTTGCGTTCTCGCCCGACGGCGCCCGCGTGCTGTCGGGCAGCCGGGACAACACGCTGAAGCTGTGGGACGCGGCCACCGGCGCCCTCATCCGCACCTTCGAGGGGCATTCCGGAGACGTCATGTTCGGTTGCGTTCTCGGCCGATGGCGCCCGCGTGCTGTCGGGCAGCTGGGACCAGCACGCTGAAGCTGTGGGACGCGGCCACCGGCGCCCTCATTCGCACCTTCGAGGGGCATTCCGGCGCGGTCACTTCGGTTGCGTTCTCGGCCGATGGCGCCCGCGTGCTGTCGGGCAGCGAGGACAACACGCTGAAGCTGTGGGACGCGGCCACCGGCGCCCTCATCCGCACCTTCGAGGGGCATTCCGGAGCGGTCATGTCGGTTGCGTTCTCGGCCGATGGCGCCCGCGTGCTGTCGGGCAGCGACGACAACACGCTGAAGCTGTGGGACGCGGCCACCGGCGCCCTCATCCGCACCTTCGAGGGGCATTCCGGGTGGGTCAGGTCGGTTGCGTTCTCGGCCGATGGCCGCAGGATCGTGTCAGGGAGTGACGATACGACCACCAGGATCTGGGACGCCGCGACCGGTGCGCAGCTCGCCCTCCTCATCGGCGGCCGCGACGGCCAATGGCTGGCGATGACCCCGGCGGGCTTTTTCGCCGCTTCGCGCAAAGGCACCGAAGACTGCTCAAGCGTTGTGCGCGGGCTGGAACGCCTATTCGGTGATGCAGTTCTACGACCACCTGCATCGCCCCGATCTGGTCGAGGAGGTGCTCAAGGGCGACCCCGAAGGCAAGTACAAGGACGCGGCGCGCAGGCTCAACCTGGAGACGATCCTCGACTCCGGGCCGGCGCCGCGCATCGAGCTGCTGCCCGACCGCACCGAGAAGAGCGGCGAGACAGATCAAGCTCGCCGCGCGGCTCGTCGACGAGGGCGGCGGCATCGGGCCCAAGGTGATCTGGCGCGTCAACGGCAAGACGCAGGGGGCGACACGACCGCGCCGGGGCTCGGCAGGCCCCCGCGATCGGCCGACTACGTGGTCATGGAGCAGACGCTCACCGTCGATCCCAGCAAGAAGAACGAGGTCGAGATCATCGCCTACAACGGCAAGGGCCTGCTGGCCACGCAGCCGCTGCGGTTCAGCGTCGATGCCTGGGGCGTGGCCGAGAAGGAGCGCCCGCGCCTGTTCGTGCTGGCCGTGGGCGTCGACAAGTACGCCAAGCCGGACTGGCAGCTGCGCTACGCCGCCAAGGACGCCAGCGCGTTCGCCGAGGCCCTGAAGCGTGGCAGCGCAGGTCGAGGCAGCCGCTGTTCTCCGACGTGCAGGTCAAGACGCTCACTCGACGCCGAGGTGACCGAGCGCAACATCGCCGCCGAGTTCGAGCGCCTCGCCGGCATCGTCAAGGCGCAGGGACGTGTTCGTGCTGTTCCTCGGCGGGCACGGCCGGTCGATCGCCGGCGAGGGCTGGTTCTACATCCCGCAGGACTTCGACCTCGACAAGGGCCACCGCATCGAGAAGAACGCCATCGGGCCCGGCAAGCTGCGCGACTGGCTGGCGAAGATCCCGGCGGAGAAGAGCCTCGTCGTCCTCGATGCCTGCGAGTCGGGAGCCTTCGAGGCGTTCCGCGGCGGCGACCGCGAGCGCGAGACGGTGATGGCGCAGCTCGAGTACGCCACCGGGCGCAACTACATCACCGCGGCCCCGGCGGGCAAGGCCGCCTACGAAGGCTACAAGGGCCACGGCGTGCTGACCTATGCCATCCTGGAGGCCCTGCACCGGCCCGAAGGGTGCCGCTGCGGACGATGCCCGGTCTCCGTCCTCGGACATCGCCGCGCCACGTCAGCCGCGAGGTGCCGACCATCAGCCAGCGCGACGTTCGCCATCCGCCAGCAGCCGCGCCTCACGCCAGACCGGCGACGACTTCCCGCTCGGCATCCGCACAGCGGTGCTGAAGGACGCGCCCGTCGCCATCCCCACCGCGCTGACGCACTACACCCGGCGGTCCCTGCAGGTCTTCAAGGAGGCCGGCGGCAAGGGCGGGGTCGTGGCAAGGCTGCAGGCCGATACGCCGGTCACGGTCATTGCGAGCGCACGGGGCTGGGCGCACATCGCCCGCGATGGCAAGGCGCTGGGCCACGTGCAGGAGCGCGGGCTGAAGAAGTTCGCGCAGTAGCCTGGGAGCAGAACATCGGAGGTCGGGAGTCCCCCCACCCCCAGCCCCTCCCCGCAGGCTCTAGCCGCTCCCCGCAAGGGGGAGGGGAACGCGTCGGCGCAAGCGGAGCGGAAGCCGCGCCCCATCTGCGGCCAGAACGTGATCCCGTGATTACAAAACTTTACATGGAGGAGATGCGGGCGAAACCGAGGGCTCCCAAATTGACGGTCATGAGGATCGCAAGCAAAGGAGAGCCGAGATGAGCGAGCAATCCAATCCAGCGGCCGGGCGCAGGCGGCGCCGATGGCCGGCGCTGGTGGCCGTGGCCATGGTGGCGGCGTTCACCGGGGCCGCCGCAACCAGTGCCGTCGGCCAGTGGGCCCCCGGCTGGGGCCACCCGGCTGGGGCCCCGGCTCCATGCGCGGGCCGATGACCCCGGCCGCAGATCGAGGACCGCGTCGATCGCGGCATCAGGCACGCGGCGATCGAGCTCGACGCCACGCCCGAGCAGCAGGAGAAGCTGCGCGCCATCGCCAAGGCCGCCGTCAAGGACCTGGTGCCGATGGGCGAGAAGGCCCGCGCGGCGCGCGAGCGCGCGGCGCAGCTGCTGCTGCAGCCCAAGGTCGACCGGGCGGCCATCGAGGCGTTCCGCGCCGAGCAGATGGCGCTCGCCGACGCCGCGAGCAAGCGCCTCGCCCAGGCGCGTGGGCGACGTCGGCCGAGGTGCTGACCCCCGAGCAGCGGCAGAAGGCGCACGAGTCTCCTGCAGTGGCGCAGAGGGCCATTGGCGCCGCTGGCATCGCGGCTAGAATGGCGCCGGTGACCGACCGCATCCTTCTGATCGAGGACGACGCCCGCCTCGCCGAGATGGTGCGCGACTATCTCGGCGAGGCGGGCTTTCGCGTGACCCGCGCCGAGAACGGCGGCGCGGGGCTCGCCATGCACGCGCGCGAGGCGTTCGATGCCATCGTGCTCGACCTGATGCTGCCCGACATGGACGGCCTCGACGTGTGCCGCCGCATCCGCGCGCGCGCCGCCACGCCGATCCTGATGCTGACGGCGCGCGGCGATGCCATGGACCGGGTGGTCGGCCTCGAGATGGGGGCCGACGACTACCTGCCCAAGCCGTTCGAGCCGCGCGAGCTGCTCGCCCGCCTCAAGGCCATCCTGCGCCGCGGCGCGGGCGCCGCGCGGCGACGACGTGCTGCGCTTCGGCCGGCTGGAGATCGACCGCGCCGCGCGCGAGGTGCGCCTCGACGGCGAGGCGCGGCCGCTCACCTCGCACCAGTTCGCGCTGCTGCTGGCGCTGGCCGAGCATGCCGGACGCGTGATGTCGCGCGAGGTGCTGATGGACCTCGTCAAGGCGGCGCCGCTCGAGGCCTTCGACCGCTCCATCGACGTGCACATCTCGCGCATCCGCGCGGCCATCGAGGACGATCCCAAGAAGCCGCGCCGGGTCATCACCGTGCGCGGCAGCGGCTACGTCTTCGCCAAGGCGCAGGACTGACGCGCCGATGCGCCACCTCTACAAGCAGCTCTACCTGACGATCATCGCCAGCCTGCTGCTGGTGGTGCTGCTCGGGCGGCATGCTCTGGCGCTTCGCGCCGGGCCACTCGGCCCGAGCCAGCAGGCCTTCGAGCTGGTGGGCGAGCTGGTGGCCCCGCTCCTGCCGCCGGCCGATGCCGACGCCGCCCTCCAGCAACAGGCGCTCGAGCGCATCCACAGCCGCCTCAAGGTCGATCTGGCCCTGTTCGACAAGATCTGCGCCGGGTGGCGGCGGCCGGCGGCCCGCTGCCGTCGCCGGCCGCCGCGAGGCCGGCGGCTGGATCCATGGCCCGCGGAGGGCCGGCCTGGGCGATCCGGCTGCCCGACGAGCGCTGGCTGGTGGCGCGCGCCCCAGGGCGGCGCTGGCATCCGCTGCTGGGGCTCATCGCCTTCCTCGGCGCGCATCGCGCTGGCCGTGGCGGTGTGCGCCTATCCCCTGGTGCGGCGCCTGACGCGCAGGCTGGAGCGGCTGCAGGCGGGCGTGGAGCAGCTGGGCGCCGGCGACCTCGGCGCGCGCGTCAAGGTGGAGGGCAAGGACGAGGTGGCGCGGCTGGCGGAGAGCTTCAACCGCTCGGCCGCGCGCATCGAGGACCTGGTGGGCTCGCACAAGCTCCTGCTCGCCAACGCCTCGCACGAGCTGAGAACGCCGCTGTCGCGCATCCGGCTCGGCGTCGAGCTGATGAAGGAGGCGGCCGATCCCCAGCCGCAAGGCGGACCTGGAGCGCGACATCGCCGAGCTCGACCAGCTGATCGACGAGATCCTGCTGTCGAGCCGGCTCGATGCCGTGAAGGGCCTCGACACGCTACGAGGAGGTGGACCTGCTGGCGCTCGCGGCCGAGGAAGGCGCCCGCTACGAGCAGTGCACGGTCGCGGGCGAGCCCGTCGTGGTGCGCGGCGACCGGGCGCTCCTGCGCCGCATGCTGCGCAACCTGATCGAGAACGCCGAGCGCCATGGCGCGCCGCCGATCGAGGTGCATGTCGGACGCGACGGCGCGCACGCCATCGTGACCGTCAGCGACCATGGCCCGGGCGTTGCGGAGAGCGAGCGCGAGCGCGTGTTCTCGCCGTTCTCCCGGATTGCGGGCCGCAACGCCGGCACCGGCCTCGGCCTCACCCTGGTGCGCCAGATCGCGCGCCAGCACGGCGGCGACGCCGGCTGGGCGGGCACCCCGGCCCGGCCCAGCACCATCCGCGTCGTGCTCCCTGCGGCGAGCAAGAACTGAAGGGCCAGATCACGTTCGCGTGATCGACCCAAGGAATGCCCGATCCGCGCCGTCTCATCGAGTGCGGCGGTTGGATGGGCGGTGCGGTGAAAGAGCCGGTCGATCAGGGGGAGGTCGAGAGGGCCGCGGGCGGCTGCCCGGCGGCGCTGGCGACCCTGATCGAGGCGCACTACGCCTCGATCTACCGGCTGGCGTGGCGGCTGATCGGCACGCGCGAGGAGGCCCAGGACGTGGCGCAGGACGTTCTGCGTCAAGCTTGCCGGCGCCGTGCGCTCCTTCCGGGGTGACGCCGACTTTGCAACCTGGCTCTACCGCGTCGCCTACAACACGGCCATCGACCATATCCGGGCCAGGGAGCGGCTGCGTACAGGCGAGAAACCCGACGTGGTCGTGCTGTTCCAGGGTAGGGCGGCCCAGTCGGCCGACGCCTCCGTCGCCGGAGCCGAGCTGTGGGAGGAGGTGCGCAGGCTGCCGCCGCAGCAGCGCGACGCGGTGATCCTCATCTACGCCGAGGACCTCACCCACGCGGAGGCCGCGGCGATCATGGGCTGCACGGAGAAGACCGTGTCCTGGCATCTGCACGAGGCGCGGAAACGATTGCGGGCACGGCTCGATGCCGTGGGTTGAGACATGACCGAGAACGAGCTCAAACAGTTGAAGGACCTGCCCGTTCCCCCGCCGGGCGAAGGTGCCAGGGAGGCGGCGGTCGCTGCCGCGCTGGCCGCGTTCGAGCGCGCCGCGGTTGCTGACGCCGGCACGCCCCCTGGCACGCCCCAAGGAAATGCGGCCCCCCAACGTCTGAGAGGCATATCTGCAATCTCAGAGGGGAAAGCCAGGATGCGTTTCCGCCGACCCATGGCCATCGCCGCATCGATTGCGGTGCTTGCGCTCGCCGTGCCGCTCACACTGCACCTGATGCGGACGCCACCGCAGCCCGAGCAGCGCCAGGACAAGCTGGCGTCCCTGCCCAAGCCCGTCGAGCCCCAGCCGAAAGACGACCAGGCTGCTCAACCGCCGCCGCCTCCCGCGAAGGTGGAGCCCCCAAAAGTCGAGACGAAGGTCGCTGAGGTTACAAAAGCGGAGGCACCGCCCGTCACAACAATGCCGGCCATCAAGTTGGAGACGGCGCCGCCGCCGCCGAAGGTCGATCAGGTCCAGCCATCGCCGCCTCCCGCCCAAGGGCCGGCGGCTGCGGCTCCGCCGCCGCCCGTTACGGACAACCGTGTGGTTCCGCAACCCAAGCGGGCTGCTGAAGCGCGGCATCACAAGAATGGCCCGGACCGTGCAAGGAAAGAGGCGACCGCCAACGAGCGGCTGCTGCAGAAGTACGTGGAGTTTTCCAAGCGGCAGCCAGCAAACGCCGGATCCGTCTATGACAAGGCCCTGGCCGGCGAGCGCCTGACCGGCGGGCTGCATGGGACGGCCGACGAGGGCCGCGACCGCTTCGCCGCGGCCGACGCGAACCGCGTCAGGAGCGTAACCGTCGAGCCGGTCTCCACCTTCTCCATCGATGTCGACACCGCGTCCTATGCCTTCGTGCGCCGGTCGCTCAACTCCGGGCGGCTGCCGCCGAAGGAGGCCGTGCGGGTCGAGGAGTTGATCAACTACTTCCCCTATGGCTACCCTCTGCCAGAGGAGCGCGGCGCCCCCTTCCGGCCGACGGTGACGGTGCTGCCCTCGCCCTGGAACCCGGCCAACAAGCTCGTCCACATCGCCATCAAGGGCTACGACGTGCCGAAGGCCGAGCGCCCGCGCGTCAACCTGGTGCTGCTGATCGACACCTCGGGCTCGATGACGCCCGAGGACCGGCTGCCGCTCCTCAAGAACGCCTTCCGCATGCTCATCGACACGCTCAGACCCGACGACACCGTCGGCATCGTCACCTACGCAGGCACGACGCACGCGGCGCTGGAGCCCACCAAGGTCGCCGAGAAGCGCAAGATCCTGGACGCGATCGAGCGTCTCAGCGCCGGCGGCTCGACGGCGGGCGGCGCCGGCATCCAGGAGGCCTACCGCATGGCCGAGGGCACCTTCGACAAGGCCGCGGTCAACCGCGTGATCCTCGCCACCGACGGCGATTTCAACGTGGGCATCACCGATGCCGGCCAGCTCAAGTCGTACATCGAGAGGAAGCGCGAGACCGGCATCTATCTCTCGGTGCTGGGCGTCGGCCGCGGCAATTACAACGACGCGCTGATGCAGGCCCTGGCGCAGAACGGCAACGGCACCGCGGCCTACATCGACACGCTCAACGAGGCGCGCAAGGTGCTGGTGGACGAGGTGTCCTCCACGCTGTTCCCGATCGCCAAGGACGTGAAGATCCAGATCGAGTTCAACCCCGCCCAGGTGGCCGAGTACCGGCTGATCGGCTACGAGACGCGGCTCCTGAAGAACGAGGACTTCAACAACGACAAGGTGGATTCCGGGGACATCGGCTCCGGCCACACGGTGACCGCGATCTACGAGATCACCCCGGTCGGCAACCCGCGGTTCGTCGAGGACTTGCGCTACAAGCAGCCGGCCGCGACCACGCCCCCCGCTCGCGGGGACGACAAGGGCGAGTACGGGTTCCTGAAGATCAACTACAAGCTCCCCAGCGAAGCCGTGAGCCGCCGCATCGAGCTGCCCCTCACGCAGGCGCTGGAGAAGGCGCGCCTCGATCAGGTCTCGACGGAGGTGCGCTTCTCGACCGCCGTCGCCGCCTTCGGGCAGCTTCTCAGAGGCGATCCCTATCTCAAGGGCTTCGGCTACGACGAGGTGATCGCGCTCGCCGCCGGCGCCAGGGGCGAGGATCTGTTCGGCTACCGTGCCGAGTTCCTCAACCTGGTGCGCCTCGCCAAGACCGCCCGCCCCTGACGTTCGGGCGGCGATGCGTGCGGGCCGCCGCATAGGCGAGGGCAGCGGGGCACTCCAAGGGAGTGATCCGCGGACCGCCGCGTGGAGATCTGGCTCAAGTGGCGCAGTAGGCAGTCGGCAGTAGGCAGTCGGGTTCCGCGGTCGGGACCTGCGATTGCCGACTGTCCGCTGCCGGCCCTGTGGCGTTCCCGGCGCGAGGGCCTATATCATGGGCGAGACCCACGAGCCCCAGACCCACGGTGGACCCCATGTTCTTCTCCCGCAAGAAGCCCGAGATACCGACGCCCGAGACGGCGCTCAAGGGACGCGCCGAACCGATCCCGCACCGCCGCCACCCATTTCATCAACCATCGCCCCCTCAAAGGGCCCTATCCCGAGGGCACCGAGACGGCGATCTTCGGGTTCGGCTGCTTCTGGGGCGCAGAGCGCAAGTTCTGGGAAATGGGCGAGGGCATCTGGATCACCGCTGCGGGCTATGCCGCCGGGCTCACGCCCAATCCCACCTACGAGGAGGTGTGCACGGGCCGCACCGGCCACAACGAGGTGGTGCTGGTGGTCTACGACCCGAAGGAGGTGAGCTACGAGGCGCTCTTGAAGACGTTCTGGGAGAGCCACGACCCGACCCAGGGCATGCGCCAGGGCAACGATGTCGGCACCCAGTATCGCTCCGGCATCTATGTGACGAGCGAGGCGCAGCGCCGAGCCGCGGAGGCCTCCAAGGCGGCCTACCAGAAGGTGCTCTCGGCCAACCGCTACGGCCCCGTCACCACCGAGATCCTGGAAGCCGGCCCGTTCTATTTCGCCGAGGACTACCACCAGCAGTACCTGGCGAAGAACCCGCACGGCTACTGCGGCCTCGGCGGCACCGGCCTGAGCTGTCCCGTCGGCGCGGAACTCCCGGCGGGAGCATAGGGCCCGTCTGCGTTCCCGGAAACCGAGGCCTCGGCCTTCAGGGCGGGGCCGAGGTTATCCGGGATCTTCCCCGGCATTTCCAAGACCTGCGGTGAAGACGCCCGCTCTGCGCCCTGGACTTGCCCGTCGATCAAGCGCCCGAGCTTGCGTGGGCGCGGCCGAGCCGCACGAGGAGCCGCCCGTCGATGAGCACGAGGCCGGCGGCGATGACGAGAGCGCCGGCGATCTGATGGGACGTCAGGGTCTCCCCCAGGATCAACACGCCGAGCCCCGTCGCCGTCACAGGGATCAGCAGGGTCACCAGCATGACGTTGCCGGGGCCCGCCGTCGCATTGACGCGGAAGAACACGATGTAGGCGAGCGCGGTCGACAAGAGCGCGAACGCGAGCACGGCCGCGATCGTTTCAACGCCCGGCATCGGCAGGGTCCAGAACCGGTCGGCGGCGGCCGCGATCGGCAGCAGCATCACGCTGGCGCACGTGAGCTGGGCGCCGGACGACAAGAGCGGCGGGATATCGCGCATGCGGCGCATCAACAGCGCGGAGACGGCATAGGACAGCGACGCGCCGAGGACGCAGAGCATGCCGACGACGCTCGCGGTGTTGGACGTGAGCGCTGCGGGACCGACCAGGACGGCGACACCGGCAATCCCGAGGGTAACGCCGGCGAGCTTGGCGCGCGTGAGGGCCTCCCCGGCAAACAGGCGGAACACGACGAGGGTGAACAGCGGGGCCGTGGCATTGAGCACGGCGGCCAGGCTGCCGGCGATGCGCGTCTGCCCGTAGATCATGAGGGTGAAGGGGATGACGTTGTTGACCGCTGCCAGCACGATATAGGGCCACCATGCGCCGGGCGTGGCAGGCATGCGGTAGCCGAACGCGAAGACCAGCGGGACGAGCGCGAGCGCCGCGATGGCCACGCGCAGGAGTGCCAGCGTCACTGGCGGCACCTCCGGCAGCGCGACGGCGATGAAGAAATAGGTCGAGCCCCACAGCACGGAGAGGAAGACGAGCAGGAGCCAGTCGGTGGCGCGCATGGGGTGGGCCCGATGGAGCGGAGGCGGCTTGATAGGGGCGGCAGGCCGACGCGTCCACCCGTTTCCGGCGCGGGTCTGCCGAGCGCGGCAGAGGGTGGCGTCCGGCGGGAAAGGATCTGCCTTGCTGCAACAGCCAACAGACATCGGCATAGCAAAGCGGTTTTGGAGCCCGCCCTCAACGCACCGCTAGATCGTCGGAGACGATGGCGCCGTCGTCCAGGACGATGCGGCGGTCCATGCGACGGGCGAGATCGAGGTCGTGGGTCACGGCGACGACCGTCTTCCTGCCGTGGTCCACGAGGTCGCGCAGGATCTGGAACACCTGCTGGCTCGAGGCCGAATTCGAGCGACCCGGTGGGCTCGTCGGCGAGGATCACCGGGGGATCGTTGGCGAGCGCGCGCGCCACCGCCACGCGCTGGCGCTGGCCGCCGGACAGCTGGTCGGGCCGCTTTTGCACATGCTCGGCGAGACCGAGGGAGGCGAGCAGCGATCCCGCCCGGTCGCGCATGGCATGCTCGCGCAATTCGCCCAGCGCCTTCATGGGCAGCATCACGTTCTCCAGCGCCGAGAACTCCGGCAGCAGGAAGTGGAACTGGAACACGAAGCCCAGGGTGGAGAGCCGCGTGGCGGCGCGCTCCGCCTCGTCCATGTCCGAGGTGGCGCGGCCGCGGATCTGCACCTCGCCCGCCGTCGGCAGATCGAGCAGGCCGAGGAGGTAGAGCAGCGACGACTTGCCCGAGCCCGACGGCCCGGTGATGGCCACGAGCTGGTTGGCGCCGATGGCGAGGTCGATGTCGTGCACCAGCGTCACCGGCACGACGCCGGGGAGGACGCGCCCCACACCGTTGGCGACGATCAGTGGCTCGCCCCTTGCGCCGCCCGGCACATCGTGCGGGGTGGTCTGAGCCTTGCTCACATCCGCCCCCGGGCGATGTCGGCCACCATCACGTTGCCCCCCGGATGATGTCGACGGGATAGACGCGCGAGGCCTTGCGGGCGGGGAAGTAGCCAGCCACCAGGGACGAGGCGAGGGCCACGGCGGCGGCGACGACGTAGTGCAGGAGCGAGTAGGCGAGGGGAAGGCGCGTCACGTCGATCATCGGGTTCCTGATCTCGACCATGCCGAGCGCGCGCGTCAGGGCGTAGCCGAGCGCCCAGCCGGCCGCCGCGCCCATCAGCCCGATCAGCAGCGCCTCGATCACGAAGATGCGCCGCACCGCGGCCTCGCGCAGCCCCAGCGACTTCAGGATCGCGATGTCGCGGGTCTTCTCATGCGTGATGGTGGAGATGATGTTGTAGGTGCCGAAGCTCGCCACCAGCAGGATGGCGCCCACCACAGTGTACATGATGACATTGCGGACGATGAACGTGCTGAGCAGGTCCTCGTGCGCCTCCTGCCAGGACACGGACTTGTAGCCGGTCTCCCGCTCGATGCGCCGCGCCACCTCGTGCGCCGCCATGGCGTCGGCCGCGCGCACGCGCAGCTCGTTGACGAGCCCGGTCTGCTGGGCGAGGACCTGCGCGGTCTTGATCAGCACGTAGGCGTTGGTCTCGTCGATGGCGCGAATTCCGGACCGGAACAGGCCGACCACCTGTGCGCCGACGCGGGCGCCGTTGCTCGCCTGCACGGTGATGTTGGAGCCGACGCGCGCGCCGATCTTCTCGGCGAGCCGGTCGCCCAGGATGATGGCGTTGCTCGCCCGGTAGAGGGAGGCAAGGTCGCCCTTGCGCATCTGGCCGGCCAGCGCCGACACCTTGGGCTCGCGGTGTGGATCGATGCCGATGATGCTCGCCGCCACGTCGCGCGCGGCGTAGCGCAGGATGGCCTGCGTCTTGGTCGAGGGCGCCACCGCGCCGGGCACCCAGCCCTCCAGCGAGGCCATGATCGCCAGCGGGTTCTTGATGCCGCGCCGGCGCGCATCCGGCGTCAGGCCGTAGATCCGGACGGCCTCGAAGACGGCCTCGGCCGGCTGCAGCGGCGCCTGGCGGCGCTCGTCGGAGACGGTGATGTGCGGCAGGGCGTCGATCAGCTGCCGCATGAAGTCGTTCTGCGAGCCCTCCATCAGCGCCGCCATCATGATCGAGAAGCCGACGCCGGTCGCCACGCCCGCCACCGCCACGAGGCTCTGGCGCACGCGGAAGCGGATATGCGTCAGGGCGATTTCCAGGACGAGGTTCACGGCTGGGCCGGCTCCGCCTGCTTCGACGCGGATACGGCTGCCGTCGGCGAGATCGGCCGGCACGGGCGATACGATGCGCTCGCTGCTCGGCGAGGCCGGAGATGACCTCGACGCTGCGGGTGCCGCGGATGCCGATCTCGATCTGCCGCCGCCGCGCCCTGCCGCCCTCCACCACGAACACCTGGTCGCCCTGCACGGCATCGGCCGGAACGAGCAGCGCGCCTTCCTTCTCGCGCGTCACCACGTTGGCCTCGACGCTCATGCCGACGATCAGCGGCGTGTCCTCGGGCAGTGCGATGCGGATGCGGTAGGTTCGGGCCACGGCGTCTCCCATCGGCGTGATCTCGTGCACCTTGCCCTCGATGCGCCGCCCGAGGAAGGCATCGGTGCGCAGGAGCACCGTCTGGCCGACGGCCACGCGCGGGATGTCCTCCTCGTCGACCTCGGCCACCACCTGCAGCGGCTTCGGCACGCCGACCCGGAACAGGATCTGCCCCGGCTCGGCGATCTCGCCGATCTCGCCGTCGCGGCGCAGCACCAGGCCGTCCATGGGCGCGGTGATGGTGTAGTCGCCGAGCTTCTCCATCTGCACCGAGATCAGCGCCTGGATCTGGCGCAGCTCCATGGAGATGCGCTCGAACGCCTGCGTGGTCGCGACGCCCTTTCCGAACAGCTCGGTGACGCGCGTCATCTCGCGCTTGGCGAACTCCTCGCGCGCCTTCAGCTCCTGCAGCTGGGCGCGCGCCTCACGGTCGTCGAGGCGCACGAGCACGTCGCCCTTGGCGACGGTCTTGCCCTCGCACAGGCAGACATCGACGATGCGGTCGCGGATCAGGCTCGCCACCTTGGCCCAGCGCACCGGCTCCACCGACGCCGGTGGCATAGACGATCTCCACCGCCGTGCCGCGGGTCGGCAGCACCAACGCCGATCTCGGGTCCGCGCCCGAAGCGCAGCCACCACAGCAGAAGCACCGCCGCGACGGCGACGGCGACGAGCGCCGCGCGGCGACCCACGACGCCGAAGATGCTCGGTTTTGGCACATCTCGCCCCTTGGTTCCGCCCGTGCGCCTCTATAGCGGAGAACATGGCGCGCAAGAGGGCGCTTGGCGTCGGCCCGCCACGGGGGAGGGGAATTGGGGCGCCGGCCTCAGGCGCCGGGGCGGGCGTCGCGCTTGCCGGATGTCGCGTTGCTCGTCTTCTGCTCCGCCTTCAGCTTGGCGACGCGCAGCGCGATCCAGCGCCGGCAGGCGGCAAGCTTCGGGCTGCAGGCAACAGCGAGACCTGGAGGCACCTCGTCGGAGCGGCCGCGCGTGGCGGCGCGGGCGCGCGAGCGCTGCGCAACCCGGCCGGCGTAGTCCGAGCCCACGTCCCAGTCCGCGCGCGCGATGAGGTCCGCCGCACTCATGCCCTTCATGAACGGGTTGGCCGTAATCACGGAGTTGCCCAGGATCTCGTTGACCGGCGTCGAAGGCACCGCTTGCAGCAAACGCGCGGCGGACGACGGGCCGACGAGAAAAGCGAGCCTCAGGTGCCCGAAGGTCGGGCTCAGGCCCTGCTCGACCATGAACGCCACGTTATCCTTGGAGAAGGCGCTCGCCGCACGGCGCGCAAACTCCCGGTTGGTCCGCAGCGCCAGGAGCGCATTGTCGTCGAGGAGGGCGACGTCCGAGGCAAAGTGCCGCCGCGCCACGTCGATGAAGGTGGACTTGATGAACTGGAATGGCCCGAGCGCCGTGGAGCGGGGATTGGCGGCGTCGTCCCGTCCGCCCGATTCCGCGCGCATCAGGCGGTCGAGGAAGATGTCGAAGGCGGCGTCAGAGGCGCCCTCGGCCGGCTCCGTCGATTTGAACGTTGCCGCCGTTACCGGTGCCTTCGACTTACCCGCAGGACCTCCGATGGTCGCAGCCGCGCTTCCCACGAGAACGGCGGCGACGAGCCCCGCTGACATGATACCGGACAGGCGAGCAGCAATACCACCGTGCAAAGCCGGGACCTCCTGGGTTGTTTGGGTTTTTGCGCCCCCTGACGCCCGCTACCTGCAACCTGGCCCGTACTGTGTCAACCCTTTGAAATGACTATAACATTAACGCGCTGTAAGATTTTGGCACAAACGTCCTCAACCCTTGCGGATCTGCTCGATTTCCGCGCTAACCTTCGCGCAGCTCGAGATCCACGTCGACCGCCACGCACTTCTTCTCGCGCATCACGCGCTGCAGGGCGTAGGTGTGGGCGATCTCCCGATCGTATTCCTGGACGGTCTTGAGGCCTTTGGTCGATCCCGACCCGCCGAACCAGCGCCCGAACGCCAGGGAGGCGGTTGGCGGAGGCTCCGCCTGCTCGGTCTTGGCCTTGGCAGGCAGCGCCTTGATCAGCTGAATGCGGCCCCAGATGGCCTTGTAGAGCCCATCGCAGCTCGCCTGCTCCTCGTGGCGCTCCAGAAGGTAGGTGCCGTCGGTCTGCAGGCCGAGCGAACTCATGCAGCCGCCGAGTGCCAGCCCTGCCAACAGCCCTATGCCGACGATCCTACGCACTGTCTTGACGGCCGCTCGCCCCCCGACGGTAATAGGCGCAATGGGAGCGCCCAAGTGTGGCGCGCCAATGTCCGGACCAGGGCCGGTGGCAGCCCAGACACACAGGCACGCCCTCCGAGAGGCTCTCTGGCAGGCTCTCTCCCCTCTCTTATTCACCGGCTGCACCCCACCCCATGTCCTTCGCCATCCTGGACGGAAGCAGCGTCGAATATGCCGCGATTCTCGGAGACGCGGCCTCGCCGCTCTACCTTGGTTTTTCTGCACGAGGGGTTGGGATCGGTTGCGCTGTGGCGTGATTTCCCCGCCAAGGTAGCGCGCCGCTCGGGCGCGCCGGCCTTGCTCTACTCGCGCTTCGGCTACGGCCGGTCGGACGGGCTGAGTGCAAAGCGCACGCCGCGGTTCATGCACGAGGAGGCACTCGACGTGCTGCCCCGTCTGCTCGATCGGCTGGGCGTCGAGAACCCCGTGCTCGTCGGGCATTCCGACGGTGCCTCGATCGCGCTCATCCACGCGGCGCTCTCGGGTCGCGCCGTGCGCGGGCTCGTGTGCATGGCGCCGCACGTGTTCGTCGAACCGGTGTGCGTGGAGAGCATCGCCAAGATCCGCGAGACCTACCGCACCACCGATCTCAAGCAGCGGCTCGCCAAGTATCATGCGCACGTCGACGACGCGTTCCTCGGCTGGGCGGACATCTGGCTGGAGCCCGCGTTCCTGGCGTGGTCGATCGAGGATCTGCTGGACCGCATCACTCAGCCGCTGCTGCTGATCCAGGGGCGCGACGACGAGTACGGCACGCTGGCGCAGCTCGACCGCATCGAGGCGCGGGTCAAGGGCCCTAGGTCGCGGCTGGTACTGGACAACTGCGGCCATTCCCCCCATCGCGACCAGGAGACAGCCGCGCTCGACGCCATCGTCGCGTTCGTAGACGGTCTTCCGCGCGAGGATGGGTAGTCTGTCATCCCGGAATTGCGCCCCGGATCAAGTCCGCCCCGGCCTTCAGGCCGGGGCCCAGGTCATCCGGGAACTTCCCACACAGGTAGGAGGCTCGGGCGCTTATTTTCGCCCACCCCCCTCCATCATGCGACGCGATGCGTCCTGCACATCCGGCATGATGCCCGCCTGGAACTTCATCATGGCGGGAGCCATGCGCGACATGGCCTCGGGCACCACGTTCTGGAACTTCTTGCCGATAGGCGAGCGATGGAAGACGGCAAGCTCCTTCATCTCCTCGACGGTGAACTTCTCCGCGTAGAGGGTGACCGTCACGTCCATGATCTCCTGCAGGTACGCCTTCACCTTGGGAGAACTGGGCGAGAGGACGGTGCGCATCACACGCTCGAAGTCGCCGGCGGCACCCGGGTTGGTCTGGCGCATCGAGTTGATGATGCCGGAGAGCATCTCGTCGATGGCTTTCTCCGCCATGGCGACGCCGCCAGTGGCCTCGACCAGATCGCGCGCCGCCGCCATCCGCGCCGGGTCGGCGCGCTGGGCCGCGGACGGCAACACCCACAGACCGGCAGCGATCGCTGTCGCCACGAGCAGGGTGACGAACTTCGTTGGACGTCTCGATGGCAAGTCCCTCGTTCTGGTTGGAGCTGAAATTCCCCGTGCGATCCTGCCGTCAGCGTGTGGCGCCGCGATCACCCGAGGTCAAGTCCCGAAATCGTGACGGGACGCGCCTACTGCAGCGCGATCCCCCGCTTCTCGACTCCGCGGCCTCTAGTCGGTCTCGGTGTCGCTGTCGCGCTCGAGCACGACCACGCCGTCCGGCCCGGCGATGATCGCCATGTCGGCGAGGCCCAGGAACAACCCGTTCTCGACCACGCCAGGGATCATCTTGAGCGCCTCGTCCAGCGCCTCGGGCTCGTCGATCCGACCGAAAGCGCAGTCGATGATCCAGTTGCCGCTGTCCGTCGGGAACGGCTGCCCGTCGTCGCGCAGACGCAGCTTGACCTCCCCCCGGCAGCCGGCGTCGGCGGCGAGCACCTCGATCATGTTGCGAGTTGCGGCGATGCCGAACGGCACGGCTTCCACAGGCAGCGGGAAGGCGCCGAGCGTGGCCACTCGCTTGGCATGGTCGGCGATCACCAGCAATCGGTCGGAGGCGGTTGCCACGATCTTCTCGCGCAGCAGTGCGCCCCCGCGCCCCTTGATGAGGCGCAGGTCCGGGTCGATCTCATCCGCGCCGTCGACGGTGAGATCGAGAAACGGCCGCCGCTCGAGGTCGATCAGGGCGATACCCAAGCGCTCAGCATGCGTGCGCGTTGCCTCCGAGGTCGGCACGCACTCCACCCGCAGGCCGTCTTTGATGCGCTGGCCCAGCAGATCGATGAAGTGCGCCGCCGTGGAGCCTGTGCCGAGGCCCAGCGTCATGCCGTCCTCCACTAGGGCGATGGCGCGCTCCGCGGCCTGGCGCTTGTACTGCTCGCTGCTGGTCACAGCCGCCTCCGGTATCCCCTCTCCCCGCTTGCGGGGAGAGGGCTAGGGTGAGGGGCAGCACCAGATACCGACGTTGGAATGTGCGGCAGCCCCTCACCCCGGCCCTCTCCCCGCGCTGAAGGAGCACGAGGCCAGGTTGGCGTTGCGGGGGAGAGGGAGCGCGCGCTTGCGGCCCGGTCACAGACCACCCATCAGCATGTACTTGATCTCCAGGAATTCCTCGGTGCCGTGGTGCGAGCCCTCGCGGCCGAGGCCCGACTGCTTGACGCCGCCGAAGGGGGCCACCTCGTTGGAGATAATGCCCTCGTTGATGCCGATAATGCCGCACTCGAGCGCCTCCGCGACGCGCCAGACCCGGCCGACGTCGCGCGAGTAGAAATAGGCCGCCAGGCCGAACGGCGTGTCGTTGGCCTGGGCGATCACGTCCTCCTCGGTCTTGAACTTGAAGAGCGGCGCCACCGGCCCGAATGTCTCCTCCCGCGCCACCATCATCTGCGATGTGACGTTGGTGAGGATGGTGGGCTCGAAGAAGTTGCCGCCGAGCGAATGGCGCTTGCCGCCCGTCAGGATGCTGGCGCCCTGCCCGAGCGCGTCGGCGACGTGCTCCTCCACCTTCTCGACGGCGGCCTTGTTGATCAGCGGCCCGGTCGTGACGCCGGGCTCGGTGCCGGGGCCGACCTTCATCTTCTCCACCTCCACGGCGAGCTTCCTCGGCGAACGCGTCGTAGACGCCCTCCTGCACGTAGAGACGGTTGGCACACACGCACGTCTGCCCGGCGTTGCGATACTTGGAGGCCATGGCACCCTGCACCGCCTTGTCGAGGTCGGCATCGTCGAAGACGAGGAACGGCGCGTTGCCGCCGAGCTCGAGGCCGAGCTTCTTGATGGTGGGCGCGCACTGCGCCATCAGGATGCGGCCGATCTCGGTCGAGCCGGTGAAGGTGAGCATGCGCACGTCCGGATTGGAGGTGAGCTCCTTGCCGATGGCGCTCGCCTTGCCGGTGACGACGTTGAACACGCCGGTGGGGATGCCCGCCCGATGCGCGAGCTCGGCGAGCGCCAGCGCCGAGAGCGGGGTCTCGGAGGCCGGCTTCACCACCACGGTGCAGCCGACCGCCAGCGCCGGCGCCACCTTGCGCGTGATCATGGCGTTCGGGAAGTTCCAGGGCGTGATGGCCGCCACCACGCCGACGGGCTGCTTGATGACGACGATGCGCGCGTCGCCCTTGAAGGTGGGGATGGTCTCGCCATAGACGCGCTTGGCCTCCTCGGCGAACCATTCGACGAAGCCGGCGCCATAGACGATCTCGCCCTTGGCCTCGGCGAGCGGCTTGCCCTGCTCGTTGGTCAAGAGCAGCGCCAGCTCGTCGGCGTGCTCGATCATGAGGTCGAACCACTTGCGGATGCGCTTGGAGCGCTCCTTGGCGAGCATCTTCGACCACGCGGGGAAGGCGCGGTTTGCCGCCTCGATCGCCTGGCGTGTCTCCGCCTCGCCGAAGTCGGGCACGCGGGTGATCACGTCTCCGGTGGCCTTGTTGGTGACGGCCAGCTTGGGCTCGCCGACCCACTGGCCGCCGACGTAGCACTGGTTCCTGACAAGACTGATGGTGGGCTTGTCCATGCGAAGCTCCGCTCGTGTCCACCGCCCCGTCGCCCTTTGCGCCTGTGTAGGCTCCTGCGGGAGGGTAGGCAAGGTTGCCGGCCCATCTGCCGATGGATAGCGGCATGCGTGGGTCAGGCTGCGTGCTTCGCCAGGGTGTGGCGCAACGGATACGGCGCTCGATCTGTGCCTTGAGATCGGGCAACCGAGGCTTCCTGTTCAACGCCGACTTCGTGATGATGCCACGCCGTCGAAATGGCGCAGTTGCCCTGCATCGGTCATCCCATGCCGCAAGACATCTCCGGCGTTACCATCGTTTTCGATCTCGACGGCACGCTCGTCGACACCGCGCCCGACCTTGCCGCGGCCGTCAACCACGTATTCGGCCTGATCGGTCTGGCGCCGGTCTCGTCGGCCGAGCTGCGCCCGCTCATCAGCCACGGCTCGCGCGCCATGATCGCGGCGGGCTTGCGGCTGCACGGCGTTGCCAAGACCGAGGACGAGCTGGACGAGTTGCACGCGCAGTTCTTTCCCTACTATGCCGCCAACATCGCCATCCTGAGCCGCCCGTTCGCCGGCGTGGTGGACGTGCTCGACGCCCTCCTCGGCGCGGGAGCGCGGCTTGCGGTGTGCACCAACAAGCTGGAGGGTCTGTCGAAGTCGCTGCTGCGGCGGCTGGGCCTCGATGCAAGGTTTACGGCCATCGCCGGCCGTGACACCTTCGGTGTGTTCAAGCCGGCGCCGGGCCACCTCACGGGCACCATTGCCATGGCCGGCGGGCGGGCCGACCGGGCCGTGATGGTCGGCGACAGCGAGGTCGACTTCGCCACCGCCGCGGCGGCCGGCATTCCTTCCATCGGCGTCACCTTCGGCTATACGCCGGTGCCGGTGCGCGAGCTTGGGCCAGGCGCGGCGATCGACCACTACCGCGAGTTCATGCCGGCGCTGGAGCAGGTGCTGGGTGGGGGTCAGACCCCTCGCCACTACGGTCGAGAGGAAACGCCAACGTCTTCGCGAGGGGTCTGACCCTCGAGCCGAGCGGAGGTCACTTCTCATGCTCATCGAAGTCAACGGAGCGAAGCTTTATTTCGACGTGGAGGGCGCCGGCCTTGTTCCCGATGGCCCAAGGATGAGGGCGAAGCCGACGCTCATTCTCCTGCATGGTGGGCCCGGCTTCGACCACACGATCTTCAAGCCCGCCTTCTCTGAGCTGGCAGATGTCGCTCAGATCATCTACTTCGACCATCGGGGCAACGGCCGCAGCACCGGATCGGAGCCCGAGACCTGGAACCTGGCCCAATGGGGCGATGACGTGAAGGGGCTGTGCGACGCGCTCGGGATCGAGAAGCCGATTGTCTGCGGGGTTTCGTTCGGCGGCTTCGTGGCTCAGTCGTACGCAATCCGTCACCCGATGCACCCGGCAAGGTTGATCCTCGTGAGCACAGCGGCACGGGTGGATTTTGCGGCGGCCTTCGCGGCTTTCGAGCGCCTCGGGGGGCAGCGCGCCCGCGAGGTCGCGCAGGCCTATTGGCTGAACCCAACGGCCGAGGGCCGTGCGAAGTTCTTGGAGGTGTGTCTCCCGCTCTACAATTCGCGCTCCGGCGACGACGCATGGAAGGCGCGTGCCATCATCAGGGACGAGGTGGCGTTGCGCTTCAACGGACCGAATAACGAGCAAGGCCGCATGGATTTCCGCCCGGAGCTCGGAAAGATCACTTGCCCGGTACTGATTTTGGCCGGCGACCGCGATCCGGTGATGCCGATCGCCTTCAGCGAGGCAATCGCCGCCTGCCTGCCACGCAACTTGGTCCGTTTCGAGCGCTTCCCAGGTTGCGGCCACCCCGTGCATGTCGACGCCCCGGAGCGCGCGTTCAAGGTGATGCGCGAGTTCATCCTGACAGCAGATCGCTGAACAATTCTGGAGGGGGAACGATGCAGCAGCGGCTCGCCACTGCCGGGATCATTGTCGGCGCGGTCATGACTCTAGCGGGCGGGCTCGCCCCGCTGCTGCCGCAGGCGGACGTTGCGAACCAGTTCAGCTTGATGATGGAGGCTCGATCGTGGAAGATCCGCACGGCTCTACGACAGGGAGGATGGCAATGACCGGCAGGCTGGCGGACAAGGTCGCGCTCATCAGCGGCGCCGGTTGCGTAGGACCGGGGTGGGGCAATGGGCGGGCGATGGCGGTGCGCTTCGCCGAGGAGGGCGCGAAGATCTTCGCCGTAGACCGCGAGCCGGAGCGCCTCGCGGAGACCGTGGAGCGCGTGCGTGCGGCCGCCGGCAGCATCGAGACCCACCATGCGGACGTGACCGACAGCAGCGCCGTCGCAGCCATGGCGAAGGCGTGCGCGGTGCGCTTCGGACGGATCGACGTCCTCGTCAACAATGTGGGGGGCTCCGCCGCCGGCGGCCCGGTCGAGCTCAGCGAGGAGGCGTGGGATGCGCAAGTCGACGTGAACCTGAAAAGCGTGTTCCTCGCCTGCAAGCATGTGATCCCGATCATGGAGAGCCAGGGTGGCGGGGCCATCGTCAATATCGCCTCCGCCGCGGGCCTGCGCTGGACCGGCAGCGCCCAGGTGGCCTACGCGGCGACCAAGGCCGGCGTCATCCAGCTCTCGCGCGTGGTCGCCGTGCAGCATGCCGGCAAGGGCATTCGCGTGAACACGGTGGTGCCCGGCCAGCTGCACACGCCCCTGGTGGAGGCGCGCCTCGCCAGACAGCGCGCAGGCGGCGATGTCGAGGCGCTGCTGGCCCAGCGCCAGGCGCGCATCCCGCTCGCCTTCATGGGCGACGGCCGCGATACCGCCAACGCTGCCCTGTTCCTCGCCTCCGACGAGGCGCGTTTCATCACCGGAACCGAGATCGTCGTCGACGGCGGCATGACGGCCCGCTGCGACTAGAGCCTGTCCGCTTTGTCTGGATTGATGGTGCCGGGGCAAGGCAGCCTTAGCGCGGGAGAGCGGAGCAGGCGGGTAGGGCGGCTTTTTTTACGCCGCCACCAGCGTTTTTGAACCGATTTAGGCAACGTCAGGCGCGACGCGGCTGGCAGGAAACGGTCTTCAACCGTCACAGGCTCAGGCCGCCCGCGTGGGGATGCTGGAATAGTCGGTCGCCGCTTCGGCCTTGGAGAGGTCGTGCGCCACCTGCAGGTTGATCCAGAACCGCGCATCGGTGCCGAAGTACTTTCCCAGCCGAATCGCCGTGTCGGCCGTGATGTTGCGGCGCTCGCGCACGATCTCGGTCAACCGGTTGGGGGGGATGCCGATCGCGATGGCGAGGGCGCGCGCGCTCATGTCGAGCGGCTTCAGGTATTCCTCGCGCAGCACCTCGCCGGGGTGGGTTCGAATGCGCATGATCTCGTCCTCAGTGGTAATCGACAATCTCGACATCGGTCGGGTCCCTTTTCGGGCGCGTATCAGCTGGCACTCCTTCAACCAGAGCCGGCAACACCTTTCCCCGCATCGTCGACGGTCGCGAAATAGCCCCGGCGGCTTGGTGCCGACCTTGGCGCCGGCGTGGATCGAGCCCTGCACCTCGCTGCCGAAGAAGATGTAGGGGAAGGCCGGCGCCGGCACGCTTGCGGCGTCGAGGCGGGCGCGCAGCTCGGCGGGGAGGTCGAACGACAGCGCCGCCAGGTTCTCCTCGAGCTGCTCGGGCCGGGTCGCGCCGACGATGACGGAGGCCACGCCCGGCCGGTGCGCGACCCAGTTGATGGCGACCTGCGTCATGCTGCGGCCGGCCAGCTTCGCCACCGCCTCCAGCTCGGCGACGATGGCCCAGTTGCGCGGCGTGAACCGCTGGAACGCGGGCGACAGGTAGGGCTTCAGGAACTCGAGGCGCCCGGCCCCTGCGCCTGCGCCGTCGTCGCCCGGGCGGTACTTGCCGGACAGCAGCCCATTGGCAAGCGGGCTCCACGCCACGATGCCCATGCCGTGCTCGGTGCCGAGCGCGGTGAACTCGTGCTCGAGGTTGCGCTCGGCGAGGGAGTATTCGAGCTCGAGCGCGCACACCGGCTCCCAGCCGCGCAGCTCGGCAATGGTCTGGGCACGCGATGCGTACCAGGCCGGTACGTCCGACAGGCCGATGTGGCGCACCTTGCCGGCGCGCACCAGGTCGTCGAGGGTGCGCACGACCTCCTCGGCCGGGGTGACGCGGTCCCAGGTGTGCAGCATGTAGAGGTCGATATAGTCGGTGCCGAGCCGCTTCAGCGAGGCCTCGATGGCACGCAGGATGTTCTTGCGGCCGTTGCCGCCGGCGTTGGGGTTGCCGCGCTCGGCGCTGTGCGCGAACTTGGTGACGATGACCGCCTTGTCCCGCATGCCGCGCTCGGCGATGAACTCGCCGAGCCAGGCCTCGGCGGTGCCGCCGGTATAGAGGTCGGCCGTGTCGAACAGGTTGCCGCCGGCCTCGACATAGGCATCGAACAGGCGGCGCGCCGTGTCCTTGTCCGCGCCGAAGCCCCATTCGGTGCCGAAGGTCATGGTGCCGAGCGCCAGGCGGCTGACGCGCAGACCGCTGCGCCCGAGCGTGTAGTAGCCGTTCAATGCTGCAGAAGCCGACATCGGATCATCCCCCCGTTGCGACCCGTCCGGGCCGATTCGGCGGCGCCCTTCGAGGCGGGTGAATCGGCGGCGACGCTGCGAGGCACAATAGCAGCAAGCCGCACTGCGCCGAACGCCAGTTTTCCGGGGCACGCGGGGCGCGCCGGGTACGCGGCGGGCGCGCATCTCTGCTGCGCGACGCTATGGTGCGGTGCAATGTCCGGTATGCCAGGATAGAACGAGCCGAAACGTGGCCGGATATGCGCATGCTGGACAAGCCGAAAGAGACGGGCCCTGGCCTTCCCGGTGGCCGAGCCGCCACGGCCTGGCGAGGTGGCTGAAATCGCGCCGGGCATCCTGTGGGCGCGCATGCCCCTGCCGTTTCGGCTCGACCACGTCAATGTCTACCTGATCGACGACGGCGACGGCTGGGCGGTGGTCGACACCGGCATCGGCAACGACGCCACGCGCGCGGTGTGGACGGTGATGACGAGGGCCGCGCTTGCCGGCAGGCGCCTCACGCGGCTGATCGTCACGCACCACCACCCCGACCACATCGGGCTCGCAGGCTGGCTGTGCGAGCGCTTCGGACTGCCGCTGCTGATCACCCAGACCGCGTATCTCGGCTGCCTCAACGTCTCGCTCTCCCCCGGCGCCCTCGACGCCAAGCCCTACCGCGACTTCTACCTGCGCCACGGCCTCGATGCGGCGACCACCCAGCGCGTCGCCACCCAGGGCCACGGCTACCTCAGGATGGTGTCGGGCCTGCCGCCGACGTTCGAGCGCATCGTCGCCGGCGACACCTTGAAGATCGGGGGGCGCAGCTTCGAGGTGCTGACCGGCAACGGCCACGCCCCCGAGCAGGCGATGCTCTACTGCGCCGCGGACAATGTGTTCCTCGCGGCAGACCAGGTGCTGGCCAGGATCACCCCCAACATCAGTGTGTGGGCGGTGGAGCCCAACCGGCGACCCGCTCGGCCTCTACGTGCGCTCGCTGGGCGAGATCAAGGCGCGCATCCCCGACGACGCCCTGGTGCTGCCGGGCCACCAGCTGCCGTTCTACGGCCTGCATGCGCGCTCCGACGCGCTGATCGCCCATCACGAGATGCGCTGTGCTCTGATTGCCGCGGCCTGCCGCGAGGCGCCGCGCTCGGCGGCCGAGCTGGTGCCGGTGCTGTTCACGCGCCAGCTCGACCCGCACCAGATGAGCTTCGCCTTCTCCGAGGTGCAGGCGCACGTCAACTACATGCTGCGGCGCGGCGAGCTGGCCTGGCTCGAGGGCTCCGACGAGGTGGAGCGGGTGGTTGCGCCGGCTCGATGAGCCGGGGAACTCCGAGGCGGGCCCCATCGTTTTGTTCTCAGACGGGCCTCGTCGGCCTGTTAGGTGCCCGCGAGGGTACTGAGCCGCCCAGTAGCCCTGCGGGTGATCGGCGGCTTTTTCCTGGCGCCATTGGCCTGGGCCCGTGCGCCAGCAGTGCTCCCCCATCCGACCACGTGAGCTTCGCCGTCAAACTCTGTCGCAGACCGCATAGCGATGTCATGCCGGGCGAGGGCGATAGCCAGACCCGGTACCCAGGACCCAACGCGCGCCGATCCGGACTTGCGCCTCAGCGCGCCGCCGCCTCGGCCTTCACGTCCTTGAACACCTCGGCGGCCGTCAGCATTGCCTCGCGGATGATGGGCACGCCCACGTAGCCGGTGAGGTGGAGCAGCACCTCGGTCAGCTCGTCCTCGGTCCAGCCTTCCCTGAGGGCGAAGCGCAGATGGATGTCGAGCTCGGGATAGCGGCCGGTCGCGGCGTCGGAGACCACGCAGATGAGCGTGCGGGTCTTGATATCGAGCCCCGGGCGCGTCCACAGCGAGCCGAACACGGTCTCTGTCGCCACATCGATGAACTTCGTCATGACCGGATCGCTGTGGTATTCGGCCTGCCTGCGCTCGAAGGCCGCCTCACCCATCAGCTTTCTGCGGATCGCTTCCCCCTTCTTGTAGAGCTCGCTGTCAGCAGCCATCGCGTCGTTTCCCTTCCTTGTGCTCGTCGTCGCACCACGCAGCCGAACGCCGCGGCTGGCACCGGCGAGCGCGCTCCGCGATCACACCCCTCTTGCACAAGGCGGCGCATCGTGCGGTTGGCACGCCTTCGCGTGGCAGCCCGGTGGCGTTTCAGGCTAGCGCACGCGGCCGGAGCTTGTCACCCGCCCGGGACGGCGCGAGTCCCTGTCGGCCTGCGGGATTCACACATCAATGGCTGCGGCCGCTCGGTGTAGGGAAGGAGCGGTCCGCAGGGACGGCTCCGTCCGAGAGCAGGCAAATACCGCCAACGTCTTGCCAGGATCGGCAAACCGGCAGCTGGGCGACTTGGCGTGAATACCTCAGGCTCGAGGCCGGGCTCGGCTTCCGGAACGACGGGTTACTGGGGTAGGTTCCTCATCCGAAGGCGCAACATTCGGGGGAGGTCCATGCGGTCCAGGCCGTCGCGGTTCATGTGGCGCGACCTTGCATTCATCGCCGTGCCGGCCGCTCGTCGCCGTCGCCGGTGCAGTCTGGCTCGCCTTGCGCTTCGCCGACCCGCCGCCGCCCTCGAGGTTCGTCGTCTCGGCGGCGACCGCGGGCAGCCCCTACCATCGCTTCGCCGAGCGCTACCGGCCGCTGTTCGAGCGCAACGGCGTGAAGCTCGAGGTGCGGGAGTTCGGACGGCTCCTTCGCCAACCTGAAGGCCCTGGCCGACCGCCACGTCCGGCGTGCATGCCGGGCTTCGTGCAGGGCGGGCTCGCCTCGGCCAAGGACGCGCCGGGGCTCCTCTCCATCGGCCGCGTCGCCTACGAGCCGCTGTGGGTGTTCCACACCGCCGCCCCGACGCTCGAGCGGCTCTCCGACCTCAAGGGCAAGCGCGTCCTGGTGGGCCCCGCCGGCGGCGGCACCGCCGGCCTCGCGCTCGGCTCCTGGCCGCCAACGGCGTCACGGCGGAGACCGCCACGCTCATCAACAGCGAGCTGCCGGACTATGTCGAGAAGCTCGGCAAGGGCGAGGCCGATGCCGGCTTCCTGGTGCTGGCGGCGGAGGCGCGCACCATCCAGCGCCTGCTGCGGCGTGCCGAACGTCGCCTCATGAGCTTCGCCAACGCGGACGCCTACATCCAGCGCTTCCCGTTCCTGACGCGGCTCGTGCTGCGCGAGGGCGTGGTCGACTTCGCCGCCAACCTGCCGCCGGCCGACACCGTGCTGCTCGCCACCACCGCCGCCGTGCTGGTGCGCGAGGATGCGCACCGGGCGCTGGTCAGCCTGCTCGCACAGGCCGTGCAGGAGGTGCACGGCGCAGCCGGCTCGTCGACCCGGGCGGCGAGGCCCAGCTGTTCCAGCGCGCCGGCGAGTTCCCGCTGGCGAGCGACCCCGAGTTTCCGTTCTCCGAGGAGGCGCGCCGCGTCTATCGCTCGGGTGCGCCCTTCCTGCAGCGCTACGTGCCGTTCTGGGTCGCCACCATGATCGACCGGCTGCTCGTTTCGCTGGTGGTGCTGCTGCCGATCCTGATCCCGCTCGTGCGCTTTGCGCCGCAGATCTACAGCTGGCGCGTGCGCCGGCGCATCATCTACTGGTACGGCGCGCTCAAGCAGATCGAGGCGGTCGGCGCGCCGGGACGCCTCGCCCGGGTCCAGGGCGGAGCACCTCCTCGAGCTCGACCGCATCGAGGCGGCGGTGGACGATATCCCGGTGCCGCTGGCCTTCACCGACAAGCTCTACGAGTTGCGTCAGCACATCGAGGTGGTGCGCCGGCGCCTGACGGCCCAGGGCCGCGAGGCGGCGCGGCCATGGGGGCGGAGTAGGCCAAACTAGGCGCTCGCCGCGTCGAGCTGCGCGATCGCCTCCTTGTCGAGGCTCAGCCGTGTCGCGGCGATCAGCTCCTCGAGTTGCTCCAGGCTGGTGGCGCTGGCGATGGGGGCGGTGATGCTCGGGCGCGCCATCAGCCACGCCAGCGCCACGCCGGCCGGCGTGGAGCGCGCGCGGCCGGCGACCGCGTCGAGCGCGGCGAGGATGCGCAGGCCGCGCGCATCGAGCATCGCCTTGACACCGGCGCCGCGCGGGCTCTGGGTGAAATCGCCGCCGGGGCGGTACTTGCCGGTGAGGAAGCCGCTCGCCAGCGAATAGTAGGGGATGACGCCGATCCCCTCCTTCAGCGCCAGCGGCTCCAGCGCCTCCTCGTAGCCCTTGCGCTCGTAGAGGTTGTAGTGCGGCTGCAGGCTCTCGTAGCGGGGCAGGTGCTTCGCCGCGCTCACGCGCAGCGCCTCGGCGAGCCTGGGCGCCGTGTGGTTCGAGGCGCCGATGGCGCGCACCTTGCCTTGCCTGATCAGCGTCTCGTACGCCGCCAGCGTCTCCTCGAGCGGCGTCGCCGGATCGTCGAGGTGCGACTGGTACAGGTCGATGTAGTCGGTCTGGAGCCGGCGCAGCGAGTCCTCCGCCTTGGCCAGGATGCGGTCCTTGGCGAGCCCGCCCTGCTTCTGGTCGAAGCCCACCTTGGTGGCGATGATCACCTTGTCGCGGCCGCCGCGCGCCTTGAGCCAGTTGCCGATCACGGTCTCGGATTCGCCGCCCTTATGGCCCGGAACCCACATGGAATAGACATCGGCGGTGTCGATGGCGTCGAGCCCCGCCGCCACGAAGCGGTCGAGCAGCTTGAACGAGGTGGCTTCGTCGGCGGTCCAGCCGAGCACGTTGCCGCCGAACATCAAGGGCGCGATCTCCAGACCCGATCGGCCGAGCTTGCGCTTCTGCATGTGTGGACTCCGGAACTCCTTGAGAGGGGGGTATAGGGAGTAGCGAGTAGGGAGTAGGGAGTAGCGAATAGGGAATAGGGAATAGGGAAGACAAGCAAGGGCCGTCTTGCTCCTACTCCCTACTCCCTACTCCCTACTCCGCTATTCGCCATTCGCTCACTATCCCGCAGCAGCAGCGTCAGAACCAGCGCCAGGGCCGACGCGACGAGCATCACGATGAAGGCGGCGTCGTAGGTGCCGGTGGCGTCGAAGATGAGCGCGCCGCCCCAGGCGCCGATGCCGCCGAAGATCTGGTGCACCATGGTGATGAGCCCGGTCAGCGCGCCGAGGTGCTTCAACCCGAAGTGGTCGCGCACGAACAGCACCGTCATCGGCGCCGTGACCAGGAAGGTGGCGCCGAACACCAGAGCGAACACCGCAATCGATAGCGGGCGACTGGTCGACGGCGATCAGGCCGAACACGGCGACGCGCGCGGCGAAGGCGACGGCCGAGGTCCACGCCGGTCCCATCGCGGTCGCTGAGCGAGGCCGGTGGCCACGAGGCCCGAGCAGCCCCGTCAGCCCCATGAAGGCGAGCAGATTGCCGGCGAGCAGGCGCGTCGACGCCGCGGTCCTGGGCGAAGGCCACGACGTGCGTGGCGACGAAGAAGTCGTCGAGCCCGCAGATGGCATAGACCGCGAGCAGCAGCCAGAACTGCGGCGTGCGCGCGGCCTCCCGCACGCCGAGCCCGCCGTGGCGCGGCCGCCGCTCCGTCGTGCGCGCATGCGTCTCGGCAGCGCCCGGACGCAGGAACGGGATCAGCGCCAGATGCGCAAAGCCCGAGCCAGACGAACACCGAGCGCCAGCCGATCTGGGCGAGCACCGCCGCCAGCGCCGCGATCATGACGAGCTGGCCGAGGCACATGCCCGAGATCACGGCGGAGTTGGCGAAGCCGGCGCGGCCCGGGAACGCGCGCGTCACCATCACGCCCACCGGCGTCAGCGAGGCCATGCCGTTGCCGACGGCGAACACGACGCCGTAGAAGAGCAGCGCGTGCCACGGCTCGCCGACGAGGCACATGAGCCCGATGCCGAGCCCGCTCATGGCCACGCCGGCGTTGAGGAGGAGGCTGGGGCTCGCGCGGTCCGCCCATCGTCCCGCGAGATACGTCGCGACCGCCGACACCAGCATGTAGGCGGCGACGGCGAGCCCGAGCTCGCCGCGCCCCCAGCCCAGCTCGTCCACCATCGGCTTCAGCGTGAGCCCGATCGCGAAGCGGGCCCCGCCGCCGATGAACAGGATGAGGAAGCCGGCGGCGAAGATGACGTTGGGATTCATCGGGGGATGCATGGTGTCAGACCCTCCGGGTCTGACACCGTAGCACCGACCCTACCTGTGAAAATCGCCATCGCAACGACGGTTGCGTCATGGTGTCAGACCCGGAGGGTCTGACACCTACGCGATGTGGATCGTCTTGGTCTCCAGGTAGTTGTCGAGGCCCTCCGGGCCGCCCTCGCGACCGATGCCGGACTGCTTGAAGCCGCCGAAGGGATGCTTGGGATCGACGATCATGCCGTTCACGGTGACGCTGCCCGTGTGCATCCGCCGGGCCATGCGATAGCCGCGCTCCGGGTCGCTCGTGAAGACGGCGCCGGCGAGACCGTAGGCGGAGTCGTTGGCTTTGGCGATGGCATCCGCCTCGTCGCGGTAGCCGATGACCGAGACCACGGGGCCGAAGATCTCCTCCTGGAAGATCCGCATCTCGGGCCGCACGTCGGTGAACACCGTGGGCTCGATGTAGTAGCCCCTGGCGAGGCCCCTGGGCCGGCCGCCGCCGCAGAGAATGCGCGCACCCTCGGCCCGGCCCGCCGCGATGTAGCCCTGCACCCTCTCCAGCTGGCGCGCCATGGTGAGCGGCCCCATGTGGGTCGCCGGATCGAACGGGTCGCCGACCTTGATGCCCGAGACGGCGCCGAGGAAGAGGTCGAGGAACTCCTGCTTGCGCGCCTCCGGCACCAGCACGCGGGTGAGCGAGAAGCACACCTGGCCGGTGATCGGCATGGTGTAGATCATGAGCGTCGGCAGCGCCGCCTTGAAGTCGGCGTCGTCGAGCAGGATCGCCGCCGATTTGCCTCCGAGCTCCAGGCTGACCCTGGCGAGGCGCTCGGCGCACACCGCCGCGATGTGCTTGCCGGCCGCGGTGCTGCCCGTGAAGGCCACCTTGTCGATGCCGGCATGGCGCACGAGATAGTCGCCGCTCTCGCGGCCCGCCGGCACCAGGTTGAAGACGCCGGGCGGCAGGCCCGCTTTCTCGATGCACTCGGCCAGGATGTAGGCCTCGAGCGGCGTCTCCGGCGACGGCTTCGACACGATGGTGCAGCCTGCCGCCAACCCGGCCGCCACCTTGTAGGAGAGCAGCACGAGTGGCGCGTTCCACGGCGTGATGGCGGCGCACACGCCCACCGGCTCCTTGACCACCCGCACCTTGCCGCCGTCGTCGCGCTTCCTGCTCGTCGACGAACGGCCAGGTCTCGGCGAGGTCGGCGTAGTAGCGAAAGAGCGTCGGGTTCTGGCCGACCAGCTTCTTGGTCAGCATGATCGGCGCGCCGACCTGGAGTGTCCAGGCGTGGGCGATGTCGTCGAGCCGCTCGGCCAGCAGGTCCGCCACCCTGCGCAGACAGCGCGCGCGCTCGGCAGGGGCCATCTGCGGCCACGGCCCGGTGTCGAAGGCCTCGCGCGCGGCGGCCACGGCACGGTCCATGTCGGCCTCGCCCGCCTCCGGGTAGCTCAGGATGCGCTCCTCCGTCACCGGCGAGATCACGTCGAGGCGCTTGTTGGAGAGCGGCTCGACCCACTTGCCAGCCGATGAAGAACTTCTCCGGCGCCCTGGGTGCGGCAACCGTCCTTGCCGTCATGCTCATCTCGTTGTCCTTGTCCGTGATCATCACCTCGAGCAGCCGCGGCCCCTTCTCGGCGAGCAGGGTCCTGCAGCACGCCGGTGAGCTCGCCGCCGCGGGCGCAGCGCACGGCGCGCATGCCCTGGCCTTCGGCGAGCTTGACGAAGTCGGCGTGGCCGATGTCGACGCCGTCGATGCGGCGCGGCTGGCTCTTGGATGCGATGGCCTCCAGCACGCGGTAGCCGCCGTTGTTGAGCACGATGACGAGGATGTCCGCGTCGTACTCGGCCGCCGTCCACAGCGACTGGATGGTGTAGAGGCTCGATCCGTCGCCGACGACGCAGATCACCTTGGCCGACGGCTTGGCGAGCGCGGCGCCGACCCCGGCCGCGAGCCCGAAGCCGAGGCATCCGCTCGCCGTGGCGAGGAAGCCGTTCGGCCGCAGAATGGGGAAATGGTCGTGCAGGGCGTCGTGCGAGCTCGGCGCCTCCTCCACCAGGATGCTGTCGGGAGACCTGAGCTCGCCCAGCGTCTGATAGAAGAGCTCGTTGGTGATGCCGGTGGTCTGGCTCACCCTGCCCGGCCTCGGGCGCGCGGGCTCGGTGCGGATGGTGCGCTGCCTCACCCGGGCGGCGAGGCCCTCGGCCGCCAGCCGCGTGTTGGAGACGATCGCCGCGCCCACGGCCGCGCCTGCCGACCTGCCTGGGATCGTCCGTTACGAGGACGAGCTCGGCGCCGGTGGGGATGTGCTCGTCGGTGCCGGAGAAGTGGTAGGTGAAGACCGGCGCCCCGAGCACGAGCACGAGGTCCGCCTGCCCGAGGCACCTGCGCGAGCCCGGGCTGGAACGCGGGCAGGAACCCGGCGAACAGCGGATGGCTCTCGGGGAAGCTCGCGCGCGACGACTTCGGGCTCGCCCAGACCTTCGCCTGCAGCCGCTCGGCGAGGCGCACCGTGGGCGCCCAGGCGCCGTCGATGTCGACCACGGGCCCGACCACGATCACGGGCTCCCGGGCGGCGTCGAGCCTGGCGGCGAGCCTGTCGAGCGCCTCGGGCGTGGCGCCGCAGGTGGTCTCGACCTCGCGCTCGGGCAGCGGGGCGGCGATCTCGTCCCAGTCGGAGAGCGGCACCGAGACCAGCGTGGGCCCGCGCGGCGGCTGCATGGCGATCCAGTAGGCCTTGGCGATCGCGGCCGGCACGTCGGCGGCGCGGGCGGGCTCGCAGGCCCACTTCACGTAGGGCTTCGGAAACTCGGTGGGGTTCTCGTTGAACAGGAACGGGTCGTGCGCCAGCAGCGCGCGCGACTGCTGGCCGGTCACGATCACGAGCGGCGCCCGGTCGCGATAGGCGGTGTAGATGCTGCCGAGCGCGTGGCCGAGGCCGGCGGCCGAGTGCAGGTTGACGAAGGCGGCGCCGCCGGTGATCTGGGCATAGCCGTCGGCCATGCCCACCACGCTCGCCTCCTGCAGGCCCAGCACGTAGGAGAAGCCCTCCGGCAGGTCCACGAACATGGGCATCTCGGTGGAGCCCGGGTTGCCGAAAATGCGCGTCATGCCGTGCCGGCGCAGGAAGTCGAACACCACCTCGGCGACGGTCTGCGCACGCGCGCGGGCGCCGCGCAGGAACTCTGTGTCTATCCGGTTCACTTCCTCTCCTCCCTCGGGCAGCTTCAAAAAGCGCCCCCGACGCCGGGCAACGGGACAATCTTGGCAGATCGAACCCGGTCTTGGAATTGATCAATTGCTGAGAACCCGTCAACGCAGGCGCTTCGTCCGCCTGCCCACTCGGGCGTGGCGTGTCCCACCGGACGCCGCTGGAGCTGGGGATTCCGCCCACTTCCGCAACGCCAAGCGTGTAGGTTGGGTCGAGGCGAAGCCGCAGACCCAACACCGCTATTCAAGGCCTCGAGGTGTTGGGTCTTCGCTCCGCTCGACCCAACCTATTTCTGTATCGCTTGAAGTGCTTCATGCGCTCGACGTACTAAGGTCCTCGTCTCCTGATAGTCTGAGAGCCGCGTGAGGTCGACGCCGGGCTTCAACCTCCCGTTGCCGTGCTGACCGGGCAGCACGACGCGGCGCTTAGCGGGTCTGGTCAGTTTGTCCGCCGAATTACCATCAGTGGGTGTCTGTGTTTTGGTCATGTGACATTCTCTCAGTAAGATCGTGATATTGAGACCTCAGTGGGCCCAGCTCCCCTGCAATGGCATCCAGTTCTAGGAGTGACGCCAAGCCGTCCAAACACGCGCGGAGAGCCAACGACGCTGCTGCTACGTCTCGTCGATCTCTCCAGTTGGCACGACGGGACCGACGGCTATGGTGACCCTTCCCTCGTCCGGTTCAGCTATGTAGCGATTGAGGGAGGATGCTGACACGTGGGAAGCATCCCCTGAAAGCCCGCGGTAGATGGTCTGGTATACCTCGTGTAGCCCGCCCATCTTTGCCACTTGCTCCACGTTCAGGGCGCCCGTCTTACCTGACGACTTCGGTCCTCCATGAGAAAGCTATCGAGAACTGGAATCCTGGACGGATCAAGAAAATGGCGATGGGAAGGACTTGTAGAGCCGCAACGATGTTCTTCCTATGATGCGTGTCGGCGCGCACCAACTGGTCCAAGAACCCTTCGTTCGCAATAAGAGCCCTCAGGCAGAATGCTGCTTCCAGTGAGCCACG
>CAVWWJ010000029.1:0-40993 GCA_963758625.1 uncultured Alphaproteobacteria bacterium | reverse complement strand
ACTAGAACGTGGACATCATCAACTCCGCAGTTTACATTAGGGTCGTCAAAAATGGGGACATTTCGAGGTTTCCATTAATCTAAACCCAGGGGAATATGCCATGTCACTGCGTCGTCCCACAGCATTGCTCATGTTCGTGAGCGTACTTTCCATTTGCCTGATTGCGCCCGCTCAACCTGCCGAGGCCGCTCAATGCATCGTTTTTCAGCATCGCGATTTTAAGGGTGCATCGTATTCTCTGAATGATGGCGACACGCTGCAAATGGGTGGTGAGCGTTGCGGCCGGAGCCAATCGCACGGTACTCCGCGCGGGCGGGCCCTCTACAACAGTACTTGGAATGACCACGTATCGTCGTTCAAGGTGCATCCTGGCTGCACGATTACACTTTGGCAGCACATGCAGGGATGCAGGGGCGGCGGGGCTTATTTCCGCTCGAATTGCGGCTATTCCTACGTGGGGGGCCGGTGGAACGATAAGACTTCATATGTAGAGTGTTCGTGCAATCGGCGGCGCTGAAGCCCTTCTGGATTTCAGTGCGGGTCGGCATAGCACACCGATCTTCGCAGCCTTTCGGGGTCAGCCCACAGGGTCTGGCCCCGACAAAACTCCTCCAAGTCGCACCCAGCTTGATCGCCGCCGCCTTACGGCGCCGCATCCTCGACGCGCCGCGCCCGCGCACGCGCAAGCCGCCACAACAACGGCCCCAGCACGGCGAGCAAGGGCAAGGACGAGCAGCGTCAGCGACAGCGGCTTCTGCAGGAAGATCAGGACGTCGCCCTGGCTCTCTGCATGGCGCGCCGGAACTCCTGCTCGGCCAGCGGACCCAGGATCATGCCGATGATCACCGGGGCGGTGGGGAAGTCGAACAGGCGCATGACGAGCCCCATGACGCCCATCGCGTAGAGCATATCAGTTCCACCTGCGACTGGCTGATGCCGTAGGTGCCGATGGTGGCGAAGACGAGGATGCCGCCGTAGAGCAGCGGCTCGGGATCTTGAGCATCTTCGCCCACAGGCCCACCAGCGGCAAATTCAGCACCAGCAGCATCACGTTGGCGACATAGAGGCTGGCGATCAGGCCCCAAACCAGGGACGACTGCTGCTGCAGCAGCAGCGGCCCCGGCGCGATGCCGTAGCTCTGGAAGGCCGAGAGCATGATGGCGGCGGTGGCCGAGGTCGGCAGGCCGAGCGCCAGCATCGGCACCAGCACGCCGGCCGCGCTGGCGTTGTTGGCCGCCTCCGGCCCGGCGACGCCCTCGATGGCGCCGTGGCCGAACTCCTCGGGCTTCTTGAAGCCGCTTCTCGACGAAATAGGACAGAAAGGTCGGCACCTCCGCGCCGCCGGCGGGCATGGCGCCGATGGGAAAGCCGATCGCCGCGCCGCGCAGCCAGGGCTTCCAGGACCGCGCCCAGTCCTCGCGCGTCATCCACACCGAGCCCCTGACCGCGAGCACCTCGGCATCGGCGGGCCGCTTGAAGCTGGCGAGGTAGAGCGTCTCGCCGACGGCGAACAGGCCGACCGCCACCACGATCACGTTGATGCCGTCGAGCAGCTCGGTGAGGCCGAAGGTGAAGCGCGCCTGGCCCGGTCTGCAGATCGATGCCGATCAGGCCCAGGAAGATGCCGACGGCGAGGCTGGTGAGCCCGCGCACGGCGGACGCGCCAGCACGGCCGAGACCGTGACGAACGCCAGCACCATCAGCGAGAAATATTCGGCCGGCCCGAACCTCAGCGCGAAGTTCACGACCGGCTCCGCCAGGAACGTGATGCCCACGGTGCCGATGGTCCCCGCCACGAACGAGCCGATGGCGGCCGTCGCCAGGGCGGCGCCGGCGCGCCCGCGGCGCGCCATCTTGTTGCCTTCCAGCGACGTGACGATGGTTGCCGTCTCGCCGGGCGTGTTGACCAGGATGGACGTCGTCGAGCCGCCGTACATGGCGCCGTAGTAGATGCCGGCGAACAGGATGAAGGCTGCGGTGGCGTCGACCTTGTAGGTGAGGGGCAGCAGGAGCGCGATGGTGAGCGCCGGTCCGAGCCGGGCAGAACGCCGATCGCGGTGCCCACCGTCACGCCGACCAGGCACCACATCAGGTTGTCCGGCGTCAGCGACGACGGCAAAGCCCGCCGCCAGCTGGGCGAGCGTGTCCATCACAGCAGCCCTTCGATCAGCCCGGAGCCGATCTTGTAGCCGAGCACCCTGTCGAAGCCGACATAGGCGATCAGCGCCAGGGCGAAGCCGATGGCGGCATCGCGCAGGACGCTGAGGCTGCCGAAGGCCAGCGCGGTGCAGACGAACAGCACCGTCGAGGCGATGATGAAGCCCGCCACGCCGATCAGGGTCACGTTGAGCGCAAGGCCGAGGAGGAGCCAGGGGAAGGCTCCCCAGAGATGGGGTGGCCCATGCTCCTCGTGCGCCCAGCCGCCGCGCACGCCCCACAGCGTCAGCAACGCGCCGAGGACGGCCAGCATGGCGGTGGCGATCCAGGGGATCGCCCTGGGCCCGACCTGGGCATAGACGGCGTGGGTGGGAATGACCGTGGCCTGCCAGCCGACGACCGCCGCCAGGGTCAGGACCGCCGAGGCCGACGGCGGTGGCGCCCCAGGCTGGCCCTTGGCCGGTCCCGCCTTCCTGCATCGGCGCGCTCCGAACATGCGGACGTGGTGCCGGGCTGCCGCGCGCATCGCCGCGGCAGCGCCCGGTCAGGTCGCGAGCCCCAGGTCCTTGAGGATCGCGGTGATGCGCGCGATCTCGCTCTCCAGGTACTTCCGAACTCGGCGCCCGGCAGATAGATCCCCGACCAGCCTTCTTGCTGCAAGCTCGGCCTGCCAGGCGGGAGAGCGCACCATCTTCTCGATCAGGCCGACGAGCGCGGCCTGCTTCTCGGGCGTAAGGCCCGGCGCGCCGAACACGCCGCGCCAATTGAACAGCTCCACATCGATGCCCTGCTCCTTGAGGGTCGCAATGTCGATGCCGGGCTGCGCTTGTCGGCGGAGATCGCCAGCGCCCTGAACTTGCCGGCCTTGATCTGCTCGGCGAACTCGCCGTAGCCGGAGATGCCGCACGTCACCTGGTTGCCGAGCAATGCAGCCTCCGCCGGCCCGCCGCCGGCGTAGGCGACGTAGCTCACCTTCTTCGGGTCGGCGCCGACGGCCTTGGCTATCATGCCCGCCAGAATGTGATCGGTGCCCCGGCCGAGCCTCCGGCCCACGACACCTTGCCCGGATCGGCCTTGAAGGTGGCAACGAGGTCCCTCATCGATTTGAGGGGGCTGCGCTCGTGACGACGACCACCTCGAACTCGCCGGTGAGGCGGGCGACCGGCGTCAGCTCGCGCATCGACACCGGCGACTTGTTGGCGATGAGCGCGCCGACCATCACCATGCCGCCGACCATGATGGCATCGCCCTGCCCTTCTTTGCCGGAGAGGAACCTCGGCAGCCCCACCGCCCCGCCGGCACCGGGCGCATGCTCGAACTTGAACTCCTTGACGATGCCGTCGGTGCGCATGGCGAGCTCGATGGCGCGGCCGGTCTGATCCCAGCCGCCGCCGGCGCCGCCGGCACGAAAATCTGCAGGCTGGTCGGCTCCTGAGCCAGGGCGCTTCCGTGCTGGACCGCCGGCCACCCGAGGCAACCAGCGCCGCCAACGCTGCCTTCACAACGACACGGCGTGCAATCATGGACAATTCCTCCCCTGGCTTCCCTTTTCCCACTCTAGTGCCGCAGCTCCGAGAAAGGGAGCCTCCGTCATGGCGGACTCGGCCGCGATGCCATATGCCTCAGCAGCGGTTGCCGCCGAGCACCTTGCGCGAGATGACGACGCGCATGATCTCGTTGGTGCCCTCCAGGATCTGGTGCACCCGGAGGTCGCGCACCAGCTTCTCCAGGCCGAAGTCCTTGAGGTAGCCGTAGCCGCCGTGGATCTGCAGCGCCTCGTTGCAGACCCGGAAGCCGAGGTCGGTGGCGAGCCGCTTGGCCATGGCCGAGTACATGCCGGCCTGCGGGTCGGCGCGGTCGATGGCGTCGGCGGCGCGGTAGACCATCAGGCGGGCGGCCTCCAGCTCGGTCGCCATGTCGGCGATCTTGAACTGCAGGGCCTGGAAGTCGGCGATGGCGCGGCCGAACGCCTTGCGCTCGAACATGTACTGGCGCGCCTTGTCGAGCGCGGCCCAGGCGGCGCCCAGCGAGCAGGCGCCGATGTTGATGCGGCCGCCGTCGAGGCCCGCTCATGGCGAACTTGAAGCCCTGGCCCTCGGCGCCGACGCGGTTGGCGGCGGGCACCCTGCAGTCGTCGAAGATCACCTGCCGGGTCGGCTGGGCGTTCCAGCCCATCTTCCTCTCGTTGGCGCCGAAGGAGAGGCCCGGCGTGTCCTTCATCACGACGAAAGCCGAGACGCCGCCGGCGCCCTCGTCGCCGGTGCGCGCGAACACGAAGTAGAAGTCGGCGGCGCCGGCGCCGGAGATGAACTGCTTGGAGCCGTTGAGGACGTAGTGGTCGCCCGACGCGCTTCGCCGTGGTCTCGAGGGCGGCGGCGTCGGAGCCGGCGCCGGGCTCGGTCAGGCAATAGCTCGTCAGCCACTCCATGGTGGCGAGCTTGGGCATCCACGCCGCGACCTGCTCGGGCGAGGCGTACTTCGCCACCATCCACGCCACCATGTTCTGGATCGAGATGTAGCCGGCGATCGCCGGGCAGCCGTAGGCCAGCGCCTCCATGATCAGCGCGCCGTCGAGGCGGGAGAGGCCCGAGCCGCCCTGCTCCGCCGGCACGTAGATGGTGCCCATGCCGAGCGGGGCCGTCTCGCGGATCACATCGACGGGGAAGTGGCACTTCTCGTCCCACTCGGCCGCATGGGGCGCGATGCGCTCCTTGGCGAAGGCCAGCGCCGTCTCCTGGATCGCGGCCTGTTCCTCGGTCAGGGCGAAGTGCATGGGATCTACTTCCAGTCGGCGAGATGGACGACGTGGCGTGGTTGTACGTCGTCCGGCGAGGCGTTGAGAAGCTTGCTGTCGGCCGTGACGAGGTTTGCACCGCGTGCGTCGCTCAGCGACGACATAGAAGCAATCGTAGAGCGACATCGAGCTCGGCCATTGCCAAGCACGAGCGCCTCGGCGACGAGATCGAACGTCGGTAGCATCCGGTTGAAAAGTTGGCAGTGCTCGAGCGCGTCCATCGCCTGCCAATCGTTGATGTCGCCGACGCGGACATACTTCCACAGGGCATCGTGCCGTCTCGGCAGATCAGGAGCTGCGGAGCGAGCAGCGGCCTTCTCGAATTCTGTACGCGCTCGGCAATATCCGAGCGGATCTGGCTCTATGACCCACTTGATCGCGACGTTGGCGTCAACGACGATCACGAGCGGCTGTCTCGCACCTCACTAATTACGTCGCTCAGAATCAACGTGGTGGGCTTCTTCTGCATGCCGCGAATCTTCCGTCAAATGGCGAGCCGCTCTTCAGCGGTCGCGGTACCGCGGCCCTGATAATGACGCGCAGCTCCTGCTCCAGCGAATGTCCCTTGAGCCTTGCCTTTAGTCTCAGCGCATCGATGACTTCCTTCTCTAGGTTTCTCACCAGCACTTGACCGAGCCTTTTGTTTCATCGAGGCAATCTCCGCTTCGATCACGATCGCCTGCTCGATCCCAGCAAGCCCTCGCGGATTTCCTCCTTCGTCAACGCTCGGACGCGCTCCGGGAATTCACCGACGTATTGCCGTGCGAGGGCTGCCCTTTCTTCCGGGGTGAAGGGCGCATTGCGCTCGAGCACGTCCCGCAAGACCTGCTCGAGCGATTTCCCGTTGAGCCGGGCCTTCGTCTTGTAGGCGTCGATGAGGCCCTCGGAGATATTTCTGATCAACACCTGTCCCATGCGAGCCTCGATCCTGCCGGGTTGCCGAACGAGCCGTCTGGTTCGCGTCATCGCCCATCTCTGTCCTCGCCGTGCTGCCGCTATCAAAAACGATAGCATGCAATCCGCACACTGTCACGACGTATGGCGAAGAACCTTGACCGCAACGGCCCGCCGGGCATCACTGACGACACGACCACCGCGTCATCGCGTGTCGCGAGCCTCGCGGATCAAGTCTTCGCTGAGAAGATCGCTCGGCTTCGCCTGCATCGTCGGATACGATCCGAAAGGGCCAATCGCTCCTCCGGCTCGACGGGTGCGGCTCGCATGATGATCTCCCGGATGCCCTCTTCCAGGTCTGCCCTTGAGTTCAGCGTGCCTTCAGCCGGCGGATCAGGCCATCATCGAGATCGAGAACAATGTCTGCCATCCTGACCTCCATTTCAGGACCGAATAGCACAGCGGCGAAGAAGCGTACCGTCTTGAAGACCACGCTCCCGCCTATAAGGTGACCGTACCCGCAGCAGAAGGAGCCGCCTATGTGGCCGGATCGCAGACTGCTCGATCTCTTCGATATCGATTGCCGATCATCCAGGCGCCGATGGCGGGAGCGAACGGGTCGGCGATGGCGATCGCGGTGAGCGAGGCAGGCGGCCTCGCTCGCTGCCCTGCGCCATGCTCGACGCCCCCAAAGTGCGCGCCGAGCTCGGGCGTCATCCGCCAGCGCACGGCCAGCCCGTCAACGTGAACTTCTTCTGCCATGCGCCGCCCAGGCCGGACGCGCAGCGCGAGACCGCCTGCAGGCGCGGCTCACGGCCTACTACGCGAGCTCGGCGTCGATGCCGGCGCCATGGCGCCCGGTCGAACCGCCGCCATTCGACGAGGCCATGTGCGACGATGATGGAGGAGCCGCAGTCCCGAGGTCGTGAGCTTCCACTTCGGCCTGCCTCGGCGGCGTTGGCTGCAGCGGGTCAAGGCGGCGGGCTGCCGCGTCATCAGCTCGGCCACCACGGCCGAGGAGGCGCGCTGGCTGGAGAACAACGGCTGCGACGCCATCATCGCGCAAGGCAACGAAGCAGGCGGTCACCGCGGCATCTTCCTGTCGGACAACATCGCGGCGCAGCCGGGAACGTTCGCCCTAGTGCCGCAGGTGGTGGACGCCGTGAAGGTTCCCGTCATTGCCGCGGGCGGCATCGCCGACGGCGTGGCGTAGCAGCGGCTTTCGCGCTCGGGGCGTCCGGGGTGCAGGTCGGGACGGCCTACCTCTTCACGCCGGAAGCGACCGTCACCAGCATGCACCGCGCGGCTCTCCAGACGGCGCGCGATGACGGCACCGCGCTGACAAACCTGTTCAGGGCCGGCCGGCACGCGGCCTCTTCAACCGCGTGATGCGCGAGGTGCGGGCCGATGTCCAATCTGGCGCCGGCCTTCCCGACAGCCGGCAGTGCGCTGGCGCCGCTCAAGGCCAAGGCCGAGGCGCAGGGCAGCGGCGACTTCTCCTCGCTCTGGTCCGGGCAGGCCGCGAGCCTGGCGCGCGCGACGGACGCCGCCGCGCTGACCCGTCCGCCTTGCGGCCGATGGGGCGGCGCAGCTGCGCAAGCTCGCGGGCGGATAGGCGCGGTCACCGCAGCGGCGCGATGCGCTCGCCGGGCATCAGCTCGTAGGGGCCCTTCCAGCCGGGGAGCGCGCGCATGCGCTCGATCCAGGCGGCGAGGTTGGGGTTGGTCCTGGGCCAGTCGTAGCCCGTCTCCTCGGGCGGGTAGAACATGTAGCCGGCCAGCGAGAAGTCGGCGATGGTAGGCGTATCGCCGACCATGAACTTCGACTTGGCGAGGTGCTTCTCGACAATGCCGAGCGCGTTGTCGAAGCGGCTCTTGAGCAGGGCCATCACGTCGGGCGAGGGGGCCTGCGGCAGGAACGACTTCAGGAACCGGTAGGTGGCGAAGTAGCCGGTGAACTTGTGGTTGTCGAACAGCATCCAGCGCAGCGCCTCCAGCCGGTCGTCCTCGCTCGCGGGCTTGAACTTGCCGGTCTTGTCGGCGAGGTAGCGTAAGGATCACGCCCGACTGCGAGAGCTTGCGCCCGTCGAACTCCAGCACCGGCGCCTCGCCCATCTCGTTGACGGCCTCGCGCCATTGGGGTCGCGGGTCTGCCCCTTCATGAAGTCGGTGAACACGGGCTCCCAGTCGAGGCCGGCGCACTCCAGATAGAGCGCGACCTTGTAGGAATTCCCCGACTGGCAGAAGCAGTGCAGCTTGTAGCGGGCCATGGCACCTCCCCTGGCGATCGCTGTCATTAGATGCACGCACGCTAGGCATGCACAGTGCCGCAGTGCGCACCATGCGACGGGAAAGAAAGCCGCACGCTCGGCTGCTTGCTGCCGCCGGCTCCCATTCCCTACAGTCGCGCGGCTTTTTCGGGGCTGGAGGCTGGCGGACGACACATGCGTTTCGATGGAACGAAGGACTATGTTGCGACCGACGATCTCAAGGTCGCCGTCAACGCCGCCATCACGCTGCAGCGGCCGCTGCTGGTGAAGGGCGAGCCCGGAACCGGCAAGACGGTGCTCGCCATCGAGGTGGCCAAGGCCATCGGCGCGCCGCTGATCGAGTGGCACGTCAAGTCGACGACCAAGGCGCTGCAGGGCCTCTACGAGTACGACGCGGTGAGCCGCCTGCGCGACAGCCAGCTGGGCGACCCGCGCGTGGCCGACATCCGCAACTACATCCGCAAGGGCAAGCTGTGGGAGGCGTTCACGCTGGATGAGCGCCCGGTGCTGCTCATCGACGAGATCGACAAGGCCGACATCGAGTTCCCCAACGACCTGCTGCAGGAGCTCGACCGCATGGAGTTCTACGTCTACGAGACGCACGAGACCATCAAGGCCAGGCACCGGCCGGTCGTCATCATCACCTCCAACAACGAGAAGGAGCTGCCCGACGCCTTCCTGCGCCGCTGCTTCTTCCACTACATCAAGTTCCCCGACGCCGAGACGATGCGGGCGATCGTCGACGTGCACTTCCCCAACCTGAAGGGGCGGCTGGTCTCGGAGGCGCTCAAGGTGTTCTACGACGTGCGCGAGGTGCCGGGCATCAAGAAGAAGCCGTCCACCTCCGAGCTGCTCGACTGGATCAAGCTGCTGCTCAACGAGGACATCAGCCCCGAGACGCTGCGCGAGAGCGACCCGAGGAAGCTGATCCCGCCGCTGCACGGCGCGCTCCTCAAGAACGAGCAGGACGTGCACCTGTTCGAGCGCCTGGCGTTCCTCGCGAGGCGCCAGGGCTAGGGCTGAGGATGATCAACGAAGCGCCCGTTGGCGCGTTTCGAGCCGCCTCGGCCGACGGGCTCGTCAAGCCGCTCTACGACGACTACGCGTTCGGCAACATCCCCGACACGATCGAGCACCTGCTCACCGGCGCCGACCGGTCTCCGCTGCTGCCCGCCGACTGCTTCGGCGGCGAGCTATCCGCGGCCGCAGAAGATCGTGCTGTTCTTCATCGACGCCTTCGGCTGGCAGCACTGGCAGGAGCACCACGCACCGCTTCCGCACCACCGCGCGGGTCATCGAGAAGGGCACGCTGACGCCGATCTCGGCGCTGTTCCCGTCGACGACGGCGGCCTCGGTCTCGACCATGAACCTGGGCGTGCTGCCCGCCCGGCATGCGCTCTACGAGTGGAACGTCTACATCCCGGCCTACGGCGAGGTGATCCAGTCGCTGGCCTTCAGCCCGCTCGGGCGGCGCGCGCCCGATGCCTGCCTCGGCCAGGGCTACGACCCGGCGCGGCTGGTCGAGGTGCACGAGACCGTGCACCAGCGCCTCGCGCGGCACGGCGTGCGCTCGATCCAGTTCGCGCACCGCAGCTATGCCGACTCCGCCTACAACCGCATCGCCAGCGCCGGCGCCGAGATCGTGCGCCACGGCACGCTGGCGGAAGCGCTGGTGCAGCTGAAAGAGGCGCTGACCGAGACCGACGGCAAGGCGCTGCTCGGCTTCTACTGGGCTGGCATCGATACGATCGCCCACATGTACGGGCCGGGCACGCCCTACCACGCCGCCGAGATCGCCAGCTTCTGGCGCACCTTCGACGAGGTCATGCGCGACATCGACAGCCCCGAGACGCTCTATCTGTTCACCGCCGACCACGGCCACGTCTACGCCGACAGGGACGAGACCATCTACATCAACGAGCGCTTCCCCGAGCTGGCGGATTGCCTGGCCGTGAGCCCGACCGGCAACCCGATCTATCCCAACGGCTCGCCGCGCGACATGTTTCCTCCACGTGCGGCCGGAGCTGAAGGAGTCGGTGCTCGCAGCGCTGCACAGGCACCTCGACGACATCGCGCTCGTCATGCCGGTCGACGGGGCGCTGGAGGCAGGCCTGTTCGGCCCGCAGCCGGTATGCGAGGAGCTGCGCCGCGGCTCGGCGACATCCTGGTCCTGCCCCGGCTCGGCCATTTCATCTGGTGGCGCGAGCCGGGCCTGCATGGCAAACCCCTTCTACGGCCACCACGGCGGCCTGACGCCCGAGGAGGTCGATCACCGTCCTCGGCGCCGTCGAGGTGCTCTAGCGACCACCCGTCATCCCGGACGGCGCGATGCACGCCGAAGGCGGGCAGCGCTCCGATCCGGGACCTCGAGATGTGAGGTTCGACTCGTTCGACGAGGTCCCGGATAGCCTCGCCCCGGCCCTGCGGGCCGGGGCTCGGCTTCCGGGATGACGGGTGCTACACGCGGGCGATGGCCTCGACCTCCACGAGGAACTCGGGCTTCACCAGGCGGTCGACCACGAGCAGCGTGTTGGGCGGGTATTTGCCGCCGGGAAAGAGCTTCGGAAACAGCGCCCCGCGCGCGGACATGAAGGCCGGGATGCTGTCGGCGCTCGTCAGATAGGTCGTGAACTGCACGACCGACTCGAAGTCGGTGCCGAGGTCCTTCAGGATCGCGCCGAGGTTGGCGAATACCTGCTCGACCTGGGCGGCGAGATCGCCTGCCCCGATGATCGTGCCGGCCTTGTCGACGGCGACCTGGCCGGCGATGAAGGCAAGCTCGCCCGGTGTCACGCGCGCGACGTGGCTGTACATGCCCGCCGGGGGCGTCGCGTTCGGCGGGTTCAGATAGGTGACGCCCTTTGCCATGGTCCTCCTCCTCGACGATTGTCTGCAGTACCAACCGGGGCCGGGACATCCGGTGCGCCCGATCGGCAGCCTCAAGCCTTGGGTAGCTGGGCATCGAGCCGGGCGCGCGTGGGCCCGTCGCAGGCGCCCTGGCCCTTCAGCTGCTCGGCGAATGCGCTCTGCTGGATGCCGTGGATGACGGCCATCAGCGCCACCTGTCGATTGTTGAAACGCAGCACCTTGCGCAGATGCCGGTTCATCGGCGCCACGCTCCGGCGGTCGCCGTCGAGGCCGCACCAGTGCGCCAGCGCTGTGCGCGTTCCTGCGACGAGGGCGATGCGGGCCTGGTCGAGGGTGATGGGGGGATACTCCAGCTCCTGGGGAGTTGCGGGCTCGCAGGAGTTGAAGCCGTCGCAGGCGGCGCGGTGAATGTTCTCGAGGCCCAGCTTCAGCATGCGCTCCACGACCGGGTCGGGAATGGTCTGCGGGGCCGGCTGCGCCGATGCAACGGACGCCACGAGGCCCAGCCCGATGATCGTAGCGGCCAGCCGGGCCCTTGCAGCGCCTCGCATCAGCATCGCCATCTAGGCTTTCTCGACCCAGACGTGGTTGTCGTGAAAGGTGGCACCGCCGTAGGGCGCGGCCTGGTGGGCGCTGGTGAGCGTGTTGATGCCCGCGCCGCCCTCGAAGTGATCGTTGGGAGCGATGGACTCGACGATGACGACGCCGGGCTGCACGCCCTCGAAGGCCTCCGCCTCGAGCGTGATCTCGCCGCGCTCGTTGCCCATGCGTACGCGCGCCCCGCCGGCGATGCCGAGCCGCTCAAGATCACCGGGGTGCACCTTGACGCGCGGGGGCCCGTGCTTGGCCCGGCTGGTCGGCATTTCGTTGAAGGAGGAGTTGAGGTACTCGCGCGCAGGGCTGGTGGCGAGGCGGAACGGGTGGCGCGCGTCGGCCTTCTCCACGATGTCCCAGTGGTCGGGCAGGCCCGGCATGCCGGCGGCGACGCGGATGCCGTTGGCGCGGGGCGCCGGGACGTTCATCCAGTCGGGCCTGAAGCGGAACCTGCCGTCGGGATAGGCGAAGCCGCCGATGTAGTGCGCCTGGTCGAACTCGGGCTGACAGTCGATCCACTTCACCGCCTCCAGCTCGGACAGGCTGCCCCAGCCCGACTGCTGCAGCGTCCAGTCGATGATCTCGCGCGGGCTCATCTCGAAGCCCCGGTGGGTTGCACCGACGCGCTGGGCCAATGCGCAGACGACCTCGTGGTTGCTGCGGCACTCCCCCGGCGGCTCGACGAGCTTGGCCCCCAGAATGATGTGCTGGTGACCGCCGCCCTGGTAGATGTCGTCGTGCTCCAGGAACATGGTGGCGGGCAGCACCACGTCGGCCATCTCGGCCGTGGCGGTCATGAACTGCTCGTGCACGCAGGCGAAGAGGTCCTCGCGCGCAAAGCCTGCCTTGACCTTGCGCTGCTCGGGTGCCACCTGCACCGGGTTGGTGTTCTGGATGAAGAGCGCGGTGACCGGCGGGCCGTCGCCGAGGTCGTGCGGGTCGCCCGTCAGGATCGGGCCGATGCGGGACTGGTCGAGCACGCGCACGCCCGGGTCCGCCACGTCGTGGCCCTCGATCAGCGACTTGTTCCAGTGGAAGATGGCGCCGTTGTTGTGGAAGGCGCCGCCGCCCTCGTGGAGCCAGGCACCGGTGACGGCGGGGATCGACAGGGCGGCGTGCATGTTGTGGGCGCCGTTGCGCGAGCGCGTGAAGCCGTAGCCCAGCCGGAAGTAGGCGCGGGGGGTGGTGCCGACCATGCGCGCGAAGGTCTCGATCTCGTCGACGCTGAGCCCGGTGATGGCGCTCGCCCACTCCGGCGTGCGCGTCTCGAGATGCGCTTCCAGCTCGCGCGGGCAATCCGTGTACTTCTCCAGATACGGCCGGTTGGCGTAGCCGTCCCGGAACAGCACGTGCATCACGGCGCAGGCGAGCGCGCCGTCGGTGCCGGGGCGTAGGCACAGGGCGAGGTCGGCCTGGCTCATGGTGCCGTTGCGGTAGATGTCGACGGCCACGATCCTGGCGCCGCGCTCCTTGCGGGCGCGGGTGGCGTGCGTCATCACGTTGACCTGGGTGTTCACGGGGTTGGTGCCCCAGATCACGACCAGGTCGGACTTGGCCATCTCGCGCGGGTCGGCTCCCGCCAGCGTGCCGGTGCCGGCGATGTAGCCGGTCCAGGCGAGCGTGGTGCAGATGGTGGCGTACATATTGGAATAGCGCTTGGCGTTGCGCAGGCGGTTGATCCCATCGCGCATGACGAGGCCCATGGTGCCCGCATAGTAGTAGGGCCAGACCGCCTCGGGGCCGTGGCGCCGCTCCGCCGCCAGCAGGGCCTCGGCGGTGATGTCGAGCGCATCGTCCCACGAGATGCGCTCGAACTGCCCGGAGCCCTTGCCTGCGCCCTTGGGGCCTTTGCGGCGCAGGGGATGCGTGAGCCGGTCCGGGTGGTGGATGCGCTCGGCGTAGCGGGCCACCTTGGCGCAGACGACACCCGCGGTGTAGCTGTTGTCGCGGGACCCGTGCACGCGGCCGATCCTGTTGTCGCCCAGGAGCTCCACATCGAGCGCGCACGTCGAGGGACAGTCGTGCGGGCAGGCCGAATGGCCGACGGCGAGCTTGGCGTGAGCGTTCATCGCGTGGTCCTGTAGCGCGAGCCTTGCATCAGGCTAGCCGAGTTCGGGCGCAGCGCGAAGGGGCCCTGTCAGCGACCCAGAACGTTGTCGAGAATGGGCAGGCTGACGACAGTCGCCATGGCGATGAGAGCATAGCAGAGCCACCGGAACGTGGCCTCGCTGGCGACCCCGAAGAGCCTGGACCCGATAAACATGCCGAGCGCATAAGCCGGGCCGATGAGAAGTGCCAGCATCAGCAGCCCCCAGGTTATCAGCCCGCCGGCAAGGTAGGCGATGGCCGAGAACACGGTGGAGATCGCAAAGTAGAGAACGAGGTTGGCGCGCACCACCTCGGGGCTCAAAGCAGTGCTCAGCCAATAGGTTGCAATCGGCGGACCGCCGATCTGGGCGGCGCCGCTCAACACACCACCCAGGACACCGACGCCGGCGGCCACGGGCCTCGTGGGTCTGCCGCGATAGCGCCATCCCGAGATCAGGAGCACCAGGGCCGCCGCAATGATGGCGGCGAGACCCCAGCGCAGCGCCAGCGGGTCTGCCTTGCTGAGGAGCCAGACGCCCAGGGGCACGCCGAACAGCGCGCCGGTGGCCATGATGCCGACCTCGCGCCTGCTTGCGCAGCGCCACGCGTTCGGGACCAGTCCGGCGGCCGGGACGGAGTCCACCAACAAGAGGAGGGGTGCCGCCCAAGTCGGGCCAACGATGGCGCTGGCAAGCGGCACGAAGATCAGCGCGCCGCCGAACCCCGACAAGCCTCGTGCCAGCCCTGCCGTCCATGCCGACGCCGCGAGGTAGACGAGTGCAGCACTGGAAAAGTCACCGGCTCCGGGCATGGGAAACCTTGGGGATCACCGGTGGGGCGCCTGGAGCGATGCGATGTCTCTGCGCATCACGACCGGAACGGCAGGTCGGTGACCCCTGGATCAATGCCGTATTGAGTCAGCAGGCAGTGCACCTGGCCGCGATGGTGGGTCTGGTGGTTGAAGAAATGCGTGACGAGCAGCCACTTGGGCCTGGCCACTTCGCGTCTCAGGACGCCCGAGAACCACGTCAGGTCGCCCTCGAGCCAAGCCGGGTCGAGCCGCTCGGCCCAGTCGACGATGACGCGGTCGAAGGCCTGGCGCTCGCGCTTCAAGTCGTCCCAGCTCTCGTACATGCCGACCGACTTTAGGATGCCCGCCGCCTTCGGCTTCGGCGTGCCCGCAAATCGGCTCATCCAGATCTGGTCGCCGAACAGGAGGTGGTTGAGCGTGCCGTGGATCGAGCCGAAAAAGCGCCGCGCTGCTCCTTGCGCTGGGCATCGCTGAGCCTGTCGGCGGCGCCGTACTGGCTCTCGTTCTGCCAACGGTTGTAGCCTGCCATGGTGCGAACGTGGGCGACCGTAATCATGATGACCTCAAGGCGTGCGTCAGGTGGGCGATGTCCTGCATGACGACATCATCGGCCCTGCCGTCGGCCTCGGCGACCGCACGCAGCATGTCGATCAGGTCGGAGCGCTCCGTCGGCCCACAGGAGCGCTGGATCAGCGGGGTGAGGCGGCGGAACACCTCGGCGGCGTCGGTGCGGCCCTGCACGAGCCAGCGGCCGCGGGCGAGGAGCTCGTCGGCCTGCGCCTGCGTGGCACTGAAGCGCTTGACCATCTCCGCCGTGATGGCGGAGCGCTCACGCTCGGTGATACTGCCGTCGGACTGCGCAGCGGCCACCATCATGGCCGCGGCCGCCTCGCGGGCGTCCTCGACGGTATCGATCGGATTCTTCGCGAGCTTGCGACGCCAGCCCCAGCGACGGAACAGCCCCCGCGCCTCGTCGGCGGCATCGGCGATGTCGCGCGCGGCATTGGCGGCCTGCTGCATGCGGAAAAGGACGAAGATCAAAACGCCGAGAACGGCGGCGACGGCTGCGAGAATATGCATGACTCCCCCGGATGAAAGGCCCGCCCGTTCCCCGCGCCATCAGATCGGACGGATACTGCGACCCGCGTGCTTTCCGGACCTGCCGGCGTTCGCGGATGTATGGGTCAGCCTACGATCTCTTCTGAGCCAAAATTGAGCGCGATCTCGACCTTGGCGTTCTCCACGCTGTCGGAGCCGTGCACCGAGTTGCGCTCGATGTTCTCCGCCAGCTCGGCCCGGATCGTCCCCTTCTCGGCCTTGGCCGGGTCGGTGGCGCCCATCACGTCGCGATAGGCCATGACGGCGTTCTCGCCCTCCAGCACCTGCACCACGATCGGGCCCGATGTCATGAACTTGACAAGATCGGAATAGAACGGCCGCGCCTTGTGCACCTCGTAGAACTTCTCGGCCTGCGCCGTGGTCCAGCGCACGCGCTTCTGCGCGACGATCCTGAGGCCCGACCTCTCGATCAGGGCGTTGACAGCGCCGGTCAGGTTGCGGGCGGTCGCGTCAGGCTTGATGATGGACAACGTGCGTTCGACGGCCATCCGGCCCTCCGACTTTGGTTGCAAGACCTCGGTTGCGGCGCGTTATAGCCTCCAGGAGGCAATTCCCACAACCGGCCCGGCGGCGAGCTGCGAGCCTGTTGCCATGGTGTCAGACGCGGAGGGACCGGGGGGATCTGGCGCCTGCAAACTGCCTTTCCTTGGCCGCAAAGCGCCTGCTAAGTTGTTGGCTTCCTGGTTCGATCGAGGCGAGACACTGGCATTCGAGCCCTGAGCCGTGGTAACGGCGGCGCACGGCGGACCGAGCAGTTGGGGAAGCCGCAACCGGCGAAGAACCGATGGCAGGCCACGCCTCACAACCGCAATGGTACCTCGCCCGTGACGGCAAGCAGCACGGCCCGATCTCCGAGGCGGAGCTGACGCAGTTCATCGAGCAGGGACATCTGCAGCCGAACGATCTCGTCTGGCGCGAAGGCTTCGCGGACTGGCGGCCGGCCATGCTCGTGTTTTCGCCGCGTGGCAACAACCCGCCGGCGGCGCACCCGGCCCCGTCGCGCCGCCCGATGGCGAGGCAGCCGGACATGGATCTCGCCGGGGGTGCCTCAGGGAGTGCCGCCGGCCGCTCCTACGCTCCCGAGTACGGCGACGATGGCGGGGGCAGCCGCTTCCGTCCAGCGCGCGTGGTCCCGGTGTTGCTGCTCCTGGCCGTGCTCGGCGGTGGCGCGGCCCTCGTGTATCTCTATCCCGATCGGGTGAGCCGGCTCGTGGCCTCGTTCACGGCCCCGTCCGGCACGATGGTGATCGCCGACACCAAGAGCCTGGAGGTGCCCCCGCTCGCCGGCTTCGGCGGCGCGACCGCCGAGGGCATCGATTCCAACCTGCAGGCGACGGCGCTGTGGCGCGTAGTCAAGCGTGAGTTCCCCGAGTGGTACAAGGAACGCGTCGACGAGGCAGCGGCGCTGGCGCGCGACAAGCAGGACGACGCCGCGATCGGCAAGCACATGGGAACGAAGCTGCGCGAGCTGCGGCGCCAGCAGGCCGCCAACGGGCTGCAGGCCACGCAGCAGCGGCTCAAGGCGGTCGCCGTCAGCTTCTTCGACAACCTCGTGCAGCTGCGCGCGCACAGCCCCGAGGCCTGTCACGCCCTGATCGTCGGGGGCGAGGCCAACCCCGCCATCGTCGCGTTGCTGCAGGGCACGAAGTTCACGGCCGGCCTGCAGGCGCAGCTGACGGCGATGTTCGAGGCGATCGCCGAGGGCCGCAAGCAGGCGCGCTACCACATACGCCCGAGCCGGGCGGACTTCCAGCAGCTCGCGGACGATCTCAAGAGGATGGGCTGGACCCAGGAGGACATGGTGCTCTTCAACGAGCTGCGCAAGGCGCCGCCGGAGAAGATGTGCCAGCTCTTGCACGACTTCTTCAAGGCCCAGCTCGAGATCCAGGACCCGGAAGTGCAGACGAAGCTCATCATCAGCGCCCTCGGGCCGGTGTTTGCGGACTGATCCGACAGCCACAGGGCGCGCCCTCGGCAACCCCTCCGCAAGCGGGGTCACACCTCTCGCAGCCAGCGCTGTTTCTTCTCTCGAACGTCGGCGGCGAGTGATCTGACCCCATTTCGGCTGGGCGCGCACGGCGACGCGCATCGGATGTCGGCATTGAGCCGACGGACACCGCCTCTTTCCACACGATTTCCCCAGCGGCGTGCGGTTGCCGCTCCATCGCCCAGGTGCGCGCCGGGAGCGGCGCGGCTAGCATTTTCGACGAGGGAGCCGACTTAGCGGGGACGCTGTCCGGTGCGCGACTGGCCGGACGCGCGGGTTGGCTCCCAACCTTCCCCTGCATGGCTTCCGTGGCACGGCTTCGACCCACGCGGACCGACTTGCCGAGCGCCGCCGCTGCGGGCACGATGCCGGGCTCGCGCCCGACACACGAGGCCACCCGATGATGAAGCTGCTGTCGTCTGCCTTTTCGCCTTACGGCCGCAAGGTCAGGATCGCCATGGCCATGAAGGGCCTGCAGGACCGCATCGAGATCGAGGCCGTCGAGACCGAGACGCCCGTCACCAACAAGGCCAATCCGCTGGGCAAGATCCCGGCGCTCCTGATCGACGAGGACACAGCGATCTTCGACAGCCACGTCATCTGTGAGTACCTGGACAGCCTGGCGCCGGCGCCGGTGCTGTTCCCCAAGGGGGGCGTTGAGCGCATCAAGACGCTGACGCTGGGCTCGCTCGCCGACGGCATCCTCGATGCAGCGCTGCTGCTCGTCTACGAGAAGCGCTACCGGCCCGAGGAAAAGATGCATGGGCCCTGGCAGGAGCGCCAGCAGGGCAAGATCGACCGGGCGCTCGCTTACCTGGACGGCCAGCGCTACGCGCCAGCCTGGAAGGAGAGCCCGGACTACGGGCACCTCACGCTCGCCTGCGCACTGGGCTATCTCGACCTGCGACATGAGGGAAAGTGGCGGGCGAAGCATCCGGGGCTGGTGGCGTGGCTCGAGGAGTTCGAGAAGGCGGTGCCGGCCTTCGAGGAGACGAAGCCCAAGGGGTGAAATGGCGTGAAGGCATGAAGTGGTGAAGGCGACTTCATGATGCCACGAGGCCGGATCAACGAAGCCGCGGCGAAGGTGCGTTGCCCTTGACGCAGCCGGCAGCGAGTCGCATATTCTGGCCAGAATTCCTGGCTAGAAAGGTCCTCCCGTGCATGCAAAATCCGCATCCTGGTCGATCCAAGACGCGAAGGACCGCTTCAGCGCCGTGGTCGAGGCAGCGCGCCGCAGACCGCAGACCGTCACCAAGCACGGCAAGCCCACCGTAGTGGTGGTAGCGGCCGAGGAGTACGAGCGGCTGCGGCAGCTCGAGCGCCTCAAGGCGCCCACCTTCGTGGACCACCTGCTTGCGATGCCGAAAGACGACGGCGAGTTCGAGCGTGTCACGGCCCGACCGCGCGACCCAGTGTCCGACTCCGGCGCCTGATGTATCTTCTCGATACGGTGGTCTTGTCGGAGCTGCGCAAGAAGAGGCGCAACGCCAATGTCGTCGCCTGGTTCGGCTCGGTGGCAGATGCGGACCTCTACGTGAGCGCCGCCACGGTCGTGGAGATCGAGTTCGGCGCGGAGCGCCAGCGAAGGCGCGATCCTGCATTCGCCGATGCACTGGCCAGCTGGCTCGACACGCTGCTGCGCATCTATGGCGATCGCGTTCTGCCGATCACTGTGCAAATTGCCCGGCGCTGGGGAAGATTGGCCGTCGGCGCCGGTAACCGCAACCTCGATCTGGCCATTGCCGCCACCGCACTCGAGGAGGGGCTCACGGTCGTCACGCGCAACGTGGCGCACTTTGCTCCGACGGGCGTAGCTACGCTCAACCCTTTCGATGCGCGGCCGTAGGTGGGTCAAGGCGAAGCCGCAGACCCGACGCAACGGAGGTTTGGGTCCGACTCGCGGCGGGAGATCCCGGATAGCCTCGCCTCTGGCCCTGCGGGCCAGGGCTCGGCTTCCGGGATGACGGGTGGAGCGCTAATACGACCGCGGCATGCCGAGCACGTGCTGGCCGACGTAGGCCAGGATCATGTTGGTGGAGATGGGGGCGGTCTGGTAGAGGCGGGTCTCGCGCCACTTGCGCTCGATGCCGTACTCGCGCGCGTAGCCGAAGCCGCCGAAGGTCTGGAGGCAGGCTTCCGCCGCGGCCCAGGCGGCGTCGGCCGCCAGCATCTTGCCCATGTTGGCCTCCGCGCCGCAGTCGCGCCCGGCCTCGAACAGGGCGGCGGCCTTGCGCACCATCAGCTCGGCGGCGGCCGTCTGCGCGTGTGCGCGGGCGATGGGGAACTGCACGCCCTGGTTCTGGCCGATGGGGCGGCCGAACACGACGCGCTCCTTGGCATAGTCCGTGGCGCGGCGGATGAAGTAGCGCGCGTCGCCGAGACTCTCGGAGGCGATCAGGATGCGCTCCGCGTTCATGCTGTCGACGATGTAGCGGAAGCCCTGGCCTTCCTCGCCGATCAGGCTCTCGGCCGGGATTTCCAGGTTGTCGTAGAACACCTCGCAGGTGTTGTGGTTCAGCATGGCGTCGATCTTGCGGATCTCGAGGGCGCGCCCCCCCCGTTGAGCTTTGGCCTCGCGCAGGTCGACGATGAAGACGGAGAGGCCCTCGGAGCGCTTGCGCACCTTGTCGGCGGAGGTGGTGCGCGCCAGCAGGAGCATCAGGTCCGAGTAGAGCACGCGGCTGGTCCAGACCTTCTGGCCGTTGACGACGTAGCGGTCGTTGCCCTTCTTCTCGGCGCGCGTCTTGAGCTGGGTGGTGTCGGAGCCGGTGGTGGGCTCGGTGACGCCGAAGGCCTGCAGCCTGAGCTCGCCGGTGGCGATGCCGGGCAGGTACTCCTTCTTCTGGGCTTCGCTGCCGTGCCGGAGCACCGTGCCCATGGTGTACATCTGGGCGTGGCAGGCAGCGGCGTTGCAGGGGCTGTCGTGGATGGTCTCGAGCACGGCGCAGGCGGCGGAGAGCGGCAGGCCGGAGCCGCCGTACGCCTCGGGGATCAGCGCGGCGAGGTAGCCGGCCTCGGTGAGGGCAGCCACGAACTCGGCGGGATAGGCGGCCTCGTGGTCGAGCTTCACCCAGTACTCGTTGGGGAAGCCGTCGCAGATGCGCCGCACCCCCTCGCGGATGTCGGCCCAACCGGGGTCGAGGGGGAGGGTGACGGTGGCGGTGTCGTCGGTCATATGCTCGGTCTTCTCACAAATGGGCCGGCCTGCTGGCGATGTCCGCCGGCTGCACTTCACTCAGGAGCCACGCGTGCCAATGCCCATAAGGCATAAGCGCGTCGCCCGGACGGTTGCAGGGACGGGACGATTTGCAAGGCGCTGCCGATTGTACCCATGGCTTGGCTTGTCAGGCGGGCTCTTGCTTGGGCCTGGGCAACATACGAAAGGGCGTATACACGAAAAAGGCTCTCGTTGATCATTTGGGTAAGGCCTTGCGCCTCCCCAATGTTGCCTTCCTCCGCGTGACCTCGGACGCCGCAAAGCAAAATGGACGAGCGCCGTTCCTCGTTCTCGAAGGACGCAACGATCGCCTTGATATCGGCGAGCGCACAGAGGGAGGAGGCAGCGAAGATCGGCCCAAGGGCTGAGCTGATGTTGGCCTCCTTCGCCGATCGATACGCCGGAGACTGGGCATTCTCCATCGCCTTGGCGAGCGTCGCCAGTGCGGGGGCCTTTTGTCCAAGCCGCGCTTGAACCTGAGCGATCATACCGAGCGTTGTCGGCCAGGACGGAGCCAGCTTCAGCGCTTGCTCGATGCCATCGGCGGCCTCCTTGGAGGCTCCTGTCAGGACTTGGATGACTGCTGCGGCGGCGAGCTTGTCGGCGCGATCGATGTCGTTCGCCGGAGGGGCACCCCCGAGTGCACCTGCGATCGTGGCAGCGGCCTCCTTGTGCAAGCCAGATTCCGCCTGTGCCAACGCCAATTGTCGAAGCCAAGTAAACCGGCGCCTTGGATCGCTGACTTCCTGGATTGCGTTCAACGCTTCGTCGATCTTGCCTGCGCCAGCCAAGCTGATCGCGAGTCCGGAAAGTGCTCTTTCCCGCCATTCTTTCTTGGTGTCGCCATAAGCCGATTTCGCTTGCACGAATGTCTCGCTGGAGGCTTTCGTGAGACCTGCTCTGGCCTGGTCCAGGGCAATGAAGCTCAGCGCAAACGCTCGCGTGAATTTCTGGTCATCCTCGCCGGCGTGCGCAGCGGCAATAGCCTGATCGAACAGGCAGACCCGGGTCGGAGTGTCGAAACAGATCGCTTGCTGCGTCCTTGCGACATTGTCGGCCGCCGCCTTGAGAGAAATAACGCCCACACTCTGTCCGGATGCAAGCTGGACGGCCAGGTTGGCCGATGGATATTTAGAGACGATCGTTTTCAGCCTTTGTTCCGCGTCGCTGAAGAGGGCGAGCTTGTCTGCTGGCTTCGACTGCTTCTCCGCCTTCTCGGTCGACTGTTGCGCCTCGACAAAGAGCTTATTCGCGGCTTCGTTCGGGTCGGTCGTGCAAGCCCCCTGCACGAGTGTGCCTATGGCCAGAATGGCCACGGCCAGCCTGGGCTTGATCTGATGCCTCATGCCCGCCTCCCCTGTTGTAATGGTCTTGTGGGCTCTTCAAAATAAAGCCATCGACGCAATCACCGCAGCTCGCAACCGCAGCAGTCCCTGTATTGCACCGTTGGGCGGGCTGGCGCGTCAGCGCGTAAAATTCGCCAACAACGCGGCGGGTTACGCCCCTGCGGGCCTAACCCGCCCTACGCTGCTACCTCTTCTTCCTGTCCAGCGCCGCAAACGTCCCGTCCTCCTTGGCGAGCCGCTCGATCAGGGGGGCGATCTTCCAGCGGGCGCCGTACTTGGCCTCGTAGGCCTTGATCTTCTCCGCCGCGGCCTTCAGGCCGATGACGTTGTCGACCTGCCACATGGGGCCGCCGCGCCAGCCGGGGAAGCCGTAACCGTTCAGGTACATGGTGTCGCAATCGCTGGCGCGGAGCGCGATGCCCTCCTCGACGATCTTGGCGCCCTCATTGGCGAGCCTGCAGCAGGCAGCGCTCGACGATCTCGTCGGCCGGGATCGCCCGCTGCTTGATCTGCAGGGCCTCGGCCTCGGCGCGGATCATCGCCTCGATCTCGGGATCGACCTGGCGTTTGCGGTTGGCGTCGTACTTGTAATAGCCGGCGCCCGTCTTCTGCCCCAAGCGGCCCATCTCCACGATCTTGTCGGGGATGCGCGCGAACTGCGCCGCCTCGCCGGTGAGCTTCCTCTCCTTGCGCACGCGATAGCCGACGTCGAGGCCGGCAAGGTCGCCGACGGCCAGCGGCCCCATCGCCATACCCCAGGCCTCCAGCGCGCCGTCGATCTCTTGCGGCATCGCGCCTTCCAGGCATATGGCCTGCACCTCGTTGCCGTAGGCGGCGAGCATGCGGTTGCCCACGAAGCCGTCGCACACGCCGGCCTGCACGCCGACCTTGCCGATCTTCTTGGCAACGTCCATCGAGGTAGCCATGACGTCCGGCGCCGTCTTCTCGGCGCGCACGATCTCCAGCAGACGCATGATGTTGGCAGGCGAGAAGAAGTGCAGGCCCACCACGTCCTGCGGCCGCTTTGTCTCCGCCGCGATCTCGTTCACGTCGAGGGTGGAGGTGTTGGTGGCGATGATGGCGCCCGGCTTGGCGATGGTGTCGAGCTTGGCGAAGATCTCCTTCTTCAGCGCCATGTTCTCGAACACCGCCTCGATGATGAGGTCGGCCCTGCCCAGGTCCTCGAGCTTCAGCGACGGCGTGAGCCTGGCGAACCGCTCGCCCGCCTGCGCCGCGGTGATGCGCCCGCGCTTGGCGTTGGCCTCCAGGGTCTCCTTCATGCGGGCCACCCCCTTGTCGAGCGCTTCCTGCGTGGTCTCGACGATGGTGACGGGATAGCCGCCGTTGAGGAAGGCAAGGCCGATGCCGGTCCCCATCGTCCCGCCGCCAAGGATGCCCACCGCCTTGATGTCGCGAAGCTTCGTCTCGCGGCCGATGCCCGGAAGGTTCGCCGCCTGCCGCTCGGCGAAGAAGGCATACTGCAGCGCGCGCGCATAGGGACTGCCCGAGGTCTCGGCAAACGCCTTGCGCTCCTGCGCGGCCCCTTCCGCAAGCGGCAGGGTTGCCGCCTCGACCGCGTCGATGGCGGCCTTCGGCGCCACCGGCCCGCTCGGGTGCCGGCCGATGGAGGCTCGGGCCTTGGCAAACAGGTCGGGCGCGATCGACGCCTTGTCGATCTGCTGCTCGCCGACACGGCGCGGCGGCTTGCCGACCTGCTCCCTGACGAAGGCAACGGCTTCCGCCACCACGTCGCCCTCCGCGACCTTGTCGATCAGGCCGAGGGTCGCGCCCTTGGCGGCGTCGATGAAGGCGCCGGTGATGATGAGTTGCAGCGCCTGCTCGACGCCGATCGCGCGCGGCAGCCGCTGGGTGCCGCCGGCGCCCGGCAGGATGCCGAGCTTGATCTCGGGGAGCCCGAGCTGGCGCACGTCCCTGCCCGCCACGCGCCAGTGGCAGCCGAGCGCCAGCTCGAGGCCGCCGCCGAGCGCGGTGCCGTTGACGGCGGCGACCACCGGCTTTGCGCCCGCCTCGATCTTGTCGATCAGCGGCGGCAGGAACGGCTCCTTCATGCCGGTCGAGAACTCGGTGATGTCGGCACCGGCCGAGAAGAAGCGGCCCGTTCCCGTGAGCACGATGGCCTTGACGGCAGGGTCGGCGTTGGCGTCGGCGAAGGCTTTCTCCAGGCCCACGCGCAGCGCGTGGCCCAGGGCGTTCACCGGCGGATTGTCCATGCGAATGATCGCGACGTCGCCCTGCTTCTGCGTTTCCACGATGGCCACGGATTGGCTCTCCTCTTCTCCACGGGGGGCTCGAGTTGATTTGTCCCTCAGGCGTGCTTGGCGCACGGCTGGGGACGGGGTTATCGTGCCAAGCATAATGAAACACGTCCGGGAGGACCATGCCTATGCTGCGCGGGTTGATGATGGATCGGCCGCTGCTCGTATCGAGCGTGATCGACTATGCGGCCGAGATTTACCCCGATGTGGAGATCGTCTCGCAAACCATCGAGGGCGGCCTTCACCGCTACGGCTACCGCGCCTCGCGCGAGCGCATCGGCCGGCTCGCCAATGCGCTCAGGGGCCTCGGCATCAAGCCCGGCGACCGGGTGGCGACGCTGGCCTGGAACGGCTACCGCCACTTCGAGCTCTACTATGCCATCGCCGGCATCGGCGCGGTCTGTCACACCATCAACCCGCGCCTTTTCCCCGAGCAGATCACCTACATCGCCAACCATGCCGGGGACACGGCGCTGTTCTTCGACCTCACCTTCCTGCCGCTGGTGGAGAAGCTGAAGCCGTCGCTCGAGACCATCGACACCTACGTGCTGATGACCGACCGCGAGCATATGCCGGCGAACGGGCAGATGGGCGGGCTGCTCTGCTACGAGGGCCTGCTCGCCGAGGTGGACCCCCTCGCGGAATGGCCCGAGTTCGACGAGAACGCCGCCTGCTCGCTCTGCTACACGTCGGGCACGACCGGCGAGCCCAAGGGCGTGCTCTACTCGAACCGGGCGATGATGCTGCACACCTTCTTTCTGATCGCCACGCGGCCCGACCTGTTCGCCGGCAACCGCCGCATCCTGCCCGTGGTGCCGCTGTTCCACGCCAACGCCTGGAGCCTGCCCTACATCACGCCGCTGACGGGTTGCAAGTTCATCCTGCCGGGTGCGCGGCTCGACGGGCCGACGCTGTTCGACCTGATGGAGGCGGAGGGCGCGCAGGCCGGGTGGGGCGTGCCGACGGTGTGGCTCGGGCTCATCGAGGAGTTCAAGAAGCGCGGGCGCAAGCCGAAGGACCTCGACCAGATCCTGAGCGGCGGCTCGGCGGTGCCGCAGGCCATGATCGACACGCTGACAGGCGACTGGGGCATCGAGGTCACGCACGGCTGGGGTATGACCGAGATGAGCCCGGTGGGCACGCTCACGCTGTTCCGTCCCGATGAGCGCGGCATGGCGCCACTGGAACGCGCCAAGCTCAGCGCCAGGCAGGGGCGGCGCATGTTCGGGGTCGACCTCAAGGTGATCGACGAGCAGGGCCGGCGCGCGCCGGCGGACGGCGCGACGTCCGGCGAATTGTTCGTACGGGGACAGACGATCGTGTCCGGGTACTACAACAACGAGGAGGCGAGCCGGCGGCAGATCGACGCCGAGGGATGGTTCGGCACCGGCGACGTGGCCAAGATCACGCCCGATGCCTGGCTCCTCATCGTCGACCGCACCAAGGACCTCGTGAAGTCGGGCGGCGAGTGGATCAGCTCCATCGACGTGGAGAACGCAGCCCTCGCCTGCAAGGGGCTCGCCAACTGCGCCGTGATCGGCGTGCCGCATCCCAAGTGGCACGAGCGCCCGCTCCTGGTGGCGGTGAAGGCGCCGGGCGCCAACCCCACCAAGGCGGAGGTGCTGGACGTGCTCGCCGCCAGGGTCGCCAAGTGGCAGCTGCCCGACGACGTGGTGTTCGTCGAGGCCCTCCCTATGACGGCGACGGGGAAGATCTCCAAGAAGGACCTGCGCGTGCAGTTCGCTGACTACAAGCTGCCGGAGTAGGCGGGGGTATCGAGCGGCGAGCGCGATCGGAGCCCCCGTGGAGAGGCTTTCCCTTGTGGCTGCCCCTCACCCCAGCCCTCTCCCCGTCACCCTCGGGCGATTGGGGCCAGGGCGCCCGCGTGGATGGCCGAGGGCGGCGGGGAGAGGGAGTTTGCACGTCAGTCCGGGGGCCAGGTGGAGCGGTACTTCTTGCGGCCGAAGCGGGTGGTCGTGAGGCGGTCGATGGCGGTGAGCGGAAGGGGCTCGCCGTCGGGCGCGGCAAGCGCCGCCTTGTGCCAGACGATCCTGATCCAGTACCGGTCCGCCAGCTCGGTGACGGCGTCGGCGAAGGCGCGCTCGTCCATGCCGAGCGCGCGCAGCAGCGGGCCGAGGCGCAGCGAGCCGCCGCGGCGGAGCAGATGGGCGAAGAGGTAGCGCGCCTCGCGGGAGGGATGGAGGCCGTGCAGCGGGTCGAGGTCTTCGGTCATGGCGCCCGATTCTATCCCAGCGCCGAGGGGGAGGGCGCACGCTCGGCGCATTGGCAATCGATTGACTATGTACAGAGAATAAATCCACCGCCCGCACCGCAGGGCCCGCTACAATGGGCGCGCCTCGGGGATGGGGCGGTGGCTGTCTCGAGGGCCGCGCCTCAACATAAGGAGCCGGGGGCTGCGGTCCGGATACGTCGCCCGGCAGGTGGACAGACCATCCAAGCGCTGGCGCGAGGCCCGGAGGCGACAAAGTCTCTGTCCGGGAACGGCCTGGGTCGGTGCGCTGACCTGACAAGCGCCCAGGCACGTGCGGACGAGGCCGAGCAGGGCGTTCATGCGCCCGCAACAATGAGGTCGCAAGGTCACCCGGGCGCAGCCTGGAACGCCCTGCTCCTCCTTCCCGTACCCTCGGGCGGTGGCCGCTGCGAGGTTATGCGTGTTGGGGAGTGGGGAGTGGAGAGTGGAGAGTGGACGAGACGCTTAGAACCAACCCGTCCACTTTCCCATTCCCGACTTCCCCATTCCCGACTCCCCAAGTCTGACCGCAGAGCCCGCAGGGCTGCCCCCAATGATCGCCCCGGCGAGGGAAGCCGGGGCGATCGGGTGGGCGAAATGGCCGCCAGCAGGCCCCAGGGGGGCAGCGCAGGGGGAGCGCTTGGGGCTTGCAAGAGCGGCTGAAATGAGGGGTAGCATGCCCAGAACAAAAAGGGAACGTTAAAATCCGCTGACCATGCCGTCGGGGGAGCTGCTGTCTGTGGAAAAGCACGCACGTCCCGGCGCGGGGTGTTACACACCTCTGGCAGAGAGCGCCCTCCCTTCTCAGGGGGTCAGGCCCGCAGCCGCAGGGTCTGTCTGACACCGGTGCATCTCCCGGGAGACATCACAATGCGAGCGTGGCCGGTCTCGGGTTTGGGCCTCGTGGCGGGGCTCGGCGCATGGCTGCTGCTGGCCGGGGAGGCCGGCGCGTTCCAGTTCAAGGACGAGGCCGGCAAGTTCTCCGCCAAGTTCCCCGCCCAGCCGACGCTGCACAAGATCGAGGGGCAGGGCTCCACCGGCCCGCAGGTGCACCACACCTGGGAAGTCGACGTGGGCGAGCGCCACTTCTCGGTGACGTACACCGACTACACGCGGGCCCCGGTCAAGAACTACGACAAGAACGTGATGGTCCTGCTCCAGGCCAGCAAAGGCAAGCTGATCCACCAGGAGCGGATCGAGCAGGACGGCATCGATGGGCGCGAGATCATAACGCTGCTGCCGGGCGGGGCGGTGATGCGCCAGCGCATGTTCCAGGTGGGCAACCGCCTCTATCAGGCATTCTATGCGGGACCCGAGGGCACCGAAAGACAGGCGGAAGTCGAGACCTTCATGGTATCGTTCACGCTCTTGAAGTAGCGTGGCCGTTGCAATCGGCCGCATCGGCTGCCGTTCGGCCGTCCGTCGAGCAGACGATTTGACACCGGCGATTCGAACCATGGTGCTTTCGGGCGTCAGCCACGCGTTCTCCGACGACATTGCCATCGACCTCGGCACTGCCAACACGCTGGTGCACGTGGTGGGCCGGGGCGTCATCATCGACGAGCCGTCGGTGGTCGCCGTGCCGGCGCGCGGCTCGAGCCACGAGGTGCTGGCCGTCGGCCTGCGCGCCAAAGGCCATGCAGACACACCAGCCGCCGGAGCCGGTGGAGGTGATCCGCCCCATGCGCGACGGCGTGATCGCTGATTTCGTCGCCACCGAGGCGATGCTGCGCCATTTCATCGCCCGCGCCGGAGCATGCTGGGCTTCCGCCGGCCGCGCATCCTCGTTTGCGTCCCGGCCGGCGCGACGCCCGTGGAGCGGCGCGCGGTGTACGAGACGGCGCTGTCGGCGGGGGCCCGGCGCGTGCATCTCATCGAGGAGCCGGTGGCGGCCGCGCTCGGCGCCGGCCTTCCTGTCGACGGGGGCCAGGCCTTCATGGTGGTCGACGTGGGCGGCGGCACCACCGACATCGCCGTGCTCGCCGAGGGCCGGATCGTGCAGGCGCGCTCGCTCAAGGTCGCCGGCAACGCCATGGACGAGGCCATCGTGCGCTACGTGCGGCGCAAGCACCGCCTGCTGATCGGCGAAAGCACCGCGGAGCGCATCAAGATCGAGGCGGGCACGGCGCTGGCGGCGCCCAACGGGCCCGACAGATCGAGATCCACATCAAGGGCCGGGACCTGGGCAACGGCCACCTGAAGAGCGTCGTGTTGACGCCGGCCGACATGGCCGAGGCCCTGGCCTTGCCGGTCGCGCAGATGGCCGAGTTCATCCGGCGGGCGCTCGAGGACCTGGCCCCCGACACGGCCGCGGACGTGACCGCGCGCGACATCGTGCTGACCGGCGGCGGGGCGCTGCTCGACCGGCTGGACGGCGCGCTCACGGCGGGCGTCGGCGCGGCCTTCCGGGTGCCGGATACGCCGACGCATTGCGTCATCAAGGGCTGCGCCGCCGTGCTGAAGTCGCTCGAGCTGCGCCAGCATCTCCTGGTGGGCCCATGAACCCATGAGGCCTATGAGATCCATGGGACCCCTGGCACAGCGACCGCGGGGAAGGGCGGCGGGCCATGGTCCCGAGGCCAGCGTGGGGTCCGCGGCACGGCTCTGCGGCAACGGCCTGGACAGGGGGCAGAGGCGATGATAGACGAGCCCGGGATCGGGGCCCGTGCGGGCCCCATTGCCTCTCAGCGGGCGCTCCGGCGTGAACCGGAGCCGCTTGGCGGCGGGTGTATAGCTCAGTTGGTAGAGCAGCTGACTCTTAATCAGCGGGCCGCAGGTTCGAGTCCTGCTACACCCACCAATAAAATCAATGACCTTAAACGAAGGCTGGTGGCCCGTTCTGAAGTCGTCGCCGCCTCGCGGAGCATCTTTCCTCTGAGTGGGATTTCCTATGAGAGGGCTTGGTGCGTTTGACTATTGGTTCAGTGTGAAATTCATGCGCCGCTGCGTCTATGATCGGCTGGCACAAGGCCTCGAGTGTCGCACGCGCAGGCGCCCAAGAACCTTTCGCAATGTCGTGGCGGCACCGGTTGCCTAGTCTTGGGCAGCGCGTACTTTGCACCAGGATGGTCGTTACTTGGACGATGGGGGACGGCGAGACCAGCGCTCGTGCAACTAGGAGCGGCGCTGCGCCAAGAAACCTCCACGTCCGCGCTAGATTTGGGAGGGAGGCTTCAATGCTCAACGCGGGCGACACTGCGTGGTTGCTGACAGCCACGACGTTGGTTCTGTTCATGACGCTTCCGGGCCTCGCACTGTTCTACGCCGGGCTGGTGCGAGCGACCAACGTGCTCTCTGTCCTGATGCACTGCTTTGTCATCGCCTGCCTGGCTCGGTCTTATGGCTGGTCTGCGCCTATAGCCTCGCGTTCGCGCCGGGAACACCGTGGGTAGGCGGCTTGAGCAAGGCTTTCCTGAGCGGTGTGGGGCGCCAGACTCTGGCTCCCAACACGACTATTCCCGAGACTGTCTTCTTCATGTTCCAGATGACCTTCGCAATCATTACCCCGGCGCTGATCGTGGGCGCCTTCGTGGAGCGCATGAAGTTCGGGGCGGTTCTCCTGTTCAGCGGCCTTTGGCTGCTTGTCGTTTATGTGCCTGTCGCCCATTGGGTATGGGGCGGAGGTTGGCTGAACGCGATGGGCATCATGGACTTCGCCGGCGGGCTGGTAGTTCACCTAAGCGCAGGTGCGTCCGCGTTGTCCTGGCGGTCCTGCTTGGCCCCCGTACCGGCTTTCCCGGCGACCTAAAGCCGCCGCATGCACCTTGGATGACCATGGTCGGCGCATCCATGCTTTGGGTGGGTTGGTTCGGCTTCAATGCTGGCAGCGCGCTAACGGCAGGGGGTGACGCAGGCATGGCTATGACCGTCACGCACATTTCCGCAGCAACAGCGTCACTGGTGTGGGTGGCTATCGAATGGGCCAAGTTCGGGAAGCCGAGCCTTGTCGGCATGGTCACCGGCACCATTGCAGGGCTGGCAACTATCACCCCAGCCTCGGGATTGGTCGGTCCGGCAGCGGCGTTGGTGATCGGCCTTGTTGGAGGCGCTGCCTGCTACTTAGTCGTCGGCCTTGTGAAGCAGCGATTCAAGGTCGACGACTTCCTTGATGTTTTTGCGGTGCACGGCCTGGGGGCACCACGGGCATCCTGCTGACGGCGATCTGCGTTGATGCTGCGCTGGGTGGTGCCGGCTTACCGGACGGGCGCACCATGGCCGACCAGTTTGGCGTCCAGCTGCTCGGCGTCGTAGCAACCCTGGTCTGGTCTGTTGTTGCAAGCTTCGCGATCGCCATGGTCGTCAAGGCAATGGTCGGCCTTAAGGTCGACAAGGAAGACGAGGAGAAGGGGCTCGACCAGACCGCACACGGTGAAAGCGGCTACAACATCTAGGCGAAGGGAGCGAACCATGCGCTTTATTGTTGCGATTATTCAGCCCCACAGGCTCGAAACGGTACGGGAGGCCCTCGCAGATGCTGGCGTTCAAGGTCTCACCGTCACCGAAGTTCGTGGTTTCGGCCGCCAGAAGGGCCACCGGGAGATTTATCGCGGCGCCGAATACCAGATCGCCTATGTCCCGAAGATCAAGCTCGAGGTGGCGGTGCCCGCCGACGCCGCCGACCGGGTGGTCGAGACGATCCGTGATAGCGCGCGAACCGGCAACATCGGGGATGGCAAGATTTTCGTGCTCCGCTGGAGTTGGCGGTGCGGGTGCGGACTGGTGAGACCGGCGAAGGCGCTTTGTAGATATCGCACGCTGACGCTGAAGTGCGGGCTAACGGCAGGCCGAGCGGGACGCCTATTTCTTCCACCGCAGGCTTGCGCACGGGACAGATCGGGACGTCCCTCGAGCACATCCAGGGCAGGCAGAGGGATTGCCGTTGCCGAACGGCAAGGTTGGCACGCCATGAACCTGTACGCCGTGCAACGGCGGCAGCCGGAGCCGCCGCGTGAGTTCTGGAACTGCAAGAGCCAAGTTGCAGACAGGCGCCGCTCTATGCTCTTCTTCTCCACGACGACGGCCCTTCGTGTGCCGAGGTGGTCGGACAAAAAGGGGGAGCTTATGCGCAATCGCTTGGGCGCGGTCTGGGCCGCCTTGATGCTGCCGGCCATGTCGGGCCTCGCCGGCGCGCAGGAGGTGACGCTCAAGGGCATCACGTCGTTCGCCGAGAAGACGTTCTACTCGCGCGCCTTCGAGCGGTTCATCGAGAAGGTCAACGCCGACGGCAAGGGCTCGTCCAGCATCACCTACATCGGCGGCCCCAAGGCGATGCCCCCGTTCGAGGTGGGCAAGGCGCTGGCGGGCGGCGTGGTCGACATCGCCAATGCCACGGGCGCCTTCTACACCAACGTCATGCCGGAGGCGGATGCCTGGAAGCTTACCGAGCGGCCGATGGCCGAGCTGCGCAAGAACGGCGGCTTCGACTACATGGCCAAGCTCTACGACCAGAAGATGAATGCGGTCTTCCTGGCCCGGCATGTCGACGACAACCCGTTCCACATCTACCTGACGAAGCGCATCGACAAGCCCGCCGACCTGACGGGCCTCAAGCTGCGCATCACCCCGGTCTATCGCGAGTTCTTCCAGGCCATGGGCGCCACCGTGGTGCAGACGGCGCCGGGCGAGGTCTATACGGCGCTGGAGCGCGGCGTGGTGGACGGCTACGGCTGGCCCATCACCGGCATCTTCGACCTCGGCTGGCACGAGAAGACCAAGTTCCGCGTCGATCCCGGCTTCTACAGCGCCGAGGTGAGCATCCTGATCAACAAGAGCTCCCTGGCCAAGCTCAACGACGCGCAGAAGAAGGTGATCATGGACGCGGCGGCCTGGATCGAGGCGCAGGCGGCCGAGACGGCCAAGGAGAACGCGGCCGACATCGCCAAGCAGAAGGCGGCCGGCATCGAGGTGATCGAGTTCAAGGGCGCCGAGGGCGAGGCGTTCCGCGCCAAGGCCTACGAGGCCGGCTGGGCCGCCATCATCAAGCTCAGCCCCGAGCACGGGCCGAAGCTGAAGGAGTACTTCTCCAAGGGCAGGTAGGTTGGGTTAGCGCGCATGGCGGACGGCCGGCATGACAACTGACGCACCGTGTGCCTCGCATGTTGGGTTCGGCCTTCGGCCTAACCCAACCTACGAGGGATACGATGGAACGCTTGTCCCACGCCTTCGGCCGCATCCTCGACGGCCTGATGCTGGCGGCGTGCCTGCTGCTGCTTGCCATGGCGGTCATGATCGGCGCCGATGTCGTCACTCGCAACGTTGGCCTCGGCGGCATCGCCTGGAGCGGCGAGGTGTCGGAGAACATCATCTATCTCCTGACGCTCATGTCCGCACCCTGGCTGCTGCGGCAGGGCCAGCACATCCGCGTGGACATCCTGCTGCGGGCGCTGCCGGGCAGGACGGCGTGGCTGCTGGAATGGGCCGGCGACATCCTGGGGCTTGCCTGCTCGGCTCTATTTCGTCTGGTACGGCTGGGCAGTGCTGGCGGCCAGCTACCGGGCCGGCGCCATCACCATCAAGACGCTCATCACGCCCGAGTGGTGGATGCTGGCGCCGCTGCCGGTTGCCTTCCTGCTGCTGGCCATCGAGTTCGTGTTCCGCATGCACCGCCTCGCCCGCGCCGAGCGCGCGGCGCGCACCGACGCGGTGTCGGCGTCGTGATGGCGGCTCGTCATGACATTCTCCTCCCTGGTGAGAGTCCCCTCCCCCCTTGTGGGGAGGGACGGGTGGGGGGATTCCAACATCGAGTCGGCGTCCCCCCACCCCTACCCCTCCCCACGAGGGGGAGGGGATCCTGCGCCTGCGAGGGCGGCCATGACGTGGCAGATGGCGGCGCTGCTGCTGCTCGGCGGGTCGACGGCGCTGCTGCTGATCGGCATGCCGGTGGCGCTGACCTTCGTGGCCATCAACATCGTCGGCGCGCTTCTGTTCCTCGGCGGCGAGGCGGGGCTGGCGCAGGTGGTGCGCAACAGCGTGGCCTCGGTGATGAACCTGTCGCTGACGCCGATCCCGCTGTTCGTGCTGATGGGCGAGATCCTGTTCCACACCGGCCTCGCCATCAAGGTCATCGACGGCGTGGAGCGGCTGATCCGCCAGGTGCCGGGGCGGCTCGCCGTGGTGGCGGTGGTGGCGGGCACGGTGTTCTCCGCCGTCTCCGGCTCCACCATCGCCACCACAGCCATGCTGGGCTCGCTGATGCTGCCCGTGATGCTGGCGCGGGGCTATCACCCGACCATGGCCACCGGGCCGATCATGGCCATCGGCGCGGTCGACATGCTGATCCCGCCGTCGGCGCTGACGGTGCTGCTGGGCAGCCTGTCCGGCATCTCCATCTCCAAGCTGCTGATCGGCGGCGTGGTGCCGGGCCTCATCCTGTCGGTGGCGTTCGTGGCCTACATCGTGGTGCGGGCCAAGCTGACGCCCGGCTGGCGCCGCCGACGCCGGTCGCCGAGCATTCCGGCTGGGAGGCCTGGCGCCTGCTGGTGCTCTACGTGGTGCCGCTGGTGGCGATCTTCGCCGTGGTGGTGGGCGCCATGTCGGGCGGCTTCGCCACGCCCACCGAGTCGGCGGCGCTGGGGGCGCTGGCCACCATGGCCGTGGCCGCCATCTATCGCGTGCTGACGCTGCGAGGCCCTGATGAAGTCGCTCAAGGGCGCGACGGCCATCTCCGGCATGATCATGTTCATCATCCTGGGTGCCACGACCTTCTCGCAGATCCTGAGCTTCTCGGGCGCCAGCGAAGGCATGGTCTCGGCCATCCTCGGACAGGGCCTGTCGCCCCTGGCCGTGGTGGCGCTGATGATGCTGATCCTCATCTTCCTCGGCATCTTCATCGACCAGGTCAGCATGATGCTGATCACGCTGCCGGTGTTCATGCCGATCGTGGCGCGGCTCGGCATCGACCCCATCTGGTTCGGCATCCTGTTCCTGATCTGCATGCAGCTGGGCCTCCTGCTGCCGCCGCACGGGCTCCTGCTCATGACCATGCGCGGCGTCGCGCCGCCCGAGGTGACGATGGCGCACATCTTCAAGGCGGTGACGCCCTATGTGATCATGAGCCTGCTGCTGCTGGCGCTGCTGCTCCTGTTCCCGGCCGTCGCCACCTGGCTGCCGAACCGGCTCGTGGGCTAAAGCAGATCTCGTTGTTGGCCCAACGCAAGCATGCCCGGCAGAGCCGGCTATTCCCTGAACCTGACGAACGGCGACCGGTGATCGTGTGCCAACGAGGCCTGCGAGCCCTCAGCCAGAGATCCGGGAGGGTGAGCTCAGGGACGAGCCGCCCGCCTCGGGTTCTATCGGTATGCGAACGACTATTCCTGATTCTTGAGCCGTCCGTCCTGCCAGGGTCTCCGACTGGGATGTTGCCGAGGCTCACGCGCGCACGAGGGTGGAGGACGGACAGGTGGCGAATCGCGGATCGGGGTTGTTGCTCGGCGACATTGACAGGAGGCCTGTCACATTCCTGACCATCCTGGCAATACAGGTCGTCTCGTCGGCGGTCCGCCGGCCGGGCGACGATGCCGAGCTGGTCGCGTCAAAGGCCCCAGAGCCTCCATCTCGGTCCGCTAGTCTCGGGAACCGCACGAGCCGGCGGCGGGGTTCCGGAGGGCGGGGGGGGAGGGGGTTTGGGAATGGCGGGCTCGATGTGCTTCCGGCTTGAGACCGGTGTCCCTCATGCCGGAATGATCGCGCGAAGTCGACGCCGCCTTCAGATGTCCCGGTCTTCGGGGCGCACTGCGTTGTTCGCCCGTACAGCGATCCCGCCGCGATCGTTTCGACCCGCGCCGCGTGGGGCGTCTGCTCCGTCCTTGAGGCACTTTCGCCCAGAATGTACTTCTTTGATAGGCCCCCGAGTCGTCGTCGTCATCGGGGTCGGCGGGTCTCTCTTCGACGCGCGAAGGGGCCCGAGCGTGGGGTTCTCCCGGCCAGACGGGGCGTTTCCCACCGACAAGACGGACTGTGCGGTCCGGCCACGGACAGCCGGAGGAAGGAGCTCTCGACACCGGCCTCGTGCCGCTCAATATCCGTGAGTCGGCCGGCAGATGGCGTCGCGGGTTGGGGTCTCGCAATCGACGCTCAACCGGTTTGCCGCCTGCGGTCCGACGTTGCGAGGCCACCCGCAGGCTACTGCGGAGGGTATGTGGCTATCAGGGCGCCTCAAGGGGCGCATAATTGATCGCAGCATCCCGCGGCGTGCCAGCTCATCGATGCGGCATCGGAGCTGGCTCACGGCTCTCCGCGAAGAGCGGACATTGTGATCGGCGTACCGCTGTTGCCGTCGTTCGACTAGACAACCCGCGGGGGGGAGGTTGGGCTTCGAGTCTCGTGGTCCCGAGGGCCGGGGAAGCCGACGCAGCGTCTGGCCAGCGTTGGCCCGGCGCGATTCAGTCGGCTTTAGCTCGTGGCTCACGGGAGGAGAGATGACGACTACGCAGACTGTTGCCGCTGTCCTCGCCCGCGACCTGGCCGCCGTACGGCGCGCGCCGGTGCTTCGGCCTGCTCGGCACCGCCAACTTCAAGATCTCGCACGCGCTGGTGGAGTGCGGCGTGGAGCTGATCTCGGCGCGGCACGAGGGCAACGCCGCCAGCATGGCCGACGCCTACGCCAAGGCGACGCAGGAGCTGACGCTCTGCAGCGTGCATCCGGGGCCGGGGCTCACCAACGCGCTCACCGGCATCGCCGAGGCCGCCAAGAGCCGCACGCCGCTGCTGGTGCTGGCCGGCGACGTGCCGGTGGGGGCGGTGAAGTCGAACTTCCACTTCGAGCAGGCCGAGATGGCGCGCTCGGTCGGCGCCGTGTCGGAGCGCATCCATACGCCGGCCACGGCGCGCGACGATACGCTGCGCGCCGTCGTCAGGCGCTGCGCGACCGCCAGACGGTGGTGCTCAGCCTGCCCACCGACGTGCAGGATGCGCCCTTCCCCGGCAACATCTCGCCGCTCGCGCTGCCGCCGCCGCCGGGGCCGCTGCATCCCGATCCCGCGAGCGTGCAGCGCCTGGCCGATGCGCTGGCCAAGGCGCAGCGCCCACTCGTTCTCGCCGGCCGCGGCGCCGTGATCTCCGGCGCGGAGGCCGCGCTGAGCGCGCTGGCCGAGCGCACCGGCGCGCTGCTGGCCACCTCGGTGTGCGGACACGGCCTGTTCGCCGGCGACCCATGGTCGGTCGGCATCAGCGGCGGCTTCTCCTCGCCGGCAGCGCACGAGCTGATCTCGGAGAGCGACCTGATCCTCGCCTTCGGCGCCAGCCTGACGCAGTGGACCACCAAGCGCGGCAAGCTGATCGCCCCCGGCGCCGTCGTCGCCCAGGTCGATGTGGAGACCGCCAGGCTCGGCTACCAGATGCCGGTCCAGCTCGCCGTGCACGCCGACGCACGCACCACCGCCGAGGCGATCCTGGCCGAGCTGGATGCGCGCCAGATCGGCGCCCGCACCGGCTGGCGCACGGCGGAGACGCGCAAGCGCATCGACGAGGGCAACAACCACACCGCGCCCTATCAGGACACCTCCAGCGACTGCTTCATCGATCCGCGCACGCTGAGCAAGGCGGTCGATGCCATCCTGCCGAAGAACCGCGTCGTCGCCTCCGACTCCGGCCACTTCTGCGGCTGGCCGCCCCGCTTCCTGCGCGTGCCGAGCGCCAGGGCCTCGTGCCTCAGCCACTCGTTCCAGTCGGTCGGCCTGGGGCTTGCCTCCGCCATCGGGCTCGCCATCGCCAATCCGGGCGCGCTGGCCGTGCTCGGCGCCGGCGACGGCGGCTTCCTCATGTCCATCGCCGACCTGGAGACGGCCATCCGCCTCAAGCTGCGCCTGTGCATCCTGATCTACAACGACAGCTCCTACGCCGCGGAGGTGCACCTATACCGGCGCCGCGGCTACGCCATCGATATCGTGCAGTTCCCCGATACCGACTTCGCCGCCATCGCCCGCGGCTACGGCGCGCGCGGCGTCACGGTCAGGACCCTCGACGATCTGGAGCCGGTGCGCGCCTGGGTGGAGGACGGCGCCCCCGGGGTGCTCGTCATCGACGCCAAGATCGACCCGACCTGGAAGCCGACTGGCACGCCGAGCACTTTCCGTGATTGGGGAGCGGATGCCACTTTTGGGTCACGAGTACGCATTCCGGCCGCGGAGCCTCAGAAACCTGCCATAGCATTCCGGGGATCAGCTGACCGGCGCTACGGCTTCGGCTTCGTCCTCTTGACCCTCGCCGTCAGGGGCCTCGGATTGGTGGCCGCGGAATGACGCTATCAATGGTCATTCTCGACGTAACCATTTGTGAGTGAGTTGCGTGTCGCACACGACGTTCTGCCCAACATCAGTCCTCACGGCGCGCTAACCGTCGTGCTCACGGCGCTCCGCATTGTCCCCGCGTCGGGTCGCGCCGCAAGAACGCACTGGCCTCGGCAGGCTGGCCTGCTCGCCGGGGCCCTCTTGCATGGCGGTCATGGTCGGAGCAGAGCGCGGTCCCAGCCGCGCCTGGCCGTGGTCCTCCCGGTGCCGTCCCCGACGCTGGCGCTCCTGCGCGTCAACCGCTTGACGGCGTCCAGTCGGTCGCTCAGCTCCGCCGGCTTCTCAGAGGCCAAACGTAAGGGATGCTATCGCCGACCGCGCTACTCCCACTCCACTTTCGCGACCAGCATGTAGCCGGCGCCGTAGACGGTCTTGATCAGCTCCTGGCTCGTCGTCGGCGGCGTGCAGTTTCCGCCTGAGCCGCGAGATCCGTGCGTCGATGCTCCGGTCGAGAGGCTCACGATCGCCGTCGCCGAGCAGCTCGGCGCGATTGAGGATGCGATTGGGTCGTCTGAGCAGGGTCGCGAGGAGGCGGGCCTCGGCAACGGACAGCTCGACCTCCCGGCCTCCCGGCCCCGTCAGGCGGTTGCAGCTCTCCTCGAATGTCCACCCGCCGAACCGGGCGGACTTCTGCGTGCCCTTCCTCGGCTCGCCGCCCCGCTCCAGTCGCCTCAAGATGGTGTTGACGCGGGCGACCACCTCGCGCGGCTCGAACGGCTTGACCATATAGTCGTCGGCGCCGAGCTCCAGACCGAGAATGCGGTCGTCCACGCTCTCCCGGCCCGTCAGGATGAGGATGGCGCTGTCGGAGACCGCCTGCACCTGGCGCACGAGGTGCAGGCCGTCCAAGTCCGGAAGGCCGAGGTCGATCACGGAGATCGCCGGCGCCTTCCTTCTCAGACACTGCAGGAAGTTTGCCCCCGTTCTGAAGTGCTCCGAGCGAAATCCATGCTGGTCGAGCGTCGCGCAGACCAGACGGCCGATCTCGACATTGTCCTCGACGACGTAGACGATCCGGCCCTCGGTCTGTCGCGTGACTTCAGGACTATCCATTACTGTGGCGCCGTCTCGATGGCTGCGGCGAGCTCCTCCTTGGTACAGGGTTTACGCAGCACCGTAAACGACCGATGCCGGCCACCCTGCACGTCCAATCCATCGGCATACCCCGTGACGAGCACCACCCGCAGCTCCGGCCGCCTCTGCTTTGCGAGATCGGCAAGGCGCCGCCCGTCCATGGCGCCCGGCATCACGATGTCGGAGACCAGGACCGAAAGCTCCGGAACGTCGTCGATGATCGCCAGGGCTTCATCGCCCGCAGGTGCCTCGATCACCATGTGTCCGATGTCGGTGAGCTGGCGGCGGATGACCGTGCGCACGTCGGCATCGTCCTCGACCAGCAGGACGAGACGCGAGGAGCCCACGCTTTGGCGCGCGAGCCCTGCAGCGTGGCGTGCACTCGTGGCCGAGACGGGGCCGGGCTCGCCGGCAGCAGCAGCGTCACGGTCGTACCTCTTCCCGGCGTGCTGCTGATGTGGACGGCTCCCCCCGATTGCTTCACGAAGCCGTAGACCATCGAGAGGCCGAGGCCGCTGCCGGCGCCGAACTGCTTGCTCGTGAAGAACGGCTCGAAAGCGCGCGAGAGCGTGGCCTGGTCCATCCCCATGCCGGTGTCCTCGACGCGGATCTCGACATAGCGCCCTGGCGCGAGCTCAAGCTCGGCGGCTTCCGCGTTATGAACGAGCCGGCTTGCACTGTGCACCACCAGGCTGCCGCCTCCGGGCATGGCATCGCGGGCATTCAGCACGAGGTTGAGAAAGGCATGCTCGAGCTGCTCGGGGTCTACGCGCGTGTGGAGATCGAAGGGTGCCGGCTGTGTCGAGATGCGGATCGTCGAGGGCAGGGAGTGACGCGACAGCGACAGCAGATTGGCAATGAGACTATTGACCTCGACGATACGCGGCTCGAGTCTCTGGCGACGCGCAAACGCCAGCAGGCGCCGCGTGATACCCGCACCCTTGTGGGCGGCGTCGAGCGCGGGCTCCACGAACTCCATCATGCCCGCCTTCGCCGCGCGATCGCGCATCACCGCAAGGTTGCTGATCACGATCGTAAGCAGGTTGTTGAAGTCGTGCGCCAGTCCGCCTGTCAACTCGCCCACCGCCTCCATCTTCTGGGCATGCACGAGCACCGCCTCCAGGCGCTTCTGCTCGCGTTGGCGGCCTCCAGCTCCGCGGTGCGCTCGCGTACGCGGCGGTCAAGCTCCTCGTTGCGTTCCTGGATCAGGCGCTCATGCGCGCGCTGCTGCGTAACGTCGGTATAGATCGTCACGCAGCCCCCGTTGGGGAGCGGCGAGCCTCCGGATGGCGATGATGGTGCCGTCGGGCCGGATGCGCTCCATGTCGTGCGGCTTGAATTGGCGGGCAAGTCGAACCTGCTCGGCCACGATCTCCTCGACGTCGCCTTCGCCGTACTCTCCGCGCTCGGCATTGTAGCGTACGAAGTCGGCGAAAGGGGTCCCGACGCGCGACATTTCCGGCGGAAACCCGAACAGCTTGAAGAGACCGCGGCTCGCGGCGACAAGCTTCAGGTCGCCGTCCATCACGGTGATGCCCTGGTCGATCAGATCGAGGCCGGCCAGGAGCAGCGCGAGGCGGCGCCGCTCTTCCAGCAAGTCTGCCAGCGTTGCTGCGGCGGCCGCCGCCAAGTCCACGGGCATCATTGGGCGAACATTGGGCAAATCCCCAGCGAAAAACACCGGCGGCGCCTCCCTGAGGGAGACGCACGTGAGGCACTGTCACAATTGGATACAATTGCGGCAAAGTTGCGCAAGAGTCTTGTCGCAAGATTCCCTCGCGACACGAAGCGGTCCTGTCCCGCCGGGGCCGGGTGTCGGAGGGAAGGCCATGCACGGAGCGTTCGCGCTGACGCGCATGGCTGTCGTTCGCAGCTTTGCCAACCGAGGGCGTTGGCGAGCTGCGAACTCTCCTCGGGTCCGGGATGGGTGGCCCAACGGCATCGCGCCCGATCGGGATTGAGG